>JAFKJU010000090.1 GCA_017305935.1 Hyphomicrobiales bacterium | reverse complement strand
CGCGCCGGATGTCCTTCACCACCTGCTCTGCCGGAGCTTTCTCCGGCACCGATTTCTGTCTCATCTGCGCTCCTGAATGGCTGCGATGATCCAGAAATCCTCCCTTCCCGAAAATCCCGAATCTGTCTCAAGGGCGCTGACGGCGGACACTCTACTGGATCTCCGATCCCCACTCTCACTCTTCAGGGGCGTTGCGGGGTCTCCCCGCTCGAAGGGGTCGGCCGAGACTACAGGCTCGGCCGCAGGGGAAGACTTCCCCCTTCACCATATTGAGCCGGACCAGGCTCATCCCTCGCGGCCGATTCCACCTGCCGCCAGCATCGCGGCGATATCGGCGATCGACCGGAGCAGGACCAACGGGTCGTCCTTCGAGCGAAGAAAGCCGCGTCGCTGCCAGAACCGGGCAGCCTCTTCATCGACGGCGTTGACCATCAGCGCGCGCCCGCCGACCAGACGCGCAGCCTGAACGCAACGCTCAAGGGCATGCTTCATCAAGCCGGTGCCGATGCCCTGTCCGGCCCAGGCCGTATCCGTCGCGAGTTGCCCGAGCAGCAGGCAGGGAACGGGATTGGGTGGTTGTCCAGTGCGAATTGCGCGAGGCAGGATCGAAGGGACAGCCCCCGTCGGTGCAAGACCATAATATCCGACGACGCGCCCGGCATCATGGACGGCCACGACCGCGGTGAAGCCCTTTTCCTGATTGGCAAGGGCGCGCGTTTTCAGCCAATGATCGAGTGTCGGTTTGCCACAGGAGAACTCGGAAACGTCATGCTCGGCAGTAAGCGGTTCAGGAGCTGATAAAGCCACGGCTTACCGCTTCGTGACGTAGCCGGGTTCCCACGGCGCAGGCCGCTGGAGCACTTCCATCATCTCAGGAACGATGGTGGGCGGACGGGACAGGATTTCCATGAAGTCGGCGAAGCCCTCCGGGCTCATGCGGATCAGCCCCTGCTCCATGACGACTTCCTCGGCAGCGCGCACGGCGGCATCACGCACGAAATCCGTCCGAGAACGGCCACGCAAGGTGGCTGCGCGATCGATCATCGCGACGTCCGCTTCCGGCAGGCGCATCGAGATCGGGTATTCCTTGCGTTCAACGGTGGCAGCCATGACCATTCTCCTTGACTGAAATATAGCCGCTTGTAGCGCCAAACGCAATACGCTATTATCGGCTCTGTTCGCAGCCCGACTGTCTTGATGAAAGACGTTCAAAGGGATGGCGGTCGAGGAGGTCACATGGAGCAGGTTTCGCGGCATTTTAGCAGGTCATTTCACGACGCCAGCGTATTCTGTTCGTCGCTGGAGCACGCTATGCCGCGCGCATCAGCTCCTTTCTCCGCCGAGTATTCGCCTTTGATTTCCGTTGCCTATACTTGGATTCACAAGGATCGTGAAACCCATCAACTTGCAACCGACATCAAACGGCGCGACGATGGATCACAAAAACCGCCCAAAGCAGACGAGCGCGCTTCGGCTCATAGAGCCGGAGCTGACGCTCGCGCGGCGTGGCGAAGGCTCCGACCCACGCTTGATAGAGCTGGTACGGTTGCTCGCCCGGCGAGCTGCACGGGAGATTTACGAGGAACAGATGAAAGGGCGCCGCACGCCGCGCTCCTGACATCCCAGGAGAATGCATCGTGAAGGTTGCGATCTACGCACGCTATTCATCCGACAATCAACGCGACGCCTCGATCGCCGACCAGCTCCGCATCTGCCGTCTCCACGCCGAGAAGCAAGGCTGGCAGGTGGTTGAGGAATATACCGATCACGCGATCTCCGGCGCCTCGCTCCTGCGCCCCGGTATCCAGGCCCTGATCTCGGACGCCACGCGCGGCCGGTTCCGCTATGTGCTGGCGGAGGCGATGGATCGCCTGTCGCGCGATCAGGAAGACATCGCCGGCTTCTATAAGAGGATGGCCTATTCGGACGTGAAGATCGTCACTCTATCCGAGGGCGAGGTCACGCATCTCCATGTCGGGCTCAAGGGCACGATGAACGCCCTGTTCCTGAAGGATCTCGCCGACAAGACGCGGCGCGGTCAGCGTGGCCGCGTCGAGCTGGGCAAGTCCGGTGGCGGCAATTCCTATGGCTATGATGTGGTCAAGAAGTTCGACGCCAGCGGCGAGCCGGTGCGTGGCGACCGGACCATCAATGAGGTTCAGGCTGATGTCGTCAGCCGTATCTTCCGCGACTATGCCGCGGGCAAATCGGCCAAGCGGATCGCCTTCGAGCTGAACAAGGATAGCATCTCCGCACCGGGCGGCGGCGATTGGGGCTTCAGCACCATCAACGGCAACCCGAAGCGCGGCAACGGCATCCTCAACAACGAGATGTATGTCGGCAAGCTGGTCTGGAACCGGCAGCGATTCATTAAAGACCCGGACACGGGCAAGCGCCAGGCGCGGATGAACCCGGAGGCGGACTGGATCATTCAAGACGTGCCGGAGTTACGCATCCTCGACGACGATCTCTGGCAGGCCGTGAAGAAGCGGCAACAGGCCGTCAAACAGAACCGTAGCGACGACGGCGAGACCGAGAACCACTTCCGGGAACGCCGGCGCCCCAAATACCTCTTCTCGGGCCTGACTAAGTGCAGCTGTTGCGGCGGCGGTTACTCGATGATCTCGGCTGATCTGGTCGGCTGCTCGACGGCCCGCAACAAGGGCACCTGCGACAATCGCAAAAACATCCGGCGCGATCAGCTTGAGGCGCGCGTCCTCAACGCGCTGCGCCATCACCTGATGGACCCCGAGCTGTTCAAGGAGTTCTGCGACGAGTTCACCCGCGAGATGAACCGGCTCCGCATGGAGGGCCGAGCCTCGATCGATGCGGCCGAAGCCGAGGTCAAACGGATAGACCGGGAACTCGATACGCTCCTGAACCTCATCCTGAAGGGCGGCGCTGCCGATCGTCTCAATGAGAAGATGGTCGTCCTGGAGCGTCGTCAGAAAGAGCTGAAGGCGTTCCTGCGAGAGGCGGAAGAGCCGCCCCCCCTCCTTCATCCGAACATGGCTCATCACTACCACGTCCAGGTCGACGAGCTGTACGCGGCGCTTCAGGAGGATTCGGAGGCGAAGCGGATGACTGCGGCCGACCTGATCCGCTCACTCGTGCGGGACATCATCCTGACGCCGGAGGACGACGAGCTGAAGATCGACGTGCGCGGCGATCTGGCTGGAATCCTTGCGATTTCGCTCAAAAGCAAAAGGCCCGCCGGAGGGGCGGGCCAATCGCAAGTTGAGATGGTTGCGGGGACTGGCATTGGCCAGAACTTGCGCGATCCCCAAGTTGAGGTGGTTGCGGGAGGGCGCAACCATCAGAACTTGCGGACGCAAAAAAGCCGCCCGGTTGGGGCGGCTGATCTACGCGATTTGGCATCGCAATTTGAGATGGTTGCGGGGGCAGGATTTGAACCTGCGGCCTTCAGGTTATGAGCCTGACGAGCTACCGGGCTGCTCCACCCCGCGCCATGGTATTTTGCCTTGGCAAAACGCCGTTTTATTTGGTCCGGTTTTGCCTTTGGCAAGATACCGTTC
>JAFKJU010000089.1 GCA_017305935.1 Hyphomicrobiales bacterium | reverse complement strand
GGTCGCGCCCGCATCGAGCAAGCAGTCGGAAAACTCAAACGCTTCAAGCGCGTCGCGCTACGATGCGAGAAGACCAAGCAAAATTTCGCATCCATCGTCGCAATCGCCGCAGGCTTCATCTTGATCAAATCCGTCCACACTGCCTAACGTGACCCCACGATATTCGAGTTCGTCATATTACCTTTTCGCCGCTATCGGCGCGGTCTAGCTCATACTGACATCTGAGCTGGGCGGCGAGCTCGGTACTGATTTCAAAAGTTGGAACAGGTGGCTCCTTCTGGCTGTTCCATGCCAGTGCTCGCCGAACGATTTCACCCGGGATACCATCACGCTCCGGAGCGAGAATGGTGGTTTTCGGTTCCGAAACCTGAATAATCTGGGAGGCGATCAATGCGGCGACCTCCCTATCGAAATCCGGTCTCTCTGCCAACTTTGGCAAAAGTGAACTAAGGCCTATGGGGATTCACAAAGTTGGCTTGATGTGCTTCAAGCTATAGATGGATCGTTTTATTCTGACAGATGCCCAATGGGCGAAGATGGAGCCGCATTGCCTTGGCAAGCGCACCGATCCCGGTCGTAGCGGTAGTAACAATCGGCTTTTTATTGAAGCAGTGCTTTGGGTGGTTCGCACTGGCTCGCCTTGGCGTGACCTGCCCGAGCATTTCGGCAATTGGAGCACCGCAAGCCGCCGTTTTAGGCTCAGGACCCATTGATTTGAATGTATGCCTCCGCCGAAGGCCGTCTGCCCTGATGTGCTGATTGGCTTTAAGTGCATGCCTTATGTCATACGCTACAGTGATTTCCCCCGTTGAGGTTTTGTCCGCCGATGATCTTGGTCGTCGGCGGGACTGGTCGGACGAAGAGAAGGTTTGGATCGTCGAGGAAAGCCTGCGGGGCTTTCGGCAGGGTTCGGCGACGGCGCGACGTTATGGGTTGTCGCGATCTCTATTGACGACCTGGCGTCGGGAATACCGGAACGGCCTTCTAAGCGTTTCGACGTCACCTGGCTTCATGCCGCTGTCGATTTCGCCGCCAGCGACGGCATCTTGCGAGAAGGCCTCGCCGCCCCGGCCGGAAGATGACAAAAGGATCGAGATCGGCCTGCCGAACGGTCGACGGTTGACGATCCCGGCGTCGCTTGATCCGATCATCCTCGCCCGGCTGTTGCCGGTTCTGGATGCGTCATGATCGCCTTTCCGGCTGGTGTGAAGGTCTGGATCGCGGGTGGCGTGACGGACATGCGTTGCGGCATGAACAGCCTGGCGCTGAAGGTGCAGGAAGGCCTCGGCCGCGATCCCCATGGCGGCGAGATATTCTGCTTTCGGGGACGCAGGGGCAATCTGGTCAAGGTGCTATGGCATGACGGGGTCGGCATGTCGCTTTACCTGAAGCGCCTGGAGGCCGGAAAGTTCATCTGGCCGGTCAGCCAGAATGGCTCCGCTGTGCCGGTATCGGCGGCGCAGTTGGGATATCTCCTGGAAGGTATCGACTGGCGCAATCCACGTTGGACGCAGCGGCCTTCGAAGGCAGGCTAATCGACTGCATTACTCTGTTTTTGTTGGGCTTTCGGCATGCTGCATGGTAGCTTTCGGCTATGGATGATGCTGCTTCGGAAATAGCCAGATTGCGCGCCGCGCTTGCGGCATCAGAAGCGCGTGCTGCCTCCGCCGAGGCCGACCGCGCGCAGGTGTGCGCCGTCGTGACGGCCTCCGAGGCGATGATCCGGCACCTCAAGCTCGAGATCGCCAGAATGCGCCGCGAGCAGTATGGCCAGAGCTCCGAACGCCGCGCCCGGCTGATCGACCAGATGGAATTGCAGCTCGAGGAACTCGAGGCCGATGCCACCGAGGACGAGATCGCGGCGGAACGCGTGGCAGCGAAGATCACGAATGTCTCCGCCTTCGAACGCCGCCGGCCAGCCCGCAAGCCGTTTCCCGCGCACCTGCCGCGCGAGCGCCTGATCATCGAAGCTCCCTCACAATGCACCTGCTGCGGCTCGGACCGGATCGTGAAGATGGGCGAAGACGTCACCGAGACGCTGGAGGCGATCCCGCGCCAGTGGAAGGTGATCCAGACGGTTCGCGATAAGTTCACCTGCCGGGATTGCGAGAAAATCAGCCAGCCACCGGCACCTTTCCATGCCACGCCGCGCGGATGGGCGGGGCCTAACCTGCTTGCCACGATCCTGTTCGAGAAGTTTGGCCAGCATCAGCCCTTGAACCGCCAGGCCGAGCGCTACGCCAGGGAAGGCGTCGATCTCAGCCTCTCCACGCTGGCCGATCAGGTCGGGGCTTGCGCGACGGCGCTGCAGCCGATCCATGATCTGATCCGCGCCCATGTTCTGGCCGCCGAACGGCTGCATGGCGACGATACCACCGTGCCGCTTCTGGCGCGGGGTGCAACGCGGCAGGCAAGATTATGGACTTACGTCCGCGACGACCGCCCCTTCGCGGGCGGCGCGCCTCCCGCGGCACTCTTCTACTTTTCCCCCGATCGCGAGAAGACCCATCCAAACAGGCATCTCGTGGGGTGGCATGGCACTCTCCAGGCCGATGCCTATGGTGGCTACAACGACCTCTACCGTGCGGACCGCGGCCCTGCGCCGGTACTGAGCGCGCTCTGCTGGAGCCATGCACGGCGCAAGTTCTTCGAACTGGCCGACATCGCCGGCAACGTGCGCAAGGGCAAGCCTGCCCACGAGATATCGCCCGTCGCGCTCGAAGCCGTGGCCCGCATCGACGCACTCTTCGACCTCGAACGCGGCATAAACAGCATGCCTGCCGAGGCGCGGCTCGCAGCGAGACAGCAACATGCTCGTCCACTCGTCGAGGAGTTGCACGATTGGCTCACGGCCCAGCGTGCCCAAATGTCGAAGCACAATCCCGTCGCCAAGGCGATCAACTACATGTTCGAGAAGGCGGGGCGTTGGGAAGCCTTCACCCGGTTCCTCGACGACGGCAGGCTTTGCCTTTCGAACAACGCCGCCGAACGCGCTCTGCGCGGGATTGCTCTGGGAAGAAAGGCATGGCTATTCGCCGGTTCCCAGCGCGGCGGCGAACGTGCTGCCTTCATGTATTCCCTGATCGTCTCGGCAAAGATGAACGATATCGATCCGCAGGCCTGGCTGGCGGACGTGCTCGCCCGCATGCCCAGCCTTCCAGTATCAAGGCTGCCGGAACTGTTGCCGTGGAACTGGTCCGCCGGAAGCGCCCGGCAGGTGGCGGCCTGATGGCGCGCCAGACGCATGTCTACACGATCGAATATGTCGCCACGCTGATCGGTGAGAACCTCGAGTTGCTTGAAGAAATCGCCAGCAATTCCGACAACATCGACTACGGCGAGATGATCCATGTCTACGACGGCACCGACGAGGGCATCACAACCTTTACCGACGGCGGCATCGAGAGCCTGCAGGAGTTCCTCGCCGACGCGCGGTCCTGGGAAGGCGGTGTTCGCCAATTCCTTCTCGACGAGCAATGTGATCCGGAAAAGATCAAACGCATCATGGCAGACAAGGCGAAATCATAAGCCCCGCGGCCTTGGCCGGATGGTTAC
>JAFKJU010000088.1 GCA_017305935.1 Hyphomicrobiales bacterium | reverse complement strand
CATCTGAATCACAGCCGTCAGTTCAAATCAATGGGTCCTGACCCTAGTCATGGCATTCGCGATGGCACACATCGGCATTTTTCTATCGCTCACGGTCGGCGTAATGCTTGGGGCGCTCGCGATCGTCACGTTCGGGCTGATCGTTGCGATGCAGCGCGCATATCGTCCTGCACCGATCTCAGGATGAAGGTTCGCGGGTACTGTCTTGGATCTGTAACAGTCGGGCGTCATCGTTGCGTCTGAAGTAATCGGCGCTGAATTTCACTCGAACCGTGACGGGACGAGGAGATCTTCGATGACAAAGAAACCCGACAAGATGGCGGCAACTGAGGCCGCCTGGACAAAAGCGATCGCCCGCGAGGCGCTTATCCGTCCGCTCGCTTCGGCCACGCGGATTTCAGCCGGTCGTTTGGCAGGCGTTTGTCGGGATCTCGGTCTGAAGCGAACGCGTCTGTACGAACTTATCGCACTCTATCGCGCCGCGCCGGTCGCCAGCTCGCTCCTCGACGCGATCCCGGGACAGGAGAAAGGTAGCCGCCGTCTGTCTGCTGAGGTTGGCCTGGGATGACAGCCTCGTGGATCGACCGTATCCGCTAAGGCTTCCCCACGATCCAGAGCAATTTCTGAAGGACTTCCTGCCGTTTGAAGAACGGTTCGTCCGCAGAGACGGCATCCATCTGTTTGGGCTTCGGTATTGGGACGACGTTTTGAGCCCATGGGCTGGCAGAGGCCAAAGGGTGCGCGTTAGATATGATCCCCGTGACCTATCGCGTGTTCAGGTCGAAGGGGCAGAAAACTTCGTCGAGACTGTGCATTTCGCCGATCTTCGGCGCCCTCGCATCACGCTGGGCGAGCACCGCCTGGCTATGGCTGCGTTGCAGGCGAGGGGCGTCCAGGCCGTCAACGAAGATCTCATCTTTTCGACGATCGCCGAGCAGCGCCGCCTTCTGGCGGACGCCGTGGAGAAAACCCGAACCGTTCGCCGGACTGCCGAGCGGAATGAGCGGGCATTGTCGGCAGGGCGCGATCGCATCACGCTCCCCGAGTACGAGCCGACCCCGGAAGTCTTCGACGATCTGCCGCCATTGTCCGTGGAGGAATGGTCATGACCGCCTATGAGCACCTGCAGCCCGCTTATCGCCAGTACGCCGCTCTCGACACTGACGAACGGATTGCCTGGCTGCGAGCTGATCGATGGTTCGAGACGTCGCAGGCAACCTCGGTGATGAGGCGGCTGGAGGATCTTCTGTCCTATCCTGCGCGTGATCGGATGCCATGCCTTCTCCTTTACGGCGATACCGGGATCGGTAAGACAAAGATCATTCGGAAGTTCCTGCGGGATCACCCGCCTCGGTTCGACCGCGGCACTGGCATTACGACCATGCCTGTCGTTGCCATGCAGATGCCGGCCGAACCTGTCGAGCGCGATGTCTACGGTGAGTTGCTGAGCGCGCTTGGAGCGCCAGGGCCGCAATACGAAGCGGCCTGGCGCTTGAAAGCTGTCTGCCGGAGCCTGATGAGGGACATGGGCGTACGCATGTTGATCATCGACGAGATCCATGCTGTCCTGACCGGCACTTTCCGACAGCAGCGGATATTCCTCATTGTCATCCGGTTTCTGGCAAACGATCTAAAGGTGCCGCTGATCTGCGCGGGGACCGATCTCGCCCGGCAGGCCCTACTCACCGACCAGCAACTTGCCGAACGGTTCGAGGCCTTACACCTGAAACGTTGGTCCAACGACAAATATCTGGCCCAACTTCTATCGAGCCTGGCCGGCATTTTGCCGCTCCGTGAGCCATCTGACATCGGGACGGCCGCGGTCCGTCAACGTGTACTTGAGCTGACCGATGGCGTGACCGTCCGGATCTTCCGTCTGATCGAGACCGCCGCAGTCGAGGCGATCCGAAGCGGCAGTGAACGCATCACGCTCGAGAGCTTCAATGCCGGTGAGTTAGTTTTGCCGCTGATCTCGATGACACGGTATTCCGAGCGGCAGCTGCAAAGACGGATTGCGCGGTGAAGCCCATTCAGCTCCTCCCTCTGGCACCGCGGCCCTTTGAGGATGAGCTGATCTCGTCCTGGCAGGGCAGGGTCGCAGCTCGCTATTCTCTGGGGACTGATGACATCGATACCTGGCTGCACCTCGACGGCTCAGTGTCCGAGGACCGCGATTTCAATCCTGCCTTGGAAAATCTACGACGATGGGCCCGTGCCTGCAGAGTCCGCAGCGACATCGTCGAAAAGCTTGCACTCTGCCGCCATGCTGCACCCCTAGGCTACGTGCTTCGTTCCCAATCGTGCGGCATCTGCCCGGCTTGCCTTGAGGACGATCGGCGAAATGATCGTGATCAGTATCTCCGCCGAACTTGGTCGCGCGCCGAGACAGTCGCGTGCACCATCCACCGACTGCGTTTGCGTTATTTTTGCCCAGCATGCTTCGCAGGTCGCAGTTTCCGATTTGAATATCGGGATGGCTTGGCCGAACTAATCTGCTCCGGCTGTTTGGCTGCCGTTTCCCGCGCACCGCCGGCGCCTTCCGAGCGACGCCATGCCGAATTGCTGATCGCAACGATGAAGGCGATCAATGACGCCGAGGAGGGGAGGGGGCAAACGACACTCGCTAAGCTCAAAGAAGCGATCCGCTTTCTTTGGACTGCCTCTCCGAACACCCTGCGGCCTGAAATCGACTTGTTCGGTGTAGAGTGCCCTTTCGGTCGAACTTCCATACCAGTGACCGAAGATGCGCCAATGACCGCTTTGTCCGTGACTTGGCGGTGTTCCACTCTTCTGACGATCGCGCAGATGCTGGACATTGGCAATGCGCGATCCGATCTCGGTCCTCCTGACCAATGGCTGATCTGGGCGTTCACGAGATTTGGGGGCAGGAACGATCCCGATCGGATCCCACCCGAGTGTCCAAAGGCGGAACGGCGGGAAAAGCAACCGCCACGTCGATCAGACGCCGACTATCTACGACTGGCTATCACGGCGATCAAAGATCCGCGGTGGAACAAGCTCTCGACGCTGGCGCCGCGGAACCGCTCAAAAGCGATCTCGCGGTTAGCACGCGAGCTGCTCAGTTCCTCAGAAGCCCAAACCGAAACGCCTCATCCATAAGAGCCTTGACGGATGAGGGCTGCCATTTCCGGCCGCCGCGAACCGGACGCTCTCCCATCTGATCCAACTGACCTGCGATATCCCGCAGCGTCAAAGAGGGATCTGCGATCGCGATCGCCGCCACTCTCTCACCAAGCGATGGACGGCGCGGCGCAGGCGCTCGACAGTCCAGTCGTGGCCCTTCCGATTGAGGATCCGCACAACGTTGTCCCAGCTATGCTGCGGCCGAAGCTGCTTTACCGTCGGAAGCCAGGTTTGGGCAGACGTAATTAGTTCGTCGAGGTAGACCCGGTTCTTGGCGGCTGCGGCAGCACGGATCGCTTCTGGTCGCCGCTCGCGAAGACCTGGATTGCCTGCTAGGCGACCACGTGCCTTGGCCGCCCTCATCCCCGACTTCGTGCGCTCGGCAATCAGTGCTCGCTCGAGCTGGGCAACAGCACCAAGTACCTGGAGTGAGAACATGCCCTGTGGCGTCGAAGTGTCGATCGGATCGCGCAGCGATCGGAAATGGACGCCTCGTTCCTCGAGGTTCTCGATAACATCGAGCAGATGACTGACCGAACGTGCCAGCCGGTCCAGCCGCACGACGACCAGGACGTCGCCGGCAGACAGCTCCTTCAGCACCCTGGCGAGAACCGGCCGGGCACGAGACGCGCCAGAACCATGCTCCTGGTGAATACGGTCACAGCCGGCGGCCCGGAGTTCGTCGATCTGCGCATCGTGGATCTGGTCGTCGGTAGAAACGCGTGCATAGCCGATAAGCCGACGGGGCAAAGCAGGGGCGATTTTCTTCGCAGATTTTGCCATAGATTTTTCCTCGATTCCGCCGCGTTTGTTCAGATAAAGAACGCACAGATAATGGATCGTTTGTAAACGTCTCTAGCGCGATTTCTCCGGCCTCCAGATCGCCTGAAACGCCTGGAAATCGGGGCTTTCATGTCCAGAATAGCTCGTTGTCAAAGAGCTTTGTTCAATACGATATGGGTTACTTATCGATGGTAGACAATCGTACTAACAAGCGTATCCGGTGAGGAACTTTAACTTATAGCTAGAGTTCCTTTAGCAAATCATTTACCATGATTTCAATGCCTTACGATCTCGCGAAACTTCCCATCCAGAGCCTGCTCAAGCCTATCTCCGAGGCTGGAACCGCACTCGCCCGTCTCGACGAGCGCATCGCCCGATCCGAGGTCGGCAGCGGTTTCCTCGAACGATGCCATTTCGCCGATGCCTGCGCTTCCCTCTGGATCGACGGCGAGCTCGTCCATCTCGAAGATCTCGTCCTGCACGATGCCAGTCATGACATCCGCACGCCAACACACGAACTGACCATTGCCCGCGACGTCCTGCGCACCCGCCGGCGCATCGCAGCGCACCCGCCCGGCTGGGCGCTCACCCCCGACGGTCTCCGCAGCCTGCGCCGCCACAACGTTGTTGCCAGCGCGCCTTCCCCATCTCTCGGTGACGACGACGTCGAGAGGGAAGTCGCCGCGGTGCAGCCCGATGCGGTCGGAGAAGGGGAGGGGGAGGACAACGGTGGCGAAGTCGGCGCGCTCGACGCGGAGCTGGCCGCCATCGATGTGGTGCTGGCGCGCTCGGAAGCCGTGTTGCAGCGGGCGGCTGCGCCGACCAGCCAGTCGCGGAATCGCGATCCACTCGTCTATGATCTCGACTGGGACGAGGACGCGCGGCTGGAAGAGTGGCGCACCGTACTGCGACAGGCGGATCACTTGCCGCCGGTTCTGCAAACGGTCGTGGCCCTCGACGCCTGGAACACGCTTGAGGTGCTGCAACACGCGCTCTGGCTCGGTCGGCACCTCGCAGCCTCCATCCTGCGCCAGGGTGGCGTTGCCACCGGTGCTCACCTGGTGGCGATAAATCTAGGCCTGAAAACTATTCCCGTCGATCGGCGCCGGCATCGCAGCCGAGAAGTCCGGCTGCTGGCCATTGCCGACGGGCTGATCGCGGCGGCCGAAATCGGGCTCAAGGAGCATGACCGCTTGGCGCTCGCGCGAAAAATGATGGAGCGCAAATTGTTGGGACGGCGCACGTCTTCAAAACTGCCGGAGCTCGTCGATCTCGTCATGGCGACGCCGCTTGTCCATGCCGGGACGGTCACCAAGACGCTCGGCGTCACGCCGCAGGCGGCGCGGCGGATTGTGATGGAGCTCGGGCTCCGCGAGATGACCGGGAGGGGGAGGTTTCGGGCTTGGGCAATTATCTAAAGGCCTTCCATTGCTTGTTCGATAAGAGCGGCAAGATGTGCAGGTAAAGCGATATCCTTCAAAGCGGCCTCGAGCGCTCTGTTCGCGGTGGCCGATGGACTGTCCAGACGCATCTTGCTTATGGTCCAAATTCCCTTTGGTGAAAGGCTTTTCATGACAATTCGTGCTTCCTCTTGCACGAAGCTAATATGCTCCTCCGGATTGTCGAAGTAGGGATGCACAATATGAAATTGGCTGTCGGCATATGCTGGAGCAAGCACGGCGATTGTATCCAAATCTTTTTTGACCTCGAATCCATTGCAATACTCGCATGAAAGGGCGAGGTTGTATGGCTCAAAGGTCCAAGCCGAATACAAATCTTTCGGCGCAATATGGTCCCTGTGCGCCGATCGCCTTCCTGAGAAACCGACTTTGGATTCACACCATACGCACTTCGCATTTTGCACAGCCATGCCGTGTTGCTTAACAGCCCTTTTGAAGGCCTTTACGGCATTTGTAGCGCGAGGCCAGTGGTCTTTTCGTTCAGCAGCAGGGATTGCATCAAGTCCTGCTTGTACGTCGGCAGGAATTGTTGCGGCCTCGTCAATTTTGAGCATTGCCGCGATTTTCCAGGTACGTGGCGATTGAGGAAAGTATCTCAGCGAGTGCCAGATTATCAGGAGCGGCCAGGGGTAGCAGCCGCTCGTAGATTTCTCTGAGCGCCTGCTCGTTTAGCTCTCCGGTACCTGAAATCATCTGAAGCGCTAGCTTCAAGTCATGTTCGACGTATCGATTTCCCGCAGAACCCATACCGAAAACTCGATAGAGAATATTGTCGGGAGACCTTCCAAAGACTTCTCCGTCATACGCTGCGAAAGATGGTGTCTTTCCAGATTTTGCTATCGTGAGTGAGCCATTCTTCGGATGCAGGTCAGAGACTAGGAAATGCGAGTGCGTTGCTATCACGACATGTGTGTGTGGGTTGTCTTCCAAGGTTGTTAGAAGCGAGGGCACGTATCTTGCCTGCCAAGCCGGGTGGAGACTTACCTCTGGCTCATCGATGAAAACAGCTGTACTCCCACCAATGTTTGCCACGATCTTGGTGACTGTGCTCAGGATATGTTGCTCACCCGAACTTAGTTCGCTGAATGGGAAAAGCCTGCCATGCTTATGAAAGCAAAGGCCAAAATTCCCTAGTATTCGGAAACGGCGGCCAATCTCCAAAACCTCTACAATACTGTCGATAGCGCTTTCGGAGCGTGCGAGAGTCGGGAACAGCTCGAACATGAAGTTGACGCCACCCCGAACGCTCGATGGTGCGCCAGTGTAGCCACTTCGTAGTTCATTGATGAACGGCCAGAGCCGACGGAGCTCCTCAGTAATCTCGTCGAAGTTTGTCTCCAGCTTAGAGGTCGCGGGGCCCCTTCGCCGGGCGATCCAACCAAGCGCGCGATCGATGAAGACATCTTGTGTGTCTGCATACGCAAGTCGCTTAGACTCGATCGAAACCTGCCCAAAA
>JAFKJU010000087.1 GCA_017305935.1 Hyphomicrobiales bacterium | reverse complement strand
CTTCCCCCAGCAGATCGAGTATGCTGATGCCCGCGTCGTTCGCGCGACACTCGGCAACTTCATCACGAGCCTAAAGTCGATCACTCCCGACGCGGTGGTGCAGAAGCAATATATTGATCGGACATATGCGCTGCTCAGGACGTCCGATCCCTCGACCCAGAAAATCAATGCCTGGTTTCGGGGCAACTCACCGTTCGAAAAGGCGAAGACATCGACCGTCGCCATCGAGGTCAACAACATCGTCGCACTCTCCAACCAGACCTACCAGATCGACTGGACCGAATACGAACGCGACCGCAAGGGCAAGGAAACCGGCACGCGCCGGTTTCGCGGCATTGCCACGGTCGCGCTGACCGCGCCACAGGACGAGGCGATCATCCGCCTCAACCCGATCGGTCTTTATGTCCAGGATTTCGACTGGACCGCACAGCTTTAAGGGCAGGGGAATTCACATGCACAGAACAGGATTGATCGCGGCCGTCGGCTGCATGGCCGGGCTTGTCCTTACGGACTGCGCAGTGGCGCAGAGCATGACGTCGAACGAGGTGAAGGGCACCAATATCTCGCGGAAGTGGCGAGGGACTCCAGGTCTGGTGACAACCGGGCCAGACGGGAAGGTCATCTTTCTGTTCGGGGAGACCCAACCCTCGGTCATCTGCTCACCGCTTCAGGTCTGCGACATCGAGCTGCAGGGCGGCGAGATCATCCGCGATGTGCTTGTCGGTGACACCGTCCGCTGGAAAGTCGAACCTGCGACGTCGGGAGCAACCGGCGGGCAGGCGATCCACCTGATCGTCAAGCCGTCCGAGGCCGGCCTCGTCACATCTATGGTCGTCACGACCTCTCGGCGGACCTATCATATCCAGCTCAAATCCCATCCCACCCAGTACATGGCCCGGATCGGTTTCGAGTATCCGGAGGATGTATCGACCAAACTGGCTGATATCAATGCCCGGCTTGAGACTGGCGGCATTCCGGGAACTGCGCCGGATAAGCTGAACTTCTCCTATTCGGTCAGTGGCGGCGCCTCGTGGCGGCCGAAGCGCGTCTATTCCGACGGTGCCAAGACATACATCCAGTTTCCCCGGTCCATCTCCGGCCAGGACGCTCCGGTGCTGTTCGTCGTCAGCGGTGGCCAGAACCGCATCGTCAACTATCGCATGAAGAACGACATGATGATCGTTGATTACGCCGTCGATAAGGCCGTGCTCGTCTCCGGGGTTGGCTGGCGGCAGCAGAAGATCACCATCCGGCGGGGAGGCTGACCGATGAACAAGTCCATTGCCGCCATCATCATCACTGCCATCCTTTCCGGTTGCCAGACCGCGGATGAAACGCTGACAACCAGTTCCACCCCGATTGCCGTCACTGGCGCGACCGCCAGCGCTATTGCAGGCGACATGGCAAGCCGGCTTGCCGAACAGGTCGGCCCGGCCGGCACTACGACCCTCAAAATGGACAAGGACGCCTCCGAGTACGCCGCCGCACTCGAGGCAGCGCTGAAGGGATGGGGATACACCGTCATCGCCGATGGCAAGGTCGGCAAGGATCAGAAGCCGGTCGAGGTTGCATGGTCGATCGACAGCTTCGACGGACAGGTTCTGGCCCGAGTCAGCACCCCGGCCATCGCGCTCGGTCGTGCCTATAACGCGACGTCGGCCGGTGCGACGCCCGCCAGTCCGCTTTCGATCATGCAGCGCAACTGAGGGGAGGGGAAAGCATGGTTCAATCGCTCCAACTCGGCACGACGGACAATGCCGACGATCAACAGAGCATGCGGCGCCTCAATCGCCTGCCGATCATCGTCGCGATCGTCATCATCGTTCTGTTCTTCGGCGTCGTGATCGTCGGCCTGTCGTGGCGCGGTCTCTCCTTCAACCGTGGAAATGAGCTCGACACTCGACACCACCTCCGCGTCGCCGGCGACAACATTTGGCGATCAGCTGAAACGAGGCGTGACGGACGGGATCATCGGCGAACCCGAGCAGCGCGAAGTGTTTCAGCCGACGCCCGTCATTGTCGAGCGCGAGCCGGTGAGAGAGACCGTCGTGGAGCGGCAGAACGAGGTCCGGACGGAACAGCGATCGCAGCTGGAACCAGAAGCCGAATGGAAGGCCCGGCTGAAGCGGGAACAGGACGAGCAGATCCTCCGCGAAGCGCAGCGTCAGAGGATGGCAAGCCTCCAGGCCCGGGCAACAGCGCTCGATTCTCCGCTCAAGGTAGACGTTTCCGAGGTCCAGAAGAGCGCTTCCGAAACGAGGGCCGGCGCCCGCCAACCACTCAGTGCCACGACAAACAGTGCATCCGATCTCTACAGCGCTGCGATGAAGTCAGGTTTGCTCGGACAGAACGTCGATCATAACGGGCAGACCTCAAAGGAGGATTTTTTCAACCAGGACATCAAGGATCTTGGCTATTTGCCAAATCAAGTGGTCCCGCAATTCTCACCCTACGAGCTGAAGCGGGGATCGGTCATTCCTGCCACGATGATCACGGGCTTGAACTCTGACCTTCCAGGGAGGATTTCGGCACAGGTTAGCCATAATGTCTATGACAGCGCCACCGGCCACCGGCTGCTCATCCCGCAGGGGGCAAAGCTGTTCGGTCGCTATGATTCCAAGGTGTCGTTCGGGCAGGAGCGCGTGCTGGTCGTCTGGACCGACATAATCTTTCCCAACGGCTCGACGCTTCAGATCGGCGGCATGTCCGGCACGGATGCCGAGGGGTATGGCGGCCTCAAGGATAAGGTTGATCGCCATCTCTGGCGAACCTTCGGTTCTGCAGCACTTGTCGCTATCATAGGTACTGGGATCGATATGTCGATGCCGGAGAGTTCGACGCTGGCCACGCAGGATACGGCTTCGGATGCAGCGCGGCGGAACTTTGCCGAATCGTTCGGTCGTGTCGCAGAGCAGACAATCTCGACAAATCTGAATGTGCAGCCGACCATCAGGATCCGACCGGGTTACAAATTCAACGTGCTCGTCGATCAGGATATAATTTTCCCGAATTCATATCGGCAATAGAATAGACTTTGGCGCAAAATGGTCATCGCCGATGTAATTGAATCGCGACGACATAATACAATCTTGCGTGGCTAAAATCTTTCTCATAATAGTCAGGTTTAGGCGGGCGCGATCATGCGCTTCGCCTCCGTTTCGGAGCTACCGGGCCCCCGACAAGGGGTACTGCCACTTATGACTGCAACCTTGTTGCGTTCATACCCTCACGCAAAGGAGGCCATGAATTGAACCAATGGTTTGAGCGTTTGACCGAACAGGTCGCCTTGGCGCATGACGAAGCCACGGTGAAGGCGACCCTGGAAAAGTTAAGCCGGGAAGCGGGATTTGGCGCCTATGCCTATCTCAATCTTCAGGCGGAGACGCAGACGGCGATCTCAAACTATGACGTCGAGTGGCAGCAGCGGTATTTCGAGAAGTCCTACGCGTTGATCGATCCCGTCGTGCGAAACGCGCGCGATCAGTTGGAAGCGTTCGCCTGGTCCAACGAAGCATCCCTCAGGATGAGCAAGGAGCGTAGGAACTTTTACGGAGAGGCCGGTGAGTTCGGGATACGCTCTGGTATCACAATTCCGATCAAGACGGGATTTGGCCGGATGG
>JAFKJU010000050.1 GCA_017305935.1 Hyphomicrobiales bacterium | reverse complement strand
CATGACCAAGATACTCGACAGGCGCGCGGTTCCAACAACGCCTTACCGCCCGATTATCAGGACAACGGAGATTAAGCTGTACCCTGCAAATCAGCGCAAATCGGTTGAAGCGGCGCCAACCGTCCTGATTCAGACCGAGGGACAGAATAGTGGCCATAGATAAATTGCGAGAAATGCGCAGATCAAAATCGTCTTTTCATGTCGAAGGACGACGCCAAGCCTTTGAAGCAAATGCGTGGCTCGCCTCCGTCATCGAAAATTCCAATGATGCCATTGTCACCAAGACGCTCGAAGGCATCATTATGACATGGAACCGCGGTGCCGAACGTCTGTTCGGATACAGCGCCGCCGACGTCGTTGGCAAACCTATCACGATTCTCATTCCCGACGATCGTCTTTCGGAAGAGGACGAAATCCTTTCCCGATTGAGAGCAGGCGACCGTATTGACCACTTCGAAACGGTGCGGCGGCGAAAGGACGGCGAACCTGTGCAGATCTCCGTGACGATCTCTCCAGTGAGAGACGAGGCTGGAAGGATTCTTGGCGCCTCCAAGATCGCCCGGGACATCGGCGCCCAACAGAGTGCGCACGCGAGGCAATTGCTCCTCTTGCGGGAGATGAACCACCGCATCAAGAACCTCTTCACGTTGATCGCAGGCCTCGTCAGGCTGAGTTCGCGCGCTACAAAGGGTGGCGAGGCTTTGGCAAACGAACTAACTGGTCGCCTACAGGCATTGGCGCGAGCGCACGAACTAACTTTGCCCTATCTGAGCGGCGAGGCTGACGTGGCGAATTCTACAGACGTCAGAACGCTGCTTACATCAATCCTCTTGCCGCATGATGACGAAATCGAGAAGCGCATCTCTGTCACCGGTGTGCATCTACCGCTTTGCGGAAACGCTCTCACCTCAGTCGCATTGCTTTTCCACGAACTGGCAACCAATGCCGCCAAATACGGCGCGCTGTCAAACGACACCGGGAAGTTGAAAGTGAGCATCTGCGAGCGAGATAGCCAGCTTCATATTCTCTGGATTGAAACCACCGACACACTCTCGCCCCCGGTGGATCGGCGGGAGGGGTTTGGATCGACACTTGAACGGGCAGCTTTGCAGGGGATTGATGGAAGCTTGACTAGAGAATGGCTAAACGACGGGCTCAAGATTACCTTCAGCGCACCACTTCGCTCGCTTGTTGTGTAAATGCAACTACGATCTCGTGGGTTGTGACGTGCGGGTGAAATCGCGAACACTAGCACTACTTTGGCAGATTGAGGCAAGGTTGATTTGAGATTCTGCCGGCACCTTTTGAGTGTAGGTGCCGATGACGGATATGAGCGCAGAACTTTCGCTATTTTTACAGCCGTTTATCGATCGGTTCGGGCACAGGAAGCGCAGCGCAATGTGTCCGCTTTATATCGCTGGTCTGATCGGTCCCGGAGATCGTAAGAGCATTGAGCCGATGGCCGCACGCCTGGCTCCGGGACAATACGATCGTCTCCATCATTTCATTTCCGATGGTATCTGGGACGACGAACCGCTCAGTCTGGAACTGGCGCGTCAGGCGGATAGGATGCTCGGCGCAGACGATGCATTCCTTGTGATCGATGACACAGCTCTCCCGAAGAAAGGGGAGCATTCCGTCGGCGTCGCCCCGCAATATGCGTCGATGCTGGGTAAGAGAGCGAATTGCCAGACGCTTGTATCGCTGACGCTGGCGCGAGATGAGGATCCCGTGCCAGTGGCTTTGCGGCTATTTCTGCCCGAAAGCTGGACTGGGGATCCATCACGGCTATTGAAGGCCGGCGTGCCCGAGGCGATGCGGGAGCCACGCACCAAGCCTGAGATCGCCCTGGGGGAGATTGACCGCCTGATAGCGGCGGGCCTGCGCTTCGGCGTCGTGCTTGCCGATGCCGGGTATGGCTTGTCGGCTGCATTCCGCCAAGGTTTGAGTGATCGTGGTCTCGTCTGGGCGGTCGGCATCCCCAAGCATCAGAAGGTCTATCCTCATGATGTCGCGCTGATCTTCCCGGTTTCCGGCCATGGTCGGCCGCGCCGGCATCCAATTCCGGATATCCTGTCGGTGGCGGCCGAAACGACCCTGGCGGAGGCGCGATGGAGGACAGTCAGTTGGCGGCGAGGCACGAAGGGCCGTCTGTCGGCGCGGTTTGCCGCAAAACGTATACGTATTGCCGATGGACCTCCACAGCGCATCCTCGATAAGGGCCAACAGCATATGCCCGGCGAAGAGGCTTGGCTGGTCGGTGAGTGGCGCTCAAACGGAGAACGCAAATACTACTTGTCCAATCTGCCTGCTGATACTTTGCCTTCTCGGCGGAAATCTCTGATGCCGGACGCCATTCGCCGGTTGCTTGGTCGTAGACGTAATCGTCGTCGTTCTGCTCGCCCATCGACTGTGTTCCTTTGGGGAATACCTATTTGTCGGTCGTGATGTCAGATGCGTGTCTATCGTGGAATAGCGCCTAGAGCAAATCTGACGGTCCACACCACGCCATCCGCAGGTCGGCAATCCATCGTGGTGGAGCGGAAGCGGCCGAGGCATCAGCGCGCGAGGGTCATCGGTTGATCGGAACAGGTCTGGCGCGCGGCTTGCATGGTTTCCTTTCCGGCTTTGGCATCCGGGGTC
The DNA here is from genome assembly GCA_017305935.1 of Hyphomicrobiales bacterium. Taxonomy (GTDB): domain Bacteria; phylum Pseudomonadota; class Alphaproteobacteria; order Rhizobiales; family Rhizobiaceae; genus Metarhizobium. Next base: position 23,601 of record JAFKJU010000050.1, on the reverse strand, counting down.
AATGCCCCTGACCGTTCTGTCCTTCGCTTTTGTGGCCGTCTGAACCGGCGCCCGTCCGTTTCAAGGCCGCTGTCGCGCCGCGGGGCGGCCGGGCATGCCGCTTGTCGCAAAGCAGGCACGCGGGCTTCGCAGGTCTGGGAGACCCGCTCGCCCGCGCACCGGCTCCGCTCGATCTGGCCCGCCCGGACCCTGAAACGCCCGGCTTGCGCCGGTTCCTTTCGACCGCACCGAAGGACAGGACGGCCAGGGGGTCGAACGCTTCGGGAAAACCGAAAAGGATACCACCATGGCAAAGCCTGCAACCTCTTCCCGTCAAGCCTCCCGCCCCTCCGCGCGCGTCGTCCAGCTCCGCAAGGGCGCCACCATCGAGATGGTCCGCCTGACATGCCCCGACGAAGCGCAGGCGCTCCGGATCGCCGAAAGCTTCGGCACGGCCATCCTCGACAGCGACGGCATCCGCGATATGCACGAACGCCTGATCGTTGAGACCGCAACCGGTCTTGCTGATGGCCTCGGCGAACGGGCGATGCAGATCCATCTCCAGCGGATCGTCGGCGCCTATGTCGGATCGGCGCATGGCGCCGGCCAGTTCTACAGCAAGGCCGTCACCGAAGCGCGCGACGCCACCGCCAAGGGTGCCACTGATGCCCGTGACGAGGATCTCGACGGTCCCGTCGGATATGACAGCGCCGCCCAGCGCAAGCGTGAATTCGCAGCCGACATGGGCATTCAGGCCCATGCGCTGAGGATGGCCGCCGAAGGCGCAGTCGCTGCCTACGAGCAGATCGTCGGAGAGACCTGGAAGCCCTTTGACAGGCCGGTAGACAATCCCGGCGAGAGGCTCGACCGCAAGGCGGCCGCAGCGCAGATGTCGGCCTTCGATTGAGGCCGACCTGGCGGAGCTTCGGCTCCGCCTTCGTCGTGAGGAGGCCACCTCAAGCTGAGGCGGCGATTTTTATGTCACCGTCGGGGTGAAGCTCAACATGAAGACAGAGGGAAGACGAAAAGAGGGCGGGGCGGCATCGCAGCCCCGTCCCGTTCGTCGGCCCTGCAGGAGCCGGCGGCAAGGCGCAACGGCTACGCCGTCCTTCACATGCGTTGCGGCCGTTTCGGTGCGCCTTCCCCCGATCGCTCCTGCTTTCGGCCCTCCGCGACGGGGCCGCGATGGGCGCGGCCTCTTGGAAAACGGAGGTTGGAAAATGAGCAGGAAATCAGAAAGCACGCGCGCCGACATTTACACACGCATCACGGAGCGCATCGTCGCCGATCTGGAGAAGGGCGTGCGTCCTTGGGTGCAGCCCTGGAGCGCCAGCAACCTGTCCGGCCGGGTGAGCCGGCCGCTACGCCATAACGGCCAGCCATACACCGGGCTCAATGTGCTCCTGCTCTGGTCGGAGAGGATTGCCAGCGGCTTCATGTCGGCGACGTGGATGACGCTGCGCCAGGCAAACGAGCTCGGCGCGCATGTGCGCAAGGGCGAGTGCGGCGCGACCGTGGTCTATGCCAGCCGATTCACGAAGACCGAGAAGGACGCGGGTGGCGGCGAAGTCGAGCGCGACATTCCGTTCCTCAAGGCGTACACGGTCTTCAATTGCGATCAAATCGAGGGGCTTCCGGATCACTACTATCGCCGCCCGGAACCGATCGCAGAGCCGCTCGAGCGCATCGACCATGCGGACCGCTTCTTCGGCAATACCGGCGCGGTCATCCGACATGGCGGATCGCAAGCCTTCTATCAACCATCCAGCGACACCATTCAGATGCCGAGTTTCGAGGCGTTCCAGGATGCCGAAAGCTATTACGCCGTCCTGGGTCATGAGGTCACCCATTATGCCGTAAGCCGGATTATGCCGCATGACTTGGAAAGGGCGCTTGCCTGGGGGCCGTTATTGAGTCCGATCGGCATAATATTGGTCATCAGCATCACCAAAATCGTTCGCAGCGGCGAGAAATCGGTACGGAATTGGCCGGTTTTACTGGAACCGTGCCGCCAGCACGGTTATAAACTGGACAGGCGTGTGCTGCGTGCGCTGCGGGTTCCCCCGAAATCGACGGAGACTTCGATCAACTTCCAAACAGGGAGCGTGAACCCATGTCTTCGACAGTTCCAAAGGGCCGCACAAACTCAACTCTGCGCAAGTTCCTCGACAACGAGGCATCCGGTGGCCTGGTGCTCATGGCCGTAGCGTTTATCGCGATTGTCGTCGCAAATTCGCCGTTGGCCGAAACCTATTTCCACTTACTGCATGTCTATATTGGCCCTCTTAGCTTGCAGCACTGGGTCAACGACGCGTTGATGGCGGTGTTCTTCCTGCTGGTCGGCCTGGAGATCAAGCGCGAGATGCTGGATGGACAGCTTTCCAGCTGGAGCCGTCGCATTCTGCCAGGCGCCGGTGCTGCTGCCGGTATGCTCGTGCCCGCCCTCATTTACGTCTGCTTCAACCGGAACGATCCGACGGCATTGCGTGGCTGGGCTATCCCGACGGCGACTGACATCGCCTTCGCGCTCGGAGTCATTTCGCTTTTGGGTTCCCGCGTACCGGCGTCCCTCAAAATCTTTCTGGCGGCACTGGCAATTATCGACGACCTAGGCGCCGTCGTTGTCATCGCCGTCTTCTACACTGCCGACCTCAACCTGATGGCGCTCGCGGGTGCAGGTATCGTGCTGGGCAACCTGGTCATCTTCAATCGCATGAAAGTAACGGCACTCTGGCCGTATCTAGTTTTGGGCGCGGTGCTCTGGGTACTGGTCTTCGCGTCAGGCGTTCACGCGACGCTTGCAGGTGTGATGCTGGCATTGACCATTCCGCTGAAGGTTACACCCGGAACGCCGGAAGCGGCACCTGCAGAGTCTCCGCTGCACCGGCTGGAGCATGCTTTGCACAAGCCGGTCGCTTTCATCGTTGTGCCGATTTTCGGCTTCGCGAATGCAGGTGTGTCATTATCGGGATTGACGCTAGATGTCTTTGCCGAACCACTGACGATGGGCGTGGCGGTCGGCTTGTTCCTCGGCAAGGTTGTCGGCATCTTCGGTATAGTGCTGATACTCGTCAAACTCGGTCTAGCACAGCTTCCGGCGCAGGCAGGCTGGGGCCAGATGGCGGGGACGGCAATGTTGTGCGGCATAGGCTTTACCATGTCGCTGTTCATCGGACTGCTTGCCTTCGACGATCCGAACGTCCAGGACCACGTAAAGATCGGGATTTTGCTCGGTTCGATCGTCTCTGGTGGATTAGGTGCAGCGATGTTGGCAATCAGCGGTCGGCGTTCGTTACGACACCCGGCATGATGTTTGCAGAGGACTGCAGCAGACTATGGTCTCTGCCGCCCTGTCCTCAGCCAGCCATCGGTTTAGCGGTTTGCAACTCGCGGGCCGAGCGGCAAGCTCGACCTCGAATGTCCCCGAGATCAAACGAGGCGCGGCTGCGCAGTAGAGGGCCATTGGCCGCTCTCGTTGCTGAATTCGAACGTGAGTTTTGCCGTCGGCTCTAACCGCACATGGTCGGCGACCTTACGGATAATCGCTGAGAACTTGCCGGCCGGCATGTGTGTCCGACTATCTTCATCGATATCCCACAGTTGGACGAAGATCTCCGACCATGCTTCCGGATTCGCACCGCAGTCGAGTGCCAAAAACTGCCCAGCCTTCACCTCGGTGACGTGATAGCCAGCCCGAACCGGACGGCCCTCATAACTGAAGATGAGCGGGGCATCCGGCGCCACCGCAAGCACATCGAGGAGATGGCCGAGACTGATGTCGGTCGAAACTGACTTGTCGATCGCGTTCATGTGGGTTATCCCTCTATCCAATAGTTCAAGGATTGTTGAAGTATGGATGAACGTCAAGCCCTTTCATCGTTCGCGGCGCTGTCTCAGGAGACGCGCCTTGCCATCGTCCGAGCGTTGGTCGTGGCCGGGCCTGAAGGACTGGCCGCAGGCGTGATCGCCGAGCGCATGGGCGTGTCCGCCACGAATGCCTCGTTCCATTTGAAGGAGCTGGAGCGGTCAGGATTGATCTCGCAGCGAAGGGAATCCCGCTCGATCATCTACACCGCCGGTTACGACACGCTCGCCGATCTCGTCAAATTCCTGATGGAGGATTGCTGCGCTGGTCATCCGGCGATCAGGGAGAACGGCGAGCGCGCCGACGACTGCTGCATCCCGGCCGACAAGAGTGACGTCGTTGCGTAGCTCGAAAATCTCGGCTGGGCTCGTCTCGGCTCTCGGCCTGACGCAGATCATCGGCTACGGCACGCTATATTACAGCTTCAGCATCCTGGCGCCCGGCATGGCGTCGGATCTCGGCTTGTCGCTGGCGGAAGTGTTTGGTGTGTTCTCCGTGTCGCTGTTCATCGGTGGCCTGTCGGCGACCTATATCGGCAAGCAGATGGACCGGATCGGCGCAGCCACGATCATGACGATCGGCTCTGCCCTTGCCGCACTTACGCTCGCCCTTTGCGCCTGGTCACCCTCGATCGCGATCTTCGCCATTGCCATCATCCTGCTCGAAGTCTCGTCCGGCATGGTCCAGTATCAGGCGGCATTCGCGGCGCTGGTCGAGAGCGATCCCCGCACAGCCTCTCGCAGCATCACCTATCTGACGCTGATCGGCGGATTTGCCTCGACGATCTTCTGGCCGATCTCGGCGACGCTCACCGGCTATCTGTCCTGGCGGGAGATCTATCTCGTCTTTGCGGCGCTGAACCTATTCATCTGCATGCCGCTGCACTTCTGGATCCGAAGCCTCGGAAAGAAGGCAGGCGACGCGGCGGTCCGACCGCGCGAGACGGTCATCGGCGCAATCCCGCCACACGCCCGGCGCCGCGCGATGGTGATCGTCTCCTTTGCCTTCGCGCTCTCTGGCTTCACGCTCGCCGCGATCCTTGCCCATATGGTGCCGATGCTGGGATCGATCGGGCTGGGCACGGCCGCCGTCGTGATCGGCTCGCTCTTCGGCCCGGCGCAGGTTCTGAGCCGTCTGATCAACATGGTTTTTGGGAAGAACCTGTCGCCGCCGGGTCTGGCCGTGCTCTCGGCTGTGCTGATCGTCTTCGGCGTCCTGATCCTTCTGATGACGGGCAACTGGCTGCCGGGTGCGGTCGCCTTCGCCATTTGCCTCGGGCTTGGTTCCGGCATCAACAGCATCGCGCAAGGGAGCCTGCCCCTTTACCTGTTCGGATCGGACGGATATGGCGCGATCACCGGCAAGATGGCGGCCGCCCGTCTGGCGGTTGGCGCCGGGGCGCCCTTCGTGTTCGCGGCGGCCATGGAGAATATCGGGCTGAGCTTCGCCCTCGTCGCAAACGCATGCCTCGGAGCGATCAGCATCGCGGCATTCGTCGCGGTGGCCGCCTCCTGCCGGCAGCCTGCCACCGCAACGGCCTGATCCGTCAGATCGACTTCAGCGAGACCCGTTTCTCCAGCTCGGCCGCCTCCTCCTTCCGCTCGCTATATCGGTCGGTGAGGTAGGAAGAAGCATCGCGGGTCATGATGGTGAACTTCACCAGTTCCTCGCAGACATCGACGACGCGGTCATAGTAGGATGACGGCTTCATCCGGCCATCGGTGTCGAATTCCTGAAACGCCTTCGCGACGCTGCTCTGGTTGGGGATGGTGATCATCCTCATCCAGCGGCCGAGGATGCGCAACTGGTTCACAGCGTTGAAGGACTGACTGCCGCCGGAGACTTCCATCACCGCCAGCGTCTTGCCCTGGGTGGGGCGGACGGAGCCGAGCGACAGCGGGATCCAGTCGATCTGAGCCTTCATGATTCCTGTCATCGCGCCGTGGCGCTCCGGGCTGATCCAGACCTGGCCCTCCGACCATTGCGACAGGTCGCGGAGTTCCTGCACCTTGGGATGGCTGACGGGTGCCTCGTCCGGGAGCGGCAATCCCGCAGGATCGAATATCCGCACCTCGCATCCGAGGCGTTCGAGCAGCCGACGGACTTCGAAGGCAAGCAGACGGCTATACGACACTTCCCGGAGCGATCCATAGAGGATCAGGATCCGTGGCTTGTGGGTGGAGAACGCCGGGCGAAGGGATTCTGGCGCAATCGGCTGAAGATGGTCGTCGTGCAGTGCGGGAAATGTCTCAGACAATGCGCTTTCCTTCCTGGTCGAGGACCTGCTCGCCGTCTTCCTTGGTGAACGGTCCTTTGAAGGCGTCTGCTGGCAGGATGTCGAGCACGACCTCCGAAGGGCGGGCCAGCCTGGTGCCGAGCGGCGTAACGACGAGTGGTCGGTTGATCAGGATCGGGGTGGCTATCATCGCGTCCAGCAACTGGTCATCGGTCAGCTCCGGATTGTCGAGGCCGAGTTCCGCATAGGGCGTGCCCTTCTCACGGATCGCTTCGCGGACCGTCAGACCGGCATCTGCGATTATCGTAGAGAGTTGCTCGCGCGATGGCGGGTTCTGCACGTATTCGATGATGGTGGGTTCGATCCCGGCCGCACGGATCAGGGCCAGAGTGTTGCGAGACGTGCCGCAGGCCGGATTGTGGTAGATGGTAGCGTCCATAGTCAGGGTCTTTCGGTGATAGCGTTGTGGGCGACGGCGGGCGATGCCTCGTACCAACCCTTCGAGCGGTTCACGATCCAGACGACCGACAGCATGACGGGCACCTCGATCAGGACGCCGACGACGGTGGCGAGCGCCGCGCCCGACTGAAATCCGAAAAGGCTGATGGCGGCGGCAACCGCGAGCTCAAAGAAGTTGCTGGCGCCGATGAGGGCCGATGGCCCCGCGACGCAATGGCGCTCGCCTGCCATGCGGTTCAGAAGGTAGGCAAGACCGGAGTTCAGATAGACTTGGATCAGGATCGGCACGGCCAGCAATGCGATGACGGCCGGTTGGGCGATGATCTGCTCGCCCTGGAAGGCGAAGAGAAGCACGAGCGTGGCGAGCAATGCGCCAAGCGACATCGGCTGAAGCCTGGCGAGCAAGCTATCGAGTGCGCGGGTGGTTCCATCAGCGGTCAGGCGGCTTCGCAGCACCTGGGCGATGATGACAGGCACGACGATATAGAGTGCAACCGACAAGGCAAGCGTCGCCCAAGGCACAGTGATGGCTGACAGGCCGAGCAGCAAGCCGACGATCGGGGCGAACGCCACGACCATAATCGCGTCGTTCAAGGCAACCTGCGAGAGGGTGAACAGCGGCTCGCCACGTGTCAGGTTCGACCAGACGAAGACCATGGCCGTGCAGGGCGCCGCGGCAAGGATGATCAGGCCCGCGATATAAGCGTCGATCTGGTCTGCCGGCAGATAGGGCCTAAATAGCCAGCCAACGAACAGCCATCCCAGGAGAGCCATCGAAAACGGTTTGATCGCCCAGTTAATGATCAGGGTGACACCGATCCCGCGCCAGTACGACCCGACCTGTGCCAGCGATCGGAAATCAATCTTCAGCAGCATCGGAATGATCATCAACCAAATCAGGATCGCAACGGGGATGTTGACCTTGGCGATCTCGGCGCTACCGATGACCTGGAAGACGCCGGGCATCAGGTGGCCGAGAGCAACGCCAACGGCGATGCAAAAGAAGACCCAGACAGTCAGGTATCGTTCAAATGTTGACATCAGGCGGACTTTCCCTGCGGCGAGGTCGAACCTTCCATCGCGCCGATCTGGCGGAGTTTGGTCTCCAGCGCCAGTCGATCGATGGAGACGAGCGGCAGGTTTACAAATGCGAGGATCCGGTTTTTGAGAAAGCGGGCTGCCTGCGCGAAGGCACGTTGCTTGTCGATGTCGAGGCCGGAGACCACGGCTGGATCTTCGACGCCCCAGTGGGCGGTCATCGGATGGCCGATCCACACGGGGCAGGCCTCGCCGGCCGCGCTGTCGCAAACCGTAAAGATGAAATCCATCTCCGGTGCACCAGGTGCGGCAAACACGTCCCAGCTCTTCGATGAAAGACCGGTCGATGGATAGCCAAGCGTCTCTAGTTCCTTCAGTGCAAGGGGGTTGACCTCACCCTTTGGCTGGCTACCAGCGGAGTATGCCCTGAAGCGGCCGTCGCCCTCTTTGTTAAGGATGGATTCTGCGAGAATAGAGCGAGCGGAATTGCCCGTGCAGAGGAACAGCACGTTGTAGGTCTTGTCAGTCATGGTTCTGGTCCGTGGTTAGCTCGGCGGCTTGATCAGCTTCATGATCGTCGCAGAGGATGGGCAGATTGAGGAAAGCTGTCGGGTGGCCAGCACGGCTGACGGCACGCTGTCGCGAGCGACTTCAACAAACCCGATGCGTGAAAAGAATGCGGTCGCAGTCGTCGTCGCGAGATAGACGTCGCTGCCAAGACCGGCACGGCCTAGTGTCGCCACAACGATATCGAGACCGATGCCTCGGCCGCGATGTGAGGGGAGCACAACTATCGACCTCAGAAGAGCGTCACTGGCACAGCGCTCAATTCCGGAAAAACCGTAAATCTCGCCTTCATTGGAACTGGCCCTGAAGAAGGTGCGTCCTTCATCCTCGATATCGTCTGTTGGCAACGCCGCTTCGACGAGGGTAGCGCGGAGATCCAGATCGCTGCCAGCTATCTCGCTCAGTTGGATCCCGCTCAGCACGGCTTCGCCTCCGGAGCGCAACAGGGAGTCAGCTGAGCGATGAGCGGGGCGCAGAGTTCCGTCGAGCCGCCACAGCAGTCCTTAAGCAGAAACAAGGTAAGATCGCGCAGGCCATCAAGGTCAGCCCGGTAGATTATCGAGCGGCTCTGTCGCTCACTCTTCACAAGCCCGGCGCGTAACAATGTAGCCAGGTGCGCTGACATCGTATTTTGCGGCACGTCGATTAGTCGCGCGAGTTCCCCTGCAGGAACGCCATCCGGTTCGTGCCGTACGAGCAGCCGAAACGTCTCAAGTCGGGTGTTCTGTGCCAAGGCCGCGAGGGCCGATATCGCGCTGCTGCTTTCCATATATCCAGAGTAATGGATATAATATGGTTGTCAATACCGCGACCGCGGCTATCGGATCGCTATCGCGGGCCTATTACATTACAGCAGTTTTGAGGTGAAATTTGTGGCTCCAACAAGAGGAGCGCCAAATGGAACCATTAAACAAAACGATCAATTGCCTCGATTGCTATATTGGCTCATTCGAAGAAAGTCTCTCCGCCAAGAACTACAAGCCGGTAACACTGGAAAATTATCGCCACAACCTGAGGCGTCTTGGCAGGTTGATGGAGATCGAGGGCATCGCACCGTCGGATCTGACCGCGGAACTTGCTTTCGAATTGGGACTGCGATTGCCAATGGCGCCGAAAGCCCAGATCAAGCTTCCCAATCTTGCGAGGCGATTCTTCCAGTACCTGATCGAAATCGGCGTGGCGGAGCGACCACCGCTCACTGCGGCAGAGGCCGAACGCCACGAGCTTCTCGGCAACCTCGAGATCTATCTATTGCGACAACGCGGGCTCAGCCCACGATCTTCTTGGCTCATCGCTTCGGAGATGGTGATCTCGATCTCGGCGCACTGGTCTCCCGCGACGTCGTTGCGTTCATGGAGCATGTTATCGCGCGCAAGACACCTTACCGCGACAAGACGCTATCCACGCATCTGCGTTGCTTCTTCCAGTATTTGTTCGCCCAAGGACTCACCACCTCAAACCTCGCACTCTGCGTACCGAGGGTACACAAGCCGTGGGGCTCGAGACTTCCGCGCTATCTGTCGCCCGATGAAGTGGAGGCCGTTCTGGCATCGGTCGCGACCAATCCGCGGCGGGGCGCCCGCGACCATGCAATGTTGCTCTTGATGGCGAGGCTGGGCATGCGAGCACCCGAGGTTATGGCAGTTCAGCTTGATGACATCGACTGGCGAACCGGGCAGATTCTGGTTCGCGGGAAAGGACAACGCCATGATCGGCTGCCAATCCCGCCAGACGTGGGAGAGGCGATCAGCACGTATTTGCGCGAGGAACGGACTTCAACGACAACGCGGACTCTGTTCGTCAGTCACCGAGCGCCCAACCGTCCGTTTAAGGACAGCCAGATCATCAACTCGATCCTGCGGGAAGCTTTTGCGGCGACCGGAGTGAAGCCACCGACGCCCTATGTAGGAACGCACGTCCTGCGTCATAGTCTTGCGACAAACCTGGTTCGCTCCGGGGCATCGTTGGATGAGATCGGCGATCTGTTGCGGCACAGATCACGCGCGACGACCATGATTTATGCAAAGCTCGACACGGACGGTTTGCGCTCCATTGCACAGCCGTGGCCGATTGCGGAGGCTGCACGATGAGCCTTCTCGATGAACAGCAGCGCTACCTCAGCATCAGACGACGGCTGGGCGCCGATTTGAGCACGGAAGAACGCATCTTGCGTCGCTTCACCACCTTTGCCGACAAGGACGGCGCGGAATATGTCGACACCAGATTGATCATGCGCTGGCTGGAGAGCCTTCCCGCCGCCAGTGCCGGAACACGGGGCGCTCGCTTCCGGGTGGCCCGTCAATTTGCCCTCTGGTTGCACGGGATGGATTCGCGACACGAGGTTCCGCCCCAAGGCTTGGTGCCCGCACATGTCCAGCGGGTGCATCCACACATCTACAGCGACGCCGAAATCTTCGCGATTGTCGAGCGTACCAAAACGTTGCCCTCGGTTTACGGCATGCGCGGGTTGACCTGCTCGACGCTCTTCGGCCTGATTGCCGTGACAGGGCTTCGGATTAACGAGGCCCTGCGTCTCGACCAGGCAGATCTTGATATCGAGACCGGCGTTCTTCGTGTTCGCTTCGGCAAACTTGGCAAGGAACGATTGTTGCCGCTGGATCGAACGGTCGTTCAGCAGCTCGAACGCTACGGCCGTGAGCGGGACAGGTTGTTGGGTCGCAGGTCAGAAGCGATGTTCGTCACGTGCGAGGGCCATCGCCTCGGCGACTGTGGCGCACGCTATAACTTCGCGCTGGTCTGCCAGCAGATCGGTTTGAGGCAGAGACAAAGCCAAAAGCGTCATGGACGCGGGCCGCGCATCCATGACCTTCGCCATACCTTTGCGGTTCGCACGATGCTGAACTGGTATCGTTCCGGCCAGGACGTCGGGCGCGAAATGATCAAGCTCACCACATGGCTTGGTCACGCAAGCCCCGCCAATACCTATTGGTATCTGGAAGCCGTGCCAGAATTGCTGGAATTGGCTTCCGCCCGGATCATGAGTTCGGCGGAGAAAGAGCAATGAAAGCGACAAACTTCCCCGCGCTCATCCAATACTTCTTCACCGACCGGCTCTGCACACAAATGGAGGCAAGCCCACACACCATCGCCGGCTATCGCGACACCTTCCGCCTGCTGGTCCGTTACGCTGGCTCAAGGCATGGAAAACCGCCCACGAAGCTGACGATCGACGATATTGATGCCGATCTTGTCGCCGACTTCCTGACCCACGTCGAGTCGGCGCGCGGTAACACGGCAAGAACGCGCAATACCCGTCTCGCCGCGATCCGCTCATTCTTCCGATACGTCGCAATGGCCGATCCGACCTGGCTTCTCCATTGTCAGCGTATTCTCTCGATGCCGAGCAAGCGATACGTCAAGCGAAGCGTGACGTTCCTCGACGCAGAGGAGATAGCGGCGCTTCTGGCGGCACCAGATCGAACGACATGGGTGGGGCGTCGCGATCATGCCCTGCTCTTACTTGCGCTTCAGACCGGGCTGCGCGCTTCCGAACTCATCAGTTTGCGCTGCAGGGACATAGTCTTCGGCGCTGGCGCCCACATCCGTTGTGTCGGCAAGGGCCGAAAAGAACGCAGCACGCCCCTTCGTCGCGACACGGCAAAGCTGATCCAGGCATGGATTGGGAAACGACATGACAGTGACAGTCCCGTATTCCCCTCAATCCGGGGAGAACGGCTTAGTCGTGATGCGTTGGAACATTTGGTGCGTAAACATTGCCTCAAGGCTTCACGAGCATGTCCGAGCCTCGGAAGCAAACGAGTGACACCGCATACCTTGCGCCACAGCACGGCGATGGAGCTACTGCATCACGGGGTCGATCAATCTGTGATCGCACTTTGGCTTGGGCATGAATCCGTGGAGACGACCCAGATTTATATCCACGCCGACATGCGCTTGAAGGAAAAAGCCCTTTCTCAGATCACCAGCCCGAAAACTCATCCAGGGCGATATCGACCCAACGACGAACTGCTCGCATTCCTTGAGTCACTCTGATTATGCCGAACCGTCGCGTGGCCGATAGGAGAAGTCTCATCCTTGAAAATCGGCCATGCGGCATAATCGGACTTACGGCATAATGCAATTTATGCCGATATCGGCATAAAACTCACTGGACGGCGGCGGAACATCGCGTCGGCCGTGACCTGTCGCGCTATGCAAAGGACAGGACGGAACGAGCCCGTGAAGAGCTCATCGCCTTATCTTGACAGTCTGCACCGACTCTAAGCCCTATTCTCAGGTTGATGCACACGCTGACGGAGGCGCTTTCCAGGCCGGACGCAGCGCTCCCAAATAGCTGGCGGAGGCCGGCCTGGAGAGTGCCGGGCAAGTTGAACTCCTTCGTTGAATCTGGCTCCCCGGATGGGGGTCCGGGGGAAGGCTGAACAACTTGTGGACAATGTAATCGCAGCTTCAAGCATTACCATTCAGGAGCGCAGATCAGGGGATGGCCTTGACGCCCATATCCCAATAATCCTCCGTGACGGGACGTTGTACGATCCTGATCTGGATCGCTTCTTCCGCGACCTTCCTCTCCATGGCGTTCGTTCCCGCCATTCCCTTCGTGCCTATGGCTACGATGTTCTTGTCTGGGCTCGTTTTCTTTCGGAAGCCTGCGCAAAGACGATATGGCAAGCCGACCGGCACGATGTCCTTGCCTATCACCGCGTCCGCCGCCGCGCCGACGCCGGACAACGCATCTCCACTGCTTCCTGGAACCGCGCCGTCGCCTGCCTCGACCGACTATATCGCTGGGGTTTGCAGGAAGGACTGATTGCGGAAGCACCCTTCACGCATCGCTCTGTTTGGAGGCGTGGATACGCTGGCCAGAGGGCGCAAGTGGCAGCGCGGAACGATGCCTATGAGCCCGCCTCGCGGAGGGCAGACGTCAGTTTCGTCACCCTCGACGACTATCGGCGATTTCGGGATGTCGGCCTCAAAGCACTTTTGCCTGACGGAAGAACACGCCCCGGCGCCCGAGATCGCAATGGGATTCGCAATGCGCTGTTTTCCGATTTCCTGGTGACCACAGGTCTTCGGCTGGAAGAGGCGGCGTCTCTCTTTGCGTCCGATCTTGTTTTCCCCGGTGGGCGTCCGGACCGGCAGATTTGGTTGGACCTGCCGGATGCCCAGACCAAGGGTGATCGTGGCCGCCAGATTCTCGTTCCCGCTCGACTGCTCGAGCAGGTGCGCGCCTATATCGACGTCGAGCGTGCTCATGCTGTCGCGAAGTTCCAGCGGCGGTCGGGATGGCAATCCATCGATCGGCCGATCTTCGTTCATCGGCAACGACATGCTGCCCGGCTGCGGTTGCTTAATGGCGGCGATATCGAACTCGACTTGCTCGACCCCGAGGAACGCGGCCGGATAATTGTCTGTGACAGCGACGGCACGCCGAGCGAACCGGCGGTACTATGGCTCTCGGAGATCGGCATGCCGGTGCAGCCGAACTCCTGGGAAGTCATTTTCGCCCGCGCCTCCGACCGGTGCAGATCCTTCGGCTTCGATATCAGCATCAGCCCGCACCAGCTCCGTCACACATTCGCCGTTCACATGCTGGCTATGCTCATTCAGCACCGCCTCCGCGAGCCAAAGGCCCCCTGACCGCGCTCTGCCAGCCGACCCTCTGTCCAAATGCCTGCATCACCGCCCGACATCGGGCGGCATGGGTCCGTTCCGCGCATGAGGCAGCAAGCCTGTTGAAGGAGAAGCGGCTCTCCCAGCTTCAACGAAGCATCCTCCAGCAGGACCTCGAGCGAGCGAGGACGGTTCTGAATGGCATAGACAAGGACCGGTCCGCACCCGGCTCCTGAGGGGGAGCTGGGTGCTCCGGCGCCGATGGCCCGCCCGGCGTGATCGGAGCGCGCGATGCCCGGCGCATCCGCGCAACGGCTGATCGCCGTCCTCCGCTTATGCTTCGGCTCTGCGAGTGCGCGGCCGCGCCTGAGACATCGCAATCCGCTGCTCCGACGCCGAGACAGCCCCGGCGGAGAAGGAGCAACAATGATGACAAGACAAAAAATCAGGAACAGCCGCCCGAACGGGCGGCGGGAGAGCAAGAGGAAGGCCGGAGTTGGGCGGTCGGTTGAAGGGGTGAGAGAGGCTTGCGCCGCCGACCGCGGAGATTCCCCAATGTCCAAATCCTCCAGTTCAGCCCAGCGTGCCGACGTCTGTTCCCGCGTCACGGCCGAGATGATCGCCGCCATCGAGCAAGGCGCCGGCGAATGGCGTGCGCCCTGGTTCCACAACGGGACCAGCATCGCACGTCCGACCAACGTTTCATCCGGCAAGCGCTATCGCGGCATAAACACGTTGGCGCTCTGGGCCGCGGGCTTTGCTGCCGGATATGGCGACGGTCTCTGGGGCACTTACAAGCAATGGCAGAATGCCGGCGCGCAGGTGCGTGAAGGAGAACGCTCCACCACGGTCGTCTTATGGAGGGAGATCAAGATTTCCCGGCAGGCCGACGACGAAGGCGATGATGACGGGCATCGACGTATGTTCGCCCGCGCATTTTCCGTCTTCAACATCGCGCAGGTGGACGGGTACGAGCTCCCAGCGACTCCTGTGCTGCCCGAAGCTGAACGCCTCGCCCACGCGGAAGCGTTCATCGCAAACCTGGGCGTCAGGACGGAGTTCGGCGGGTCGGAAGCCTATTACCGCCCGTCGGAAGATACCGTGTTCATGCCGCCGTTCACTTCGTTTCGCGACGCCGCGTCATTCTACGGTGTCTGGCTGCACGAGACCGGCCACGCCAGCGGCGCAAAGCACAGGCTCGACCGCGATCTTACCGGGCGCTTCGGATCGGCAGCCTATGCCGCCGAAGAATGCTGCGTCGAGATTCTCAGCGGCCTCGTCCTTGCTGATCTGGGCATCGCCCACCATCCGCGTCCGGATCATGCCGCCTATGTCGCCTCGTGGCTCAAGGTCCTGAAGGACGACCCCAAGGCCATCTTCACCGCCGCCAGCAAGGCGCAGCAGGCGGCCGACTGGATGCATGGGCAGCAGCCTCAGGCCGCAGAGGAGATGGCCGCCTGAACAAGATAATGTCGCGGCGGCGGGTTCGGCACACCTAACGTCCGAAGCGATGACTGCGGTCCACCGACGTGAAGTCATTTTCCGTTCTCTTGATTTGTTACGACCGTTACAGTATCAAAGA
Organism: Hyphomicrobiales bacterium; assembly: GCA_017305935.1. GTDB lineage: Bacteria > Pseudomonadota > Alphaproteobacteria > Rhizobiales > Rhizobiaceae > Metarhizobium. Next base: position 8,280 of record JAFKJU010000050.1, on the reverse strand, counting down.
ACAATGACATCACCATCCTGGCTCCTCATGACCTACAAGGTCCCGTCCGAACCCGCCGCCAAGCGCATCGCCCTGTGGCGCCGCCTCAAAGGCATGGGGGCCGTCTATCTGCAAAATGGGGTTTGTCTTCTGCCGAAGACCGACGACCACGTCCGACGGCTGAAGATGCTGGAGAACGACGTCTCCGAGATGGGCGGCGAATCGGTAATACTTGAGACCGTGGCGCTCGACCGTTCGCAGGAAGACAAGGTCGTCAGCCGGTTTACGGCGGACCGCGACGAGCAGTATCGCGAGTTTCTCGGCCGTTGCGCGGACTTCGAGAAGGAGATCGCGAAAGAGATTGCGATCAACAAATTCACCTATGCCGAGCTCGAAGAAGAAGACACCGACCTGAAGAAGCTGCAGGGCTGGCTGGAGAAGATCCGCAAGCTCGACTTCTACGGCGCTCCGCTCCGCGAAGAAGCCGAAGCACGCCTGCGCGACTGCGAGCAACTCCTCGACAGCTACGCCCAACGGGTTTTCGACGCACATGACGAGAACCGATAAGATGGCCACTCAGGACGGAACAGCTGTAACAAAGGTGCCGGCGACATATCGCGGTATTCCGGCCGGAATATGGGCGCTCGGTTTCGTCTCGATGCTGATGGACATCTCCTCCGAGATGATCCATGCGCTCCTGCCGCTTTACATGGTCTCAGTGCTGGGCACGTCCGCCTTCGCGGTCGGAGTCATCGAAGGCATTGCCGAGGCAACGGCGTCGATCACCAAGGTGTTTTCAGGCGCTCTAAGCGACTGGCTGGGCAGACGCAAATTGCTCGCGGCGCTTGGCTATGGCCTCGCTACCGTCACCAAACCGGTCTTCCCGCTCGCCACTAGTCTCGACTGGCTTATTGCCGCTCGGTTTATCGACCGTGTCGGCAAAGGTATCCGTGGTGCGCCGCGGGATGCCCTCGTTGCAGATATTGCCCCGCCCGAACTGCGCGGCGCGAGTTTCGGCCTGCGACAGTCGCTGGACACCGTCGGCGCATTCATTGGTCCGCTCCTGGCGATCGGTCTGATGTGGCTGACGGCCGACCACTTTCAGGCGGTGTTCTGGATCGCGGTCTTTCCCGCCATTCTGTCGGTTGGTGTGCTGCTGTTTGTGGTCAAGGAGCCGGAGCGGCCACGAGAACTTCGCCGCGTTCGCATGCCATTTCACCGCGACGAACTGAGCCGTCTCGGCCGATCTTACTGGTGGATCGTGGCTGTCGCCTCTGTATTTGCGCTCGCCCGCTTCAGCGAGGCTTTCCTCATTCTGAAGGCCCAGTCGATCGGCCTGCCAATAGCGCTTGTTCCGCTCGCGCTCGTGCTGATGAGCCTCGCCTATTCGCTTTCTGCCTATCCGGCCGGGATCCTCTCCGACAAGGTGGATCGGATCACCATTCTTCTCATCGGCCTGTCACTGCTCGTCTGCGCCGATCTCACTCTGGCGTTCGCACGTAACATTTTGGGCGCCGGATTGGGCGTCGTGCTCTGGGGCCTTCATATGGGCTTCACCCAGGGGCTCTTCGCCAAACTGATCGCCGATACCGCGCCGGCGGAACTGCGCGGAACGGCCTTCGGCATGTTCAATCTGGTCACGGGCGTGGTCTTGCTCTTTGCCAGCGTCATTGCGGGAACGCTTTGGGACCTGGCTGGACCGCGGGGGACCTTCCTCGCCGGCGCGGTGTTCGCAGGTCTGACCCTGGTGGGCCTGGTCGTCGTTCGCGCCCGGCTTTCAACGCAGGCGAGCGCCTGACATGGGAGCGCCAACATAAAACGGAGCGGCTGCTACGCGCTGATCTTAAAACCTGAACATAGGACTTCTGATGCACGACCTCGATGCTTTCCTCACGCATGCCGTAAACAGCCTTGCCGGAACCAACGCCGCAATCGACTTTCTGATGATCTGGGTTTCCGCCATCGGCGTACCGCTTCTGGTTCTGGCCGTCGCCGGGCAATGGTGGCGGCGGAGTGACAGGGACCACATCCGCCATGTGCTCGTCGCGAGCGGGCTCTCGTTCCTTATCGGTCTCGCCATCAATCAGGTGATCCTTTTGCTTGTCCATCGCATCCGGCCCTATGACGCGGGGATAAGCCATCTGCTGATTGCCCCGAGCGCCGATCCATCCTTCCCGTCCGATCACGCCACCGCGACCTTCGCCATCGCCGCCGCCTTCCTGCTGCATGGCATGCGTCGAGTCGGTTTCTGGTTTCTTGCCGCCGCCCTGCTTGTGATCGTCTCCCGGGTCTATATCGGCACGCATTATGTCAGCGATGTGCTTGGGGGAGCGTTGACCGGCATTCTCGCCGCAATAGCGGTCCGCGCCCTCTATTGGGAAGGGACCCGACTGGACCGGTTGGTCACGAGGATCTTCTAAGGGCGATCCCAAATGTTGGCCTCGTTCTTTTCCACTTTGACCGAATTCATCGCAGGGCATCCGCATTTCGCCTACGCGGCCGTGTTGCTGCTGGCCCTGTCGGAATCCGTGCCGGTGATCGGGGCGGTCGTGCCCGGTACTGCGGTCATTCTCGCCATCAGTGCGCTTGTTCCCACCGGTGTTGTGACCCTCTGGCCGTTGCTCGGAGCAGCGGTTGCCGGCGCTATTCTCGGCGACGGGCTCTCATTCTGGATCGGTCATCGCTACAACCGGAATATTCTCGAGAGCTGGCCAATCAATCGTCATCCGGATCTTGTCGCGAAGAGCGAAGCCTTTTTCGACCGCCACGGCGACAAAAGCGTGTTCATCGCCCGCTTTGTGCCTGGAGTGCGCACCTTCATCCCTTTGATCGCAGGCGTGCTTGGCGTGAGCGTTTCGCGCTTTTACGCGGCCAACATCCTCTCCGCGCTCGTCTGGGCGCCATCACACATTCTTCCCGCCGTGCTGGTCGGGAGCGCGTTCAAGCAATTCGGATCGGCAGCCGAGCCGCTTGCCATTCTTGTGATCCTCCTGATAGTGATCATTTGGGCGGCAATTCATGTCGTTCGTCTGGCGTTGCGCTATGGCATTCCGCTCGTGTCGACTGCCACGCAGAGGTTACGTGTCTGGGCCAGTGCACATGATGCACGGTGGAGCCGTGCCATTCTCGGCTTGCTCGATCCCTCACGTTCGGACGTTCGCGTCCTAGGGTTTCTGGCCATCGTGTTGATCGGCTCTGCCTGGATTTTCTTCGGCATATTGGAAGACGTCGTCAGCGGCGACCCGTTGGTCAGAGCCGACACTGCAATCTACAACGCTCTCCAGGCCCTGCGAACGGCTCCCGGCGACGCCGTGATGATCGCGTTCACGGAACTGGGCGACACCTTCGTCGTCGTAGCGGTGACAATGGCGGTTTTGCTCTGGTTCGCCTGGAAACGCTGTTGGCGGACGGCAGGCTATTGGTTGGTCGCGATAGCCGGTGCGACCGCGATCAATACCGCAATCAAGTTCGCGCTTCATCGCGCGCGACCTGCGGAGTTGTCTTACAGCGGCGCCAGCGCATTCTCGTTCCCGAGCGGCCACAGCACGGCCAACACCGTGCTTTACGGTTTCCTCGCCTTCCTGATCGCGATCGCGGTGCGCACCTCATGGCGTATTCCCGTCGTTGTTGCGGCCACATTCATCGCGCTCCTGATCGCGTTTTCGCGCCTTTATCTCGGAGCCCACTGGTTCTCCGATGTGACCGGAGGGTTGGCATTCGGGACTGCCTGGATCGCGGTGCTCGCCTTCACCTACGTCCGCAAGCCGGCCGAGACTTACGGGCCGATTGGACTTGCGATTGTCGGCATCACGGCGCTTGGCCTCGCCGGTGGGATCAATGTCTATCGACATCATGCGCTCGACACCGAGCGTTATGTCTTCACGCCGGTCGTACAGACCATGACAACGGCGGAGTGGCGTGCCAAGGGCTGGCAACAACTTCCACCCTACCGCATCGATATGTTTGGCGAGCTCGAGGAGCCAATGACGATCCAATGGGCCGGCAGTCTGCCAGCAATCCAGCAGGCTTTGGAGAAAAAAGGGGGGCGCATACCGGCGCCCTGGACCGCCACAAACGCTCTCGGCTGGCTCACGGCGAAAGTCGCCCCGACCGGTTTGCCAGTGATACCGTATCTCGCGAGTGGTAGACTGCCGAGTCTGACCGCTGTGCTGGCAGATGAAAAGGCGCCAGCGGCTTCGCGCTTCGTGCTGCGGCTGTGGGCAAGTGATCTCCAACTATCAGGGGAGAGTATGCCCAAAGTCTGGATCGGTTCGGTGGTCGAAGAGCATTTCGATCGGCCCATTTCCCTCATAACCATCGCGCAAACCCGGCCGGATGCGAATGCACCGCGCGATTTGCTGTCCGGAATTTCTCGGCAAGAATGGTTCGTTGCCAGACCTGGACCTACCGAGGACGCCAACTGGGATGGTCGCGTTTTGTTATTGGATCAGAATTCCCAGTAGCGATCTGCTCGCGACCAGTTGACTGTCAGGATATGTTGCCGAGCTAGGCAGTTGCTTCCTTTGCGCCGATCTCGGCATTGCGCCGGAGCTTGAGCCACGACCCGATCATGCGTCCTACCTGCAGTCCTGGTTGTCGATCCTTGCCAACGACAAGCGGGCCATCTTCCAGGCGGCGGCGCATGCTCAGCGCGCGGTGAGTTTCCTGCATTCCTTGCAGCCGGAAGCGGGTCTCAAGGCTGCGGCTTAAGGCTCAGGCGCGGTCATCACCGCCGGTGGCGGCCGCTTCTTCCGTATCACGCTGATCTTGGAGACCTTGTGCGATGTCAGTGTCCAGCTTTCCCCAGATCGACGGTTTCAGAACGTCGGGTTTCGGTTTGCGGGACGGTTTGCGTTCGATGATGAACGGCTTGGTCTGCTGACGCATTGATCCTCCAGGCTGCGATTCGCGAGCGCAACGATATCGCACCACGCATGGCAGGCAAGTCGGACCACGGTTGCAGGTGACCCATTCCCCAACCGAAGCAGGCTCCGACGACGGAACAAGCGGAGCATGATCCAGGTTGCCATTCTTCCCACGGGCAAATGCGGTGAGCGCCATTGCCATATCCCTTCACGACAGAGTTTCCGGCAACCCATCTGCGGGCTCGATGGGGCATGTCTGACCGGAGACCGGCTGCGCCTCGATCGTCTTCCCGCAACGACAAGGCTTAAGATTACTTACCCCGGATCCCTCACGGGCTCCTCCTCTCCCACTAAAAAATCTGCGACTTGTCGCCCTCCATTGCATTGCGGCCCAATCGCCACCCCAACGCGCAGGCGCGCTGGGGACCCCGGCTGGGTGCGGTCCGATCGTCCCCAGTCTTTGCGACTGCCATCGAGGCCGCGATGGGCGCGGCCCGAACACGAGAAAAGGAATACGACAATGGCGACTATCGGCACCTTCACTTCCGAAAAGAACGGCTTCACCGGCTCTATTCGCACTCTCGCCTTGAACGTCAAAGCCCGCATCGCGCGGGTTGAAAATCCCTTCGACAAGGGCCCGCAGTTCCGCGTCTATGCCGGAAGCGTTGATTATGCTGAGACGGTGATTATGCAGAGTGCTGGTCGCTGAAGGCCGGATTTGCCGGCGATTTCGGTGGTTTCTGCTCCGCATAATCCCGGAGGCTGATATCGATAGTGCGTCTTAAAATGCAGACGCCTTTGGCCTATGCTGATCCCACGATCATTTTGTCGAAAGCTGCAAAGTTGGCGGAAAAGAATGATGCATGGGAGAACATTGCTCGCATTCGACGGCGGTTAGCTGAACTGAATGACGAGCGCATGGTGCTTGAACGCGAGCTGGAAGCGTTTGAGCAGCAGCTGATTTCCGATAGTCAGGTCCTCGCAGAGAAGCCAGTCTTCGCCAGCGGTCCTGTGACCAACAGCTCACCATCGATGGAAAAAGTGGAGTTGTTTCGCCAGCTGTTTGCCGGGCGTCCCGACGTCTTCCCGGTTCGCTGGAACAACAAGAAGGATGGACGCTCCGGCTATTCACCGGCCTGTTCTAATGAGTGGGCGAAAGGAATCTGCGGCAAGCCGAAGGTGAAATGTGGGGACTGCCCGCATCAGGCGTTCATCCCATATTCCGAGGATGTCATCGAAAAGCACCTTCGTGGCGGGGATGCCCGTTCAAGCGACTTTGTTGCCGGCGTATATCCATTGCTGCAAGACGAAACATGCTGGTTCCTGGCTGCTGACTTCGACAAGGAAAGCTGGGTAGACGATACCAGAGCCCTGCTCGCCACCTGTCGTGCAAAAGGAATTGCCGCAGCCCTCGAACGGTCGAGGTCGGGAAACGGCGGCCATGTCTGGATATTCTTCTCAGAACCCGTTCCCGCGAAGATCGCCCGGCAATTTGGTGCCGCGCTGATCACAGAGACGATGGAGAACCGTCCCGAGATCGGCTTCACGTCTTATGACCGTTTCTTTCCCAACCAGGATACGATGCCACTTGGCGGCTTCGGCAATCTGATCGCGCTTCCCCTACAAAGGAAAGCCCGCGAAAATGGAAACAGCGTTTTTGTCGATGGCGACCTGCAACCCTACGATGACCAGTGGGCATACCTGTCGTCTTTGCCCAGGTTGTCGGCGGACGAAGTCTTCAGGATCGCTGACGAAGCTGAATTGTCGGGGCGGGTCCTGGGCGTCCGGATGCCAGTCGATGACGAGCATGCCGATGAGCCGTGGAAGATGTTGCCGTCACGTCGGAGCGAGCCGCGGCCAATAGAAGCTGTGATCCCGCAAAGCATCAAGGTCGTGATCGCCGATCAGGTCTACATCGATAGGACGGAGCTGCCGCCTGCGCTGATCGCACAGTTCGTGCGTCTGGCAGCGTTCCAAAATCCGGAATTCTATCGCGCACAAGCAATGCGACTGCCGACATTCGGCAAGCCGCGGATCATCTCATGCGCCGAACTTCATCCACGCCATGTCGCTCTACCACGAGGCTGTTTCGACGAAGCAATCGAGCTCATCGAGAGGCATGGTTCGACCGCCGTTTTAGAGGATCATCGCGAAGATGGGGCTGCGCTACCTGTCGGTGTTGCGTTCCAGGGCGAACTGCGGCGGCCCCAGTCGATGGCCTTTAATGCTCTTGTCGCCCACGACACCGGGGTGCTTGCCGCCACGACGGCCTTTGGCAAGACGGTTGTCGCAGCCGCGCTTATCGCACATCGGGCGCGCAACGCGTTGGTTCTTGTCCATCGCCGGGAGCTTCTGATCCAATGGGTGGAGCGCCTGAGTTCCTTCCTGAACATCGACCCAAAGCAGATCGGCATCATCGGTGGCGGGAAAAGGAAGCCAACAGGGATCATCGACGTGGCGCTTATCCAGAGCCTGGTTCGGAATGGCGAGGTCGATGACGTCGTCGGCAATTACGGTCATCTGATTGTCGACGAATGCCACCATCTGTCCGCTGCGAGCTTTGAGCTTGTCGCTCGCAGATCCAAGGCGCGATATGTCGTCGGCCTATCTGCCACCGTTGCCCGAAAGGACGGTCATCATCCGATCATCTTCATGCAATGCGGCCCCGTTCGCCATCGGGTCGATGCGAGGGTGCAGGCCGCTGAACGTGGCATTCGCCATCGTGCGCGTGATAGATCGACGAAATTTGAGTTGCCAGCGTCACTCGCCTCGGCCGAGCGCCCGTCAATGCCAGCGATCTATGCGGCCCTTGCGCAGGACCAAGGCCGGAATGACCTGATATTCGATGACGTGTTGAAATGCCTCGAGGCCAAACGTTCGCCTATCCTGCTGACGGAGCGGAAGGATCACCTCGATTACCTCCAGCAGAAGTTCTCGCCGTTCGTGAAAAATCTGGTGGTGCTGCGCGGTGGCATGTCGGCGAAGGATCGCAAGCAAGCCAACTCGGCGTTGAATGTCGCAGACGATGATGAGCGCCTGATACTGGCGATAGGCCGCTATATCGGTGAGGGCTTCGATGACGCCCGGCTCGACACGCTTTTCCTGACCATGCCGATTGCCTGGAAGGGAACTCTGGCGCAGTATGTCGGCCGTCTGCATCGCCAGCATGATGGGAAGCGGGACGTTTTGGTCGTCGACTATGTCGATAACACCGTTCCCGTTCTGGCCCGGATGGCCGCAAAGCGACGCGTGGGTTATCGCGCGCTGGGATATGTGATCGAATGAGGGCGCCCCGCTGTGTGCGGAGCGCCTTGGTGGTGGTTAGCGGGACCAGATGAGCTTGTGCTCGCCCTTGTCGCCCTGGACGAGGGAAGCGTAGACTGGCGCCGTGAAGGACGGATCGTCGAGCTTGAGCGAGAGGTATTCGGCGCCCGTT
>JAFKJU010000049.1 GCA_017305935.1 Hyphomicrobiales bacterium | reverse complement strand
GGGAACGCAAGCCAAGCTCCTGACGGAGAAGTACGGTATTCCGCAGCTTTCCACGGGTGACATGCTGCGCGCGGCCGTCGCCGCCGGCACGGATGTCGGCCAGCGGGCGAAGGCCGTCATGGATGCCGGCCAGCTCGTCTCCGACGCGATCGTCAACGAGATCGTGTCCGACCGCGTCGATTCGCCGGACTGTGCCAGGGGCTTCATCCTCGACGGCTATCCGCGCACGGTTCCGCAGGCCGAGGCGCTCGACCGGATCCTCGCCGGCAAGGGCATCGCGCTCGACGCCGTGATCGAATTGAAGGTCGACGAGGACGCGCTGGTCAAGCGCATGGAGAATCGCGTGGCGGAAACGGTCGCCGCCGGCGGCACGGTCCGTTCCGACGACAATCCGGAGGCCTTCAAGCGCCGCCTGACGGAATACCGCGAAAAGACCGCGCCGCTGTCGAACTACTACGCTTCGACGGGCAAGCTTCAGACGGTCGACGGCATGGCCAATGTCGACAAGGTGACCGCCGAGATCGCGGGAATCCTCGAGAACGCCTGATACAGGGTTAAAAAGGACGGTCGGGGAGTTGACTTTTTCGGCCGATTCCCCTTAAGACAGCGCCAACTCGCGACATACCATTGCGATCGGCGCGGATTTCAGAGAGTGAAGTCCGGGTACGGTCGTTTTCGACATGTCCCGAACATCGGATTGAGCAGCGGCTTTCGTGGCCGTATCGAATGAAGAAGACCACTTGCCGGATGGCAACTGGAAGCAAGGAGAACAGGCGTGGCACGTATCGCTGGCGTCAACATCCCGACCGCGAAGCGCGTCGTAATCGCGCTCCGTTACATTCACGGGATCGGCCCGAAGTTTGCACAGGAAATCATCGAGAAGGTCGGTATCCCGGCTGATCGTCGCGTGCATCAGCTCACGGACGCAGAAATCCTGCAGATCCGCGAAGCCATCGACCGCGACTACCAGGTCGAAGGCGACCTGCGTCGCGAGACCTCGATGAACATCAAGCGTCTCATGGACCTCGGCTGCTACCGTGGCCTGCGTCACCGTCGTGGCCTTCCGGTCCGCGGTCAGCGCACGCACACCAATGCCCGCACCCGCAAGGGTCCGGCCAAGGCCATCGCAGGCAAGAAGAAGTAATTTCCCGGAAACGGGGAACGGGAGGCTGGCGCTTCGCGCCGGCCTCTTTTGAGTTTCGAGCGGGGCCTCGCATTCGTCAAGAAGCCCCGGTCGGTGGAGCTGCTGGCATTACGGCAGTGACGATATCGCCGCAGACGGAAGCCTTCGGGCCTGTCTGCAATTACTGTTCAGGGCAGGGGTTTCGACCCGGCCCGGTGGAGCCGCTGGCATTACGGCGGTGTCGAGATCAACGAAAGGACTATCCATGGCCAAGGAAGCCGCACGCGTCCGCCGTCGCGAACGCAAGAACATCACCTCGGGTGTTGCTCACGTCAATTCTTCGTTCAACAACACGATGATCACCATCACCGACGCGCAGGGCAACGCCATTGCCTGGTCGTCGGCCGGTGCGAAGGGCTTCAAGGGTTCGCGCAAGTCGACCCCGTTCGCCGCCCAGATCGCTGCCGAAGACTGCGCCAAGAAGGCCCAGGAACACGGCATGAAGTCGCTGGAAGTCGAAGTCTGCGGTCCGGGTTCCGGCCGTGAATCGGCGCTGCGCGCCCTCCAGGCTGCCGGCTTCATGATCACGTCCATCCGCGACGTGACCCCGATCCCGCACAACGGTTGCCGTCCGCGCAAGAAGCGCCGCGTCTGATCATCGCATTCGAACAACCGTGGAGGCCTTCCGGCGTCCACGGTACTTCAGGGCTCGGCCGCCACGATTGGATGGTGGCGGCGAACGGAAGGCAAAACACATGATCCAGAAAAACTGGCAGGAACTGATCAAGCCGAACAAGGTGGAGTTCTCCTCCTCCGGCCGCACCAAGGCAAGCCTTGTTGCAGAGCCGCTGGAGCGTGGCTTCGGCCTGACGCTCGGCAACGCGCTGCGTCGCGTGCTCCTGTCGTCGTTGCGCGGTGCGGCTGTGACCGCCGTGCAGATCGACGGCGTCCTGCACGAGTTCTCCTCCATCCCGGGCGTCCGGGAAGACGTGACGGACATCGTGCTCAACATCAAGGAAATCGCCATCAAGATGGATGGCGACGATGCCAAGCGCATGGTCGTTCGCAAGCAGGGCCCGGGCGTCGTCACGGCTGGTGATATCCAGACGGTTGGCGACATCGAAATCCTGAACCCGAACCATGTGATCTGCACGCTCGACGAGGGCGCGGAGATCCGCATGGAATTCACCGTCAACAACGGCAAGGGTTACGTTCCGGCGGAACGCAACCGTTCCGAAGATGCGCCGATCGGCCTCATCCCGGTCGACAGCCTGTATTCGCCGGTGAAGAAGGTCTCGTACAAGGTTGAAAACACCCGCGAAGGCCAGGTTCTCGACTACGACAAGCTGACGATGACGATCGAAACCAACGGCTCGATCACCGGTGAAGATGCGATCGCCTTTGCGGCCCGCATTCTCCAGGATCAGCTCGGCGTTTTCGTCAACTTCGACGAGCCGCAGAAGGAAGCCGAGGAAGAAGCCGTCACCGAGCTGGCGTTCAACCCGGCGCTGCTCAAGAAGGTCGACGAGCTGGAGCTTTCGGTCCGTTCGGCCAACTGCCTGAAGAACGACAACATCGTCTATATCGGCGACCTCATTCAGAAGACCGAAGCCGAAATGCTTCGCACTCCGAATTTCGGCCGCAAGTCGCTTAACGAGATCAAGGAAGTTCTCGCTTCCATGGGCCTGCACCTCGGCATGGAAGTGCCGGCATGGCCGCCCGAGAACATTGAAGACCTCGCCAAGCGCTACGAAGACCAGTATTAAACCATTAGACTGCGGGCCCTGCCTGCAAGTAAAGGAGACCAGAGATGCGCCACCAGAACGCCGGTCGCAAACTCAACCGTACTGCCAGCCACCGCAAGGCGATGTTCGCCAACATGGCTGCGTCGCTCATCACCCATGAGCAGATCGTCACCACCCTGCCGAAGGCGAAGGAAATCCGTCCGATCGTCGAGAAGCTCGTCACCCTTGGCAAGCGCGGCGACCTGCACGCTCGTCGTCAGGCGATCTCGCAGATCCGTGACGTCGCCGTCGTTTCGAAGCTGTTCGATGCGATCGCGACTCGCTACGCCAACCGCAACGGCGGCTATCTGCGTATCATGAAGGCCGGCTTCCGCCAGGGCGACAACGCGCCGCTCGCCGTCATCGAGTTCGTCGAGCGCGACGTCGATGCCAAGGGCGCAGCCGACAAGGCTCGCGTTGCCGCTGAAGCAGAAGCTGCCGAAGCCGCTTGATCCCTAAGGCGTACCGTCAGGAACGCCTTAATTGAGCAATGCTTTCAAACCCGGTCGGGCCTGACGGTCCGGCCGGGTTTTTCGTTGCCCGGTTTTTGCAAGGGCGAGGACCTATGGCCGCTCGCTCTTCTTCGCGTCCTGCCAGAGGTCTTCCATGCGGTCGAGGCTGGCGGAGGCGAGGTCTTCGCCGTTGGCTGCGAGTGATGTTTCGATATGGCGGAAGCGACGGCGGAATTTCGTGTTGGTGCCGCGCAGCGCCTGTTCCGGGTCGGCGTTGACGTGACGGCCGATATTGACGAGGGCGAAGATCAGGTCGCCGAGCTCGTCGGACACCTTGTCCTGTCGGCCTTCCTGCAGCGCTTCGCGCAGTTCGGCGACTTCCTCCTCGATCTTGTCGAGAATCGGTTCCGGCTCGGACCAGTCGAAGCCGACCTTGGCGACGCGTTCCTGGATTTTCAGGGCTTCGGTCAGCGCAGGAAAACTGCGCTGCACCGTGTCGAGATGGCCGTTCTTTTCGGCCGTATCCAGGCCGTGTCTGGCGCGGCGTGCGGCGCGTTCGGCCTTTTCCTCCGATTTGATCGCATCCCATTGCTGCTTGACGGCATCGGGCGTATCGGCATCCGAGCGGGCGAAGGCATGCGGATGGCGGCGGATCATTTTTCGCGTCACCGCCTCGACGACGTCGCCGAAGGAAAAGGCGCCGGCTTCTTCGGCCATGCGGGAATGGAAGACGACCTGTAGCAGGAGGTCGCCGAGTTCGTCGCAGAGATCGTCCATGTCGTGACGCTCGATGGCATCGCCGACCTCATAGGCTTCCTCGATCGTATAGGGTTTGATCGTCTCGAAGGTCTGGACGATATCCCAGGGGCAGCCGGTCTCGGGATCGCGCAGCGCCGCCATGATCTCGATCAGCCGGCCGATGTCTTTGGAAGGTCGCATGGTTGCTCCGGTCAGTTCAGCGGAATGGCGTTATCGGCCTTGGAAGCCTGGTAGATGGTCGAGAGACGGTCGTATTCGCCGCGAATGCGGATGCTCTGAGCTTCCAGTTCGGCGCGGCGTGGACCGGCGACGACGAGGTCGCGGATCGAAAAACTGTTCCAGAAAGCATTGTTCTTATGGTAGCCGCCGGGCTCCAGACCAAAAACTTCCTTGAGAATCTTCAGGTCATGGGGGATGGCAAAGCTGTCGCGCGAATCCTCATAGCTGAAAAAATAATAAAAATTGTCGAAGCCGGCCCAGGTGATCGCCGCCATGCACATCGGGCAGGGCTCATGGGTGGAGAGGAAGACCAAGTCGCGCGTATCCGGCCTTTCGCCCAGTTCGTAGAAACGTTTCAGCGTGTGGACCTCGCCATGCCAGAGCGGATTTTCCAGCTCGTTGTTGGTCTCGGCCAGCACCAGCGACAGGTCGGATTTGCGCAGGATGGCGGCGCCGAACACCTTGTTTCCGGTAGCGACGCCCTTTTCGGTCAACGGCAGGATATCCTGCTCGATGACATCGAGCAGACGGGAGGCGGGGATGGGCTGGGGCAAGGGCGGGGCTCCCTGAAGAACGACGGGCAAAACGGCTTCGGCCAGCAGAAACGGAAATCCGGGGGCATGTCAACGCCATCGGCGGCGCATGGGCATTTCGCCTGGCATCGCGGAGATTTGCTCAAATTCGCCGCAACGCGAGAAAAACAAGTCTCGCAGCGCATGCCCAAAGAATTTCTGTTTCTTCAATATTTTGCCCGCATCCATGATAGTCTGCGCAACCTGGATGGAAGGATAGAATGACTGAAAGCTGCGACAAGCTCTCCGCTTTTCCGGCCTTTTTCCGCATTGCGGGTAAGGTTGCGGCGGTGTTCGGCAATGGCGATGAAGCCTTTGCCAAGGTGCGCCTGCTCGGCAATACGTCGGCGCGCATCGTCGCCTATGCGGACCAGCCGGAGGCTGACTTCGGCGCCTATCTTTCCGCCCACGACATCGAACATGTCGCGTCTGCTTTTTCGCCCGAGCTGCTGAACGGCGCGACGCTGGTCTTCGCCGCGACCGGCGACAAGGCACTGGATGCACGCATTGCCGCTGCGGCACGCGCGGCCCGTATTCCGGCCAATGCCGTCGACCAGCCTGAGGAATGCGATTTCTACACGCCGGCGCTGGTCAATCGCGCGCCCGTCGTCGTCGCCATCGGCACGGAAGGCGCGGGCCCGGTGCTGGCGCAGATGATCCGCGCGCAGGTCGATCAGCTGCTGTCGCCGTCGCTCGGCAAGCTGGCGCGGCTGGCGGTCGAATATCGCGAAGCCGCAGAGCGGCTGCTGCCGCGCGGGCTGACGCGTCGCATCTTCTGGCGACAATTTTTTTCCGGCGCCGTCGCCAATGCCCTGTCGAACGGTGATTCCTTCGCTGCGCGGCGCGAGGCGGCAAAGCTGCTGAGGAATCCCGGCGAAGCCGAGGGGCGTATCTGGCTGGTCGGCGCCGGCCCGGGCGCGGAAGATCTGCTGACGCTGCGGGCGCAGCGGGTGATGATGGAAGCCGACGTCATCGTCTATGACGCGCTGGTGCCGCAGGCGATCGTCGACATGGGACGTCGCGATGCCGAGCGCCTGTCGGTCGGCAAGCGCAAGGGCTGCCATACGAAATCGCAGGACGAAATCAATGCGCTGCTGGTGCGTCTCGGGCGCGAGGGCAAGCGCGTGGTGCGCCTGAAATCCGGCGATCCGCTGGTCTACGGTCGAGCCGGCGAGGAAATGGCCGCACTTCGGCAGGCCGGCATCGGCTACGAGATCGTACCGGGCATCACCTCTGCCTTCGCGGCCGCGGCCGATTTCGAGCTGCCGCTGACGCTGCGCGGCGTCGCCTCATCGCTGGTCTTCACCACCGGCCATGACCTTACCGGCGACGTGCTGCCGGATTGGGCAAGCCTTGCGGTATCCGGCGCGACGATTGCGGTGTATATGGGGCGGACGGTCGCCGCATCGGTGGCGACGCGCCTGATCCAGGCAGGACTTGCGCCGGAAACCACTGTCGCGGTGATCGAGAATGCCAGCCGCGCCGATCGTCGGCTGCTGCACGGTATTCTGCGGGAGTTGCCCGACCTGGAACATCGCGACGAACTGACCGGGCCTGTGATGGTCATCATCGGCGAGGCGGTAGCCGGCGCCAATATCGAACATTCCAAACCTCTGGCCGAACCGCTATCGCGCGGCCGGGTTCGGCAACAGGACATGCAAGGAGCTTAAACGATGGTGGACAAGGTTCTGACCGCAAACCGGTTGACGGACGGCGTCTCCGTCTGGCTGAATGCCGCAGGCGAATGGGCGACGTCGCTTCAGGAGGCGCTGGTCGCTCGCCATGCGGAAGCTTTCGCCGCGCTCGAGGAGATCGGCAGAAAGGCCTATGCCGACAACAAGGTGGTTGACGTGAACCTGATCGAGGTTCAGGAAACCGATGGCATTCTCTGGCCGCTGCGTCTGCGCGAGCGCATTCGCGCCCAGGGGCCGACCATGGCCTATGCACCCGGCTACGCGCCGGCCGATCCGGAATTCATCGCCGTCTGAGGAAATCATGTATCGTTACGACGAATTTGACCACGCTTTCGTTTCCGAGCGTGTCGCGCAGTTTCGGGACCAGGTGGAGCGACGTCTCGCCGGCGAGCTCTCCGAGGATGCCTTCAAGCCGCTTCGCCTGATGAACGGCGTCTATCTGCAATTGCATGCCTATATGCTGCGCATCGCCATTCCCTATGGCACGCTGAATTCGAAGCAGATGCGGATGCTGGCGCATGTCGCCCGCACCTATGACCGCGGCTACGGTCATTTCACCACCCGCCAGAACCTGCAGTTCAACTGGCCGAAGCTTTCCGACATGCCCGACGTGCTGGCGGAACTCGCGACCGTCGAGATGCATGCCATCCAGACCTCGGGCAACTGTATCCGCAACGTCACCGCGGATCACTTCGCCGGTGCTGCTGCCGACGAGGTCGCCGATCCGCGCCCCTATGCGGAAATCCTGCGGCAATGGTCGTCCGTGCACCCCGAATTCTCCTTCCTGCCGCGCAAGTTCAAGATCGCCGTCACCGGCGCCGAGCGCGACCGCGCCGCCATCCAGGTGCATGACATCGGTCTGCACCTGAAGAAGAACGACAAGGGTGAGCTGGGCTTTGCCGTCTATGTCGGCGGCGGGCAGGGGCGCACGCCGATGATCGCCAAGCTGATCCGCGACTTCCTGCCGGAAGAGGATCTTCTGTCCTACACCACCGCGATCATGCGCGTGTACAATCTCCACGGTCGCCGCGACAACAAGTACAAGGCGCGCATCAAGATCCTCGTGCATGAAACGGGCGTGGAGGAACTGGCGCGCCAGGTCGAGGTGGAATTCGCCAAGCTCAGAGATACCGAGCTGAGGCTGCCGGAAAAGGACGTGCAGGCGATCGCCGCCTATTTCGCGCCGCCGGCTTTGGGCGAACGGCCGGAAGGCTGGGAAAACCTGGCGCGCTGGAAGAAGGCGGACGAGGATTTCGCCCGCTGGGTGAAGCAGAACGTCCAGCCGCACAAGAACCCGGATTACGGCATGGTGACCATTTCGCTGAAGCCGATCGGCGGCATTCCCGGTGACGCGACCGATGCACAAATGGACGCCGTCGCCGAAATCGCCGAGGAATATGCTTTCGACGAAATCCGTGTCAGCCATGAGCAGAACCTGATTCTGCCGCATGTGGCGCTGGCCGATCTGGAGCCGGTCTACCGGGCGCTGGTCGCCGCCGGGCTTGCAACCGCCAATGCCGGCCTGATCACCGATATCATCGCCTGTCCCGGGCTGGATTACTGCGCGCTTGCCAATGCGCGCTCGATCCCCGTGGCGCAGGAAATTTCCGCCCGCTTCGGCGCACCAGAGCGGCAAGCGGAAATCGGCGAGCTGAAGATCAAAATCTCCGGCTGCATCAATGCCTGCGGCCATCACCATGTCGGCCATATCGGCCTGCTGGGCGTCGAGAAGAAGGGGGCGGAACTGTACCAGATCACGCTCGGCGGCTCGGGCGACGAGCAGACCTCCATCGGCGAAATCATCGGCCGCGGCTTCGAGCCGGAGAAGGTGACGGATGCGATCGAGAAGATCGTCGATACCTATCTCGGCCTGCGACTCGATCCGCAGGAAACCTTCCTGACGGCCTATCGTCGTGTCGGCCCGCAGCCGTTCAAGGATGCGCTCTATGGCGGCAATGCCGCCGAAGCGGCTTGAGGAGGCGACCATGATCAAGATCTGGAGAGAAACCGGCGTTATCGCCAACGATCCCTGGGTGATCGAGACCGACGAGGTGAAGGCTGCTGGCGAGCAGCGGCCGCTGCTGTCGCTGGATGCGCTGATCGCCCGCGCCAACGAAAGCAATGATGTCGGCCTCGGCGTCGTCATCACGCCGTTTGACGATGTCGGCCGGCTGGAGCCTTATCTTTCTCGGCTGGAGATCGTTGCCGTCTCCTTCCCGGCTTTCAACGACGGCAGGGCTTTCAGCCAGGCCTCGCTGCTGCGCGCCCGTCTCGGCTACACCAACGAGCTGCGAGCCGTCGGCGACATATTGATCGACCAGATTCCACTGATGCTGCGCGTCGGCATCGACAGCTTCGCGGTCAGCAATCCGACCGCGCTGAAGCGTTTGGAAGAGAGGCGTCTGCCAGGTATACCGCATTACTATCAGCCGACCGCGCAGGCGGCAGAAGCCGGCGAGACCTATAGCTGGCGGCGCAAGCCATCGCCGGCGGCGTGATGCCGCATGGTAAAACCTTAACGGGTGAGATAGGTATTTCCCACCAGTCAGCATTCACGAAAATGCATTCCTTCTCTTGTGCCGGATCTTGTATTATCGGCACAGTGGTTTTTTGAGAAGCAGAAGACGAGAAGCAGGAAGACAGGATGAACGCTCCCGCACGCAATGAGGAATTCGCTAAATCGATCCCCGCCGGCGTTTATGCTGAGACGGTTCTGAGCGTTCAGCATTACACCGATCGTCTGTTCCGATTCCGCATGACGCGTCCGGCGGGCTTCCGGTTTCGTTCGGGTGAGTTCGCCATGATCGGCCTGATGGTCGAAGGCAAGCCGATTTATCGCGCCTATTCCATTGCCAGCCCGTCTTGGGATGAGGAACTGGAATTCTTCTCGATCAAGGTGCCGGACGGCCCGCTGACCTCGCATCTGCAAAAAATCCAGCCGGGCGACATCGTGCTGATGCGCAAGAAGCCGACGGGAACGCTGGTGCTCGACGCGCTGACGCCTGGTAAGCGCCTGTACATGTTCTCGACCGGCACAGGCATCGCGCCTTTCGCCAGCCTGATCCGCGACCCGGAGACCTATGAGAAGTTCGAAGAGGTCATCCTCACCCATACCTGCCGGGAAGTCGCCGAGTTGAAATATGGCCTCGACCTCGTCGACGAGATCCGAAACGACGAGATGCTTGGCGAAATCGTCGGTGACAAGCTGCGTCTCTATTCGACGGTAACGCGCGACGACTATCCCTTCCAGGGCCGCATCACCGACCTGATTGCCAACGGCAAGCTGTTTGCCGATCTCGGCGTCCCGGCCTTCGACCCTGCGGTCGATCGCGGCATGATCTGCGGCTCGGCCGCGATGCTGAAGGACACCAAGGAACTGCTCGAAAAGGCAGGGCTCGTCGAGGGCGCCAACAACAAGCCCGGTGAATTCGTCATCGAACGCGCTTTCGTCGGCTGAGTCGTCCCCAACCGCATTCTCCGCGCCGGCACCGAAAGATTGCCGGCGCTTTGCATTTGAGGTCGCCTTTCAGGGCGTACCCGTCATTTCCCTGCCATATTCAACACTGGATTGTGCCTGCGGCCCTTGCGGAACACAGTGGGAACAGATAGTGTTCGTTCTGTATTTGTTTCACGAATCTGGTGGGTGCTATGCTGACGCGCAAGCAACAGGAACTTCTGCTCTTCATCCATGAGCGGATGAAGGAATCCGGCGTGCCGCCGTCTTTCGACGAGATGAAGGACGCGCTGGAACTGGCCTCCAAGTCGGGCATCCATCGCTTGATCACGGCCCTGGAGGAGCGCGGTTTCATCCGCCGACTGCCGAACCGGGCGCGGGCGCTGGAGGTCATCAAGTTGCCGGAGGCCTATTCGGCGACGGCCGCCCAGCCACGGCGCGGTTTTTCGCCGAGCGTCATCGAGGGCAGCCTTGGCAAGCCGGCGTCTTCCGCACCTGCGGTCGCGAAGCCGGCAACGCCGGCCCTGCCTGAGGCGGCCAATTCCGTCTCCGTGCCGGTCATGGGTCGCATCGCCGCCGGCGTGCCGATTTCGGCAATCCAGAACAACACCCATGAGATCGTCGTGCCCATGCAGATGGTCGGGCAGGGCGAGCATTACGCGCTGGAGGTCAAGGGCGACTCGATGATCGAGGCCGGTATTCTCGACGGCGATACGGTCATCATTCGCAACACCAACAGTGCAACCCCTGGCGATATCGTTGTGGCGCTGGTGGACGACGAAGAAGCGACGCTGAAACGTTTCCGCCGCAAGGGCGCCTCCATCGCGCTGGAAGCGGCAAACCCGTCTTACGAGACCCGGATTTTCTCCTCCGACCGCGTCAAGGTGCAGGGCAAGCTGGTCGGCCTCATCCGCCGCTATCACTGAGCAACGAGCGAATCTCCGCCGGCAGACGGTGCGTATAATCATCATCGCGCCAGGAATAGGCGCGGTGCTGCGTCCAGGCCCGGCGGTTTTCGGGATCGAAAGCGGGGCGGATGCGTAAAGCCTGGCGGGCGTCGACGGCGAAGGTGATTTCCACCGCGCCGGTCTGTCGCAGGGTTTCGCTGTCCAGGACGGTTGCGCCGGAGCGGCATCGGGCGAATTTGGCGCGGGTCGGTGTGATAATCAGGCGGGCATTGTCGCAGGCAAAACCAATGTAGCGACCGTCTTCCAGCACCATGACCGGGCCGATGGCCGTTTTCGCCAGGCACCATTTCTGGCGGACACAGGTGAAACGGCGATCCGCGCTCGTTTCCATGATTTGCTGGCGCAGCATGTCGGCATCGACCAATTCGTCTTCATCCAGTGGCTGCTTGCGTCGCTCCGACCAAGGTCCTTTGGCCGGGAAGGCGCTGTCGAGTTGCTCCGGAGGACCATGGGTATGGATGGTGAGAGCGCGGCGCCATTGGTCGAAGATGAAAGCGCTGGGCTTGCGGCGGTTGCTGTTCAGAGTGTCGCCGTCCAGCAACGCGACCAGCCTGCCATCCTCTGAAATAAGCAGATCGGGCTTTTGCGGGGTTGCCAGCAGGCTGGTTGCCAGCGCCAGCAGGAAGAGGGCGGTGCCGATGTGGCGCAGCCGTGTACGCAGCAGCAGAAAAAGCACCATGCCAGCGACGGCGAGCGGCAGGAACAGCGGCGGCTGGCGGCCGATGATCAGTTCTCCGCCCCAGCTTGCCACCGTCTTGGCGATGGTGATGACGATGCCGAGACCCCAGCCCATGACAGCGATCGGCCATTCGTCCAGACCGAAGGGCATCAGCAACATGCCGATCAAGCCAGCCGGCATGACGACGAATGAGATGACCGGCATGGCGGCGAGATTGGCGGCAAGTCCGTAGGTGGCCAGCTTGTGAAAATGTTCGATGGAGAAAACCGATGTCGAGAGACTGCCGATCAGCGAGGTGAGGAAGACACTGGCGACGAAATTCCAAGTTTCCGTGGCGATGCCGGATACGGGGCGTCTGGCAGGCTCGCGCCCGGCAGAGTGGCCGCTCCAGAGATTGTAGCCGGAAACCAGCGCCAGGGTTGCGGCAAAGGACATCTGGAAGCTAGGCCCCATGATTTCCGAGGGCGCCATGGCCATGATGACGATGGCCGAAAGCGCGACATTACGCAGGCTGATCGACGGGCGGTCTACCAGGACGGCGATCAGCAGGATGGCCATCATCAGGAAGGCGCGCTCGGCGGAGACCGCAAAACCCGAGACGAGGTAATAGGCGCAGACCATGATGAGCGCGCCGGCGGCGGCGAATTTCTTTACTGGATAGCGCTGGCTGAAGCCGGGGAACAGGGAGAAGATAGAGCGGACACCAACGAAGAAGATGCCGGCGGCAAGCGCCATGTTCAGCCCGGAAATGGCGATGATGTGGGCAAGCCCGGAGAGGCGCAGCGCTTCGGTCGTTCCCTCCGACATCGCCCGCCTTTCGTCGGTGACGATGGCGGCTGCAAAGGCACCGGCATCGCCGGGCACGATTGCGCGAATGCGGTCGCCGATGCCGCTGCGCAGGTCGAAGAAGAACAGGGTGATGGAATGAATGAAGCCGGGGCGGCGGGCGGCGCCAGACGGTTCGGCGACCTCCGGTTTGCCGAGCCAGAAGCCATAGGCGCCGATGCCGTCGAAATAGGCGGAGAAAGCGAAATCATTGAGGCCGGGCAGGGCTGGACCGGAGGGTGGCGACAGCCGCGCCCGGCCCTTGACCACGGTTCCGGTTTCGAATGGCGCCGGCTGGCCGCGCATCAGCAGCGATACCTGCTCGGGTGGCCGTTTCAAGCGGGGTTTTTCAGTGTCGAGGATGTGGACGAGATAGCGCCAGCGGCCTGCGCCCGCAGCCTCCCGTCGGTCGATGCGGGCGATCACGGTCGCTGTAACAGGAGAATCGAGAATAACGGTCTGCAGGCGCCAGCTTTCGGCCGCCGCCAGAACTCCGCCGCCGAGGATCAGGGCGGCCGCCCAAGCCATGCGGCGGTTTATGCCGGCGGCATGGCGCAGTTTCGTCGCCAGCAAGGCGCAGGCGAGAAGCCCGGCGAGCAGCACCCAGAGCGGCGGCTCGACGCCGACGGCGAACCAGCAGGCGGCTCCGATTCCCAGGAGCACAGGAACGAACAGAAAGATTCGACCGTGATCGCCTTCCTCTTGCAGCATTTTGTCGCAGGATGAGACAAGGATCGCGAGTCGCGTCGCCGATGGCGAAAGCGCTTCCGGCAGGTTGGACTGGCGTCTGGCAGGCGACGAAAAGCTGGCGGAAAGGCCTCTCGCCGTCTCTATGTCAGCCTTATAATCAGTCTCTATAGCCATAGCCGGATAATCACTGGCTTGTTCGCGCGGAGTTTGAAGTGGTTGCTCGTATTTTGCAACCGCTACGCGCTCCGATTTGCCGGTTCATCAGGCCTTGGCCGGGTGGCGAAAGAAGAGGCCGCGGATTAAGTGCGCTGCCGCAAAATTATGCATTGCACAATACGGAAGAGGGTATAGCTTGGCATTAACCTCTCTATCATATAGCTACATCCACGTTAAAATCTGTGGCGCTTTCAGGGCGCCATCCCGCCAGTTCGGAGGACCAGCATGACGGATAAAGACGCTGCACTGACACTTGGAACGAAATCCGTAGAACTCCCCGTCAGGGACGGAACGATCGGCCCAAGCGTCATCGACATCGGGTCGCTCTACAAGAACACGGGCGCGTTTACCTACGATCCGGGGTTCACCTCCACGGCCGCCTGCGAGTCGAAAATCACCTATATCGACGGCGACGAAGGTGTGCTTCTCCATCGTGGTTATCCCATCGAGCAGCTTGCCGAACACGGCGATTTCCTGGAAGTCTGCTACCTGTTGCTTTACGGTGAACTGCCGACCGCCGCCCAGAAGAAGGATTTCGATTACCGCGTCACGCACCACACCATGGTGCATGAGCAGATGAGCCGCTTCTTCACCGGCTTCCGCCGCGATGCGCATCCCATGGCCGTCATGTGCGGCACGGTCGGCGCGCTCTCCGCCTTCTATCACGACTCGACCGACATCACTGATCCGCATCAGCGCATGGTCGCGTCGCTGCGCATGATCGCCAAGATGCCGACCATCGCCGCCATGGCCTTCAAGTACCATATCGGCCAGCCCTTCGTATATCCGAAGAACGATCTGGATTACGCCTCGAACTTCCTGCGCATGTGTTTTGCCGTGCCTTGTGAGGATTACGTGGTCAATCCGGTGCTGTCGCGCGCCATGGACCGCATCTTCATCCTGCACGCCGACCATGAGCAGAACGCATCGACCTCGACCGTCCGCCTCGCCGGCTCTTCGGGCGCCAACCCCTTCGCCTGCATTGCGGCCGGCATCGCCTGCCTCTGGGGCCCGGCGCATGGCGGCGCCAACGAAGCGGCGCTCAACATGCTCGCCGAAATCGGCAGCGTCGACCATATCCCGGAATATGTGGCCCGCGCCAAGGACAAGAACGATCCGTTCCGCCTGATGGGCTTTGGCCACCGCGTCTACAAGAATTATGATCCGCGCGCGAAAATCATGCAGAAGACCTGCCATGAAGTGCTGACGGAGCTCGGCATCAAGGACGACCCGCTGCTTGAAGTCGCGATGGAACTGGAAAAGATCGCGCTGACGGACAGCTACTTCATCGAGAAGAAGCTGTATCCGAACATCGACTTCTATTCCGGCATCACGCTGAAGGCGCTGGGCTTCCCCACGACCATGTTCACCGTTCTGTTCGCGCTCGCCCGCACCGTCGGCTGGATCGCACAGTGGAACGAAATGATCGAGGATCCTCAGCAGCGCATTGGCCGTCCGCGCCAGCTCTATACCGGCGCGCCGAAGCGCGACTATCAGCCGATTTCCAAGCGTTGATCGCTTTTGCGGCGGCCCGCCCGGCGGGCCGCTTTGCCGATCGAACGAAGAAGGCCGCCGGATTGCTCCGGCGGCCTTCTTCGTTCGCAATGGCGGAAGCTTATTCCGCCGCCTGCTGGTAATCCTCGACCGGGGGGCAGGTGCAGACGAGGTTGCGGTCGCCATAGACATTGTCGACGCGGTTGACCGGCGACCAGTATTTGTCGACTCGGAAAGCGCCCGGCGGATAGCAGGCCTGTTCGCGCGAATAGGGGCGGTCCCATTCGCCGACCAGATCTTCCACCGTATGCGGGGCGTTCTTGAGCGGGTTGTTCTCCCGGTCCATGCGGCCGTCCTCGATGGCGCGGGCTTCCTCGCGGATCGCCAGCATGGCGTCGCAGAAGCGGTCGATCTCGGCCTTGGTCTCCGACTCGGTCGGCTCGATCATCAGCGTGCCGGCGACTGGCCAACTCATGGTCGGCGCATGGAAGCCGCAATCGATCAGCCGCTTGGCGACGTCGTCGACGGTGACGCCGCTGCTGGCGACCAGCGGGCGGGTATCGACGATGCATTCATGGGCGACGCGCCCGTTCTTCGCCGTATAGAGCACGTCATAAGCGCCCTTCAGCCGGGCGGCGATGTAGTTGGCGTTGAGGATCGCCACCTTGGTCGCCTGCGTCAGCCCTTCGCCGCCCATCATCAGGCAGTAGCTCCAGGAGATCGGCAGGATCGAGGCCGAGCCGAAGGGGGCGGCCGAGACCGCGCCGTCACGACCGTCCGTTTCCGGATGGCCTGGCAGGTGCGACGCCAGATGCGCCTTGACGCCGATCGGGCCCATGCCCGGCCCGCCGCCGCCATGGGGAATGCAGAAGGTCTTGTGCAGGTTGAGATGGCTGACGTCCGAGCCGATATCGCCGGGGCGGGAAAGCCCGACCATGGCGTTCATGTTGGCGCCGTCGAGATAGACCTGGCCGCCATGGGCATGGACGATGTCGCAGATATCCCGCACCGTCTCCTCAAACACACCATGCGTCGAGGGATAGGTGATCATGCAGCAGGAGAGGTTTTGCGCGTATTGCTCTGCTTTTGCACGGAAATCCTCCATATCGACATCGCCGTTGTCGGTCGATTTGACGACGACGACCTTCATGCCGGCCATCTGCGCCGAGGCCGGATTGGTGCCGTGCGCCGAGGTCGGGATCAGGCAGACGTCGCGATGGGTGTCGCCATTGGCGATGTGATAGTTGCGGATCGTCAGCAGGCCCGCATATTCGCCTTGCGCGCCGGAATTCGGCTGCATGGAGAAGGCATCGTAGCCGGTGACGGCGCAGAGCTTTTTCGCCAGATCGTCCAGCATCTCCTTGTAGCCGAGCGCCTGATGCTGCGGCACGAAGGGATGGATTTCGGAAAATTCCGGCCAGGTGATCGGCAACATCTCGGCTGTCGCATTCAGCTTCATGGTGCAGGAGCCGAGCGGGATCATCGCCCGGTCGAGCGCGAGATCCCGGTCCGACAGGCGGCGGATGTAGCGGGTCATCTCGCTTTCGGCGCGGTTCATGTGGAAGATCGGATGCGCGAGGTAGCCGCTGCGGCGCAGCAGGTTTTCGGGCAGGCGATAGCCGGGCGTGAAATCGGCGATCTTGAAATCGCCGCCGAAGGCGCGCCAGACGGCCTCCAGCGTCGCCGGACGGCTGCGCTCGTCGAGGCTCATGCCGATGCGGTCGTCACCGATCTTGCGCAGGTTGACCTCTTCCGCTTCCGCCGCGCGCAGGATCAGACCCTGAAGATGGCCGACCTCGACGGTGATCGTGTCGAAGAAGGCGCTAGGCGAGACCTTGTAACCGAGGCGCTCTAGCCCCTCAGCCATCATCACCGCCTTCTTGTGGACGCTCTGGGCGATGGCCTTGATGCCTTCGGGGCCGTGGAAGACGGCATACATCGAGGCCATGACCGCCAGCAGCACCTGGGCGGTGCAGATGTTCGACGTCGCCTTTTCGCGGCGGATATGCTGCTCGCGGGTCTGCAGCGACAGGCGATAGGCGCGGTTGCCGCGGCTATCGACGGACACGCCGACGAGACGGCCGGGCATCGAGCGCTTGTGCGTATCCTTCACCGCCATATAGGCGGCATGCGGCCCGCCATAGCCCACCGGCACGCCGAAGCGCTGCATCGAGCCGATGGCGATATCGGCGCCCATTTCGCCGGGTGATTTCAAAAGCGCCAGCGCCAGCGGATCGGCGGCCATGACGGCAATCGCGCCGGCGGCATGCAGCTTGCCGATGATATCGCTGAAATCATGCAGGTGGCCATAGGTGCCGGGATATTGGAAGATGGCGCCGAATACGGCCTGCGGATCGAGCGCGGCCTGCGGGTCGCCGAGGACGATCTGCCAGCCGAGCGGCTCGGCGCGGGTCTTCAGCACGGCGATGGTCTGCGGGTGGCAATTCTCGTCGACGAAGAAAGTTTTGGCCTTCGACTTGGCAACGCGTTCGGCCATGGCCATGGCTTCGGCGGCGGCGGTCGCCTCGTCGAGCAGCGAGGCATTGGCGACGTCGAGGCCGGTGAGATCGGTGACGAGGGTCTGATAGTTGAGCAGCGCTTCGAGGCGGCCCTGGCTGATTTCCGGCTGGTAGGGCGTATAGGCCGTGTACCAAGCGGGGTTTTCCAGGATGTTGCGCTGGATGACCGGCGGCGTGATCGTGCCGTAATAGCCCTGGCCGATCAGCGAGACCAGATGCTTGTTGCGGCCGGCGATCTCGCGCAGGCGGTCGAGCGCCTCGCGTTCGGTCATGGCCGCGCCCCAGACGAGCGGCGCCTGCTGGCGGATGCCGCCTGGCACAGTGTCGTCGATCAGCGCATCGAGGCTGTCATAGCCCAGCACCTTCAGCATATCTGCCATTTCCGCCGGCGAAGGGCCGATATGGCGGCGATTGGCGAAATCGTAGGGCTGGTAATCGGTGAAGGAAAATTCCTTGGGGGAGGACATCAGGCGATCTGCTCCAGATAGGCCGCTTCGTCGAGAAGCGTATCGGCGTCGGCGCGATTGGCGAGCTTCAGCTTGAAGAACCAGCCGGCGCCCTGCGGATCGGAATTGACCAGCGACGGATCGGCGGTGATGGCGGCGTTGACTTCGACGATTTCGCCATCGAGCGGACAATAGACTTCCGAGGCGGCCTTGACGGATTCGACTGTGGCGGCATCGTCTCCCTTGGAGAACGTCGCGCCGACATCCGGCAGTTCCACGAAGACGAGATCGCCGAGCTGTTCTGCGGCATGGCGGGTGATGCCGACGGTGGCGACGTCGCCGTCAAGCTGCAGCCATTCGTGTTCGACGGTGAATTTCAGCATGGTGTTTTCCTCTGGAGGCGTTCAGCGTTTGTAGCCGGGGGTGATGAAGGGCAATGCGGCGACGGTGACGGGCAGGTATTTGCCGCGCACCTCGGCATGGACGAGCGTGCCGGGGGCGGCTTTGTCGACGGGCAGGTAACCCATGGCGACCGGGCCTTCGACGCTCGGGCCGAAGCCGCCGGAGGTGACGCGGCCGATTTCCTCGCGGCCTTCCGGGTCGGCAAACAGCGCGGCGGGGGCGCGCACCGGTGCCTTGCCCTCCGGCTTGAGGCCGACGCGGCGGCGCGCGGCGCCGTGCTCCAGCTCGTCCAGGATACGCGCCGCGCCGGGGAAGCCGCCGGCGCGGGCGCCGCCCTTGCGGCGTACCTTCTGGATCGCCCATTCGAGCCCGGCCTCGACCGGCGATGTGGTGCGGTCGATGTCGTTGCCATAGAGGCAGAGCCCGGCTTCGAGGCGCAGCGAATCGCGGGCGCCAAGGCCGACCGGCTGGACGTCTGGATGTTCGAGAAGCCGCCTTGCGACATCCTCGGCATAGATTGCGGGCAGGGAGATTTCGAAACCATCCTCGCCGGAATAGCCGGACCGGGTAATGATGCAGGGCTGGTCGTGCAGATGACATTCCGCGACGTCCATGAAGCGCATATGGGCGACATCGGCCCACAATTCGGCCAGCACGTCGACCGAGCGCGGTCCCTGCAGCGCCAGCAGCGCCCGGTCGTCCAGCAGGGTGATTTCGCAGGTGTCGCCGATCCGTTTCACCATATGGGCGACATCGGCCTGTTTGCAGGCGGCGTTGACGACCACGAAGAAATGGTCGCCGCGATTGGCGATCATCAGGTCATCGAGAATGCCGCCATTCTCGTCCGTGAAGAGGGCATAACGCTGCCGGCCCTCGCCGAGGCCGAGCACATCGACCGGCACCAGGCTTTCCAGCGCGCGGGCCGCATCGGCATTGTCGCCGGAACGGGCGCGCACGATCACCTGGCCCATATGGGAGACGTCGAACAGGCCGGTGGCGGCGCGGGTCTGCAGATGCTCCTTGAGCACGCCGGCCGGATATTGCACCGGCATGTCATAGCCCGCGAAGGGCACCATGCGGGCGCCAAGCTCCAGATGCAGGGCGTGGAGAGGGGTGGTTTTCAGTTCGGCATGGTCGTTCACACGAACGCCTCCAGGGTTATGCGCGAGTCACGCGGGCTCTACCGATGCGGCCATGCGGCCGCGATGATCGAGCCCCCTCTGTCCCTTTGCCTGAGATTGTTATCCCTTCGGCGCACCGGTCTCTTGCGAGCCGGTTTCTCTCCAGAGTTCCTGTCGGCCCTGTTGGTCCTTTTGCCTGAGAGTTTCCGGGGCGGTTGCTCCTTCGGCACCGTATTGAAACGGCTTCTCCCAACAGGTGATGTTGTCTCTGGATTATCGAGCAAGTCCCCCGCTTGGCAAGGGCAAATGTCGTTGCGACGCAAAAAATCGTCGCTCTCGGCGAACTCCGTAATGCTGGCGGATGCGCATGAAAAAAGCCGCCGCGCATGATAGCGTGGCGGATGAAGAACTATTTATCTATTCAATAACAATGCATTAAAAGAAAAGTTTAACGATTCGAATCCTGGATCTTACTCAACGTCAGGTGGGACGGCTTCCTCGGAGACGTCGCGATAGGCTTCCAGCGCCTCCTGGATGGTGGCGTGGGGATGATGGTCGTTGAAATTCATCATCGCCAGTTCGGCGGAGGCGGCGCGGATGACATCGGTGCCTCCTTCTTCGCCGCCGTTGCGGGCGGTTTCGTAGTTCTTGACGGCTTCCTGAACAAACTGCTTGCGCGGCACGCGCGGCGCCGGCTTCAGGGCCTCCATCGCATAGGCTGCCGTATTCGCGGAAACTGTCACCACCTGCGTCATCGCGTGAAATCCATTCCAGCTCATCGAAGCACAAGCTTAGCAGACAGGCGTTCCCGCTGATTTAAGCGGAAAGCTAAAGCTTTACTTAAACTGCGGTTTGCTGGCCGTTAAGATAATGCGGTCTGGGCGATTCGCCCCATCTTGCGTGAGACCAGCCGGAAAGAGGAAAAGGCATGCATGTCGTACTTGTCGCAGCCGGCGGCGCCGTCGGTTCGGTAGCCCGCTATCTGGTCGGTGTCTGGTCTGTCCGCGTGCTTGGCCTTGCCTTTCCCTGGGGAACGCTGATCGTCAATCTCGTCGGTTCCTTCGCCATCGGCCTGCTGGCCGAGCTGATCGCCCGGCGCTTCAACGCCTCGATGGAACTGCGCCTGCTGCTGGTCACCGGTTTCCTCGGCGGCTTCACCACCTTCTCGGCCTTCTCGCTGGATACCATCGCGCTTTATGAGCGCGGGCAGGTGACGACGGCGGCGGTCTATGTGCTGGCCAGCGTCGTCCTGTCGCTTGCCGCCACCTTTGCCGGCATGGCTGCGATCCGCAGCCTGCTCTAAAGCAACATTTTCCGATTCCGATTTCACCTTTGCGCCAAAATGCTCTACAGGGGCAGCAACAAGCGCAGGTTACGCGCAGAAATCGGAAAGGTCGGCATGGCTGGCATCGAGCATATCACCGTCGACGCGGACGAGGCCGGAATGCGGCTGGACCGCTGGTTCAAGATTCATTATCCCGGCCTCGGCTTCGGGCAATTGCAGAAGCTGCTGCGCTCCGGCCAGGTTCGTCTCGATGGCGGCCGGGTCAAGACCGATACGCGTGTCGAGCCGGGGCAGGTGGTGCGCGTGCCGCCGATCGACATCGATCTCAAGGCGGCGAAGAGCGGGCCGATCGCCGGGCGCGAGCTGAAACATTCCGGCGATGCGGAGCTTCTGTCGCGCATGTTGTTGCATGAGGACGACAAGGTCATCGTGCTCAACAAGCCGGCCGGTCTTGCCGTGCAGGGCGGTTCCGGCGTCAACCGGCACATCGATAAAATGCTGGAAGCCTGGACCAGCCAGAAGGGCGAGAAGCCGCGCCTGGTGCATCGCATCGACCGCGACACCTCGGGCGTGCTCGTCGTGGCGCGCACACGCGGCGCGGCGCAGAAGCTGACCGCAGCCTTCCGCGAGCGCGATACCAAGAAGACCTACTGGTCGCTGGTCAAGGGCGTGCCGCGCAAGCACGAGGACCGCATCTCCACCTGGCTGGTGAAGGAACAGACGCCGGACGGCGACCGGATGCGTATCGCCAAGCATGGCGAGGAGGGCGCCGATCACGCCGTCTCCTATTACCGCGTGCTGGAAACGGCGGCGCAACGTCTCGCCTGGCTGGAGATGGAGCCCTATACCGGCCGTACCCACCAGCTTCGCGTCCATGCGCTGCATATGGGCCATCCGATCATCGGCGATCCCAAATATTTTATCGATGATCCCAACTGGGATTTCCCGGGCGGCATCCAGAAGCGGTTGCATCTGCATGCCCGCCATATCGACATACCGCATCCGAATGGCGGGCGCCTGCGTGTCACCGCTCCGCTACCGCCGCATATGGTGCAGAGCTGGAACCTGCTCGGCTTCGACACCGACCGCGTGGGCGAGGACGATTGATGCAACTTGTGCTGTTCGACTGCGACGGCACGCTGGTTGACAGCGCCGGGCTGATCCATGAGGTAATGGCGCGAACGCTGACGCAGTTCGGCTTCGAGCGGCCGGCGCTCGGCGTTACCAAGGGCGTCATCGGCTTGTCGCTCGATCTGGCGATCGCCCGGGTTCTCGCCCGTGAGCATGTCGACGAGGAAGCCATCGCCATGGCGGCGCACTACAAGTCGATCTTCGCCGGGGTGCGCGCCGAGGCGCAGCACACCGAGTTGCTGTTCGACGGCATCCGGCCGTTGATCGATACGCTCTGTCAGCGCGATGCGCTGCTGCTTGGCGCCGTCACCGGAAAATCCCGGCGCGGGCTGGATACGGTGTTTGATGCGCATGGCTTCCGGCCGCATTTCATCGTGTCGCGCACCGCCGACGATTGCCCTTCCAAGCCGCATCCGGCGATGGTGAGCGAATGCTGCCGCGAAACCGGCATGGATGCGAAGGACACCCTTGTCATTGGCGACGCGGTTTACGATATGCAGATGGCGAAGGCCGCCGGAGCCCGCGCCATCGGCGTGTCCTGGGGGTATGCCTCGGTCGAGGCGTTGCGCGCGGCGGGCGCGGATGCGATCCTCGATCATCCGCAAGAGCTGCTGCGCTATATTGGATAAGGCAGGACGACATGCGTGATTTGTTGAACGACCTCACCGAGGGGTTGAGCCATCCCGATCCCGCCCGCCGGGCGCAAATCCAGATGCAGAAGCCGCTGCCGAAGCGTTTCTACAAGACGGTTTCCGTCGAGGAGATCGATGGCGAACATGCGGTGCTGCTCGATGGCCGCGGCGTGCGCACACCGGCCAAGCGGCCGCTGCGGCTACCGACCGCGGCGCTCGCCGAGATCGTCAGGGGCGAATGGGATGCACAAGGCGAAGACATCGATCCGGGCACGATGCCGGTGACGCGCCTCGTCAACACCGCCATCGACGGCATCGCCGACGATCCCCAGGCGGTGTTCGAGGATATCCTGCGTTTCGCGTCCAACGACATGCTCTTCTACCGCGCCGGCGAGCCGCGCGAACTGGTGCAGCGCCAGGCCGAACAGTGGGATCCGGTGCTGGATTGGGCCGCGCAAACTGCCGGCGCGCGCTTCTTCCTGATCGAAGGCATCATCCATCAGGAACAGCCGAAGGCGGCAATCGATGCGCTCGGTGTCGTGCTGCGTTCGCACGACACGCCGATCGAACTTGCCTGCCTGCACACGCTGACGACGCTGACCGGCTCGGCGCTGCTGGCGCTGGCTTTTGCGCGGGGAGCGTTTTCGCTCGACGAAATCTGGGCCTTGGCGCATCTGGAAGAGGACTGGACCATCGAGCATTGGGGCAGCGACGAGGAAGCGGAAAAGCGCCGGGCGTTGCGCCGCGCGGAAGCCGCCGCCGCCGCATCCGCCTTTGCCGCGATGCGGGCCTGAGCCTCATCTTTAACAAAATCGTCGGCGATTTATTATTTCCTTAACCATAAAGGCGAATCCTGCGGGAAAATCTCGTCTGCGCTGGATTCGCATCATGGCACATCTCTTCTTTCGCACGGTCTTTCTGCTGCTGCTCGCTGTCGTCGCATCCTGTGCCGCGATGAAGCGCAACCTGCAGGAGGAGCGGGCGCCGCTCTATGATGTGCGGGACGTGACCGTCTTCGCCACCGCCCGCAACGCCACGGGCGTGATCGGCGGTGTCGATCGGCGCGTCTCGGATGCGATCGCCGTCACCCGCCGCTACGAGCCGGCGCCGCGCGTCGTTCTGACCGTGCGCATCGATCGCGTGGCGCTCGGCCTCGGCGAGGGACATGACCGCAACGAGGCGGATTTCACTGTCGACGTCGTCTCGGTCGATAGCGGCGCGGTGTTTGCGACCGGCGGCTTCAAGGCGATCAATTACAGCCTGCCTTCGGCCGGCACCGAGGAATTCCTGGCGGAGACCATCGCTGCCCGCATCCGATATGTCTTCTCGCTGATGACGCCGCCGACGGCTTATGTGAGCCCGCAACGCTTCCCGCCGCGTCCGGCCGCTCCGGCGCCCGATATCGAGGACGAGGCGCCCGCGCGCGTTTCCGCCGCTCCGCAGGTTCAGGACGATTTCATCGCGCCCTCGGTCCAGGCGAAGCTCGATGCCGAGGACAAGGCGGCTAAGCCGGCCAAGCGGAAGGCGGAGGAAATGACGCTGCCGGTAACCGCGCCCGCTCCGGCTGTCGCCAAGGCGAAACCCGCCGCATCGAAGAAGGAAAGCCATACCGCCGGCTCCGATCTCGAGGCCGGCGCGCAGGGGCGCATTTCGATCAAGCCGCCGGCTGGCAATGCACCGGCAACGACGGCCTGCGGCACGGGCGCGGCCGATCCGTGCCCCGCCACCAGCGTACAGCAGTAGGGGCGGTCAGGCCGCGAGCTTCAGCCCGGCAATGCCGGCGATGATCAGGCCGATGCAGGCAAGGCGCGCGGCCGTTGCCGGCTCGCCGAACAGGAAAATCCCGAGCGTCACCGCGCCCACCGTGCCGATGCCGGTCCAGATCGCATAGGCCGTGCCGAGCGGCAGGGTCTTTACTGCAAGCCCCAGCAGGACGACGCTGGCGACCATGCTGATGACGGTCAATGCGGTGGGGATGGGACGGCTGAAGCCATCGGTGAATTTCAGGCCGACCGACCAGCCGACTTCGAGCAGTCCGGCGATCAAAAGCAGGAACCAAGCCATATCTCTCTCCATGCTCAGCCGCCATGCTTTAGACATGGCGGAGAAGTGAGCGAGGCCGTCCCCGCGACGTGGTTGTCCGCCGAAGGTCGGGCGGACAGCGCAGTCGTCTGCGTTGGTGTCCTTATGCCCGGCATTCGCAGACCGGGCAAGGGGGATTTGGGCCAAGTTCACATGGGTGCTGTCGTCAGGCGAGTCGTTGCGCATGCCAGCGCAAGTGATCGTCCATGAAGGTGGAGATGAAGTAGTAGGAGTGGTCATAACGCTCGTGCATGCGCAGCGTCAGGCCGATACCGGTGCCCTTGATCGCCTCTTCGAACAGCCAGGGGCGCAGGCCGTTTTCGAGGAAGCTGTCGGCCTTGCCCTGGTCGATCAGGAATTCCGGGAAGCGGGCACCGTCGGCGACCAGCGCGCAGGCGTCGTAGGGGCGCCAGGCGGCCTTGTCGGCACCGAGGTATTTCTCGAAGGCATCGACCGACCAATGGGCGGTGGAAGGCTCGACGATGGGGGCGAAGGCGGAGCAGCTGCGGAAACGTTCCGGGTGCTTCAGCGCGATGGTCATGGCGCCGTGACCGCCCATGGAATGGCCGAAAATGCCCTGCCGGTCCATGTCGACGCGGAAATGCTCGGCGACCAGCTTCGGCAGTTCCTCGGTGATGTAGGTATACATGCGGAAATTCGTCGCCCAGGGCATTTGCGTGGCGTCGAGATAGAAGCCGGCGCCCTTGCCCATCTGCCAGTTGGTCAGTTCGTCCGGCACGTCGTTGCCGCGCGGGCTGGTGTCGGGGCAGACGATGATCAGGCCGAGCTCGGCGGCGAGGCGGCGATATTCGCCTTTTTCCATGACGTTCGCGTGGGTGCAGGTCAGGCCTGACAGATACCACAGGACAGGGCAGGGCTTTTCGATTGCCTGCGGCGGCACGAAGACGGCGAAGGTCATCTCGCACTGGCAGGCTTCGGAATCATGGGCATAGACGCCCTGCATGCCGCCGAAAGCGGCGTTTTGCGACAGGATTTTCATGGGATCACTCTCCGGTGTTCCTGGGTATGGTCTTTGCCCGGCGGCAGAGCCGTTCGAGCGTTTCGAGAAAATTCGAGCGGTCGCGGGCGGAAAAGGAAGGATTGTAGCCCTTGCTTTCGCCGGTCTCCCGCAAATGCGCGCCGAGATCGCGCATCGCGGTGGCCATGCCGATATTGCCCGGGTCGAAGACGCGGCCGGAAGGGCCGGTGACCAGCGCGCCGCGCGCGACGCAACGCCCGGCCAGCGGCACGTCGGCGGTGATTACGATGTCGCCCTCGCCGGCGCGCTCGGCGATCCAGTCGTCGGCGGCATCGAAGGAGCCGGGAACGATGACGTTGCGCACCATCGGGTCGCGCGAGGGGCGCAGTCCCGAATTGGCGACGAAGGTCACCTCGATGGTGTGCCGCTCGGCGACTTTCAGGATCTCCGGCTTGACCGGGCAGGCATCCGCGTCGACGTAGATCATCGTTCCGTTTCGCTCACGACAGGACGCTGCATGTCAATATGCGGAATGCCGTCCTCGACATACTCCGGTGAGGTCGGCTCGAAGCCGAGGGAGGCATAGAAACGCTCCAGATGGCTTTGCGCCGAAAGCGCGATCGGCTCGCCGGAAAAATGCGACTCACAGGCCCGGATCGCCTCGCGCATCAGCGCATCGCCGAGGCGTTTTCCGCGGTGGTCGGGCGACACCAGCACCCGGCCGATGCGTGGCGGCTTGCCCGCCGGTCGCCACAGCCGCGCATAGGCTGCGGCCTCGCCGTCGATCAGCAGGCGCAGGTGCAGCGCCTCGCCGTCCTTGCCGTCGAGTTCCGGATAGGCGCAAGCCTGCTCGACCACGAAGACGTCGACCCGCAGCTTCAGCAGGGCGTAGAGCTCGACGGCGGAGAAGGCGTCCAATCTCCGCACGTCGATGCTATAGGCGGGTGTGGTCATCAATAGACCACGACGCCGCGAATGCTCTCGCCCTTGTGCATCAGGTCGAAACCCTTGTTGATGTCGTCGAGCGGCATGGTGTGGGTGATCATCGCGTCGATCTGGATCTTGCCCTCCATGTACCAGTCGACGATCTTCGGCACGTC
>JAFKJU010000048.1 GCA_017305935.1 Hyphomicrobiales bacterium | reverse complement strand
CCTAAAGGAATTCCTCGCCGATATCCGCACCTGGGATGGCGGTGTCCGACAGTTCCTTGTGGACGAGCAATGCGATCCCACAAGGATCGAACGCATCATGGCAGACGAGCCGAAATCATAAACCCCGCGGCCTTCGCCGGATGGATACGTTCAAGTTGCAGCTTTGCCAGGATATCCGAAACGGCGTCATCGGACGACGCGACGCACAGCGCGCTTATGGCGTTTCGGCCAACCTCATCCAACTATGGCTGACGCAGTTCGATCGTGGCGAGCCGAACGATGAAGAGGCAGAGGCCAGCGTCATCCGGAGCACGAGGCCCACATTGCGGCGCTCGAACGTAAAGTCGGCCAGCTCACGATGGAGCTGGACCTGGTTAAAAAAACACCCGCCAGCCGATCGCCGGTGACAGCGGGAAAGCCCGCCCGCCCGAGATGATGGTCAGCTCCCATATCAAGACGACCCCCCGACTGAAATACACCAGGCCGACCGTGCCGAGCAGTTGGCATGCAGGACAATCGGTGGCCATTGCCCTCGCCAGCGTCGTGCCCGAGGATGAATTGTAAAGCGGCACAGTGATGACCTCGCCGCAGGGGCTGGCCTGCCACGTCTATACAGGCGGGCGCCAAGTTGCGCCCGCCTGGGTTGGCTCGATGCGTCGGATTTAGCCGGAGATCTTTGCCTGGAGCGCTTTCCAGCCGGCGGCGAAGACGTGGGTGGAGACGATTTCCACGTATTTTCCGGCATCCGCCGGCTCTTCGTCGAAGGTCGCCGTCCATTCGGCGAAGGTCCGGTTTCCGTCGGTGACCGGAAGCAGCCTTATGCCGGCGATATAATTCGTCACGGGGAAAGCGGGCTTCACGAAGCTGTAGGTCAGGGCATGATCGCTATCGCTGAGCGAAAGAAGCTGCTCGCGCACATGGGCGCCGTCGGTCAGGTAGAACGAGCGGATGCAGCCGACATCGCTGCCGCTCAAGCCATCCTCGATCTCGCTTCTGGCAATTGCCGGATGCCAGTTCGGCAGGCCGTTGAAATCGCGGACCATTTTCCAGACCGTTTCGATCGGGGCATCGATGACTGCACTTGCATAAGCCTTGGCCACTTTTTTCTCCTAGAGCATCTCCAGCCGAAGCGGGATCGCTTCGGCGTCGGACAATGCGAAAAAACAAAAGGATAGAGCATTCCGGCGAACCCTGTTCGCCGGAATGCTTAATGCTGGATGACAAGATTCTTGAATGCCTTCGTCTGGTCGACGAGGGCCTTTTCGACGGGAAGGCGTTCCATGCTGGAGGCGCCGTAGAAGCCGTGGCAGCCCGGGCACCGTTCCAGGATGAAGCGGGCATCCTCCGGCTCAGCGATGGGGCCGCCATGGCACAGGACGATGATATCGGGATTGACGCCATGGGCGGCGGCGGCGATGGCGTTGATCTTCTCCACGCAGGCCTCCAGCGTCAGCGCCGTGTCCGCCCCGATCGATCCGCCCGTCGTCAGTCCCATATGGGCGACGACGATATCGGCGCCGGCCTCGGTCATCGCGCGCGCATCCTCAACTGAAAAAACGTAGGGCGTTGTCAGCATATTCTTGGCGTGCGCCAGCCGGATGAGATCGACTTCGAGGCCGTAGCCCATGCCGGTCTCCTCAAGATTGGCGCGGAACGTGCCGTCGATCAGGCCGACCGTCGGAAAGTTCTGAATGCCGGCAAAGCCGACCGCCTTCAGCTCATCGAGGAAGCGGTCGAAATTGCAGAAAGGGTCCGTCCCGTTCACGCCGGCCAGAACCGGCGTGTGCCTGACCACCGGCAAAACCTCGCGCGCCATGTCCATGACGATCTCGTTGGCATTGCCGTAGGAAAGCAGGCCGGCCAGGGAGCCGCGCCCGGCCATGCGGTAGCGGCCGGAATTGTAGATGACGATCAGGTCGATACCGCCGGCTTCCTCGCATTTGGCCGAAAGCCCGGTGCCGGCGCCTCCGCCGATGATGGGAATCTTCGCTTCGATCTGCTGGCGGAACTTAGCCAGCAACTGGCTCCTGTCAAACTTCATGCGAGCGGCCCTTGCTGATGTCATGGAAGTGGCGAACGACTTCGGAGCTGAACTCCGGTGAATTGATCCCATGCGGCACCCTCAGAACCTGACGCTGGTCGGTCTGCTGCACGGTGCTTTCGATTGCCTCGAACAGGGCGGCATCGGCCTCCGGATCGTGGAACGCTTGCCCGGGCGCATCGAGCAGCGACACGCCGCCCAGCGGAAGAAGGAAGCGGACCGGGCCGATGCTGCGGTTGAGGCGCTCGCCGATCCACTTGCCCATCGCCACGTTCTCGTCGCGCGTGGTGCGCATCAGGGTGATGTGCGGGTTGTGGATATAGAGATTGCGGTGGCGGTATTTCTCCGGAACGGTGTCGATGCCGGCGAAATTGACCATGTCGAGCGCGCCGCAGGAACCGACATAGGGCAGGTCCGACTGGGCGAGGAAACCGAACCGGTCCTCCGTCGCCGGCAGGATGCCGCCGAACAAGAGGTCGCAGACTTCGGTCGTGGTGACGTCGAGGACGCCGGCAAGATAGCCGGAGGAGGCAAGCTTTTCCATCGACTGGCCGCCGATTCCCGTGGCGTGGAACACCAGGCATTCGAAGCGGTCGCGCAACTGCTCGACGATCTGGGTCACGCAAGGCGTGGTGACGCCGAACATCGTCAGGCCGAGCGCCGGCCGGTCGTCCCCGTCGGCCTCCTGCCGGTTGCGGACCATGCCAGCGATGGAATTGGCCGCATTCGAAAGCACCGTCCGCGAAATGCGGTTGAGGCCGGCGATATCGGTGATCGAGTTGACCATGGAAATATCGTTCGGGCCGACATAGGCGCTGACATTGCCGGCGGCGACGGTCGAGACCATCACGCGCGGCGTGCCGACCGGCAGGACGCGCATGGCCTGCGTAACCATCGCCGTGCCGCCGGAGCCGCCGAGCCCGATCATACCGCCGACATCGCCGCGCGAGAGGATGAAGCGTTCGAACGCCAGCCCCATGGCGGAGACCGCGGAACCGCGATCACCGGTAAACACGGCCGCCGTTCCGCCCGGATGGAAACCCGCGACGGCCTTCGCATCGATATCGGCGTCCCCGGCCGGCGTCGCCGTCGACAGGTCGACGAGAACGGCCGCCAGGCCCTGCTCGCGGATCAGCCGCGCGACGTAGCGCAGCTCGTCGCCCTTCGTATCGAAGGAGCCTGCCACATAGATTGTCTTGCTCATTCCTTCCTCCTTAAGCATTTCTCATCTTTTTCGCCGCCCCGCGCAGGCCGAGGCCGATCATGGCGAGCAGCGTTATGGCGTAGGGCGCGATGTCGGTGATCTGGTTGGGCAATCCCTGCCCCTGCAGCCGCAGGCCGACGGCATCGGCAAGGCCGAAACCGAGGCAGGCAAGCGCGATGCCGAACGGATGGGCGCGTCCGAGCATCACGGCGACCACGGCGATCCAGCCGCGCCCGGCCGTCATGTTTTCGGCAAACAGCGCCACGGAACCGAGCGCCAGCACGGCGCCAGCCAGCCCGCAAAGACCGCCAGCCACGACGACGACCGACGTCTGGTACCGGCTGACATTCGCGCCCATCGCGGCAGCGGCCGACGGAACCTCGCCGATGCCGCGCAGGCGCAGGCCCCAGCGTGTCCGGAACAGGTAGACATGGATGGCGACCACCAGCAGCCACGACAGATAGACAAGCGCGCTATGGCCGCCAAGGATCGCGCCGAGCACGGGAATTTCGGCAAGGGCCACAAGGCCGAAGCGCGGCAGGGCGGTAACAGTCGGATCGACCAGCGTGCCGGTGACCCCGAAGAGCGCGCTCAGCAGATAGGTGGTCAGCCCCGAGGCAAGCAGGTTCAGCCCG
Organism: Hyphomicrobiales bacterium; assembly: GCA_017305935.1. Taxonomy (GTDB): domain Bacteria; phylum Pseudomonadota; class Alphaproteobacteria; order Rhizobiales; family Rhizobiaceae; genus Metarhizobium. The sequence goes on along the minus strand of JAFKJU010000048.1, from coordinate 22,776 downwards.
ATGCCGATGACGATGGGATCGCCGCCGAACCGCGCGCCGCCGAGCGCCAGCGGCAAGGCGAAGATCGCCGTGCAGACGACGGCGGCCAGCACCGCCAGCACCGGCGAACCGAAGACGATGCTGGCGGCGACGGCCACGAAAGCGCCGACCAGCATCTTGCCTTCCAACGCGATGTTGAACACCCCGGCGCGCTCGCACAACGCGCCGGCCATGGCCGCCAGCAGCACCGGCGTCATCAGATCGAGAACCTGCGAGAGAAGCATGTCGATCATGTCCGTCGCTTCCTGAAAAGAACCGGGCGGGCGGCAAGGCAGAGGATGATCAAGGCCTGCAGAACCCAGGTGAGGACGGCGGGAAGACCGAGCGTCCGCTCCATGGCGAAACCGCCCACCTGCAAGGCCGCGAAGAAGACGGAGACGACGACGGTCGCAACCGGGCTCGCCATGGCAAGCACCGCCGCCATCAGCCCCGACCAGGTATAGCCGGGCGCCAGCAGGGCGCCGTCGGTGAAGCGGTATTGCTGGCCGAGGATGAGCAGGGCGCCGGCGAGACCGGCCAAAGCGCCGCTGAGGAAGGCGACCCGCTGCGTCTGTCGCGGCAGGTTCGTTCCCGAATATTGGGCGAAGCGCGGATTGAGGCCGGTGATGCGCCACTCGAAGCCGTTGACGCCGCTCCTGTCGTTGACGATCACGGCGATCGCAACCACGGCCATGATCACCATGCCCATGCTGATCGGCAGATCGAGAATGGCATTGGGAAGGCGCGCGGAGGAAAGAACGCGATGGGTTTCCGGCATGCCCGTCGCGGGATCGCGCAAGGGATAGCGGACCAGATAGGATGTCACGCCCCGGGCGATGTAGCTCATCAGAAGGCTTGCGATCAGGAACGGGATGGCAAGGCCAAGCTGCAGGATGGCGGCGATCCAGGCATAGAGACCGCCCGCACCCATGGCGGCGATCAAGGCCAGAGCCGCCCTTGCCGGGCCCGGGACGGGCAGATAGAGCGCGACCAGCACCGCCGCCAGCCCGCCGACCAGCATCTGCCCGTCGCCGCCGAGATTGACGAGGCCGGCGCGCAAGGCGATGGCGACAGCAAGCGCCATGCCGACCAGCGGCACGCAGCGGGCGAGCGTTTCCGCCAGCCCGCGTCCGGCGAAGGCCCCCTTGACGATTTCCAGATAGACCGACAGCGGATTGGCGCCGGTCGAGAGAACGACGCAGCCGCCAAGGACGACCGCCACCGCGATGGAAAGCAGGATGGCCGCCAGACGGGATTTTGTATCGAGGCTGCCTGCCGTCATGTGCCTTGCACTCCCCCCATCATCCATGTGCCGATGGTGTTTTCGTTCATGTCGCTGCCGGTGAGGCCGGCATTGATGCGGCCCTCGAACATCACGAGGATGCGGTCGGAGAGCGCGAGCAATTCGGTGAGGTCGGACGAGACCACCAGAATGGCGCGGCCCTTGTCCCGTTCGGCGATCAGCGTCTTGTGGATGAACTCGATTGCCCCGACATCGACCCCGCGCGTCGGCTCCTCGATGACGATCAGCGGCGCGCCATGCTCGATCTCACGGGCGATCACCACCTTCTGCATGTTGCCGCCCGAGAGCGAGCCGACCGGCACCTGCTCGGAGGCGGCTTTCACCCGGAACTGCTCGATCAGCCTGCGCGCCTGCGCCCGGATCGCCTCCTTGCGCAGGAAGCCACGCTTCGAGGCCGCCGCGCCGCGATGCCTGCCGAAAACGATGTTTTCGGCAATCGACGCGGCCGGCGCGGTGCCCGTCAGGTGACGGTCCTCCGGCACATAGGAAATGCCGGCGGAACGACGCTGCGCAATCGAGAGGCCGGAAACATCCCGCCCGGCAACGACGACCTCGCCGGTGGCGGCCTCAAGGCCGGTCACCGCCGATATCAGTTGCGGCTGGCCGTTTCCCGAAACGCCGGCAATGCCGACGATCTCGCCCGGCCGGACGTCGAACGACACGTTGTCGACCACCGCGATGTCGCCCTTCCGCACGGAGAGGTTTCGAACCGCGAGCATTGGCTCGGCCGTCGGCGTCATCTTCGGCGCGACGGTCGGCGGGACGTTTCGCCCGATCATCGCGCGGATGATCTCGGCTTCGCTGGTTTCCCTGGTGATCAGCGTGCCGGACAGCCGCCCGTCGCGCATGACCGTGATCCGGTCGGTGACGGCGACGACCTCGGGGATCTTGTGGGTGACGAGGACCAGCGCCATGCCCTGAGCCGCCAGATGCCGCATCGCCGCAAACAGGCTGTCGCGCTCCTGCGGCGTCAACACCGCCGTCGGCTCGTCGAGGACGAGGATGCGCGCCTGGCGCGACAGCGCTTTCAGGATCTCCAGCCGCTGGCGGATGCCGACGGCCAGATCGCGGACGCGGCTGTCGGGATCGATCTCCAGACCATGCTTTTTTCCGAGATGCCGCACGAAATCGCGCGCGGCATCTGCGGAAACGAAAGGACCGTTGCCGGGCTCGTTGTGGAACACCAGGTTTTCCCAGACCGTGAGGTTAGGAAACTGCCGGAATGTCTGGTGGACCATGCCGACCCCAGCCGCGATGGCGCCGAGCGGGCTTGAAAAATCCATCGCCTTGCCGTCGATCAGGATCTCGCCGGCATCCGGTTTCAGCAGGCCGTAGAGGATGTTCATCAGGGTGGACTTGCCCGCCCCGTTTTCCCCCATCACGGCATGGATTTCACCGCCGTTCACCGACAGGCTGACGCCGTCATTGGCGACAAGGCTGCCGAACCGCTTGGTGATGCCTTTCATCTGGAGCAAGGTCATCGCTCGACTCCGGACCCGTCACTGCGCCATCGGATCGGGAATGGCGATCTCACCGGAAATGATCTTGGCCTGCATGTCCTTGATCTGGGTGATAACCTCGGGCTTGCCGGCGATCACGCAGCCGGATGACGCAACGTCATCGGCCGTCGCGAGCAGTTGCAGCCCGCCTTCGGCGAGGCCGAAGCTGACCACCGGCTTGGCTGAACCCTTCAGGATGCCGTCGATGGTGGCCGGCAGGACGACGTCCACGCGCTTGAGCGTGCTGTCGAGGATGGCGCCGGGCGCATCGCCGCACTGGTTGACGTCGAGGCCGATGGCCATGGCGCCTTCCTTCTCGGCCACCGCCTTGAAGACACCGCCATTGCTGCCGGCTGCAACGGCATAGATGCGGTCGGCGCCGTTCGAAAGCTGCAATGCCGCCTGCGTCTGCGCGCGCACCGGATCCTGGAACGGATTGTCGCCGCCGATCCACGATGTCGGCAGGACGTTGACATCCGCACGCGCCGCCTTGGCGCCGAGCGCGAAGGAATCCGTGTAGCGATGCAGGAAAGGAATATCGAGCGCGCCGATCACCCCGACCGTCTTGCTGGTCGATGTCAGCGCCGCCTCCGCCCCCGCGAGATAGGCGGCCTCCTGCTCGCGGAACACCGCGCAATAGACATTTTCGGGCGCTTCAGGAATGCAGGTATCAACGATGACAAACTTTGTCTCGGGATTTTCAGGCGCGAGGTCGGCGACGATATCGCCGAATTCGAAACCCATGACGGCGACAATCGGCGCCTTCATGTCGATGGCCGCCTGAACGTTCTGGCGGCGGGTCGAGGGATCGGTGCCCTCGAAGATGCGGGCCTTGACGCCCTGGGCTTCGGCGGCCTTCTCGATGCCGGTCTTACCGAGACCGAGGAACTTGTTCACGCCGATGCGGCTGGGCGTCACCAGCACGTAGGATACATCCTCGGCCTTGGCCGGAACGAAGGTGGCGGCGAGGGAAAAAACGGAACCGAGGCACAGATGCAGGAACTTGCTGGCAGTCGTCATTGTGGACTCCATAAGCTTGATATCGCGGATTGATGAGGTGCGCCGGCGGCGCGGCGCGTCAGTAGGGCGTGTCGCCGCCATCGGTATTGATCGCCTGGCCGCGAATGATCATCGCGTCGTCGCTGAGCAGGAACGAGATCGTCCGCGCCAGCTCGGTGGGATCGATATGCCGGCGCAATTGCGAGCTGATCAGCTGCTTGAACACCTCGTCGGGCGCCTGGCTGACCAGATCGCCATAGGCGACGGCAACCTCGCGCAACATGTCCGTCGCCATGCCGCCGGGGCAGACACAGTTGACGTTGATATCGTTTGGCGCAAGCACCTCGGACAGCACGCGGGTGAAGTTGATCATCGCCGCCTTGCTGGCGCTATAGGCCAGCGACTGGGTATGGCCCTTCTTGCCAGCCTCGGATGCCACGTTGACGATGGCCCCCTTGATGCCTTGGGCGATCATGGCCTTGGCGACCAGCCGGGCCGCCTCGAAGGCGCCGAAGACGTTGATGGAGAAGATGCGCTCCCAGTCGCTCCACGGCGTTTCGAGCGGATCGACATGGCGCACGATAGCCGCGCAATTGACGAGGCCGTCGATGCCGCCGAGCTTTTCGGTGGCCTGCTCGATCGCAGCCGCGACGGAGGCGGCATCGCCGAGATCCACCACGACGCCGGTGACCGCGCCGGCATCCGGCCCGAGGCTGGCGATCGCTTCGTTCAATGCCTGCTCACGGACATCCGCGATGACGACGGCAGCCCCCTCGGCCGCCAGCAATGCCGCGGCCGCCTTGCCGGCGCCACCGGCACCGCCGAGAACCAGATAACGCTTGCCGGCATGCGACCGGGTCGGCACCACATGCCGCACGGCCAGCGGGGCATGCTCGCCCCTGGTGGCAAAAGAACCCATTTTTCCTCCCTTGAGCCTCCTCGTCGGAAACTCACTCCATTCCTCGCAGACCAAGTTGCTCTAATCCTCGGCTTCTGACAAAGTCCACTTGGCGAGAAGTGGACCAGCAATGAACAGGATTTCACCAGCAAGGATCAGCCGGCTCATCGGCAACTGGCGCGGGGCGGACGGCAAGGTCAGCCAGCAGTTGAGCCTGGCACTGGCCCGACTGATCGCGGCGCGGGAAGTGCCGATCGGCGGCCTGCTGCCGTCCGAACGAAGCCTCTCGACGGCGCTCGCGGTCAGCCGCGGCACCGTGGTCGCGGCCTATGCGTCGCTGCGCGATGCCGGCGTGCTCGACAGTCGCCACGGCAGCGGCCATCGCATCACCGCGCCCGCCGCCGCTTCTGGTGCCGCGCACACGCGCCTTGTCGGCGAAGTGCTGGCCCTTCCCCAGGATATCGACATGACCAGCGGCGCCCTGCCGCCCTCGCCGATCCTGACGGACATGCTGGCGGCGCTGCGCGGCACGGACCTTGCCAGCCTCGCGGCGGGCCTGGGCTATGACGCCTCCGGCCTGCCCGCGCTTCGCTGGGCCGTGGCGCGCTACTATGCGGATCTGGGCCTGCCGACCCATCCTGACAACATCCTCATCACCAGCGGCGCGCAGCAGGCGGTCTGGCTTCTCGCCAACGCCATGGTCGACGCATCCGATGCGGTCGTGGTCGAGGATCCCGTTTACCGCGGCTCGCTGGAGGCGTTTCGCCGGCGCAATGCGCGGATCGTCCCGGTCGCGGCCACGCAGCACGGCCTGGAGATGAAACAGCTCGAAAAGGCGCTGAAGAACCGGCCGAAGCTGCTCTATCTCTTCCCCGAGGCCCACAATCCGACGGGCAGGTCGCTGGACGAGGCGAACCGCCGCACCCTCACGGATTTGCTGCAGCGCTACCCGACCTTCCTTGTGGAAGACGGCGCGCAGAACGAACTCTCCACCCGGGCGGGCATGACCCCGCGTCCGATTGCCGGCCAAGTCGATCCCGACCTCGTCGCCACCATCGGCACGCTTTCAAAACTGTTCTGGGGCGGCATCCGCATCGGCTGGATCCGCGCAGCACCGCCGGTCATCAGCCGGCTGGCGAGCTTCAAGGCCGTCAACGACCTCGGCTGCTCGATGTTCGACCAGCATCTCGCCATCGGCCTGCTCGAAAACATCCGGGAAGCGCGGGCTTACCGTCATGCCGAGGTCGCCAGCCACCTCGATATCGCCGAAAACCTCATCGAGCGAAGGGTGGCAGGCCGGTGTCAATGGACCCGCCCGTCCGGCGGGACCGCGATATGGATCAGAATGCCCGGCATCGACACTGTCGCACTCTGCCAGGAAGCGCAACGCCGCCGTCTGTTCCTCTCGGCAGGCCCCGGCTATTCCGCCCAGGAGAATTTTAGCGACGTCATCCGCCTGCCCTTCGTCCGTCCGCGCGAAACCATGCAGTTCGCCATCGATACGATCTGCGACCTCACGATGTGAAAACCCGCGCGCCCTATTGTTCGAGATTCACATAGGATTGCGGGAAGAAGCGCGGCGTACACAGGCAATAGAACTCCAGGTCCACCGAACCCGTATTCTCGATGCGTTGGGCCGCGCCGGCCGGAATAACCGCCTGGTCGCCGACTTGCAGCTTCTGCTGCGCGCCGTCGATTTCCAATATCCCCTCGCCCCGCCGGACGATGTAGCGCTCGATCACCCCGGTCAGGCTGTGCAACTGCGTCATCACGCCGGGCTCGACGCGCGCCACGGCCAGCGACGATTCCGGCGACGCATCACAATTGTGCAGTTCCGTGATGTAGCAGCGCTCCTCCGTCCAGAATTCTCCCTGCGCATTTGCCGGAACGAATATGTTCATATCGATCGCCATCATCTCCTCCAACCGGTTGACGGCGTATAAGAACGAAACGCAGGAAGGCGCGGCAAGGACCACTTTTCAGAAAGTGGCTTACTCCTGTGGAAGTCGGCGTAGCCTGCTCAAAGATAAATCTCCTGCTTCTGGCCACCGGCATCTTCGCCACGACATACCGGCCTCAGTTCAATCGCTTGAACGGTGCTTGGCCAACACCCTGATTTCGATGAGTGATGACAGGAGCTGCAAGGCGATAACCGTGACGACATAAAAGACAGCGGCCAGCATATAGGCTTGTAGATTGAGAAAAGTTGCCGCCGCTACCATCTGCGCGCCGCGCATGAGCTCGTTGACACCGAGTTCGTATCGCTCGATGCGCGCACGGGCAGGCTTACCTCCTCTTCCGACTCGAACGGGCGGACCGAAGATTTCCTCCACCAGACCTCGCTGTCGAGCGCTAGGTCGGTGAAGACGGTTCGCGCGCCCCAGAAGCCCTTGTCGAAACCGTCGTAGCGGCCGCCCCAGGCGATGGTCGCGCCCTGCGCAACGGCACGGTCGATATGGCCGAGCAGACCTGCCCTGGTTCCAGAAGACGCCGAACATGATCCGCTCGACCGCCTTCTCGATATCGCTGTCGGCGAAGACTACGAAGGGCGACTTGTCGCCGAGTTCCAGGCTGATGCGCTTTATATCCTTCGCTCCGGCGGCCTTGATGCGCGAAGCGACCGGGCCGGACCCGGTGAAGGCAATCTTGTCGACCTGCGGATGCTCGACTAAGGCCGCGTTGACATTCATTTGAGGGCGATTTGGATGGCTCTGAGGAATATCGCTGCTGTGAAGCTGCAATCTGTTTTGTCGTAGCGTGTTGCAATGCCCCTGAACTGTTTGAGGTCAGAGAAGAAATTCTCGATCAGATGGCGCCATCCGTACATGGCGAAATCGCAAGAGATGTGCTCCTTGCGATCTGCTTTTAATGGAATTACGGCCTTTGTTTTCGCTTGGCGCAGTTGGCCGCGAAAGCGATTGTCGTCGAAGCCTCTATCGCCAACAATGCTTCCATGTCGACACCGTCAATCAGGTCCGGGGCAGCGATGCTCCGCAGCATCCAAGCCTCCCAGCAAAGGGCGCCAAACTTGCGTCTGTCAACGCGCCCCGCTTACGTTATCGAAGGCTTGTACTCTGGACTATCCGATCGATGATCATTGCGCAGAGAAGAATGGCAAGCCCGGCCAGCAGGCCTTGGCCGACCGCCGCATATTGCAGCGCGTTCAGCACGTCCTCGCCCAGCCCCTTGGCGCCGATCAGCGAGGCGATGACCACCATCGACAGGCACATCAGGATAGTCTGGTTGACGCCGGCCATGATCGACGGAGCAGCGAGCGGCAGGTCCACGCGCGTCAGCAGGAACCAGCGGGTTGCACCATAGGCTTCAGCCGCCTCGCGAATGCTCGTCGGCACGCCCTGCACGCCGAGCGCGGTAAGGCGCACGACCGGCGGCGTGCCGAAGACCAGCGTGGCGATGACGCCGGGCGGCTTGCCGATGCCGAAGAGGGCAATGACCGGGATGAGATAGACGAAGGCCGGCATGGTCTGCATGAAATCGAGGATCGGCCGGATCGCCGTATAGACGGCCGGGCGGCGCCCACACCAGATGCCGAGCGGAATGCCAATGATGAGACAGAGCACGGCCGAGGTGCCGAGAAGCGCGACCGTTTCGAGGCTCTTCTCCCAGAAGCCGAGCACCGCGAGATAGGCTAGTGCCGCCGCGGTGAAGATCGCGACGCGGTTGCCCGCCAGTTGCCAGGCGAGAATGACGATCATCGCCATGGTGACCAGCCACGGCATCGTCGTCAGCCCACTGGCAGCCGTGTCGAGTACGATGTTGATGAGGCCGGTAATGGCGGAGAAGACGGCATCGCCGGATTTCGACAGCCCATCCAGCGCGCGGTCGAGCGTGGCAGCGACGATCCCCTGCCATTCGCGATTGACCGGCGCTGTCGTTAGCCAGGACGGTGGCGCCTGTGCGGCGACCCGCCAGGCGACGAGCCCATAAGCGAGGAGACAGAACGCCGCTGCAAGCAGCGCACCGGCCTTATGAAAGCCATGCCGCAGCCTCCGGTTGGAGCGCCAGCGATTGAAACGGCGCTCCAGCAGCGGATTGGCCAGCACACCGACGAGGAGTTTTCCGATGAGCAATGTCAGCAGGCCCGCGCCGATCAACATCGGTCCGCGCGCCTCGGCGGCTTCGGCCTGCCGGGCGGCATTTTCCGCGGCGACCTTGAGCCCATCGGCGGAGCGCAGCATGCTGTCCGCGCTGCTCTCGCCAGCCGTCTTGGCCTTCTCCGCTTCGACGCGCCGCTCGTCGGCCTGCTTGAACAGGCGCTCGGCGCGCACCCGCTGCTCGCCGCCGAGATTGCCGGCAAAGCCGGTCGCAAGCTGGGCGACAGCGAGTGTTTCGAAGAACAAGGCGAGCCAGAAGAGGATGGGAATGTTGCGGGCTGTCGCCCAGATCGGCCCGAGCACGGCGGCCGCCCAGTTGAATGACCAGGTGAAGCCGGCATGGCTGCGGATGCGGGCGAAGACGCTGGCGTAATAATCCGCGCCCTGCTTCGTGAACTCCCTGACCAGCCCATCCTCGGAGGAAATCTCGCTCATGATGCCTCTTTTCGCTTCAGCCCGTTGAGGATCGCCGTCCGGTCGATGAGACCGACAATCGCACCCGCCTCGCGCACGGCGATGTCGCCGGAATGGCCGGCGGCGATCTCAACGAGGTCGCCCAGCACATGATCGGGGCGTACCGAAGGCAAGGCGGCAAGATCGGCTTCCGTGAGGTGGTGTTCGCCAACCGGCACCATCATGCTGCGCGCCGTCAGGATGTTGAGGCGGGAAATGTCGGCAACGAACTTTCTAACATAATCGTGCTCCGGCCGGGTGACGACCTCCTCCGGCGTTCCCACTTGCAGGATCATCCCGTCCTTCATGACCGCAATGCGATCACCGATGCGCACGGCCTCTTCCAGGTCGTGCGTGATGAAGACGACGGTCTTGCCCATGGCCGTCGAGAGTGACAGGAATTCATCCTGCAACTGACGGCGGATCAGCGGGTCGAGCGCGCTGAACGGCTCGTCCATCAGCAGGATATCCGGGTCGGCTGCAAGCGCGCGGGCAAGCCCGACGCGCTGTTGCATGCCGCCGGAAAGCTCATGGCAATAACGATCGCCCCAGCCGGCGAGATTGACCTTTTCGAGTGCTTCCTCGGCAATGTCGAAGCGCTTCTGGCGCGAGGCGCGCTGGATTTCCAGCGGCAGAGCGACATTGTCGCGCACTGTGCGATGCGGCAGCAGGCCGAAATTCTGGAACACCATGCCGATTTTGTGGGAGCGGAGAGAACGCAGATCCGCCGGCGATTTCGCCATGACGTTCTCGCCGCCCACAAGGATCTCGCCGGCCGTGGGTTCCAGAAGCCGGTTGATGTGCCGCACCAGCGTCGACTTGCCGCTGCCGGAAAGGCCCATGACGCAGAAGATTTCGCCGCGATCGACCGACAGGTTGACGTCGGCGACGCCAACGACACAGTTGAAGCGCTCAGCAATTTCTCGCTTGCCCGCAGCGCCCGCACGCAAGGCGGCAAGTGCTTCGGCCTGCCGGGCGCCAAAGATCTTCCAGACGTTGCGCATAACGATCAACGGCTCGCCGTCTGCCGCTATGCGTCCGCCGACATCAGTCCGCAACCGATCGGTCATCGGGCCGCCCGGTCAATGGCCGAACCACTTGGAAACCGTCTCGGTGTTTGCCTTGATCCAATCCTTGGCGACATCCGGGGCGGGTTTCTTGTTGACGATTATTTCATAGGCCATCTTGCTTACGTCCTCGGGCTTGAAGCTCATGCGCTCCAGGGCTTCCACCAACGCCGGCTGGCGTTCCGCAAGCGAGGCGGCGTAGCCAATATGGACCGTCGTCTCCGGGTAGCCCGACGAGACCTTCGATTTCGCGAACCATTCTGGATCGTCGTTCGGCTGCACGACGACATACTTCGCCGGGTCGTTCTTCGGCTCCTCGAGCATGGCAAGGTCGTAGAGCGCGAAATTCTGGTGCGGGCCGTAACAATAGCCGACCCACGGCTTGTTGGCCTTGGCCGCCCGGTCGAGCGATGCGGTGGCGACGGCCTCTTCCGTCACCTGCTGGTCGAAGAACTCGCCAAAGCCGTAGTCGCGCGCCTTCACCTTCTCGATATTGGTCGATTGCCAGCCGGATGCACCGAGCCAGATTTCGCCCTTGCCGTCGCCGTTGCTGTCGAACAGCTTGGCATTTTCCGGGTTGGCGAGGTCGTAGACGCTCTTGATGTTATGGTCTGTGACGGTCGTCTTGGTGACGCAATATCCCTGCGCCGCCTTGTAGCCGTTCTTCGACAGCTTCACCGTCTTGCTGCCGTTGACATATTTGTCGACCAGCCCCTGCTGGTTCGGCAGCCAGACGTCCGGCCAGATGTCGACCTCGCCCTTGTTGCGGTCCATGGCTTCCCAGATGACGGGCACGGCCGTGGTGGTGACGGTCGAGACTTCGAGGCCCAGCTCCTGCTCGGCGGCGGCCTTGATGACGTTCATCACGGCGGTCGCCGTGGCATAGTTCGGGTCCGGCATCGTCACGTCGGCGGCGAAAGCCGGAACGGCTCCGGCGGTCAGCAGCGAGAACAATACAGCGGTGAAAATGCGTTGGCCCATGTGGTTCCCCTTTTTGTAAAGCTCTTTGGTAAGGTATTGAGATCGCTGGCCCGCTTCCAACGGAATTGGAATCATTAGCCAAATTGATCGGCGGCATTAGCGGCCGCATCTCAGTAGTAGTTCTGGTCCGGCATGCTTTCCTTGCGCTTGGCGATGAAGGCTTGCAGGGCCTCGTCGATGGAAGGGTCGAGGCCGGGATCCTGGTAGCTTTCCAGCAGTTGCTTCCATTTGCGGTTGGCGCGCTGCGCCGCATCCAGCCCACCCTCGGAGCTCCATTGCTCGAACGAATTGTTGTCGGCGATGGTGGAAAGATAGAAGGCGCTCATGAAATTCGACTGGGTATGGGCGCTGCCGAGGAAGTGCGAGCCGGGGCCGACGGCGGCGATGGCGTCCAGCGCCTGGGCGTTTTCCGAGAGATCGATGCCTTCGAAGAAAGCGGAGATCTTGCCGCATAGATCGGCGTCGATGACGGTCTTCTCGTAACCCGTCACCAGCCCGCCTTCGAGCCAACCGGTCGCATGGTTGACGATGTTGGCGCCGGCGAGCATCGACATCATCAAGCCCCAGGTCGCCTCCTGCTCGGCCTGCGCATCCGGCACCTTCGAGGCCGACAGCGTGCCGACGGTGTGAAACGGCACGCCGAGCCGGCGGGCGAGCTGGCCGCAGGCGAGCACCATCTTGGCGGCCTCCGGCGTGCCGAAGGTCGGCGCGCCGGATTGCATGGAGATCGTCGAGGCGAAGCTGCCCATCAGGCACGGCGCGCCGGGATTGATGAGCTGGACAAGGCAGAGCGTGGCAAGCGCTTCGGCAAGCACCTGCGCGACGGTGCCCGCCACGGTCACCGGGCTCATGGCGCCCGCAAGCGTCCAGGGCGTGCAGGCGACCGGTTGGTTGTTGCGGGCATAGACCTTGAGCGAGCCGGACATGTTGGCGTCGAGCACCAGCGGCGCATTGGTGTTGCTGACGTTGTAGAGCACGGCATTGTTGGCGACGAAGTCGTCGCCGAAGACGATCTTCGCCATGTCCACCGCATCCTGCGCCCGCATGCCGCCGATGAACGCACCCATGAAGCAGCGGTCGGAATGGCGGATATGGGCATAGAGCATATCGAGATGCCGCTTGTTGGCCGGCAGGTCGACGGGCTCGCAGACGACGCCGCCGGAATGGTGCAGATGCGGGATCGTCTGGTGGATCTTGATGAGATCCTGGAAGTCGGCATAGGTCGCGTAGCGCCGACCGCGGTCGAGATCATGCACGAAGGGTGGTCCCCAGGCGGGGCAGAGCACCGTGTTGTTGCCGCCGATCGTGACCGTGTTGGCTGGGTTGCGGGCGTGCTGCTGGAATTCGCGCGGGGCGCTCGCCTGGATGATCTTGCGGCACATGCCGGGCTCGAAACGAACCCGTGTGCCCTGCACATCCGCGCCGGCATTGCGGAACATGTCGAGGATTTCCGGATCGTCATGAAACTCCATGCCGATCTCTTTCAGCAGCCTGTCGGCATTGCCCTCGATCAGGTTGAGGCCTTCCTCGTTGAGGATCTCGAAGGGTGCGAGCTTGCGGTTGATGAAGGGTTTTCGCGGCGCCGCGGCATTGGCGCGCTGCTCCACCCGTCCCGACCGGCCACCGGTGCGGGAACGACCGCGCTCCGGCATCGTGTCCGAAGCACTCACTTTTGTCGTGTCCATGGCTCAGCCCACTTTCTTGATTTGCTGCACCGCGGCTTCGATGCCGCGCGGCTTGAGATTGTCGGGGTCGTAGGTCGCCGCCTTCAGTTCCGTGATGGCGAGATCGCGGTCGATGACGCGGATGCGCATCGGCGCCGCCGTCGCCTTCGGCGTGAGATAGGCGAGCACGAGAGGCTTGCCGGTGCGGAAGCCGTAGGCACCCGACGTGACCACGCCGACGGCCTGATCGTCCTGCCAGACGGTATGGTTGTAGAAGGGCAGAGAAATGCCATCGTCCTCGACGGAAAACAGCGCCATCCGCCAGGCGGTTTCGGATGCAGCCCGCGCCAGCATCGCCTCGCGGCCGATGAAGCTGCGGCCCTCTGTCCGCACGAGCGCCTGCAGCCCGGCTTCGAGCGGCGTGCGCTCCGTCGTGAGATCGGCGCCCCAGCCGCGATAACCCTTTTCCAACCGCATCGCGTTGACGGCATAGATGCCAAAGGGGGCGAGGCCGAAGCTTTTGCCCGCCTCCGAAACGGCCCGGTAGAGATCGCCGAAGCGGTCGAGATCGGCATGCAGCTCCCAGCCCAGCTCGCCGACATAGGAGACGCGGAGTGCGAGCACCGGCACGCCGGCAACCGTCACCCGTTGCGCCGTCAACCAGGGAAAGGCCACGTTCGACAGGTCCGCATCCGTCAGCGCCTGCAACAGGTCACGCGCCCTCGGACCCATGACGCCGAGGATGCCGCGCTTTTCCGTCAGGTTCTCGATGGTGACGCCGGCACCCGCACGCAACCGCAGCAGATCCTCGTCATGCCGTTCGGCAAAGGCGGCGGCGGTAAGGTAGTAACGATCCTCGGCAAGCCGCGTGACGGTGAATTCCGAGGCGACGCCGCCGCGCGAGGTCAGCGCGTGGGTGAGGCCGATCCGGCCATCGCGTGCCGGCGGACGGTTGGAGCCGAGCGAGGCCATGAAATCGGCGGCGCCCGGGCCGCTGATCTCGAACTTCGAAAAGGCGGATAGGTCGACGCTACCGACATTGTCGCGCACATTGCGGCACTCGCCGGCAACCGTCTTAAACCAGCCGGGGCGGCGGAAGGTCAGGTCCGGCGCCGCTCCATCCCTGGCAAACCAGTTGGGGCGCTCCCAGCCGTAGGCGGCGCCGAAGACGGCCCCCTGCGCCTGCTGCTGACCGTAGGCCGGCGTTGCGCGGCGCGGCCGGCCGGCCTCGCGCTCCTCATAGGGAAAGTGGATGCCGAATTGCAGGCCGAAGCATTCGACGGCCTTGTCGATGCGATAGTCACGGTCGGCGAATTTGCCGAAGCGCCGGCCGTCGATTGCCAGTGCATCGCGCGGCGGCGCGCCGTCGACGATCCAGTCGGCGAGGAAGGCTCCCGCGCCGCCGCCCTCCATGACACCCATGCTGGAGCCCGTGAGCAGCCAGCCATTCGGCACCCCGAAGGCGGGGCCGACCATGGGATTGGCATCCGGCGTGAAGGTAATCGGTCCGTTGACGACCGTCTTGATGCCGGCATTGGCAAGCGCCGGCACACGCTCCATCGCCATGGCGATGATATGCTCGATGCTGTCGAGATCCGGCGGCATGAGTTCCATCCCGAAGGCCGGCGGAATGCCGTCGACGGCCCAGGGATGAGCGGTCTTCTCATAGGGGCCGACGATATAGCCGTCGCGTTCCTGGCGCAGATACCAGCTTTCCTCGGGATCGCGGATGATCGGCAGTTCCGGCTCGCCGGCGCGGATCCGTGCGACAATCTCCGGCACCTCCGCCGTGACGACATATTGGTGCAGCATCGGCACGACCGGCAGGTCGAGACCCATCATCTCGCCGATCTCCCGGCACCAGGTGCCGGCGGCGTTGACGACATGCTCGGCGACGATCGTGCCCTTGACCGTCTCGACCAGCCATTCGCCCGAGGCGTTCCTGCCGAGCGACAGGACAGGATTGTGGCGGACGATTTCGGCGCCCAGATTGCGCGCCGCCGTCGCCATCGCATTCGTGGCGAGCGTCGGATCGACGTGACCGTCATTGGGCTCGTAGATGGCGCCGATGATGCCGTCGAGTTCGACCAGCGGATAGATTTCCTTGAGCCGCTGCGGCGTCAGGATGCGGAATTCGTGTCCGACGAAGTCGCCGATGCCCTGGACGTGGCGGAACTCGTTCATCCGCTCCTCGGAGCGGGTGACGCGCAGCGCGCCGCTGGCATGGAAGCCGGTCGGCAGTCCTGTTTCGGCCGTCAGCCCTTCGCGGTACAGGCGGATCGAATGCGCCCGCATTTCCATGATCGTGGCGTTGTGGGCGAAATGCGTGCAGAGACCGGCGGCATGCCAGGTGGAACCGGCGGTCAGCTCGGTTTTCTCGACCAGCATGACGTCGCTCCAGCCGCGCTTGGCAAGATGGTAGAGCAGCGAAACGCCCATGGCGCCGCCGCCGATGACCACGACCCGTGCATGTGTTCTCATGTTCAACTCCTCAGCCGGGTCCCGGCAGCGTCATAGGGAACCTCCGCAAGCGGCCGCAGATGGTGGCGCTGGCCTGCGATGGCGATTTCGTAGGTGGATGTCAGAAGCGCCTCGCGCGGCTCGCCGGCCGCACAGGCGATATAGCCGAGGCAGAGCGCAAGCCCGGTTCGAAAACCCTGGCCGCCGGAGGTCGTCAGCCCCGCGAAGCGGCCGTCCCGGTAAATCGGCTCGTCATGCAGCAGCAGCGGATTGGCGCCATCGACGGCGAAATGCATCAGCCGCCTGGTGACGCCTTCGGCCTTCTGCCGGCGCAACGCCTCTTCGCCCAGGAAGCCGGATTTCTTCCAGGCGACCGCGAAGCCGAGGCCGGCTTCCAGCGGCGTTTCCTTGGGTCCGATATCGTGCCCCCAGTGGCGATATCCCTTTTCCAGCCGGCAGCCATCCAGCGCATAGTGGCCACAGGCGACCAGCCCATAAGCCTTGCCCGCCTCCGTCACCGTCGAGAGAAGCTGCTCGGCAAGCTCGGTGGCGACGTAGAGTTCGAAGCCGAGTTCGCCGACGAAGCTGACGCGTGTCGCCCGCAGGTTGACCATGCCGATATCGATGCGGCGCGACGTGGAGAAGGCAAACGCCGCATCCGAGAGATCGTCGTCCGTCAGGCTTTGCAGCAGCGCGCGCGCCTGCGGCCCCATCACCGCCAGAACGGCTTCCAGGGAAGTGACATCGGAGACGACAACCTCCAGTCCGCGATCCTCGGCATGCCGGGCGATCCAGGCGACATCCTTCTGGCGGGTGGCAGCGCCGCTGATGACGCGGAAATGGCGCTCGCCGAAACGGGTCACCGTGACATCCGCCTCGATGCCACCGCGTATGTTGAGCATCTGGGTATAGACGGCCTTGCCTTCCGGCACATCGATGCGGTTGGCGCAGAGATAGTCCAGCAGCGCCAGCGCATCGCGGCCCTGCACGTTGATCTTGGTGAAGGGCGAAAGCTCGAAGAGGCCGACGCCCTGCGCCAGCGCCTTGGCTTCGCGCGCCGCAGCCGCCCACCAATGCTGCTCGCCCATTGCGTAGCGGAAGCCCCGTTCCGACTCATTGCCGGCAAACCATAGGGGCCGCTCCCAACCAGTCGGGGCGCCGAAGACGGCGCCCATCTCGGCGAACTGCCGATGAAAGGCCGAACGCCTGATATCGCGTCCCGCCTTGGCCTGCTTGTAGGGCCAGTGCATGCGGAAGAGGTCGGCGACCGATTCCTCCATCCGCTTGCCGGCAAAATATTTCGAACCGGCCGACCGGTCGAACCGTGCGACGTCGAGTGCCCACAGATCGAGCCCCGGCTCGCCGTCGAGCACCCATTCCGCCATGGCCCGGCCAGCCCCTGCAGAGGACATCATGCCGGTCGAGTTGAACCCGGCAGCGACATAGAAGCCGCGCAGATAGGGCGATTCACCCATCAGCGGCCGCGTGTCCGGCGTAAAGCTCTCGGGGCCGTTCATGAAGTGGCGGATGCCCGCATCGGCCAGTTTCGGCATGAGGGCGAGTCCGGCCGTCATGAAGGGCTCGAACTGCCCCCAATCGTCCGGCAGCTCCAGGAACGGCTGCTCCCCCTGCACGCTTTTCGTCTGGAACAGTTTTGCGTCCGGCTCGAAACCGCCAAGCACCAGCTTGCCGGAATCGCCCTTGATATAGATGCCCTCGTCGAGGTCGCGCACGATGGGAAACGGCTGTTCGAGGCCCGGAATCGCTTCGGTGACGACATACATGTGCTCCACCGCCTGCAACGGCACGGGCACGCCGGCCAGAGCGCCCACATCCCGCGCCCAAGCGCCGGCCGCATTGATGACCTTGCCGCAGCGGATGGTCTCGCCCGTCGTCAGCCTGACGCCCGCGACGCGGCCGTTCTCGATATCGAAGCCGGCACAGCCGACATTCTCGCGGATCCGGATGCCGGCCGACCGGGCGCGTTTTGCATAGGCGGCGCAGATATCAACGGGACTGGCCTGTCCGTCCTCGTCCACCCACAGCGCGCCGACGAGGCCATCGACCGAAAGGCTCGGCACCCGCTCGGCAATGGTCGGAGGAGCGATCATCTCGACATGCATGCCGGTCACTTCGCCCATATGGGCGATGCGCCGCAGTTCGACCATCCGGTCTTCGTTGCGGGCGAGCCAGAGGCCACCGGTGCGCTGGTAGCCGGAACTCTGGCCGGTCTTCTCCTCCAGCGCCGGAAAGAGCTCCATCGCATAGCGGGCAAGATGGGTGAGGTTTAGACTGGCGCGCAGCGGCCCGACGATGCCGGCCGCATGCCAGGAGGTTCCGCTCGTCAACTGGTTGCGCTCGATCAGCACGACATCGCTGACGCCGCGTTCGGCGAGATGATAGGCGATGCCGAGGCCGATGACCCCGCCGCCTATGATGACAATCTCAGCACTTTCCGCCACCTACATTTCACCCCGCTCTTCCGTCAGGCATGAGAATTCAGGGAAGGAGACTTGCGTTCAACTCGATTTTCGCTTCATTAGAAAAACTGATGGTGTCGAACAGATGATGGCCTCCATGCTCAAGGGCAGCTTCGATTTCAACCTCTTCCGTGCTATTGAAGTGTTTGCCGCAGTTGTCGAAACGCGGCACGTGACGCAGGCTGCGCAGATGCTCGGCATCACCCAGTCGGCCGCATCGCAACACCTGAAAAACCTTGAGACGGCGCTTGGCGTGAGCCTCATCGACCGCAACATTCGGCCGATCGAGCTGACCCGGGCCGGCGTCGCGCTCCACCGCCGCTCCATCGCGATCCTCAGCGAGGTGGAGGAACTGCGATCGGATGTCCGCCGACTCAATTCGGCGCCCCTGCCGCTCCTGCGCATCGCCATGCTCGCCTCGATCGCGACCACGCTGGCACCGGCCCTGTCGGTGCTTGCGCGCGATGGCTTCAACGTACCCGAACTCAGCCTCTATGCGGGCCTTGCCACCGATCACATCAACCTGCTGCGCGCCCGCAAGGCCGATCTTGCGGTGACGTCGAGCGAGATGTTCGAGGTCGAGGGCCTGACCCGCTTTCCGATCATGACGGAAAAATTCGTGCTGGTGACGCCGAAGGGTTTTGCCGGCGATGTCGGCGACATTCACAAGCTCTCGAAGAAGCTGCCCTTCGTGCGCTTCAGCCGCGAGACACCCGTCGGCATGCGCATCGACCAGCATCTGAGCCGGCTCAGGATAGAAATCCCGCGCGGCATGGATGGCGACCGGTCAAGCGTTGTCATGGCGCCTGTCGCCAATGGCATGGGTTTTACCATCCTCACGCCGACTCTGCTGATCGACGGCCTCGCCGAAGGCATGGAGATCGGCGTGCACCCGCTGCCCTTTGCCGGCTTCTCCCGCAGCCTGAAGCTGGTCGCGCGCGAGCGGGAACTCGGGGATATACCTGAGGCCTTCGCGCGGCGTTCCGCAGAGGTGCTGTCGGAAACAATCACGCGCCGGCTGCCGCAACTGGCACCCGACTATTGCACCGTCGACATCTGATGCTAATCGGCTCCATCAGTTTCTCTGATGCAGTCGTTTCACCGTGACAAGGCCGATCGTTCGGTGATTTCATGCCCGCATCTCACGAGGAGCGCGTCATGAACCAAGCCCAACTTCCGCCCGCGATGGACATAGATTGGTCGACCGACGCTATCGTCGCGCGCCGCGAACGCTATTACGCCGCCTCGCAGCGCAAGTTCGTGCCATTCAAGGATCCGCTGATCATCAAGCGCGGCCGCGGGCAATATGTCTGGGACGAAAATGACAACAAATACATCGACCTGCTCGGCATGAACCTCTGTATTTCCGTCGGCCATGCGCATCCGGAAGTCGTGCGCGCCGCGACGGCCCAGGTCGCGGAACTCACCCATTGCACGACGATGTTCTATCATCCGGTGCCGGCGCATTATGCGGAGGAGCTGGCTGAGACCATGCCGAAAGGCCATGACTGGGTCGTGCACTTCACCAATTCCGGCGCCGAAGCCATCGATCTCGCCTTGCTGATGGCGCGAGCCCATACCGGCAATATCGATATGCTGGCGCTGCGCTCCAGTTATCATGGCGCGACCTTCGGGGCGCAGGCGCTGACCGGCATCGCCGGCTTCCGCCACAACGTACCGCAGCTCGGTGGCGTTACTTTCGTGGCCGAGCCCAACCAGTATCGCGGCATCTATGGCGAGGGTGTCGAGCCCTATCTGGCCGAGATCAAGCGGGCGATCGACTATTCGACCAGCGGGCGGCTCGCCGGGATGATCATCGAGCCAGTGCAAGGCTATGGCGGCATCGTGCCGATGCCGAAAGGCTACATCAAGGGGGCGGCGCAGAAGGTTCGCGCCGCCGGCGGCCTCCTGATCATCGACGAGGTGCAGTCCGGCGTCGCGCGGACCGGCGATGCCTTCTGGTCCTTCGAATCCCACGATGTCGTTCCCGATATCGTCGTGATCGCCAAGGGCGTCGGCAACGGCATCCCGCTGGGCGCGGTCATCGCCAAGCGCGACGTTGCCGAATCCATGGCCGACAAGTTCCTGTTCCACACCTATGGCGCCAATCCGGTGGCCTGTGCCGCCGGCCGCGCGGTGCTCAAGGTCATCCGCGAGGAAAAGCTCCAGGAAAATGCCCGCGAGGTCGGCGGCACGCTCAAGGCGCGGCTCACCGAACTCAAGGATCGTTTCGAGCTCGTCGGCGACGTGCGTGGCGAAGGCCTTATGCTGGCGATCGAACTCGTCAAGGACCGACAGACGAAGGAACCCGCGCCGGACGAGGCGCTTGCCGTCTTCGAAGCGAGCCGTCGCAACGGGTTGGTGGCAAGCCGATCCGGCCCCTACCGAAACGTCATACGCATGTGCCCACCGCTCTGCCTCTCCATGAAAGACGTAGACAATGTTGTTGAGAGCTTCGCACGAAGCTTCGAGACGACAAGAAAATAAGCGCAATATTGGCTGGCCTGTCGAAAATTTTGCGCTATCGGCGATGAAATTGCCGCTCTCATAGTGTCCGCGTGTTTCACGGAGAATATCGTCCTCCATGAAGACGGTGGCGCGGCGGGAGGTGAGCATGAGGAAGGATTCGGCATGGTCCTTCGCCTGGACGACGTTGAGGCCAAGGTCGTCCTTTCGAGAGCTTCCCTAGACGATGGCGACGGCATTCGAACGCTGTGGCACCACCACGGTATTGCCCTTGGTATCTGTAGTCGACGTCAGGCCGCTTGCGGACATGGTCAGCCAGGCCGGGGGGGCTTGCAAAGGTCGAGACGCTGAACATCACCTGCTCGAGGCGCTTCCTGCTGCTGGAGGTGCCGCCACATTCGATATCGATTGTGCCTTTCCGGATAAGCGGGATTTTGTGCGCTCTTGTTCGGCCTGGCCTTCAGCAGCGGTTCCACGCCTATGGGCCAAGCTGTTCGCGAAAGGCTTTAGGCTGGGAGGCTGGTGTTCGGTGACAGCTTGAAGGCTGCCCAAAACCAGAAGCACCTCGCAGCGCATGCGGCGCTGCGAGGTGCTTCTGAGAACGAGAAAATCAGTTGGTCGCGTCTTGGAGAACGAAGGCGCTTGTGTATTTATCGACGTTGTCCTTGGTGATCAGGTAGCAGTCGAACAACTGCTTTTCGCTATCGGCGCCGGTCGAGCCGGTCTTGAGGAAGCGGTCGGCCTGATTAACGACTTCGACAGAGAATACGGCGAGAGGCTGGAGGACGGTGTACTGAAGATCACCGGCCTTGATTGCTTCGACCGCGTCTGGCGAGCCGTCGAAGCCGCCGACCTTGATCTGGTTCATTTTGCCGGCTTCTTTGATTGCGGCAATGGCGCCGAGTGCCATTTCGTCGTTGCCACTGATCACGGCCGTGACGTCTGGATTCGCCTGAAGCAGGCTCTGCATTTTGTCATGGCCGAGCGTCCGGTCCCATTTGCCGACATCGGAGCCGACCCTCTCCCAGTCCGGATATTGGCTCAGAACGCTCTCATAGCCGTTCGAACGCGTTGCCGCGTTGTTGTCGGAGGGCGAGCCGAGCAGTTCAACATACTTACCCTGTTCGCCCAGCATCTTGATCCACTGCGTGGCGCCGAGGGCCGCACCTTGCGCATTGTTGGAGACGAGCTGCGCCTTGGCGAGGCCCATCTGGTTGATCTCGGCGTTGAATATGAACACCGGGATGCCTGCGGCCACTGCCTTCTTCACGGCGCCAATGGAGCCATCGGCATTCGCCGGGTCGAGGATGATTGCGACAGACTTGTTGGTGATTGCTGTGTCGATCAGGTTGCTTTCGGTGTTCGTGTCGCCCTTGTGGGCACTCAGGTTGACTTGGTAGCCAAGTTCCTTGGCCCGACCAGACGACATATTTCCAGAAACAAACCAATAGGGGTTAGACGGGTCGTTCTCGATGATCGAGATTAGGCCATCCGCCATAGCCTGACTGGCCATGCCGAACAGTGATACTGCCAGCAGGGCAGCCGAAAAGACGGATTTTCTCAGATTTCCTGGCATTCCACACTCCTCCTTCGTGGACATCATCTGTTGAAAAGCGCGACATGCGACCGCTGCTTGTGCATTCGGCTCCCCATCGCTCCTCCGTTTCAATGAAGAACCGAAAAGCCTTGAACGCGGAACACGGATTTTGAGGGATTCCCATCATCTCGCGACTTGAGGGAAATCCCTCAGTAGAACGGCTGGAATAACCGGGAGGGATCGTTAGATTTATCGATGCGGTTGACATGGCCGCTCCCGAACGCCTCGCATTGGTCCGCTGAGGCGTGAAGTGGCGACCATTGCATCGAATATGCAATGGTCGCCTTTCGTGCCTGCAATCCTGGGAGAAAACAAATGGATGTACGCGCCGCCGTTGCGGTTCAGGCCGGCAAGCCGCTGGAAGTGATGACCGTTCAGCTCGAAGGGCCGCGCGCCGGCGAGGTGCTGATCGAGGTCAAGGCGACCGGTATCTGCCACACGGACGATTTCACCCTGTCGGGCGCCGACCCGGAAGGCCTGTTCCCCGCCATCCTCGGCCATGAGGGCGCCGGCATCGTTGTCGATGTCGGCCCGGGCGTGACCTCCGTCAAGAAGGGCGACCATGTCATTCCGCTCTACACGCCGGAATGCCGCGAATGCTATTCCTGCCTGTCGCGCAAGACCAACCTCTGCACCGCCATCCGCGCCACGCAAGGCCAGGGCCTGATGCCGGACGGCACGAGCCGCTTCTCGATCGGCAAGGACAAGATCCATCACTACATGGGCTGCTCGACCTTCTCCAACTACACGGTCCTGCCGGAGATCGCCGTCGCCAA
>JAFKJU010000047.1 GCA_017305935.1 Hyphomicrobiales bacterium | reverse complement strand
TTATCCGCCACGGTGGGGGTCATTCGAAAAAGTTCTCAGCTGAGAACTTTTGGCAACGGCGTGATCCTCCCGCCGCTGCAGGTCTTTCTGACGATATCAGTCGAGCGCTTCGGTGACGGGGTGCGATGGGTGCCGCTTGCCGGGAATATTCAGGCTAAGCCAGGGGCCGTCGCATCTCTCCGAAAAGTTCTCAGCTGAGAACTATTGCCGGGAATGTCATCCGCCTCGCTATCGCTCGCTGACTGATGGTACTATGGCGTGGAAGAGGAATAGGGGTGCTTCGGAACTGCTTAGCGATATGGAACATTTGAGTGGAGCGTATGAGTAGGGACTTCAGCGCGCATGGTCGACGAAAAGTTCTCAGCTGAGAACTTTTGCTCCGATCAGCAAAGAGATGGCTTCGCATCGCCTCAGCCGACAACACCAAAGCATGTGGATCCGCGAAGCCCTTAATTTTCGTTAACCTATTTCTCCTTGACCGAGTCACCGACTCGGAGCAATTTACGCTCAATTGTCGATTTCACCACATTGAGCGTTTAAAATGACTTCAGTCGCTAGTCCGGTTCAAGAGCGTGCATCTGCCATACCGTCGCTAACACGCGTGATCGAGGCGGATGCCGACCTTCTTAGCGCGCAGCTCCAGCAGCTACGTGCGCGCGCCTTTCCGCCGACAGCCGAAAAGCAGCTGCGCAAATTCATGGCAGGTGAGGCTGCAAAGCTGATCGGGATCAGCGACGCTTATCTCCGTGCTCTCCAGGGCGAGGGGAACATCCCCGAGGCGGAAAAGAACGGCGCGGGACGGCGCATGTATTCCCTCGAGCAGATCCACGAAATTCGGCGTTACCTCAGTGCGAATAAGAAGGGCTACTCGCCGCAACGCACGGCTGCCGAGCCGCTCCAGGTGATGGCCGTTACCAACTTTAAGGGTGGCTCTGGAAAGACGACCACGGCGGCGCATCTCGCGCAGTATTTCGCGCTTCGCGGATATCGAACTCTTGCTGTGGATCTGGATCCGCAGGCCTCACTTTCCGCACTCTTTGGCATTCAGCCCGAATTCGACCTCGGGCCGAACGAGACCATCTACGGCGCGATCCGCTACGACGATAAGCAGCAGCCACTAGAGTCGATCATCCGGAAGACCTATTTTGCCGGACTTGATATCGTGCCAGGAAACCTCGAACTGCAGGAATTTGAGCATGACACGCCGCGCATCTTGAGCGAGCGCGGCCGCGGCCGCGAGAACATGTTCTTCACTCGAATCGCGACGGCATTAGCCTCGGTCGAGCAGAACTACGACATCGTCATCCTCGATTGCCCCCCATCGCTAGGCTATCTTACGCTTTCGGCACTTTGCGCGGCGCGAAGCGTGGTGGTGACTATTCATCCGCAAATGCTGGACGTGGCTTCGATGTCGCAATTTCTGCATATGACAGCTGGCCTGTTCGGTGTCGTCGAAAGGGCAGGGGGAAATGCCGAATACGATTTCTTCCGTTATGCCGTGACGCGCTACGAGCCCAGCGACGGTCCACAGGGCCAGATTGTCGGTCTTTTGAAGAGCTTGTTTGGCGATCGCGTTCTTACAAACGCTGTACTTAAATCTGCGGCGATCTCGGATGCCGGTATCACCAAACAGACCCTGTACGAGGTCGGCCGGGAGAATTTCAGCAGAGCCACCTATGACCGCGCCATGGAGGCGCTCGATAATGTGAATGGTGAAATCGAAAAGCTCGTCAAACAGACTTGGGGTCGCACAACATGAGTAAGCGCCGGGATGCACTCGCTGGGTTCCTTACTCCGGTCGCGCCGACGACCGAAGGGGTCGTCCGCACGAAGCCGGTGGTCCAATCGGGTGCGCTCAATTCGATGAACCAGGCGATTGCCAACCTTGCGACGGAAGCACAGGAGGCGGAGCGCCTTCGCTCCCAATTGGAGGCTGGAGAAACGATCGTCGAGCTCGATCCTGCGCTGATAGAGCGTTCGTTCATAAGAGATCGCATAGGTGGCTTTAGCGGCCCAAAATTCGATGCCTTCCGCGAAGGTATCAAAGTAGTTGGCCAGATCATCCCTGTTCTTGTACGACCCCATCCGGATCGGTCAGGGGAGTACCAGCTCGCGTATGGACATAGGCGGGTTGAAGCGTGCCTTCAGCTTGGTCGCAATGTCAAAGCGATCATTCGCAATCTGTCCGATGACGACTTGGTTCGCGCCCAAGGCAAGGAGAACTCCGATCGCGAGGACCTGTCGTTCATCGAGAAGGCGCTTTTCGCATTGCGCATGGAGGAGAAGGGAATTCGACGCCAGGTGATCATGGACGCGCTGGCCATCACGTCCAAGGGCGTGTTGTCGGGCATGATTACTCTCGCCATGGCGTTGCCCCCGGAACTGGTCGAGGCAATCGGGCCGGCGCAATCAATTGGCCGCCCGCGTTGGGAAGCATTTGTCGAACTGCTCAGGAAGGACGAAAACCAGACGATCTGGCGCAGTCTGATTAAAGCGCAGTCGTTTGAAGAGCTGACGAGCGACGCGCGATTCGAGAAGCTGTTCAAAGCTGTCTCGGTCAAAAGTCAGACGAGCAAGGACGAGCAGATCATACATTCTGCAGAAGGCCGTCGAATCGCTTCAGTTCAGAGTGGGAAGCGTGCTCTCAAGCTGACTATCCCGACGAAAGATAATCCAGAGTTTGCCGCGTTTCTCTTGAACCGAATCCCGGAAATCTATTCCGAATTCGTCTCCGAAAGCAGACACGCAAAAGATCAGAAAACGTAGGAGTTCAGCCCAAAAGAAAAAGGCCCCCAAACGTTGCCGTTGTGGAAGCCTTCCTCGTATCTGTCGCAAGAACGAGAATCGCATTTCCACGAATCGCAGTCAAGAGTCTTTGGCACCGTTTTGGTGAGCGGATTTCTTTTGCCTTTTGAAAGGTGATGGAAATGCAGACAGGACGCGTATCAACGCCCCACGGGCGGCCGATGACGCTTGCGTTGGTGAGGGGCCAGCTCGAAACAGCCGATCGTAGCCCGAGCAAGGCAGTCAACAAATGGAAAGTGTTTAACGACGTCGGCGAGACGAAGGACGTATTTGGCATCCAGGATCGTTCGATCACGGTGCTGCAAGCGCTCCTGAGCTTCTATCCGAGCGACGAACTTTGCGATGAAGACGGCGGCCTGGTTGTCTTCCCGTCGAACAGCCAGTTGTCCCTGCGTGCGCACGGCATCGCTGGCACGACCCTGCGCCGGCATCTCGCCGCGCTGGTCGACGCCGGCCTGATCGAACGGCGCGACAGCCCGAACGGCAAGCGCTATGCCCACCGGGGCAGGGGAGGGGAGATCGAGACGGCCTTTGGCTTCAGCCTCGCTCCTTTACTTGCTCGCGCGGCTGAACTCGCGAACCTCGCGCAGCAGGTCGCCGCCGAGCGTCTCCGTTTCAAGCGCGCCAAGGAGGCCCTGTCGCTTTGCCGGCGCGACGTCCGCAAGCTGATCTCCGCCGCTATGGAAGAGGGCGCCGACGGCGACTGGGCGACGATCGAGGCTATGTTCATCGGCCTGATGGCCCGTCTGCCGCGCGCTCCTCGGCGCGAGGACGTCGATGCCGTGCTCGAAGAAATGGAGCTTTTGCGCGACGAGATCATCAACCGATTGGAAATTCAGGTAAAAGCAGAAAAAATGGACGTCAATGACAACCATGACGAACGCCACATACAGAATTCAAAACCCGAATCCTTCCATGAACTTGAACCTAGCTCTGAAAAAGAGCAGGGCGAGATGCCGAGCCAGAAACCGAAACGGATCGCCGAACCGCTGAAGGCATTCCCGTTACCGTTGGTGCTGAGGGCGTGCCCGCAGATCGGCGACTACACTTCTCGCGGCCGGATCGAGAGCTGGCGCGAGCTGATGGCGGCGGCCGTCATAGTTCGGTCGATGCTGGGGGTCAGTCCGTCGGCCTATGAGGAGGCGTGCGGGGTGATGGGACCCGAAAACGCCGCGGTCGCCGTTGCCTGCATGCTGGAGCGGGCCGAACACATCAAATCGCCCGGCGGCTATCTGCGCGACCTCACCCGAAAGGCGGCGCGCGGCGAATTCGGCCTCGGGCCGATGCTGATGGCCGCGCTGCGAGCGAGTGGCGGAGACGAGAAGCAACGCGCATGACCGCCTGCTTCCCGTCAGGATCAGGAAATGTCGGGAATGCGGTCGGCGATCTTCACGAGATAGTCGTCGATGGCCTCCTCGATGTAGCTGTTGAATTTGCGGCGCTCGATGGCGGCGAGGATTTTCAGCTTCTTGTGGACCTCGGCGCGGATATGGATGCCGGTCGTCACTTTCTCGGTATCGCGGAAGCGCTTGCCGGCGATGGGATCGCGGCTTTCACCCTTGGCGACGAGGTCGCGGAACTGGGTGCGGCCGCCGGCCGGTTTTGACGATGCCCCGCCGTCCTCATGAGTTTTCTCCGGGGGAGGGGAGGCGCCGGGTTTTTCGCGCACGGAAGGTCGATCGCGACCGGTCGAGATCAGCCCGAGCACGAGGTTCTTGCTATCCGATGGCTCGCTCATTGCTTCGCCTCGGCAGAGCTCGACCTGTAGAGGGTAAGGAGCTCGCCGAGGAGCGTTTCCATCTCGGCAATTGCTTTGGGATCGGATTTCGCGACGGTCTGCAGCGTGCCGGCGGCGCCGATCGACTGATACGAAGCCCGCCGTGCGATCGGCTGAGATGCGAGGGCAACACCGCTTTCGCGGAGGATTTCGCGAAGCGGTTCGTGGGCTTTGGCCCGGCCGGTGACGAGATCGTGCTGGTTGATGACGATCATCGCCGGCAGTTTGCGCTTCTGGTCTTCCTCGACCACCGGAATATGGTTGAGTGCGAGCTGCATGCCGGCAACGACATCGTCTTGGGTGGTCTGCAGCGGTATCAGCACGATGTCGGCGCAGTAGAGACCGGCGAACAGATTTTCGTTCGTCGTGCCCTCGATATCGACAAAGACGATTTTGCCTTCCTCTTGGCGCTGCAGCGCCATTTTGTAGATCTGGTTGGGATCGAGGCAGCTCTCCGCCTCCAGGCGGTCCGGCCAGACATTCATCTGCTTCGACATCGTGACCCAGCGCATCGTGTTCGCCCGGCTGTCGGCGTCGATCAGAAACACGTTGTTGCCGGCATGGGCGGCGGTGCCCGAGAGCGCTCGGACGAGTGTGGTCTTTCCGGTCCCGCCTTTGGGATTGGCGATGGTAACGATCATGATGGCTCCTTCGGTGTGATTAAGTATAATTAATGTCTTCACCGTCTTTCCGCAACGAAGTCGTTGCCCGTTGTTCGTTCACCATTGAGGATTGACGATTGATGATTGCCCGTCGACAACGGGCAACGGGTAACGGGCAATGAGCAATTGCCCGTTAATAATGGTCAATCGAAGCGCGGTTAACTGTCAGTGGTTAATGGGCAATTGGCAATTGCCCGCGATACTGCTGGTAATAGCAGCGTTAACAACGGGCAATTGTTAGCGTTGCAGGTTGCTGCTTGCGGAGGCGCATGACCGAGCCGTGAGTGAGAGTGTCTCAGCATGTGGTGCTGCTGAATGATATTAATTATAAATAAGGTTATTGTGGCAGGATAGTCAAGTTTGTGGTACAAACTCGACGTCGCCCCGCCTCCGGCAGGGCAATGGTTCGCGCCTCTGGCGCTCTGGGTCGCCTCCGGCAACCTGGCAAGCGGGAAGGAAGACATGCGCAGCGAGGTGGTCAGGGTCCGACTGCAACCGGAGGAGCGGGAGGCGCTCACCGCGCTTTGCGGGGAGAGCCGCACCGCTAGCGACGTCATCCGGCTGCTGTTTCGCGAGCAGGCGGGCCTACCGCTTCCCGTCGGACCAGCCGAGGCCGAGGCCCTGCGCGGCACGAATGAGGAACTTCGCCGCATCGGTATCAATCTTAACCAAGCGGTCCGGGCGATGAACGAGGGGCGGGTCGGTTACGAACCGCATCTCGACGCGGCGCTGCGCAAGCTCGCCGGCGGCGTGTTTCGGCTGCGCGCGGACGTCGACCTGATGCTGCGCATCAGCCGCAAGGAGCGGAAGGGAACTGGCCATGGCACATGACTGGTCCGGGCTACTCTTCGAGATCGAAGCTTTATCCGCCCGCCGCGCGTCTTCGCTGATAGACGAGGAAGAGGAACTGCGCCGGCGGCGGGCCACTGGTGTCGCTATGTCGGCCAGGGAACCGGCACGACGCTTTGTTCCCACAGGGATAGCAAAGAAAGCGGCGGCCGGGGCTTCTATTCCTTCGAGCGAGCCGACCATCGCATCCATCCTCCAGGCGCCGGCGTCATCGCAACAAGACGTCATTGCGCTGGTTGGTGCGCTAGGTGCCGGCCGAGATCGCGAGGAGGAAGAAGAGCCGCGGGCGTCGGCCGGCGGGGGAGGGGGTGGCGGTTCCGCCGCGGCCGCCTCGCGCGCGCCTCGGCCGATTGCCCCGCGACAGGTGGCGATGGGTCGGGCTTCGGCAGAAACGGCGAGCCGGGCAGCAATTGCCGCCGGTGCCCAGCCTGTCGTGATCAAAGTGACGTCGACCGTGTCCAGCCGCGCGTCGGCGGCCGGCCTGATGACCTATCTCGGCACGCGCGAGGTCGAAAAGGAAAACGGCGAGAAGGGCAAGGTCGACATCTCGATCTACGATCAGGACGGTGTCGCGATTTCCAGCCGGGAGGACCGGGCGGCGGCACTCGCCGAATGGGTTGGTGATTTCCGCGAGGCATATGCGGTAAACGCGCTGGCCACCTTCTCCATGAAGCTTGCCGATGAGGTCGACGATGCGGCCCTTCACGACGCCCTGAACGCCGCCTTCAGCTCGAAACCCTTCCTGTATTCCCGGCATGCCGACGGACAGGTTTCTGTTTTCGCGGTGACCGATCTGCCGGCCAAGCGGATCGCCGGCGCGCTGAGGGCCCGCGAGAAGGGCGAGGGGTCGGCGCGCGTCGTCGAAAATGCGGAGGCGGACTTTGGTCGCCGTCTGGCCGACGCCGACGTCTCGGCCGAGGTCCGCGTTCTCGGTGCCGCCGTCTCGGAGAAATCGGGCCGCTACTTCCTCGAGAAGTTCCTGCGCACGGAGAAGGCCATCACCACCAGCGAAGGCGATCCGGTCAAGCGCGGCTCCAGTGTCGAGGAGAGGGCCGACGGCATCTGGCGGGCCTGGTCTTCACATATTCGCATAGTCGAGCCGCGCAACGCCTTCCATGTTATCTTCTCGGCGCGCGCCGGGACCGATCCGGAGGCAATGAAGCGCGCGGTGCGGGATTTTCTCAGCGAGCAGGTTGCCGGCCACCGCTGGATCACGGCGCATCACCCGGAAACCGGCCATGTTCATGTCCATGCGATGGTCTCGGCGCGAGATGATGTTGGTAAAGCGCTGCGGCTGACCAAATCGGAGCTGTATGAATGGCGCGAACGCTTCGCGGCGAAGGCGCGGGAGCGGGGTATCGCCATGGTCGCCACCCGGCGCTCGGATGTGGCCGCCACGCGGCCCTATAGCCAGGCGCAGGCCGGCGCCTATGAACGCGGCAGACAAGATCCACGCTATCTCAAGACGCCCGCCGTCACCAATCGCGTCGAGCGAAAGCGGGCCGGGGTCGTCGACCGTGTCTCGCTCACCAATGGCAATCTCGCGCTTGCCCCGAAATGGCAGGCGACCGCGAGCGCCCTGCAGCGGGCCGGCGCGGAGCCTTCCGTGATCGCGGCGGCCGACCGGTTCGCAGGCGCGGCCACCGCTCAAGCGCCGCATGCTGCTGGTCGGGCCAGCGGCTTCGTCCTCCTCCGGTTGGACGTTGAACAGGCGATGCAGCGCGAGACGATGGCGGTGATCGTCGAGGGGGCTATCGGCGTCGAGGCCAGATTGATTTCGGCCGAGGGCAAGTCCGTCCAGATCCTGGCGCCCACGACCGCGAGCGTCAGCAAGATCGAGCGCGAGCTGGCCAAGCAGCACGACGAGGCTGGCCCCGGTTCTGAGACACGTTCGGCGGTCAGGGATTTCGAGGAGCGTTTGCTTGCGCATGGATTTCGCGCCTCTGTCGTCGTTGAGGCGGCCGGCTCCGCAAAGAATGGTGCGCCGTCGTCTTGGCTGCAGAAAAAATTCGATGCCTCTGCCCAACGGTCCGCTGCGCCGCCGGACGAGCCATTGGCGGAGTTCAAGACTCTGATCGCCACCATTCAACAGCAGAAGGAAAAGGGCATGCCCCTATCGTTGGAACAGTTCGACGAGCGCGTCTCGCGGGCGAACAAGTCCATGGACCGCCTTGAGACGATGGTCGACAGCAGCGCAGAACGTCAGGCCGTCGAGGAGATGCGCAAGGAGATTTCGGCGCTGTTTGAAGAGCAGCGCCGCGACATCCAGATGCAGCAGATGCGCTCGGTCAACGACACCGCGGGGGCGGGGGATACGCCGCCGGCGGCGCGCGTCGACGAGGCGCGTATTCAGGACCGGCCAGCGCCGGCAACCGTCGATCCCGCGATTGCCGCCCAGCAGCAGGCAATTGCCGCCGGCCGTGCGTCCCGCGCGGCGCGGGAGCAGGCCGGTGCGTCGAAGGTTGTCCAGGACGAGCAGCGCCAGCAGATCCTGCGGCAGGCGGAACAGGAACGCCAGCGCGGCAACGATCGCGACGGCGCAGAGCGTTAGCCGCCTTCCTATTCCTGCATCAGGCCATCGAAGACTTCCAGGAGGGCGTCGACGATGGCTTGGCCAAGCGCATTGGCCGAGGCGGCAACCTCATCGTCGCCCTGGTCCCGGGTGGCGACCGCAAGGTTGCCGCCCTCTTCGGCGACAATCGCCTTCGCCCTCTCGATGGCCCAAAGGGCGAAATCGCTCCGGTTGGAGATCGTCATCGTCTCAGTGGCCCCATCCATGGCGTTCACTTTCGATTGACATAGCACAACCCGCTGTTCGTTTCCCTCTTCGCGAAATCCAGCCATATCGCCGGGTGCCTATCGGCGGAACCACTTTCAGCATCTTCGGACTGAGTTCATTTGGACTTTCTACTCTGAATGTTTGCACCGCGCCGTGTGATCGCCTAGACTCGCGAGCGAAGCAGTCACGCGCTGCTTCCGGGCGTGGAAACCCGTCATAGCTTGGTAGGTGCCGCGACATGGCATCACTCTTCGACCTTTGCGATCGGGGAGCCTGCGGCGTATGCAACAGGTTCTTCGGAGCTAAAGGCCGTAGGGCCGTGCTATGCGGTTTCCAACTCCCCGGTCACCAGGGGTCAAAGAGCAGAGAGCGGGGGCGTACCGCAGATTGCTCTTGGAGGAAGCCGCGTGTCAGGAGCACCATCCTTCACACTCTTCACCTATTCGCCCGATGTCGAACCGTTGGAGGCGTGCTGGCGCGACGACGGCATTGGTGATGCGTTTTTCGGTAATGCCGAGACCGTGCGCGCCGCAATTTTCGAGTTGCGCCATGCGGTTGCCGACGAGCAAGGCCACGACTGGCCACCGATGCGGCTGGAGCGGATCGAGACCGTGCCGGTGACAAAGGACGCGATCCTCGCGCTGCTCAACGACGGCGTCGGCGCCATCGTCAAGAGCTACGACATCATCGAGACGATCGGAGAAAATTGAATGGCGAAGATCCCCGATCCGATCGACATCGAAGTCGGCGGCAAGATCAAGGCGCAACGCCGGCTGGTTGGTATGAGCCAGAATACCCTTGCCGACCGGCTCGGCGTCACCTTCCAGCAGATCCAGAAATATGAAAAGGGCACCAACCGGGTGAGTTCGAGTCGTCTCGCGATGATCGCGGAAACCTTCGGCGTCCCGCCCGCCTATTTCTTCCCGGCCTCGACGGTCGACCCTGGCCAAGCCGTGGCGGCCGCCGCGCCGGAACTCGTCAGCTTCATCGAGACCAACGAGGGCCGAGACCTCAACGTGGCCTTCGCGCGGATCAGCTCGCACACCATCCGCAGGAAGGTGGTCGGCCTCGTGACGGCCTTGGCCGCTGCGCTTCCTTCCGGGCAGGGTGACGCCAGCGAATAGCCCCTGAAGGGAATAATTTCGTTGGGCGGCTTCTTGAAGAATGCTGCGATGCAGCATACATTCAGATTGTCGTCGCTGCACTCCTCCTCCCAGCAGCTCCGGGGAACGACTGGCAACCCTCCTCCTCCCAGTTGTCGGTCAGAATCGAAGCCCGGGGCATCTCCTCCCGCGCCGGGCTTTTTCATGCCGCTGACGATCGATCAGAACTATCTCGTACTGTGCCGCCGAGTATCACAACGGCTTTGTTCAATCGCTGAGGGCAAGGATAATCGATCGTTTGTGAACGTCTCTGAAGGGGGATGCCTGGCTAGAAACCATATGGAAGCGCTGCCAAACGCCGGCGGCTTTCGGATGATATCCATATGGCTTGTCACCGGAGCGAGTATCGCCGGCAGTACGGCGGCGTGGTGGCTTGCCGAGCATGGTTATGACGTGGTCGTTGTCGAGCGATCATCGGCCTTTCGTGACGGTGGGCAGAACGTCGATGTTCGCGGGCAGGGCCGCGACCTCCTGCGTCGGATGGGATTGGAGAAGCAGGCCCTTGCTTCTGGCACCGGCGAGAAGGGAACGATCTGGATCAATAGCAGAGGCCAAACCGTTGCCAGAATGATGACAGATGCGCTTGAAGGTGACGGCCCAACCGCTCAGATGGAGATCCTGCGCGGCGACCTGGCTGGATTGATCTATGGGGCGGCTCGCGGTCGCGCTGATTTCCGGTTCGGAGACAGCATTTCGCAAATCGAGGAGGATGGCGAAGCAGCTTTTGTAACATTTACGAGCGGACGAACCGAAAAGTACGATACCGTCCTTGTCGCCGAAGGCGTTGGCGCCACGACGCGTGATCTGGTGTTCCCTGCGGAAAACGAGCCTCGATGGATGAACATGACCATCGGCTATTTCACGATTCCTCGCACGACGGCGGATGAGCCGTTGTGGCGGTGGTATAACGCTACCCAAGGTCGTAGCGTCACCCTCCGTCCCGATAATCACGGCACGATCCGGGCTGCGCTATCCATCCAGAAACAACCGGAGGGTGAGCAGGATTGGGACGTCGCGCAACAGAAGCGATTTTTGCAGGAGAGGTTTGCGGACGCCGGTTGGGAAGCCCCGCGTGTACTGGCCGCCATGCAGACCACCGACGATTTCTACTTCGACGTTCTTCGGCAAGTGCATATGCCCCGTTAGTCACGGGGACGCGTGGCTCTCACCGGCGATGCAGCGTGGTGCGCCACGCCGCTTGCAGGCATGGGCGCAACGCTGGCGATCATGGGCGGTTATGTGCTTGCCGGTGAACTATCGCGCAACGACGGTGTGGGGCAAGCTTTCTCTTCTTACGAGCGTATCATGCGCCCGTTTGTCAAAAAAGCGCAAAGCCTGCCCAGATTCGTTCCGCGCCTGCTCAATCCCCATTCCGATATCGGCATTGCTGCGTTGCACGGCGCGCTTCGGCTTGCCACGAAACCGGCTATCCGAAATCTGGCTGCCAAAGTATTTACACGTAAGTCTTCAGAACCGCAGCTTCCCGGATATTAGCAGATTGTAGTCGTTCGCGCCGCAGCGGCAGTCCGCGCAGGAGCGAGAGGAAGCAACCGTTGCAAAGTCGTTTATTCGCCCTATTTCTGGCCATGACCAGCCACGGGATGTTTATATGGAAACGACGGCTTTGACGGGCATTGACGGACTTGACGATGTCCTTTGTGGCGGGTTTACCCGGCGGCATGTTTTTCTCCTTGAGGGCTCTCCGGGGACGGGCAAGACGACGATCGCCTTGCAGTTCCTGAAGCACGGCGCCGATCATGGCGAGAGGTGCCTCTACATCACGCTGTCAGAGACAGAGGAGGAACTGCGGGAAGCGGCTGCATCCCATGATATACAGCTCCCCGACGGAATCGAAATTTTCGAGCTTGTGCCGCCGGAAAGCCTTCTCGACGCGGACCAGCAGCAGAGCCTGCTCTACTCCTCGGACCTCGAACTCGGCGAAACCACCAAGCTCATCTTCGAGGCGTTCGAAAAGCTTCGGCCGTCGCGTGTCGTGCTGGACAGCCTCTCGGAAATCAGGCTGCTTGCGCAAAGTTCGCTACGCTATCGCCGGCAGATCCTGGCATTGAAGCACTATTTTTCGAAAACGGGCACGACCGTTCTTTTGCTGGACGACATGACATCGGAGAACATGGACAAGACCGTCCATAGCATCGTTCATGGTGTCGTTCACCTGGAACAACTGGCGCCGGATTACGGTTCGGAGCGACGGCGCCTGCGGATCGTGAAGTATCGCGGGAAGGCTTTCCGGGGCGGATATCACGACTTCACCATCAAGACCGGGGGCGTTGCCGTTTTCCCGCGGCTGCGCGCGATAGAGCACCGGACCGATTTTACGCGAACGCCGCTTGGCAGCGGTCTCTCCCATCTTGACGAGCTGCTGGGGGGCGGTGTCGAGCGCGGTTCCAGTACGCTTCTGATCGGCCCGGCGGGAACAGGAAAAACCATATTTGCCCTTCAGTTCGTAAGCGCAGCCGTCGAGCGCGGCGAGAAGGCGGCGATCTTCATATTCGATGAGGAACTGGGCCTGCTGTTTGCCCGCACCAGGGCGCTGGGGCTGATCTCGAACGGCTCAGCGATGAGGGAGCCATTCATATCGAGCAGCTGGATGCCGCGGAACTGTCGCCGGGAGAGTTCGCCCAGCGGGTCCGCGACCGCGTGGCCAGCTATGACGCAAAGACCGTGGTGATCGACAGCATCAATGGCTATCAGGCCTCGATGCCCGAGGAAAACGCGCTCATCCTTCACATGCACGAGTTGCTGCAATATCTGAATCGCCAGGGCGCGAACACGTTCCTCACCGTCGCGCAACATGGGCTGGTCGGAGATATGAAGTCGCCGGTGGATGTTACCTATCTCGCCGACACGGTCATTCTGCTGCGCTACTTCGAGGCGCTCGGAAAGGTCAGGCGTGCGGTTTCGGTGATCAAGAAGCGCACCGGAAGCCATGAGGATACGATCCGGGAGTTCCGCATCCATCGCAAAGGGCTCACGCTCGGCGAACCCCTTTCCGGCTTCCAGGGCGTTCTGCGCGGTGTGCCGACCCTTGTCGGCGACAGGCAGGCTTCATCCGAAATCCTGAATGATGGTGGCGATCATTCCCAATAGAAACGCCGTTGCCCTGATTCATGCGCCAATAGGACGGGACGCGCAGCTTGCATCCGCCTTGCTCGGAGAGGCAGGGATTGCGTCGAGAATTGCGGCTGACTTGCCAGCCTTCGTCGCAGGACTGGACGAGGATGTTGCATTCGGCGTGGTTACCGAGGAGGCTCTGCGTTCCTCCGACCTTCGGCAGCTATCCGCCTGGATAGCTGCTCAACCCAGCTGGTCGGACCTGCCCTTCATTATCCTTACCCATCGCGGCGGCGGTCCCGAGCGCAATCCTGCGGCCGCCCGCCTTTCGGAAGCGCTGGGCAATGTCAGCTTTGTCGAGCGGCCGTTTCATGTCACGACCTTCGTGAGCGTTGCACGGTCGGCGCTTCGGGGAAGGCGCAGGCAGTACGAGGCGCGCGTTCGGATCGAAGCGCTCGACGAGGGGGAGCGCCGTCTTCAGACCGCTTTGGGAGCCGGGCGGCTGGGCGCCTGGGAACTCGATCTGGAAAGCCGTACCCTGACGACATCGCCAACATGCAGGGCGATTTTCGGGCATAGGGCCGAAGATACGTTCACCTATGCGGATCTTCTTTCCAGCATCCACCCTCAGGATCGGGAAAGAATGCAGCAGGCGGTGAAGGCGACGATCGAAACCGGCGTCGACTATGCAATCGAATACCGCACCGTATGGCCGGACCAGACCGTCCATTGGGCCGAGATCAGGGCGCAGCTTTATCGCGACCGGAGCGGAAAAGCTGTAAAGATGATTGGCGTTTCATCCGACATCACCGACAGAATCCGGTCCGAGGAGCATCAGCGTCAGCTCAACGAGATTCTTGAAGAAAGGGTGACCGCACGGACCGAAGAGCTGCACAAGGCGCATTCGGCTGTAATGGCCGAGATGGCGCAACGCGAGCGAGCCGAGCAGCAGCTCCGGCAGGCCCAGAAGATGGAAGCGATCGGTCAGCTCACCGGTGGGGTCGCGCATGACTTCAACAATCTGCTGATGGCTGTCCTCGGCAATCTCGAACTCCTGCGCAAGTATCTGGAGACCGATCCGAAAGCGCTCCGGTTGATCGAGAGCGCGCTTCAGGGCGCCAGGCGCGGGGCATCGTTGACGCAGCGGCTGCTGGCCTTCGCACGCCGTCAGGATCTCCAGGTCGCGCCAGTGGACCTTGGCAACCTCGTTCGAGGCATGGCGGATCTCATGAAGCGATCCGTGGGGTCCGGTATCGTGATCGATACATCGTTTCCCGAAGAACTCATTGTCGTTCTGGCCGATGCCAACCAGTTGGAACTCGCCTTGCTGAACCTTGTCGTCAATGCGCGCGATGCGATGCCAGCGGGAGGAACTATCCGGATCGGGTTGCGTCAGGAAAGACAGATCGTTCAGGAGGGTGAGCTCGTGCCCGGGCAATACGGCATTCTCTCTGTGGTCGATGAAGGCCATGGCATGGACGAGGACACGTTAAAGAAAGCGATCGAACCGTTCTTTTCCACGAAGGAGCTGGGCAAGGGGACCGGGCTCGGCCTTTCCATGATTCATGGGCTGGCGCTTCAGATGAAGGGAGCCATGGAGCTGAAAAGCGCCCCCGGTCTTGGAACGACGGCGGAACTCTGGATTCCGGTGTCGCATGATACCAATGTCAGCCAGAGCGTTGCGCCCGAGCCTGTGGTCAGTGACCTCTCCGGCTCCAAACGCATTCTTCTGGTCGATGACGATTTCCTGATCGCGATGAGTTCGGCAGACATGCTTGCCGACCTCGGCCATGAGGTCGTCGAGGCGCATTCGGGGAGGACGGCGCTGGAGATTCTCAGGAGCGATGCCCGTTTCGACCTTCTGATAACCGATTATTCCATGCCGGGCATGACGGGTGGGGAACTGGCCAAAGCCGTGCGGGCGCTCATCCCCGATCTTCCCATTCTTATCGCATCCGGTTACGCCGAGCTGCCGTCCGAACCGGATTCAGGTATTGCGCGGCTTGGAAAGCCATACTCGCAACAACAGCTCGCGCTGGAGATTTTCAAGGCGTTCTCGAACCGGAAATGATGGAGGGATGGCTCGCTATTGCTGCGCCATTTATCTGGTCCGGGCCAGAACCTGCTTCTTCTTCGGGGCGGGGAGAAGCCCTTCGCGCTGTGCTTTCTTTCGAGCCAGCTTGCGGGTGCGTCTGATGGCCTCGGCTTTTTCGCGAACCCTCTTTTCGGAAGGCTTTTCATAGGCGTTGCGGGCCTTCATTTCCCGGAAAAGCCCTTCTCTCTGCATCTTCTTTTTCAGAACGCGAAGAGCTTGATCGACATTGTTGTCCCTGACCAGAACTTGCAAAAACATATCCTCTCGCTTGCGTGCGGCAGTGTGCCGCCACTTCTGTTTATTTCCCGATCCGTATGCTCGAAGGCTTGAACCACGGTTCGCCCGCCTTGGCGGAAAAAGTTTGTTGCCGCGGCGCTTGCGGGGTGGCGGTTTCCAGTTCCTCGATGTCGCTTGCGACGATCCTGCGTTCGTTCGTCTCGTTTCCGAGACGGATGCGGTATTGCGCCTCGCCATGATCGGAAGGCAGCAGCCCGACGATCCGGCAGAGTCTGTCGCTATTGGCCGCGCGAAGCAGGCTGACCTTGAGGGTCACCGTATCGCCGACCGCATAATGGTTTCGGCTCATGAGCGTTTTCCTCCGCAACGGTTTGAAATCGGCTGGAAACAAAAAGGCCGGGCATGAACCCGACCCCTTTCTGCCGCTCGCCATCTGCGCTGCCAGTACATCCGTGGTCAGCGAAGAGGCTCGACAAATTCTTCACACAGCGCGCAGATTGTCTGCCGAGCTTTTGCCCGACTTGCGATCCTGGACGATGTCGTAGCTCACCTTCTGGCCTTCCGCGAGAGAGCGCAGGCCGGAGCGTTCGACCGCCGAGATGTGGACGAAGACGTCGGTCGCACCATCGTCGGGAGCGATGAAGCCGAAACCCTTGGTGTCATTGAACCACTTGACTGTACCTGAATTCATAACGATTTCCTTTCAATCGTTCGGGAAGCGACGGAATAGCCGCATGTAAATCGACGATGAGAGGAGATCTGACCGGGGCCGATAAGGCAAAAGACAAAGGTCACAAGCAAAGTTCGATTACTGATAGATAGGATTTTTTTGAGAATTTACAAGGCTTATGGGAAAAATCACTTCCTTATGATTTTATAAATAGAAAAATTGTCCATGAAATCAGCGATACGCACGAATTATTTATTTCTCCGAATGGTGGCCGGGATGGAACAAGAAAGAATTTGGCGGGTTGAACCGGATTGGAGCAGGGACAATCGCAAGCCAGAATGACTTCCCCGCTGTTTCGGGGATCGGTGAAAGCTTTTTGCAACCAGTTTCCTGTCATGGCCAGGTTTGGCTTGAAAGCTAGTCGGATGGACCCTGATCATTCGAGCGGCTGCGCTTCGGAGATCGTGAGTTCATGCAAATTCCCACAGACGGAAAGCCACTTGTCGTCCTGGTCGTTGAGGACGAATTTCTCATTCGTCTCGATGCGATCGATTATCTTTCAGGGCGCGATATGGTCTCTCTGGAGGCTGTGAATGCCGATCAGGCGATGGAAATTCTTGCCGGGCGCAGGGATATCGATGTGCTCTTCACCGACGTCAACATGCCGGGAACGATGGACGGGCTTGAACTGGCGAAAAGGGTTCGTGAACTGTCGCCTCTGATGGGGATCATCGTAACGTCCGGGATGGTTCACGCCGACAGTGAGGGCCTTCCCGAACGTGTGGAATTTTTCGAAAAGCCTTATGATCTCCACCGCATTGGCGACTGCATCCGGCACCTGGGTCACGCGATCTAGACCCTGCGATCTTAGGGGGCATGCAACATTGTCACGATCTGCAAAGGTGCGGGCCGATGGATCATTTCATGAGCCCGGCCGACCGCAATGCGCTTTCGATGACCGATTGAATTTTGTTGCCGTCCCAGTCGCTTGCCGATGCCGGACCGGTATTCGCGCCCTGCGACGCAGGAGCCATTTTGGGAAGGCGCTCGAACGATGCGGTCAGGCCCCAGGACCGCGCAATCTGCTCGGTGGAGGAAATGCCGATGTCAAGCATAAACGGGGCTCTTCCGCCATAGCCGGAGGCTGTGTCGATCGGTGTTCCATGCCCCATGTCCGTGATCAGATGAAGCTCGATGGCATCCGCGCCGTTCGCATCCCGCCAGACCGATCGCGAATGCCGGTCGATTATCCCGGAGGAGTCGGGATGATCCGAAAGCGCATGCACACCTCGCCATTGCGCGACAATCGCCGCGGCATTTTCCGGAACCACTGTCTTGTCGCTCGTGCCGTGCCAGACGGAAACCGCCGGCCATGGCCCGTCATGCCGAGATGCGGCCCGCAGGCTGGCCTGCAAGCTATCGGTGTCCGGTAGTCCGTGGCCGCGCATCCGGTCGAACGCTTCCGGGACGGTCGACGCTATGGCATGGGGAAGACCGGCAATGATGGCTCCGCCCGCGAAGACATCCGGATAGCAGGCCAGCATGGCGTTGGCCATTGCTCCGCCCGCCGACAATCCGGTGATATGAATCCGACGCTTATCGATACCGCATCGCGATACCATGGCAGCGATCATCTGCCGAATGGACATGACCTCACCCTGGTCCCGGCGCGTATCGCCGGGGTTGAACCAGTTGAAACACAGATTTGGGTTATTGGCGCGGACCTGTTCCGGAAAGAGAACGGCGAAGCCGTAGTCGTCCGCCAATGCGGACCAGCCGGAGCCGTTGTCATAGCCTGCCGCCGTCTGCGTGCAGCCATGAAGCACCACCACCAGGGCTGGCGTTTCCGGCAACTGGTCCGGCATATGATACCAGGCGCCCAAGGCCCCGGGGTTGCTTCCGAAGCCCTCCAGCTTTTGCAGGCGCGAACCGGAGGGCGCGCCGGGCTTTATCGAACGCATCCGGGTGAGGCGCTCGACTGTATCGGATAAGGATCTCATGGAATGCTCCAGGCTGACGCGCCGGGTCGGCGCATGGACTCCAACCCCTGGGAACCGATATGGTTGCTGCGGTGCACAATAAAAATAGTCACCATTCCCGGCCGAAGGGGCGGTTACCCCATCGTCCGATGTGTTTCAGCAGTGCGGACAGAAAGACGTGCCTCCTGTAGCGACACCAATTTCTGCGAGGTCTCGTC
The DNA here is from genome assembly GCA_017305935.1 of Hyphomicrobiales bacterium. GTDB lineage: Bacteria > Pseudomonadota > Alphaproteobacteria > Rhizobiales > Rhizobiaceae > Metarhizobium. The sequence continues at coordinate 9,762 of JAFKJU010000047.1, read as the reverse complement.
CCATAGAATGAGATTCACGCATCGCAAGCTGTCCTTGAGCGTGATGCGCCCCAGTTTTCCCAGTTCCGGATGAGCGTGCAGCACTTCCGGCAGCCGGTAAAAAGGAATGCGGCTCGACAGATGATGAATGTGATGCATGCCGATATTGCCCGTCATCCAGCGCAAAGGCTGCGGCAGGTCGTAATGGGAGGCTCCATGCATGGCCGCGTACTGGAATTTCCAGTCCGGCGGTTTCGACCAGTGTGTGTCCTCGAACTGGTGCTGGACGTAGAACAGCCAGACGCCAGCCGATCCGGCGAGGAGGACGATCGGCAGATGAACCAGCAGGAAAGGGAGAATGCCGATGGCCCATATCAGCAGGGCGGCGAACGCCGCGATGGCGGCATTGGTCGCCATTGTCGAAGCCCATGGCAGTGCGCCCGACTTCATCATGCCGAACGGCAATCTTTGCTTGAAGAGAAAGAGCCAGGCCGGACCGATCCCGAACATCACCAGCGGATGCCGGTAGAGGCGGTAACAGAGCCTGCCCCACCGTGTCAGGGCCGCATATTCCGCGACAGTGAGCGTCGTGATATCCCCGACGCCGCGCTCATCGAGATTGCCAGCCGAGGCGTGATGTTCGGAATGGGCGCGGCGCCAGTAGTCGTAGGGCGTCAAGGTCAGAACGCCGATCATCCGGCCTGTCCAGTCATCCAGACGGCGCCTGCCGAAGAATGAGCCATGCCCGCAGTCATGCTGCACCATGAACAGGCGTAACAGACATCCTGCCGCTGGAACGACGAGGATTACGCCGAACCAATAGCCAAGGTGCATCAGGCCCCATGCGGCGGCCCAGAAAAGCACGAAAGGAAGCAAGGTCGCAGCCAGTTCGAACAGGCTTCGGCCGATGCGGGGCTTGCGATAAGTCGAAAGGATTTTGAGCCAGGGCTTTTCAAAATCGACGCCGGTGGCGCCAATCGATTGTATCGCATTCATTGTTGCGGGATATCTTTCTGCTCGGCTGCGCTGCGGAAGAAGTGTTCGGCATGCTGGTAGTCGTTTTCAGCGCCGATGCGATCGCCCGCCAGAGATTTTTCCCGGGCAAGCTGGAGGTAGCTTTTATACCGCTCCAGCAATCTTGCCCCAGATTTGCCATCGGCTGCTTTGCTGTGGGAAGCATGTTGTCTGTTCATGACGATCCGAACCCCCGAGGGCTCGCTCCTGTAAGAATTTTGATAGGGATTGCCGTGAAAGCGCGTGGCCATCTTTTCAGATTTGCGCCTTGCGCTTTAAGTCTTTGTTTTATCGCAGGGCGTTGATGGTCAGGAATGCGGCGCTCTTCGCGCAGGGGGAAGTCCCTGAGTCGCATATCTCGGAAGAGGCGTCTGCGGCAGCAGGCGCTGGTGTTTTTGCATTCCGTAGTTGAATAACATTTCAGTCTTCAGAACGTCGGGGCTTGTCATGCCGCTGCGGAAAAAATTCATCAGTTGCAGCGCGGCGGCTTCGTAAAGACGCTTGTCGTCTCTCAAGGCAAACTCGTTGAAACCAATGCTTGCCATCACCGCGTCCAGCATTTTCAGGTCGTTGGATGTGATATGTCCTGCCTTGGAGCCGGAAGACATGATGCCCTCCTTTCGTTGGTGTTGTGTTGGTTGGATCCGGAATCCGGCGGGGCCATGGTCCTGGCGGCGCCGTTTTCGGGATGCCGGAAGTCAACGATTTCCCGCAGCGCATCATGCTCCGGGCCGGCCGGTTTGCTATCCATAAAGGTTTGTACAGGCATCCTCGTTTCGTGGCCGCCGGAAGGCATGTTTGCACGATGCAGTACGAACGCGACGCCGCGTTCATCCGACCCGAGAAACCACCGGTCACCGTTCGAACTGAATGCAAGTTCCCGCAGGCTGGCGATATCGCGGTCATGCTGGCTTGCGTCCTGAAGCATTCTCTCATCACGCAAACGGCATGTTTTGGCATCGCGCTCCGCGTCTTCCCGGCGGGTGATATCCCTGGATCGGCGTGTGGATTCATCAAGGCTGGAAGGACGTTTTTCAAAATCGTCCAGGGAAGGACCGTTTTCATGCGAGGTCATGCTTTTCTCCTTGCTGATTGGCGAGCAGTCTTTTGTCGCTGCAATTTCAGCGGAAGCGTTTGGTCTGTCGAAATGATGCCGGATCGCCTTTGGCGTCCATTGTATCGTCCGATAGGCGATCGATAACGAGTTTTTCGCTCCGATGGCCGTCGCCCCCATTCGCGCGTCGGGCGCTGGACGTGTGTGGCAGCACGCTACCATAATAGGCCCAGTGCCATGAGCATGAGAATAAAACCGATGCTGGCCAAGACCAGGATCCGGGCGAATATGTTTTCCGTGGCGTGAAAATAAGCAGTTCTGGAAGACATTTCATGTCCTCCTTTTGGTTGGGGCGAAGGTTTGATGGCCCTCAAGCGGCAGTGCCCGTAAAAGAAGGCTGCCGAAGAAAAGACAGTGCGCTTCTCCGTCGAGAAAAGCAAATGATGAATAATGATTAATTTGCGCTGCCGGAACGCACTGTCATCGCGGCCGAAGCCGCCGGCATCCCGTCGAAAACGATAACGACAGATGGAGCAACAAAAAAGGCCGGGCGAAATCGCACCGACCTTCCTCATCATCGCCTGCTCGCCAGTGCCAGTACATCCGTGGTCAAAAGTTTGAAAGCGACGCGGCGATTGCGAGCAGCGATTTCATTGAAGCCGCTCATCAGCAATACCGATGATGGATATATAAACGCCGATTGTGTTCCAAACAAGTTCTGCTGCGCCTCATCTCCAAATGACCTTTATTGTCCGTTTGCCTTTCCGCCGATAGCGGCGCATCGTCTTATCTCCGGCAGCCGGATTCTGGCGTCATCACCTGAGGAACACGCTTTCTCAGGCCAACATAAAGCGAAACAATGTCTTCCAATGTTCAGCATATCGATTTCGGCCCGCGCAATGCACGAATGCTGCGCGAAATACTGAAGCGGGCCGGCTACGAGACCCACAGGATGAAGCCGCTTTCCGGTTCCGATCACGCCGCTTCGGTAATCTTGCTGGCACGGTTTACGCGCCAAATTCAATCAACAGGGGGCTGACATGGCAAAAGGACAAATGCGTGGAAATAAGGAAGCGCGCAAGCCCAAACAGGAAAAGTCGCAGAAAGTTACCCCTGCCGCTTCGCTGCCGACCAAGAGCGGTGAGCCCTTGCTTGGCTCCGGCAAGAAAAAATAGCGGAGCCCAGCGGACGCGGCGTTCGGAACTAAAATGCCATTTTCATGTCACCAGCCCCGGATTTTCGCAAGAGCGCATCGTGATGGATTATGGCACACCCTCTTCCGCATGACGGTGACCTTCGATGGATAGAGCGACGGAAAGACGGGCTGTCCATGCGCTAGCTGCATCCCAGTCGCGAGCGGCGTCAGGCGGTCATCGGCTTCGGCGCAGTGGGATACCGGGCTACAGATACTGGACGGCGGAGCATGCGCTGGCACAACGTCACGACTGCTTCTGGGTCTGGCATGACTGAGCCGGGACGGCTTGTTTGCGGTCAGAAAGTGACGCTCAAAGACCCGCAGCTTTGGTGAGGTTGATGCGGAACCGGTCGCGTCGGCGCTGGTAGCGGCGAGTCATTTCGGCGCTGCTGTGACCGAGTTGCTTCTGGACATACCGTTCGTCGACCTCGGCTGAGGAGGCAAGACCGGCGCGCAGCGAGTGGCCGGCGAATTTTTGCCCGCGCTTGGCCTCGGACAGATCGCCGCGCACGCCGGCGGCGAGCGCTGTCTTCTTGACGAGGCGCGCGACCTCCTGGTCGTTCAGCCGATCCGGCCCGACGTTCTTGCCCTGGCCGGTGACCCGGCGGAAGAGGGGGCCTTTTGCGAGCTTCGCGAACTTGATCCAGTTTTCGAGCGCGGCGACGGGGCAGGTGGCGTCCGAGGAGCCGCGGCCGATCTCCACCTCGCGCCAACCGGTTTTCCCGCGCAGCGTCACGAGCGCGCCCTTGTCGAAGATCTCGATCCAGCCGCGGCCGTCGTCTGTCTGGTCACGGCCGAGGTCGAGGCCTGTGATTTCGGAGCGGCGCAAGCCACCCGCGAAACCGACGAGCAGCATCGCGCGGTCCCTGATGCCGCGCAGCGTCCCTCTGTCGAGGACTTCCAGCATGGCGATCAGGTCTTCCGGCAGGATGGCTTCCTTTTGCCGGGGCGGAGCGGCGTGCCGGTTGCGGATGCCGGCCATCACGGTGGCGATGGCGCGGTCCTTGCGATCGAGTTTTTGCTCGCCGCGCTGGGCATAGTTCCAGCCGAGGGCGGCAAGACGGCGCTCGATGGTCGAGACGCTGTTAGGCTTGCTGCCACGCTCTGCTGAACCGGACGCGCAGGCCGTGATGTAGAGGCCGACAACGTGCGGATCCGAGGGGAGGGGGGAAAGGTTCTGCCGCCGGCACCAGGCGGAAAAGTGTTTCCAGTCGGAGGCATAGGCCTTTCGCGTGTTGGCCGAACTGGCGGCCTCGACGTAGCCGCGGGCGCGTTCGGCGAGATCCTGCAACTGGGCCGGTAGGGGAGGAGTTTCGGAGACCGCGGCGACGGCGATGGAAATACCGCCGGCCGCCGGTGTGCTGAGCGGCGGCGCGGAGCTGTCCTGAGGGGCAAATTCGGTGTTTTCGTCGACGATTCGGGCCATTCTCTCTATAAAGAGCATAATGAACGATAATGCAAACTTATCGGACATAAACCGCGCAAGACATGGCGTGCGGTTATGACCTTAGATTTGGCATAAACCGCACGAATGATATAGGCTTGCGGTCATGGATTCGCCCGTCACCACACCTATCTCCTGCCCCAAGCTCACCGGCGCCCTGCCCGGCTGGGTCCTCCCGCGCGGCCGGGAGGCGGACGAGATGACCGCAGCTTTCGCCGCCGGTATCGCATTGAAATCGCTAGATGACCTTGTCCGTTCTGAACCGATCTGGGCCGGCTGCTGGCGTTCCCGCCAGGCCCTGAAATGTGCCGCAACCGCCGTCCGGCTGATAGGCCGCAACGAGGACGAGGCGGCCCTGCGCGACGCTGTGCTGCTGACGGCCGCCGGTGACGATCCCGGCCCGGCGGGCCGGGTGTTTTTGGCCTACAAAAGGCTTTGTGCCCGAAAACCCGTCTTCTCCTCGAAAGCAGTTGCCGAACTCGCCGATCTTCTCGGGCTGGCCTGGGACGAGCGGCTGACCGCGGCGGTCGGCCACGCCGACGATGCGCTGCAATCCGGCCGCCCGGCGCCGCTTGCCGCGGCGGATCTGGTGAGCGTCATCTACGCCGTGCGCCCGGATGCCGAGCCACTCGCCTGGATGCTGGCCGATCTGTTGATCGCCGCGCTGCTGAAATGGGATTGTGCCGTGCCGCTGCTGATAGCCGAGCGCTATGGGTCTGCCTTCAAGACGCTCTGGGGCAGGGGCCGCGTGCGACCGGGGGAGCCGGCCTTCGCCCGGGCCGTCTGCCTTGCCCTCACCGAGGCAACGGGCGTGGCCCTGCGCACCGCCGGCGATATCGCCCGCCGCGCCGAGACGCTGCGTGCCGCCGCGCCAAAGGTTCGCACCAAGGGCGCCGGCGCCGTTTTCCTGGCCCTGCTCAGCGAGGATGCCGTCGCAGCCTCGGCGTCCGGCAGCAATCTCTCGCGCTGGGCGGCGACGCGGCTGTTCGACCGGCTGGAGGGTTTTGGCGCCGTGCGCGAACTGTCCGGCCGGACATCGTTCCGGATGTATGCGTTGTGACGATGGCGGAACGGGATGCACCCGGCAAAACACGGACCTCTCGAACGAAGGACGCAAGCGAACGCTTGTTGGATCGGGAGTTGGCGGATTTGCCGCCGGACCTGCGCTGGCGCGAATGGATGTTGCGCGTCGAAGCGGTGATCTTTGCCGCGGCCGAGCCGGTCGGTCGCGAGACACTGGCCCGTGTCGTCGGCAAGGACTGCAGCATCGACCTGCTGATCGATGACCTGTGCGACGAGCTGCGCTCCCGGCCCTATGAGATCGTTTTTGTCGCCGGCGGCTGGCAGCACCGAACGCGTCCGGCTTACGCGTCCGCGATCCGGGCGTCGCAAGCGTCGACGGGGGGAGGGGCGCCGGCGCTGTCCGACTTCGAGGCCATGGTGCTGGTGGCCATCGCCTACTTCCAGCCGATCACCCGCGGCGACCTGTCGAAAATCTTCGGCAAGGAGGTCAGCCGCGATACGATCGCCAGCCTGCGAGGCTCCAACTTCCTCGCGTCCGGCCCGCGCAGCCCGACGCCGGGCGCACCCTATACCTATGTGACGACCAAGCAGTTCCTCACCGCGTTTGGCATGCAGACGCTGCGCGACCTGCCGGACATCGAGGCGTTAGAGGATGCGGGGCTACTCAGCCGGAACGGGGTAGCGAGTGAACTGGATACAGCTGAAGAGCCCGAGCAGGAGGAGGATGGCTAGAGGGCAAGGAGATCGTCTGCAGCTACACAAGATATGCGTCGGAAGCCGCATTGCAAAGCTGTCCGTCCTCGGCTAGTCCAGAACCGTTATCGTATTTTTCAACTTTTGTTTGCATTGCTAAGCTCATGCTGCCACGCGACTACCGCTTACACGAGCTGAACGAAGACGAGTTCGAGAAACTCGTCGTTCGTATTTGCGTGCGCTGGCTCGGAGAAGGTGTGTCGCCCTTCGCCAAGGGAAAAGATGGTGGCCGCGACGGAAAATTTCATGGCACCGCCAATTCTTTCCCAAGCAAGTCCTCCCCGTCTGCAGGCCACTTTGTCCTCCAGTCGAAACACATCGGCGCGCCCGACAAATCGTGCTCCGATTCCGATTTCGCTACACTTCTCCGCAAGGAGCACCCCAAAATCAAGCGCCTGAACGGCGAGGGGATTTGCGACCACTATCTGGTCTTCACGAACCGGAAGTATTCCGGCGGCGCCGACGAAAAATACATGAAGGATCTGATGGCGCTGGGTGTGACCTCGGCGAACATCATCGGCGTTGAGCGACTGCATCTCGCGCTCGACGATGACGCCAATATCCGTGACACCCTGCCAAATCGGTTCGATGCTTCGCCGTTCCGTTTCGATGCCGATGATCTCGTCGAGGTCATTGGTGCTCTGAGCGCTTTCACCAAGGACGAGCCTGATAGCGCCTTCCAGAGCGCGTTCGATTTCGGCAAACTCAAAATGCCGGTCAAGAACAAGCTCAACGGTGTCTCAGACGAGTACTATCAGCAGGTGATCGTCGGCCAGTCCATGCCGCATTTCGAGCGCGTCGGGCAGTTCCTTCAGAACCCGCGCAATCAGGAATTTGCCGCGCTTTACCATGATGCGGCCGATGAGTTGAAGCAGAAGATTATCGCCAAGCGAGCTCAGTTTGGGGCTTTCGACGATATCTTCCTGTTCATGTACGAGCAGATCCAGCAGAAAAAGGACGCCCTCAAGGGAAAGCGCCGACTGATCACCATCCTACTGCACTATATGTATTTCAACTGCGATATCGGCATCAAACAGCAAGACGAAGGCAAGGATCTCGCTCATGCTGACGCCTAGGAAGCACCTCAATCTCGATACCTCTTTGCTGCGGGTGCTCAGCCTCATTCTTCGTGAGCTGCAGAAGCGCGGTGTCTGCGAGTTTGACAAGTTGCGGGCATTCGTCATCCGTCGTGTCGGGCCAGACGGTGAACTTTCGTTTCTGCCGGCGCTCGACCTTCTTTTCCTGCTCGGGCGCGCGGAATATCACCTCAAGAACGATACCCTCGAATACAAGGCGGACTGATCATGCAACTCAGCCGGATGTATTCAAATTTTTCCGACGTGTTCTCGCCTATTGATTTCAATCATGGGGCTGGGGCAAATCGCCTCAATGTCGTGCTCGGCGAAGTGAAGCATCCTAAGGATCGGAAGAAGGACTCTCACAATCTCGGCAAGACGACCCTTTTGCTTCTCATCGACTTCATGATGCTGAAAGGGTGGTCCCAGGAAAACTTCCTGTACAGGCACCGCGACCGTTTCGGAAATTTCGTCTTCTTTCTGGAGATCGCGCTCAACAGTGGTGGCTACGCGACTGTCAGACGAAGCGTGGCTAGTCCCACGCGCATTGCGCTGGCCCGTCACGACGAGCCTGGCCAGGATTTCAACGAAGCGGCGGATGACACTTGGGATCATCCCGATCTCCCGATCGACGAGGCAATCAAGCTCCTCGATGCCTGGTTGGACCTGCGCACGCTTAAACCTTACGATTATCGGAAGGCCCTAACCTATTTCCTGCGCGCGCAAGGGGACTGGACGGACGAACTGCAGCTGCAGAAGTTTCAGGCCGGCCGCGACCTCTATTGGAAGCCCTTCGTGGCGCATCTCTTCGGCTTCAATCAGACGCCTATCGAGCGGAAGTACGAGCTCGACGACCAGATTCAAAAGCTGCAGGAAAAGCAGAACGAGCAGCAGGCCGAGGTGCAGTTCAAGGAGGAGGACCTACCGAAGCTCACGGCTGAACTCAGCGTCTTGCATCAGCACGTCGAAGATCTCGAAGCCCAGCTCGACGCATTCCGCTTCGATGATGAAGAGCGCCGCATCATGCGGGAACTTGTTGAAAGCATCGAACAAGAAATCGCTGCCCTGAACCAGCAGATCTATGATGCTCGCTACGATATCGGTCAAATCGACAGTTCGCTCAGTCACAAGGACAAGTTCGACCTGAGCGAGGTGCAATCCATCTTTGCGGAGGCACAGCTCCATTTCCCGACGCAACTCAAGAAGCAGTACGAGGATCTCGTAGAGTTTAAAAAGACGGTGACTCAGGAGCGCAACGCAGCGCTTCGAAAGCGACGCAAGGAGCTTGCGGCCGATCTTTTGGTCGCGGAAGAGCGCAAGGCCCAGCTCGATCTTCATCGTGAGCCTAGGCAGTGTGGACGGATTGCCGCAGGTTTAGTTGCTGCTATTCCCAAATCAGGTTTTGAATGATTCATAAGTTGCCGGTTTCATAGGAGATCGGCGATGCTGACGAAGATGACAGAAACGGACTGGGCGGTCGCGCTTGATGTTTTCCGCGCCTCGCTGCCGCGGCGGGGCGACAAGGGTCGAGATAACCGGCTGTTTCTGGAGGCGCTGCATTATTTCTCCGTCAACAATATCACCTGGCGCGGCCTGCCGGAGCGCTATGGACATTGGAACAGTGTCTGGAAGCGCTTTTCCCGATTGAGCAAGTCAGGCGTATTCGAGATTTTCTTCGAGCACCTTGCCAGTCTGAGCACGTCGGCGGATCTGGTTCAGATGTTCGATAGCACGGTAGTGCGCGCGCATGTTTCGGCAGCAGGCGCAAAAGGGGGCAATATGGCCAAGCGCTTGGCCGCTCGCGAGGCGGCTTCTCGACCAAAATCCACCTGAAGACCGATTTCGACGGACATCCCATCGCCTTCGATCTGACCGGGGGCGAGAAAGGTGACGCTCCGCACTTTCCAATCCTGCTTGGTCTTGGCCCTGATGTAAATCCCCGCGCCGCCATGGGCGACAAGGGCTATGACAGCAAGGCTAACCGGCAGGCCGCAAGAAGGCGGGGTGCGGTTCCCGTCATTCCTTATCGTTCAACGGCAAAATTAAAGCCGACGTTCTTTCCCAAAGCGCTCTACAAAGGTCGCGCCCGCATCGAGCAAGCAGTCGGAAAACTCAAACGCTTCAAGCGCGTCGCGCTACGATGCGAGAAGACCAAGCAAAATTTCGCATCCATCGTCGCAATCGCCGCAGGCTTCATCTTGATCAAATCCGTCCACACTGCCTA
>JAFKJU010000065.1 GCA_017305935.1 Hyphomicrobiales bacterium | reverse complement strand
CAACCGGATCGAGATCATGTTCGGGCGTCTCAAAGACTGGCGGCGTGTCGCTACGCGTTACGACCGGTGCCCAATGGCCTTTCTCTCCGCCATCGCTCTCGCTGCGACCGTTATCTTCTGGCTATGAGCAATGAGTCCTGACCCTAGGACCAAGCGTTATTTTCAAAAGGCATGTTGGCTGAATGGCCACATACATCACCGTGCAATCGGCAAAGCCGTTAAAATACTCTTCGGAGACCTCAAGGCAGACTGGAAGTGACCCGGCTAGTGACTCTCCGCTGCCTCTCTTGAGCATTCGTGCGTTGGATGCGACGTTCTTAGCATGAAGCCGCAGCGATTCTTTGAGTGCTGCTCCGTATCGGCAAGATGCCGATCGGTCTCGCCGAATAGCTCGAAAACTCTCGTGCGAGCGCGTGCAGCGGTTCCGCCGCTGGTCTATCATTGAAGGGGAGGTAGCGGTGAGTGCCAACGCCAACTTAATCTCCGAGCTAGTCCGCGCCGCCAACGAGGTGGAGAAGCTCGGCGACTTCGAGGTGCGCCGGCTGCTGGAACGGGCCGTGGTGACAATCCGCGAGATGCGCAGCCAGGCCGGCATACGGCCGAGCAGGACTAACTCTGATGCCGTGATCGACTTTCAGACGGTGTCAGGCCTCGTCAACATCGGCCGGCGGTCCAATGATGATGTAAAGGCGGCGCTTCTCAAATCGGCGACCATGATTAGGGCGCTGAAGATCATGCTCGACGCGAAAGACGAGACTTCAAAAGGCGAGTGACCTTTCATGGCACACGCTAAACTATTCCTTTGCTTTCGTGGCGTATGAGCAGATTTGAGCGTCAATCATCTTCTGGAGCCGGAAATGACGAGGACGCTAACGATCATGCTCGCAGGCGATTAGGCCGCCTGGTGCATGGGGACGAAGTATTGGATTTCGCGCGGCGACCGGTGCGCCAAAATAACAGGCGGGGCGCACGGCGCGCAAAATAATGGGGCGGCGCGCACGGCGCGCAAAGAGGGGCTATATATGGCATATAGAGATGAGGTGTTTGTAGCCGGAGGGCAGCCGACGATTACTTACGTTGACCGTCAAGAACTGCATGTTGAGCGCAGTATCGCGCGGGCACTAGCCACGCCGAACCAGATTGTTTCACTAGCGGGACCGACAAAGACCGGCAAAACAGTGCTTTGCAAGAAGATGCTCGGATCGCGAGAATACATTTGGGTTGATGGCGGCCAAGTTGGCAGCGCTGCGGCGTTGTGGGAGAAGATTGCTACCGATCTCAACGTACCGGCTGAAAGAACTTCCGAAACAGGGACGGAACATACGGTTGAGGCCGGGATCGAGGCTGTTGTCGTAACCGCCACAGGATCAAGGCTATCGAGGTCGACGGAAGGCGTCACCCATCGTGTTGATGGTATGTCTGAATCCCTTCAGGTTCTGCAAAAACGCAGGATCGTTTTGGTTATTGATGATTTCCACTACATCGAAGCTGACGCCAGAACAGAGATAATACGCAATCTCAAGGGAGCTATTTTCAACGGTTTGAAAGTTCTGTTGCTGTCAGTCGCTCACCGCGTGTTCGACGCAATTTCGGCGGAGTCTGAACTCACTGGCCGATTTATATCTGTGACATTGCCGGAATGGACCCATGATGAACTAAGGCAGATAGCAACCTTGGGCTTCCGCGAACTCAAGATCGATTGCCCTGAAAACATTATCGATACCTTGGTTGAAGAAAGCCAATCATCCCCGTTCTTGATGCAGAAGTTTTGTTGGGAAATTTGCTTCGATAATGACATCGAGAAAACTAAATTACTGGGGCACCATCACATTCCGGCTGAATATGACTTGAGGGAGATGTTTGCGAGAATTTCAAAGGATGCGGGCTTGCCGATCTATCAGAAACTCGTGACCGGTCCCCAGGCTCGAAAAGAGCGAGTTATGCGTCCGCTGAAAAACGGCGGGGATGCGGATATCTATGAGGCGACACTTTTAGCTCTTGCTGAGACAGGTCCGCAGCCGACCGTCTCATACGAAGATCTCAGAGCAAAATTGAACTCATTACTGACCGAGATGATGCCGCAGAAGCACGAAATCACTTCCGCGTTAAAACATCTGTCTACGATTTCTATGAAGGGCGGCCTATCGTCAGCCGTCGACTGGGATGAGGATAGCAGGGAAATCAGTATCGCTGATCCGTACCTACGCTTCTATTTGCGCTGGCAAATAAGAAGTTCGGCACCATAAGCCGCGATAATCAAAGTGACCAGCCCGCCCTCACCGACGGGCTTTTTCGTGCGTGGCATCAGCTCGGCTTCGACCATACCCCCATCATTAGAATGGTCCTGTGGAGACCAGCCTTTCATGCCGCCTCGTTGCCCAGGGGAGCCTTTCGTCAATTGCCTAGCGGGCTGTACCTTCTGAAGAATGGCCTGTGCGACTTCAGACTGAACATCACCATTTCGAGATTTCAAACCTCTCCGAACAAGCTCATTTGACGAGAAATCCCGAAACGACGGCGCGCGGCTCGCCTGTCGGTCGAGGTGCTTGGTCGACACCAGAGGAGCTATCGCGGGCCTGACTGCCAATACTGAGGGCTTTCGTACCTTCATTGATGACCATGGCGGCTTTGCTTCAGTCGTGACAGCCGGAAAATCTTGCATTTTTGCAAGAGTTCAGGGTCGCCGGGCAATTGAGAGGAAATGAGAGGGTTCCGACCCGCGGCGCGAGCTTGTCTCGCGGGGATGGACCAAGCGAAGGGCGTTCTCCTCGCTCTCATGGTCCCGGCGAGCGATCCTATCGCCGCTTTGCGCGCCGTGCGCGCCGCCTGTTATTCTTGCGCGCCGGTCGCCCCGGCGCTGACTCGACTTCAGCGCCGCCTAATCCCGGCGGCAAAAGCGAGCGCCGCCGGGACATCTACGCCTTCCAAGGCTGGTACGGATTTCGTCCCGACCTTCGACATCGGATCGCTGAAAGCTCATAGCAACAGGCAGAAGGCTCCAAGTGGCTGCCCGGCCGCCTGCTCATCGCCGTCTTGCCGGCCATCTCGGCAGGTCTGCCATTCCGAGATGACGAAAGCCGCCGCCTCCTATTTCCAAATTCAGAGGCGACGGCCCGGCTTCCTTGCTTGCAAATTGGGGAAGCCACCAGCAAAGGCACCGCGGCGAACTTCTTCTGAACACAATCGCCGAATACACATCCACAATCGGCATTGCTGATGAGCACTGAAATCAATTCGCCGCTCGCAATCGCCGCGCTGCTTGACGCTTTTGTCCACGGATGTACTGGCACGAGTAGGTAAGCGATGATGAGGAAGGTCGGTGCGGTTTCGCCCCGGCCTTTTTTGTTGGCCGGGTTCGTGCGACTGTGGCTTCTTCTGGTCACAATGCTAAGTCTGCAGGACTTGACCATCAACTGCCCCGCTACACGCATAAACGGCCAGTGGAGATCCATCAGGATCGGCTCTGCCATAACCCTGGGCAAATCAAGTGAGTACAAAAACCACCGCTGCAACGCTGCTTGCTGGGGCGTTGCTTGCCGCCGCGCCCGCGCTTGCCGGCGAGCAAATCTCCGGCCGCGCCTCCGTCCTCGATGGTAACACAATCGAAATCGATGGCACAAAGCTCAGGCTGGACGGCATCATCGCGCCTGAAAGCGCGCAGCAATGCGGAGGACGAAGCGGAGGCGACTATCCCTGCGGTGAAGAAGCGGCCTATGCGCTGGACCTCTATCTGTCCGAATCCGATCCCACCACCTGCGATGTCGTCGGGCGTGATCGGTATGACCGATCCCTCGCCAACTGCCTTCGTTCGGACGGAAGCAGTGTAAACGGATGGATGGTTGCCATGGGCTGGGCCGTGGATTGGCAGAGGGGTGAGGCCGGGCGCTTTACGGCAGAGCAGCAATCGGCGAAAAGCAGGCAACTTGGCGTTT
>JAFKJU010000064.1 GCA_017305935.1 Hyphomicrobiales bacterium | reverse complement strand
GAGCCGGACCCGGCGCTGGTGCGCGGCATCTTTGAACTGCGCGCGGTGGTCGAACCGGCGGCGGCGCGTTTCGCCGCGCAAAGGCGCGACCGTGAGGATCTGCGCGCGATGAAGGATGCGCTGGCCGCGATGCGCCGCCACACGCTGGCCGGCGCCCTGCCGCAGGCCGACCGCCGGCGGCTGGAAATCGCCCGCGCGCTCGCCTCCGAGCCCAAGGTCATCATGCTGGACGAACCCTCCTCCGGCATGGACGACCGCGATACCGACGCGCTGATCGCCGACGTACGCCGGGTGATGGGCGAGCGGCCGGGCCTGTCGTTCCTGATCATCGAGCACGACATGCGGCTGGTCGCCACCCTGCCGGACCGTGTCGCGGTGATCGACTACGGGCGAAAAATCGCCGACGGCGATTTCAGCGAGGTGCGGCTGATGCCGCGCGTACAGGAAGCCTATCTTGGACAAAAGGCGGCCCAACATGCTTGAGATGAATTCCGTAAGCACCAGCTACGGCCCGGTGCCGATGCTGCGCGACGTCTCGCTTCGCGTCGGCCCCGGCGAGATGGTCTGCCTGCTCGGCCCCAACGGCGCCGGCAAGAGCACCACCTTCAACGCCATCTGCGGCCTGCTGCGCAGCGACAAGGGCAGCATCCGCATTGCCGGCAAGGATGTGAAGGAAAGCGGCACCGAGCGTCTCGCCAGCCTCGGCGCCGGCTTCGTGCCCGAGGGTCGGCGGCTCTTCCCGACGCTGACGGTGCGCGAGAACCTGCGGCTCGCCTTCGACGCCGCCCGCAATCCGGCGCTGGATTTCAAGGCGCAGATCGATCGCATGGCCGATCTCTTCCCCCGCATCCGCGAGCGGCTGGGGCAGAAGGCCGGCACCATGTCCGGCGGCGAGCAGGCCATGGTGGCGCTTGCCCGGGCACTGATCGGCGATCCCACGCTGGTGGTGATGGACGAGCCCTCGCTCGGGCTTTCGCCAAAGCTGATCGACGAATATTTCCAGATCGTCGCCCGCATCCGCGACGAGGGCAAGGCCGTGCTGCTCATCGAGCAGAATGCCGAGACGGCGCTGTCGATTGCCGAGCGCGGCTACCTGCTGATCCGCGGCCAGATCGTCCTCTCCGGCCAGAGCGCCGACCTGCTCAAGGACGATACCATCCGCCACCTCTATCTCTGACCATCCCGCACAAAGCACAGACAGGCCAGCCGCCCCGGCATCCCGCCGGGGCGCGGCGGACGCCATTCCAGCACGGGAGCCTCCCTTGTCAGCAACGACCCAGCCAGACCGCATCGAAATGGACTCCCTCGGTCCCGTCACCCTGCCGTCGCAAGCCTATTACGGCGCCCAGACGGCACGCGGCATCGCCAATTTCCCGATCTCGGGCATCCGCATCAGCCAGTTCCCGCATTTTTTGCGCGCACTCGCCTTGGTGAAAATGGCCGCCGCCCGCGCCAATGTCCGGCTCGGCGCGCTCGAAGCGGGCAAGGGCGAGGTGATCTGCCAGGTCTGCGAGGAGATCGCCGCCGGCCGCCATCACGACGCCTTTCCGCTCGACGTCTTCCAGGGCGGGGCCGGCACCTCGACCAACATGAACATCAACGAGGTCATCGCCAATCGCGGCCTGGAGATCATGGGCCGGCCGCGCGGCGACTATGCCGCGCTGCATCCCAACAACGACGTCAACCTGTCCCAATCCACCAACGACGTCTACCCGACCGCCATCCGCCTCGCCATCCTGTTCTCGCAGGAGCAGCTCGGCAGCGCGCTGGAGCGGCTTGCGGCTGAATTAGAGGCGAAGTCGGAAAGTTTCGCCGATATCCTCAAGCTCGGCCGCACGCAGTTGCAGGATGCGGTGCCGATGACGCTGGGGCAGGAATTCGGCGCCTTCGCCATCACCTTGCGCGAGGACGTGGCGCGGCTGAAGGAGATCGTCGCGCTCTTCCACGAGGTCAATCTCGGCGGAACCGCCATCGGAACCGGCATCAACACCAGCGCCGACTATCAGGCGGCGGCCATCGACGAACTTCGCCGTGTCACCGGCCTGCCGGTCACCGCCGCTGGTAACCTGATCGAGGCCTGCTGGGATACGGGGGCCTTCGTCCTCTTCTCCGGCATGCTGAAACGAACCGCCACGAAACTCTCCAAGATCTGCAACGATCTGCGGCTGCTGTCCAGCGGGCCGCGCGGCGGCCTCAACGAGATCAACCTGCCGGCGTTGCAGCCGGGCTCCTCGATCATGCCCGGCAAGGTCAATCCGGTGGTGCCGGAGGTCGTCAATCAGGTGGCCTATCAGGTGATCGGCTACGACCTGACGATCACGCTCGCCTCGGAGGCCGGGCAATTGCAGCTCAACGTCATGGAACCGGTGATCGTCTACAATACGCTGCATTCGCTGGCCTTGCTCACCAATGCGGTCGAGACGCTGCACCTGCGCTGCGTCGCCGGCATCACGGCCAATCCCGAGACATGCCGCCGGCATCTTGAGGCCAGCACGGCGGTCGCGACCGCGCTGACGCCGGCCATCGGCTACGAGCGCGCGGCCGAACTGGCGAAGCGGGTGCTCACCACCGGCAAGACGATCCGGGAGGTTCTGGCGGAACAGGACGACCTCTCGGAAGAGCTGATCGCCCAGACCGTGGACCTGCATGTTCTGGTGCGCCCGACCCCGACCCGGCTGGCCTCCTGACCTCGGGTCCCTTCCCTCTCGGCGTGGCGCGCCGAAGCCTGCCCGCTTCCGCGCCACGCCAATCACCGGACCGGGATTCGCGTGACAACAGAACCCCCAAGGACTTCCCGGAATTCATCCCGCACCAACCATCATCCGAACCGGAGGCCCCCGATGTTGGCAATCCGCAAATGCGACCAACCGCTTCTGGACGCCGCCACCGCCATCCTTCACGACGACCGGCAAACCATCCGCGACGCGATGCAGCAATCGAGGTCGCTGGGGCCTTCGGACCGCATTTCATGACGGCCGACGAACTGCCGCCGGACTGCGAGGGCCTGCGCCTTGAGACCCGCTTCAATGGTGAGGTGTTACAGCAGGCTTCTATTTCCGAAATGGTCTTCTCGGACGCGCGTCTCGTCTCAATTCTGTCCGGCGTTATGACACTGAAGCCAGGCGATGTGATCGTCGCCGGCAAGCCTTCCGGCGTTTAAAGTGCCTTTTGCAATTCCGGGAGGGCTTCGAAGAGGTCTGCGACGAGGCCGTAATCGGCGACCTGGAAGATCGGGGCTTCCTCGTCCTTGTTGATCGCCACGATCACCTTGCTGTCCTTCATGCCCGCCAGATGCTGGATGGCGCCGGAGATGCCGCAGGCGATGTAGAGCTGCGGCGCGACCACCTTGCCCGTCTGTCCGACCTGCCAGTCGTTGGGCGCATAGCCGGCATCGACGGCAGCGCGCGAGGCGCCGACGGCAGCCCCGAGCTTGTCGGCAACCGGCAGGATGACCTCCTGGAACTTCTCCGACGAACCGAGCGCACGACCGCCCGAGATGATGATCTTGGCAGACGTCAGTTCCGGACGATCCGACGATGACAAGGCGTCAGTGACATGAGTGGAGAGGCCGGGGTTCGCGACGGCTGCGACGCTCTCGACCGATGCACTGCCGCCGTCGCCGGCCGCGGCAAACGAGGCGGTGCGCACGGTGATCACCTTCTTTGCATCGCTCGCCTGCACCGTCTGGATGGCATTGCCGGCATAGATCGGGCGCTTGAAGGTATCGGGGGAAACCACCTCGACGATTTCCGAGACCTGCGCCACGTCGAGCAGCGCGGCAACCCGCGGCAGCACGTTCTTGGCCGACGAGGTCGCGGCGGCGATGATGGTGTCATAGGCAGGCGCCAGCGAGACGATCAAGGCCGCCAGCGGCTCGGCGAGATTGTTGGCAAGGCTGGCATCGTCGGCGACCAGCACCTTGGCGACGCCGGCAAGCCTGGCGGCTGCGTCGGCGGCGGCCTTGGCATTGCTGCCGGCAACCAGCACATGCACGTCGGCGCCGATCTGCCTGGCTGCCGTCAGCGCCTTGGCGGTCTGGTCGGAAACATGGGTGTTGTCGTGTTCTGCCAGAAGAAGAATGGCCATGGT
>JAFKJU010000046.1 GCA_017305935.1 Hyphomicrobiales bacterium | reverse complement strand
GCAACCGGATCGAGATCATGTTCGGGCGTCTCAAAGACTGGCGGCGTGTCGCTACGCGTTACGACCGGTGCCCAATGGCCTTTCTCTCCGCCATCGCTCTCGCTGCGACCGTTATCTTCTGGCTATGAGCAATGAGTCCTGACCCTAATGGGGCGACGTGATGTAGACGAGCAGGGCGACGATGAACGGCAGCGCGCCGATGATGGCGGCGGAGGCCTTGGCTTCCATCGAAAGGGCCGCGACCTTGGCCTTCATCTTCTTGCGCTCGCGCAGCACGCGGGCAAGATTGCCGAGCGCTTCGGAGAGATTGCCGCCCGCCTGGCTCTGGATGGCAATGACGATGGCGAAGAAGGAAAGCTCCTGAAGCGGCATGGTCTGGGTCATGCGGCTGCAGGCCTCGGGAATGGAAAAACCCATCTGCTGCGCCTCGACCACCCGGAGGAATTCGCTGCGCACCGGCTCCTGCCCGTCCGAGGCGATCATGCGCATGGCGTCGTTGAGCGGCAGGCCGGACCGGATGGAACGGACCATGACATCGAGCGAGTTGGGAAATTCCTCCAGGAATTTCTTCTTGCGGCGCGAGATCAGGTAGGCGACGACCCAGCGCGGCAGGCCCATCGAGGCGGCGAAGGCGAGGCCAGCGGCGATCGGCAGCGAGCCGCTGAGCAGGAAGGCAATGGCGAATGTCACGATGCCGAGCCCGGTGCTGCCGATGTAAAAATGCTTCATCGTCAAGGGCAGGCCGGTCTGGGCGAGCTTTTCGCGGATCGAGAGACTACGATTCTTCTGCTCGCTGCGCTTTTCCATCTCCTTGATGGAATCCTGCATCGACTTTCGACGCTTGGCGGCGTCCTGGACACGCTCGCGCGCCGCCTTGGCCTTGCCGCGATCGTTCTCGGCCGTGACGACGCGGTTGACGCGGCCCTCGACCTTCTTCTGCGTCTCGATCGAGCTGAACAGCAGCCCATAGGCGATGCCGCCGGCGGCGACCGCGACCAGGACGACGATGAGAATGACGATCAGGTTCATGGCCCTTGCCCCACTGCGGGAGCGTTTCCGCTCCCGCTCTCTGTTCGCGGCACATTTCCGGACGGAAAACCGCGTGCCGCACATTTGCGGGAAACGCTCATCTCGACTTTTCTTCCAGCGCGTCGAGGGCGCCTGCCAGGCGGCGCTCCTCGTTGTAGTAACGGGCGCGATCCCAGAAATGCGGCTTGCCGATGCCGGTGGACTTGTGGCGGCCGATGATGCGGCCATTGGCGTCCTCGCCCTCCAATTCGTAGCGCATCAGATCCTGGGTGACGATCACGTCGCCTTCCATGCCGATCACTTCGGAAATGTGGGTGATGCGGCGCGAGCCGTCGCGCAGGCGGGCCGCCTGGATGATGACATCGACGGAACTGGCGATGATTTCGCGCACCGTCTTGGCGGGCAGCGTGTAGCCGCCCATGGCGATCATCGATTCCATGCGGCTCAGGCATTCGCGCGGATTGTTGGCGTGGACGGTGCCCATCGAGCCGTCGTGACCGGTGTTCATCGCCTGCAACAGATCGAAGACTTCCGGTCCGCGCACTTCGCCGACGATGATGCGTTCGGGGCGCATACGCAGGCAGTTCTTGATGAGATCGCGCATGGTGATCTCGCCCTCGCCCTCGATGTTGGGCGGGCGGGTTTCGAGGCGCACCACATGCGGCTGCTGCAGTTGCAATTCGGCGGTGTCCTCGCAGGTGATGATGCGCTCGTCGGTGTCGATGTAGCGCGTCAGGCAGTTAAGCAGTGTGGTCTTGCCGGAACCCGTGCCGCCGGAGATGACGACGTTGCAGCGCACGCGGCCGATGATCTGCAGGATCGTCGCCCCTTCCGGGGTGATGGCGCCGAACTTGACGAGCTGGTCGAGGGTCAGCTTGTCCTTCTTGAATTTACGGATGGTCAGCGCCGGGCCGTCGATGGCCAGCGGCGGGGCAATGACGTTGACGCGCGAGCCGTCCGGCAGGCGCGCGTCGCAGATCGGGCTCGATTCATCGACGCGGCGGCCGACCTGGCTGACGATGCGCTGGCAGATCGACAAAAGCTGGGCATTGTCGCGGAAGCGGATATCCGAGGCGATCGACTTGCCGCCGACTTCGATGAAGGTCTGGCCGGCGCCGTTGACCATGATGTCGGCGATGTCGTCGCGGGCCAGCAACGGCTCCAGCGGGCCGTAGCCGAGCACGTCGTTGCAGATGTCTTCGAGCAGCTCTTCCTGCTCGGAGATCGACATCGCGAAATTCTTGATGGTGATGATGTCGTTGACGATGTCGCGGATTTCCTCGCGCGCGCTGTCATTGTCGAGCTTGGAAAGCTGCGACAGGTCGATCGTGTCGATCAGCGCCGAGAAGACCTGGGATTTGGTGTCGTAATAATCCTCGGTGCGCACCGGACGGCGGCGCGCGCCCTGCCCGGCGCCCGGCTGCAAGGGCGGCGGCGCCATCTGCTGGCGCACCGGCTCGGCATCCTGCATCAATACGGGCGGTGGGGCCATTTCCGCGACCGCGACCGGCGCGGCCATGGGTGCCGGGGGCACGACCCCGGCTGCCGCCTTCACCTGACCATCGCTTCCACGTTTGCCGAACATCACGAATTCCAGTTCTGTTTCCTGCGGCGTTTACTTGCGTGCCAGGAGGCCAAGCACCTTGCCGATGCCGGCGCGCTTCGGCTTCTTCATCGTCGCCCGGCCGGTGATCAGGTGGGCGAGCTGCGAAAAGGTTTCCGCGGTCGGCGATTTGGCGTCGAGTTCCGAGATCATCCGCCCGCTGTTGGCGGCATTGCCGAAAAGCTGCGCATCGAAGGTGATGATGGCGACCGGATCGGTTTCCAGCGGCTCGCAGAAATCGGCGGGCGAGATTTCCGGGCGCTTAGGCACGCCGACCTGATTGAGGACGATATGCGGTGCCTTGTCGTTGGGGCGAAGCTTGCGCAGCGCATCCAGCATGTTCTTGGTGTTGCGCAGGTTGGCAAGGTCGGGAGCGGCGGTGATCACCACCTCGTCGGCGCTGGCCAGCACGTTGCGCGTCCATTCGTTCCAGGCATGCGGAACGTCGAGCACGGTAACGGGGGCGGCGCGCTGCAACACCTCCATCACCGGCTGGAAGGCGGCATGGTCGAAATCATAGGCGCGGTCGAGCATCGAGGGAGCCGCCAGCAGCGACAGGTGCTCGGAGCATTTGGCCAGCAGGCGGTCGAGGAACACGTCGTCGAGGCGCTCGGGCGAGTATACGGCCTCGGCCATGCCCTGCATCGGATCCTGGTCGAAATCGATGTTGGCGGTGCCGTAGGGAAGGTCGAGATCGGCGAGGATGACCTCGCTGGAAAACAGGTTGGAGACCACGAAGGCGCAATTATGGGCGATCGACGACGAGCCGACGCCGCCCTTGGCGCCGATGAAGGCGATGGAACGCCCAAGCGGCTCGGCTTCGGGATCGACGAAGATCGCGGCAATGGCATTGAGGATGTCGGCCATGCTGACCGGCGCCACCATGTAGTCGGAAATGCCGTTGCGGATCAATTCGCGGTACAGCGCGATGTCGTTGTAACGGCCGATGAGGATGACCTTGGTGGTGGGGTCGCAGACTTCGGCAAGCGGCGCCAGCTCGGCCATGATCCCGCCTGGCTCGGTATTGGTTTCGAGGATCAGCAGGTTGGGCGTCGGTGCGGAGGCGAACATGTTGGCCGCGGCGGAAATACCGCCGGCATTGATGCGCATGCTGACCTTGCCCATGCGCCGATCGCGACCGCAGGCTTCCATCAGCCGCAGCATCTGCTCGCTTTCGCAAAAGCTGTGGACGGAGATGCGCGGCAGCGGCCGCAGGCTCTCGACGTCGCCTGCGCGGACCGGCTCCGCGGCCTGCGAACCGCCGGCAACCGATGGCTGGATGTCATACTCGACCGTGCTCATGAGATCTCACCGGTTCCGTTCTGGCTGTTTGCGTTCAGTTGTTCGAGGTCTTGCCCTGGCCGCGATAGATCTGGATCACCTTGGTGCGGTTCTGGGCGTCGATCGGCGTCATGGCCCGCGGCGCGACGAGATCCATCGGATTGTCGAGCTGGGCGGCGAGGTTGTTCTGGCTGGCGCAGCCGAAATTGTACCAGTTCTCGTTGGACATCGTGTTGTTGGCGATGTCCTCCGGCCACTGGCCGCATTCGTTGGTCATGGCGGTGGTCGCGACATAGCTCAGCCGGATCGGCGCCGGCGCCGAGGAGGCCGTCTGGTAGCTGGTCTCGACGATGCGCGGGGCCGGGACGCCGGCCTGGGTCAGCAGGCGGCGGATATCGCGACGCATACCGTAGGCGGCCGCGGAATTGGCAGCACCCGCCGGATATTCGACGCGGAAGACGCCGGAGGAGCGCTTGCGGTAATCCTGCACGAAGCCGCTGACCGTATCGGTCATGGTCAGGATCATCCGCTGATCGCCGGAAGCGACGGGAAGATCGAGCGTATGTTCAACCTCGGCCAGCGAGATCGGATGGCGCAGCCGGTAGTCGTTGGCGATCGAGCCGGTCGCCATGCCGTCGCGATCGACATTGCCGCAGCCCTGCAGCACGGCGGCGGCCAGCGCCAGGGCCAGCACCGGGCGCAGAGAAAGAAGGGGACGGCGTCGGGTCATCGCGGAAAACTTTCCTTCGGGCTGTGTCTGTGTCATCGGCGTCTGCGTCATGGCGCAACCCTCACTTGTAGATGAAGCCGACGGCGCCGTGATATTCGCCGGATGGCATCTGGCCCTCGCGGCGGCCGTAGACCTTGTTGACACGGTTCAGGAAAAAGCCGGCGGCATCGTTTTCCGGCGAGAAATTGTCGTCGGGCTTGGCAAGCTGGTTGCGCGCCACCGGGCGCACCAGATAGGGCGTGGCGATGATGACCATTTCAGTCTCGTTGCGGACGAAATCGCGGCTGCGGAACAGCGTGCCGAAGACCGGGATTTTCGACAGGCCGGGGAAGCCGCTGACCGCCTGGCGGATATCGTCGCGCACCAGCCCGGCGATGACGATCGAGCCGCCAGAGGGCAGCTCGACGCTGGTCGAGGCCTCGCGCTTGCGAATGCCGAGATAGGTGACGCCGGGGACGTTGAGGTTGGCGACCGAGGTGAAATTGCCCTCGAAGGTCGGTTCGGACACATTGGTCTCGATCTTCAGGCTGATGCGGCCGGGCGACAGCACGACGGGCGTGAAATTCAGCTCGATGCCGTATTCCGTGGTGGTGTTTTCGCGCTCGACGACCGTCTTGCCGCTCTGGGCATCCTGGCTGATTTCCTGGCCGGAGGCGAGGCGGAATTCGCCGCCGACCTTGAACTTGGCCGGCTGGCCGGAAATCGCCGTCAGGCTCGGTTCGGCCAGCGTGCGCATGACGCCGGCCTGTTCCATGGCGTTCATATAGGCGGCGATGTCGAGGCCGCCGACGGTGCCGCGTGCGAAATTGCTGGCAAACCAGTCGGTGGAGGCGCCGAGATTGGTCGGGTTGCGGAAGGTGATGGCCCCGTCCGTGCCGCCGATCGAGCCGGAGAAGCCGAGCTGCTTCAGCACCGAGCGCGTCACTTCGGCGACGGTGATCTTCAGCGTCACCTGATCCTCGCCCTCGATGGTCAGGAGGTTGACGATCTGCGATTCCTGGCGATCCTCGGCGAAGATCGCGACGGACCGGTCGCCGTTGCCCTGGGCGGTGGCGACGGTGTTGCGGGTCGTCGCCTCGCCACCCTTGAGGAAGGCCGACGCCAGGCGTTCGGCCTGGGCGGCATCCTGCGGCGTGCGCACCGTGCCGGTCAGCACGATGTTGTCGGAGACGATCTCGACCTTGATGTCGGAGCCGGGAATGAAGCGACGCAGATTGCTTTCCAGGCCGGTGATGTCGCGCTCGATCTCGATCTCGAGGCTGACGATCTCCTCGCCGTTCGGCCCGAAGATGAAGACGTTGGTCTGGCCGACCGATTTGCCGAACAGGTAGATGCGCCGCGAGGTGCGGGTCACGGCATCGGCCATTTCCGGATCGGAGACAAGGATGTCGTGGGCGTCGGTCGGAAGGTCGACGACGACCGCCTTGTTGAGGCCGAGCTTGACGCGTTTGCTGACGCCGGGGCCTGTGCGGGCGATGCGCATGACGGTATCGGCCGCCCGCGCCTCGCCGGCCGGCACACCGGTGACGAGCTGTCCGGGAAGGCCGGAGAAGACGAGGCAGAAGCTTAAGGCCCCTGCGGAGAAAGAGCGAATTTTTCTGCTGACGATGCTCATGTCCAACCGCTCCCGCATCACATCTTGTTGCCTTCGGCGGATTTGACGATCGCGCCGGACTTGATCACCTGAATGGACGGCGCGCTGCTGCTGCCGGTTAAGAGATAGTCGGCACCGGTGGTGTCGCTTTCCTGGGCGTCGGCCACGGAACGCAACGCCAGTGTCAACCGGTCGGCCATCTGCTGCGCGACCGCGATCACCCGTGTCTGGTCGGGGGTCAGCTCCAGCGTCGCGGTGGTGCCGACCACCGTCTTGGAACCGTCCGTCTTCTGTTCGATCTGCTGGTCGACGGCGAGCACGCGAACATTGGCCAGCACCGTCTCGGTCAGGAATCTGCCCTCGTCGTTCTTGCGCACCATGATGACGTCGACGCGGTCGTTGGGCAGGATGAAGCCGCCGGCGCCCGTGGAGACGGAGATCTCGGTGGCGACGGCGCGCTTGCCGGACGGCAGGATGGAAGACATGATCCGGCTGTTGGAATCGGCGATCTTTTCCGCCCGCACGGGCTCGCCCTCGAACATGGGGATACGCACCACGGCGCCCTGCAACTCGGTCAGCGCGGCGGGGCGGTTGGCTTCGGTGATGACGCCTTCGCTGACGCTGCCTTCCGGCCACTCCATCCAGCGGATCGAATCGGCATTGAGGCGCGCGCCGACCGGCAGGTTGGCGGCGGTCACCAGCACGTTGACCATCGGCGCCTTCTGGATGATTTCCCTGGCCTGCTCGACGACCACCCGCTTGCCGCCCGCAAGCTTCATCGCCAGGAAGCCGGCAAGGCCCGCCGCCGTGACGGCGACTGCGAGAATGATGATGCGCGCGGGTTTCATGATCGTTCCTTCGGGGACTCAAATCGCTGTCCCGCAGAAGATCATCAATTCGTATACGTATGGTTAATGAGATGCTTACGGATGTGGTTAATCAAACCTGAACCGCGAAAAACGGCATGACGATCCCTCCGCCCGTCGACGGCGCTTGCGCGGGTCGACGATCAATGGCCGAGGGCGGCCGTCACCAGGGGGGAGTTCGGAAACGCGAGGAAACCGGCGATGCCGATGGCGACGCCATAGGGGATTTTCTTGGCGGAGCACAACGAATCGGGCAGTCGGATGCCCATCGCCATGACGGTATCGGCGCGGGCGCGGATCA
Organism: Hyphomicrobiales bacterium; assembly: GCA_017305935.1. Taxonomy (GTDB): domain Bacteria; phylum Pseudomonadota; class Alphaproteobacteria; order Rhizobiales; family Rhizobiaceae; genus Metarhizobium. Next base: position 22,049 of record JAFKJU010000046.1, on the reverse strand, counting down.
TCAGAACCAGGAGCGTGACCGCGCCGCCGATGAAGCCGACATAGACGACGAACAGCATCAGCGCCTGGTTCCATCCGAACCAGACGGCGGCAGCGGTCAGCAGCTTGGCATCCCCGCCTCCCATCACGTTCATCGCAAACAGCGAGAAACAGACGGAAAACACCACGAGGCCGGCCATCAGATGCAGGGCGATTCCCTGCGGCGACAGGCCGGCCAGTGGAGCGACGATCAAAAAGGATGCGAACAGAATCGCGGACACGCGATTGGGGATCGTCATCGTCAGGAGGTCGCTGATCGCAGCGACCGCGAGACACAGCGGAAACACCATGAGAATGGCAGCCTGAACCATTTGCCCTCTCCCTTTCTTGCCGCGCAGTCTGCACCGGCACGTTTAAGGAACTGCAAACAGGCTCCGTGCGCCTTTATCCGCATGGGCCATGGCTTGGTCCGGGGCCGCCAATCTCGCGGCCCGAACCCGGCATCACGCCAACGATCAGCTCGGCTGATGGTCGTTCAGAGTGCCAGCCAGGTTGTTGAACGTGTTGTTGATGCTGCCGCCGAGCGCGGTGGCGCCGGTGATGAGGGCGACGGAGATCAGGGCTGCGATCAGGCCATATTCGATGGCGGTTGCGCCCGACTCGTCTTTCAAGAAACGTGCGAAAAGCTTGGTCATGTGATCCTACTCCACTTGTTGTCAGCACTTCCGCCAACTGTTTCCGTTGATCGGATGCGAAGACCTTAGAAGCAGAGCACTTTCCATCCACTTAAGGAAAAGGGTTAGCGGGACCTTAACGCACGCTGGGCGGGAAACTGGTTAACGTTTCCCCCCTGACAACAAGGACAATTCGAACGATAACGCCTCTTTCCCGACCTGCAAGGGTTGTGCGGTCCCGAAACGGGATGATCCCGTCCCATTTCGAAACCCTGGAGCGTCTCCGCCCCGTTCCGGAACTGGACGGATGCACCGCCTCGGGATGGTTTCTTCGCCATTTAACGGATAATTCACCATTCCCGCTCACATTTGGACATCAGAAGATCCGTCGCGATTCAGGAAAGCTTGAGGGATGTTGTCACGCTGCGTTGCCGCAACGATCGCTATTTTCGCCACGGCAGGCGCCGCGCGCGCCGATGACGAGATGATGCGTGTCTATATGGACCACGCCCGCGTGCTCAGGCTCGACCGCCCGGTCAGCAAGGTCATCGTCGGCAATTCCCAGGTCGCCGACGCCACGGTCGCCGATTCCCATACCATCGTCCTGACCGGCCGCAGCTTCGGCACCACCAATCTGGTGCTCCTCGACGCCGACGGCAATGCCATTGTCGACGAGCGCATCCTGGTATCGATCGACGAAGGCAGCACGGTGCGCGTCTTCCGGCGCACGGAGCGCTCGGTCCTGTCCTGCACGCCCAATTGCGAGCAGCATGCCACGCACGACAAGGCCGCCGAGTCGGGCGGCGCCGCGCCGTAGGGCGCAATCCCGCCGCGCCTTTGCTAAATTGCGAACGAGCCGCGAAACGCAATTTCAATGAACCGGCACTAGATTCCAAGTCCAGTCGACAGGTCCGGAACGGGGCAATGCAGCCAAAAGACGCAGACATCAGCCGAGACGCGCCGCGCCACGCCTGGCCGCGGCGTATCGTCAGGCGTTTCTGCCGCTCGGAAGACGGCGCCACGGCCATCGAATTCGCGATGCTGGCCCTGCCCTATTTCCTGATCGTCTTCGCGATCATCGAGACCTTCATCGCCTTCACGGCGGAACAACTCGTATCGAATGCGGTCGACGAAATGGCCAGGCGCCTGCGCACCGGCCAGATCACCTTCAACATGAACCGGACGACGGACAAGAACAGGATTCAGTTCCGCGCCGCCTTCTGCGACGAGATCGCCATCCTGATCCGATGTTCCGAAACGGAAAAGGTCACGGCGTCCAAGCTGTATATCGACATCCGCAGCTTCTCGAGCTTCGCGAACATCCCGAAGACCATTCCGCGTGTCTCCACCGCCACCTTCGCCGATCTCGATACGTCGGGCTTCCAGTACAATCCCGGCGGCCCGAGCTCGATCAACATGGTGCGCGCCTATTACCGCTGGCAGATCATGACGGATATCGTGCGGCCGTTCATCACCACCATCCGGTCGAGCGGCGGCGGCATGCCGACCGACTTCCTGATCGTCGCGACCTCCGCTTTCCAGAACGAGGCCTATCCCTGATGATCGGTCGCCGGTTTGACCTCCGCATGAAAAACGGGGACGGCGTGCTGCAGCGCCTGGCATCGCTTGCCCGCGACCGGCGCGGCATCGGCGCGGTGGAATTCGCGCTGCTGGCGCCGCTGCTGCTGATGCTCTATATCGGCGCTTTCGAGATCACCGTCGGCCTTTCCGTGTCGAAGCGGGCGACACGCGCCGCAGGCGCCGTCGCCGACCTGGTGACGCAGCAGGACAAGCCGGTCGACAAGACCTTCCTGACCACCATGTCCGATGTCGCCGACGCGATCTTCGTGCCCTATTCGACCAGCAACCTGACCCTGAAGATCACCGGCGTCACGCTCGACGCCAACGCCAAGGCCAAGGTGAAATGGTCCTGGCAGAAGGGCGGCACGGCGCCCTATCAGGTCAATGCGCCGGTGCAGGTGCCGGCCGACCTGCAGCAGGCCAACACCTTTCTGATCCATACCGAACTCAGCGTGCCGCATCGTCTGATGCTGTTCATGGCGGACAACCTGTCGATGGACACGATGTCGATCACCATCAAGCGCGAATATTTCTTCCGCCCGCGCACCGGCGACAGCGTCGAGTGCAGCAACTGCTCCTCCTGATCCCGTCTTTTGCGGCAATTTGCAAAGCTTGGCCCGCCAGAGTATGCATGACCGCTCAAGCGTAGCGGCCGGCACGGCCGGCATTGTCGACGGGTGACGGATGGCGCGAGCCTTTCTTTTCGTACTGGATTCCTTTGGCGTCGGCGGCGCGCCGGACGCGGCGCAATATGGCGACGACGGTGCCGATACGCTCGGCCATATCGCCGAATTCTGCGCCGCGGGCGCCGCCGACCGGGCGGGCCTGCGCGCCGGGCCGCTGAAGCTGCCGAACATGTCGGCGCTCGGCCTGATGCAGATCGCCGACATGGCGAGCGGAAGCCTGCCGGCCGGAATGCCGGTGCCCGAGCGCATCTTCGGCCTGCACGGGGCGGCGAGCGAAGTCTCGCGCGGCAAGGACACGCCATCGGGACATTGGGAGATCGCCGGCACGCCGGTCGATTTCGACTGGGGCTATTTCCCGGGCGAAGGCCCGGCCTTTTCCGACGAACTGGTCGACGCCATCTGCGCGGCGGCGGGCATTCCCGGCATCCTCGGCAATTGCCACGCCTCCGGCACCGAGATCATCGCCCGCTTCGGCGAAGAGCATATCCGCACCGCGAAGCCGATCTGCTACACCTCCTCCGACTCGGTATTCCAGATCGCCGCCCACGAGGTCTATTTCGGCCTCGACCGGCTGCTGCAGCTCTGCCAGATCGTGCGTGGCATCCTCGATCCGCTCAACATCGGCCGGGTCATCGCCCGGCCTTTCATCGGCGAGAACGCCGGCAATTTCGAGCGCACCGGCAATCGCCGCGACTTTTCCGTGCCGCCGCCGGAACCGACCCTGCTCGACCGGCTGGTGAAGGCCGGTCGCAAGGTGCATGCCGTCGGCAAGATCGGCGACATCTTCGCGCATCAGGGCGTCTCGCGCGTCATCAAGGCCAACGGCAACATGGCGCTGATGGATGCGACGCTCGCCGCCATGGACGAGGCCGGGGACGGCGATCTCGTCTTCACCAATTTCGTCGATTTCGACATGCATTATGGCCATCGCCGCGACGTGCCCGGCTATGCGGCGGCGCTCGAAGCCTTCGACCGCCGCCTGCCCGACGTGCATCGCAGGATGAAGGTCGGCGACATCGTGGTGTTGACCGCCGATCACGGCTGCGATCCGACCTGGCGCGGCACCGACCACACCCGCGAGCGCGTGCCGATCATGGCCTTCGGACCGGGCATCCGCTCGCGCTCCGTCGGCATCCGCCCCACCTATGCCGATATCGGCGAAACCGTCGCCCGCCATCTCGGTCTCGCCGCCGGCATCCATGGAAAGAGTTTCCTGTGACCGATCGTTTCAAGAAAGCCGAACTGCATTGTCATCTGGAAGGGGCCGCCTCGCCGGCGCTGACGCAAAGCCAGGCCCGTAAATACGGCATTGCCACCGACGATTTCCTCCGGGACGGCGTCTATGTCTGGCGCGATTTCGCCGAATTCATCGCCTGCTATGATCGTGTCGCCGCCGTCTTCCGCACCAGCGAGGACTATGCGCTTCTGACCGAGACCTATCTTACCGAGCTTGCCGGCGTGAATACGATCTACAGCGAGTTGATCGTCTCGCCCGATCACGGCAAACGCATCGGCCTCGGCGCCGATGCCTATATCGCCGGCATCTGCGACGGCATAGAGGCAGCCAGGGAAAAGACCGGCATCGAGTGCCGGCTGATCGTCGTCGGCGAGCGCCATTTCGGCCCGGAAAGCGTCATTGAGGCCGCCGAATATGCGGCAAAGGCGAAGAATCCGCTGATCACGGGCTTCAACATGGCGGGCGAGGAGCGGATGAACCGCGTCGCCGACTATGCCCGCGCCTTCGACATCGCCCGCGATGCCGGGCTCGGCCTCACCATCCATGCCGGCGAAGTCTGCGGCGCCTTCTCCGTCGCCGATGCGCTCGATCTGGTGCGCCCGGCGCGTATCGGCCATGGCGTGCGCGCCATCGAGGATGCCGGTCTCGTCCGGCGGCTGGCCGACGAGGGCGTGGTGCTGGAAGTCTGCCCGGGCTCGAACATCGCGCTCGACGTCTTCCCCGACTTCCGGTCGCATCCGCTTCGGGCGTTGCGCGATGCCGGCGTCAAGGTGACGATCAATTCCGACGATCCGCCCTTCTTCGCCACGTCGCTGAAGCGCGAATACGAGATCGCTTCCGACATCATGGGATTTTCCGACGCCGAAATCGACGCCATGACCCGTACGGCGATCGAGGCGGCTTTCGTGGACGAGGCGACGCGGACGCGCCTGCGCGCCGCGCTCTGAGCGCCGGTCGCTGGGGATGATCGCGCAAAAGCCGCATCCTCTCTTGCGGCCTTTGCGCTTTCCGTGAAAGAAACAAGACAGTTCTCTCCACCCGCAATTCCAAAAAGGGGATATCCATGGACGGCGTCACAGTCATCGATCATCCGCTCGTGCAGCACAAACTGACCATCATGCGCAAAAAGGAAACCTCGACCGCGAGTTTCCGGCGGTTGTTGCGCGAAATCTCGACGCTGCTGTGTTATGAAGTCACGCGCGATCTGGAACTGACGATGGAAACCATCGAGACGCCGATGCAGGAAATGCAGGCGCCGCTGCTGGAAGGCAAGAAGCTGGTCTTCGCCTCCATCCTGCGCGCCGGCAACGGGTTGCTGGAAGGTATGCTGGAGCTGGTGCCCTCGGCACGCGTCTCGCATATCGGCGTCTATCGCGACCACGATACGCTGCAGGCCGTCGAATACTTCTTCAAGGCCCCGGAAGATATCGCCTCGCGCCTGATCATCGTCGTCGATCCAATGCTGGCCACCGGCAATTCCTCGATCGCCGCTATCGACAAGCTGAAGGAGCGCGGCGCCAGGAACATCCGCTTCCTCTGCCTGCTGGCCGCCCCCGAGGGCATCAGGAACTTCACCGCCGCGCATCCCGACGTGCAGGTCTATACCGCCGCCATCGACAGCCATCTCAACGAGCAGGGTTATATCATGCCCGGTCTCGGCGATGCGGGCGACCGCATGTACGGCACCAAGTAAGGCGGCTTTTACCTTTCCCGCCACAAATGCCCGGAACAGTGCAGTTTCCGGGCATTTTCATGATTGCGTTAGCGGCACGGAAAGCGGCGCTGAGCTAGGCTTCGCTTCTGTTTGCCACCGGATGCCATCCATGCTTGCGCGTTTTGCCGTCATCGCCGCCCTCGCCGCCGTTGCCGCCACGCAGATCCCTGCGCTCCTGCAATCCCCGACGCCGGAAGTCACGACGCCGGTGATCAAGGCTGCGCCCCCTGCGCATACAGCCGCCGCGCCGGCCGGCAGCGTACAACTCGCCGCCGACGGCAACGGCCACTACAGTGGCAGCTTCCGTATCAACGGCAAGCCGGTCGACGGGCTGATCGATACCGGCGCCACCTTCGTCGCCCTCAACGAAAGCACCGCCCGCCGCCTCGGCTTCACCGCCAACGGCCTCGATTTCGCCTATGCCGTCAACACAGCCAACGGCCAGACCAAGGCCGCCCGCATCACGCTGGACCGCATCGAGATCGGCTCTCTGCGCGTCCGCCAGGTCGACGCCTTCGTGCTGCGCGATGCGGCTCTGTCGCAGACGCTGGTCGGCATGAGCTTTTTGCAGAAGCTCGGCTCCTACCGCGTCGCCGACGGGACGCTGGAACTACGCCAGTAGCGTTTTGGGCCGGGTCCTATCGATGCGGCGGACAATGACCGGGCGAGGCGTGGGCTCCTCCTCCGACAGCGTGTAGCAATCGAGGAAAGCGTGCTCCGCACGGGCGGCCGAGGCTTCGTCGCCTGCGTGGACCATGGCCAGCGCATCGCCCTTCTGGATACGGGTGCCAAGCGGCAGGATGCGGTCGAAGCCGACGCGGTGGTCGATGGCATCGGTCGGCAGCCGGCGGCCACCGCCGAGTTCGATCACCGCCATGCCGATGTCGCGCGCCTTGCAGGACGACAGCCAGCCGCCGCGCGGCGCGAGGATGGCGCGGGCGACCGGCGCCTTGGCGAGATAGGCCTCCGGGTTTTCGAGGAAATCGGCGGGGCCGCCGAGCGCGCTGACCATACGGGCGAACACTTCGGCGGCGCTGCCATCCGCCAGCGCGGCACGGGCCTGAGCCTCGCCGCGCGCGGCATCCGCAGCCAGTCCCGATTGCACCAGCATTTCCGCGGCAAAGGCCAGCACCACCGTCTCCAGCCGCGTGCCCGCCTTGCGGCCGGCGAGGAAATCGACGCAGTTGCGGATTTCGACGGCATTGCCGGCGGCATCGGCCAGCGGTTCGTTCATGTCGGTCATCAAGGCCGAGGTTTTGACCCCGGCCCCGTTGGCGACGTCGACCAGCGATTGCGCCAGTTCGATCGCGTCCTCCACCGTGGTCATGAAGGCGCCGGAGCCGATCTTCACGTCCAGCGCCAGCGTCTGAAGGCCGGCGGCCAGTTTCTTCGACAGGATGGAGGCGGTGATCAGCGGCACGGAATCGACGGTGGCGGTGACATCGCGAATGGCGTAGAGGCGCTTGTCGGCCGGCGCAAGTGCGGCCGTCTGGCCGATGATGGCGCAGCCGATCTCGCCCACGATGCGGCGGAAACGGTCACCCTCCGGCATGATCGTATAGCCGGGAATCGATTCCAGCTTGTCGAGCGTGCCGCCGGTATGGCCAAGGCCGCGACCGGAAATCATCGGCACCGCCAGCCCGCAGGCCGCCGCAATCGGCGCCAGCATCAGCGAGACATTGTCGCCGATGCCGCCGGTCGAATGCTTGTCGGCGACGGGACGGCCGACATCGCGCCAGTCGAGCACCTCGCCGGAATCGCGCATGGCAATGGTCAGCGCCACCGTTTCGGTCGGCGTCATGCCGCGAAACCAGGTGGCCATGGCAAAGGCGCCGACCTGCGCCTCGGCGATCTCCTGGCGCGCCATGGCGGCGATGAAGGCGGAAATCTCCTGCGCCGTCAGCGTTTCGCCATCGCGTTTGCGGCGGATGATTTCCTGTGGAATCATGTGGGTCACCCTGTCATGCGGCTGGACGAAAACGGGCCGGACAACATGGCGACGAAGGCGTCGAGCAGGCCGGAAGCCCCGAAACGAAAGGTGGACGGCATTGCCCAGTCGGGGGCGAGAATGGTGCCGGCGAGGCTGAGATAGAGATCGGCATCGGCCACCGTGCGGATGCCGCCGGAGGGCTTGAAGCCGACGCGGCCGCCGCGCTGGCGAATGGCGCGCAGGACGATATCCGCCGCCTCCAGCGTCACGCCGACCGGGGCGCGACCGGTGGAGGTCTTGATGAAATCCGCCCCGGCATCGATGGCGGCAAGCGTCGCCCGCTCGATCAGCGCGGTTTCCTTGAGCGTCCCGGTTTCGAGCACGGTCTTCAGCACGACCGGCGCCGGGCAGGCCTGACGCACGGCCTGCACCACCTCTTCCAGGGCCGCAAAATCGCCCGAGAGCAGCCGGCGATAGGGGATCACCAGATCGATCTCGTCGGCGCCGTCGGCAATCGCCTCGCGGGCTTCCGAAACCACATCGGCTGCCTCGCCTTCGCCATCGGGAAAATTGACGACCGTGGCGATGCGGATCGCATGGCTCGGTCCCAGTTCCAGCCGTGCCCGCGGCACGAAGCGCGGCTGGATGCAGATGGCGGCGACATTGCCGAAGGGAGTCTGCGCCCGTGCGCAGAGCCGGTCGATGGCCTCAGGCGTGCAGGACGCGTCGAGATCGGTCAGGTCGAGCAGCGAAAGCCCGACGGCAGCGGTTTCGCGCAGGCTGTGATTGTCCATGATCGTCTCCCTTCGGCATGCATGATCCTCGGAACCCGAATCGATTTAAGGCCGCCATGATGCAGATTTTTGACGATGAGAACACCCCGCGGGCGCTGCCGTTCCTTTCCCTCGCGTTTCTCCTGCCGCATTTCCGGACGGGACCCCGGGCTCCGCTTTTCCGGAAAATGCCTTATCCGGCGATCATGCGCGCCAGAATATCGGCCAACCGCCGGCCGCCGACGGGCGCCATGTCCTTGGTTTCCTGATGGCTGATTTCGCCGCCGGTCATGCCGGCGCCGAAATTGGTGATGACGGAAGCAGCCGCCACCTTCAGCCCGAGGAAACGGGCGAGGATGACCTCCGGCACGGTCGACATGCCGACCGCATCGGCGCCGAGGATGCGCGCCATGCGGATCTCCGCCGGTGTTTCGAAACTCGGGCCGGAGAACCACATGTAGACGCCTTGCGACAGCGGGATATCCAGCGAAGCCGCCGCCGCCCGCATGCGCCCGGCGAGACCGGCGTCATAGGCGCTGGTCATGCCGACGAATCGGCCGTCGCTCTCCTCGCCGATCAGCGGGTTCATGCCGGAATAGTTGATATGGTCGGTAATCTGCATCACCGAGCCCGGCGGCATATCCTCGCGCAGCGAACCGGCGGCATTGGTGAGGATCAGGTTCTCGATGCCGAGATCCTTCAAAATCTCCAGCGGACGGCGCATGGCGGTCGCATCGCCCTTCTCGTAATAATGCACGCGGCCGGAGAGCATGAGCATCGGCACGCCGCCGAGCAGCCCGGCGACCAGTTCGCCGGCATGGCCGGAGACGCCGCCCACCGGAAAGCCGGCGAGATCGGCATAGGGAATGCGCACCGCATTCTCCACCCGCTCGACCAGGGACCCCAGGCCCGAACCGAGAACGATGGCATGGCGCGGCGCGAAATCGCCGAGCCGGCCGGAAATCAGGGCGCCGGCTGTCATCCGAGTATCTCCGTCTTGAAGCTGAAGGGCAGCAGTTCCTCCATGGTCATCGTCTTGCTGACGCCAACCTCGTTGCAGAGATAGATGCGGGTATCGGCGCTGGCGAATTCGGCGATCTTCTGGCGGCAGCCGCCGCAGGGCGGGCATTCCGCCAGCTTTTCGGCGATGACGGCCATTTCGACGATCTTCTTCGCTCCGCCCATGATCATGGCGCTGATCGCCGTCGGCTCCGCGCACCAGCCTTGCGGGAAGGAGAGGTTCTCGATGTTGGCGCCGGCATAGATTTTCCCGTCCTCGGCGCGGATCGCCGCGCCGACCGGGAATTTCGAATAGGGCGCATGGGCAAACGCCATGGCGCCGCGCGCGGCCTCGAACAGTTCCTGCGACATGTCTCAACGCTCCTTCGTATAGGGGACGCCGCCGGCCTTGGGCGGACGGGCAACGCCGATAAAGCCGGCCAGCAGCACGCAGGTCAGCACATAGGGCAGCGCCTGGAAGATTTGTACCGGCACCTCGCCGATTCCCGGAATGGCCTTGCCCTGCATGAAATTGGCGAAGGCATCGAGGAAACCGAACAGCAGGCAGGCGAACATGACAGGCACCGGCTTCCACTTGGCGAAGATCAGCGCGGCGAGCGCGATATAACCCTTGCCGGCCGACATATCCTTGATGAAGGCCGCCGATTGCGCCACCGCCAGATAGGTGCCGGAAAAGCCGCAGAGAATGCCGGCGCAGATGACGGCGCGATAGCGCAGCCAGGTGACCGAAATGCCGGCCGTATCCACCGCGCCCGGATTTTCACCGACGGCGCGCAGGCGCAGGCCGAAACGGGTGCGATAGAGAATCCACCAGGAGATCGGCACGGCCAGGAAAGCCATGTAGGTGAGGATATTGTTGCCGGAGATGACGTTGGCATAGAGCGGCCCGACGACCGGCACGCCGCGCAGCGCATCGGCGCCGGGCAGGATGATCGGCGAGAAGCGCCCATCCGGCGGCAGTTGCGGCGTGCGCCCGCCCTGCCCGAACCAGGCCTGGCCCAGGACGATGGTTAGACCCGCCACGAAGAAATTGATAGCGACGCCCGAGACGATCTGGTTGCCGCGATTGGTGATCGAGGCAAATCCGTGCAGGATCGAGAAGGCGACGGAAACGCCGATGCCGGCGAGCAGCCCCAGCCAGGGCGAGCCGGTGACATAAGCCGCGCAGGCCGCCGCGAAGGCAGCCGCCAGCATCTTGCCTTCCAGCCCGATGTCGAAGACACCGGCGCGTTCGGAAAACAGGCCGGCCAGCGCCGTGAACACCAAGGGCACAGAAAGGCGGATGGTGGAGCCGAGAATGCTGACGAGAATATCGAACAAATCCATCGTCTCAAACTCCCCGCTTGGCCATGGAATAATAGAGCCGCGCCAAAGCCGGACGGCACATATATTCGAGCGCGCCGGCGAACAGAATGACGAGGCCCTGGATGACGACGATCATCTCGCGGGTTATGTTGGGCATTTCGAAGGATACCCAGTCGCCGCCCTGATAGAGGATGCCGAACAGGATGGCGGCCAGGATGATGCCGGCGGGATGGTTTCGGCCCATCAGCGACACGGCGATGCCGACGAAGCCGGCGCCGCCGACGAATTCCACCTGCAGGCGGGCGGACGCGCCGAGCACCGGGTTCAGCGCCATCATGCCGGCGAGACCGCCGGAGATCAGCATGGCGATGATGACGGTGCGCGAATAGGGAATGCCGGCATAGACGGCGGCCGTCGGGCTGATGCCGAGCGTGCGCATCTCGTAGCCGAGCTTGGTGCGCCAGACGAGCAGCCAGACGACAAGACACATGGCAAGCGCGATCAGGAACGAGACGTTGAAGGGCGCAGGTCCCAGCTTCAGCCCGAACAGCGCCATCAGCCAGTCGAGCTTCGGCAATTGCCCGCCTTCGAGGAAGGTGCGGGTTTCCGGCGCCATCTTGCCGGGCACGATCAGCACGTTGACCAGCAGATAGACCATCAGCGCCGCGCCGATGAAATTGAACATGATGGTGGTGATGACGATATGGCTGCCGCGCTTGGCCTGCAGGAAGGCCGGGATGAAGGCCCAGGCCGCGCCGAAGATCGCAGCCCCCGCGATCGCGAAGGGCATGGTGACATACCAGGGTACGTAACGATCCAGCGCCAGCGCAACGAGTGCGGCGCCGAGCCCGCCGATATAGGCCTGGCCTTCGGAGCCGATGTTGAACAGGCCGGCATGGATGGCGACCGCCACCGAAAGCCCGGTGAAGATGAAGTTGGTGGCGTAATACAGCGTGAAGCCGATGCCTTCGCCGCTACCAAGCGCACCTTCCAGCATCAGCGCCAGCGCATCGAACGGATTTTCGCCGATAAACCAGACCACCAACCCGGAAAAGAAGAAGGCCAGCACGAGGTTGATCAGCGGTATGAGGCCGTAGGTGATCCAGCCCGGCAAGGGAAGTGAAGCGGTATTCATCGGGGCCTCATGCGGCAATGCCGGCCATCATCAGGCCGAGGGTCTGTTCACCGGCATCGGCCGTCTTCTCGCCGACGATCTGGCCGGCGAACATGACGAGGATACGGTCGGAAAGGGCGCGGATTTCATCCAGCTCGACGGAGACGAGGAGCTGCGCCTTGCCGGCATCGCGCATGTCGATGATGCGGCGGTGAATGAATTCGATAGCGCCGATATCGACGCCGCGGGTCGGCTGGCCGATCAGCAGCAGCTTGGGATCGCGCTCGATCTCGCGGGCGACGACGATCTTCTGCTGGTTGCCGCCGGAAAAATTCGCCGTCTTCAGCCGTGGGTTCGGCGGGCGGATATCGTATTTCTCGATCTTGTCGACCGCATCCTTGCGGATCGCGTCGAGATCGAGGAACATTCCGCCATATTTCGGGTCGCGATGGTAGCCGAGGATGGCGTTCTCGTATTCCTCGAACCTGAGAACGAGACCCATATGATGGCGATCCTCGGGGATATGCGCCAGACCAAGATCGCGCAGGCGCGCCGGATCGGCACGGCCGATGGGAATGCCGTCGATGAGGATCTCGCCGGAGGTCGGAGGCCGGATGCCGGAAATTGCCTCCAGCAGTTCCGACTGGCCGTTGCCGGCCACGCCGGCGATGCCGACGATCTCGCCGGCGCGCACGTCGAAGGAGACGTTGTCGACCATGGTGACGCCGCGTCCGTCCTTGACCGTCAGGTTCTTCACCGACAGCACGACGGCGCCGGGATTGGCCGCGCCCTTTTCGACGCGCAGCAGCACGCGGCGGCCGACCATCAGCTCGGCCAATTCCTCGACCGTGGTTTCCGAGGTCTTGCGGGTCGCCACCATCTCGCCGCGGCGCATGACCGACACCGTATCGGTGATCGCCATGATCTCGCGCAGCTTGTGAGTGATCAGAATGACGGTCTTGCCCTGATCGCGCAGCACCTTGAGAATACGAAACAGGTGATCGGCCTCGGCCGGGGTCAGAACGCCGGTCGGCTCGTCGAGGATCAGGATCTCGGCGCCGCGATACATGGCCTTAAGGATCTCGACGCGCTGCTGCAGGCCGACGGCCAGTTCCTCGACCACCGCATCCGGATCGACTTCGAGGCCGTAATCACTGGCCAGCCGCTTGAGTTCGCCGCGCGCTCTGGTCACGCCGCCCTTCAGCAGCATGCCGCCTTCGGCGCCGAGCATCAGGTTTTCGAGCACGGTGAAATTTTCGACCAGCATGAAATGCTGGTGGACCATGCCGATGCCGGCGGCAATCGCCGCCTGGCTGTCACGGATGGCGACCGGCTTGCCGTCGATGCGGATTTCGCCGCTGTCGGCGTGATAGAAGCCGTAGAGGATCGACATCAAAGTCGACTTGCCGGCGCCGTTCTCGCCGATGATGCCGTGGATCGAGCCCTTGGCGACGGAGAGATTGATATTCTTGTTGGCATGAACGGCACCGAATTTCTTGTCGATACCGACAAGCTCGATTGCGGCGCGTTCGTTTGCGGGCGCTTGGCTCACGTTTGGCGGCTCCAGAAGCGGATCGTGGCCCTTGCTCGGCGATACAGCCGGCACGCGGCGGAGCAAGCCTGGCGCGTGGGGCCTCGACCGGACGGCAATACGATCCCGGCAGATACGAAAAGGGCGTGCGGCGGACAGATTCCGCCCCACGCCCGTCAAAGACCTGTCACTTCGGGCAGGAATTGTCGCTCATGTAATCGTGAACCTTGACCGTGCCGGCAATGATATCGGCCTTGGCCTTGTCGACCGCCTTCTCGATTTCGGGCGTGATCACCGGCTTGTTGTTTTCGTCCAGCGCCCAGCCCACGCCATCTTCCTTGACGCCGAGCGCCTGGACGCCACCGGTGAACTTGTCGTCCTTGGCATCCTTGAAGGCATTGTAAACCGCGAGATCGACACGCTTGACCATCGAGGTCAGGACCGAGCCCGGATGCAGGTAATTCTGGTTGGAATCGACGCCGATCGAGAACTTCTTGTTGTCGGCGGCCGTCTGCAGCACGCCGAGGCCAGTCGCGCCGGCTGCCGCATAGATGACATCGGCGCCCTGGTCGATCTGGTTCTTGGTCAGTTCGCCACCGCGGACGGGATCGTTCCAGGCGGCACCCGTGGTGCCGGTCATGTTCTGGAAGACCTCGATCTTGGGGTTGGCCGCGCGCGCGCCCTGCTCGTAGCCGCAACCAAACTTGCGGATCAGCGGGATATCCATGCCGCCGACGAAGCCGACCTTGCCGGTCTTGGACGCCATCGCCGCGGCGACGCCGACGAGATAGGAGCCTTCCTCTTCCTTGTAGACGACAGAGCGGACGTTCGGCTTGTCGACGACGGCGTCGACGATCACGAACTTGGTGTCGGGAAATTCGGCTGCGACCTTTTCAATGGCCGACGTCCAGGCGAACGACACCGCAACCACCGGATTGAAGCCGCGGCTGGCGAAGTTTCGGATCGCCTGCTCGCCCTGGGTGTCGCCGGTCGGTTCGAAATCGCGATACTCGACCCCGGTTTCCTTCTTGAACTTTTCGGCGCCGTTATAGGAGGCTTCGTTGAAGGACTTGTCGAACTTGCCGCCGGTGCCATAGACCAGCGCCGGCTTGATGTCGGCCGCAAGCGCGGTGGTCGACATGGCCGCCATGGCAAGGAGACTGAGAAGGGTTTTTTTCATTGTGCAGCCCTGTTGTTGCTATTGATCTTCTTCGGGTTCCTCCCGCACGCCCGGTCTTTCCCGAACCGGACCTGTCTGCGGAACGCCGGCCCCTTCGGGGCTCGGGTTGCGGGCATCCTTGCATGGCCCGGGGAAAATTTCACGAAAAATTTTTCGGGCGGTCAAGAAAACTCGGCAGGGCGGCAAATTGCCCGAAATCTGCCCCGGCTATCTGAAAAAACCGTGCATAAAGCGTGATTTATGGGCAAACAGCCTTCAGGCGGCAAACGGGCCGAGAGGGTTGCGCCGCTTGTATGCGACGACCCAGAACAGCAACGAAAACGCGAGCAGCACGGCAAAGGCGGGCTGGAACAGAAGCCAGCCGAAGACCGCGTCCCAGGACTTTTGGCCGAGATGCTTTTCCACGAAGGCGCGCGCGGCCGCCAGCGTTCCGGCGCTCATGTCCTGCCAGGCGCTGCCGAAGGAGGTCAGCACGACGGAGGAGGCCGCGACCGACTGGATCGAATCGATCGTCCCGGCAATGACCGCCAGCACGAGCGACAGAAGGCTCAGCAACCGCAACACAAACCGCATGTCATCCTTCCCCACATCCAGCGGATTTCTATCCGCCCCACCATGATAGACGCCGGCAAAATGCGAAGCAATCCGACGCTTTACGAAGAATATTGCAGCAAGGTGACGAAAACGGCGAAATACCGGTTGATCCCGGCGCGAACCTCGGTATATACCCCGCCCGTTCCGCTGCGTCGGCAAGCAATCGCCCGCAGGAAAAACGATGGACAGGTGGCCGAGTGGTTTAAGGCGCACGCCTGGAACGCGTGTGTACGTGAAAGCGTACCGAGGGTTCGAATCCCTCTCTGTCCGCCATCAATTCCCCATATCGCATTGAAATTACAGTGAATTTTTAGCGATAAAGAACGCTTTCCCCACTTCTATCCCCACTTTGCCTTTCGGCTACCACTGAACGATAGCGGACGACTGTGGCGGATTGGCCGCAGGACCGGCGAGGTGTCACCCCACTGGCCGCGAGTGCTTCGGATCGACAATCACCGTCTCAATACGGTCGAACCTCACGGCGCCGCCGTGCTCAACGTCGAGCTTGTCGCCATACTTTTTGGGGCGGAGCTTTCCAGCCATCCACTTCCGGGCATCGATGCGAAGCTGTGAGCGGCGGATGGCTTCACCGTTCTCCTGCCAGCCGACTTGCTCGCCCTCGGCGCTCCGCTTCTCCATCCAATCGTTTCGTGCGTCGTCGGCAATATCCAGAATTTCATCGAAGA
The DNA here is from genome assembly GCA_017305935.1 of Hyphomicrobiales bacterium. Lineage (GTDB taxonomy): Bacteria > Pseudomonadota > Alphaproteobacteria > Rhizobiales > Rhizobiaceae > Metarhizobium. The sequence goes on along the minus strand of JAFKJU010000046.1, from coordinate 6,046 downwards.
GAGTATCGGCCTGCGCCTCGCGCGCACGCGCGTACATCTCCCGAAACGCCTCATCGGAAGCCAGCCACCGGAAGACCATGGATTGCGATGGCATTACATCCTCGCCGCATATCGAGCGCAGGCTTTCCCCGTTCGCCAGCCGCTCGCAAATCAGCCCGGCAATCTCCTGCGTGAATTTCGATGGTCTCGGCATGGTCGGCTCCTTCTTGATGCAGATGCATTATACCGGCCGGCGCCTCGCGTGACGATATGGGATAAATCGGTGCCGGCGCGTTTGATTTCCTCTGATTAAAATCAAGCGGCTTCGCGTAATGACTGTACTTAGATCGGTGATGCCTACAATTGCCTCCGAAACTCCCAATGGCCGAGATGCCGATCACGAAATTCCAAAATTTCACCCGAAAGAATGACTTGCTTCCCGCATCGCCAGAAAGAAATCTTCGGTGCTAACAGTCCATTTAGAAGGCGTCGAAGACATGCCATTGGTACTTTGGAAACGAGGGAAATATTGGCATTACCGGGGCACAATCGCCGGAAAGCGTTTGAGGGCCAGCACGAACGCTGAAAAGCGATCTGACGCAGCAAAAATCGCAATGCGCATTCAGACGAAAGTTTGGCAAGAATATGTAGATGGACCCCGAGCAACTTTGACGTTTGCCGACGCTGCGCAGGCCTATCGCCTGGCGGGTAAATCCACCCGCTTTCTCGACACCCTTGAGGCGCACTGGGGCGATATTCGAGTGATGGACATCACGGCAGGTGCCATAATTGCTGCCGCGAACAAAATATATCCGAAAGCGCAGAACAGCACAAAAAACCGCCACGTTATCGGGCCGACCCAAGCCGTCATAAACCACGCGGCCGAAATGGGGCTGTGCAATTCGATCCGCGTTCGTCGGCTGAAAGAAGCGGTAAAGGTCAAGAAGCCAGTGACGATTGAATGGCTGCGGGCCTTCATGGATCAGGCCAACCCGCATTTGGGCGCGCTGGCATGCTTCATGTTTCTCACCGGCGCCCGGATCAGCGAAGCGATCGATGTTAGGTGGAGAGATGTGGATTTTGAAGCGCGGCGCGTCTTGATCAGGCAGTCGAAGATTTCCGAGGAGCGCCTCGCTCACATGCCGGCAATGCTGATTGTCGCCATGTCGAACATCCAGAGCAACCGGGAGCCAAGCGAGAAGGTATTTAAATATTCCTCGCGCTTCACTGCCGAGCCGCAATGGCAAAAGGCAATAGAGCGCGCCGGGCTGGAATACCTATCGTTCCACTGCTGCCGTCACGGGTTCGCGACCGCTCTCTTGCACAAAGGCGTTGACCCGGTCACAGTGGCAAAATTAGGCGGCTGGGCATCGACGCAGCACGTTTTCAAAACTTACGGCCACGCGATGAAAGACGACCGCCTCACGGACATTATTGTGAGCGATGCCATATGACCGGATCAAGCTATCGACCGCAATGTGACCTCGAATAAATCGGTATCGAATTGTATTGCGCCCAGGCAGCAACGCTTTGGGTTGCATGAGAAAGGGCCTCCGACGCTCTGTCGAAGACCCTATGCATTCCCCAAATTGTGGACTCTAGCGGTTATCGCCCTTGCCCTCCCCATATTCGACCCGGCCTATCCAGTTCGGCATCATCCCACTCCCGATCTGTTTTGGCGTCGGCCAAGTACGGTTCGTCGTCCGGGTCGCGGTCGATTTCGTCGAGCAGTGCAATCGCCCCGTCTATCCATTGCTCCAGCCAGGCGCGGCGGGCCTGCATCAGCGCCCGGCTACGCATGGTCTATCTCCGGCATTGCGAGGATTGTCGCCGATGCCATTGCGTGTTCGTTGACGATGCGGAGGAAGCCGGTTGCCGACGCTCCGAGCCGGCCGCGTTCGTCGATGGTGTGGGCCATGCCGGCGACGATATGCCCGAGCAGCAGGCAATGGCCATAGGTCGGATACCGGCCGATGAAGTCGAGGTATTCCCGGCCCATGTTCTCTCCCATGGCGAAGTCGGCGCGGAAGTTGGAACCGTCCTCAACAGCCCACCAATCGATATACCCGCTCTCCTGCCGGCGGCGAACGAACGACAGAGCGTCGGCGGGATGCGTGGCGGTTATGACAGGTGCAATGCTGCCCGCGAAGGTGATGCCGATGGCGGCGCGGCGGATTTTCGGCATAGCTTCGCCATTCGCCGGGATAAGGCGCTCCATGATGTTTCTCCTATTGCTGGGTGTGTGAGGCCGGCAAGAATTTACCGGGCGTCAAAGTTTGGCTTAGCCGGGCGGCGCTGTTTCCGCTGCATGTCCCTGAAGGTAGCTGAGTGCGGCCCGCATCAGCGGAACCGAAAGGGATTTCACGCCGAACTCTTCTTCACGAAGAGCCAAGCTAAGGGCCAACACCGCGCCTTCCCGCGTTTGGCAGCCTCTATCCCATATCGACAGGACACGATGGGGCACCGCCCATAAGTCGGCTGCCTCGTCGGCCTCTTGATCGGGGGCGGCGCAGAATGCGTCCCAGCCAGTGAGGTATTCGTTGATGGCGGTGACAATCGGATCGACAAAGGCGCCGGTCATTTCGCCCTCCTGCTGTCATCCAGAACCAGATCGGGAAGAGACGAGAGCAACGCCGCAAGCTCTTCCGCGTCGAGCCGGCCAAAATTCTCAGCGGCCAGGCTCTCGATAAACTGGACCTTGCACTTTGCCTCGTGAAGGTCGCGAGGGGCGAAAGCGCAGACCGCGATACGCGCAGCATTCCAACGCTCCTGGGCCTGCAACTCCGATGCCAGGATTGCCGCATGAGCGGGCGTGCCGGCCTCCGTCACCGAGTTGAGGTCCATCGCGACAATCAAGGCGTCGTAGGCGGTCCAATAGTCAGCGAGGAGCAGGTAAATTGAGCTTGGCGCTTCTACGGCGGCCGGCGCTGTCTGTGTACTTTCCAGATAGTCGAGCGCAGCCTTGACCATAAATTGCGCGGCTTCCATTCCCGCAACGCCCTTCTCGTCCAAGGAAAGCCGGAGAGCCGCTATGGCGCCCTCCATGCTGGCCGCCGGCTGCTTCCACCTCTGGAGGCGGCCAAGCGCGGGCCCAAAAGTTACGTCAGCAACTTCATCCCATTCGCTGCCGTCTCCGCCAGCAATGCGGTTGAATTCGGCGCACCCGCTCTGGTAGGCGCGGATGGTCGCCAAAAGGGTATCGTGAGCGACGGTCATTGAATTGCTCTCCCAGCCCAAGCTCCAGCCTTGACGAAGAAGACCGAATGCCCGGCAAGGTTCGACGGCTGCACCATGGCTTGATAGCTGCCGCCGGCCCATTGGGACAGGGCGTCGGAAAGCTCGGCAGACAAGCGCTCGACGCGGTCGATCGGCGTTTCAGCGTCGCCTTCGTCAGGACGTGGCAGGAACCGAACGAACCGTTGGTACCGCTCGCCCTCCATCGGCAGGATGTGGACGGAGCAACCGCCATCGTCGTAACTGGATAGGACTTCGGAAAGCTCCCGCATGAGAGCGCGAGAGGCAATGCGCGCATCCTGGGCGTCGAGGGTTTCCAGATACTCCAAAGCAACGCGCTGCATGGCCTCGCCCATGGTATCCTCGAAAACGTCTTCCTCGGTCATGAGCTTCAGGGCTTCGATTGCCCCTTTGCGGGAGTGCGCGCCGCCGGCCCAAGAACGCAGCGCGTCTTGCAACGGACCATATGTCGCCGTCTCGACAGCCTTTGTTGATGCTTCGTCGGGAGCGGCCTCGAAAGCCTTCTTGGCTTCACGATAAGCGGCAATGGCGGCGAGGAATGGATCGGTCGCGGTCATTCGGCAGCCTCCCCGCCCATCGCCTTCTCATAGGCTCGCGACAGATCGTATGTTGCCATGCGGGATTGGTTCGAGAGAAACGAGAGCGCGTCGATATCGTCCTCGCTCAACTCCATGCGGGTGCCGGCTACGGCAATCGTTCGATCGGACAGGAAGTCATCGAAGACGCGCGCGAACATCATCGCGTTATGGACGCGGTCTTGAAGCTGGAGTGCGGCATATGCAATTGCGGCGTTGTCGGGCTTTCTCGGCACGGCTTCGCCGCCGGCCGGAACAGTGTTCGGCTTCATGGTAGTCTCCTCGTTTTCAGGATTGGGGGTGCGCCATGGTGGCGCGGGTTCGTTATGCCGCCCGCTGGAGGGCGGAAATCTGCTGCTGAAGGCGGTCGTAACGGTCGTTGTCGAGACGCATACGGAAGGGCGTGGCCTCGATCCGAAGAACCTCCAGCCGGAGAGCTTCAATCTCGCTTGCGCGCTTCTGCTCGGCGTTCTTCGCGGCTTCCTTGGCCTCCCACTTCACCGTCATCCATGCGGACTTCAGCGAGAGGGAGAAAGCCCAGCGGCGGCTTGCGGCATCGCGCTTTTCGCCTCCGAAGCGCTTGCGATAGATTTCCCAGGCCAGACGCATGACGGCGGCGCGGTCGAATTTGGGCATGCCTTCGGCGTTTGCCGGAACGGTGGTGTTCGACATTGTGGATGGCCTCTTGTGATTTGATCCGTTAGCGATTATTTAATACGTATGGGTTCATAAATCAATCCCAAAAGTATCATTTAATGTGAAAAGGTTTATTATGGACGCAGATCAGATCAGAGCAGCGAGAGCCCTTATTCGATGGTCACAGGCTGATTTGTCGGAAAAGAGCAAAGTGTCAGTACCGACAATCAAGCGTCTTGAGGGAATGGAGGGGGAAGTGACCGGCCACGCAACGACAATTGCGGCCCTCCAAGCCGCGCTTGAGGATGGCGGTGTAATATTCCTCGACGACGGCGGCCATCGTGAGGGCGGTCCTGGCGTCCGGCTTGCCAAAGCACAGGCTGGAGGCCGATCAGATGACTGATATTCCCGACTTCACCACCCCTGACGAATTCGCGGCCCATTTCGGATGGAGCCCGAGGCGGGTCCGGTCCTTGGCCCGTGAACTCGGCGCATGCCGGCTCGTAGGCAACAAAATGGTGCTGCTCAAAGAGGATGTTGACCGGCTCCTGGAGGCAACGAAGCGGCTCCCAAGCCTTGAACCACCGCAGGCACTCAGCCCGTCCAACATATCGATGAAGCTTCGCCTGAAGAAACTAATGAGTGCATCTGGCGCGCCTCAATCAACACGAGACAAGCTGAGTTGACCACTGGCAGTCGCGCCGCATCGTCGGCGACATAACGCGCAGACTGGTATTCCTGCTATTCAGCAATAATATCAAGCGGTTGCTTTGCAAAATGACTGATATTTCGACAATGCGAGTGGTTCGTGGCGAGGCCAACTATCTCATAATGTTCATCAATACACTTCTTCCACAAAACCTTCTGATCGAGCTTTACCTCCCGGACCTCACACGCCATGATAGCCGAAAGCCATAATTCTGAAGTTCGGCTGTCACGCATCGCCTACAGGAGCTCCTCTTTTGCGCGTATTCGAAAAGCCTCCATTGAAAGAAATGCACAATGAAAGCGATGTTGAGCAGAAATTTACCTATCCTCTCTTGATCGCCGACAATCCCTCTGGGTTCGGTATCCGTCCTGGTTACATCATTACAAAGACAAACATTCGTCGTTTCGATCTCGACAAAGGCGGCCAAAAAAAGCTCTATTACCCCGATTACATCGTAGCAATTTCTGGCTTGCCAATTGCAGTTATTGAAGCCAAAGGACCAGAAGTAGCCCTTGATGAAGCGTACAGAGAAGCGCGCCTCTACGCTGGCGAGTTGAACTCATTATTTCAAAACATGAACCCTGTTTCGATCGTTTGTGCAACAAATGGTCGCGAATTATGGGTGGGCTACGCTGACGTCGCTGCACCCTCTATTACATTGGCGCATGATGATATTGGGCCCTACTCGAAATCACTAGCCGATGCGCAAGCTTTATTGGGTTTCGCATCTCTAGCCGAACGGGCAGCCAAATTTAGTAAAGCAATGAGTGTTGCTCGGTATTTCAAGCCTCGTAGGATGATAGGGGGCATTACGGTCCAACAAGAAGAGGTCGGCCAAAATTCTTTTGGGGCGACTTTGGCTGCAGAGTTAGGTCACATTTTTAACCCTGTT
>JAFKJU010000008.1 GCA_017305935.1 Hyphomicrobiales bacterium | reverse complement strand
CAACCGGATCGAGATCATGTTCGGGCGTCTCAAAGACTGGCGGCGTGTCGCTACGCGTTACGACCGGTGCCCAATGGCCTTTCTCTCCGCCATCGCTCTCGCTGCGACCGTTATCTTCTGGCTATGAGCAATGAGTCCTGACCCTAGGATATAATTCCTAATTTATGTGCCCGTCAATAGGAATTTCTACTTATTGGAGCAATGGCTCTCAGAAATCGATGGCGCGGCCGTTGATTTCCCAATCGCCGAAACGGGCGGGATCGGCGCCGCCGCGGCCGCCATGCTCAACCGGCCGCTCTTCCGGCCTTTCCACCTGCCGGCGCTCCTCGGCTTCCCGCAGGGCGCGCTGTGCGGCAGGAGACAGCGGCCGCCCGTTCGGGCCGCTTGCGTCGACGCGTTCGATATTGTCGTTGTCGGCTGTATTGTCCGCCATGGCTGGCCTCATGCAAATATTGAAAAACGCTTCGAGATCGCCAAATCATAGGGCATCTTGCCCGAAAGGGGAAACCGGTTTCGGGAAAACGATGTGATTGCGTCTTGACGCCTAGCTGGAGAGATCGATGAACCTGATGCGCACGGCCATGCTGCTGGCTTTCATGACCGCCCTGTTCATGGGCGTCGGTTATCTGATCGGCGGTCGCGGGGGCATGATGATCGCCTTCCTGGTCGCGGCGGGCATGAATTTCTTCTCCTACTGGAATTCCGACAGGATGGTGCTCTCGGCCTACCGGGCGCAGGAGATCGATGAGCGCAACGCGCCGGAATTCTTCAACATCATCCGCGACCTGTCGCAGAATGCCGGCCTGCCGATGCCGCGTGTCTATCTCTATGACAGCCCGCAGCCGAACGCCTTCGCCACCGGCCGCAATCCGCAGAACGCCGCCGTCGCCGCCTCGACCGGCCTGTTGCAGGCGCTGACGCCGGAGGAGGTGGCCGGCGTGATGGCCCATGAGCTGGCGCATATCCAGAACCGCGACACACTGACCATGACGATCACCGCGACGCTGGCCGGCGCGATCTCGATGCTGGCCAATTTCGCCTTCCTGTTCGGTGGAAACCGCGGCAGCAACGGCAACAATAACGGACTCGGCATCGTCGGCGTGCTGATCGCCAGCATCGTCGCGCCGCTGGCGGCCATGGTGGTGCAGATGGCGATCAGCCGCACACGCGAATATTCCGCCGACCGGCGCGGCGCCGAGATCTGCGGCCATCCCTTGTGGCTGGCCTCGGCGCTCGGCAAGATCGCCGGCGCCGCGCAGCAGATCCACAATCCGGATGCGGAGCGCAATCCGGCCACCGCACATATGTTCATCATCAATCCGCTTTCGGGCGAGCGCATGGACAACCTGTTTTCCACCCATCCCAACACGGAAAACCGCATTGCCGCTCTGCAGGCCATGGCCGGCGAGTTTTCCCCCGCCGCCTCGACGCCGGCGGCGCCGTCTGCTAATCCCTCCCGCAAATCGCGCTCCGTGCCCACGACCGGATGGGGTCGCGGTGGTTCGCAACCGCCGAAAAAAGGTCCCTGGTCTTGACGTCCGATGAAAAGTCCTCGCCCCGCCGTTCCCTGAAGGGCGGCAAGCGCCCTGCCCCCGCGAGAAACCGCGACCTGCCGCCTGCCAAGCCGGGTATGGAGGCGCGTGCGGCCGCGGCAAAGTTGCTGGCGGCGGTCATCGATCGCAAGACCTCGCTGGACGGCATGCTCGATGCCGAAAACGGCAACCCTGCCTACAAGGTCCTGAACGAGGCCGACCGGGCGCTGGTGCGCGCCATGCTCAACACCGCGCTGCGTCACCTGCCGCGCATCGACGCGGCCATCGCCTCATTGTTGCAAACGCCGCTGCCCGAAGGCGCACGGGCGCTGAAACATGTGCTGACGGTCGCGGCGGCGCAGATCCTCTATCTCGACGTGCCCGATCATTCCGCCGTCGACCTCGCCGTCGAGCAGGCCAATGCCGATCCGCGCAATCGCCGTTTCGCCGCCCTGGTCAACGCGCTGCTCAGACGCATGAGCCGCGAGAAGGCGGATATCCTGGAGCGGGTGAAGGACGTGCCGGCGATGCCGGACTGGTTTTTCAAGCGCCTCGTTTCGGCTTACGGCGAAGATGTGGCCCGCGCCATCGCCGAAGCGCAACTGACGCCGGCCGCCATCGACCTGACAGTGAAATCGGATGCGGCAGGCTGGGCCGAGAAGCTCAACGGCATCGTGCTGCCGACCGGTGGGGTTCGCCTTGCCGGTTTCGACGGCTCGGTCACCGCCCTGGCCGGTTACGAGGACGGCGACTGGTGGGTTCAGGATGCCGCAGCCGGCCTGCCGGCGCAGCTGTTCGGCCATCTCAAGGGCAAGACCGCCGTCGATCTCTGCGCGGCACCCGGCGGCAAGACGGCGCAACTCATCCTGGCCGGCGCCGAGGTCACCGCGCTCGACATGTCGGCCAGCCGGTTGAAGCGGCTGGAGCGCAATCTCGATCGCCTCAAGCTGAAGGCCAAGACCATCGAGGCCAATGCCGGCGATTTCCGCAGCGAGGAATTGTTCGACGTCGCCCTGCTCGATGCTCCCTGCTCTTCCACGGGCACCACGCGCCGCCATCCCGATGTGCTTTGGGTCAAGGACGAGGCCGATATCGCCAAGCTTGCCGGTGTGCAGGAGCGGCTGCTGCGCCATGCCCTGACGCTGGTGAAGCCGGGCGGGCTGGTCGTTTTCTCGAATTGTTCGCTGGATCCGCTGGAGGGCGAAACGGTCGTGAGCCGGATTCTTGCCGATAGGCCCGATGTCGAGCGCGTGCCCGTCGATCCCTCCGACTGGCCTGGGCTGGAAGCGGCGGTGACGCCGGAGGGGGCGCTGCGCACCACGCCCGCCATGCTGCCGCTGGAGGCGCCGTTCGCTTCAGGTCTCGACGGATTTTATGCGGCCGTGCTGCGCCGCCTGCGTTGAACCGGCCGGTCGCCGCTCTATCTCGTTGTCTCGGGGGCTTATCGTAACAGCCTAAATCTGCTGCATAATTTTTTTGGCGGTTTTGATTTTCGCAAATTTGCGATAACGAGAGGGTGGGGGGCTCACCGGGACACCATGACGCGTTACGACCGCAAGCACCTGATCTATCTGTACTGGCGTGAAAGCTGGCGTCGTGTCCGACGCCAGCTGGCGCTGGCGCATTTTGCGCTGACGCGCGCCACGGTAAAGATCCCCGAGCGCCTGGTCGTCGCGCCGACGGATCTGCGAATCATCGATCCCTTTGTCGCTGAGGAAATTATCGCCGACCGCTTTCCGCTGGCTGGACGGATGATGGCGACCGAGGGTGAGTCGCCATTTCTCCTGCCGCCGCCCTCGCCCGCCTTCGAGGCGCGGCTGCATGCCTTCGCCTGGCTGCGCCATATCCGCGCCGACAAGTCCGACGAGGCCTGCCTGAAGGCCCGCCGTCTCGTTGATCAGTGGATCCAGACGCAGGGCAAACGCTTCGACAGCGCCGTCTGGAGTGTCGATATCGCCGCGCAGCGGCTGATCGCCTGGCTGTCGCATTCGCCGGTGGTGCTGCAGGGCGCCGAAAGCCATTTCTATCGCCGCTTCATGAAGAGCATTGCCGTGCATATCCGCTATATCAGGCGGATGACGGAGCATTGCGCCTTGCCGGAGGCGCGGTTTCGCGCGCGCATCGCGCTCGCCATGGCCTCGATGGCGCTGCCGCTGAAACCATCGGCAGTGCGCAAGGCCGGGCTCGATCTCGACCGCGAGCTGGAAGCACAGATCGGCGCCGATGGCGGCCATATCTCGCGCAATCCGCGCGTGGCGCTCGACCTGCTGTTCGACCTGCTGCCCCTGCGCCAGACCTATGTCAATCTTGGACATGACGTGCCGGGCCGGCTGATCCAGGGCATCGACCGCATGTATCCGGCGCTGCGCTTCTTCCGCCACCAGAGCGGCGATCTCGCCCTGTTCAACGGCGCCACCGCCACGCTCGCCAATGAGCTTATGGCGGTGCTGCGCTATGACGAGACGGCCGGAAAACCTTTCCGCTCGCTGCCACATCTCGATTATCACCGGCTGGCGGCGGAGGGCACGGTGGTGCTGGTCGATACCGGCATGGCGCGTTCGTCGGATCTGTCGCGTAACGCCCATGCCGGCTGCCTGTCCTTCGAGATGTCCTCGGGCAGATACCGCTTCGTCACCAATTCCGGCGCGCCGAAATTCGCCGGCGGCGATTATCGCCAGGCCGCGCGGGTGACGGCGGCGCATTCGACCGTCGTCGTCAACGAGACGTCCTCGGCGCAGTTTTCGGAATCGGATTTTCTCGGTCCGGTCATGATCGGCGGCGTCGAAACGGTGGCGGCGGAGCGCGACCAATCCGCCAGCGGAGCCGATCGCCTCCTCGCCTCGCATGACGGCTATCTCGCGTCCTTCGGGCTGATCCATGAGCGCGAGCTGGTGCTTTCGGCCGATGGCGCCCGGCTGCGTGGCGCCGATCGGTTTCATGCCCGGGCAAAAAAGGGGGCAACACCGCCGCCATCGCACGCGACGGCGCGCTTTCATGTGCACCCGGCGATCGCCATCGTGCCGAAAAGCGACGATACCGTTCTGCTCGCCGCCCCCGATGGCGAAAGCTGGCTGTTTTCCTGTCCCGGCTTCCTGGTCGAAATCACCGAGGACATCTTCTTTGCCGATGCCTCGGGCCTGCGTAAATCCGAACAGCTCGAAATTTCCTTCTCGATTGCCGAAACGCCGGAGATCCGCTGGGAATTCCGCAGGGCTTGACGCCCGAGGTTTCATCTTCGGCCAAGCTGTGCTAGGCGACGCGGCAGAAATCCCGTCCATCGCCCGCAGCCGCATCGGAGCTTGATCATGGCCGTCGCTTCCAAGAAAATTCCCGTCCCCGACAAAGTCAAAGTCCGCACCGCGCTGCTGTCGGTATCCGACAAGACCGGGATCGTCGAACTGGCGAGGAGCCTTGCCGAACATGGCGTGACGCTGCTTTCCACCGGCGGCACCTACAAGGCGCTGGCCGCCGAGGGCCTCGCCGTCACCGACGTTTCCGAAATCACCGGTTTCCCGGAAATCATGGACGGACGCGTCAAGACGCTGCATCCCCTCGTGCATGGCGGCCTGCTCGCCATTCGCGACGATGCCGAGCATCAGGCGGCAATGGCCGCCCACGGCATCACCGCCATCGACCTGGTGGTCATCAATCTCTATCCGTTCGAAAGCGTGCGCGCCGCCGGCGGCGATTATCCGACGACGGTCGAGAACATCGATATCGGCGGCCCGGCGATGATCCGGGCGTCCGCCAAGAACCATGCCTATGTCACCGTTCTCACCGATCCCGCCGATTATCCGGCGGTGATCGAGTCGCTGCGCGCCGATGACGGCCACACGGCCTATGCCTTCCGCCAGACGCTGGCCGCCAAGGCGTTTGCCCGCACCGCCGCCTATGACGCGGCGATTTCCAACTGGTTCGCCGAGGCGCTGGATATCGAAATGCCGCGCCACCGGGTGATCGGCGGCGTGCTCAAGGAAAAGATGCGTTACGGCGAGAACCCGCACCAGAGCGCCGGTTTTTATCTCACCGGCGAGAACCGTCCGGGCGTCGCCACCGCCAACCTGCTGCAGGGCAAGCAGCTTTCCTACAACAACATCAACGATACCGACGCCGCCTTCGAGCTGGTCTGCGAATTCCCGGCTGAAAAGGGCCCGGCCTGCGCGATCATCAAGCATGCCAACCCCTGCGGCGTCGCCACCGGCACCAGCCTGGCGGATGCTTATCGCCGGGCGCTCGCCTGCGACAGCGTTTCGGCCTTCGGCGGCATCATCGCGCTGAACCAGGTGCTGGATGCGGAAGCCGCGGAAGAGATCGTCAAATTGTTCACCGAGGTCATCGTCGCGCCCTCCGTCACCGACGAGGCGAAAGCCATCGTGGCGCGCAAGCCGAACCTGCGCCTGCTGGTCACCGGCGGGCTTGCCGATCCGCGCGATCGCGGCCTTTCGGCCCGCACCGTATCCGGCGGGTTGCTGGTGCAGACGCGCGACAACGGCATGGTCGACGATCTCGACCTGCGCGTCGTCACCAAGCGCGCGCCGAGCAGCCAAGAACTGGAAGACATGAAGTTCGCCTTCAAGGTCGCCAAGCATGTGAAGTCGAATGCGGTGGTCTATGCGAAGGACGGGCAGACCGCGGGCATCGGCGCGGGGCAGATGAGCCGCGTCGATTCCGCCCGCATCGCCGCCATCAAGGCCGAGGAAGCCGCCCGCGCCGCCGGCTGGCCGCAGCCGCTGACCAAGGGTTCTGCGGTTGCTTCCGAAGCCTTCCTGCCGTTTGCCGATGGCCTGCTTTCGGCGATTGCCGCCGGCGCCACGGCCGTCATCCAGCCGGGCGGCTCGATGCGCGACGAGGAAGTGATCGCCGCCGCCGACGCCAACGATGTGGCGATGGTGTTCACCGGCATGCGCCACTTCCGCCACTGAGCGATGGATTTTAAAAACCCTCCGGTCTCGCGGCCGGAGGGTTTTTTCATGCCTTGCGATCTGCGGGATAGGGTGTCGCCAGCAGGAGCAACAGACCGGCGATGAGGAAGACCAGCAGCGTGGCCATGCCGGCGCGGGCCGAACCGGTCCAATAGGTGGCGAGCGAAAAGCTCAGCGTCGCCATGAAGCTCGTTGCGCGGCCGGAAAGCGCATAGATGCCGAAATAACGCCCCGCCTCGGCCGGGCTGACGCTACGGGCGAGATAGGAACGCGACGAGGCCTGCACCGGGCCAAAGGACAGGCCGACCAGCAGGCCATAGAGGATATAGGCCTTTTCGGCGGCGGTGCCGAACAATCCGCCGCTATCGGCGGTCGAGAGCGGCACCAGGCCGAACAGGGTGAAGCCGGGGCCGGTCGAGACCATGCCGAGCGTCGCCGACAGCAGCATGACAAGGCTGAGCGTCACCGTCACCTTCGAGCCGAAACGGCGGTCGATGCCGCCTGCGGCCCAGCAGCCGAAGATGGCGACGACATTGAGGATGATGCCGTAGACGCCGATCTCCATCGTCGCCCAGCCGAACATGCCGGCGGCAAACGCGCCGCCGAGGATCAGCAGCCCGTTGACGCCGTCCTGATACAGCATCCGCGCCACCAGGAATTTTACGATGCCGCGCCGGTGTTTCAGCTCGCGCAGGGTGGCGGCGAGTTCGCCGAGGCCGGAGCGCACGGCTTTTGCCAGCGGCAGGCCGCGCTCGGCATCGGGTGTGAAGAAGAACATCGGCAGGATGAAGACGAGATACCAGACGGCCGAGATCGGCCCGGTGATGCGCGCGTCCTCGCCCTTGGCCGGATCGAGGCCGAACAGCGGGTCGAGGCCGAGCAGCGTCTTGCCGGTCTGCGGATTGGCCGAGAGGCAGAGCACGACGAAGATCAGCACGATCATGCCGCCGAGATAGCCGAGCCCCCAGGCGATGTTGGAGATCTTTCCGACATTCTCCCGGTTGACGATACGGGTCATCATCGAATCGTTGAAGACGATGGAAAATTCCGCCGCAATCGAGGCCAGCACCATGAACAGCGCCGGATAGAGGATCGGGGAGCCGGGGGCGGCAAACCACAGCATGAACAGGCTGGCGATCTTGATGACCGCGAAGACGCCGATCCACGGCTTGCGCCGCCCGGATTCGTCGGCGATGGCGCCGAGCACCGGCGACAGCAGGGCGATGACGATGGCCGAGACCGTCGCCATGTTGCTCCACGCCGCCTGCGCCGAAACCGGATCCTCGGTCAGCCGCGCGACGAAATAGGGGCCGAAGATGAAGGTGGTGACCACGGTGAAGAAAGGCTGCGCCGCCCAGTCGAACAGCATCCATCCCCAGACGCCACGGGCTGGCACGTTTGGCGCGGCGTCGTCGCGGATACGGTCGAGGGTCATCGGGCCTCCAGGGCAAGCGGGATTGCGGGCGCATTGCCGTGCGGCATGTTTCGCAGGCGCGGTTCATGTAAACAGGATGTGGAGAACAGTACAGGGCGCGGAGGTGGGCTTTGCCCTCACCGGCTTGCGTTTCGAGGCCCTTAATCCACCACCGCAAGCTACCGTTTCAACGCCGGCCATGGCGGCGGCGGGATATTGAAGCCTTGTCGGGCGCTCCCTATGTCCATCGCCGGACGCGGCAAATGGAGGCCACCCTGCAAGACACGAAAAAACCGGCTTTCCTGCAGCGTCTTTCCGCCCGTTACCGCGCCCGCGCCCGTCTGCGCCGCCGTATCCCCTGGGTCGGCTATTCGTTGGCGAGCGTCAACCTGATCCTGCTCGCCTTCCTCGTCTTCGATACGCCGCTTGGCCTGTCGGCGAAGGAATTGCCGAAGCGGCTGGTGACGATTGCCGGGGATGTCACCGATATCGGCCGGCTCACCATCATCTTCTCGGTCACCGCAACCGTGCTTCTGGCCGGCATCCTCATCGGGCGGCGGCTGTCTGGTGTGCGCCGACGCTATCGCATGGCGATCCTGGTGCAGATGGCGGTCTATTTCAGCCTGTCGGTGGCCTCCGCCAGCCTCGTTGCCCACGGATTGAAGCTGGCCATCGGCCGCGCCCGGCCGCTGCTCTATGACAGCGAAGGCATTTTCGGCCTGCATCCCTTTGCCGGCGATTTTTTCTACGAGAGTTTTCCGTCCGGGCATTCCACCCATGTCGGCGCGGTTTTTGCGGCGCTGGCGCTGCTGTTTCCCCGCTTCCGCATCCTGTTCCTGAGTCTCGGCCTGTGGCTCGGGGCGACGCGGATCATTCTGGGCGTGCATTATCCGAGCGATGTCGTCGCCGGCCTTGCGCTCGGCGCCTGGTTCGCCTTTGCGACGGCGGTGCTTTTTTCCCGCTTCGGCATCATCTTTACGCTTTCGCCCGGCGGCTGGCCGCTGCCGCGTTTCCTTGGCCTGCCTTTCGGCATCCGGCGACACTGACAAAAAACCCGGCATCTTGCGACGCCGGGGTTCGAAGACCGGACAGGGCAGCCCGGCGGGGGAGCTTTTGAATTCTCAGTCGTCGTGGATATCGCGATCCTTGGTTTCCGGCAGGAACAGCATGCCGATGACCAGCGTCAGGCCGGCGAAGACGATCGGATACCAGAGGCCGTAATAGATATCGCCCTTGGCGGCACTCATCGCAAAAGCCGTCGCCGGCAGCAGCCCGCCGAACCAGCCATTGCCGATGTGATAGGGCAGCGACATGCCGGAATAGCGGATGCGGGTCGGGAAAAGCTCGACCAGCAGGGCTGCGATCGGGCCGTAGACCATGGTCACGTAGATGACCAGCACCGTCAGGATGGCGATGACCGCCACCCAGTTCACCCGGGCCGGATCGGCGACCATGGTGAAGGCGCCGGCATTGGGCACGGTATAGACGGTCATTTCGGTGGCGCCGGCGGCTTCCTGTGCCGTCAGCAGTTTGTCGGCCACCAGCTTTTCGGTCGGCACGGTCGCCTTCTCGCCGGCGCGGATGGCATCCGCATTCAGCGACAGTTCCGGGTTGGCGGCAACGAAGGCGTCGAGCTTGGTTTCCGGAACCTTGGCGGCGCCGCGCATCAGCGGATAGCCGGAATTGTGCAGGGCGATGTTGATCTGCTTCTGGAAAGCGCTGTCGGTTGCCTTGGCGTTGTCTCCGGCGGCGACGGCGTCATAGCTGGCGATGGTCGCATCGCCGATCTTGACGCTCGCCGGCTGGCCGGCCGGGCCCGGGACCACGTCATAGGGCACCGAGTTGCGCGTCAGGAACGAGGTTGCGATATCGCAGGAGGTGGTGAACTTCGCCGTGCCCGTCGGGTTGAACTGGAACTTGCAGTCGGACGGATCGGCGGTGACGGTGGCGCGGACGTTCTGTTGCGCTTCGGCCAGCGCCGGGTTGCCGGCCCAGGTCATGGCCTTGAACAGCGGGAAGTAGGTCAGCATGGCGAGCAGCAGGCCGGCCATGATGATCGGCTTGCGGCCGATGCGGTCCGACAGCGAGCCGAAGACGACGAAGAAGCCGGTGCCGATCAACAGCGAGATGGCGACCATGATGTTGGCCGACTGCGCATCCACCTTGAGGATGTTCTGCAGAAAGAACAGCGCGTAGAACTGGCCGGAATACCAGACGACGGCCTGGCCGACGACGGCGCCGAACAGCGCAAGCAGGGCGATCTTGGCATTCTTCCACTGGCCGAAGGCTTCGGTCAGCGGTGCTTTCGAAACCTTGCCCTCTTCCTTCATCTTCTTGAAGGCCGGCGATTCGTTCATCTTCATGCGGATCCACACGGAGACGCCGAGCAGCAGGCAGGAGACGAGGAAGGGAATGCGCCAGCCCCAGGCGGCGAAGGCTTCCTTGCCGAGCGCGGTCTGGACGCCGATGATGACCACCAGCGACAGGAACAGGCCGAGCGTCGCCGTCGTCTGGATCCAGGAGGTGAACAGCCCACGCCGGCCATGCGGCGCATGTTCGGCCACGTAGGTCGCGGCCCCGCCATATTCGCCGCCGAGCGCCAGACCCTGCAGCATGCGCAGCACGAGCAGCAGGATCGGTGCGGCGATGCCGATGCTGGCCGAGCCCGGGAGAACGCCGACCAGGAAGGTCGACATGCCCATGATCAGGATGGTCACCAGGAAGGTGTATTTGCGGCCGACGAGGTCGCCGAGCCGGCCGAAGACGAGGGCGCCGAAGGGGCGCACCAGGAAGCCCGCCGCGAAGGCGAGCAGCGCGAAGATGTTGCGCGTCGTCTCCGGATACTGGCTGAAGAAGCTGGCGCCGATATAGACTGCCAGCGAGCCGTAAAGATAAAAATCGTACCATTCGAAGACGGTGCCGAGCGACGAGGCGAAGATGACCTTTTTCTCTTCGCCGGTCATCGGCCTGGCTGCGCTGTCCGCAGTCGCGACATGTGCCATGATGATCTGTCCTCCACAGATTGTCGGATGCAATTCCAAACGCAAAACCGCTTCACACTTTTGCTGGAACTGCCTTGAAACCAGCGTATCGACCCGCTCTCTCCCGGATCGCCGTCAACGGTCTACGCCTGCCGGAAATGTGACAGAAAAGCGGCCCGCCGCAGAGAGCGGCTTTGGGATTATGACTTTCGTCTAATGCGCGATTGCGATCGGTATCGCCGGCACCCTCCGCGCATGCCAAATCCGCTTGACTTGCGGGCGAAAATCCTCAATAGCAGCAGCGGAAAAAGGAACCGTCCATGATCGAGGCCGATGACATCGCCGATCTCCATGGCCGCGCAGTGATGGCGCGGGGGATGTCTCCTGTTCCGGTTTCTTCCAAAACCAAGGCCAAAACGACGACGACGAAAACCGTCTGACGTCTCTGGCCTGCCGCTCTCTCCCCGGCTCGGTCGGGGACAGGAAGCCGCTGATATCCCATGCGGCCTCCCCCTCCGAAACAGTGGAGAGAAGAGAAAGAGAGTGAGAACATGGGTTTCAAGGTAGCAATCGCAGGCGCGACCGGCAATGTCGGCCGGGAAATGCTCAACATCCTCGCCGAGCGCGGTTTTCCCGCCGACGAGATCGTGCCGCTGGCATCGGCGCGCTCGCAGGGCACGGAAGTCTCCTACGGCGACAAGGTTCTGAAGGTTTCCAACCTTGAAAACTACGATTTCTCCGACACCGACATCTGCCTGATGTCGGCCGGCGGCGACGTTTCCAAGAAGTGGTCGCCGAAGATCGGCGCTCAAGGCTGCGTCGTCATCGACAACTCGTCCGCCTGGCGCTACGACGCCGAGGTGCCGTTGATCGTGCCGGAAGTGAACCCGGACGCCATTGCCGGTTTCGCCAAGAAGAACATCATCGCCAATCCGAATTGCTCGACCGCCCAGCTCGTCGTCGCGCTGAAGCCGCTGCATGACGCCGCCACCATCAAGCGCGTCGTCGTCTCGACCTACCAGTCGGTCTCCGGCGCCGGCAAGGATGGCATGGACGAGTTGTTCAACCAGACCCGCGCCGTCTTCGTCGCCGATCCGATCGAGACCAAGAAGTTCACCAAGCGCATCGCCTTCAACGTCATTCCGCACATCGACGTCTTCATGGAAGACGGCTACACCAAGGAAGAGTGGAAGGTTCTGGCCGAGACCAAGAAGATGCTCGACCCGAAGATCAAGGTGACCTGCACGGCCGTGCGCGTTCCCGTCTTCATCGGCCATTCCGAATCGGTCAACATCGAGTTCGAGAAGGAAATCACCGCCGAGCAGGCGCGCGATATCCTGCGCGAAGCGCCCGGTTGCCAGGTGATCGACAAGCACGAAAACGGCGGCTACATCACGCCGTACGAATCGGCCGGCGAAGACGCGACCTTCATCTCGCGCATCCGCGAGGACGCGACCGTCGAGAACGGCCTCAACATGTGGGTGGTCTCCGACAACCTGCGCAAGGGCGCGGCTCTGAACGCGGTTCAGATCGCCGAGCTTTTGATCAATCGCGGGTTGATCAAGGCGCGTGCATAATTTCGGAAATCGAAATCGATTTCAGAAAAAATTATGCACTTTTTAAGTGTTGCAGCGTCCTTTGCGCGTCATGAAATGACGCGCGGCGCTGCAAGAAGCAGGCCGCCTGATACGGTTTGGTAACCATTTCTGCATAAAACTTCGCCTCACGTCAAAAGCAGGCGAAGCTTTTGCATAAGTGGGGATCCCCGCCGGCACCGACCGGCGGCCGATCCCGGATTTCGATGGCACTCGTGGGGACGGACACACCGATGCGCATTGCAAGAACCATTCTGATCGCGCTCGCCGGCACGGCGGCGGTCGCCCTCAACCCGCTTTCGGCGTTTGCCGCCCGCTGCGGCAACAATGCCGCCGGCTTCGAGGCCTGGGTACAGGACTTCAAGCAGGAAGCGGCAGGCCAGGGCGTCAGCCGCTCGGTTCTGGACAAGGCCTTCGCCAATGTCCGTTACAACACCGCAACCATCCGCGCCGACCGCGGCCAGAAAAGCTTCAAGCTCTCCTTCGAGCAGTTCATGCAGAAGCGTGGCGGTCAGGCGATCATCTCGCGCGGCAAGGGCATGAAGAAATCCAACGCGGCGCTGTTTGCCCGCATCGAGCAGCGCTTTGGCGTCCCCGCCGGCCCGCTGATCGCCATCTGGGGTATGGAAACCGGCTTCGGCAGCTTCCTCGGCAAGGAGCACACGCTCTCCGCCGTCTCGACGCTCGCCTATGACTGCCGCCGCTCCGATTACTTCACCGACCAGCTCTATGCAGCTCTGCAGCTCGTCGCCCGTGGCGACCTCAGCACCACGGCGCGCGGCGCCGCCCATGGCGAAATCGGCCAGACGCAGTTCCTCCCGCGTAACGTCGTGCGCTTCGGGGTCGATGGCGATGGCAACGGCCATATCGATCTCGTCGGCTCGCGCGCCGATGCGCTGGCCTCAACCGCCAACTTCCTGCGCGGCCACGGCTGGCGCCCCGGCGCCGGCTATCAGCCGGGAGAGCCCAATTTCGGCGCCCTGCAGGGGTGGAACGCAGCCAGCGTCTACCAGCGCGCCATCGCCTATATCGGCGCCCGAATCGACGGCGAATAAGTCGTCTTCAGGACGGCAAAAAGCCTGCTTTCCGCGTGGGGAAGCGGGCTTTTTGATTCCAGCGGATGTCAGGATGCGGCCGGCTCGGCCGGCGGTGTTTCCTCGGCAATCCCGGTCAGATCCGGACGGCCGAAATCGCCGGTCTTGCTGTCCATGATCCACAATTCGCCATTGCCGATATCGAACCAGGCGCCGTGGATTTTCAATTTGCCGCGTTCCTCGAGGATGCCCACGCAGGGGAAGGTGCGCAGGTTCCTGATCGAATTGCGGATCGAGATGCGCTCCAGCGCCGTCTGCCGCTCGGTGGCTGTCATGGCGTCGTTGTTCTGGATCTGCTCGGCGGCGGGTTTCAAGAGGTTCATCCAGCGGCCGATGAAATCGCCTGGCGACAGCGGCTCGGCGGCCGGATCGAGCGCCGCCTTGATGCCGCCGCAGCGGCCATGGCCCATGACGACGATATCCTTGACCTTCAGCGCCTGCACCGCAAATTCGAGCGCTGCCGAGGTCGAGTGGTAATGCCCGTCCGGCTCGTAGGGCGGCATCATGTTGGCGACGTTGCGGATGACGAAGAGTTCGCCCGGCCGGCTGTCGAAGATCGTTTCGGGAGCGGCGCGCGAGTCGCAACAGGCGATCACCAGGGTCTGTGGCGTCTGGCCGTTTTCGGCAAGGCGGCGATAGCGTTCGCGTTCATCGACGTAACGCCCGTCCATGAAGTTGCGATAACCGTTCAGAAGCGAGGAAGGAAACGTCTGCATGGAGACAGGATTAATCTTGTCTTCGGTCAAGATCAACCTTCGCAGTGCAAAATCCTGTTGGCCTCGAAGGCTCGGTCGTGAACTCAGCGTTTCCGCGCTTGCGCCGGATGCATCAGGCGGCGCATCTGCACCATGGCCATCGGTGAGGACAGACTGGAAATATCGCTCTCCAGCGTCAGTTCGTCGCCGCCGCGCCTGGCGGTGCGCGCCAGGATCTCGTAGACGGTCGCCGTGGCAAGTTGCAGCGCCCGCTCCTCGTCGACGCCTTCGAGAAGCCGGGCGGTGAACACGGCGGCCAGCAGGTCGCCGAGCCCGTTCGGTGGATTGTCGATCAGCCGGTGCTCGGCCAGAAGCGCATGGCGCCCCGAGAGATAGAGGTTGCCGGTGCCGCCGGCCATCATCGGCACGGCCGAGGTCACCAGCATCCGCGAGGGCCCGAGCGACAGTGCCGCATCCATGATCGCCGCATTGCTGTCCAGCGCGCCGCCGGCCATCCAGGCGAGTTCGTAGCGGTTGGGGGTGGTGAGCGAGGCGAGCGGGATGAGTTCGTCGCGAATCGCGACCGCCGTCGGCTCGGGGATGTAGAGCCCGCCGAGATCGCCCATGACCGGATCGCAGACATAAAGCAGATCCGGCCGGTTTTCCCGCAAAGCGGCAATCAGCCGCGCCACCGCCGAAACCTGCGCCGCATTGCCGAAATAACCGGTCAGCACGCCACGCACCTCGCCGATCCAGGGCGCGCGAATGAGGTCGTCGATCGCCTTGTCGAAATCGGCCTCGGAAAAGGTCATGCGGGTGGACGGGCCATGGCCCGGATGCCAGGGCAACACCACGGTCGGCATGGCCCAGACCGGAAAGCCCAGGGATTCGAGGGCGAAGACCGCGGCGCGGTTTCCGACCGAGCCGCGAATCACATGGCTGGAAATGACCATCACCGCACCGCGCTTGTCTTCGCTCATTGTTTTCTTTTCCGCATTGCCCCGACGAATTTCAATCGATTTTCCTTCCGATCGGCCGAAAATAAAGGCTAACGACACCGGAAAACGTGAAACAAGGGGTGGATAATATCGAATTGCCTTGGTTACATCATTCTCTAACAATTTTCTCCGATTTTCATTTTCCAATGCCCGCATATCGTGGAGAGGGAATATTCCATGGGGACCCGAAACAATCCGAAACGTGAAAAGCAGATCGAAAGCGCGAGAAAGATCGCGGCCGCATCCGGCGAGCCGCATGTCGCGCCCGACCTGCTTTTCGGCCGCGCCAGCAATGACGATCTCGAGCTGTATACGCCCGAGATGCTGGCGCTGTCCTGCATCCATGCGGCAAAGGAAATCGCCCTCTGGGATGGCGATGCGGCGCGCATTTCCATCGGCAGCATCGATGGTGTCAATCCGGCCGGGGTGCCCGTCTCGATCCTGACGATCACCGACCGCAACAAGCCTTTCCTCTATGATTCGGTCATGGGCGAGGTGACGACCAGCTATCGCGACATCTTCATGGCGGTGCATCCGATCTTCGTGCGCGAGCAGGACGGAACGATCGGCCTGCACGGCACCGAGCAGACGAGCAGCCCGGCGGTGCGCATCAGCCACATCCACCTGCATCTGGCGCCGCTGTCGCCGGAACAGGCGACCGATCTGATCGCCAGGCTGGAAAACGTTCTCGGCCAGGTGCATGTCGCCGTCGAGGACTGGCAGGCGATGCTCGACACGCTCGACAGCGCCATGCAGGACATGGCCACCTATGGCCCGGTGCGCCGCAAGGGTGACCGCGACGAGGCCCATGCCTTCCTCGAATGGCTGCGCCAGAACAATTTCACCTTCCTCGGCATGCGCGAATACATCTATTCCGGCACCGGGCCAGACGCGACGCTGGAGCGCGACAAGGGCAAGGGCCTTGGCATCCTGTCCAACCCGGACGTTCTGGTGCTGCGCCAGGGCAAGGACGCCGTCACCACCACGCCCGAGATCCTCGCCTTCCTCGAAGGACCGGATTTCCTGATCGTCACCAAGGCGAACGTCAAGTCGGTGGTCCATCGCCGCGCCTATATGGACTATGTCGGCGTCAAGCGCTTCGATCCGCAAGGCAATGTCGTCGGCGAGCTGCGCATCGTCGGCCTGTTCACCTCGACCGCCTATACCCATCCGGCGGCGCAAATTCCGTTGCTGCGCGATAAGGTCGCCCGCGTCGTCGATCATTTCGGCTTCGATCCGCAGAGCCATTCCGGCAAGATGCTGCAAAATACGCTGGAATCCTATCCGCGCGACGATCTCTTCCAGATCGACACCACACTCCTGGTGCGTTTCTGCGAGCAGATCAACGAGCTGACCGAGCGGCCGCGCGTGCGCGTCCTGCCGCGCATCGACCATTTCGACCGCTTCGTCTCGGTCATCGTCTACGTGCCGCGCGAGGAATACGATTCGGTGGTGCGCGAAAAGATCGGCACCTATCTGAAGACCGTCTATGACGGGCGCGTTTCCGCCTATTACCCGGCCTTCCCCGAAGGCGGGGTGGCGCGGGTGCATTTCATCATCGGCCGCTCCGGCGGCAAGACGCCGCGCGTGCCGCAGGCGAAGCTTGAGGAAACCATCCGGGCGCTGGCCGCACGCTGGGAGGATCGTTTCGCCTTCCTCGCCGGCCCGTCCGCGCCGGAGATTTCCGTCACCCCGGCCTATCAGGAATCCTTCACGCCGGAAGAAACGGTCGCCGATCTCGACGACATCGCCGCCTGCGCCGCCGGCGCGCCTGTTCGGATCGCCTTCCGCCATCGCCCGGGCGAGGGGCCGGCCAGCCTGTCGCTGAAGATCTATCACGGCAACGGCCAGCTTGCCCTGTCGCGGCGCGTGCCGCTTCTGGAAAACCTCGGCTTCTCCGTGGTCAGCGAGCAGACCTTCGACATCGGCCTCAGCGACCGTTCGGGCCAGGCGAGCCGCGTCGTGCTGCACGACATGCAGCTCGACGTCGCCGACGGCCGCGCCGTCGACCTGGAGCGGGAAGGCGCGCGGCTGGAGGAAGCCTTCCTCGCCGCCTTCGCCGGCACGGTCGACAATGACAGCTTCAACCGCCTGATCCTCTCGGCGGATCTCTCGGCCCGCGAGGTCACGGTGCTGCGCGCCTATTCGCGCTATCTGCGCCAGGCCGGCATCGCCTATTCGCAGGATTACATCGCCGCCACGCTCGGCAAATATCCGGCGATCTCGGCGCTGATCGTCCGCCTGTTCCGCGATACGCTCGATCCGAAGCTGGCCGAAAAGGCCCGCGTCAAGCGTGTGAGCGAACTGCACGAGAAGATCGAGACGGCGCTGTCGGCCGTGCCGAGCCTCGACGACGACCGCATCCTGCGCCGCTTCGTCAACGCCATCGACGCGACGCTGCGCACCAACTACTTCCAGCGCCATGCCGACGGCACGCCGAAGGCGATGCTGGCCTTCAAGCTCGATCCGAAGCTCCTGGACGGCCTGCCGGAGCCGCGTCCGTTCCGCGAAATCTTCGTCTACGGCGTCGAGGTCGAGGGCGTCCACCTGCGCTTCGGCAAGGTGGCGCGCGGCGGCCTGCGCTGGTCCGATCGCGCCCAGGATTACCGCACGGAAGTGCTGGGCCTGGTAAAAGCCCAGCAGGTGAAGAACTCGGTCATCGTGCCGGTCGGCGCCAAGGGCGGCTTCTTCCCGAAGAACCTGCCGACGGGCGGCAGCCGCGAGGCGGTGTTCGCCGCCGGCACCGAGGCCTACAAGACCTATATCCGTACGCTCTTGTCGATCACCGACAATATCGTCGACGACGCCATCGTGCCGCCGGCCGATACGGTGCGGCTCGACGGCGACGATCCCTATTTCGTCGTTGCCGCCGACAAGGGCACGGCGACCTTCTCCGACACCGCCAACGGCCTTGCGCAGGAGGCCGGCTTCTGGCTGGACGACGCCTTCGCCTCCGGCGGATCGGCCGGCTATGACCACAAGAAGATGGGCATCACCGCCCGCGGCGCCTGGGAAACCGTCAAGCGCCATTTCCGCGAAATGGACATCGACATCCAGACGACGCCGTTCACCGTCGCCGGCGTCGGCGACATGTCCGGCGACGTTTTCGGCAACGGCATGCTGCTGTCGGAAAAGATCCAGCTCGTCGCCGCCTTCGACCATCGTGACATCTTCATCGATCCGTCGCCGGATATCCGCGCCACCTTTGCCGAGCGCAAGCGCCTGTTCGGGCTTGCCCGTTCGAGCTGGCAGGATTTCGAGCGCACGAAACTGTCGCCCGGCGGCATGATCATCTCGCGCACCGAAAAATCGGTGACGCTGACGCCGCAGGCCGCCCAGGTCATCGGCATCGACAAGAGCGTCGCCACGCCTTTCGAGATCATGACCGCGATCCTGAAGGCGCCCGTCGATCTGCTGTGGTTCGGCGGCATCGGCACCTATATCAAGGGCACCTCGGAAACCGATGCGGATGTCGGCGACCGCGCCAATGACGCGATCCGCGTCAATGCCGACGAGGTGCGCGCCCGGGTCATCGGCGAAGGCGCCAATCTCGGCGTCACCCAGCGCGGCCGCATTGCCTACAGCCTCAAGGGCGGGCGCTGCAACTCGGACGCCATCGACAACTCCGCCGGCGTCAACTCTTCCGACGTCGAGGTCAACATCAAGATCGCGCTGTCGACCCCGATGCGCGACGGCCGCCTGCCGCGCCCGAAGCGCAACCAGTTGCTCGCCGCGATGACCAGCGAAGTGGCCAGCCTGGTGCTGCGCAACAACTACCTGCAATCCCTGGCGATTTCGCTGACGGAGCGAAAAGGCACTGCCAATGGCGAGGAACTCGGCCGCCTGATGGACGTGCTCGAGGCCGGCGGCCAGTTGAACCGAAAGGTCGAGGTGCTGCCGGATGCGGCTGCCATGGCCGAACGTTATGCCGCGGGCAGGCCGCTCACCCGGCCGGAGATCGGCGTGCTGCTCTCCTATGCCAAGCTGGTGCTGTTCGACGAACTGATCGCCAGCCCGGTGCCCGACGACGCGCATTTCCACGGCACGCTGATGCATTATTTCCCGGCCAAGATGCAGAGACCCTATGCGGCCGATATCGCCGCCCATCGCCTGCGCCGCGAAATCATCGCCACCAGCCTCGCCAACGAGGTCGTCAACCGCGGCGGCCCCGGCTTCGTCGTGCAGATGAGCGAGGCGACCGGCACGACTCCGGCCGACGTTGTCAAGGCGGCGATGCTGGCCCGCGAAGGTTTTGGCCTGCAGCGGCTTTGGGCCGAGGCAGATGCGCTCGACAACCGGATCGGCGGACAGGCGCAGAACGCGCTTTATGCCGTGATCGGCGACATCTATGCGGCACTGACCCGGGTTCTCTTGAAAACCGGGCTGCACCGCGCCGAACTCGGCAAGGCGATATCAAGCCTGCAATCGGCGGCGAAGAACCTGAAGGGCATCATCCACTCGATCATGCCGGCCGATCTCGCCGAGGACATCGCCGCCCGCGAGGCGGAATTCCTCGCGGCCGGCGTGCCGGAGGCTCTGACGCTGGAAGTCGCCGGCCTCGTGCCGCTGGTGGTGACGCCGGAAATCATGCAGATCGCCGCGGCGACCGGCGAAAGCCTGACCCGCGCGGCGGAGGCCTACTTCACGGTCTCGCAGACCTTCCGCGTCGGCCGCCTGCTGCTCTCGGGCAGCCGCATCGTCGCCAATGATCACTTCGATGGACTGGCGCTGTCGCGCAGCCTCGACCAGATCGCCGCCGCCCGCCGCGATATCGTCATCGCCGCGCTCGGCAAGCATCCGAAGGACAAGCAGCCGGTTCAGGCCTGGTATGCCGGCGACCGGGTGCGCATCAACCGCATCGCCGAGCAACTGACCTCGCTCGGCGACAGCGGCGAACCGAGCCTCGCCAAGCTCTCGGTGGCGGCCGGCCTGCTTTCGGATCTGGCCCATAATCCGGCGCTGTAAGGCGCTGGCGGCAAAGCGGAATTTTTTCCTTGGCCTGCCGCTCTCCTCGTGAAAACGGGGAGAGCGGACATGTCCATGTAGGGCAAGTCAAGCGCTGCACCCAAAAAAACGCCGCCCGTTCGCACGGGCGGCGCCAAAAATGTTTCACGTGAAAACGATCAGGCGGAAAGCGCCTTGAACTCGGCGAGGATGGCGTCGCCCATGTCGGCGGTGCCGACCTGGCGGCAGCCTTCGGCCATGATGTCGCCGGTGCGGATGCCCTGGTCGAGGACGTTGGAGATCGCCTTCTCCAGATTGTCGGCTTCCTTCACGAGGTTGAAGGAATAGCGCAGGCACATGGCGAAGGAGGCGATCATGGCGATCGGGTTGGCGATGCCCTTGCCGGCGATGTCGGGGGCCGAGCCGTGCACCGGCTCGTAGAGCGCCTTGCGCTTGCCGGTCTTGGCATCCGGGGCGCCGAGAGAGGCTGAGGGCAGCATGCCGAGCGAGCCGGTCAGCATGGCGGCGACGTCGGAAAGCATGTCGCCAAATAGGTTATCGGTGACGATCACGTCGAACTGTTTCGGAGCGCGGACGAGCTGCATGCCGCCGGCATCGGCCAGCATGTGTTCCAGCTTGACGTCGGAATATTTGGCCTTGTGCGTCTCGGTGACCACCTGGTTCCACAGCACGCCTGATTTCATGACATTGCGCTTTTCCATCGAGCAGACCGCGTTTTTGCGGGTGCGGGCCAGCTCGAAGGCGACGCCGGCGATGCGCTCGATCTCGTAGGTGTCGTAGACCTGGGTATCGATGGCGCGCTTCTGGCCGTTGCCGAGATCGGTGATCGTCTTCGGCTCGCCGAAATAGACGCCGCCGGTCAGCTCGCGGACGATGAGGATGTCGAGGCCTTCGACCAGCTCCGGCTTCAGCGAGGACGCGGCGGCAAGCGCCGGATAGCAGATGGCCGGGCGCAGGTTGGCGAACAGTTCGAGATCCTTGCGCAAGCGCAGCAGGCCGGCTTCCGGGCGCACTTCATAGGGAACCGCATCCCACTTCGGGCCGCCGACGGCGCCGAACAGCACGGCGTCCGCCGCCAGCGCCTTTTCCATATCGCCTTCCGAGATGGCGCTGCCATGCGCATCATAGGCCGAACCGCCGACCAGGCCCTCGTCGGTGACGAAACCGGCGCCCATGGCCTCGTTCATGTAAGCGATGAGCTTGCGGACTTCGCCCATGGCTTCGGGACCGATGCCATCGCCGGGCAGGAGGAAGAGATTGCGCGCTGTCATGGAAAAATCCTTCGGCAAGAAATATTGGCCGGGTTCTTAAACGCCGGCGCCGGTCATTTCAAGGCGAGGAAGGGTCTCAAGTGTTCGGCTTCGGCAATTTCCGCCAAGATGAGGCAGGATTTGGCATCGAAAATTGCGTGAAATGGCGCGATAAGCGGCACCTGATTTGCATCGTTGGCGATGCATCGCGTCCCATGAAAAGCAAAAGGCGGCGAATGAACGCCGCCTCGTGATCCGGTCAGGACGCTTTGCCTCAGGCCCAGGGGCGCGAAGCGGCGTTGGCCTTTTCGAAACTGTCGATGCTGGCGGCCTTTTCCATGGTCAGGCCGATGTCGTCGAGGCCGTTCAACAGGCAATGGCGCTTGAAGGCGTCGATCTCGAAGGAGATGCGGCCGCCATCCGGGCCGCTGATTTCCTGGGCTTCGAGGTCGACGGTCAGCACGGCGTTGGAGCCGCGGCTGGCGTCGTCCATCAGCTTGTCGAGATCTTCGGGGCTGACGACGATCGGCAGGATGCCGTTCTTGAAACAGTTGTTGTAGAAGATGTCGGCGAAGCTGGTGGAGATGACGCAGCGGATGCCGAAATCGAGCAGCGCCCACGGTGCATGTTCACGCGAGGAGCCGCAGCCGAAATTGTCGCCGGCAACGAGGATCTGGGCGTTCTGGTAGGCGGGCTTGTTGAGCACGAAATCCGGGTTCGGCGTGCCGTCCTCGTTGTAGCGCGCTTCGGCGAACAGGCCGGTGCCGAGGCCGGTGCGCTTGATCGTCTTCAGGTAATCCTTCGGAATGATCATGTCGGTGTCGATGTTGACGACCGGAAGCGGCGCGGCGACGCCGGTGAGCTTGACGAACTTGTCCATGGAGCTTGGCCTTCGTGTCAGGAAAATTTCCTGCCCAATAGCCGAAATCCGACAGGAAATGAAGCGAATTCTGGCCTCCCCTTCGCATGGGGATGCCGGAGACGGCGCTTACATGTCGATGATCGTGCCGCGGCCGTCGTTCCAGACCCGGCGCGGTTCATGGGCACTGCGCGCCCGCACGGGCGCCGGCTTCAGCTTCAGCGACAGGCTGCGCGCCACGGTGATGCCGGCGAGCACGGCTGCGAGGACGAGGGTGGCCGAAAGCGTGAAGACTGCGAGAGAGCACACAATCGCGACGGCACCGAGGGCATAAACGATCGAACGGAGGTTGTGCATGATTTTCAAGCCTTTCTACACCGTGGAATGTGGTCCCTGCATGAAGGTTCTGCAAGAGCAGCATGGCATTTTGTTGACTTGCCGGCGCTGAAAAAGCTTGGCACAAAAGATCCCATGACCGCGATTGCTTCCGCCTCTCTTCCCCCTCGCCTGCGCCGCTCGCTGCTCAGCGTGCCCGCGATCAACGAACGCGCCCTGCAGAAGGCGCATGGGCTGGATTGCGATGGCGTGATCTTCGACCTGGAGGATTCGGTGGCGCCCGCCCGCAAGGCCGAGGCGCGCGACAATCTGAAGCGTTTCTTCGCCGAGACGCCGCTTCGCGGGCGCGAACGGATCGTGCGCATCAATGCGCTGGATACGGACGATGCGGGCGCCGATCTCGACACCGTGCTGGCGCTCAATCCCGATGCGGTGCTGGTGCCGAAGGTGACGACGCCCTCCGATATCATCGGCATCTGCGCCCGGCTCGACCGGGCGCGGGCGCCAAAAGGCTTGCGGGTCTGGGCGATGGTCGAGACGCCGCGGGCGGTGCTGGAGATCGGTGCCATCGCCGGCACGCGGCAGGGCCATGGCGCCCGCCTCGATGCGCTGGTGGTCGGCCTCAACGACCTGCGCAAGGAAACCGGCGTGCTGCCGCAGCCCGGCCGCGCCTATCTCCTGCCTTGGCTGATGCAGGTGGTGCTTGCCGCCCGCGCCTTCGGCCTCGACGTCATCGACAGCGTCTTCAACGATTTTCGCGACGAGGCGGGTTTTGCCGGGGAATGCGCGCAAGGCCGCGCCATGGGGTTCGACGGCAAGATGCTGATCCATCCGGCGCAGATCGAAGCCGCCAACCGGCATTTCGCACCGGGCGAGGCCGAGATCGCGGAAGCGCAAGCGATCATCGCCGGCTTTGCCGCGCCGGGTGCCGAAGCGCTCAACGTCATCGAGATCGGCGGGCGCATGGTCGAGCGCCTGCATCTTGAACAGGCCGAGCGGCTGATGCACAAGGTCCGCCAGATTTCTGCACGAAAGGATATCGCGTGAAACTCTACCGTTTTCTGACCGGCCCCGACGACGCCGCCTTCTGCCACCGGGTGACGGCGGCGCTGAACGATGGCTGGGAGTTGCACGGCTCGCCGTCGCTCACCTACAATGCCACGACCAGCCAGGTCATGTGCGGCCAGGCGGTCACCAAGACGATCCATGGCAGGGATTACGATCCGGCCAAGAAACTGACCGAGCAATAGCGGGAAAGGCCGCTTGGCCGGCATCCGGTTTGCCGGCAAGCCCTGCCCCACCCGCAGCGTCATCCTCGGCCTTGTGCCGAGGATCTGCCAACATCGAGAAAAATCAAAACGTTGCAGATGCTCGGGACAAGCCCGAGCATGACGAAGAAGGTGTGCGTCAGCAATCTGAGGCTTGTCCTTACCGGCTGTCGGCCGCCTGGTCGGCGCTTTCCTCGATGCGTTCCATGTCGTCGTCGCTGAGACCGAAATGGTGGCCGATCTCGTGGATCAGCACGTGGGTGATGATGTCGCCCAGGGTCTCCTCGTTTTCGGCCCAGTAGTCGATGATCGGGCGGCGATAGAGGGTGATGCGGTTCGGCATCTGCCCGGTTTCCAAGGTAAAGCGCTCGGAAATCCCCCTGCCCTCGAACAGGCCGAGCAGGTCGAAGGGCGTTTCCAGCGCCATGTCCTCGAACACGTCGTCGGTGGGAAAATCAGCGATCTCGATGATGAGATCGCGTGTCAGCGCCCTGAAATCCTCCGGCAGGTTTCCATAGGCCTCGATTGCCAGCGACTCGAAGGTGCTGATCGTCGGCGCGTGGCGTTCGCGCCAATCTTCGGTCTGGTCGATGCGGGCCATGTCTGCTCCTTGTATGCTGACCCCATATAGGCTGTTTGGCCGGATTTTTCGAGTGGAGAAATCCGGACAGGAATAAATTCACATAAAAGGGTGTTGACTCTCCGGCGAGGCTCTGGAATCCATAAGAACAGAAAGAGAACATTGGGTCGCCCTATAGGATGCCCCATCTCTTGTCTTTTGGAAAAACGAGATCGGAGCACGCTCATGGCCGGGGACGCCAGGGCGCGGGAGACGCTTTGCGCCCTGCGCCAGACCATTGCCCGATTGGAAGGCCGCGCGCCGGACCGGGTGGAAACGCCTGTCAGCACGGCAGGAAAGCCGCAAGCCCGCTTCGGCGAAGGGCCGAAAGCGGCTCCTCCCCTGCTGTCCCTCGGCCACACGGCGCTGGACGAGGCCTTGCAGGGTGGATTGCCGCTCGATGCCCTGGTGGAACTGCGCGGGAACGAGCTGCGCGATGCCGGCGCCGTCAGCGGTTTTGCCATGGCGCTCTGTGCCTGCCTTGGCGCCGCCGATGCCCGCCGGCTCTGCCTGTGGATCGGCGAGCCGGTGGTGGCGATGGAAGCCGGCCTGCCGCATGTCGAGGGCCTTGGCGATCACGGGCTCTCTCCCGTCGGGCTGCTCTATGCCGCCCCGAAGAAGATCGACGAGGCGTTGTGGCTGGCCGAGGCAGCCCTTGCCAGCCGCGCTTTCGCGGCCGTGCTTCTGGAAGTGCGCGGCAATCCCGCCCGCTTCGGTCTCACCGAAAGCCGCAGGCTCAGCCTCAAGGCGCGCGCCGCCGGCCGGCCGATCTTCGTGCTGCGCCAGGCGGGTGAGGAAGAGGCAAGCAGCGCGGCACTGCGCCTGCATATCCGCCCTGCCCCGGCCGGCTTGCGTTTTCTAAGCGACGGCAAGCCATTGCCGGGCAGCCTCGGCTATCCGCGCTTCCAGCTTGCCGTCGAGAAAAGCCGCCTCCCCGTCCTCACCGATTTCCTTCTGGAGTGGAACCCCCATGCCCGCCAGTTCCGACCTGCGGACGCCGTCCGCCCTGCCGCTCTTCCGCCAGGGACAGCAGCGCATCCTGTCGCTGCATTTTCCGCATCTGCCGACCGACCGGATCGCGCGCAGCCGCTGGGGCATGTCGTGGCGTTTAACCGGGCGTCCTGAAGCGCCGCCGCTGGTCTGCGCCGGCCGGGTGCAGAATGCCATGCGGCTGACGGCGCTGGACGAGGCGGCGGAGGCGCTCGGCCTGAAACCGATGCAGGGGCTGGCCGAGGCCAAGGCCATCTGGCCGCCGCTCGATGCCGCCATGGCCGACGAGGCGGCGGATGCCCGCTTCCTCGCCGCCATTGCCGACTGGTGCGATCGCTATACGCCGCTGGTGGCGATCGACGGCCGCGCCGGCCTGTTTCTCGATATCACCGGCTGCGCCCATCTGTTCGGCGGCGAGGACGCGCTGTTGCAGGATGTGCTGGCCCGCCTCAAGCAGTTAGGCCTCGATGCGCGCGGCGCCATTGCCGCTTCGCCGGGCCTGTCCTGCGCCATTGCCCGTCATGGGGGCGGCGGGGTGATCGGCGTGGAGGAGGCCGAGGCCGCGCTGACGCCGCTGCCGCTCGATGCCCTGCGGCTGCCGCCGGACACCGTGGCTCGGCTCGCAAGGCTCGGGCTGCGGCAGGTGGGCGATCTGCTGGCCCTGCCGCGTGCGCCGCTGACGCGCCGCTTCGGGCCGGACGTGGTGCTGCGCCTCGACCAGGCGCTCGGGCAGGAAGACGAGCCGATCTCGCCGCGCCGGCCGCTGGCCCGCCTGTCGGTGGAGCGCAAGCTGGCCGAGCCGGTCACCGGCGAGGAGGATCTGATGGCGCTCTCGGCCAAGCTCGCCGTGGCGCTGAAGCCGCAACTGGAAACGCATGGGTTGGGCGGGCGGCTGTTCGAGCTGCTGCTGTTTCGCGTCGACGGGCAGGTTTTCCGCCTGCATGCCGGCGCCTCCTCGCCCTTGCGTGAGCCCAAGCGCATCGCGGCGTTATTTTCCGAGCGGTTTCAGGCGGTGCATGACGATCTCGATGCCGGTTTCGGTTTCGAGCTGCTGCGGCTCAACGTGTTGCATGCCGATACCTTCGCCGGCGCGCAGCAGGATTTTTCAGGTAGCAGCGATGGCGCGGCCAGTCTCGACGCCTTCATCGACCAGACCGTCGCCCGGTTCGGCGCGGACTGCCTGCTGCTGCCGGTGGCGCATGAAAGCCACCTGCCCGAACGCGCCGGCCTGTTGCGCCCCGCCTTCCAGGCGGGGACGACGCAGGCGGTTTCGCAAAACCATGCGCCGCTGCGGCTGGAGCGGCCTTTCAGGCTGTTTGCCCGGCCGGAACTGATGGAGGCCATCGCGCCGGTGCCGGACGGTCCGCCGATCCTGTTCCGCTGGCGGCGAACCCAGCATCAGGTGCGCCGCGCCGAGGGGCCGGAGCGCATCGGCGCCGAATGGTGGGTCGATGGCGAGGCCGCCCCGCCGCGCGACTATTTCCGCATCGAGGACGAGGCCGGCCGCCGCTACTGGCTGTTTCGCGAGGGGCTGTATGGCGAAACGCCGCCGCGCTGGTTCATGCACGGGGTGTTCGCATGACGGATTTTTGCGAGATCGGCGCGCGCAGCAATTTTTCCTTCCTGGAGGGCGCGTCCAGACCGGAGGAAATGGTGATCGCCGCTTCTGCGCTGGGGCTTGCGGGTCTTGCCATCGCCGACCGCAATTCCGTCGCCGGGGTGGTGCGCGCCCATATGCAAGCGAAGGCGCTCACCGATCCGAAAAACGGGGCGGGCAAGGACAAGAAGCCGCTGCCGCCTGTGCCGTTCCAGCCGGGCGCGCGGCTGGTCTTTGCCGATGAGACGCCCGACATCCTCGCCTTTGCCGAAAACCGGCGCGGCTGGGCCAATCTCTGCCGGCTGCTCAGCACCGGCAATCTGCGTGCCGAGAAAGGCCAGTGCCTGCTCTACGAGGCCGACCTGCTGCAATTCCACGAAAACCTGATGCTCGCCGTGCTGCCGCCGCGTCGCCGGCCGGAGGGGGAGGCGGAGGTCGGGCTGGAGGCCGTGCTGAAACGGCTGAAGACAGCCTGCCGCGACCGTGTCTATCTGGCGCTGTCTCCCGCCTATGACGGGCTCGACCGCCTCGTCTTCGCCGACCGGGCAAGTCTTGCCGGCCGCCTCAAGTTACCCCTGATCGCCACCAACGAGCCGCTGTATCATCTCCCCGAGCGCCGGCCGCTCGCCGATGTCGTCACCGCCATCCGCAATCATGTGACGCTTGCCGAAGCGGGTTTCCTGCTGCAGCCCAATGCCGAGCGGCATATGAAGCACGGCGCGGAAATGGTGCGGCTATTGCGCGACTATCCCGAGGCGGTCGCCAACAGCGTGAAATTCTTTCGCCGGCTAAAGTTTTCGCTCGACGAGCTCGGCCATCTCTATCCCGACGAAAGCGTCGAAGGCGAGA
Source organism: Hyphomicrobiales bacterium (assembly GCA_017305935.1). GTDB lineage: Bacteria > Pseudomonadota > Alphaproteobacteria > Rhizobiales > Rhizobiaceae > Metarhizobium. Next base: position 278,831 of record JAFKJU010000008.1, on the reverse strand, counting down.
CATTGACCGAGACGCTGGCGCGGCTGACCTGGGAGGGAGCGGCGACGCGGTTTCCCGAGGGAATGCCGGGCAAGCTCGTCCATCAGATCCAGCATGAACTCAAGCTAATTCAGGAAAAATATTACGAAGGCTATTTCCTCACCATCCGCTCGATCATGCAGTTCGCCCGCAAGAACAATATTCTTTGCCAGGGTCGGGGCTCGGCGGCCAACTCCACCGTCTGCTATTGCCTTGAGATCACCGACGTCAATCCGAAGAAATCTACATTGCTGTTCGAACGCTTCATTTCGACCGAGCGCGACGAGCCGCCGGATATCGACGTCGATTTCGAACATGCCCGCCGGCAGGAGATCATCGACCACATTTATAAGACCTATGGGCAAGACCATGCCGGGCTTGCGGCTGGCGTCACCACCTATCGCACCCGTTCGGCCTGCCGTGAGGTGGCGAAAGCCTTCGGCATGTCCGAGGACGTGCAGGCGGCGCTGGCGGCCAATGTCTGGGGCTGGTGGACGCATGGGCTGTCGCCGGAGCAGGTGCGCCTTTCCGGCCTCGATCTCAAGGATGCGACGACGCGGAGGGTCGCCGAATACACGCTGCAACTGATGGAGTTTCCCCGCCATCTCACCCAGCATGTCGGCGGCTTCGTCATCACCCGCGACCGTCTCGACGAGATCGTGCCGATCATGCACACGGCGTCGGACGACCGTTTCATGATCGAATGGGACAAGGACGATCTCGACAATGTCCGCCTGTTCAAGATCGATATCCTGGCCTTGGGCATGCTGACCTGCATGGCGAAAGCCTTCGAGCTGCTGCGCCTGCATTACGACGTCAAGAAGACGCTCGCCGATCTCGGCAACGACAGGCATGAGGACGAGGAGCCGGTCTATGACATGATCTGCCGCGCCGATACGATCGGCGTCTTCCAGATCGAGAGCCGGGCGCAGATGAGCATGTTGCCGCGCCTGCGCCCGCGTCGGTTTTACGATCTCGTCGTCGAGGTAGCGATTGTCCGCCCCGGCCCGATCCAGGGCAATATGGTGCATCCCTATCTCAAGCGCCGCGAAATGCAGCGGCAGGGGCAGGAGATCACCTATCCGAAACCGGAACTGAAAGCGGTGCTGGAGCGCACGCTCGGCGTGCCCCTGTTCCAGGAGCAGGCGATGCAGATCGCCATCACCGCCGCCGATTTCAAGCCGGGCGAGGCCGACCTCCTGCGCCGCGCCATGGCAACCTTCAAGCGCAGCGGCAAGCTCGCTTATTTCAAGGAAAAGTTCATCGCCGGCATGGTGGAAAATGAGTATGATCGGGAATTCGCCGCAAACTGCTTCAGCCAGATCGAAGGCTTTGGCGAATACGGCTTTCCCGAAAGCCATGCGGCCTCCTTCGCCTTGCTGGTCTATGCCTCCTCCTGGATCAAAACCTATTATCCGGATGTCTTCTGCGTGGCGCTGCTGAATTCGCAGCCGATGGGCTTTTATGCGCCGGGGCAGCTGGTGCGCGATGCGCGCGACCATGGCGTCGAGATCCGGCCGGTCGATATCAACCATTCCGGCTGGGACAGCACGCTGGAGGAAGCGACCTTCGAGCCGCGCCGGGTCGATCTCCGCCATGTGTCGATGCGGCCGGTGATCAAAACGGCAAGGGCGGTGCGGCTCGGTTTCCGGCAGGTCACCGGCCTGCGCGAGGCGGAGATGGAGGCATGCGCCAGGCGGCGCGGGGAGGGTTATCGCTCGGTGCGCGATCTGTGGCTGCGCTCCGGCCTATCGCGCGGCGCCATCGAAAAGCTTGCGGACGCCGATGCCTTCCGCTCGCTCGGCCTCGACCGCCGCCAGGCGCTGTGGCAGGTGCGGGCACTGGACGAGAAGGGCGCGGCCGAATTCCTGCCGCTGTTCGAGCGCGGCGACAGCGAAGACCTGCAACGGGAAGAGGCCGTGATCCTGCCCGGCCTGTCGCCGGGCGAGGACGTGATCGAGGATTACCGCGCCGTCACCTTTTCGCTGAAAGCGCATCCCCTGAGTTTCCTGCGCAAGCAACTGGCCGGGCAGGGCATCACCCGCCATCGCGACCTGCGCAATGCGCCGAAGGACAGCATGGTGACGATTGCCGGCCTCGTGCTGGTGCGCCAGCGTCCCGGCTCGTCCAAGGGCGTGATCTTCATGACGCTGGAGGACGAGACCGGCGTTGCCAATGCCATCGTCTGGAAGCGGGTGTTTACGGCCTATCGCCCGGTGGTGATGAATGCGCGGCTGGTGCGCATCCGCGGTCGTCTGCAACGCGAGAACGAGGTCATCCATGTGGTCGCCGAGCATCTGGAGGACATGACGCATCTGCTCGGTCTGCTCAACAGCGAAAAACGGCGTTTTTCCGCCATGCCGCGCGCCGACGAGGCGATCCGCCCGACGGAGGATCAACGCGCCCGCAAGGCGCGGGCGGCGCAGGACCGGGCCGCCACCGAGGATGCCGCGCGGCTGATGCCGAAGGGGCGTAATTTTCATTGAAGCTGCGACATCATTGCATCGGCGCGTAAATGGCTGAAATGTCGATATTTTTGATCATGTTTAGAATCGTTCGAAAATCCGTGGGTTTTTTCGTGACGTTTTTATGTTGACAAGGAATGTCCTCTTTTGGTTTCTATGTCGAAAAATCAGGGTGCGTGATTGTCGGACTAGACGGACATGCTGGTATGTAGCTGCAATTTCATCACGGTGAAGGAAATCGAGGAAACGATCATCTCGTTGCTCGATGAGGACTGTTGGCAGTTGATCGTTCCTGCCAAGGTCTACCATGCCATGGAAAAGCGCGGCCGTTGCTGCGGCTGTTTCCCCAACGTCGTCGACATCATTATTCGCACGACGGAAGCCTATCATAACGGCCGCCCCTCGACGGAGGCCGATATTTTTGATTTTATGGCCCGCCTCAAGCAATTCCATGAAGAAAACAGGAGAGCGGACCTTGAAAGGCGACAAAAGAGTCATCGAGCGGCTTAACGAGGCCTTGTTCCTCGAACTGGGCGCCGTCAATCAATATTGGCTGCATTATCGTCTTCTCGAAGACTGGGGCTACACCAAGCTGGCCAAGAAGGAACGGGCCGAATCGATCGAGGAAATGCAGCACGCCGACAAGCTCGTCGCACGCATCATCTTCCTCGAGGGACACCCGAACCTGCAGACCGTCGCGCCGCTGCGCATCGGCCAGAACGTCAAGGAAGTGCTGGAAGCCGATCTCGCCGGCGAATACGATGCCCGCACCGCCTACAAGGCATCGCGCGACATCTGTCACGAGGCCGGCGACTATGTGTCGATGAAGCTTTTCGAACAGCTGCTGGCCGACGAGGAAGGCCATATCGACTTCCTCGAAACCCAGCTCGAACTGCTCGACAAGATCGGCGAATCGAAATACGGCCAGCTCAATGCCGGCTCTGCCGATGAGGCCGAAGGCGAAGGCCACTGAGATTTTTTCTCTGCTGAATCAGGCCGCGCGCGAAGTTTTTCGCGGGCGGCCTTTTCGTTTTTTGCGCCTGTCGCGAAAATTCAAGACCGCGCGCTGCTCCCGTCCTATGTCTTCGATATCAGCAAGCCAAGGGAGCGCTTCCATGAATTTCCGGTACACCATTCTCTATGTCGAGGACGTCCGGGCCAGCCTCGATTTCTTCCACCGTGCTTTCGGTTTCGACATCGCCTTCCTGCATGAGAGCGGGGATTACGGCGAGCTTTCCACCGGCGCGACCAAACTCGCCTGCTCTTCGACGGCGCTGATGCGGCAGCTGGGCAAGCATCCGCAAAAGCCTTCTCTCCATGCGCCGGCTTTCGAACTCGCCTTCGAGACGGAGGATGTCACGGCCGCACTTGCGCGCGCGCAGGCGGCCGGCGCGACGTTGGTGCAGGCGGAACGGGAAATGCCCTGGGGGCAGGTGATCGCCTATGTCGGCGATCCCAACGGTTATCTCATCGAGATCTGCACGCCGGTCCAGTTGCCGAGCCCGGGCTGAGCGAGGATAGCGCGAGCGGCATGGTCCCGGCGCAGCCGGGCCGGGCTTTGCCCGAACCAGTTGAGGCAATCGCGGGTCATATGCGCCTGGTCGCTGTAACCGAGGCTGACGGCGACGGCGGCAAGCGGCAGGTCAACGGACAGGGCCGCGGCCGCGCGGCGCGCCCGGCCGAGACGGCGCCGGAAATCGGGAGTCGGCAGGTACTTTTCGTGAAAGCGCCGCTGCAGCCGTCGGGATAGACGGTGATGCGGCGGGGCGTCCTTGCCTGATGGCTCCAGCCGACATGCAGCATGCCGCGCCCTCCCGTCTTGCGCCGGCCCAGAGTTCGGATTCTGGTCTATCTTCCTGTTTTTGCCGCATTGTCCGACGCCGAAGCGATCACGCTTCGGCTGGAAATGCTCTAGCCGGCGAGATGGGCGAATTCCGCTACGACGGCGTCATAGACATTGCGCTTGAACGAAACGATCAGGCCCGGTAGATCCCGCATCGGCTTCCAGTCCCAGGCGTCGAATTCCGGGTCGTGGCCGCCGGGCGGCGGGTTGATGGCGATTTCGCTCTCGTCGCCCTCGAAGCGGAAGGCGAACCAGCGCTGCGTCTGGCCGCGATACTTGCCCTTGAGGCCGATGCCGATCAGAGGCGCCGGCAGGTCGTAATTGATCCAGTCGCGCGCCTCGGCGAGCAGGGTGACCGAGCGCATGCCGGTTTCCTCGTAGAGTTCGCGTTTGGCGGCGGGCAGGGGATCCTCGCCCTTGTCGATGCCGCCTTGCGGCATCTGCCAGAGCTGCGGCGAGCCGTCATATTCGCTATTGCCCACGGGGATGCGCCGTCCGGCCCAGACGAGGCCGGCGCGGTTCAGCACCATGATGCCGACGCAGGGCCGATAGGGGAGATCCTCCGCCCGCACGGGCTTGTTCTTGCTCATCTCATGCTCCGCTTGTTGGTTCGGCGCCATTACTAGCGATCGGTCGCCAGCGACGCCACCCCGACGATCTCGATGCCGCGCGTCGCCGCCTCATTGCTCCATTTGGAAATGGCGGCGATGCTTTCGTCGAAGGCGGAGGCGACGCCGATGGCCGAGCCGTTGCGGCGGGCGATACGCTCCAGCTCGTCAAGCTTGGTGAGAATCGCGGTCTCGTCGACCTGGCCGTCGAGTTGCAGGTCGGCGAAGGCTTGTGGCGCTTCCAGCGTCTTGCCGATCGTGCCGCTCAGCGTCTGCGCCGAGGAGCCGTCGTCGAGGAACAACAGCCCGCGCCCGGCGACGTCGCGCATCACCGGCTCCAGCGCATCGGCATTGGAAAGGAAGCGGCCGCCGAGATAGTTCATCACTCCGGTGTAATTGGTGATCTTGGCCATCGAGCGGTGCAGGCGCTTCAAATTTTCCTTCGGCGCGTTCGCCGTCAGCAGTGTGTCGGGCCCGGGATCGTTATCCGGATAGTCGAAAGGCTCCAGTGGCACCTGCAGCAGGATTTCATGGCCGTTTCTGCGCGCTTCCTGCATCCAGCGCTGCAAGCTGTTGCCGCTGGCGGCGAAGGCGAGGGTGATTTCCTCCGGCAATTGCTTGATGGCGCGTTGCGTGCCGGTCTGGCTCAACCCGAGGCCGCCGACGACGATGGCGACGCGGGTGGCGCGCGCGCCCGACCAGGGCCTGGCATAATGATCGACCGGACGCATCCCGTCCGGGCCGACGATCGGCAACCGGCCCTCGGGCGTGTCTTCCAGCAGGGCGTCGTTCGGCATGGCCGCCATGCGCGGATCCTGGCCGACCTTGTCGGTGCCGACCAGCACCGGGCCACTGCTCTCGCGCGATTTCGGGGTGTATTTGGTGACCACCGATCCGTCATCTGTGGTGGTCGCCTCGACATTGGCCCCGGAGCGGCTATGGGCGACCGGCAGGCCGTTGCGGGCGGGCGGCTTGGCATCGGCGGGCGGTTCGGCCTGGGCAATCTCCTTCGGCGGCTCGGGAGCGGTTGCTTCCGCCGCTGGGCGTTGCAGGCCCTGGAAGGGCAGGGTGGCATAGACGGAAAGGCCGAGAACGACAGCCGTGCACAAGCCGGTCAGCAAGCGTTCGAGCGAAAGCCGTTTTCGCTTCGGCGTCGCAGCCTTTCTGTTCTGCCCCAATGGAAGGTGAAGGTTGCTGTCCACCGTCTGCCGCCCGATCATCGCGCCTCGCGACATTCCCCAGGGGATGCCATGGGCAAAGGAAAGGCGCCGGCTTGCGAAAGCCGGCGCCCGTCATAGCTGGTTACTTGGTGACTTCGGCCTTGTCGGGCATCGGCGGGAAGGCGGGATCCGTCTTGACGCCGCGCAACAGGTCGAGCGCGTAGTTGAGCTGGATGTCATCCTTCGGCTCCGGCGGCACATAGGCCGAGGAACCCGAGCCCTCTTCGGTCTCGCTCTGGCCCTTGATGTGGCCGGGCAGCGAGGATTCGCCCTCGCTGGTCAGCTTGCCCTGCAACTCGGCCGGAAGCGGCTGGTCGACCTTGATGTCCGGCTGGATGCCGGTGCCCTGGATCGACTTGCCGGACGGCGTGTAATACAGCGCCGTCGTCAGGCGCAGCATGCCGTTCTCGCCGAGCGGGATCATGGTCTGCACCGAGCCCTTGCCGAAGCTGCGGGTGCCGAGCACGGTGGCGCGGTGCATGTCCTGCAGGGCGCCGGCGACGATTTCCGAGGCCGAAGCCGAGCCGCCGTTGATCAGCACGATCACCGGCTTGCCGTCGGAAAGATCACCCGGGCTGGCGTTGAAGCGGCGGGTCTCGTCCGGGTTGCGGCCGCGGGTGGAAACCACCTCGCCGCGCTCCAGGAAGGCGTCGGAGACGTTGATCGCCTGGTCGAGCAGGCCGCCCGGATTGAGGCGCAGGTCGAGCACATAACCCTTCAGCTTGTCGGCGGGCACCTGCTTCTTGATGCCGTCGATGCCCTTGACGAGATCGTCATAGGTCTTTTCCGAGAAGGAGATGATGCGCAGGTAACCGACATCGTTCTCGACACGCCACTTGACGGCGCGCACCGGGATGATGTCGCGCACGATGGTCAGCTCGATCGGCTTGTCGGCGCCCTTGCGCAGCAGCTTCAGCTTGATCGGGGTGTTGACCGCGCCGCGCATCTTCTCGACGGCGTCTTCGAGCTTCAGGCCGCGCACCGGCTGGCCGTCGATTTCCGAGATATAGTCACCCGCCAGCACACCGGCGCGGGCGGCCGGGGTGTCGTCGATGGGGGTGATGACCTTGACCATTTCGTCTTCCATGGTCACTTCGATGCCGAGGCCGCCGAATTCGCCCTTGGTCTGGCTGCGCATGTCCTCGGCGTCCTTGGCATTCATGTAGCTCGAATGCGGGTCGAGGGAGGTGAGCATGCCGTTGATGGCGTTTTCGATCAGCTTGTCTTCCTGCGGCGGCGTCACATACTGGGCCCGCACGCGCTCGAACACGTCGCCGAAGATCGACAGTTCCTTGTAGGTGGAAGAGCCCGCCGCCACGGCGGGCATGCCCGCCGAGTAAACGACGCTCATCGCCGTCGCGCCCATCAGAGCGCCCACGAGAACAAGAGAAGCCCTACGTATCATTGCGTGCCTTTCCAGAGCTTGTTGCGGTCCACCAGGGTCGGGAATCGACCGGCGCACCGTCTTTTCGAAATTCAATGTAAAGCGTTGGCCGATCCGTTTCCAGCGCCAAAGCCGTTGCGCTTGCAACTCTTTTCTCACCCATCACCGCCAGGGGCTCGCCCGCGAAGACGAACTTGCCCTGTCGGGTCTTGACCTGATCCATGCCCGCCATCACCAGATGATAGCCGTCTCCGGTGTTGAGGATGATCATCTGGCCATAACTGCGGAACGCGCCGGCAAACACCACCGAGCCGTCCGCCGGCGCCGTGACGAGCGCGCCCGGTTCGACGGCGACGGTCATGCCCCTGGCCGGATGCCCGGTGCCGTCGGCATCGCCGAACTGGCGCAGGATGGTGCCGGCGACCGGAAGCTCCAGCTTCTTCTTCAGGTCGGAAAATGCATATGCAGGCGCAATGCGGTTTTTGTCGGGCACGCCGCTTTCGGCAAGCTCGCGCGCCTTCTGGCGCTGCTCGTCCGACATCAGCCGGCGGCGCTCCTCCTCGACGCGGGCGGCGGTGGCGGCGTCGCGGGCGGAGGTGATCTCGGTTTCCAGCGAGCCGATCAACGATTCGAGGCTGGTCGCCCTGGCCGCCAGCTCCTCGGTGCGGCGGCGCTCGGCGTCCAGCTCGCCGGCGCTGCGGCGGCTCGCCTTGTCGTTTTCGACGATCAGCAGGTCCATGCGCCGCTCCTCCTCCATGCTGCTGGCAATGGCGGCGGTCAGCGTTTCCCTCTCGGTGCGGATATGGGCGGAAAGCGTCGTCAGCTCGTCGAGATCGGCGGCGAGCTTTTCGGTCTCGCGGCGGATGCCGGGCACGACGGCGCCGAGCAGGATGGCGCTGCGCACCGAAGCCAGCGCATCCTCCGGCGTCACCAGCAGCGCCGGCGGCGGATTGCGGCCCATGCGCTGCAATGCGGCCAGCACTTCGGCCAGCAGGCCGCGCCGTTCGCGTAATGAACCGTGGATCATGTCGCTGCGCACCTGCAGCTCGGCCAACCGCGACTCGCCCCTGGCGATGTCCTTGTCGATCGCCTTGCGCCGTGCCGCCGATTCGATCAGCGCTTCGCGCAGGCTGGCGCTGCTCTTGTCGAGCGCGGCGATGCCGTCTTCCAGCGCCTTCACCTTGTCGGTGGAGAGCGTCATGGTCTGCGACAGCGCCTCCAGCTCGGCGCGGGTGTCGTCGCGTTTCTTCTGCAGGGCGTTTTCCAGTTCGGTCGGGGTCGAGGCCGCCGCATCCGGAAGGGGTTCGGGCGATTGCGCCTTTGCCGCCATATCGCCGCCGGCCGCAAGCACTGCCAGCAGCGGCAGGGCGGTGGCGAGGCGGGCAGGTCTCATGGCGCGCAAAAAGGGCCGCATCGGGATCCGGTCGGGAAAACGTACAAGGGCGGAGTCTTAAGCTGATTTGCGAGCTTTCGCCAAGGAACAACGCCGTGATCCATAGGAGGCCGGCTTTAAGGCGCAAGTTTGGCGCAAGCCTCACTTGCTGCTGCGTGACAATTTTGGCGGACCGGGTGTTTCAGACCCGGTGATAGGGATGGCCGGAGAGGATCGTCACCGCCCTGTAAAGCTGTTCGGCGATCAGGATGCGCACGAGCTGGTGCGGCCAGGTCATCTTGCCGAGACAAATGACGGCATCGGCCTTCTGGTACAGCGCAGGATCCAGGCCGTCGGCGCCACCGATGGCGACCATGAGGTCACGTTTGCCCTGGTCGCGATACTGGCCGATCAGGCCGGCGAAAGCCTCGCTGTCGAGCGCCTTGCCGCGCTCGTCGAGCAGGATCAGGATGGCGCCCTCGGGCAGGGCCTTGTCGAGCAGGACCGCCTCTTCGCGCTTGCGCGTTTCCGCATTCGAGGCGCGGCTTTCCCCCACCTCGGCGACGCGCGAAAGCTCGATGCCGATGGCAGGGCCTGCCTTGGCCAGCCGCTCCAGGTAACGGGCCGCAAGATCCTTCTCAGGCCCGGCTTTGAGCCGGCCAACCGCAAACAGGCCGATGCGCATGTCGTGTTCGTTCCGTCGGGCCTCGTTTGCCCGCGACTTTGTCTAATCGCATTTCCGGACGGAAAACCGGTATCCACTTTTCCTGGAAATGCTTTATACGCCGCCCTTCGGCCCGACCGTCAAAGCGACCGCGACATGCCGGCAAGGGCGATCAGTGCAGTGTCTCTTCCTCAAGATCCGGCGCGGCCCACATCTTCTCGATGTTGTAGAACTCGCGGATTTCGGGGCGGAACACATGGACGATGATGTCACCGGTGTCAATCAGCACCCAGTCGCCGGTTTCCATGCCTTCGACGCGGGTGTTGCCGAAACCTTCGTCCTTGAGATCGGCGATCAGGTGGTCGCAGATGGCGGCCACATGCCTGCTCGAGCGACCGGAGGCGACGACCATGTAGTCTCCGAGCGCGGACTTTCCGGCAATGTTGAGGGTGACGATGTCTTCTGCCTTGGAGTCCTCCAGGCTGAGGAGGACCAGTTGAAGCCCGCGGGTTGCGGCATCGGCGCCACGATCCGGGCTTTTCGGGGTAGCGGTGCGTGCTCCCCCCTTGGCGTGTACTGTTGTCAGAGTTCTTCCTTTCCTTCGTAACAGAACAGGCACGTATGATTCGGGCACAGAGCCCCAATCGATGACAAAGATAGGCATTGATTCGTTAAGGTTTCAAGATCGCCGCCTCCCATTTGCGTTGCGCGGCCGCCACGCCGGCCCGTGAAATGCATTGCCGAAGCCGCCGAAAATTGCTATGAGCGCGCCCATGGGATCGAAATTCGGATGCCTCGCGCCTTTCGTTTACGTGCTGCAGGACCACAAGCGTCTGCCGGCACGCTTTTTCGCGCGCGTTTCCGGGGCACTCAACAGCCGACTCTCCTGATCGTCCTTCCGATCCGATCACGTCCGGCGGCCATCGACCGCCGATCCCCCGACCCCGTATATTGATGGATATCCAGCCATGAGCGCACCCCGCACCCTCTACGACAAGATCTGGGACGATCACGTTGTCAACAGCCAAGACGACGGAACCTGTCTTCTCTATATCGACCGCCATCTGGTCCATGAAGTGACCTCGCCGCAGGCCTTCGAGGGCCTGCGCATGGCCGGCCGCAAGGTTCGCCATCCCGAGAAGACGCTGGCCGTCGTCGACCACAACGTGCCGACCTCGCCGGACCGCAAGCTCGGCATCAAGAACGAGGAAAGCCGCATCCAGGTCGAGGCGCTGGCCAGGAATGCCGCCGATTTCGGTGTCGAATACTATTCCGAAAACGATATCCGCCAGGGCATCGTCCACATCGTCGGGCCGGAACAGGGCTTTACCCTGCCGGGCATGACCATCGTCTGCGGCGACAGCCACACCTCCACGCACGGCGCATTCGGCGCGCTGGCGCACGGGATCGGCACGTCTGAAGTCGAGCACGTTCTGGCGACGCAGACGCTGATCCAGAAGAAGGCGAAGAACATGCTGGTGCGCGTCGACAACCAGCTGCCGCCGGGCGTCACCGCCAAGGACATCATCCTCGCCATCATCGGCGAGATCGGCACCGCCGGCGGCACCGGCTACGTCATCGAATTCGCCGGCGAAGCGATCCGCTCGCTGTCGATGGAAGGCCGCATGACGATCTGCAACATGACGATCGAAGGCGGCGCCCGCGCCGGCCTGATCGCGCCGGACGAAACCACCTTCGCCTACGTCCAGGACAAGCCGCGCGCTCCCAAGGGCAAGGCCTGGGACATGGCGCTCGACTACTGGAAAACGCTGCATACCGACGAGGGCGCCCATTACGACCGCGTCGTCGTGCTCGACGCCGCCAACCTGCCGCCGATCGTCTCCTGGGGCTCCTCGCCGGAAGACGTCATCTCGGTTCAGGGCGCGGTTCCGAACCCGGACGAGATCCAGGACGAGAACAAGCGCGCCTCCAAGTGGCGTGCGCTCGACTATATGGGCCTGAAGCCAGGCACGAAGATCACCGACATCGCCGTCGACCGCGTCTTCATCGGCTCCTGCACCAATGGCCGCATCGAGGATCTGCGCGCCGTCGCCAAGGTCGTCGCAGGCAGGCAGGTGGCATCCACCGTCAGCGCCATGATCGTTCCGGGCTCGGGGCTGGTGAAGGAGCAGGCGGAGAAGGAAGGCCTCGACGTCATCTTCAAGGCGGCCGGCTTCGACTGGCGCGAGCCGGGCTGCTCCATGTGCCTGGCGATGAACGACGACCGGCTGAAGCCGGGCGAGCGTTGCGCCTCGACCTCCAACCGCAACTTCGAGGGACGCCAGGGCTTCAAGGGCCGCACCCATCTGGTGTCGCCCGCCATGGCGGCGGCGGCGGCGATCGCCGGCCACTTCGTCGATATCCGCGACTGGAACTGAGCCTTTTCGGCCCAAGACATTCCGACAAAAAACCCGCCGGGCGACCGGCGGGTTTTTCGTTTCATGGGCAAGGGGAGGAGAAGCCCATGACATGATGGTTTTCCTCAGGCGCCACGCACCAGGCGGATGACCAGCGAGGCCAGGAACAGCACCAGGAACAGGAAGAACAGAACCTGGGCGATCGAGGCGGACGCGCCGGCAATGCCGCCGAAACCGAGAACACCGGCCACCAGTGCAACGACAAGAAAAACGAGCGCATAATACAGCATCGTGAAGCTCCTTCGCGTGAATTCTAGCGGTCGATCGAACTATCGATCACTTTCCGCCAAGTCATATCGGGCGAATTTTTATCTCTTTTAAAGGTAATGGAAGAAATACAGAAGCAGGATAATCGGAAGCGGAATTCCGATCAGCCAAAGTAGTATTCCTTTCATCTTCGCCTCCATATGAATTCCAACTGCGCAAATAATGCGCGAGCCTACGGTCCGGTTCCGTGGGGCGACCGAGATCTTTTGGGCGAGGGCCGGCAAAAAGCCGCACCCGGAAACCGGATGCGGCCGCTTTGAGCCGGTCTCGGGAAAGGGATCAGGCGCTGAGGCTGCGCGGCCTGGGCGCGCCCTCGGCGGCGATGCGGCCGGCGAGCGCCACCATGCGCTCCATCGCCGTGACCAGAAGCGCATCGTCGACCGTCAGCGAGACGCGCACGTAATCGGCCGCCTGTTCGCCGAAGGAGGCGCCGGGCATGACGGCAACCTGTTCGTCCTTCAGCAGATCCCAGGCGAAGGCATCGCCGCTGAGGCCGGTGGCCGAGACGTCGATGACGATGAACATGCCGCCTTCCGGCATCAGCGGCTGCAGCAGGTTCGAACCGGCCAGCGTCTTGCAGACCAGTTCGGCGCGGGTCCGGTATTTCTGGCGCATGATGGCGGCGGTCTGGAAGGGCTGCGAGATCGCCATCTCGGTCATGTCGGCGATGAAGGGCTGGCCGCCGAACAGCATGGTTTCGGACACCGGCAGCAGCTTGTCGCAGAATTCGGCGGGGCCGACGGCCCAGCCGCTTCGGAAACCCGGCGCTGCATGGGATTTCGAGATCGAGGAGACGACGATGGTGCGCTCGGCCAGTTCCGGGCTGTCGAAGGGCGAGGCGAAGGGCTTGTCGAAGATCAGCTCTTCATAAACCTCGTCGCAGACGATCCAGAGATCGTGGCGGCGGCAGATTTCGCCGAGCCTGGCGATCTCGTCGCGGCTGAGAACGGCGCCGGTCGGATTGTGCGGGGTGTTGAGCAGCAGCACCCGGGCATTCGGCGTGATCGCCTTCTCCAGGTCCTCGGCCTGCATGTGGAAATCCTTTTCCGGGCGCAGCGGCACCGGGATCATATGCGCGCCGGTGGAGGCGATGACGCCCTCATAGGTCGCATAGAGGGGGTCGCCGACCAGCACGCCGTCGCCAGATTCCACAAGGCCGAGCATCACGGCGAACAGCGCCGTCTGGGTGCCGGGGAAGCAGAGGATGTTGTGCTCGTCGATGTCGGGGCGGCGCCTGGCATATTTGGCGACCAGCGCCGCGACGACGCCCGGCTCGCCGCGGCCGTTGGAATAGCGGGTGCGGCCGGCATGCATGGAGCGGGCGCATTCGGCCAGAAGCGCCGGATCGGTGGGGACGTCGGGCTCGCCGATGGTCAGCTCGATGATCGGCGCGCCGGCGGCGGCCATGCGCCGCGCCTCAAGGTGGACCGCCCATTTGCCGGAGCCGAGATGTTCGAGCCGATCGGTGATCGATGCGTAACGCATTATTCTATCCTTCTTGCATGGTGGGAGTTGCGCCAAGGCCGCCCGGCGGCAGGCCGAGCATCGCCTCGACGGCGCGCAGCGCCGTCTCGGCCAGTTCTCGATCGTCAAACATGTCGGCAGCCAGCGATCCCTCGATCCACAGCCCGTCGATCAAGCCGTTGATGGCGATGGAATGCGCCCGGCATTCCGCAGCGGTCGGCGCCCGGCCGGCCTCGCGCAGGCAATCGCTCACCAGTCTTTCCAGCGCCTCGCGGAACACCGCATAGTTTTCGCGGTGAATGGCGCCGAAGGTCGGGTCGAGGCGGACATGGCCGATGAAGCCGGCCCATAGCGAAAGGGTGCGCGGATCGGTGACCGGCGGCGTCAGGTTGGCGACGATGAAGCGCCCGAGGCGGGTGCGGGCATCCGCATCCAGCGATTCGGCCGCCTCGATGGCGGTGCGGGTCATGCCCATCATCGTGTCGCGGTAGGCGGCCTGGACCATCTGGTCCTTGCCGTCGAAATAGTGACGGATGAGGCCGCCGGTAACGCCGGCCCGCGTGGCGATCTGGCGCACGGTCGCTCCCTGCACGCCGAGTTCAGTGATGCAGTCCAGGGTTGCGGATATGAGATCCTGTCGCCGTTCCGCCTCGCTGGCGCGATGGAAGGCGCGGCGGCTCATGCAGCGTGCCGGAGAAGGGGCGGCATCCGGTCGTCGCGGCCGGCGCATACGGCTGCGGCGCGGGCGTCGGCATCCCGACAACGCATCGAAAACCGTCGCCAATGCGTCGCCATCGGCCGCGCGCCGAATTCAGCCATCCCCTCATCCCCCGAAGAAAACGCCTGTGTTCCAAGCGTCGAAATTTGTGCAGATGGCCGCTATTATACGCTTGAATAATTTTCAGACAAGTGCAAAACTCCTGATCAATCCGGGCGGCGCGGCCAGCGACGCAGCCCGAAAAACCATGAAAAGCTGGCGGGAACAGTTATTGGCTTCAGGTGGCCGGGCAGGTTTGCCTGGCATGGGCGGATTATATATATGACGGATACGGCCGAGGCCCTTCACGTATCGAACCTGCACAAGCGCTTCGGCGCGCTCGAGGTTCTCAAAGGCGTTTCTCTCACGGCGAAACAGGGCGATGTCATCGCCATCATCGGCGGTTCCGGCTCGGGGAAATCGACCTTCCTGCGCTGCATCAACCTGCTGGAGCTGCCGAGCGCCGGCGAGATCACCATCCACGGCGAAACCATCACCATGAAGAGCGACGGCCATGGCGGGCTGATGCCTTCCAACCGCAAGCAGGTGCAGCGCATCCGCACCCAGCTCGGCATGGTGTTCCAGAGTTTCAACCTGTGGCAGCACATGACGGTGCTGCAGAACGTCATCGAGGTGCCGGTGCATGTCCTGGGCATGCCCAGGGACAAGGCGGTCGAGATCGGCGAGGCGCTGCTGCGCCGCGTCGGGCTCTACGAAAAGCGCGACGTCTATCCGTCGTTCATGTCCGGCGGCCAGCAGCAGCGTGCCGCCATCGCCCGGGCGCTGGCCATTCAGCCGCTGGTGATGCTGTTCGACGAGCCGACCTCGGCGCTCGATCCCGAACTGGTGGGCGAGGTGCTCACCGTCATCGGCGATCTCGCCAAGGAGAAGCGCACGATGATTCTCGTCACCCACGAGATGAAATTCGCCCGCGACGTCTCCAGCCATGTCGTCTTCCTGCACAACGGCGTTATCGAGGAGCAGGGCCCGCCCGCGCAGCTCTTCGGCGATCCGAAGTCCGAGCGGCTGAAGAAGTTCATCAGCTCCATCCATTGATGCGGGCCTCGATTGCCTTTTCCAACCAAATTCCAAAAACCAAGACAAAGGGGAAATTCATGAAATCCATCGTCAAGACGCTCGTGGCGGCGCTCGCAATCGGCTTGGCCGGCATGGCGGCGGCCTCGGCCGAGCAGCTCAAGGTCGGCTTCGCCGCCGAGCCCTATCCGCCCTTCACCTCGCCGGACGCCAATGGCAACTGGGTCGGCTGGGAAGTCGATTTCAAGGATGCGATCTGCAAGGAAGCGAAGCTCGACTGCGTCGTCACCCCCGTTGCCTGGGACGGCATCATCCCGGCGCTGAACTCCAAGAAGATCGATATGATCATCGGTTCGATGTCGATCACCGAGGAGCGCCTCAAGTCGATCGATTTCACCGACAAGTATTACAATACGCCGCCCGGCATCATCGGCCCGAAGGACCAGAAGTTCGACGCCACGCCCGAGGGGCTGAAGGGCAAGGTGCTCGGCGTGCAGGTCTCCACCATCCACCAGGTCTATGCCAACAAGTATTTCGGCGCCAACGGCACCGAGATCAAGGAATACCAGACGCAGGATGAGGCCAACCAGGATCTGGCCGCCGGCCGCATCGACGCCGTGCAGGCCGATTCGATCGCGCTCGACGCCTTCCTGAAGTCCGAGCAGGGCGCCTGCTGCGACCTGAAAGGCACCGTCGCCGACGATCCGGCGATCCTGGGCCTCGGCGTCGGCATCGGCATCCGCAAGGGCGAGACCGAGCTGAAGGAAAAGCTGAACGCCGCCATCAAGGCGATCCGCGCCAACGGCACTTACGACGCCTTCTCCAAGAAGTATTTCGCCTTCGACATCTACGGAAAATGATCCCCGCCGGGTGGCCCGGCGCCGGGCCGCCCGCCTGAAACGATCCGAGGCGAAGGCCGCTTCGTCGGCCGGCGCCGGTGCGAAGGGAATTTCCGATGGCTGCATCCTCCGCCACGATGTTCGATCTCAGCCTGCTGGCGCTGGATGCGCCCGGCTGGGGCGGGGTACTACTCAAGGGGTTCGTCGCCTCGCTGGAGCTTGCGGTGGGCGGCTACTGCCTCGGGCTGCTGCTCGGTATCGGCGGCGCCTGCGGCAAGCTTTATGGCGGCCCGATCCTGCGCGACCTCATGGAGGTCTATACGACGCTGATCCGCGCCGTGCCGGAACTGGTGTTGATCCTGCTGCTCTACTACGCCGGCACGGATGCTGTGAACCAGCTTCTGGCGCTGTTCGGCGTCGGGCCGGTCGATATCAACGGGCTGGTCGCCGGTATCTTCGTCATCGGCGTGGTGCAGGGCGCCTATTCGACCGAGGTGCTGCGCGGTGCCATCAAGGCGGTGCCGCCGGGGCAGATCGAGGCGGCGCGCGCCTACGGCATGTCGCCGATGCTGGTCATGCGCCGGGTGACGCTGCCGGCCATGCTGCCCTATGCCATTCCGGGCCTCTCCAATCTCTGGCTGATCGCCACCAAGGACACCGCCCTGCTCGCCGTCGTCGGTTTCAGCGAGCTGACGCTGGTGACGCGCCAGGCAGCCGGCTCCACCAAGGCCTACATGATGTTCTACATGGCGGCGGGCGTGCTCTACCTGGCGCTGACGCTGGTGTCGAACGTCGCGATCGGCATCATCGAAAGACGCTCGCGGCGCGGCATGGCGAGACCGGTGTAAGATCATGAGCGAACCCCTTCCCCTTTCCGCCATCACCGCGCCGCATCTGCCCAAGGGCCGCAGCCTGTTCGAGCCGCATCGCCTGTTCCTGATGGCGGTGTTCGCGGTCATCGTCTTCTGCGCCATCTGGTTCCTGCGCTGGGACTGGATCCCGAGATACCAGGACCGGCTGATCGCCGGCATCGGCCAGTCGCTGCTGATGCTGGCGACCACCACGGCGATCGGTTTCCTGTTCGCGGTGCCGCTCGGGCTGGTGCAGGTCACAGGGCCGTGGCCGCTCGCCTGGCTTGCCAAGGGTTTCTGCACCATCATTCGCGGCACGCCGCTGCTGCTGCAGCTCTGGCTGCTCTATTACGGGCTCGGCTCGGTGTTCGCGCAATTTCCGGAGATCCGATCCTCCTTCCTCTGGCCCTATCTGCGTCAGGCCTGGCCTTACGGTTTCACGGCGCTGATGATCTCGTTCGCCGCCTATGAGGGCGAGGTGATGCGCGGCGCCTTCGCCGGCGTTCCCAAGGGCGAGCTGGAGGCGGGGCGCGCCTTCGGCATGGGGCGTTTCACCCTGTTTAGGCGCATCTGGCTGCCGCGCGCCATCAACCGCGCCCTGCCGACACTAACGGGCGAAACCGTTCTCCAGCTGAAATCGACGCCGCTTGTGGCCACCATCACCGTCATCGACGTTTATGCGGTGATTTCCAAGGTAAGACAGGATACATACCTCACCTATGAGCCGCTGCTGCTGCTGGCGCTCATCTATCTTTGCCTGACCGGCATTCTGATCGCGGCCTTCCGTTTGCTGGAAAACCGCGTTCCAACTCGTGGTGCATGACATGACCTATCCGTTCGCGAACATTATGCCCGATCTCGTGGCAACCCGGCATTTCCTCCATCAGATTCCGGAAATCGGCCTGTCGGAGTTCAAGACCTCCGACTACATCGCCGGACAATTGACGGCGATGGGCTATGAGGTGACGCGCGGGCTGGCCGGGACCGGCATCGTCGCCACCTTGCGCAACGGCACGTCGCAGCGCTCGATCGGCATCCGCGCCGATATCGACGCCCTGCCGATCCAGGAGGAAACCGGGCTCGACTATGCCAGCCAGCATCCGGGCGCCATGCATGCCTGCGGCCATGACGGCCACACGACCATGCTGCTGGGTGCTGCCAAGATGCTGGCCGAGCGCCGCAATTTCGACGGCACGATCAACCTGATCTTCCAGCCGGCCGAGGAGAATTTCGGCGGCGCGCGCATCATGGTCGAGGAAGGCCTGTTCGAGCGCTTCCCCTGCGACGCCGTCTTCGGCCTGCACAACGATCCCGGCATTCCCTTCGGCCATTTCGCGCTGCGCGAAGGCCCGATCATGGCTGCCGTCGACGAATGCCGCATCCGCGTTCAGGGCAAGGGCGGCCACGGCGCCGAACCGCAGGAGACCGCCGATCCGGTGGTCGCCGGCGCCTCGATCGTCATGGCGCTGCAGAGCATCGTCTCGCGCAACATCCATCCGCTGGAGCCGGCCGTGGTCACCGTCGGCGTCTTCCGCGCCGGCACCGCCAGCAACATCATTCCCGACCATGCCGATATCGTCGTCGGGATCCGCTCCTACGATCCGGCGACCCGCGACGAGCTGCAGCGCCGCATCACCCTGATCGCCGAGCGCCAGGCCGAAAGCTACGGCATGACCGCATCCGTCAACTACGAGCGCAGCTATAGCGCCACCGTCAACCACAAGGCCGAGACGGATTTCGTGCGCGACCTGGCAAAACGTTTCGCCGGCGAGGACAAGGTCTACGATCTCGCCCGTCCGTTCATGGGCAGCGAAGACTTCGCCTACATGCTGGAAAAGCGTCCGGGCAGCTATTTCTTCCTCGGCACGCGCCGCACGGAAAACGATCCCTCGCTGCATCATCCGCGCTACGACTTCAACGACGACATCCTGCCCATCGGCGCTTCCTTCTGGGTGGAGCTGGCGGAAGCCTATCTGGCCAGGCCCTGAGGCCCATGCAAATCAGTGACGGAAGGGCCGGCGCGATGCCGGCCTTTTTGCATGGGAAATCCGGCGCGCCACCTGAACTTGCGGGGCAGCGGCCGCGCCTCTTGCCGGTCGGTCAGCTTCGGTTCATTTTGCTCCGGATAAGGATAGACTGCCATTGAACCGGCCCCCGGCCTTTCCGAGCGCACATATTCCATTATGTGTTGTCGGGAAAACCGGCTAAGGCCGTTGAGACCCTATCGCTGTTCCGATCCAGAATCAGGCCCCCATGTCATTTCACATGTCGACCCCCGCGTCCTCCCGCGAGACCGAAGCGAAGCAGATCGACCATAACGATTCCATCCGCTCCACCTATTTCACCAAGGACGAGCTGAGCGCGTGCGGCATGGGGCTGGCGCGTGACGGCGCCCCGGCGCTGCCGGCCTTCGCCGCCTTCGATTTCTTCGCCCGGCACAAGGAGAACGAGCGGGAGATCCTCAGGGTCTATCGCGCCACGGCCGCCGATGTCGCCGCCGGCGCGACGATCACGCCCGCCGCCGAATGGCTGCTCGACAACCACTACATCGTCGAGGAGGCGATCCAGGAAGTGCGCCGCGATTTTCCGCGCCGCTTCTATCGCCAGCTTCCGACCATGCGCATCGGCGGCATCGAGATACCGCGGGTGACGGCGCTGGCCTGGCTCTACGTCGCCCATACCCACAGCACCGTCTCGCAGGAAAGCCTGACGGCGCTGGTCGACGGCTTCCAGTCGGTGAAGACGCTGGAGATCGGCGAATTGTGGGCGCTGCCCTCGATGGTGCGTTATGTGCTGATCGAGAACCTCCGGCGCATTTCCATCCGTGTCGAGCGTTCGCGTCACATGCGCCGCCGCGCCAACGACATCGCCGACGAGTTGATCCGCATCAACGATCCGGCGAAAAGCGCCGATCTGCTGAAAAGCATCGAGCCGCTGGCTGAGGACAGCACCTTCGCCACCCAGTTCCTCTACCGCCTGCGCGACGGCGCCCAAGGCGCGGCCTTCGCCATCTCCTGGCTGGAGGAGCGGCTGGAAAAGGCCGGCAGCGACGCCGAGGAAACGATGATTGCGGAGCACAACCGCCTGTCCTCCGGCAATGTCACGATGGGCAACATCATCCGCAGCCTGCGCGAGATCGACGACACCGAATGGGCGGTATGGGTCGAGCAGGTCAGCCATGTCGACCGGCTGTTCTTCGAAAAGACCGATTACGGCGAACTCGATCCGGGTTCGCGCAACAAATACCGCAAGCAGGTCGAGAAGCTGGCGCGCTACAGCGACCGCAGCGAGCTGGACATCGCCCATACCGTCGTCGACCTCACCGAGGCTGACCGGCGCGCCGAAAAGAAGGGCGATCATGAGCCGAATATCGGCTCCTATCTGGTCGGCAGCCAGCGCAAGGCGCTGGAAAAGGCGATCAATTACCGTCCGACGCCGCTGCAGCATATCGTGCGCCGCGTCCGCTCCTTCCACTGGCTGGCGGTCGCCGCCCCCGTGGTGCTGCTGACCGTGCTGGTCCTGGCGCTGGTCGGCTGGTTCATGGCGCGCTTCGGCATGCCGCTCGGCCAGATCGTCATCCTGCTGGCGATGTTCTCGCTGCCGGCCTCGGAGGGCGCGACCGGCCTGTTCAACACCCTCGTCACCTTCTTCGTGACGCCTGCGCGGCTGATCGGCTACGAATTCAAGGAGGGCATCCCGGAGGATGCGCGCACGCTGCTGGTCGTGCCGTCGCTGATCTCCAACCGCGACGGCGTCGACGAGCTGGTGCGAAACCTGGAAGTCCATTACCTCGCCAATCCGCGCGGCGAAATCTATTTCGCCCTGCTCAGCGACTGGCCGGACAGCCAGAAGGAGGAGACGGAGGCCGATGTCGCCGTCTTCGAATATGCACGCAAGGAAATCGCGGCGCTCAGCGAAAAATACGCTTATGACGGCAAGACGCGTTTCTATTTCCTCCACCGCCGCCGGCTCTACAATCCGGGCGAAGGCGCCTGGATGGGCTGGGAGCGCAAGCGCGGCAAGCTGCATGAGCTGAATCTGCTGCTGCGCGGCGATGCCGACACCACTTTCCTGCCCGGCGCCAACACCGTGCCGGCCGACGTGCAGTATGTCATGACGCTGGATTCCGACACGCGCCTGATGCGCGACGCGGTCACCAAGCTGGTCGGCAAACTCTACCACCCGATCAATCGCCCGGTCTTCGACCCGGAAACCAAGCGCGTCACCTCCGGCTACGGGTTGCTGCAGCCGCGCGTGACACCGTCGCTGACCACCGGCGAGGACGCCTCCGTCTTCCAGCGCGTCTTCTCGATCAATCGCGGCGTCGATCCTTATGTCTTCACCGTCTCCGACGTCTATCAGGATCTGACCGGCGAAGGCACCTTCACCGGCAAGGGCCTCTATCACGTCGATGCCTTCGAGGCGTCGCTGAAGGGCCGCATCGACGAAAACGCCGTGCTCAGCCACGACCTGCTCGAAGGCTCGATGGCGCGTTGCGCGCTGGTCACCGATGTCGAGCTGGTCGAGGATTTCCCGACCCGCTACGAGGTGGAAGTCTCGCGCCAGCATCGCTGGGCGCGCGGCGACTGGCAGTTGCTGCCCTATATCTTCAACCCCGCGCGGGGCGTTCCCGCGCTCGGCCGCTGGAAGATGGTCGACAACCTGCGCCGTTCGCTGACCCCGATCGCCTGGTTCTTCGCCTCGGTGCTCGGCTGGTATTTCATGGATCCGCTCGGCGCGCTGATCTGGCAGATCGTGCTGATCTTCAGCCTGTTCGTCGCCCCCACCCTGTCGCTGATCTCCGGCATCGTGCCGCGCTCCAGCGATATCATTCCCAGCGCCCATCTCTACACCGTCTGGTCGGATATCCGCGCCGCCAACGCGCAAGTTGCGCTGCGCATCGTCTTCATCGCCCATACCGCCTGCCTGATGGCCGACGCCATCATCCGCTCGCTCTATCGCCTGTTCGTTTCCCATAAGCTGATGCTGGAATGGCGCACCGCCGCCAGCGTCCAGTCGAGTGCGCAAGGGACGATCCTGAGCTTCTACAAGACCATGTGGCAGGCGCCGCTCGCCGCGATTCTCGGCCTCGCCTTCGCGGCGCTGCCGGGCGACAACGCCTTTCTCGTCGGCATTCCCTTCGCGCTTCTGTGGATCGTCTCGCCGGCGATCGCCTGGTATGTCAGCCAGTCCGCCGAGACCGAGGACCGGCTCGAGGTCTCCGCGGAAGTGACGGAAGAACTGCGCAAGGTGGCGCGGCGCACCTGGCGTTATTTCGAGACCTTCGTCACCGAGGAGCAGAACTATCTGCCCCCGGACAATTTCCAGGAAAAGCCGAACCCGATCGTCGCCGCCCGCACCTCGCCGACCAATATCGGCGTCTACCTGCTGTCGGTGATATCGGGCCGGCATTTCGGCTGGTTCTCCTTCGAGCAGACCATCGACCGCCTGGAAAAGACGGTGGCGACACTGGAAAAGATGGAGAAATTCCGCGGCCACCTGTTCAACTGGTATCACACCGACACGCTGCAGACCCTGGGACCGCGCTACGTCTCCGCCGTCGACAGCGGCAACCTCGCCGGCCACCTGATCGCGGTTTCTTCCGCCTGCCGCGCCTGGGCGGAAGCGCCGTCCGCGCATCTGCAGGGCAATCTCGACGGTGTCGGCGATGTCGCCGGCATTCTCGGCGAGGTGCTGAACGACCTGCCGGACGACCGCAAGACGGTGCGACCGCTGCGCCGCCGGCTGGAAGAGCGCATCATCGGTTTCCAGAACGCGCTCGCCGCCGTCAAGCGCGAGCATGAATTCGCCTCGATCCGCATCATCAACCTGTCGGTGCTCGCCCGCGACATCCAGAAGCTGGCGGCCAATCTCGATCACGAGGTGCATTCGCCGCAAAGCCGCGAAGTCACCGTCTGGGCGGGGTCTTTGGTGGCGGTCTGTGAGGACCATGTCGCCGACAGCGTCTTCGATCTCTCCAACATCGAGCCGCTGCGCGCCCGCCTCGCCAGATTGCGCGACCGCACCCGCGATCTCGCCTTCTCGATGGATTTCAGCTTCCTGTTCCGGCAGGAGCGCCGGCTCTTGTCCATCGGTTTCCGCGTCGAAAGCGGCGAGCTGGACGAGGCCTGCTACGACCTTCTCGCCTCCGAAGCGCGTCTGACCAGCCTGTTCGCCATCGCCAAGGGCGATCTGCCGACCGAGCACTGGTACAAGCTCGGCCGCCAGGTCGTGCCCGTCGGCCTGCGCGGCGCGCTGGTCTCCTGGTCAGGCTCGATGTTCGAATATCTGATGCCGCCGCTCGTCATGCAGGAGCGCCAGGGCGGCATCCTCAACCAGACGAACAATCTCGTTGTGCGCGAGCAGATGAACCATGGCCGCCGCCTCGGCACGCCTTGGGGCATTTCCGAAGCCGCCTTCAACGCCCGCGACCACCAGCTCACCTACCAGTACACCAATTTCGGGGTGCCGACGCTGGGCCTCAAGCGCGGTCTCGGCCAGAATGCCGTCATCGCGCCCTATGCCTCGATCCTGGCCAGCATGTATGCGCCGGAAGCGGCGCTGGAAAACCTCGAGCGGCTGCGCAAGCTCGGCGCGCTCGGTGTCTACGGCTATCACGACGCGGTCGATTTCACCCCGACCCGCGTGCCCGAGGGTCAGACCTGCGCGGTGGTCTACAACTATTATGCCCACCATCACGGCATGTCGATCGCCGCCGTCGCCAACGTCGCCTTCGCCGGCTGGCTGCGCGAGTTGTTCCATTCCGATCCGGTGGTTGAAGCGGCCGAGCTGCTGTTGCAGGAAAAGGCGCCGCGCGACATCCAGGTGATGACCACCAAGGAGGAATCCTCCACGCCCGGCGACGAGCAGGCCGACCTGCCGCGTCCGGAAGTGCGTATCATCGACGATCCCGCCGCCAAGGATCGCGAGTTGGTTTTCCTGTCGAACGGCCATTATTCGGTGATGCTGACCGCGACCGGTGCGGGCTATTCCCGCTGGAACGGCCAGACGGTCGCCCGCTGGAAGGCCGATCCGACCGAGGACCGCTGGGGCACCTTCATCTTTCTGCGCGATGTGGCGAGCGGCCAGTGGTGGTCGGCGACATCGGAGCCGCGCCGGGTCGAGGGCGAAATCGCCAAGGCGATCTTCAGCGACGACCATGCCGAATTCCACAAGACGGTCGGCGATCTCGTCAGCGAGGTCGAATGCATCATCGCCACCGAGCATGACGCCGAAGGCCGCCGTCTGACGCTGCTCAACATGGGTGCGGAGGACCGCTTCATCGAGGTGACCTCCTATATGGAGCCGGTGCTGGCCGCCGACGACACCGATAATGCCCATCCCGCCTTCTCGCGCATGTTCCTGAAGACCGAGATCGGCCGGCGCGGCGACGTCATCCGCGCCGAGCGCAACAAGCGCAGTCCCGGCGACCCGGACATGTGCGTCGCGCATCTGATCGTCGACAATGCCGGCAATTCCCGCCATACGGAATTCGAGACGGACCGGCGCAAGTTCATCGGGCGCGGCCGCACGCTCTCCGACGCCGCCGCCTTCGATCCCGGCGCGACGCTGTCGGGCAGCGACGGCTTCACGCTCGATCCGGTGCTTTCGTTGCGCCGCACCATCCGCGTGCCGGCCGGCAAGAAGGTCTCGGTGATTTTCTGGACCATCGCGGCCCCCAATCGCGAGGAGACCGACAAGGCCATCGACCGCTATCGCCACCCGGATGCCTTCGCCCACGAGCTGACCCATGCCTGGACGCGCACGCAGGTGCAGATGCGCCATGTCGGCGTCACCTCGCAGCAGGCCGCCGCCTACCAGCTTCTCGGCCGCCACCTCGTCTATCCCGACATGCAGCTGCGCATGGATGCCGCGACGGTGGCGGAAGGGTTGCGCTCGCAATCCTCGCTGTGGCCGCTGGCGATTTCCGGCGACCATCCGATCTTTGCGCTGCGCATCAATGACGACATGGACATGCACATCGCCCGCGAGGCGCTGGGCGCGCAGGAATATCTGCGCTCGCGCGGCGTCACGGCCGATCTGGTCATCGTCAATGAACGCGCCGCGTCCTACGCGCAGGACATGCAGCATGCGCTCGACGCCGCCTGCGAAAACCTGCGCCGGCTCGGCCAGGGCGACGGCTTGCGCCAGCATATCTTCGCCGTGCGCCGCGACCTGATGGATACAGAGACCTGGAACGCGCTGCTGGCGACCGCCCGCGTCGTCTTCCATGCCCGCAACGGCAAGATCGTTGACCAGATCGCCCGCGAACTGGCGCTGTTTGCCGGTTCGCGCCCGACGGAACCGGCCGCACCCGCGCCGCTGAAGCCGCTGGCGCTGAAACCCTATCGCCCGGCCTTTGCTGCAAAGCCGGTCGAAGATCGCGGCGACCTCGACTTCTGGAACGGATTCGGCGGTTTCGAGCAGGGCGGCGAGGACTATGTCGTGCGCCTCCACGGCGGCGGCGCCACGCCGCAGCCGTGGATCAACGTCATCACCAACGATCGCTTCGGCTTCCACGTCTCGGCCGAAGGCGCCGGCTTCACCTGGAGCCGCAATTCGCGCGACTACCAGCTCACCCCGTGGTCGAACGATCCGGTCAGCAATCGGCCGGGCGAGGCCTTCTATGTCGTCGATACCGACAGCAAGGCGGTGCTGACGCCGATGGCGGCCCTTTCCACCGATGCCTCGGTGGAGTTCGAGGCGCGCCATGGCTTCGGCTTCTCGCATTTCGCCTCGACGCAGCAGGACATCGGGCTGGAACTGACGCAGACGGTCGACCGCACCCGCTCGGTCAAGCTTTCGCGCCTGCGCCTCACCAACCGCTCGGGCGCGCCGAAGCGGCTGCGCGCTTACGCCTATGTCGAATGGCTGCTCGGCAATAACGGCCAGCGCACCGCGCCCTTCATCGTGCCGTTCCATGATGCCGAGGGTGGGGCGCTGCTCGCCGGCAACCCCTACAGCATCGATTTCTCTGCCCGTTCCGCCTTCCTGTCGGCGAGCGAAATGCCCTCCAGCCTCTCCTCCAGCCGGCGCGAGTTCATCGGCAAGGACGGGTCGGTGCGCCTGCCGCAGGCGGTCGTGAAGGGGCAGGCCCTCTCTGGCACGGTGGAGCCGGACGGCGACGTCTGCGCGGCACTTGCCATCGACGTGACGCTGGCGCCGGGCGCATCGCACGACATCGTCTTCCATCTCGGCGATGGTGACGACCGCGAACAGGCGCTGTCGCTGGTCCGCGAGATCAAGGGAGCGGACTTCGATGCGATCCTCGAAGGCGAAAAGGCCTATTGGCGCGCCTTCACCGGACATGTGACGGTGCGCACCCCGGATGCCTCGATGAACCATCTGGTCAATGGCTGGCTGCCCTACCAGGCGCTCGCCTGCCGCATCATGGCGCGCTCGGCCTTCTACCAGGCCTCCGGCGCCTACGGTTTCCGCGACCAGCTTCAGGATACGCTGGCTTTCATCCTGCACGATCCGTCGCTGGCGCGGCGGCAGATCCTCAATGCCGCCGGCCGCCAGTTCCGCGAAGGCGACGTGCAGCACTGGTGGCTGCCGCAGACCGGGGCCGGCGTGCGCACGCTGATCGCCGACGACGTGGTGTGGCTCGCCTATGCGATCCATCACTATTGCGAGGCGGTCGGCGACCGCTCGCTGCTCGATGAGCAGCTTCCTTTCCTCGAAGGGGCGGCACTTCAGCCCGGTCAGCACGATTCTTTCTACAAGCCGGGTGTTTCCGAGGATACGGTCAGCGTCTACGAGCATGCGGCGCTGGCCCTCGACCTCGCCATTGCCCGTACCGGCCCGAACGGCCTGCCGCTGATCCTCGGCGGCGACTGGAACGACGGCATGAACCGCGTCGGCATCAAGGGCAAGGGCGAGAGCGTCTGGCTCGGCTGGTTCCTGGCCGGCACGCTCGATACCTTCGTCGTCCATGCCCGCGACCGGGGCGATACCATCAGGGCTGAGCGCTGGAGCGGGCATCTCGCTTCGCTCAAGCAGGCGCTGGAAACGGCGGGCTGGGACGGCGACTATTATCGCCGCGGCTATTTCGACGACGGCACGCCGCTCGGTTCCAAGGACCAGCCGGAATGCCAGATCGATTCGATTGCGCAATCCTGGAGCGTGCTCTCGGGGCAGGGCGATCCGGCCCGGCGCGGGCAGGCGATGGATGCCGTCATGGCGCGGCTGGTCGATCGTGAGGCCGGCATCATCCGCCTGTTCACCCCGCCCTTCGACGACACCGACAAGGATCCCGGCTATATCGCCGCCTATCCGCCCGGCGTGCGCGAAAACGGCGGCCAGTATACCCATGCCGCCACCTGGGTGGTGATGGCGCTGGCCGAGCTCGGGCGCGGCGACGATGCCTTCGCCTGCTTCTCGCTGCTCAATCCGGTCGGCCATTCCCTCGATGCCGAGGCGGCGGAGACATACCGCGTCGAGCCTTACGTGGTTGCCGCCGACGTCTATGGCGCGGCCGACCGCACCGGGCGCGGCGGCTGGACCTGGTATACGGGCTCAGCCGGCTGGCTCTATCGCAGCGCCGTCGAAGGCATTCTCGGCATCCGCAAGTTCGGCAACCGCCTGCAGGTGAAGCCGGCGCTGCCGGCGCAATGGCCGGGCTTCGAGGCGGAGATTCGCCTGGGCGAGCGCCGCCGCACCCTGACGGTGACGCGCGGGGCCGATGGCGCCTATGCGATCGCGCTGGATGGCCTGGCGCTTTCCGACCCACAGGCGGGCTTCGATATAGATTGAGGGTATTGTCCTGATGTGAAGCAGAAAAAGGGCGGCTCCCCGGGGGCCGCCCTTTTTTGCATCCGTTGCGCCGCGAGGGAGTTTACCTTAAGTCAGGCTTATAAAAATCAATAGTTTGTAGAAAGCTTCGCAACAGGCCCGCATATTATCCTGTCCTCAGTTTGAACAAGACTGGAGAATAGATGGTTTATGATTGGGACGGTGTGCGCACCGACCGTATCAGGAAAATCAAGGCGGTGAGCTGGCTGCTGTTTTTGCTGCTCGTCATCGTCGGCCTGTCGCGGATCGCTGCGCCTCTCTGACCCTGCGGAAGAATTCTAGCACGGATTTTCAGCGTTTACCGCGCGTCATGATCGACGTGCAGCGCTGCCTGCAATTCCGACACGTCGCGATTGCATAAGACAAGAACCGGGACGAGAGCGCCGTGCGTCCGAATGGACGCCCATATACGCTCGACCTTGAACGAGAGAATCCTCGGCGAGCAGACGATATCGCCTGATCGCCGGTGAGCTCGATCCCGTTTTGATTCGAGGAGGCGCGGCGGATCCGTCGCGAATCCTGTCATCCAGTTGTCATAAATGACAAGTGCATCCTCTTGAATGGGTGTAAGCTGGTAAGCTTTCCTGGCGACTCGGCTGGTGCAAATGCGCTGCCGGGCAACCGACGAAGAGGGCGCAGGCGTGGCATCGACAGTGGTGATGATCAATCTTTTCGGGGCGGTCGCCCTGCTGCTGTTCGGGTTGCGGCAGGTCAAGGACGGCGTGACGCTGGCCTTCGGCGCCAAGCTGCGCTCGGGGCTGGCCAAGGGCACGCAGAGCGCCTCGCGCTCCTTCCTGTCCGGCTTCATCGCCACCATCGCCCTGCAAAGCTCGACCGCGACCGCGCTGCTCACCGCCTCCTTCGTCGAAAAGCGCATGGTCGAATCGCGCATGGCGCAGATCGTGCTGCTCGGGGCCAATGTCGGCACCGCGGTCACCGCCTGGATCGTCTCGGCCGGCGTGGAGTGGCTGGCGCCGCTGGTGCTGTTTCTCGGCATGATCCTCTATCGCAGCCAGGCGATGGCGCGGCGCGGCGGCGGTCTTGCGCTGGTCGGCATCGGCCTGATGCTGACCTCGCTGCACCTCTTGGGCGCCGCGACCGAGCCGATGCGGGAATCGCCGGCGCTCGCCGCCTTCTTCGGCCTGCTCGCCAATGCCTGGCCGGTGGCGCTGGCGCTGTCGGCCGGCGTCGCCTTCGTCTCCTCCTCGTCGCTTGCCGCCGTCGTGCTGATCCTGTCGCTCGCCTCCACGGGCGCGCTGCCGCTCAGCCTGATCATCGTGCTGGTGCTCGGGGCCAATCTCGGCGGCGCCATTCCGCCGGTTATCGCTTCGCTCGCCGCGCCTGCCGCGGTGCGGCGCATCACGCTGGGCAATCTGCTGGTGCGCGCCATCGGCTGCGTCATCGCCCTGCCGCTGGCCGGTTTCGCCGGCGAGTTGATGGCCATGCTGCCGCTGTCTCCGGAAAAGCTGCCGGTGGATGCCCATCTCGGCTTCAACATCCTGCTCGCTATCCTCGCCGCGCCGTTTTCGCGGGCGCTGTCCAACCTGATGGCGCGGCTGGTGCGCGAGGAGGCCAGGGCGGAAAGCGGTCCGCGTTTCCTCGACGAGCGCGAACTGGCGACGCCGGTCGTGGCGCTGGCCAGCGCCACGCGCGAGGTGCTGGCCGTCGGCGACCTGATCGAGCGGATGCTGATGTGCATCGCCGATGCGCTGGAACGCAACGATACCGGCCCGCTGGCCGAGGTGCCGGCGCTGGAAAAACGCGTCGACCTGCTGCAGCAGGAGGTCAAGATCTATCTCTCCAAGCTGAAGAGCGAGGGATTGGACGAGGAGCACGGACGCCGCTCGATCGTCATCATCGACTATGCCATCAACCTCGAGCATATCGGCGACATCATCGAAAAGGGCCTGCGCGAGCAGGTCGCCAAGAAGATCGACAACCAACTGCGCTTCTCCGAGGCCGGCCATGCGGAGCTGCGCGATTTCCTGGCGATGACCATCGACAATCTGCGCATTGCCCAGACGATCTTCGTCACCCGTGATTTCGGGCTGGCGCGGCAGTTGATGCAGCTCAAGGTCGAGGTGCGCCGCATCGAGAAGGAATCCTCCGAGCGTCATCTCGACCGGCTGCGCTCCGGCAGCGCCGAAAGCCTGCAGACCAGCTCGCTGCATCTCGACATGCTGCGCGATCTCAAGCGCGTCAACGCCCATATCGTCTCGGTTGCCCATCCGATCCTTGAAGAAGGCGGCCTGCTCGGCGAAACCCGGCTGATCCAGAGCGCCGGTTGACGTGCGGATTTTCCCGTCCGCCGTGCATCGATCGTCAGGGACCTGTCGGCACGCGGGAATCCCTTGATATCAAGGGTTTTTCACGAGTCGAAATCTCGCTTTCGAGTCAAATACCTATGTTTTCGACTCCAATTTTGATCCGGAAATTAAACAGCAATCAACTGTCAGCCGGCATCGTGGCGTCCAATTATTGAACGCTGCGGGTCTCCGGTGATGCCGGAATGGGACAAGAAACGCGGCGCATCCTGAGGGCGGAATGTATAAAGTCGTCACTTGTCTGGCATTCGAGCATGACCTGCGCCTGGTCGTCCTCGCGGGGATCTTGTGTTTCCTGTCTTCCTATGTCGCTTTCCTACTTCTGCGCCGCGGGCGCGCGGGCGAGGGGCGGGCACGGCTGATCTGGCTGCTGAGCGCCGGCGCCGCCGGTGGTTTCGGCATCTGGACGACGCATTTCGTGGCGATGCTGGCTTATGATCCCGGCGTGATCATCGGCTATGCGCTGTCGCAGACGCTGCTTTCGCTGGCGATTGCGGTGCTGACCACGTCGGCGGCGGCGGCCTGCGCCGTGTTTCTCGGCGGAATGGGGGCGGCGCTGGCGGCCGGCCTGTTGTTCGGCGTCGGCGTTTCCAGCATGCATTTCATCGGCATGGCGGCGATCGAGTTTCCCGGAACCCTCGTCTGGGAGCGGATGCTGGTGCTGGCCGCCATCGTCCTCGCCGTCGTGTTTTCCGTTCCGGCCTTCCTGTTGCATGGCGCGGCGCACAGGCGCATCGCCATCCCGGCGCTGCTGATGTCGCTCGGTATCGTGCTGATGCATTTCACGGCCATGGGCAGCGTCAGCGTCATCCCTGGCGCCGGCGCGGTCTCCAGCAAGGACGTGCTGTCTGCGCATCTGATGGTGATGATGATCACCGTCGTGGCGCTGTCGCTGCTGTTTTCCGGCTTCGCGGCGGCGCTGTTTGCCATGCGCGCCGAAAAGGCGGCCGCCGATGGTGAGGCGAATTTCAAGCGGCTGGTGCAGGCGGTCAACGATTATGCCATCTACATGATCGATCTCGACGGCCGCGTCAGCAACTGGAATGCCGGGGCGGAACGGGCGCTGGGCTACAGCGAGGCCGAGATCGTCGGCCAGTCCTTCCATATCTTTCACCCGGAGGAAGAACGCCGGCGCGGCGCCCCCGCCCGCGCCCTGACGACGGCGCGCAGCGAAGGCCGCTTCGAGGTCGAAGCCTGGCGGGTGCGCAAGGATGGCACCCGCTTCTGGGCTTATGTGGTCATCGAGCCGATCTATGACGAGGAAAAGCGGCTGGTCGGCTATGCCAAGATCACCCGCGATTGCACCGGGCAGATGCTGGCCGCGCAGAAGCTGCAGCAGGCCTCGCAAAACCTCAACCTCGCCCTGAACCACATGGCCAATGCCATCTGCCTGTTCGACAGGGACGAGAAGCTGGTGCTCCACAACGGTCGGCTCGGTGAAATCTTCGGCTTCGCGCCGGAGACCGATCTCACCGGCCGGACGTTTCGCGAGCTGTGCAGCCTGCGCGTCGAGTTCGGCATCGAGCATCTGAGCGATATCGACGCCTTCTACGAACGCCACCGCCGGTTGATCGTCAGCGCCGAGGGCGGCGAGGACGTGCGCGTCATCGCCAACGGCAAGACGGTGCGCACCATCCATCGCCCGACCGGCGACGGCGCCTGGGTGACCACCATCGAGGATATCACCGAACGCGTCCGCTCCGAGGAGCGCATCGCCCATCTCGCCCGCCACGACACGCTGACCGGCCTGCCGAACCGCCGCCGCTTCACCGAGATCCTCGACGCCGCCATCGACAGCGCCGACGGGACCGGCGCGCGGGTGGCGGCGATCTGCATCGACCTCGACAAGTTCAAGGAAGTCAACGACACCTTCGGCCATGCCAGTGGCGACGCCTTGCTGTCGACGCTGGCGCAGCGCATGGTCAAGGGCACCGACCCGTCCGAAACCGTCGGCCGCTTCGGCGGCGACGAATTCGTGGCGCTGAAATCCTATTCCGAGCAATCGGAGTTGCAGGGGTTTCTCACGCGCCTGGTGTCGGCGCTCAGCGAGCATGTCGATCTCGGCCATACCACGCTGGCGCCCGCCGCCAGCCTCGGCGTCGCCATCTATCCGCAGGATGCGCAGGATCGCGAGCGGCTGCTCGGCAATGCCGACCTAGCCATGTACCGCTCCAAGGACAGCCTGGAGGAGAAGATCAGCTTCTACGAGGCGGGAATGGACGAGGCGGCCCGCGAGCGCCGGGCGCTGGCCCGCGACATCGCGCCGGCGCTGGAGGAGGAGCAGTTCTTCCTCGCCTATCAGGTGCAGAAGGCGGTGCGCACCAACGCCACGACCGGCTATGAGGTGCTGCTGCGCTGGAGTCATCCCAAGCACGGGCTGATCCCGCCTTCGACCTTCATTCCGCTGGCCGAGGAAAGCGGAGCGATCACCGCGCTCGGCGAATGGGTTCTGGAGCGCGCCTGCCGCGAGGCGGCTTCCTGGCCGCAGCCACACCGCATCGCCGTCAACCTGTCGCCGCTGCAACTGGTCGATACGCTGTTGCCGGAAAAGGTCCGCAGGGTGCTGGCCGAGACCGGGCTTTCGCCGGCGCGGCTGGAGCTGGAAGTCACCGAAAGCGCCATCATCGCCGACAAGGCCCGCGCGCTGCATGTGCTGCGCCAGATCAAGGCACTCGGCGTCACCATCGCCATCGACGATTTCGGCACCGGCTATTCGTCGCTGGAAACGCTTCGCTCCTTCCCCTTCGACAAGATCAAGCTCGACCGTTCCTTCGTCGAGGAGATCGGAAACCGCCAGTCCAAGGCCTTCGTGCGCGCCATCGTCGCGCTCGGCAAGAGCCTCGACGTCTCGGTGCTGGCCGAGGGGGTCGAGACCAGCGAGCAGTTCCGGTTCCTGCTCGCCGAAGGCTGCGACGAGGTGCAGGGCTTCCTGTTCGGCCGGCCGGGCTCGCCAGACCAGATGAAGGCCGAAGCGGCCAGCGGCGACCGCCTTGCCGGCTGATGTCCACAAATGCCTGTTGAAAAAGCCGCATGAAAAAGCGTTTGCGCGGCTTTGCGATTCAACGGGGCGGTTTCTTTCGGCGCGCGTGGATTATATGACACTTTCATGACGAGGACCGACCGGAAGGACCGACGATGCTGAGCCTGTTTCGAAAATTGATGCCGCGCGAGGATCGTTTCTTCGACATGTTTGCGCGCCACTCGCGCACCGTGGTCGCCGCGGCGGAAGCGCTGGACCAGCTTCTTTCCGGACAGGATATCGAGGCGAACTGCAGGAAGATCGTCGATCTCGAAAACCAGGCCGACGACCTGACCCGCGAGGTGCTGACGGCGGTGCGCCTCAGCTTCATCACGCCCTTCGACCGCGGCGACATCAAGGATCTGATCCAGTCCATGGACGATGCGATCGACATGATGCACAAGACCGTCAAGACCATTCGCCTCTATGAGCAGACCGAATTCGAGCCGGGCATGCGGGAAATGGGCAAGGCGGTGGTCGAGGCGGCGCATCTGGTGGCCGAGGCCGTGCCGCTGCTCGACCGCATCGGCGTCAACGCCCACCGGCTGAACGGGCTCGTCGAGGATGTGACCCGTGTCGAGGGCCGCTCCGACGACCTGCACGACCAGGGGCTCAAGGATCTTTTCCGCAAGCATGGCGCCAGCGGCAACGCCATGGCCTACATGATCGGCAGCGAAATCTATGGCGAGCTGGAGAAAGTGGTCGATCGCTTCGAGGATGTCGCCAATGAAATCAGCGGCATCGTGATCGAGAACGTCTGATGGACGCCGCGCTCGCATTTCCGCTGCTGGTCGGGCTGATCGGCATCGCGCTGTTCTTCGACTTCCTGAACGGCCTGCACGATGCGGCCAATTCCATCGCCACCATCGTTTCGACGCGGGTGCTCAGACCGCAATTCGCGGTGGCCTGGGCGGCCTTCTTCAATTTCATCGCCTTCCTGTTCTTCGGCCTGCATGTGGCCGAGACGCTCGGCAAGGGGATCATCGATCCGGCGATCGTTTCGCCGCTGGTGATCTTCTCGGCTCTGATGGGCGCCATCCTGTGGAATATCATCACCTGGGTGTTCGGCATTCCCTCCTCCTCCTCGCATGCGCTGATCGGAGGCCTGGTGGGGGCGGGGCTTGCAAAGGTCGGTTGGGATTCGATCGTCTGGTCGGGCCTTTTGAAGACGGCGAGCGCCATCGTGCTGTCACCGGCGATCGGCTTCTTCCTGGCGCTGATCCTGGTGCTGATCGTCTCGTGGATCTGCGTGCGGCAGACGCCGTTCGCGGTCGACCGTTCCTTCCGGGTGCTGCAATTCTTCTCCGCCTCGCTCTATTCGCTCGGCCATGGCGGCAACGACGCGCAGAAGACCATGGGCATCATCGCCGTGCTGCTGTTCTCGCAGGGCTATCTGGGGCAGGAATTCTACGTGCCCTTCTGGGTGGTGCTTTCCTGCCAGACGGCGATGGCGCTGGGCACACTGTTCGGCGGCTGGCGCATCGTCCATACCATGGGCTCGAAGATCACCCGCCTCAACCCGATGCAAGGGTTCTGCGCCGAAACCGGCGGAGCGCTGACCCTGTTCGGGGCTACCTGGCTCGGCATTCCCGTCTCGACCACGCATACGATCACCGGCGCGATCATCGGAGTCGGCGCGGCGCGGCGCGCCTCGGCGGTGCGCTGGGGCATTGCCGGCAACATCGTCGTCGCCTGGGTGGTGACCCTGCCTGCCGCCGCCGTCATCTCCGCCGCCTTCTATTACGTCGGCAGCCTGTTCGGCTGAACGACATCCATCGAATCAAAAAACGATCGTCCCGGCCGTGCAAACGGCCGGGCGATTTGGTTTGCGGGC
This sequence comes from Hyphomicrobiales bacterium, assembly GCA_017305935.1. Lineage (GTDB taxonomy): Bacteria > Pseudomonadota > Alphaproteobacteria > Rhizobiales > Rhizobiaceae > Metarhizobium. Next base: position 243,656 of record JAFKJU010000008.1, on the reverse strand, counting down.
CAAAGGCAGCAGGACAAGCAAGCGCCATCGGCGTGAAGGCTGTATTTTGGGAGAATGATCTCGGAAACTGGAGCGGGCGAAGGGATTCGAACCCTCGACCCCAACCTTGGCAAGGTTGTGCTCTACCCCTGAGCTACACCCGCTCATCAAACCTCGATCCGGGGTAGTCGATGGATCTTGGCGCGTCGCCGCTTGCGGCGACGGGGGCTATATGACCCATGTCCGGAGCGATTGCAAGAGGATTTTCGCCAATAAAAACGACGATTCCATGAAGATGCGGGACGCGGCTGGGCCGGGTAACATGCTGGACGGCCTGCAGAAGCCGCTCGCGTTTTGTCTGCAATGTCATGATCTGGAAAACTGGAGCGGGCGAAGGGATTCGAACCCTCGACCCCAACCTTGGCAAGGTTGTGCTCTACCCCTGAGCTACACCCGCTCATCAAACCTCGATCCGGGGTAGTCGATGGATCGTGGCGGCGTCCCCGCTTGCGGCGACGGGGGCTATATGACCCAACTCCGGAGCGAATGCAACAGGGAAATGACGACGGGGCGGGAAAAATCGGCATTTTTCGGTTTCGCAAAACCATCGGTTTGAAAACAAAGCGAAAATTTCCGCGTTCTTGCCAAAACCTCGCGCGCGCCCTATCAAGGACGGGCGGCGCGGGATCCGCTGCTGCCCCTTCAACGTCCGTTTCCGGCGCCTTCCGCACCAGGAAGATGTATGCCGGGCGGCCCTACGACCAGAGCCGATCATGACTGCACCGAAGACGCGCGAAGACCTGTTTGCCTTTCTCGACAGCCTCGGCATCGCCCATAAGACCAAGGATCATCCGCCGGTGTTCACCGTTGCCGAATCGGTGTCGCTGCGCGATGAAATTCCCGGCGGCCATACGAAAAACCTGTTCGTGAAGGACAAGAAGGACAATTTCTTCCTGCTGACGGTCGAGGAGAATGCCTCGGTCGACCTGAAGACGGTGCATCACATGATCGGCGCGGCAAGCAAGGTGTCGTTCGGCAAGCCGGAAAAGCTGATGGAATTCCTAGGCGTGGCGCCGGGCTCGGTCACCGCTTTCGGCGCGATCAACGATACCGGCAACAACGTCACCTTCGTGCTGGATGCGGACCTGATGCAGGCGGACATCATCAATTGCCACCCGCTCAGCAACGACGCCACCACCTCCATCGGTCGCGACGATCTGATCCGTTTCATGGAAGCGACCGGCCATCGGCCGCTTGTCTTGAAAGTCACGGCCTGACATACGATTTACAGCATGCCGCGCAAACGTCTGTAGCGATTTTGCGATAACGGCATGCGGAACAAAAGCGCAAACGCAGATATGCGGCGGCCCGGCGGGAGATTTCGATGAGCGGCATGAACGATTCCTATAGCGGTTCCTTCGGCAACCAGATGAGCGCCTCGGTGACAACAGGCGCAGGCGCGGCGGGCGGCCACATCAAGGACACGACCACGGCGCAGTTCACGAAGGACGTGCTGGAGGAATCGCGCCACCAGCCGGTGCTGGTCGATTTCTGGGCGCCCTGGTGTGGGCCTTGCAAGCAGTTGACCCCCGTCATCGAGAAGGTGGTCAACGAGGCGGGCGGGCGCGTCAAGCTGGTCAAGCTCAACATCGACGACCATCCGGCCATTCCCGGCCAACTCGGCATCCAGTCAATTCCTGCCGTCATCGCCTTCGTCAACGGCCGTCCCGCCGATGGTTTCATGGGCGCAGTGCCGGAGACCCAGATCCGCCAATTCATCGACCGCATCGCCGGCCCCGCCGCCGACGATCCGGCCGTGCAGATCGCCGCGATCCTCGAAGAAGCCGATGCCGCCTTCGCGCAAGGCGATATCGATGCCGCCGGCGAGCTCTACAGCGCCATCCTGCAGGCCGACCCCGAAAACGCCAGGGCTGTCGCCGGCATTGCCGAATGCCTGATGGCTGGCGAGCAGCCGGAGCGGGTGCGCGAATTCCTGGCCACGCTTCCGGAGACGCTGCTGGCCGATGCCGCACTTCAGCCCGTCATCAAGAAGCTCGAACAGATCGAGGAAGCCCGCAAGCTCGGCGACCCCGTGGCGCTGGAGCATGAGCTGGCGCTCAACCCCGATCACCACGAGGCGCGCATCAAGCTCGCCAAGATCCGCAATGTCGAGGGAAGGCGCGACGAGGCGGCCGATCACCTGCTGTACGTCATGAAGCGCGACCGCGCCTTCGACGACGACGGCGCCCGCCGCCAGCTGCTGCAATTCTTCGACGTCTGGGGTTTCAAGGATCCGGCGACGATTGCGGCGCGGCGCAAGCTGTCCTCCATCCTGTTTTCCTGATCCGGGATCATCGCCCTGAATGAGGCTTGTGTTTTTTCCGGGCCGCCCCACATAATCCGAAAGCCGGCCCTAATCCCGGGCCGGGGAATGCTTGAGGACGGGACAGGACGATGCAAGCGGGAAACGCCAGATATCTGAAAGCGGAAGATATTCCGGAGACGATTCCGATCTTTCCGTTATCGGGGGCGCTGCTCCTGCCCTCCGGGCAATTGCCGCTGAATGTTTTCGAACCGCGCTACCTGATGATGTTCGACGACGCGCTGGCGCATCAGCGCATCATCGGCATGGTCCAGCCCTCCTATTCCGAGCAGGTGCATGCCGAATTGTGCCCGGTCGGCTGCCTCGGGCGCATCACCTCGATTGCCGAGACCGGCGACGGGCGCTACGTCACCTCGCTCACCGGCATCTGCCGCTACCGGCTGGTGGAGGAGATCCAGAGCGGCAAGCCCTATCGCAGCTTCCGCATCGCCCCCTTCCTCACCGATCTCACCGCCGATGACGACGACGAGGCAATCGACCGGCAGGCCTTGCTGGCCGCCTTCCGTGCCTATCTCGACGCCAACAATCTCGAAGCCGACTGGGACAGCGTCGAGCGCGCCAGCAACCGGACGCTGGTCAATTCCGTGTCGATGATGTCGCCCTTCGGGCCGGCGGAAAAGCAGGCGCTGCTGGAAGCCCCCGACCTGAAGACACGGGCCGAAACCCTGATCGCCATCACCGAATTCGCCATTGCCGGCGACGGCTCGGATACGGTCCTGCAGTGATGGACGAGAACATCGCCCGCGTCGATCCGAAGCTGCTCGACCTCCTGGTCTGCCCGCTGACCAAGGGCCGCCTGTCGCTGGACCGCGAGCGCAACGAACTCGTCTCCGAGCGCGGAAAACTCGCCTATCCGATCCGCGACGGCATTCCGATCATGCTGATGTCGGAAGCGCGCAAGCTGGAAGATTAGGCCCGCTTAAATGGGCTCCCCGGCCAGCAGGCGGGGATTGTCGTTGGCGGCGAGGCCGGCGGCCTCGCCGATGAAATAGGATTTCATCTTCGGCATGCGCTCGACCAGCCCGAGGCCGACGTCGCGCAAGACGCGCAACGGGCCGATATCGTTGGAAAACAGCCGATTCAACACATCGGTCGTCACCCCCATGCGAAACGTGTCGAAGCGCCGCCAGGTCTGGTAGCGCTCCAGCACGGTCAGCGCGCCGATATCGAGGCCGAGGCGGTCGGCCTCGACGACGGTTTCGGCAAGTGCTGCCACATCCTTGAAGCCGAGATTGAGGCCCTGGCCCGAGATCGGGTGGATGCCGTGGGCAGCGTCGCCGGCGAGCGCAAAGCGGGGCGCGACGAAATCGCGCGCCAGCGTCAGCCCCAGCGGAAAGGCCTTGCGGTCGCCGACCACGCTGAGACGGCCGAGCTTGTGGCCGAAGCGGCGCTCCAGTTCCTCCTCGAACACGAGATCGTCGGCGCGGAGCAACCGTTCGGCATCGGCGGTGCGTTCGGTCCAGACCAGCGACGAGCGGTTGTCGGTGAGCGGCAGGATGGCGAAGGGACCGGCGGGCAGGAAATGCTCTTCGGCACAGCCCTCGTGCGGGCGTTCGTGCTTGACCGTGGTGACGATGCCGGACTGGCCGTAATCCCAGGACACGGTCTTGATGCCGGCCATGTCGCGCAGCTTGGAGCGCACGCCGTCGCAGGCGACGAGCAGGCGCGCCTCGACCGTCTTGCCGTCCGAGAGATCGACGCTGACGGCATTGTCGCCGGCGGTGAAACCGGTCGCCGTCAGCCCGTGGCGGATGGTGACGCCGAGTTTTTCGCAAGCCGCGCGTAGCGCTGCGACGAGGGCGACGTTCGGCACCATATGGGCGAAAGGCTGGTCCTCGGCGACATCGCCGTCGAAGGTGAGGAAGACCGGGCGTACCGGATCGGCGGTGCGCGAATCGGTGACGATCATGCGGGTGATCGGCTGCGCCTGCGGCAAAATCTCGTCCCAGACGCCGAGCACGGTCAGCATCTGCGTCGCCGCGGCGATGACGGCCGAGGCGCGTTGGTCCTTCTTCCAGACCTCAGCGGGCGCCGCCTCGACGATTTCGACATTCAGATGCGGGGCCGCATGCTTGACGGCGAGCCCCAGCGAAAGGCCGACATATCCGCCACCCACCACCAGCATGTCGATCATCGCTTGCATCTCCGCTCTTCGATCCTGTTCGGCGCGTGCAAAAGCGGCGCACCTTTACGTATCCTGCTTTATAGACCAAAAGTCAGAGACTTATACTGCCGGAGTTTGACCAAAATGTCGCAAAGCGCCCGCACCTCTTCCGCCATGGAGAAGCTGATCGCCATCCTCGATATCGAGCCGATCGAGGAAAACCTGTATCGCGGCCTCAGCCCGCAGACCGGCTGGCAGCGGGTGTTCGGCGGCCAGGTCATCGCCCAGGCGCTGGTGGCGGCGCAGCGCACGGTGGAAGAGGACCGCTTCGTGCATTCCCTGCATGCCTATTTCATGCGGGCCGGCGATCCCAGCGTGCCGATCGTCTACCAGGTCGATCGCATCCGCGACGGCGCGAGCTTTGCGACGCGCTGGGTGGTGGCGGTGCAGCACGGCAAGCCGATCTTCTCGATGTCGGCCTCCTTCCAGAAGGACGAGCCCGGCTTCGACCACCAGATCGACATGCCGCAGGTGCCGTTCCCCGAGGATCTGCCCGACGAGCAGCGGCTCCGGGCCGAGTTCCTGGCGCATGCGCCTGAGCCGGTGCGGCGCTACTGGGAGCGCGAGCGGGCCATCGAGATCCGCCCGACCGCCTTCACCCATTACATCTCCTCGGAAAAGCTGCCGCCGCGCCAGGATGTCTGGGTGCGCACCAACGGCTCGGCCCCGGACGACCGCCGCACGCGCACCGCTATCCTCGCCTATCTCTCGGACCTGACGCTGATCGATACGGCGCTCTATGCCCACGGCACCTCGATCTTCGATCCGACCGTGCAGGTGGCGAGCCTCGACCATGCCATGTGGTTCCACCGCCCCGTCGATCTCGACGACTGGCTGCTCTACAGCCAGGATAGCCCCAGCGCATCGGGCGCGCGCGGCATGACGCGCGGCAGCCTGTTTTCCCGTTCCGGCCGGCTGGTCGCCTCGGTGGCGCAGGAGGGCCTGATTCGCAAAAGGGCAGATGGGCAATAAATGAGCAAGATGTAATTCCTGCTCAAATTTTATGCTTTTGTGCGGTTGCGAAATGCCGCTTTCTGGGCACATCGAATTTTTTCCCTGAAAATACAGCAGTTTAATCACCATCCTCGAAACTGGCACGCCCTTTGTATGATGAAGGCCAGTCGCGGCAGGCGCTCCAGCGCCCGCGGCACGAACATCGGCAAAGCGCCGAGGCAAGAGAGGATGGGGTACAGATGAAAATTGTGATGGCCATCATCAAGCCGTTCAAGCTGGACGAGGTGCGCGAAGCCCTCACCGGGCTCGGCATCCAGGGCCTGACCGTCACCGAGGTCAAGGGGTACGGGCGGCAGAAGGGGCACACCGAAATCTATCGCGGAACGGAATATGCCGTCAGCTTCCTGCCCAAGCTGAAGATCGAGATCGCGGTGGCCTCCGACATGGCCGAGCGGGCCGTGGACGCCATCGCCACTGCGGCCAAGACCGGCCAGATCGGCGACGGCAAGATCTTCGTCTATTCCATCGACCATGCGGTGCGCATCCGCACCGGCGAAACCGATTCCGAAGCGCTGTAAGTCGCCGACAAGGGAGTTCTTTTTCATGTCATTTCGCACGTTCGCATCCCGCTCCGGCCTTGTCGCCGCCAGCGCTCTCCTGATCGCGCCGGCTGTTGCTTTCGCTCAGGAAGCGGCTCCCGCCGCCGCTGAAGCCGCCGCTGCCGTTGCGGTGCCCGAAAAGGGCGATACTGCCTTCATGTTCCTGTCGACGATCCTTGTCCTGTTCATGATCATTCCCGGCCTCGGCCTGTTTTATGGCGGGCTGGTGCGCGCCAAGAACATGCTGTCGGTGTTGATGCAATGCACCGTCATTGCCGCCGCCGTGATGATCGCTTGGGTTGTCTACGGCTATTCCTTCGCCTTCGGCGGCTCGACCAACGCCTTCTTCGGCGGCTTCGCCAAGATTTTCCTCGCCGGCGTCGACCCGACCACGACGGCGGCCACCTTCTCCAAGGGCGTCGTCATTCCCGAATATATCTTCGCGATGTTCCAGATGACCTTTGCCGCGATCACGCCCTGCCTGATCATCGGCGCGTTCGCGGAGCGGATCCGCTTCTCGGCGGCCGTGCTGTTCTGCCTGCTGTGGGTCACCTTCGTCTATTTCCCGATCGCCCATATGGTCTGGGACTCCAACGGCCTGATCTTCGGCTGGGGCGCGCTCGATTTCGCCGGCGGCACGGTCGTTCACATCAATGCCGGCGTCGCCGGCCTGATCGGGGCGATCATGGTCGGCAAGCGCGTCGGCTTCGGCAAGGACATGATGGCGCCGCACTCGATGACGCTGACCTATGTCGGCGCGGCCATGCTGTGGGTCGGTTGGTTCGGCTTCAATGCCGGTTCCAACCTCGAAGCCTCGGGCGGGGCGATGCTCGCCACCGTCAACACCTTCGTCGCCACCGCCGCCGCCATCCTTTCCTGGTGCGCCGTCGAAGCCTTCGCCCGCGGCAAGGCCTCGATGCTGGGCGCAGCCTCCGGCATGATCGCCGGCCTCGTCGCCATCACGCCGGCCGCCGGAACGGTCGGCCCGATGGGCGCCATCGTCATGGGCGTGCTGGTCTCGCCGCTGTGCTATTTCTTCGTCTCGGTGGTCAAGAACAAGTTCGGCTATGACGACACCGCCGACGTCTTCGGCGTCCACGGCATCGGCGGCCTGTTCGGGGCGCTGGCAACGGGCATCTTCGCGTCCGCTTCGCTGGGCGGCGTCGGTTATGTCGAGGGCGTCACCATGGCGGGACAGTTCGTCACCCAGGTGAAGGCGGTTCTCGTCACCATCGCCTGGACCGGCATCGGCTCGATCATTCTCTACAAGGTCACCGATATCGTCGTCGGCCTGCGCGTGCCGGTCGAGGCCGAGCGCGAGGGGCTCGATCTCGCCTCGCATGGCGAAGCGGCCTATCACGCCTGACCCTTCAGGGTTTGCGGCGTTCAGGACAACGCCGCCGAACAGCCCGTCGCGATCCGGCCTCCCCGGATCGCCCTTGGCCCGGACCTTACGGTTCGGGCCTCTTTTTTTGACCACCTGCTGTCGATCGTAAGGTAGCCACAATAAATGCCGCATGCGCTTCCATGGTTAATGCCGCTTTAACTCTCTCGGTTTAGTTTACGCTTGAATAACGCGAATCCGGCCGGCGGACGGCCGTTCGATTCATGTCCCACCGAATGAGATGACGGACCGGAAATATGGGCAGAAGCACTTCGGCGATCGACGGTCGCCCCCATCGTTTCACGCTTTCGACTTTCGTGCTGCGCCAGGTGATGTCGCTTTGCGGGTTTGCGATCTTCTTCGCGCTGGCGCTGGCGGTGGCGGCGCTGGCGACCTGGAACGTCGCCGATCCCAGCTTGTCCTATGCGACGGGCAAGGAGCCGACCAACATCCTCGGCTTCGGCGGCGCCGCCTTTGCCGATGTTCTGATGCAGTTCTTCGGCCTCTCCGGCGTCGTGTCGCTGCTGCCGGTGCTCGCCTGGTCGCTGGCGCTCGTCAGCGGGCGCGGCATCGATCGCATTTCGGCGCGGCTTGCCGCGTGGCTGTGCGGCGCCATGCTCTGCGCCGCCGCCATGGGCTGCTTTCCCGCACCGGCGACATGGCCTATCCCCAACGGTATCGGCGGCGTCATCGGCGACATGATCCTGCGTTTTCCCGCCCTGTTCGTCGGCGCTTATCCGACCGGCAGCTTCGCCACCACGCTCGGCGCCGTCTTCGCCGTGCCCACCGCCTGGCTGATGCTGTTCGCCGCCGGCGTCATCGGCCATCGCGAGATCGACGACGAGGACGATCTGCCCGTCGCCACGCCGAGCAAGGCGCAGACCGTGCGCGACGAATATGACGACGAGGACGATGGCGGCAGTTTCCTGACGAACTTGCTGCCGCTCGGGGCGCTCACCCATATCTGGTTCACCACGCAGGCGCGGGTGCGCCGTGTCTTCGGCCTCAGACGGGCCGCTCGCGCCGACCGTTACGAAGCGCCTTACGATTTCAACGACGACGAATTCGGCACGCTGAACGAACCGGCCCGCGCCCGCCAGGGCGGCGAGCGCCGCGAACCGACCATGGAGACGCGCCCCGCCGCTCGCCGCGCCGTCGTGCCGCCCTCCATGGCTCTCGACGACGAGGATGATGACGACGACGTCTTGCCGGACGATATCCTGCCTGACGACAGCCGCGGAAGCGCGCCGCGCGCCGATGTCGGCGACCGTCGCGGCCGTGTGCAGGCGCCGCGCGCCAGCCGCCCCGGCGCCTATGATCCGGCCCCGCGCCATCCGGCGGTTCCCGGCGTCTTCCAGCTTCCGGCGCTGGAATATCTTGCCGAGCCGAAGAACGTGGTGCGCGATACGACGCTGTCCGCCGACGCGCTGGAGCAGAATGCCCGCATGCTCGAAGGCGTGCTGGAGGATTTCGGCGTCAAGGGCGAAATCATTCATGTGCGCCCCGGCCCGGTGGTGACGCTCTATGAACTGGAACCGGCGCCGGGCATCAAATCCTCGCGCGTCATCGGTCTCGCCGACGATATCGCCCGCTCGATGAGCGCGATCGCCGCCCGCGTCGCCGTCGTGCCCGGCCGCAACGCCATCGGCATCGAGCTGCCGAACCAGAGCCGCGAGATGGTCTATCTGCGCGAACTGGTCGCCAGCCGCGATTTCGCCGGCTCCAAGGCCAAGCTCGCCATGGCGCTCGGCAAGACCATCGGCGGCGAGCCCGTGATCGCAGATCTTGCCAAGATGCCGCACCTTCTGGTCGCCGGCACCACCGGCTCGGGCAAGTCCGTCGCCATCAACACCATGATCCTGTCATTGGTCTATCGCATGACGCCGGAACAGTGCCGCCTGATCATGATCGACCCCAAGATGCTCGAACTCTCGGTCTATGACGGCATTCCGCACCTGCTCTCGCCCGTGGTCACCGATCCGAAGAAAGCGGTGGTGGCGCTGAAATGGACCGTGCGCGAGATGGAAGAGCGCTACAAGAAGATGTCGAAGATCGGCGTGCGCAACATCGACGGCTTCAACAGCCGCGTCGAGCAGGCGCTGGCCAAGGGCGAGGCGATCAGCCGCACGGTTCAGACCGGCTTCGACCGCATGACCGGCGAGGCGATCTACGAGACCGAGGAATTCGACCTGGCGCCGATGCCCTATATCGTCGTCATCATCGACGAGATGGCCGACCTGATGATGGTGGCCGGCAAGGATATCGAAGGCGCCGTGCAGCGGCTGGCCCAGATGGCCCGCGCCGCCGGCATCCATGTCATCATGGCGACGCAGCGTCCGTCGGTCGATGTCATCACCGGTACGATCAAGGCCAACTTCCCGACGCGCATCTCCTTCCAGGTGACCTCGAAGATCGACAGCCGCACCATCCTCGGCGAGCAGGGGGCAGAGCAGCTTCTCGGCCAGGGCGACATGCTCTACATGGCCGGCGGCGGCCGTATCCAGCGCGTCCACGGGCCGTTCGTCTCGGATGTCGAGGTCGAGGATATCGTCGCCCACTTGAAAACCCAAGGGTCTCCCCAATATCTTGATGCGATTACCGAAGATGAGGACGAGGAAGCCGGCGGCGGTGCGGGCGGCATGTCTGCCCTGTCCGATTCGGACGATCCGTACGATCAGGCGGTGGCGGTGGTGTTGCGCGACGGAAAGGCTTCGACCTCCTACATCCAGCGGCGGCTGGGCATCGGCTATAACCGCGCTGCCTCGATCATCGAGCGGATGGAAAAGGAAGGCCTGGTCGGGCCGGCCAACCATGCCGGCAAGCGCGAGATCCTCGTGCCGACCGAGGCCGACATCATCGAGCGCTGAGCCTTGCGTTCAACAGAACGTGATGCCGGCAAACTGGACGCGGTGTCATCAAGGCGCCGCGTTTTTGCGTCACGAAAAATTTCAGCGAAGCGGTTTTGCGTCCGGAACTGCGGCAAGACAACAAAAGAAGACGCGGAACGAAGGAGATAGAGATGGCAGACTTTCACCCCGAAACCTCGAAAGACCCGGTTTCCCGTGGCGTTAGCCGCCGCGCCCTGCTTGCCGGGGGGATCGGTGCGGTGATGGCGGGCCTCGTTCCGGTTTCGGCACTCGCCCAGGCGCCAAGCGGCGTCGCCCAGCAGATCGCCGATCACTTTTCGTCGGTGAAGTCCATGCAGGGCGAATTCGTGCAGTTCGGGCCGCGCGGGGAGCAGACGGGCGGTAAATTCTTCATCCAGCGACCGGGCATGCTGCGCTTCAACTATGACGCGCCCTCGCCGATGCGAGTGATTTCCGATGGCCGCAACGTCGTCATCGGCAACAGCAAGATGAAGACCTGGAGCCTCTATCCGCTGTCCAAGACGCCGCTCAGCCTGCTGCTCAGCGACCGGATCGACCTCTCGACCAAGATGGTGCGCAACGTCAAGGAAGAGACGGATCTGACCACGATCGTGCTCGGCGACCGCTCGATCTTCGCCGATTCAACCATCACCATGATGTTCGATCCCAAGAGCTACGAATTGCGCCAGTGGACGATCACCGACAACCAGGGCAAGGACACCTCGGTGATGATCTTCAACGTCAAGACCGGCGTGCAGTTCGACCAGTCGGTGTTCAAGGTGCCCTATGAAGAGGTCAACAAGGCGCTGAAGCGCTGATATTCGACGAATTATGCTGTTCCCTCACGGGAAACTTGCTACACCGCGTCCTGTTTGTTTGACGCAATTCCGCATGCAAAACCGCTTCACGCTTTTGCTGGAATTGCTTTAGGGGCGTGGGTAATGACTTTCTCGATCACCACCTGGAACATCAATTCGGTCAGGCTGCGCATGCCGATCGTGCAGCAATTCGTGCTGAAGCACCGGCCGGACATCCTGTGCCTGCAGGAAACCAAGGTGGCGAACGAGCTGTTTCCATATGCGCCGCTGCGCGCCATGGGTTTCGAGCACGTCATCATCCATGGCCAGAAAGGCTATCACGGCGTCGCCATCGCCTCGCGTCTTCCGTTGACCGAGGATCACCGCCAGGATTATTGCGGGGTCGGCGATTCCCGCCATATCTCGGCGGTGTTCGAGCGCGGCGGCCGACGGGTGCGCCTGCATAATTTCTACGTCCCGGCCGGCGGCGACGAGCCAGACCGGACGATCAATCCGAAATTCGGCCACAAACTCGATTTCATCGAGGAGATGAAGCGGCTGAAATCGACCGCCGAGGCCAATACCGCTTCGATCCTCGTCGGCGATCTCAATATCGCGCCGCTGGAGCACGACGTCTGGTCACACAAGCAGCTCTTGAAGATCGTCAGCCACACGCCGGTGGAGACCGAGGGCCTTTTGGAGGTCATGCGGCTCGGCGGCTGGGAGGACCTGATGCGGCGACACGTTCCCGCCAGCGAAAAGCTCTATACGTGGTGGAGCTACCGCGCCAAGGACTGGGCCGCCGCCGATCGCGGCCGCCGCCTCGACCACATCTGGTCGTCGCCCGATCTGGCGCCGCTGCTGAAACGCATCGAGATTTTCAAGGAAGCGCGCGGCTGGGAACAGCCTTCCGACCATGTGCCGGTGACGGCGCATTTCGACCTGTGAGTTTTGGTGGATCGGCTGGCCGGGAGCTCAGCCGAAATACCGCTCCAACGCGCCGATGCCCTCGACCATGGCGGCGAGGTTCTGTTTGAGGCGGCCCTGAACCATGGCGGCGACGGGGGGGTATTCCTCCATCAGCCGCTGGAACAGGGCACGGGTGATGCGCAGCACCTCGGCATCGCCGCGCGCCGTTGCGGTGTATTTGCGCTCGACCAGGGTGATCAGGGCGATTTCCGAAAGCAGCGTGCCGGCGGGAACGGTTTCGCGCAGTTCCGGCTTGCCGTCGCGGCCGGTGATCGTCAGATCGATTGCGCCGTCGGCGACGATATAGGCGCATTCGGCCGGAGCGTGCTCGCGAAACAGCGCCTGCCCCGGCGACAGCCGCCGCCGCTCGGCCCCGAAGGCCACCAGCCGCAACTGGTCGTCGCTCATGCCGGCAAACAACGGCACGCTCGACAGAAGCTGGATATCGTCCTGCAGTCCGGCCATTCCACTCCCCTGTTTAAGGCATGTCGTTATCGCAAAACCGCTGCACACTTTTGCGCAACATGCTTTTACGGAACGATTTTATAGCCGCCGTTCTCCGTCACCAGAATCTCGGCGTTCGACGGATCGCGCTCGATCTTCTGGCGCAGGCGGTAGACATGGGTCTCCAGCGTATGGGTTGTCACGCCGGAATTGTAGCCCCAAACCTCTTCCAGCAGCACGTCGCGGGTCACGACCTTCTGGTCGGCGCGGTAGAGATAGCGGATGATCGCCGCCTCCTTTTCCGTCAGCCGGATTTTCTGGCCGTCCTCGGTGCTCAGCAGTTTCTGGCTCGGCTTGAACAGATAGGGGCCAACCGTGAAGGTGGCGTCCTCGCTCTGCTCGTGCTGGCGAAGCTGGGCGCGGATGCGGGCGAGCAGCACCGCGAAACGGAAGGGCTTTGTGACATAGTCGTTTGCGCCGGCTTCCAGACCGAGGATGGTGTCGGAATCGGTGTCGTGGCCGGTCAGCATGACGATCGGCGCCTTGAAGCCGTTCTTGCGCAGCATTTTCACCGCTTCGCGACCGTCCATGTCGGGCAGGCCGACATCCATGATCAGCAGATCGACGGCGCCGTTGCGCGCCGCCTGCATGCCCTGCACGGCGCTGGATTCCTGCAACACGTTGAATTCGTCATAGAGCGCCAGTTGCTCGACCAGGGTCTCCCGCAGGTCCGCATCGTCGTCCACCACCAGAATCGTCCGGGCCGTCATGAGCGCCGCCTTTCCCTCAATTATTGCAAGTCCTACGCCAAATCGCTGAATTGGCAAGCGTTTTGCAGGAGTTCGGCCTTTTTCAAAGGCCATTCGAGCTGCTATGGTTTTCCTGCCGATCACGCGCAAAGCAAATAGTTGTGAGCCGCCATGCGAAAAACAAGGGCCGCAAGGCCGGCGATCCTTGTCGTGTGGCCGGAGGCTTCCCCCTTACCATCGGCCCGCGTCGCCCCTATATGCTATGCCTTGCCGCGCCCACGCGGCATCGATTTCAAGGTTTTGCGGCGATCCGGCATGCAGAAACGTGCGAGGCCGGCGCTGTCTTTCAGTTTCATGACGTTCCCATCCGACGGAGATCTCGCGTGACCCCCACCATCAAATTCCATGACGGACAGTCCATTCCGCAGTTCGGCCTCGGCGTCTGGCAGACGCCGAACGAGATCGCCGCGCCGACGGTGAAGACCGCGATCGAAGCAGGTTATCGCCATGTCGATACGGCGGCGATCTACGGCAACGAGGAAGGCGTCGGCGAAGGCATCCGTGCCTCCGGCATCGACCGCAAGGACATCTACCTCACCACCAAGCTCTGGAACGACGCGCAGGGCTACGATTCGACCCTTAGGGCTTTCGACGCCAGCCTGAAGCGCCTCGGCACCGATTATGTCGATCTCTACCTCATCCACTGGCCGGTGCCGCGCAAGGATCGCTACATCGACACCTGGAAGGCCTTCGTGACGCTGAAGGATGAAGGCCGCGTCCGCTCCATCGGCGTCTCCAACTTCTATCCCGAGCATATCGAGCGCATCGTCGCCGAGACCGGCGTCGTGCCGGTGATCAACCAGATCGAGTTGCATCCCGACTTCCAGCAGCGCGCCGCCCGCGCCGCCCATGCCAAGCTCGGTGTGGTCACGCAATCCTGGAGCCCGCTCGGGCAGAGCAAGCTGTTCACACATCCGGTCATTGCGAAAATCGCCGCCAAGCACGGCAAGACGCCGGCCCAGGTGATCATCCGCTGGCATCTCGACAGCGGCCTCGTCGTCATTCCGAAATCGATCACCCCGAGCCGCATCGTCGAGAATTTCCAGGTCTTCGATTTCAAGCTGGATACCGATGACATGGTGGAGATCGACCTGCTCGACAATCCCGGCGCCCGTCTCGGCCCCGATCCGATGACCGCCGATTTCTAGAGCGCTTCAGCTTTTTATCGAAAAGCAGAAACGCTCCCTCTATTTGTTATACGCATTTCCGGCCGCAAAACCGCTTCGCACTTTTGCTGGAAATGCTCCAGGGGTTTTGCCGGCGGCGGGAGAGCCGCCCCGGCTGACTCCCGTCCGTTTCCCTGATAAAGCCCTGTTTGCGGGTTTAGGCTTGCCGCAACAATCCCGGCCCCCGATGGAGGAGATGACCCCATATGATCGCCGCCTTTCCGCTGATGCTGGTTCCGCTGGCGCTTTACAATCTTGCGATGATCGGCCTGATGGGCGAGGGCGGGGCGGCGGCGCTCGACAAGGTCGTGCTGTCGCTGTCGATGCTGTCGGGCGCGGTCTGGACCATGAGCCTCGGCGACCTGATGATCGTCATCGGACTCGTGGCGCTGTTCTTCGAGATCGTCAAGGCGACGCGCACCGGTTCGGGATCGCTGATCAACCACATGCTGTCGCTGGTGGTCTTCATCCTGTTCCTTGTTGAATTCCTGCTGGTGCAGGGGGCGGCGACGCAGATCTTCTTCATCCTGATGACCATCGCCTTCCTCGACGTGATCGGCGGCTTCGTCATCTCGATCCGTACGGCCGGACGCGACGTGTCCATAGGATTGTAGGCAGCACTTCGCGAACCGTGCGGAGCGACTTTCCGCCCGGAATTGCGTCCTGAAACAACCAAGGCCCGCCGAACGGGTCTCGTGCGGCGGGCCTCAAGAAAACGGACCTGAAAAATCAGAGATTGTCGAGCTTGGTCTGGAGGGCGCGGAGCTGTTCCTTCAACTCGTCTATGTCCTTGGCCTCGGCCTTGCGGCTTTCCTTGGCTGGCGGCGGGGTCATGAAGGGCGAGAACATCTGCATCGCCTGGTGGAACATCTCGGTGTTGCGGCGCACCTGCTCCTCGACAAGTTGCATCGGCGCCTGCAGGTTCTTGGTCAGCGGCGTGTCGCCGAAAGCGCGGGTCATCTGCTCGCGCATCTGGGTCTGCTGCTGGGCGAAGGCCTGCATCGAATGTTCGAGAAAGCTCGGCACGACCATCTGCATCTGGTCGCCATAATAGGAAATCAACTGCCGAAGGAAGGAAATCGGCAGCAGCGTGTTGCCGGTCTTGGATTCCTGCTCGAAGATGATCTGGGTCAGCACGGAATGGGTGATGTCCTCGCCGGACTTGGCATCCTGGACGGTGAAATCCTCGCCTTTCTTGACCATGACGGCCAGATCGTCGAGCGTGACATAGGTGCTCGTCCCCGTATTGTACAATCGCCGGTTGGCGTATTTCTTGATTACGATCTGGCCTTCGTTTTTCGCCATATTCGTCTCCTGGCCCCCGTCGATGATTGGTAACGCAAGCTTCTCCCTGCGGTCACTCTAAGCGTAAACGAAGGGTGGTGACAATCGATTTGTGCGATGCGGCAGGGTCGTGCCCGCAGGACATATCGTTGATTGTCCTGAAAAACCCGGCGCGTCCGTTTCTCGTTTGACTTGCGGCCTGAGCTTTGTCACTTTCGTTGCCGACTTAGAGTGCATTGGGAGGAACCCGTCCATGAGCCATCCATCCATCGTCATCGCCAGCGCCGCACGCACCGCCGTGGGCTCGTTCAACGGCGCCTTCGGAAACATTCCGGCGCATGAGCTCGGCGCGGCGGCCGTCAAGGGCGTGCTGGAGCGCGCCGGCGTTGACGCAAAGGAAGTCGACGAGGTCATTCTCGGGCAGATCCTGACGGCCGGCGAAGGCCAGAACCCGGCCCGCCAGGCAGCGATGAAGGCTGGCATCCCGCAGGAGGCGACCGCATTCGGCATCAACCAGCTCTGCGGCTCCGGCCTGCGCGCGGTCGCGCTCGGCATGCAGCAGATCGTCACCGGCGACGCCTCGATCGTCGTCGCCGGCGGCCAGGAATCCATGTCGATGGCGCCGCACTGCGCGCACTTGCGCGGCGGCGTGAAGATGGGCGACTTCAAGATGGTCGACACCATGATCAAGGACGGCCTGACCGACGCCTTCTACGGCTATCACATGGGCATCACCGCCGAGAACGTCGCCCGACAGTTCCAGCTTACCCGCGACGAGCAGGACCAGTTCGCCGTCGCTTCGCAGAACAAGGCCGAAGCCGCCCAGAAGGCCGGGCGCTTCGCGGACGAGATCGTCGCCTTCACCGTCAAGGGCCGCAAGGGCGACACCATCGTCGACCAGGATGAATATATCCGCGCCGGCGCGACGCTGGACTCGATGACCAAGTTGCGCCCCGCTTTCGACAAGGAAGGCACGGTGACCGCCGGCAATGCCTCCGGCATCAATGACGGCGCCGCCGCCGCGCTGCTGATGAGCGAGGCGGAAGCCTCGCGCCGCGGCATCCGGCCGCTCGCCCGCATCGCCTCCTGGGCGACCGCCGGCGTCGATCCGCAGGTCATGGGCACGGGGCCGATCCCCGCTTCGCGCAAGGCGCTGGAGCGGGCCGGCTGGAAGATCGGCGATCTCGATCTCGTGGAAGCCAACGAGGCCTTCGCCGCCCAGGCCTGCGCCGTCAACAAGGATCTCGGCTGGGATCCGGCTATCGTCAACGTCAATGGCGGGGCGATCGCCATCGGTCATCCGGTCGGCGCCTCCGGGGCGCGCGTCCTCAATACGCTGCTGTTCGAGATGAAGCGCCGCGGCGCCCGCAAGGGACTGGCAACCCTTTGCATCGGCGGCGGCATGGGCATCGCCATGTGCCTCGAGGCGCTCTGATCCGCCTTTATCGGTTCTGCGATCGGCATGGCGGCGGGAGGCCGCCATGCCGGAGCATTTCCAGGAGGAACGCCGGCGCGCCCTTGCTGGAAATGCTCCGGACGCGGCGCCTGCGCGTTAAAACAGGCGAGTGCAACAGCAGGGAGGAACAGTTATGGCTAGAGTGGCTTTGGTAACCGGGGGCACGCGCGGCATCGGCGCGGCGATCAGCGTCGGCTTGAAGACGGCCGGCTACGCGGTGGCGGCGAACTATGCCGGCAACGACGAGCGCGCCAAGGCGTTCGAGGCCGAGACCGGCATCGCCGTCTTCAAATGGGACGTCTCCAGCTATGACGCCTGCCGGGACGGCATCGCCGCGGTCGAGGCCAAGCTCGGCCCGGTCGAGGTGCTGGTCAACAATGCCGGCATCACCCGCGACGCCATGTTCCACAAGATGACACCGCAGATGTGGGGAGAGGTGATCGACACCAACCTCACCGGCCTGTTCAACATGACGCATCCGGTGTGGACCGGGATGCGCGACCGCAATTTCGGCCGCATCATCAACATTTCCTCGATCAACGGCCAGAAGGGCCAGATGGGCCAGGCGAATTATTCCGCCGCCAAGGCCGGCGATCTCGGCTTCACCAAGGCCTTAGCCCAGGAAGGGGCCGCCAAGGGCATCACCGTCAACGCCATCTGCCCCGGCTATATCGGAACGGAGATGGTGCGCGCCATCCCCGAGAAAGTGTTGAGCGAGCGCATCATCCCGCAGATCCCGGTCGGCCGCCTCGGCGAGCCGGAAGAAATCGCCCGTTGCGTCGTCTTCCTCGCCTCCGACGATGCCGGTTTCATCACCGGCTCGACGATCTCGGCCAATGGCGGTCAGTTCTTCGTCTGACGGGCAACATCAGCATTCAAAAAAACGGCGCCTCGCAAGTGGCGCCGTTTTCGTTTGGGTCACCTGCCGCCAATCAGCAGCGGGCTTCGTAGCGGCGGCCGTGGCGGTCGCGGTAGATGCAGTAGTCGGCGCGGCTGGAGCGACCGACGAGGTAACCGGCCGCGCCGCCGATGGCGGCACCGGCAAGCGCGCCGCCGGCACGGCCGGTCACGACGCCGCCGATGACCGCGCCGGAGGCGGCGCCGACCGCCGTCGAACGCTCCGTCTGGGAGCAGGAGGCCAGCATGGGAAGAACGAGCACTGCTGCGATGATCGATTTTTTCATGAGAGGGATCCTTTGGTTCCGGTCAAAATAGTCCCGACAGAAGCCGGGCCGCCAAGCGTCGTCAAATTCGGCCCATCAGCAGGAGGATGATGATGATGACCACGACGAGGCCGAGGCCGCCGGAAGGGCCGTATCCCCAGCCGCGGCTGTAGCCCCAATTCGGCAAAGCGCCGATCAGCAGAAGTATGAGAATGACGAGAAGAATTGTGCCGAGCATGTGTGTTCCTCCTGGATCGAATGCGCTTTTCGCGGGGTAAAATGCACGTATCCCGGAAAGGTTCCGGGCTTTTCGACATAGCCCTTGGTGCGAAGCGGTCGCCGGCTTGCCGTAAATTGCCGCGGCGGGCGGATTTGGGCGGCATTCTGCACTTGCCTTTGCCGGCAAGGATCGCCATGTGTGGACGGTCATCGGCGGCCGCGTCGCGGGTGGCGGCTTGATTGCGCGCATTTCCGGACGCAGGACCGGTCTGACCTTTCCCCGGACATGCGCCCGCCTATGCACGGAACGAGATTTTGAATTCGCAGCCCATGATCCTCAGCGGACGCGGCGTGACCGCGGTTCTGGGACCGACCAATACCGGCAAGACGCATTACGCCATCGAGCGAATGGTGGCCCATGGTTCGGGCATCATCGGCCTGCCGCTGCGACTTTTGGCGCGCGAGGTCTATACCCGGCTCGTCGAGCGGGTTGGCGTCGCTCATGTGGCGCTGGTGACAGGCGAGGAGAAGATCGCCCCGCCGGGGGCGCGCTATTCGGTCTGCACCGTCGAGGCGATGCCGCGCGAGACGCGCGCCGCCTTCGTCGCCATCGACGAGGTCCAGCTTGCCGGCGATCTCGAGCGCGGCCATATCTTCACCGACCGTATCCTGCATCTGCGCGGCCGCGACGAGACGCTGCTTCTCGGCGCGGCGACCATGCGGCCGATTCTGGAACAATTGCTGCCGGGCCTCACCGTGGTCGAGCGCCCGCGCCTGTCGCAGCTCTTCTATGCAGGGCAGAAGAAGATCACCCGCCTGCCGCAGCGCACGGCGATCGTCGCCTTCTCCGCCGACGAGGTCTATGCCATCGCCGAGCTGATCCGCCGCCAGCGCGGCGGCGCGGCCGTGGTGCTGGGGGCGCTGAGCCCGCGCACCCGCAACGCCCAGGTCGGCCTCTATCAGTCCGGCGACGTCGAATATCTCGTCGCCACCGACGCGATCGGCATGGGTCTCAATCTCGACGTCGACCACGTCGCCTTCGCCCAGGACCGCAAGTTCGACGGTTACCAGTTCCGCAACCTCAATCCGGCCGAGCTTGCCCAGGTCGCCGGCCGCGCCGGCCGCCACCTGCGCGACGGCACGTTCGGCGTGACAGGCCAGGTCGATCCCTTCGATCCGGAACTGGTGCAACAGATCGAAAGCCATCGCTTCGATCCGGTGCGCGTGCTGCAATGGCGCAGCAAGCAGTTCGACTTCGCCAGCATTCCGGCGCTGCGCCGCAGCCTGGAAGCGCCGCCGAAGATT
Source organism: Hyphomicrobiales bacterium (assembly GCA_017305935.1). GTDB lineage: Bacteria > Pseudomonadota > Alphaproteobacteria > Rhizobiales > Rhizobiaceae > Metarhizobium. Next base: position 223,714 of record JAFKJU010000008.1, on the reverse strand, counting down.
GCCGGCCTTGCGCGCGCGCTTCCGGCCATCGATCAGCAGGCGCTGGAACACCTTGCGCGCTATCCCGAAATCAACGATCTTGCCACGTCGCCGGAAAGGGTGGAAAAGCTGTGGGAGGCGTGTGCGTTGCCGGACTACCGGCGTATCACGCCGGCCCAGCATGCGGATCTGATTTCGTCGCTGTTTTCGGACCTCGTCCGCTCCGGAACGGTCAACGAGGATTTTCTCGCCGAACAGGTGCGGCGCGCCGATCGCACCGATGGCGAGATCGACACGCTTTCGGCGCGAATCGCGCAGATAAGAACCTGGACCTATGTGTCCAACCGGCCGGGATGGCTTGCCGATCCGACACACTGGCAAGAAAAGACGCGGGAAATCGAGGATCGATTGTCCGATGCGTTACATGAAAGGTTGACGAACCGCTTTGTTGATCGCAGGACATCTGTGCTCATGAAGCGCCTGAGAGAGAATGCGATGCTGGAAGCTGAAATCAGTGTGAATGGCGATGTCTTCGTCGAAGGACATCATGTGGGGCAATTGGCCGGCTTTCGGTTCACGACCGTCGCCGGGGCCGAAGGCCCGGATGCGCGCGCCGTGCAGGCGGCAGCGCAGAAGGCCCTGGCGCTGGAATTCGAGGCGCGCGCCGCGCGCCTGCATGCCAGCGGCAACGGCGACCTGGCGCTTTCGGCCGACGGCACCGTGCGCTGGCTCGGCGATCCCGTCGCGCGTCTGGCGGCGACCGACCACATCATGCGCCCGCGCGTCATCCTGCTGGCCGACGAGCAGCTGACCGGCAATGCCCGCGAGCATGTGGCCGCCCGCGTCGAGCGTTTCGTGAACTACCATATCTCGACCGTGCTGAAGCCGCTCGACGATCTGTCGCGCGCCGAGGATCTGCAGGGGCTGGCCAAGGGGCTCGCCTTCCAGCTCGTCGAAAACCTCGGCGTCCTGTTCCGCCGCGACGTCACCGACGACGTCAAGTCGCTGGACCAGGAGGCGCGCGCCTCGATCCGCCGCTACGGCGTGCGGTTCGGCGCCTATCACATCTTCATGCCGGCGCTGCTGAAGCCGGCGCCGGCCGAACTCATCACCCTGCTCTGGGCGTTGAAGAACGACGGTCTCGACAAGCCGGGCTATGGCGACCTGATCCCGGCGCTGGCCGCCGGCCGCACCTCGATCGTCACCGATCCGGGCTTCGAGCGGATGTTCTACAAGCTGGCCGGCTTCCGTTTCCTCGGCAAGCGGGCCGTCCGCATCGACATCCTCGAACGCCTCGCCGACCTCATCCGTCCGCTGTTGCAGTGGAAGCCCGGCACGACGCCGCGCCCGGACGGCGCCTATGACGGCCGCCGCTTCACCACGACGACGGCGATGCTCTCCATTCTCGGCGCGACGCCGGACGATATGGAAGAGATCCTCAAGGGTCTCGGCTATCGCGCCGACGCCGTGAAACCCGAAGAGGCCGCCGCCTTCCTGTCGGGCCATGCCGGCGAGAGCGCGGCGCCGGCCACGGAAGCGGAACCGGCCGCCCCCGTTTCCGATCACGACGATGCCGACGAACCGGCCGCCGCCGAGACGGACGCCGCGCCTGCCGCTGTTGTCGAAACGCCTGTTTCAGACGAAGCGTCGGCCGTTGCCGGCGAGGCCGCGCCTGCCGCTTCAACGGAAGAGCCGGCCGAGCCGAAGCCGGTGCTCTTGTGGCGTCCGGGCGGGCGCAACGACAACCAGCGTGGCCAGCAGCGTGGCCAGGGCGACCGTCGCCCGCAGCAGAACCGCAATCGCGGTGGTGGCGAAGCGCGCCAGGACGGCGAGCGTCGTGACAGCCGAGAAGGCGGACGCGACGGCAACCGCGAGGGCCGCGACAACAACCGTCGTGGCGGCGATCGCCCCGACAACAAGTTCAAGCCGCGCGAGGGCGGCCGTGGGGATCAGGGCGGACGCGGCGAGCGTTCCGACCGCCAGGATCGCCGGGACCGCAACGATCGCGGTTCGCAGCCTGCCCGTTTCGAGGCCAAGCCGCCGCGCAAGGAGAAGCCGATCGATCCGGATTCGCCCTTCGCCAAGCTGGCTGCCCTCAAGGAGCAGATGAAGAAGTAAGCCATGACGGACGAGAAGCAGCCACAGACCGGTTCGCGCCAGCGCATCGACAAGTGGCTGTTCTTTGCCCGTATGGCGAAGTCGCGCTCGCTGGCGCAGTCGCAGATCCAGTCCGGGCTGGTGCGCATCAACGGCGAGCGCGTCGTGCAGCCGAGCCATGCGGTCAGGCCCGGCGATCGCGTCGAGCTGACGCTCGACCGGCGCGACATCGTGCTCATGGTCAAGCTGCCCGGCGAACGGCGCGGGCCTTTTTCGGAAGCTCAGCTTCTGTATGAAGACCTCTCGCCGCCCGCCGATGCGGCGAAACGCCACACGCCTTTCGAGCAGGCGCAACGCGCCGCCGGCGCCGGTCGTCCGACAAAAAAGGAACGTCGCGCGCTCGACCGGCTGCAAGGGCCGGACGAGCCTTGAGCCGGACGGTTTGGAATAGGATTTCAAACCGCGACGAAATCGACCACGAAACATTCTTGATATGAGGCCGCAAAGGCGTTACGTGCTGACCAACTGCGGAATCGCGAAGAGGGCAGCCCCTGCCTTTCGGCGCATTCCTCCATCCTGGCATGGCGTTGACATGACGCCGCGTCCGCACGGTTCATTCTGGAGTTCATCATGACGTATGTCGTGACAGACAACTGCATTCGCTGCAAATATACCGATTGTGTCGAGGTTTGCCCGGTCGACTGTTTCTACGAGGGCGAGAATTTCCTCGTGATCCATCCCGACGAATGCATCGATTGCGGCGTCTGCGAACCGGAATGTCCGGCCGAGGCCATCAAGCCTGACACCGAACCGGGCCTCGACAAATGGCTCAAGATCAATGCCGAATATGCCAGCGTCTGGCCCAACATCACCGTCAAGCGCGACGCGCTGCCGGAGGCCAAGGAAATGGACGGCGTCGCCGGCAAGTTCGAAAAATATTTCTCGACTGAACCCGGCTCCGGCGATTGACGCATCGCCCGGACGGGTGAGTCGCGGGTTAAGCATTTCGAATCAACGGCGCTGCGCGGACGCCGTCGGGGCCAGTGCCGCTTGCGACGCTGCCAAAGCAAATTATTGATTTCCTCATATTTTTGTGGTAGTGTCCGAAACACTGATCCACATTGTGGCATTTGCGTGCCCAAAACCATCACGAAAGCAACGAATAACCTAACCGCGGTTCCGTGACAACAAGCACTTTGGCTGTCGGTCAATGATCGCGATGGGGTTTCTTTTTGCGCGCGTTTTTGGACGGACCAGATGTGGAGCCAGCCCTTCCGGCGGCTCCGTTTCATTCGGGCCTGACTGACCCGGCCCCGGCGGCCTCGCCGGGTTCGTAACAGGGAGTTTTTGAAACGCATGACGACCCAGCAGAAAAAATCTTCAACGCGCCACGGCTTCAAGACCGGTGAAGCGATCGTCTATCCCGCCCATGGCGTCGGTACGATCAGCGCCATCGAGGAGCAGGAAGTTGCTGGCATGAAGCTGGAGCTTTTTGTGATCGATTTCGACAAGGACAAGATGCGCCTGAAGGTGCCGGTCGCCAAGGCCGTCAGCATCGGCATGCGCAAGCTGTCGGAGACCGATTTCGTCGAGCGCGCGTTGAAAGTGGTGCAGGGCAAGGCGCGCGTCAAGCGCACCATGTGGTCTCGCCGTGCCCAGGAATACGATGCCAAGATCAATTCGGGCGACCTGATTTCCATCGCGGAAGTCGTACGCGATCTCTATCGCGCCGAAAATCAGCCCGAGCAATCCTATTCCGAGCGCCAGCTCTACGAAGCGGCTCTCGACCGCATGGCGCGCGAGATCGCCGCCGTCAACAAGATGTCCGAAACCGAAGCGGTCCGTCTCGTCGAAACCCATCTTGCCAAAGGTCCCAAGCGCGGCAAGTCGATCGACGAGGATGAATCCCAGGATGAGGCCGCTTGAAATAGCGCCCTTTTCCATTTTTTAAAGAACCCGGCCTTGCGCCGGGTTTTTTATTTGAACTTTTTCGCTCTTCACGCGTTTTCCGGTCGCAATGGCCGTGAAGCGTCTCCCCTTTCGCCTCCGATGCCTTGCGTTCAGTGGCGTGCCGGCAGTTTCCCTTGAAGCCGGCCATTCGTGGAGAGATGCATGAAAACCATGTCTGCGGATCGGCGGATGATCAAGATCGCCATGGCTGCGCCCTATCTCGCCCGCGAGGAGGAACACGATCTCGCCGTGCGCTGGAAGGAGCGCGCCGACCAGATCGCCCGCAATCGCATCGCCATGGCGCATATGCGCCTCGTCGTCTCGATGGCCGGCAAATTCCGCCATTTCGGCCTGTCGATGAGCGATCTCGTGCAGGAGGGCTATGTCGGGCTCCTGGAAGCGGCTGCCCGCTTCGAGCCGGATCGCGACGTGCGTTTCTCGACCTATGCCTCCTGGTGGATCCGCGCCTCGATGCAGGATTACATCTTGCGCAACTGGTCGATCGTGCGCGGCGGCACCAGCTCGGCGCAGAAGGCGCTGTTCTTCAATCTGCGCCGCCTGCGCGCCAAGCTGGCGCGCGGCGACACGCAACTGACGGCGCAGGCGATCCACGAGGAAATCGCCGCCGCGCTCGGCGTCAGCCTTGCCGACGTGCAGACCATGGATGCGCGCCTCTCGGCCAACGACACCTCGCTGCAGAGCCCGACGATATCGGGCGATGCCGATAGCGGCGAGCGGCTCGACATGCTGGCCAGCGACGAACCGCTGCCGGACGAGCAGGTGTCGATGGTCATCGATACGGAGCGCCGTCGCGTCTGGCTGAAGGAGGCGCTCGGCCATCTCAACGAACGCGAGATGCGCATCATCCAGGCCCGCCGTCTCGTCGACGAGGGCGCGACGCTGGAGGAACTGGGCGCCGATCTCGGCATTTCCAAGGAACGCGTGCGCCAGATCGAAAGCCGGGCGCTGGAAAAGCTGCGCAACGCACTGGTCACCGCCGATCCGATGATGGCGGAAATGGCCTGAATTTACGGGCCTGAATTTACGGGAATGTTTCATGGAAAAAAAGCGCCGGATCGTCTCCGGCGCTTTTTTCATTCCGAAATCAGCTTGACGCGGTCACCGGGGGCGATGGTGGCGCCGCTCGGCAGGGCGTTGATCAGCTTGAACAGGTCGAGCTTGCGGTCGGTGCCCATCATGCGGGCCGAAAGCGTCGAAATGGTTTCGCCGGGCTGAACGGTAACGACGCGGATGCGCAGGGGTTTCAGCGAGGCGGCCTCTTCCGGCGTCATGCGGCGGAAGCTGGCCCGCAGCGCGTTGGCGGTGGTTTCCAGCGCGGCGCTGCCCTTGGGCACCGCGGTCAGGAAGCGGAAGATCCGGTTGCCGTTGCGGATGACGGTGACGTCGAAATCCCAGCGCTCGGCCTGGGCGCGGGCGGTTGCCGCTTCCATGCCGTTGACGGTGGTCGGCTGGATGGTTTCCGGCAGCAGGCCGGTGACCCAGCCGCTGGAGATGTAATTGGTCAGGCTGCTGTTGTTGTTGTCGGCGACGCCGTCGAACCGCACGGCGATATCGCCGGGGCCGGTCGCCAGCACCGCCTCGACCTTGTTGTCGATCTGGAAGCCGGCGGGCACGTCGAAACGAATGCCCAGATTGCCGTGCAGGAATGTCTGGCCGCGCACATAGCCTTCTTGCGGGCTGTCGCCGTAAAGCAGGCCGTCGATGCCATCGAGATAATAGCCGCGCCCGCGATCTCCGGTCTGGCCCTCCGGCCCGAAATTGCGGGCATGGCGGCGGGCGAGCTCGATGCGCTGCACCGAATTCGGATGGCTGGAGAGGAAGTCGAGGCTCTGGTCCGCTTCCGGATCGACCGACATGAAGCGGCTATAGGCAGCCATGGAATCGAGGAAGCGGGCGGCGGCATAGGGGTCGTAACCGGCTTCGCCGAGCATGCGCACCCCGATGACATCCGCCTGAAGCTCCTGCTGGCGCGAGAAGGCCGCGAGCCGCAGCTTTCCGCGCGCCAGGGCCTGCTTGCCGGCGAGATCGCTGGAGAGCACCTCGGCCACGACGCGGCTGGCGATGACCTCGGCCTCCTCGCGCTTCTGGCGCTCGATGCCGTGATTGGCGGTCACATGCGCCATCTCGTGCGACAGGACGGCGGCGACTTCCGAGGCGTCGTTGGCGAGCGCCAGCAGGCCGCGCGTCACGTAGAGATAGCCGCCGGGCAGCGCGAAGGCATTGATGGCAGGCGAATTGAGGATGGTGATGCGATAGGACTGGTTTGGATTTTCCGAGACCGCCGTCAGCGCGCCGGTGATGCGGGCGACGAGGCGTTCGGTGCGATCGTCCTTGTATTCGCCGCCATAGCTGGCGACGATGCGCGGATGCTCGCGGGCGCCCATCTGGGCGCGAGGATCGTTCTTCTGGACTTCCTCGACGATCTGCGGATTGTTCGAGGGCGCGACGCTCGGCTCGTAGGTCTGCTCCATCACCGACTGGCAGCCGGCCAGAAGTGTGGAGGCGACCAGCAGGGGTGCGGCACGACGCAGGAAGATGCGCCGCCGCGCAACCGGAATGCGGGGGATCACAGGGCTTGAAAACTCGGCCGCGCGCGTGGTCATGCTGTCCAGTGTGTGGTTCAACGGTCTCTCTTATCGCGGGCGATGGCTTTGGCCGGCATTGCCCGCATTGCGTGCGGAAAAATACCTACAAAGCAACCAGAGCTTCTCCCGTGGCGAAAAACTGCTGTAGCCGATTTCACCAGCCGTTGCATAGCGAGGTATCGTTTAATTATGGCGGCGTTGTATTTTAGCAAGCATCTCCCTGGCTGAAATGCCGTCGTCTGCGCCGGTTTGCAATTCTGCCATTCCATGGCCGGGCGTCCGAATTGTGGCGAGCCAGGAAAAACGCGCTGCCCCGGTTCGATCATGCGGGATTTGCCCCGAGAAACGCGGCAAGGCCGGGACTGTCGCGGCGCTGCAGAAATTCCGCCACCGGCGCCGCCACGAGAATGCGGCCGTCCTCGATGAACAGCGCATGGTCGGCCAGCCGCGCCACCTCGTCCGGGTCGTGGGTGACGATGAGGACGGTATTGCCGCTTTCGCGGTGCAGGTCGCACAGCAGCGCCGCCATGGCGCCGCGCAGGCCGGGATCGAGGGCGGCGAAGGGCTCGTCGAGCAGCAGCAGCGGCCGGTTGCGCACCAATGCCCGGGCAAAGGCGGCGCGCTGGCGCTCGCCGCCCGACAGCGTCGGCGGCAGGCGCTTTTCGAAGCCGCCGAGGCCGACGCGCGTCAGCGCCGCCGAAATCCGGTCGCGGTCGGCGGCCGAGAGTTTCAGCGAGGGGCTGATGCCGAGGCCGATATTGGTGAGTAGATCGAGATGGCCGAAAAGATTGTTGTCCTGGAAGACCAGCGACACCGGCCGCTCGGCCGGATGCAGGCGGGAAATATCCTTGCCGTCCACAAGGATGCGGCCCATAGAGCTTTTTGTCGCATTTCCGAACGGAAAACCGGTTCCCATTTTTCCTGGAAATGCTTTGTCCGGCGTCTCGAAACCTGCGATCAGGTTGAGCAGCGTCGACTTGCCGGAGCCGGAGGCGCCGGTGACTGCGGTGATCGCGCCGGACGCAATCTCCGTGTCGAAGAAGAAATGCTTGTCGCCCAGCGTCAGCGCGACGTTTTCGAGCCGGATGGCGGTCATCGGTTCCTGTCTTCCTCCGGGGTTTCGGCGCGCGGCAGGGTGCCTGCGACCGTCAGCGCCAGGCAGATCAGCCCAAGCAGCAGCGCCAGCCCGTCGGCATCGGCGGTGCGGTAATTGCCCATGCGGCTGTAGACCAGCCAGGGCAGCGTCATGAGATTGTCGGAGCCGAACAGCGCCACCGCACCGAGATCGCCGAGCGACAGCGCCATGGCGAAGGACAGGCCCATCAGCAGCGGTTTGCGCAGGCCCGGCCAGTCGATCAGCCTCAGCCGCGCCCAGCCGGAAAGGCCGAGGCTGGCGGCGAGCCTGCCGGTGCGGATCCGGTGTTCGCGAAAGGCGGGGCCGACTAGCCTGACAACGAAGGGCAGGGCCATTGCCGCATTGATCGCCGCCACCAACGGCGCGGCAAAGGCCCCGACATCGCCCGTCGGCAGCAGCATCAGAAACCAGCCGGTCGCCAGCACGATGGGCGGCACCAGGAGCACCAAGGCCGAGGAGGCGGCAAGAGCCAGCGAAAAGCCGCGCAGCAAGAGCCCGCCGCCTGCCGCCGCCTGTTGCGCATGGACGATAGCGAGCGCCGAAACCACCGCGATCAGCCCCGCCGACAGCGACAGGACGAGGCTGGTCAGCGCCGCCTCGTGGACGATGGGTTCCGCGACGAGTTTCATCAGGTCGGAGCGCAGGCCGGCGACGAGCACGGCGATCAGCGGCAGGGCGGTGAAGACAAGCATGACGCCGATGGCAACCGTATCGGCGAGGCGCGCGCCCGCGCGGCCGGCATCCAGCCGCCGCACCGGCTTGCCCAGCGTCAGACCGCGATCCTCCGGGGCCGGCAGCAAGGCGATGACGGCGAGGATGACCGCGGTGACGGCGATCTGCATCAGCGCGAGACCGATGGCGCGGGGCGGCTCGAAATCGAAGCGCAGCGCTTGATAGATCGCCACTTCCAGCGTCGTCGCCTTTGGCCCGCCGCCGAGCGTCAGCACCAGCGTAAAACTGGTGGCGCAGAGCATGAAGATCAGCCCGGCGACGCCCGGCAGGATGCGACGCATGACAGGCCATTCGATGAAGCGGAAGACATCGCGGCCGCGCAATCCGAGCGAAGCCGACATCAGCCAGTATTCGCCGGGAATGCGCTCCAGCCCGATCAGCAGGAAGCGGCAGGCGAGCGGCATGTTGAAGAACACATGGGCGATGAGGATGCCGGTCAGCCCGTAGATGCTGACGGGTTCGCTGAGGCCGAGGAAGCTCAGCCCCTGGTTGGCGATGCCCTGCCGCCCCCAGACGGCAATCAGCCCGAGCGCGCCGATCAGCGCCGGCAGGCCCATGGGCACCGCGAGCAGCCGCACCAGCCAGATGCGCCCGGCAAAATGGCGCTGCCGCGCCAGGGCCCGCGCCACCGGAATGGCGAACAGGATGGAGAGCGCCGTCGACAGCGACGCCTGAAACAGCGTGAATTGCAGCACGCCGAGAATATAGCGGTCAGTCACCACCGCCAGCGCCGCCGCCCAGCCGCCCAGCGCCACCAGCCTTGCAATCGCCAGCCCGACGAACAGGAAAAGGGCGGCGAGCACCAGCCCGCCACCCGACAATGCCACCAGCCTTTGGCGAGCTGTCAGCATAAAGACTTATTTCCTATGCGCATGTCGTTCTCGCGAAACCGCTACACACTTTTGCGCGACATGCTCAGTTCATGCTCATGGCCGCAAGCCATTCGTCGATCCAGGCCTTGCGGTTCTTCGCCACTTCTTCCGGGCTCATCAGGAAGGTTTTTTCCGGATTGACCAGCTTGCCGAAGGCATCCGGCAGCGGCTCCGATGTCTTGGCGACCGGCATCATCCAATTGTTGGTGGGAATCGTGTCCTGGAAACCGGGGGTGAGGGTGAAGGCCAAAAAGTCCCTGGCGAGCTGCTTTTCCGGGGCGTTTTTCAACAGGCCGGAAACTTCGATCTGGATGTAGTGCCCTTCGGAGAAAGCGGCGGCCTGGTAGCGGTCGCTGTTTTCGGCGACCATGTGATAGGCCGGCGAGGTGGTGTAGGACAGCACCATCGGCGCCTCGCCCTTGGTGAACAGGCCATAGGCCTCCGACCAGCCGGGGGTGACGGTCAGCACGCGTTTCTTGAGCTTGCCCCATGCCTCGCCTGCTTTGTCGCCATAGACAGACTTGACCCAGAGCAGCAGGCCGAGGCCGGGCGTCGAGGTGCGCGGATCCTCGATGACGATCTTTTGCGCGGGGTCGCCTTCCACCAGATCCTTGAGGCTGGCCGGCGGCGTTTTCATCGCTTGCGTGTCGTAGACCACGGCGAAATGGCCGTAATCATAGGGCACGAAAACATCATCCTTGAAATCGCCGGGCACCTTGGCGGCGGAGGTATCGACCCCACTGGCATCGAACAGGCCGGTCTGCTTGGCCTCGTCGATCAGGTTGGTGTCGAGACCGAGCACGACATCGGCCTTGGAGCCGGCGCCTTCCAGCTTCAGGCGCGACAGCAGCGCCACGCCATCGGCGACGCCGACGAAATTCACCGTGCAGCCGCAGGTCTTTTCGAAGGCGGCCTTCACCTTTGGTCCCGGGCCCCATTCGGAGATGAAGCTTTCATAGGTGTAGACGGTAAGCGTCTTGTCGGCAGCGCTTGCCGGGCCGTGAAGGCCGAGCAGCGCGGCCGCCGAAAGTGCTGCGGCAGACACGAGATTGCGGATGATATGGCTGGGCATGACGCCTCTTCCTCCTTCGTAAACGGTTGATCGGGGAAAAGGGCGTCATGAAACTGGCGCGTCTAATCCCTCCGCCGGTGCTAACCGGATCAGGTTCTTCGGGTTGGCGGGTCGCGCCTCTCAGCCGGTGGCCTTGGAATTCCAAAGTCCGGCACCCCGTTAGAGCAGGAGAAGATGTAGACGCGCGCGGCCGGATTGGCAAGATCCGGCTCGCGCCAACTCAGCGATGCCGCGGCAGGCGGACCGGCTTCAGCATCAGCGCTGCCATCAGGCCGATGCCGGCGGAGACGGCGGCGGCGGCAAACAGCGGCAGGAAGGCATGGGAATAGGCGAGCGCGACCAGATGCCGGGTTTCGGGCGCCAGCAACGCCAGCGCCTTGGGCGTCAACTCCTTGAGATTGTCGACGCCGGGGATGGCGATATCGCGCAGGCCCGCATTGATGATCGCGCCATAGATGGAGATGGCGATCGCCGCGCCGGACATGCGCGTCAGCGTTACCGCCCCGGTCGCGGCCCCGACATCGCGTTGGGGCGCGGCATTCTGGATGCCGAGGATCGGCACCTGCTGGCCGAGCCCGACCCCAAAACCGTGCAGCAGCATCACCAGCGCGACGATCGCGATCGGCGTATCGGGATGGATCTGCGTGAACAACGCCAAGGCCGTCAGGCTGAGGCCGATGCTGGCGATCGAGAACGGCTTGTAGAAGCCGAATTTCGAGATCAGCCGTCCCGCCGACAGCGAGCCGATGACGATGCCGCCGGTCAACGCGATGAACAGAAGCCCGGCGACCGAGGGCGACAGTCCGGTGGTCGTCTGCAGGAACAGCGCATAATAATTGACGAGGCCGATGCCGATCGAACCGCTGACGATGGAAACGACCAGCAGCAGGTTGAAGGTGGAATTGCCAAACAGCGACAGCGGTACGATCGGCTCCGGCGCGCGACGCTCGACAGCGACCCAGCCGATGGCGCAGGCAAGCCCGAAGGCGACGACACCAAGGCTTTCGACGCTGACCAGCGCGCCGAACAGTTCGGCGCTATCGGCGGCGAGCACGATACTGGCGACAGCCAGCGCCAGCAGCGCCGCGCCGGCATAATCGATGCGCGGCTGGCGCGTCGGCCGGCGATAGGGGAGCATGGCGAGCAGGCCGACAAGCACGATCAAGCCGATGGGGATATTGACCAGGAAGATCGAACGCCAGCCGAACGCATCGCTCATCGTGCCGCCCAGCGTCGGGCCGATGGCGCCCGACGCCATCAGCATCAGGCTGGAATAGCTCTGGTAGCGGGCGCGCTCGCGCGGCTCGAACAGATCGGCATTGATCGAGAAGATCGAGACCATCAGCCCCCCGCCGCCCAGTCCTTGAAGCACGCGGGCGGCGATCAGCGTGTTCATCGACACCGCAAGGCCGCAGAGCGCCGAACCGAGGATGAAGATGGTCACTGCCGCCATCATCACCGGCTTGCGCCCGAAGAGATCGCCGAGCTTGCCATAGAGCGGCATCACCGCGCTGGTGGCCAGCAGATAGGAGGAGCCGATCCAGCCGAAGCGTTCAAGTTGGCCGAACTCGCCGACGATTGTCGGCAATGCGGTGGAAACGATCTGGTTGTCCAGCGTCGCCATGAACAATGCGGCCATCAGGAAGGAAAAGACGATGAGGCGGCGCTTGTCGTCGGTGACCAGCGGCGCGAAGGCGGGCTGCATATCCATGAGGGGGTTCCGATCCGTTTCGCGGATTTATGTGCCTATGGCATATATTTGTCAACAGCATATATTTGCGCGCGGCATATTTCCAAGCGGCTGCGGATTTGCTAGATCTGGCGCATGGACCACGCACCGAAGACCGCCGCCCCGCCGCCCGCGGAAAAGACCGCCGATATCGACCGCATCGGCCAGTCGATGTCGCGCATGCGGCTCATGATCGGCCGGCGTCTGGTCGGGCGGCTGGCGATCCAGCAGGTGGCGCCGGAACTCGACATTTCCCATCTCGACGTGCTGGACGTGGTGCGTCGCGCCAGCCTTACCGAGACGGAAACCACGGTCGGGACGGTGGCCGAGATGATGCGCGTCGATCCCTCGCGGGCAAGCCGGGTGGTGGCCGAACTGGTGGAGCGCGGCGTGTTGCGTCGCGACGTCTCGCAGGCCGATGCGCGGCGCAGCATCGTCATGCTGACCCCGCGCGGCGCCGAACTCCTGGCGCAAGTCCGCACCGTCAAACTCTCGGCCATTGCCGACATCGTCGCCGACTGGCCCGATGAGGATGCCGAATGTTTCGCCCGTCTCTTCGAACGCTTCATGGACGGCTTCGAGGCGGTCTATCAGCAGCGGGAAAAATCGCTCGCGCAGAAATAGCGGAAACGCCGGTGAGCCTCAGGCCGCGTTGCGCATGAAAATCGGGTCGCGAGACCGTCGCCCTTGGTTTCGCCGGACTGGCTCGGCGGTTACATGCGTCTGCCTTTCGTGCCGCCGGCTTCGGCTGGAAGCGCTTTGGCGGATGTGGCGGATGCCGATCGTCATTCGGTTAAAAAGATCAGTCCCAGCAGTTGGTTGACGCCGATCCCGTTTCTTTCCGCAACGGCGGAAAGCGTCTCATCTCCGGCGGCGATCAGGCCGTTCGCTTCCAACTTCCGGACAAGTGCTTCCGGTTGCCTGTGCGTCATCCCCGCCAGCGTGGAAAGGGGCGCTTCGACAAGCGCCGCCATGATCGGCCGTTCGAGTTGAGGTCCGGTGATCTGGCCCCATGACAAGATGGAGGCAGCCAAAACGACCGTGAAGATCGCGATGCTGGCGCGGCCGCCGCTGGATTTCAGATGGGACGTCAATGGCCGGACGTTGATTGCCAGATGACCCGCGACTCCGATGAGAAAGAACCACGAGAACCATTGATGGACGACCGTCGTCAGCCCCGTATTCCACTCGAAGAAGAGCAAAAGGCCTGTTGCCGCCATCAGAAGGAAGGAGCCGATGGTCAGCGGGGTCGCCCAGGTTCGCAGCGTGATCGGTTTACGCATGGGCGGCGTCTTTCATATCGAGGCCCAGGCCGACGCCGGCAAGATAGGCGGTCAGGGATCGAAGCTCCTCCGTGGCGACGATCGCGCCGACATAACCGTCGGGACGGATGAGGAACCAGTCGCCGGCACTGGGCGCATAGGCGGTCTGGAAATGCCCCGCATCGTCGATGAGATCGCCATTTCGGCCGATGGCGTGAATATGAAGCCCCGCGCGCGGCGAAACGAGACCGCGGTCGCCTTCGAAGACGATCAGCGTCCAGTGCGGTCCGCGCAACAGGTCGAACAGCCGCAGCGCCTGGCCGGCCGCTCCCCGGATCGGGGCGTCGGGCGCCCGTTCGCCCGCCAGCAGGCCGCCTGTTCGCCCGGGATTCTCCAAAGCGAGGCTCGATTCGGGATAACCGATGTCGAGTTGGTGCACATCACGCCCGCGCCGCATGTCGCCGCGCTTCATTGCATCGAGAAGGCGCGTCGAAAGGCCGAGCATCGCCTGGGCAACCGGACGTCGCTCTTCCTCGTAGCTGTCGAGCAGCCTCGCGGGCCCGCCCGTCAGGACCGCCGCCAGCTTCCAGCCGAGATTGTATGCGTCCTGCACGCTGGTGTTCAGTCCCTGGCCGCCGGTCGGCGGATGGATATGCGCGGCATCGCCGGCGAGCAAGACGCGGCCGACGCGATAATGATCCGCAAGCCGGGCATTCATGGTGAAGGCCGAAGCCCATGATACGGCCTGAACGGCGATATCGTCGCGCCCGGTGCGCTCTGCCAGCAAAGCCGTCAGCCCGGCATGCGAAAGATCGACATCGCCGTGGAGCGGGATGGGTCCCTGAAGCTGAAAAAGCTGGGTGCCCGCCAGCGGGCAGGCCGAAATCTGGCGCTGCATGTCGCCCTCGCCGAAGCGATGCCAGACATCCCGCGAGAGACCGGAGAGAGTGACATCCGCGACGATGGCGCGCACGCCCAGCGTCTTGCCGGGAAAATCGATGCCGAGCGCATGACGCACGACGCTGCGCCCGCCATCGGTGCCGACCAGCCAGCGTACGCGAATGGTTTCCGCGCCGGCTTTGGTGGCGAGCCGCGCCATCACCCCGTCCGCATCCTGTTCGAAGCCGACAAGCTCCGTGCCGAATTCGGGGGCGGCCCCGAGTTCCGCCAGCCGCTCGCGCATCACCCGCTCCGTCAGGAATTGCGGCACCATCAGCGGCAGATGATAGGGCTCGGCCGGCGTTGCCGGCTCGGACGCCAGGACATCGGTGTCGCAATGACTGCCATCGTCGCGATATTCGCGCTGCCGGGGATAGAAGCCGCCGACCGAAACCATCCGGTCGAGAATGCCGAGATCCTCGAACACCTCTTGCGTGCGCGGCTGGATGCCCTTGCCGCGCGACCCGCCAAACGGATCGTCGAGCGTCTCCACGAGCCTGAAGGAAATGTTGCGCCGGGCGAGGTCGATGGCGAGCGTCAGGCCGGCCGCGCCCGCGCCGCAGATGAGTACATCCGTTGCGAAACCATTTGTCATGTCGATCTCCATGTGTGTATTATGCACTTAATAGGAGAATAGGAATGTCGTCAAGAAAGAATGTGCAAAATACACTCGATTCCGCGTCGTTGCGCGAATTGCACGGAGCGCTGATCGACATCGTCAGCGTCATGAACCGACCGCAGCGGGATGAGGAGATGGTTCGCCAGGCAGGAATCGCGCTCGATCGCGCGCTGTTTCCGCTCCTGGTCATGATCGAACGGCTGGGACCGATCGGCATCGTCGATCTGGCTGACCGGGTCGGGCGCGACTATACGACGGTCAGCCGCCAGGTTTCGAAGCTGGAAGAACTCGGCCTTGCCGAACGTCGCGAGAGCGCCGCCGATCGTCGGGTGCGCGAAGCCGTCGTTACGGCACAGGGCAAGGTGATGACCGACAAGGTGGACGCCGCGCGCGAAAAGATGGCGCGGGAGATATTCGCCGGCTGGGACGCGGGCGACGTCACGGATTTGATCCGTCTCATGCGCCGTTTCGCCACCGCCGTGACCCGCGACAGTTGAGCGGGCATCCGTGCCGCTGCCGGCATGACGACTCAAGATCGTCGTTTGTTCGGTACATATCCTCCTTCGGCATTTGCGGTGTGCCGGAAGGAAGGATCGCGCCGGTGACCGAGGGCGGCCATTGTCAGGCTGCGATCTCGCCATTGCGGATCGCCTGTGCCGTCGTGGTCACACCGAGGCGCTTGCGAATGCGCCGCAGGTGGTTTTCGATCGTCCGCTCGGAGATGCCGAGGATCGCGGCGATCTCGACCTGTCGGCGACCGGCGTCAGTCCCGGCCAGCACCTCGCGTTCGCGGTCCGAAAGCGCGCCGATGTCGTCATGGATGGGCTCTCGGGAATACCGATCAGCGCGCCATGTCTGTCGGGAATGAAGATCGCGGCATAGCCGTCGAGATCTGCCGCAAGGACATCGGCCAGCTTCAGGGGCTGCTTGAATTGCGAATGCTGCCTGTCGAAGAAGCGCGTCACCTCGTCGTCCTCGAACGGCATTGCCCAGCACTCGAACTTGACGGGATTGTCCGAAACGGTGGCCACGTCCAAGGTGAAACCTGCCTTGTCGAGATGGTACATGGGCAGCAGCGTTTCCGCCGGATGGTTCCGGTCGAGAAGAAACTGCCGTTGTCGGTCAGCAGATACGGCTCGTCCGCGCCGATCATCAGGATTTTCTTCGCGCCCATTCTAAAGGTTCGGATAATCGGCGCCACCCAGATCGGACTTCGGCGAAGTAGACTGGTTCAAGGAATGGCCGGAGGGCAAGAATGCATTCTTCATCGCCGGGTCGGGACAATTCTTGTCTCGCATATCTTGGGCGGACATGGGACGCCTCATCGAGTTGGCCTTCTCTCGGGAAACTAACCCAAGAACCATCTACACGAATGAGGGTTTTCCCTCAACGCACGACCTTTTCGTCATTCGTAACAATGCGCGCCGATCAGGTGCGGGCCTTGCCCGGATAAAGTAAGCCATATCGAGGAGTAGAGGACTGCGGCAGACAATGACCCACCAAAAAACGACGCAAAACACTGGAGCGGTGAAGGCAGGATCGAAAGCGACCTCTGCCCAGGCGATCCATAGAAGTGGTGTCTGGCGGAGAGGGAGGGATTCGAACCCCCGATACCCTTGCGAGTATGCCGCATTTCGAGTGCGGTGCTTTCAACCACTCAGCCACCTCTCCGCGGAAGCCGAAGCACCGCAGCTTGGCGGTGCGGGGGCTACATAACGGGTGGGGGGCGGGTTGGCAAGCGTAAATTCTCAAGAAAATCGCCTTTTGTCTTGACAGGTCGCACGTGCTCCCTTATCCCCGCCGACGAATAGGCGTGGTGTATTGCGCGCCTTTGTCATCCCCGCGTTTTCGTGGAGATCTCACCGGCAGAACGAAGCCAGCCGACCCCCTCGAGGGTTTTGGATTTCCCTGCTCAATTCGGACTGACAAAAAGACGGCCGTCTGGCGAAATTCCAGGCAGAGCCGGAACGAACATGAAAGGATATAAAATGTTCGCAGTCATCAAGACCGGCGGTAAGCAGTACCGCGTGGTGGCCAACGACGTGTTGACCATCGAGAAGCTCGAAGCTGCTGCTGGCGCCTCGATCGAATTCAACGAAGTCCTCGTCGTCGGCGTTGGCGCCGATGCCAAGATCGGTGCGCCCTTCGTGGCCGGCGCCGTCGTCAAGGCCGAGATCGTCGAGCACAATCGTGGCGACAAGGTCCTGTCGTTCAAGAAGCGTCGTCGCCAGAATTCCAAGCGCATTCGCGGCCATCGCCAGCATCACACCGTTGTCCGCATCACGGACATCGTGGCAGCCTAAAGACAACGGTCAGGTACAAGGAGAACTCCCATGGCACACAAAAAAGCTGGCGGTTCGTCGCGCAACGGCCGCGATTCTCAGTCCAAGCGCCTTGGCGTGAAGAAGTTCGGCGGCGAAGCCGTCATTCCGGGCAACATCATTCTGCGTCAGCGCGGCACCAAGTGGCATCCGGGCCAGAACGTCGGTATCGGCAAGGATCACACGATCTTCGCACTTACGGCCGGCAATGTGAATTTCCGTACGCGTGGCAATGGCCGCGTGTTCGTATCCGTCATGCCGAAAGCCGAAGCAGCGGAATAAGCCGGTAGCGCTCTAAAACAGCCGGCGTCTCATCGACCCGGCTGAGCTGCAAGGTTCAGACCAGACTTGAAAAAGGGGAGATGGGGCGCCGCCCGATCTCCCCTTTTTTCTTGTCCAGAGGAGGACTGAACCATGCAGGATGAATTGTTGAGGCAAAGCCAGAGGGGCTTGCCAGAGGAACGGCCGAGGCCGGAGCGGTTAAGGACCGATTGCCCTGTCCTGTTGTCGGAGCGGCTCGTCTTGCGGGCGCCCCACGAGAAAGACATCGACGCCCTTGCCCATCTCGCCAACAATCCGAATGTCGCGACAATGGTTTCGCGTATGCCGCACCCCTATACGGTGAATGACGCAGCCGACTTCGTCCGACGCGCCAAACAGGGCGGGATCGGCAAGTGCGTCTATGCGATCACGAAAGCGGAAACGGGCCATTTCCTCGGTTGCTGCGGCATCGAGCCCATCGATGAGCAGACCGTCGAGATCGGCTATTGGCTAGGCGAGCCCCACTGGAACCAGGGCTACATGACCGAAGCCGCGCATGTGCTGATCGACATGGTGTTTCGCACCCGCGATATCGAGCGCATCGATGCCCGTTGCCGGGTGATGAATATCGGCTCGCGGCGGGTTATACAGAAGTGCGGATTCCAGTTTCAAGGTTCGGCCATGTTTCCGTCGTTGGCTATGGGCGGTCCGGTCGCGGTGGAATGGTTCCGCCTCGACCGCAAGACCTGGATTTCCTTGAGAAGCTGGGGAGGGATGCGATGAGCGCCGCACCGTACAATCAGGCCCACGACGTCAATCGCGCGGCGGGCCCGTGCCCGGTCATTGAAACGGCCCGGCTGCGGCTGCGGCCGCATCGGCTGGACGATGCCGAGGCGATCGCCGCCTCGTTCCGCGATTTCTCCATCGCGCGCATGCTGCGGCGGGTGCCGATGCCCTATTACAAGCAGGATGCGCTGGAATGGCTGCTGCCGCGGGTCGCAGCCGTCTTGCCGGACTGGACCTTTGCCGTGACGACGCCGGACGACCGCCATATCGGCACCGTCTCGCTCGAACTGCGCAAGGGCGTCTGGTATCTCGGCTACTGGCTCGATAGCGGCCATTGGGGCAAGGGCTATATGACGGAAGCCGTTTCGGCCGCTGTCGGGCGGTTCCTGAGCCGGCTACCGGATGCGACGCTACATTCCGGCTTCTTTGCTGACAACCGCGCCTCACTGCGGGTGCAGGAGAAGCTCGGCTTCCACCTGACCGGCTGTTCGGATGTCTATTCCACCGCCCGCCAGGCGATGGTGCTGCATATCGACACGGTTCTGGAAGCCGGGGATTTTCGTCCGGCGCCGCGACCGTGAGCTTTTGAAAAGGGGACCGCCGCTTGCGCGGCGTTCCCTCTTCGTGATGCATGCACCGGGTGTTCCCGGCTCCGTGAAAGGCTCAGTCCGCCAGTTCCAGCCAGACCGGGAAATGATCCGAGCCCTGCGGCTCCAAGTCGACATGGGCACCCTTGAGGCGCGGCAGCAGGCCGCAACTGATGAAGGCGTAATCCAGATGCAGCCGGCTCGACGTCTCCCTGGGGTCCATCCAGCTATAGCAACCGGGCGTCAGGCGGCCCATGCGGTCGAGCGCATCGACGGGGTGGGGATGGCGCGCCACGCGGCCGTAATAGGCATCGACCGGGCCGGTCATCGCCACATATTCAGGCGATTCCGGCTGCATGTTGAAATCGCCCATCAGCACGTAATCCTCCGGCATAGGCAGGGCCGGCAGGTCGAAATCGGCCCCGCCCGTCAGGCCGCCGCCTTCCTCGACATAAAGATTGGCGCGCGCCTTCAATTCGATAATCTGGGCAATGCGCTCCTCCGGCGAGACATGGTCGAGATGCACGGAATAGACCCGCAAGGCGCCGCCCGGCGCATCAATCAGCGCCTCGGTGGCGCAGCGCTGCACGTTCAGCTTGTCGAAGGTGCGGGCGCGCGGCAGAAGCAGGGTGCGCACCGACAGGATCGGCCAGCGCGACAGCACCATGTTGCCGAATTGCAGCCGCCGCGCGACGCGCTTTCCGTCCTCCGTCTCGATCATGCCGAGATAGACGTCGGCGGGCGCGCTGAACACGGAATGGTAGCCGGCAAACAGATCGGCCATGGTTGCCGCGAGGTCGGCATAACCGTTGGCATGGAAGCCGCGCGTCACCTCCTGCAGGCAGACGATATCGGCGCCGTCGAGGCTTTTTGCGATGCGGGCCGGGTCGCAGCGGCCGTCGAGACCGACGCCGAACTGTATGTTATAAGACGCGAGCTTCACGATAATCTTTGACCTCCGCTGCCGCTGGCGATATCGAGAGCGGCACATTTTCCAAGAAACCAGACACAATACGATCGGCCACGCAATGAAATTTCTCGACGAAGCAAAGGTTTATATTCGCTCCGGCGATGGCGGCGCAGGCGCCGTGTCGTTCCGCCGCGAAAAATTCGTTGAATTCGGCGGGCCGGACGGCGGCGATGGCGGCCGGGGCGGCGATGTCTGGATCGAGGCGGTCAACGGGCTGAACACGCTGATCGACTTCCGTTTCCAGCAGCATTTCAAGGCCAAGATCGGCACGCACGGCATGGGCCGCAACCGCACCGGCGCCAACGGCGCCGACGTGACGCTGAAAGTGCCTGTGGGAACGCAGGTGCTGGAGGAAGACGGCGAGACGCTGATCGTCGACCTCACCAAGGAAGGCCAGCGCTTCCGGCTTGCCAAGGGCGGCAATGGCGGTTTCGGCAATGCCTATTTCAAATCCTCGACCAACCAGGCGCCGAACTGGGCCAATCCCGGCCAGGAAGGCGAGGAAAAGACCATCTGGCTGCATCTGAAGCTTATCGCCGATGCCGGCCTGGTCGGCCTGCCGAATGCCGGCAAGTCCACTTTCCTGGCGACGGTGACCCGGGCGCGGCCGAAGATCGCCAATTATCCCTTCACCACGCTGCATCCCAACCTCGGCGTCGCCACCATCGACGGGCGCGAATTCGTGCTGGCCGATATTCCCGGCCTGATCGAGGGCGCGCATGAGGGCGTCGGCATCGGCGACCGTTTCCTCGGCCATGTGGAGCGCACCCGCGTGTTGCTGCATCTGGTCTCGGCGCAGGAAGAGAAGGTCGGCAAGGCCTACAAGACGGTGAAGACCGAACTGGAGGCCTATGGCGGCGAGTTGATCGACAAGCCGGAGATCGTGGCTCTGTCGCAGATCGATCTGCTCGACGACAAGGAACGCAAGAAGAAGGCCAAGGAACTGGAAAAGGCCTGCGGCCGGCCGCCGCTCTTGCTGTCGGCCGCGACCGGCGAGGGCATGCTCGAAGCGCTCAGGGCGCTGCGCGACATCATCGTTTCGGCCGCCGAAGGCGGCGATACGGCGCTGCCGGATCGCAGCGTGCCGGAGACGGATGCCGATACGCTGTCGGACGAGGAATGAGTCGCATGGCCGCGCCTTCGCTCGCCCGCTACAAGCGTATCGTCATCAAGATCGGTTCTGCTTTGCTGGTCGATCGCGGGAGCGGCCTGAAGCAAGCCTGGCTGGATGCCATGTGCGCCGATATCGCGGCCCTGAAGGCGAAGGGCGTGGATGTGCTCGTCGTCTCCTCCGGGGCGATTGCCATGGGCCGCACGGTGCTCGACCTGCCCTCCGGCGCGCTGAAGCTGGAGGAAAGCCAGGCCGCTGCCGCCGTCGGCCAGATCGCGCTGGCGCGCGCCTGGACGCACAGCCTGTCGCATGACAACATCGTCGCGGGGCAGATCCTACTGACGCTCGGCGATACCGAGGAGCGCCGCCGCTATCTCAATGCCCGCGCCACCATCAACCAGTTGCTGAAGCTCGGCGCCGTGCCGATCATCAACGAGAACGACACGGTGGCGACCACCGAGATTCGCTATGGCGACAACGACCGCCTGGCGGCGCGCGTCGCCACCATGACCGGCGCCGACCTGCTGGTGCTGCTCTCCGATATCGACGGTCTCTACACCGCGCCGCCGCATCTCGATCCCGAGGCGCGGTTCCTCGATACCATCGCGGCGATCACGCCTGACATCGAGGCGATGGCGGGGGGGGCTGCCTCGGAACTGTCGCGCGGCGGCATGCGCACCAAGATCGATGCCGGCAAGATCGCCACGGGTGCAGGCTGCGCCATGATCATCGCTTCGGGCAAGCCGGAGCATCCGCTGCGCGCCATCGAGGACGGGGCGCGCTGCTCGCTGTTTGCCGCTTCCGGCACGCCGGTGACGGCGCGCAAGACCTGGATTGCCGGGCAGTTGCAGCCGGCCGGTTCCCTGCATGTCGATGCCGGGGCGGTGACGGCGCTGGCCTCGGGCAAGAGCCTGCTGCCGGCGGGTGTACGCAGCGTCGTCGGCCAGTTCGAGCGCGGCGATACCGTGGCGATCATCGGGCCTGAGGGACGCGAGATCGCCCGCGGGCTTGTCAGCTACGATGCCGTCGAGGCGCGCCAGATCACCGGGCGCAAGTCGGGTGAGATCGAGGCCATTCTCGGTTATGCCGGCCGCGCCGCCATGGTGCATCGCGACGACATGGTGACCACGATTCTGAAGGTTCAAGAGGAGAAGGACGCAACCCATGCTTGATACGGTATCGCAGACTGGCGGGATCGACGCGCTGATGCAGGACATCGGCGCCCGTGCCAAGGCCGCGAGCCGACCATTGGCCATGGCGAGCACTGACGCCAAGAACCGGGCGCTGAATGCGATGGCCGATGCCATCCTCGCCGCCACCTCCGAGATCCTCGCCGCCAATGCGGCCGATCTCAAGGCGACCGAAGGCAGCGACATGCTGCCCTCCTTCGTCGACCGGCTGACGCTTTCCGAAAAGCGCATCGCCGACATGGCCGAGGGCATCCGCGCCATCGCCGCTTTCCAGGATCCGGTCGGCGACGTGATTGCCGAATGGGACCGGCCGAACGGGCTGCATATCGAGCGGGTGCGCACGCCGCTCGGCGTCATCGGCGTCATCTATGAAAGCCGGCCGAACGTGACCGCCGATGCCGGCGCGCTGTGCCTCAAGGCCGGCAATGCCGTCATCCTGCGCGGCGGTTCCGATTCGGCGCAGTCGTCGCGGGCGATCCATGCCTGCCTGCAGCGCGGCTTGAGCCAAGCCGGCCTGCCGGAAGATGCGATCCAGCTTGTGCCGACCACCGACCGCGCCGCCGTCGGCGCCATGCTGTCGGGCCTGAACGGCGCCATCGACGTCATCGTGCCGCGCGGCGGCAAGAGCCTCGTCGGCCGCGTCCAGTCGGAAGCGCGCGTGCCGGTCTTTGCCCATCTCGAAGGTCTCTGCCATGTCTATGTCGATGCCTCTGGTGATCTCGACATGGCGCTGAAGATTGTCGTCAACGCCAAGATGCGCCGTACCGGCGTCTGCGGCGCGGCCGAAACCTTGCTGATCGACCGCGCCGTCGCGGCCACGCATCTGAAGCCGCTTATCGAAGCGTTGCAAAAAGCCGGCTGCGAAATCCGCGCCTCGGCCGATGTGCTGGCGCTGCTGCCGGGCCTCAAGCCGGCGACGGAAGAGGATTGGCGCACCGAATATCTCGACGCGGTGATCTCGGTGGCGCTGGTCGATGGCGTAACCGGAGCCATCGCGCATATCGACCGCTATTCCTCGCATCACACCGAGGCGGTGATCGCCGAAGACCCCGAAGTCGTCGAGCGTTTCTTCCGCGAGATCGATTCGGCCATCCTCTTGCATAATGCCTCGACGCAATTCGCCGATGGCGGCGAGTTCGGCATGGGCGGCGAGATCGGCATCGCCACCGGCAAGATGCATGCGCGCGGGCCTGTCGGCGTCGAGCAGCTCACCTCCTTCAAATACCGCGTGCGCGGCACCGGCCAAACCAGGCCATGATGCAAGACCAGATCGTGACGTGACAGCAGAGCCGATTGCCCGCCGATACCTGACCATGCCGCATGCCGAGGCCGGCATGGTCGTCGGCCTGTTCGGCGGCTCCTTCAATCCGCCGCATGAGGGCCATGTGCTGGTCAGCGATATCGCGCTGCGCAAGCTCGGGCTCGACCAGCTCTGGTGGATGGTGACGCCCGGCAATCCGCTGAAGAACCATTCGAACCTCGCGCCGCTGGCTGAGCGCCTCGCCTGGAGCGAGGCCATTGCCCGCGACCCGCGTGTCAAGGTGACGGCATTCGAGAAGACGCTGGGCGGCAGCTATACGGCCAAGACGCTGGCCCGCGTCAAGGCGCTGAACCCCAAGGTGCATTTCATCTGGATCATGGGCGCCGACAACCTGAAGACCTTCGACCGCTGGCAGAACTGGCAGGGCATCGCCAACACCTTCCCCATCGCGGTGGTCGACAGGCCCGGCGCAACGCTTTCCTACCTCTCCTCGAAGATGGCGCAGCGCTTCGCCTTCGCCCGTGTCGACGAGGACGATGCCGGCGTGTTGTGGAAGCGCCCCGCGCCCGCCTGGACCTTTCTGCACGGCCCGCGCTCGACGCTCAGTTCGACGGCGCTGCGTGACGCCAAGTCCCCCTCTTGACCTGACCGGCGGCAACCTGTCCGCTACGGAAAAATCGCCATCCAGACTGGAGACCCGCCGATGTCGAAGAACGGCATGCCTTCCCATCGCAGGCACCTTGAAACCTGCGGCATCTGCAAGCAGCGCAAGCCGGTGTCGGACATGATCTCCTGCGAGCTGGTGCGCGATTCCATCGCCGGCGAGCTCGACAAGGCACACCCCGATTGGCGCGAGACCGGCTGGATCTGCCGTGACGACCTGCATGACGTCCGTCGCCGTTCGGTCGAGGAGATGATCCGCCGCGAGCGTGGCGAGCTGACGCGGCTCGACCGTGAGGTGATCGACAGCCTGTCGCAACATGCCATGGTCACCGAAAACACCGAGGAGACCTATCGCGAGGCGGTGACGCTCGGCGACCGCATCGCCGATCGCACCGCCAGCTTCGCCGGCTCCTGGACCTTCATCCTCGCCTTTCTCGGCTTCATGATCGTCTGGATGGCCGTGAATGCGCTGCCGATCCTGCGGCAGGATTTCGATCCATATCCCTTCATCCTGCTCAACCTGCTGCTGTCGATGATCGCCGCCTTCCAGGCGCCGCTGATCATGATGAGTCAGCGGCGGCAGGAGGAGAAGGACCGGCTGCGCTCCCAGAACGACTACCAGATCAACCTCAAGGCAGAGCTGGAGATCCGCCACCTGCACGAGAAGCTGGATCGCATCCTGATCGGCCAGTGGGAGCGTCTGTCGGAGATCCAGGAGGCGCAGCTCGAACTGTTCGATGAATTCTCGCGGGATCGTCGCGCGCCATGAGCGGGGCGGGGGCATGGGGGCGCGATTTCGGTGCGGGGCTGGCGATTGCCGGCCTGCTGCTGCCGGAGGCGGTCGCCTATGCCGGGCTCGCCGGGCTCGATCCCGCACACGGGCTGGCGGCGGCGATTGCCGGCTGTTTCGCCTATGGCCTGTTCGGCCGCAGCCGCTTCGCCATCGTCGCGCCGACCTCGTCCTCGGCGGTGATCCTCGCCGCTATCCTGGCCGACCCGGCGCTGTCGGTGGCGGAAAAATCGACGCTGGCGGTGATCGCCACCGGGCTGGTCGGGCTGCTGTTCCTCGGCGCTTCGCTGCTGCGGTTGGGTGCGCTTGCCAGTTTCATTGCCCGGCCGGTGTTGCGCGGCTTCGCCTTCGCCCTGGCGCTCAGCATCATCATCCGGCAATTGCCGCTGCTGACCGGCGTCGCCGTGGCGGGCCGCGATCCCTTTCATATTCTTGGCGAGACGCTGCGACGTGCGCCCGAGTGGAACGGGTCGAGCCTCGCCGTCGGCGTTGCGGCGCTGGCGGCGCTGATCGTGTCGCGGCGCTTTCCACGTCTTCCAGGCGCTGCGCTGGTGCTGGCGGCGGCGATCGTCGCGGCCATGCTGTTCGATCTCGAGGCCCATGGCGTCGCCAGCGTCGGGCGGATGGATTTCGTTTTGCTGCTGCCGGGCCTGCCGGATTTCGCGGCGGCGGACCTGCCGCATGTGGCGCGGCTTTGCCTGCCGTTGGTGCTGATCCTGTTTGCCGAATCCTGGGGCACGGTGCGCTCTCTGTCCCTGCGCCGCGGCGATGCCGTCGATGCCGACCAGGAGTTGCGCGCGCTTGGCCTTGCCAATCTCGCCAGCGCCCTGATGCGCGGCATGCCGGTCGGGGCCGGGTTCTCGGCGGGGTCGGCCAGCGAGGCGGCGGGCGCGCAAAGCCGGTTCGCGGCGCTGTTTGCGGCACTCCTGCTGGCGCTGCTCGTCGGCTTCGGGCTTGAAATCGTCGCGCGCCTGCCGGAGCCGGTGCTGGCGGCGGTCGTCATCGCGGCGCTCCTGCATGCGCTCGATCCCACGCCCTTCGTGCAATTGAATCGCGTCGACCGCGACCAGTACCTGGCGGTCATCGCCGCCCTCGGCGTCTTTCTCGCCGGTATCCTCAATGGCATGCTGATCGCCATCGCCCTGTCCTTCCTGCTGCTGGTGCATCGCCTCAGTTCCCGTCACGTCATCCTGCTCGGCCGCCTGCGCGGCGGACATGATTTCGTCGACATTGACCGCCATCCAGATGCGGCGCCGGTGGCGGATATCGTCATCCTCAGGCCGGCGCAGCCCCTGTTTTTCGGCAATGCCGATCCGGTGCTGGGCGAGGTGGCGCGCAAGGCGCGGCTGGCCGTCGCGGCGCGCGGAATCGTCGTCAGCCTGGAGGAAACCTTCGATCTCGACAGCACGGCGCTGGATGCGTTGCAGGAATTCGACGCGGCCATGCGCCGCTCCGGCCGCGATGTCGTCTATGCGCGTGTCCATGATCGCGTGCGCGACCTGCTGTCGGCGGCGGGCGCCGTCGACATGGCGGCGCGCGGCGCCTTCAGCGTCGACGATGCCGTCGCCCTTCTGTCGAAGCGGCTTGGCCTCGGCGAAAACTCGGTTTAGGTTTTTTGCGCGATGCGCGCGCAAAGCGAGGGCGGGCATCGTTATCAAGGAGAAAGCAGCCTGACATGAAGACAAGACATGCCGCATTCCTGACCGCCCTGCTTTCGGCGGCGGCCCTCACGCCTGCGATCGCGCAGGAAAAGAAATTCGATACCGGCATGATCCCCAGCGATCATATCCTGCTGCCGGAGGACGGTGCGGCGAAGGCCAACATCTTCCTGATCTCGGATGCCGGCGGCTGGGGCGATGCCGAGCAGCATGAGGCCGAGGCGCTGGTCGCCAAGGGTGCTGCCGTGGTCGGCATCGATTTCCCCGCCTATATCAAGGCGCTGGCGCAGGACAAGGGCGATTGCGTCTACATGATTTCCGATGTCGAGGCGCTGGCCCAGCAGATCCAGCGCGCCTCCGGCACCAGCGCTTATGCGCCGCCGATCGTCGCCGGCATCGGCGAGGGCGGGGCGCTGGCGCTCGCCATGATTTCCCAGAGCCCGGCGGCGACGCTTGGCGAGGCGGTCGCCGTCGATCCGCAGGCCGGCATTCCGCTGCAGAAGGTGCTCTGCACGCCCGCCGACAAGCAGACGGCGAACGGGCGCACCGTCTACGGCTTTACCGACGGCCCGCTGCCGGCGACCGTCACCATCGCGCTGACGAAGGATGCGCCCAAGGACGGGCGCGAGCATGCGGCGGCTCTGGAAAAAGCGCATAACGACGTCGACCTGACCGACGAGGAGGGCGCCGCCGCTTCCGTCCTGGCGCAGATGCTGGCGGACCGCGTCGATGCCGCCGGCAATACCGACCAGCCGCTCGGCCTGCCGATCAGCATTCTCGAGGCCAAGCCGAAATACGACACCATGGCGGTGATCTATTCCGGCGACGGCGGCTGGCGCGATCTCGACAAGGAAGTCGCCTCGGTCTTGCAGGGGCAAGGGATTCCCGTGGTCGGGGTCGATTCGCTGCGCTACTTCTGGTCGGAGCGCAAGCCGCAGGAGACCGCCGACGACCTGTCGCGGATCATGGATGCCTACCGGCGCGAATGGAACGTCAAGCATGTGCTGCTGATCGGCTATTCCTTCGGCGCCGACGTCTTGCCCGCCACCTACAACCTCCTCTCCGACAAGGACAAGGCGCGCGTGCCGCAGATCACCCTGATGGCGTTGTCGCGGCAGGTGGATTACGTCATTTCCGTCGAGGGCTGGCTGGGTGTCGACGGCGAAGGCAAGGGCGGCGATCCTGTCAAGGACATCGGCAAGATCGACCCGAAGCTGGTGCAATGCATCTACGGCACGGACGAGGACGACGATCCCTGCCCGACGCTGAAGGACAAGGGCGTCGAATCGGTCGCGATCGAGGGCGGGCATCATTTCGACGAGGACTACGAGGCGCTGGCGGCGAAGATCACCACGGCGCTGAAGACGCGGCTGGCGATTCCCTGAGGGATACGCCGCTCACCAGCGGCGGCGGAAGACCTGGACCAGCGCCGCCGCGAGGCCGATGGCCATCGCATACCAGGTAACCGCATACATCAGATGGCTGTTCGGCAGGGCGACCCGCGTCAGCCCGCCGACCGGCCAGCCGCCGGAATTGGGCGTGGCGTCGGCATCGACGAAATAGGGGGCGACATCGGCGAGCCCGCGCGCGGCGGCAATCGCCCTGGTGTCGCGCGAATACCAGCGGTTTTCGTCGGGGCGGTTGGCTTGCAGCAGCGTGCCGCCCGGCTCGTCCATGCGCATCAGGCCGGTGACGGTGACGGGGCCTTGCGGCTGCCCGGCGGCGCGGCTTTCCGGATCGCGTTTCTCGCCCGGCACGAAGCCGCGATTGACGAGGATCGTGGTGCCGTCGGCCTGCGCCAGCGGCGTGACCACCCAGGCGCCGGGACCGAGTTCGGTCGAGGCATAGACCAGCGTTTCCCTGGAATTGTCGAAAACGCCTTCGAGGCGCAGGCGGCGGTATTCGTCGTCGCGGGCGTTGATGCCTGCCCATTGCGCCTTTGCCGGCGGGGCTGCGGGCTCGGCATGGATGCGGGCGTCGATGCGGGCGATCAGGTCGCGTTTCCAGAAGAGACGCTGCACCTGCCAGGTGCCGAGCGCGGCCAGCGCAAAGACGGTGAAGACGGCGAGCGCGGCGAGGATCAGGCGGGTCCGGCGGGGACGGGCCGGTGCGGCGCTCGGTTCGGACATCGGTCTCGGTTTCGTCTGGACGGAAAAGGGCGGGCCTCGTCGGTCCGCCCGGGGATCAGGGCATGTTGCGCATCATGTCCGGGCTCATCGGCATCATGTTGGCATTGAGGTGATGCATGACCCAGAGCGAGCCGGACAGGGCGATGACGACGATGATGATGGTGAAGATCAGCGCCAGCATCGTCCATCCGCCTTCGGAGCGGCTGTTCATGTGCAGAAAATAGATCATGTGGACGACGATCTGCACGGCGCCGATCGCCATCACCAGCGCGGCGGTGACGATGCGGTTTTCGATGACGCCGGACATGACCAGCCAGAAGGGAATGGCGGTGAGGATGACCGACAGGACGAAGCCGGTCATGTAGTCCCTGAAGCTGCCGTGTCCGGCCGTGTGGCCATGACCATGGTCGTGATGCGCATCCTGGTGCGCGGGTGCGTTCGAGCTCATCCGAGGACTCCCATCAGGTAGACGAAGGAAAAGACGCCGATCCAGATGACGTCGAGGAAGTGCCAGAACATGCTGAGGCACATCAGGCGACGGCGATTTTCGGGGATCAGCCCGTGCATGGAGACCTGCACCATCAGCGTCACCAGCCAGATGATGCCGAAGGTGACGTGGAGGCCATGGGTGCCGACCAGCGTGAAGAAGGCCGAGAGAAAGGCGCTGCGGGTGGGACCGGCGCCCTCATGGATCAGGTGGTTGAACTCGTAGAGTTCGAGCCCGAGGAAGGCGGCGCCGAACAGGCCGGTGACCGCCAGCCAGAACAGCGTCTCGGCCTTGGCGCCGCGCTCCATCTGCAGCATGGCGAAACCGTAAGTGATCGACGAGAACAGCAGCATGGCGGTGTTGACCGCCACCAGCGGCAGGTCGAACAGGTCGGCCGGCGAGGGGCCGGCCGCATAGTTGCGGCCGACGACGGCGTAAGTTGCGAACAAGGTTGCGAAGATCAGGCAGTCGCTCATCAGGTAGAGCCAGAAGCCGAGGCTGGTGCTGCTCTCGGGATGATGGTCTTCGGTGAGATAGAACTGCGGCGCTTCGTCGCCGATGGTCTGGACGGTCGGTTCGCTCATCATTGCGCTCCCTGCTGGGCGGCGAGGCGCGCGGTGCGGCTGTCCTCGGTCGCGGCGACGACATCGGCGGGAATGTAGAAGTCGCGCTTGTAGTTGAAGGTATGGGCGATCGAGACGACGATGATGCCGACGAAGGCAAGCGCGACCAGCCACCACATGTACCAGATCAGGCCGAAGGCAAGGCCGATGCTGAGCACGCTGAGGATAAAGCCGGTGCCGGTGTTCTTCGGCATGTGGATGGGGCGGAAGCCTTCGAGAGGGCGCACATGGCCGCGCTTCTTCATGTCGTACCAGCTGTCATTGTCGTGGACGACGGGCGTGAAGGCGAAGTTGTAGTCCGGCGGCGGCGAGGAGGTCGCCCATTCCAGCGTGCGCCCGTCCCAGGGATCGCCGGTATCGTCGCGCAATGCCTCGCGATTGCGGAAGCTGACGAAAAGCTGCACCAGGAAGGAGCCGATGCCGAGCGCGATCAGGAAGGCGCCGAAGGCGGCGATGATGAACCAGATCTGCAGCGAGGGATCCTCGAACTGGCTGAGGCGGCGGGTGACGCCCATCAGGCCGAGCACGTAGAGCGGCCCGAAGGCGAACCAGAAGCCGATCTGCCAGAACCAGAAGGACAGCTTGCCCCAGAACGGATCCAGCTTGAAGCCGAAGGCCTTGGGGAACCAGTAGTTGATGCCGGCGAACAGGCCGAACAGCACGCCGCCGATGATGACATTGTGGAAGTGGGCGATCAGGAACAGCGAGTTGTGCAGCACGAAGTCGGCCGGCGGCACCGCGAGCATGACGCCGGTCATGCCGCCGATGACGAAGGTGAACATGAAGCCCACCGTCCACAGCATCGGCACCTCGTAGCGGATGCGGCCGCGGAACATGGTGAACAGCCAGTTGAAGATCTTCGCTCCCGTGGGAATCGAGATCACCATGGTGGTGATGCCGAAGAAGGCGTTGACGCTGGCGCCCGAACCCATGGTGAAGAAGTGGTGCAGCCAGACGATATAGGAGAGAATCATGATCACGCAGGTGGCGTAGACCATCGAGGCATAGCCGAACAGGCGCTTGCCGCAGAAGGTGGCGACGACCTCGGAGAAGATGCCGAAGGCAGGCAGCACCAGGATGTAGACCTCCGGGTGGCCCCAGATCCAGATGAGGTTGATATACATCATCGGATTGCCGCCGAGGTCGTTGGTGAAGAAATGCGTGCCGACGTAGCGGTCGAGCGACAAAAGCGCCAGGACACCGGTCAGGATCGGGAAGGTGGCGACGATCAGCACGTTGGTGCAGAACGAGGTCCAGGTGAAGACCGGCATCTTCATCATCGTCATGCCGGGCGCGCGCATCTTCAGGATAGTGGCGATCAGGTTGATGCCTGACAAAGTCGTGCCGACGCCGGCCACCTGCAGGCCCCAGATGTAATAATCCACCCCGACGCCCGGACTGTAGTCGGCCCCCGACAGCGGCGGATAGGCCAGCCAGCCGGTGCGGGCGAATTCGCCGATGAACAGCGAGATCATCACCACGATGGCGCCGGCGGTGGTCATCCAGAAGGAGAAGTTGTTGAGGAAGGGAAAGGAAACGTCGCGGGCGCCGATCTGCAGCGGCACGACGAAGTTCATCAGGCCGGTGACCAGCGGCATGGCCACGAAGAAGATCATGATGACGCCGTGGGCGGTGAAGATCTGGTCGTAGTGGTGCGGCGGCAGGTAGCCTTCGGAGCCGCCGAAGGCGATGGCCTGCTGGATGCGCATCAGGATGGCGTCGGAGAAGCCGCGCAGCAGCATGATCAGCGCCAGGATCACATACATGATGCCGATCTTCTTGTGGTCGACGCTGGTGATCCATTCGCGCCAGAGATAGCCCCAGACCTTGAAATAGGTCAGCGCGGCAAGCAGCGCGAGGCCGCCGACGGCGACCGCGAGGAAGGTCACCACCAGGATCGGCTCGTGATAGGGGATCGCCTCCAGCGTCAACCGGCCGAAGATGAACTTCACGAGGTCAGGATTGGAAAACATCGGGTCAACCTGTTCATTGATGTCGTCTCGACGCGTGCCGCGCCACGAAGTCTGCGGTCATTCGGCATTGAGCTGGGCCGGGGCCGGATCGCCGCCATGATCCATGCCGGGCATCGAATGGCCCTCGTGCCCGCCGGACTGGGTGCCGGTGCCCTCCGGCTTCTCGTCGCTGAAGGCGGGCTGGCCGGTCGCCGGGAAGGTGGCGGCGGGGGCTTTCTCGCCCTGCTCGGCATGGCGGTTGTCGTATTGCAGCCTCTCGCGGTTTTCGGCGCTTTCCTTGCCTGCGCCGCCCTTCATGTCGATATGCATCATCTCGTTCATGCACATCTTGCCGGGTTGGGCGCAGAGATTGAGGATGGCGTCGAAGAGGCCGTTCTCGACGCTGGCATAGTAGCGCACCGGCTCGCGTTCGCTCGGTTTTTCGAGCTTGAGGTAGGTGTCGCGATTGAGCGCGGTGCCTTGCGATTTGGCGCGGGCCACCCAGTCGTCGAAACCCTTGGCGTCGAACCCGTGGAACTTGAAGCGCATATGGGTAAAGCCTTCGCCGCTGTAATTGGCGGAGAAGCCGTCGAATTCGCCGGGCTGGTTGATGACGGCGTGCAGCTTGGTCTGCATGCCGGGCATGGCGTAGATCTGGCCGGCGAGCGCGGGAATGTAGAAGGAGTTCATCACCGAGGAGGCGGTGATCTTGAAATCGATCGGCCTGTCGACGGGGGCGGCCATCTCGTTGACGGTGGCGATGCCGAACTCGGGATAGACGAACAGCCATTTCCAGTCGAGCGCCACGACCTCCACCGTCAGCGGCTTGACGCCGGCGGGGACGGGGCGCTCGGCATCGATGCGGTCGAGCGGCCGGTAGGGATCGAGCTTGTGGGTGCTGATCCAGGTAACGGCGCCGAGCGCGATGATGATGACCAGCGGCGCCGACCAGATGACCACTTCCAGCGCCGTGGAATGGTGCCAGTCGGGATCGTAATGCGCCTCGGTGTTCGTATGGCGGTAATGCCAGGCGAACAGCATGATCAGCGCCATGACCGGCACGATGATCAGCAGCATCAGGACGACCGAGACCAGGATCAGGTCCCGCTGTTGCGCGGCGATGTCGCCGGAGGGCGCCATCACCACCAGATTGCAGCCGGCCAGCATCAGCAGCGGCAGGAGGAGGGCAAAGCGGTAAATCTTCGACAGGCTTCTCACGGGTCCAAGCTCTTCTTCAATCGGTCAGACCGCGACTAATGCATCGTCGCGGCGAGGGATATGAGGTCTTTGGTCGCAGTGCAGCATCGCTGTCGCAATGCGAAATCGTCTCTCGGAACGCTTGGATCCGGAGTTCTGGCCACGCCGCGCCCGGGTTCGCGGCTTGACGAAAGCCAATATATCGGGAATCGCGCAGATCGCCAGAGAGTCACGCCATAATCGGGCAAATTGCCGCGCGCATGAATTTGATGAACTATTTGACGCAAGCGGGCTTGATATGCTTTCCGCTTTGTTGAACCATCGTGGCTGCGATGCTTTGACGCTGGCATTGCTGAATGAGGAGGCGTTTGTCGATATGACCGCTGCAACGAATCTGAGGCCGACGTCGTCCGCTCTCGAACGCGACGCCCGCCGCATGCATGCCGGAGAGCATGTCTCGCCGGGCAATATCGCGCTCGGCGTCATCATCGGGCGCATGTCGGAATTCTTCGACTTCTTCGTCTACGGACTCGCCTCGGTGCTGGTCTTCCCGCAGGTGATGTTTCCCTTCGCGCCGGACCGGCTGACGGCGACGCTCTATTCCTTCGCGATCTTTTCGCTGGCCTTCATCGCCCGTCCGATCGGCTCGGTGGTGTTCATGGAGATCGACCGCCGCCACGGACGCGGCACCAAGCTGACGATCGCGCTGTTCGTTCTCGGCGGCTCGACGGCTGCGATCAGCTTCCTGCCCGGTTACGAGACGCTCGGCATGTGGTCGGTGGCGCTGCTGGCGCTGTTCCGGCTTGGCCAGGGTTTCGCGCTGGGCGGCGCCTGGGACGGGCTCGCCTCGCTGCTGGCCCTCAATGCGCCGCACAAACGCCGCGGCTGGTATGCAATGATCCCGCAACTCGGCGCGCCGATCGGCTTCGCGCTGGCCAGCATCCTGTTCGCCTATCTGGTCGCCAGCCTGTCGAGCGAGGATTTTTTGAGCTGGGGCTGGCGCTATCCCTTCTTCGTCGCCTTTGCCATCAACGTCGTGGCGCTCTTTGCCCGGTTGCGCCTGGTCATGACCCAGGAATTCGGCACGCTGCTCGAGCAGCACGAGCTCGAGGCGCGCTCGGTCGTCGATGTCGTCAGCGTTCATGGCCGCGATATCCTGATCGGCGCCTTCGTGCCGCTCGCCAGCTTCGCCATGTTCCATCTGGTCACCATCTTCCCGCTGGGGTGGATGACCCTGTTCGGCAACCAGTCGACCAGCACCTTCCTTTTGGTGCAGGTCGCAGGTGCTGCGGTCGGCATCGCCGCCATCGTCGTCTCCGGGCCGATCGCCGACATGATCGGCCGCCGGGCGCAACTTTTCGTTTCGGCGATCCTCATCGCGGCGTTCAGCTTCCTGGCGCCGTGGCTGATCGGCTCCGGCAATGGCGGGCAGGACGCCTTCGTCATCATGGGCTTCGGCGTGCTCGGCCTGTCCTTCGGCCAGGCGGCCGGCTCGGTCTCCTCGCGCTTCAGCCTCGGCTATCGCTACAGCGGCGCGGCGCTGACCTCGGATTTGTCCTGGCTGATCGGCGCCGGCTTCGCGCCGCTGGTGGCGCTGACGCTGTCCAGCAAATTCGGCCTGCCCTTCGTCGGCTATTATCTGCTGTCGGGTGCGATCTGCACCATCCTGGCGCTGTTCGTCAGCGAACGCCTGCCGGTACGGCGCAAGGACAATTGATCCGGTCAATCAGCGATCAATAACAAGGGAGCCTCCGGGCTCCCTTTTTGTTTCCGCCGCTGTGCGGCATCCATTGGCTGCGTCAATCTGGCCTATCGACGCCGATTTGCGGAATTCCTATTTGATTGACTGCAATCATTCATGTAATTGTATGCATGATACGCCGTCAATGACAGGAGAAGCCGTCATGGAAAGCCAGTGGCCCCCTCTACCCCCGATGCAGACCGGCATCCGTGGACGCTGCCCGCGCTGTGGTCAGGGCCATATCTTCAAGGGTTTCCTGTCGATGCGGCCGTCCTGCGAGGTCTGCGGGCTGGATTACGGTTTCGCCGATCCGGCCGATGGCCCGGCCTTCTTCGTCATCTGCTTCGCCTGCGTGCCTTCGGTGCTGCTCGGGGTCTGGCTGGAAGTGGCGTTCTCGGCGCCGCTCTGGGCGCATCTGGTCATCACCCTGCCGTTCATGCTTGCGACCTGTATTCCGCCGCTGCGGCCATTGAAGGGATGGCTGGTGGCCAGCCAGTATTTCTACAAGGCCGAAGAGGGCAAGCTGGCGCGCTGAAAATCCGCCTGAGGGGAATCGATTTTCGCGCCGAATTTGTATAGGTTACGAACATTTGGAGGAACCATCATGGCAAATGTCCGCGCCCTCGTTCTCGAACGTCAAAACGAACTTTCCCTTCGCGATATCGACCTGCCGCTCGACACCGGTCCGGGCCAGGTGAAGATCAAGATCCACACCGTCGGCGTCTGCGGCTCTGACGTGCATTATTATACGCATGGCAGGATCGGCCCGTTCGTCGTCGAGGCGCCGATGGTGCTCGGCCATGAGGCGGCCGGCACAGTGGTCGAGGTCGGCGAAGGCGTCACGCATCTCAAGGTCGGCGACCGCGTCTGCATGGAGCCCGGCATTCCCGATCCGAACTCCAAGGCGAGCCGGCTGGGCATGTACAATGTCGATCCGGCCGTGACCTTCTGGGCGACGCCGCCGATCCATGGCGTGCTGACGGCGCATGTGGTGCATCCGGCCAATTACACCTTCAAGCTGCCCGACAATGTCAGCTTTGCCGAGGGCGCGATGGTCGAGCCCTTCGCGGTGGGCATGCAGGCGGCGACCAAGGCGAAGATCACCCCCGGCGACACCGCCGTGGTGCTCGGCGCCGGGCCGATCGGCACCATGGTGGCGATTGCCGCACTCGCCGGCGGCTGCGCACGCGTCGTCATCGCCGATCTCGCCCAGCCGAAGCTGGACATCGCCGCGCGCTACCAGGGCGTGATCCCCGTCAACATCCGCGAGAAGAACCTTGCCGGGGAAATCTCCCGCCTGACCGACGGCTGGGGCGCCGACGTCGTCTTCGAATGCTCCGGCGCGCCGAATGCCTGGGAAACAATCATGGAACTGCCGCGTCCGGGCGGCGTCATCGTCGTGGTCGGCATGCCGGTGCAGCCGATCGCCTTCGATGTCTCGACCATGTCGACCAAGGAACTGCGCGTCGAATCGGTCTTCCGCTATGCCCATCAATACGAGCGGGCGATCGCGCTCATCGGCTCGGGCCGCGTCGATCTCAAGCCGCTGATTTCGGAAACCTTCTCCTTCGAGGAGTCGATCAAGGCTTTCGAGCGGGCGGTGGAAGGCCGGCCAGACGACGTCAAGCTGCAGATCGTGCTCGACTGAAAAGGCCATTGTCCCATTTCGATATCGATCTCCCCGCGGCAACAACCGTCTTGCCGCGGGCCATTTTGCATTTCTTAAGACGCCCGGTCTACGGTGGCAGTGCAGCATGGCTCGCATCGAGCCGCCGACGAGCCGGGACGACCGATGGAAGCCGCCGATAATTTCGCCTTTCTGCTGCCTTTCATTCTCCTGACCTTCGGGAGCGCCTTCCTGTTGGTGGCGCGCTACGAGCGAAGGCCGGCGCTTTCCTGGGGCATCGGCTACGGGCTGGCGGCGGCGGCCTTCGCCGGTCCGTCTCTGCGCTTTTGGCTGCCGATCCCGGCGGTGGCGCTGATCTGCGATGCGCTGTTCATCGGCGCCTTCTATTTCTATGGCCAGGCGATGCTGGAGCATTTCCGGCGCCCGACTTACCGGCTGCTGCGCGGCGGGCTGGCGCTGGCCGGGCTTGCCGCCGCCGTCTATGCCGATCTCGTCGCTGGCGATCTCGAACTCGAACTGCTGTTCAACGATTTCGTCACCGTGCT
This sequence comes from Hyphomicrobiales bacterium, assembly GCA_017305935.1. Lineage (GTDB taxonomy): Bacteria > Pseudomonadota > Alphaproteobacteria > Rhizobiales > Rhizobiaceae > Metarhizobium. Next base: position 186,823 of record JAFKJU010000008.1, on the reverse strand, counting down.
GCTGCTGTTCGTGCCGCTGGTGCTCAGCGTCCGCCATCCACGCCGCTGGCTGGATGTCGTGTTGCTGGGGCTGGCGGGCATGGTGATCCTCGAAACCGTGCTACGCAACATCTTCCTGCTCCTGGCGCGGGTGCCGGCGGACATGGCGGACTTTGCGACATCCGACTATGCGGCGATCATGCAGACAACGGCGAGCGCCATAAGCCTGCTGCTGGCGCTGACGGCGCTCGCCACCGTTGCGCTCGACGTGCTGGCGCGCTATCGCCATGCGGCGGAGCGCGATGCGCTGACCGGCATGCTCAACCGGCGCGGCTTCGAGCAGGCGCTGGCCGACCGAAGCGGGCGGGGCGGATTTTCCGGCGCGGTCATCGTTTGCGATATCGACCGTTTCAAGCAGATCAACGATGCTTTCGGCCATCCGCAGGGCGACAAGGTGCTGGTCGCCATCGCCGCCATCCTGACCCGTTATTTGCCGGCGCAGGCGCTGGCGGCGCGTTTCGGCGGCGAGGAATTCGTCATCTGCCTGCCGGGCTATGCGCTGACGGAGGCGGGCGTGCTCGCCGACATGCTGCGGCTGGCCGTCGCCTCGCATGGCTGGCCGGCGATCGGCATCGACCGGCAGGTAACGGCGAGCTTCGGCTGTGCAGTCGCCGAACCCGGCGACCGCAGCGTCCATGACGCGATCGTCCGCGCCGACGCCAATCTCTATGCGGCCAAGACCGAAGGGCGCAACCGGGTGGTGTCGCTGGTCGGCGCCGAGCGGGGGGCCGGTGCGGCCGGCAAGGGCGTCAGCTTTTCGCCGGTTCGTTCATGCTCCAGATGACGCCGAACGGATCGCGCACCTGCCCGAAGCGGTCGCCCCAGAACATCTTTTCGACCGGCATCAGCGGCTCGGCGCCCGCCTCGACGGCGCGCTCCCACCATGCGTCGATATCGTCGACGATGACGTTCAGCGCGAAGGATTGCGGAGCGGTGAGCGGATGGCCGTATTCGGGAAAGGCGTCGCTCAGCATGATCGAGCTGCCGTTGACGTAGAGATGCACATGCATGGTGCGTCCCTTGTCGTCGTCCGGATAGGCGTAGACCAGCTCGGCGCCGAAGGCCTTCCGGTAGAATTCCGCCGCCTTGCGGGCGCCGTCGACGGTGAGGTAAGGCACGACGCCGCCGAGCACCTTGGGGTTCGGATAGGGCGCGGTTTTCGGATCGGTGGTCTCGGTCATGTTCGTCTCCTGGTGTCCAGGGGCGGCAATCCTCGCCGTCCTGATCACTTGAAGACGTCCCGGTGGCCGCGTTTCCGACAGGCGCGTCAAAAAATTTTCAGCTTTTCGAGAAGACGTAATCCGTCTCCTGGCGCAAGGTTTCGCCGGGTCGCAGGATCGAGGGCGGGAAATCCGCATGGTTGACGGCATCCGGCCAGACCTGGGTCTCCAGGCAGAAGCCGGCAAACGGCCCGTAACGCCGGCCGTCGAGGCCGGGCACGGGGGCGTTGACCTTGAAGCCGGCATAGAACTGCACGCCGGGTTCGCTGGTGCGCACCTCCAGGGTCACGCCGGAATTGAGGCTGCGGGCCAGCGCCACCGGGCGCTTCGGCATGCGGGCGCGCGACAGGCAGAAATTATGATCGAACAGCACCTGCTCGCCGTTCTCGACCCGCTTCATCGGGCTCATCTGGCGGAAATCGAAGGGCGTGCCGACGACCGGGCGCAGTTCGCCGGTCGGCACCTGCGCCTCGTTGGTCGGCAGGTAATGGTCGGCGGCGATCATCAGGTCGTGGCCGAGCGCATCGTCGCGGCCGTCGAGATTGAAATAGGAATGCTGGCAGACATTGACCGGGGTCGGCGCATCGGTGGTCGAATCGTAGATCACCGAGAGCACGCCGTCGTCGCGCAGGTGATAGGTGGCGGTGATCTCGCAATTGCCGGGATAGCCGGCGCGACCGGCGGGGTCGACGATGCGCAGCACCACCCGGTCTTCGGAGAGATCGGCGATCGACCAGTTGCTCTTGCCGATATTGCCGGTGCCGCCATGCAGGTGGGTGACGCCGCGCTCGTTGCGGTCAAGCTGGACTTCGTGGCCGTCGAGCATGAAGCGGCCATTGGCGATGCGGTTGGCGTTGCGGCCGGGGCTGGCGCCGAAATAGGGAGAATGGAGCGGATAGGGCTCGAAACTCTCGAAACCGAGCACCAGCGGCGGCGCGTGGCCGTCGAGGCGCAGATCCTGGATGACCGAGCCCCAGGTCAAGACCTTGGCCCGCAGGCCGCCGCCGCGCAGCTCCACCCGGTAGACCGTTTCGCCGCTCGCCGTCGTGCCGAAAATTTCCCGTTCGCTGCTCATGGATCGCCTGCTATCGACTCTTTCCTGAAGCGCCTCGCGCTTCTTTACCGGGGCGCAAGATGCGTCGCTTTGGCCGCGACTGCAACCGGCTTTATTTCGACAAGGCGCGCATCGCCCGGTCGAGGCCGCCGAGCGTCAGCGGATACATCTGTCCCCCCATCAGCGCGCGGATCATGCCGGTCGAGGTGGTATAACCCCAATGCTCCTGCCGCATCGGGTTCAGCCAGATGCATTTGCGGAAATGGCCGGTGATGCGGGAAAGCCAGACGGCGCCGGCTTCCGGGTTCCAATGCTCGACCGAGCCGCCGGAATGGCTGATCTCGTAGGGGCTCATGGCGGCGTCGCCGACGAATACGACGTGGTAATCCGGGCCGAAAGTGCGGATGATGTCCAAGGTCGGGGTGATCTCGGCACGGCGGCGGCGATTGTCCTTCCACACGCCCTCGTAGAGGCAATTGTGGAAATAGAAAGAGTCCATATGGCGGAACTCGGCCTTCGCCGCTGAAAACAGCTCCTCGACGCCGCGGACGTGGTCGTCCATCGAGCCGCCGACATCGAAGAACATCAGGAGCTTGACGGCGTTGCGGCGCTCGCGCCGGGTCTGGACGTCGAGATAACCGTGCTCGGCGGTGGCGCGGATGGTGCCGGCAAGGTCGAGCTCGTCGGCGGCGCCGTCGCGCACCCAGCGGCGCAGGCGCTTCAGCGCCACCTTGATGTTGCGGGTGCCGAGTTCGACCGTGTCGTCGAAATTGCGGAATTCGCGCCGATCCCAGACCTTGACCGCCCGGCGGTGGCGGGAACCGTCCTGGCCGATGCGCACGCCCTCGGGGTTATAGCCATAGGCGCCGAAGGGCGAGGTGCCGGCGGTGCCGATCCATTTCGAACCGCCCTGGTGGCGGCCCTTCTGCTCGGCCAGCCGCTGGCGCAGGGTTTCCATCAACTTGTCGAAACCGCCGAGGCTCTCGACCAACGCCTTGTCCTCGGCGCTCAGGTGCTTTTCCGCCAGCCGCCGCAGCCATTCCTCCGGCAGGTCGCGCGGGGAAGGGCCGGCCTCGCCGGGCGTTCCTGCGAGTGCCTCCAGTCCTTTGAAACTCTCGGAAAAGACGCGGTCGAAGCGGTCGATGAAACGCTCGTCCTTCACCAGCGCCGTGCGGGCGAGGTAATAGAACGCCTCGATGTCGAAATCGGCGATGCCCGTCTTCATCGCTTCGAGAAGCAGCAGGAATTCCCGGAGCGTGACCGGCACGCCCACTGCTTTCAGCCGCAGGAAGAAGGGCAGGAACATCAGAAATTCCGCTGATAGACGAGGAAGGGCGTCTTTTCGGCGATTCGGTCGTAGAGCCTGCGCGCCGTGGCGTTGAATTCCTGCGTCATCCAGTAGACCTCCTTCGACCCTTCAGCCTGCGCCGCGCCATAGACCGCCTCGATCAGCGCCCGGCCGACACCCTTGCCGCGCACGTCCGGATCGGCGAACAGATCCTGGAGATAGCAGACATTGTCGATATGCCAGCAGGAGCGGTGAAACAGGTAATGCGCCAGCCCCACGGCGCGGCCGTTATCGAAAGCGATGAAGCCGCGATATTCGTTCGGCGCGCCGCTGAGCAGCCGCGCGAAGGTCGAGACGTAGATCTCCTCCGGCAGCACGGTTTCGTAAAAGGCGAGGTATGCGGTCCAGAGGCGGCGCCAGTCCGCCTCGTCCTTCGCCTCGATGGAGCGGATGTGAAGTTCGCTCATGCTCTCACCTGTCATTGCCGATCTCCTCGAGATCGTAGGGGGTCGTCTGGTAGATCTCGTTGATCCAGTTGCCGAAGAACAGATGCGCATGGCTGCGCCAGCGGTTGAGCGGCGGCAGGCTGGCATCATTGTGCGGGAAATAGTCGTGCGGCATCTTGATCGGCACGCCGGCATCGACGTCGCGGAAATATTCGTCGGCAAGCGAGGTCGAATCATATTCGACATGATTGAACATATAGAGGCGGTTGCCGGCATTCTCATGGATCAGGCAGATGCCCATTTCCTTCGATTCCATCAGGATTTCCAGACCCGGCACCTTGGCGACATCGGCGCGGCGCACCTCCGTCCAGCGCGAGACCGGCACGCCGAAATCATCGGAGAAGCCGGTGAGATAGACCGAGGAAGGCTTCAGGTTTACATGGCGATAGACGCCGAACGCCTTTTCCTTGAGCAGATGCTTGGGCACGCCGTGGAAATGATAGATGGCGGCCATGGCGCCCCAGCAGACGTTCAGCGTCGAATGGACATTGGTAACAGTCCAGTCGAAGATGCGTTGCATCTCGTTCCAGTAGGTCACGTCCTCGTAGTCGAGGGTTTCCACCGGCGCGCCGGTGATGATGAAACCGTCGAACTTGCGGTGGCGTACCTCCTCCCAGGTCTCGTAGAAGGAGAGAAGATGGTCTTCGGAGGTGTTCTTGGCCTTGTGGCCGCCGACGCGGATCAGCGACAATTCGACCTGCAGCGGGCTGGCGCCGACCAGGCGCGCCATCTGGATCTCGGTCTTGATCTTGTTCGGCATGAGGTTCAGCAGGCCGATCTGGAGCGGGCGGATGTCCTGGCGGACGGCCACGGTCTCGGTCATCACCCGCACGCCCTCGTTCACGAGGGTCTGGAAGGCGGGCAAGGTATCGGGGATCTTGATGGGCATCGTGCTGTCACTCGTTCAAAACAAGAAAAACCGGCCGCGCGAATAAAAACGCTAACCGGTCCGTGACGCACGGCCCTTTAGCGACTTATTTAACGTGGCTGCAAGCCGGCCGGCCAAATCACCACGATGTTCTAGATACGCTCCGGCGCGGCAAGAATCAAGGATCAGTCGCGGCGCGCCATGAAGGCGAGGCGCTCGAACAGGTGCACGTCCTGTTCGTTCTTCAACAGCGCCCCGTGCAGGCGCGGCAGTGCATTTTTCGCCGAGCCGCGCAGGTCGGCCGGATCGACCTCGTCGGCGACCAGCAGGCGGATCCAGTCGAGCGCCTCCGAGGTGGACGGCTTCTTCTTCAGCCCCTGCGTGTCGCGGATCTCGTAGAAGGCGGTCAGCGCGCTGGAGAGCAGCTGCTGGCGGATGCCGGGATAATGCACCTCGACGATACGGGCCAGCGTATCCGGGTCGGGAAAGCGGATGTAATGGAAGAAGCAGCGGCGCAGGAAGGCGTCCGGCAGTTCCTTCTCGTTGTTGGAGGTGATGATGACGATCGGCCGCTGGCGGGCGCGGATCGTCTCGCCGGTCTCGTAGACATGGAATTCCATGCGGTCGAGTTCCTGCAAAAGGTCGTTGGGGAATTCGATGTCGGCCTTGTCGATCTCGTCGATCAGCAGCACGCATTTCCTGTCCGTCTCGAAGGCCTGCCAGAGCTTGCCCCTGCGGATGTAGTTGGCGACGTCGTTGACGCGTTCGTCGCCGAGCTGGCTGTCGCGCAGGCGCGAGACGGCATCGTATTCGTAAAGCCCCTGCTGCGCCTTGGTCGTCGACTTGACGTTCCATTCGAGCAGGTCGAGGCCGAGGGCCGCGGCCACCTGTCGCGCCAGCTCGGTCTTGCCGGTGCCGGGCTCGCCCTTGACCAGAAGCGGCCGCTCCAGCTTGATGGCGGCATTGACCGCGACCATCAGATCCTTGTCGGCGATATAGGCATCCGTACCCTGAAACTGCATGTGACCCCTTGGGCGATACGATAAAGCAAAATCGGCGGCACCCTAGCGCATAAGCCCTGAAACCGGAAATCTCGGCCCTTAAAAAATTTCCGCCGCCGCAATGAAACCACCTTCACACAAGATGCCTGTCCTATACATGAGGGATTCAGGCGGAAGACAACGAACTCCATGGCGAATGACGAAGCAGCATCCGAGCGCCACAACGCCGATACCGGCGAGCCGGCCATCGGTTTCATGTCGCAGATCCGCATGATGCTGCGGGCCTTGTGGGGTTCGCCGGTTCGCAGCCGCCTTATCTTCTTCTGGACGCTCATCCTCGCCATCATCCTCGCCACCGCCTTCGTGCAGGTGCTGCTCAACGACTGGAACGGCACCTTTTACGATTCGCTGGAGCGGCGTGATCTCTCCGGCTTCCTGCATCAACTCCGGATCTTCGCCGTCATCGCCGGCGTCCTGCTGCTGCTCAATGTCGGGCAGACCTGGGTGAACCAGATCCTGGCGATCCGCATGCGCGACGGGCTGACGCGCGACCTGCTCGGCCAATGGCTCTATCCGCGCCGGGCGCTCCGGCTCTCGGCCGCCGGCATCCTCGGCGTCAATCCGGACCAGCGCCTGCACGAGGATTCGGCGCATCTGTCCGATATCACCACCAGCCTGGCGATCGGGCTGACGCAATCGACGATCATGCTGGTCAGCTTCGTCGGGGTGCTCTGGGATCTGTCCTCGGGATTCTCGGTCACCTTTCACGGACAGCCGCTCGCCATTCCCGGCTATATGGTCTGGGCCGTCTTCCTCTATGCCGGCTCGGCTTCGCTGCTCAGCACCGTCGTCGGGCGCAGCCTGCCGGCGCTGACCGCCGAGCGCTACGCCAAGGAAGCGCAATTGCGCACCTCGCTGATGCGCGCCAACGAGAACCTGACGGCGATCACTCTGCAACAGGGCGAGGAGACCGAGCGCCGGCGCATCGACGGCGATATCTCCGCCATCCTGAAGACCATGGGCAAGCTGGCCATGGCCACCACCAACCTGCGCTGGGTTTCGGCCGGTTATGGCTGGCTGACGATCATCGCGCCGATCCTGATCGCCGCGCCCGTCTATTTCTCCGGGGATCTGACCTTTGGCGGGCTGATGATGGCGGTCGGTGCCTTCAACCAGGTCTATACGGCGCTGCGCTGGTATGTCGACAATTTCAGCACCATCGCCGACTGGAAGGCGTCGCTGATGCGCGTCGCCAATTTCCGCCAGGCGCTGGTGCTGATGGAAACCCATCCGCCGGCCGCCGATTGCAAGCATCCGGCCCAGGCGGACGGGGACGCCGTGGTGCTGCGCAATGTCGCGGTCTCGGCCGGGCAGGCCTCGGGCAGCTTTCGCCTCAAGGAGACCGATATCGTCATCCACCCCGGTGAACGTATCGTCGTCAACGGCGATCCCGGCGCCAACCGCCGCCTGCTGTTTGCGGCGCTGGCCGGCTGGTGGGCGGACTGGACGGGGACGATCGTGCTGCCGGAAAAGGCACATATGCTGTTCGTGCCCTATGTGTCCTATCTGCCGCAGGCGCCGTTGCGCGATGCCATCGCCTTTCCTGTCCAGGCCGATGCCTATGGCGACGAACGCATCGCGGCGGCGCTGGAGCGGGTGGGGCTTGCCGAGCTCATCCCGCGCCTCGATGTCGCCGCGCGCTGGGACCGCCAGCTCGACCGCGAGCAGCAGGTGGCGTTGGCGGTCGCCCGCATTCTGCTGACGCCGGCCGACTGGATCGTTTTCGAGGATACGCTGGAAGGGCTGGAACCGGAGGTCGCCGAGCGGCTGTCCTCGGCGCTTGCCAGCCTCGACCGGGTCGGCATCATCTATATCGGCCGCTCCGAAGCCTTCATCGCCGCCACGCGGCCGCGTATCCTGCATCTGGAAGTGACCAACGGCGCCGAGCCGGTGCCGCAGCCGGCATAAAAGGAATTATCCCTCCAATTCCTCGCGCAGCATTTCCAGTTCCAGCCATTCCTCTTCCATGCGGGTCAGGTCGTCGCGCAGCTTTTCAAGCTCTGCGGCGAGCTTGTTGAAGGCGGCGGGATCCTTGGAGAACAGGTTCGGATCGGCCATGCGCTCTTCGCGTTTGGCGATCTCGGCTTCGCTCTTCGCCATCTCCTTCGGCAGGTTTTCGAGCGCGAATTTCTGCTTGTAGGACAGTTTGCCCTTGGATTTCGCGCCGTCGGCGGATGCGGCCGGGGCGCTGTCTGCGGCTTTCGCCTTCTCGGCTTTTTCCGCCTTGCGCCGTTCCTCGGCTGCACCCCTGCGCTGCGCCAGCATGTCGGAATAGCCGCCGGCATATTCGATCCAGCGTCCATCCGGGCTTTCCGGGTCGGCGGGGGCGATGGTCGAGGTCACGGTGCGGTCGAGGAAATCGCGGTCGTGGCTGACGAGGATGACGGTGCCGGCATAGCCCGAGACCAGTTCCTGCAACAGGTCGAGCGTCTCGATGTCGAGGTCGTTGGTCGGCTCGTCGAGGATCAGCAGGTTGGAGGGCCGGGCGAGGATGCGGGCCAGCATCAGCCTCGCGCGCTCGCCGCCGGAGAGGCTGGAGATCGGCGTGCGCGCCTGTTCCGGCTGGAACAGGAAATCCTTCATATAGCCGGTCACATGGCGCTGCTCGCCATTGACCAGCAGGTTTTCGCCGCGGCCGTCAGTCAGATAATGGGCGAGCGTGTCGTCGAGGTTCAGATCCTCGCGCTTCTGGTCGAGGGTGGCGATGTCGAGATTGGTGCCGAGGCGGATGGTGCCGCTATCGGGTTCGAGCTGGCTGGTCAGCATTTTCAGCAGCGTCGTCTTGCCAGCGCCGTTGGGGCCGACGAGGCCGATGCAATCGCCGCGATGGACGCGGATCGAAAACGGCGCGACGATGGTGCGTTCGCCATAGGTCTTGGTGATCTTGTCCGCCTCGATCACCAGCTTGCCGGATTCGCGGGCATCGGCGGCGCTCGCCTGCACCGTGCCCTGCGGTCCCTTGTGGCCGCGATAATCGGCGCGCATCTGCTGCAATTCGCCGAGACGGCGCATGTTGCGCTTGCGCCTTGCGGTGACGCCGTAGCGCAGCCAGTGCTCCTCGCGCTCGATCGCCTTGCCGAGCTTGTGCTGTTCCAGTTCCTCGGCTTCCAGTACCTGGTCGCGCCAGGCTTCAAAATGGGCAAAGCCCCGGTCGAGGCGGCGCGACTGGCCGCGATCCAGCCAGACGGTCGCGGTCGAGACCTTTTCGAGGAAGCGGCGGTCGTGCGAGATCAGCACGAGGCTGCTGCGGGTCTTCTGCAATTCGCCTTCCAGCCATTCGATGGTCGGCAGGTCGAGATGGTTGGTCGGCTCGTCGAGCAGCAGGATATCCGGCTCCGGGGCCATGACGCGGGCAAGGGCGGCGCGGCGCGCCTCGCCGCCGGAAAGATTCTTCGGGTCTTCCTCGCCCGACAGGCCGAGATGTTCGAGCAGATAGGCGACGCGGTAGGGATCGTCGCTCGGACCCAGGCCGGCCTCGGCATAGGCCTGCACAGTCGAATAACCCTCGAAATCCGGGGCCTGGTGCAGGTAGCGCACGGTGGCGGAGGGATGACGGAAGACTTCGCCGGATTGCGGCTCGACCATGCCGGCGGCGATCTTCATCAGCGTCGATTTGCCCGAGCCGTTGCGGCCGACGAGGCAGACGCGGTCGCCGGGTTCGAGCTGGAAATTGGCGCCGTCGAGCAGCGGCGCGCCGCCGAAGCTGAGGTGGATGTCGTCGAGTTTGAGAATGGGCGGCGCCATGGGGCTCAGGCTCCTGAAAAATCGAAGGGGCGGGCAAGGATCAGCGCCTTGCCGGAACGAAGCGTCACCGCCACCGGGCCGTTGGCGACGTTGGAAACCGTGCGCGACGAGCCGAAGGGCAGGTGGAAATTATCGAGCGGATAGCGGGCGTTGACGATGGTGAGGCCATCGAGCGCGGTGAGGCCGAGCACCGAAAACAGCGCGCCTTCCGGCAGGTCGAGATGCTTTTGCCCCGGCAGCAGCGGCAGCGCCTCTTCTTCACCCGAGGTCATGAGGATGTCGAGGCCATCCTCGGCAAGACGTATGGCGGAGAGATAGAGCTGGAAGGCATGGTCTGAGCGATCGCCGCCGAGCGCGCCGACCAGCAGAATACGGGTTGCGCCGCGCGCGAGCGCCTCTGCGACGGCGATCTCGCCGTCCGTCGCGGCTTTCGCGGCCGGATAGGGCATGCGCGGCACGTCCGGCCATTCAGCCAGCAGGGCGGCGGGGGTGGAATCGAAATCGCCGACCCAGAGTTCCGGTGTCAGCCCGAGCGCGCGGGCATGGCGCATGCCGCCATCGGCGGCGATCACGCGCGCGCCGTCAAGCGTTGCGGCAAGCCGCGGATTGGGCGTCAGCATGCCGCCGAGCAGGATGGCGAAGGTGGAATGGGTCATCGGCAAAGCCCATAACCCAAAGCGGCGGGAAAGGGAAAGCCTTTCCCGCCGTGGCCCGCCGCATCAGAAGCGGTAGGTGACGCCGGCGCCGACCAGCCAGGGGTCGAGATTGGCCTTGCCGCTGATCGGCGTCGTGCCGAGCGTGCCTTCCCAGTCCGGGCGCAGGAAGATCTTCTTCACATCGACGTTGGCGCCCCAGTGATCGTCGATCATGTAGTCGAAGCCGACCTGAAGGGCGGCGCCGAAGCTGTTCTTGACGTCGAGCGACGAGGCGTTGATTCCCTTCTGGTGGTAGAACATCGTGTAGTTCACGCCGGCGCCGACATAGGGCTTGAACGCGCCGAAATCGGTGAAATGATATTGCAGCGTCAGGGTCGGCGGCAGCAGCCAGGTCTTTCCGACCTCGCCGAGCCCGTCGATGGAGCCTTCACCGGAAACCTTCGCATAGGTGGTGCCGAGGATCAGTTCGGCGGCGATGTTGTCGGTGAAATAATAGGAAAAATCCAGTTCCGGAATGGCGGTGTCCGAGAAGGACAGGCCGGAGCCGGCGATGCCATCGACGAAGCCGGAGTCACGGGTGATGACGCCGAGGCCGCGCAGGCGCACCTGCCAAGGGCTTTTCGCGCTGATGGTCTCGGCGGCGACCGGCGCTTCGGAGACCGGAGCCATGTCCGCCGCGAATGCCGCGCCGCTGCCGGCGAGAAGGGTCGCTGCCGCCAGCGCTGCCCTGAGGATCGAACCCTTGTCGTTCATGTGTCTCTCCTTGATCGAACGAAATCGTAACGGTCGAGACATAAGACGACAGGCGCCACAGGGTTTGAGATGGATCAAAACGCCGGCGGGAACGGCCGCGACCTTTCGTCGCTGCCGGTTATCAAGCGCTCAGGCCTCGCGCGCGCCGCGCTCGCCTTTCTGAAGATTGTCGCGCAGTTTCACCAGCGCGCCTTCCATGCTCCTGCGCATGTCGTCGTTCATGCCTTGCGTCGCTTCGGCGAGCAGGCCTTCGATCTCGTCGTTGATCGCCTGGACGATAGTATCCGAGCGCGGCGTCAGCACGATCTTCTTGGCGCGGCGGTCGGCCGGATCCTGCTGGCGTTCGATCAGTCCTTCGGCCTGCAGCTTGTCGAGAAAGGTGCAGACGGTCATCGGCTCGACGCCCATGCGGGCGGCGATATCGAGCTGGCGGCTGCCGCTGACGGCGGCGACCTGCATCAGCGTGCGAGCCTCGCCGGCGGTGATGTTGAGACCGGCGCCGGCGATCCGCTTCTCGAAAGCCATGCGCAACAGACGGGCGCTATCGGCGATCAGGAAACCCAGGGCGTTTGGCGTGATGTTGTTCGGCATTGTCATCAAGTCCCGGCGACCGGGCGGCATGCCGCCCTCGCTAAAGGCCCCTATCTTGTTTTCCCCAAAGCAAGTCTTGTCCGACTTGAACCGACTTGCAACTGTTTTGGAGCCGTTCCAGGATGCTTCAGCGGTTTTCCCGCATACGAGCGCCAAAACCCACCTTAAAGTCGGTTGCGTCGCCATACTGTAGGTCAGTACGGCGGTCCAGCTTTTCTTGAGATTACCTCGTGAAAAGGCCCAATGCTTCGTCCTTGCATTTCCTTGAGGGAAAACAGGCTCCGCTTTTTTTTGAAAACGTCAGGCCGCGCCGACGAAGGAAGCGACCGGGCGCAGCGAATCCGACAACCTGCTATCGCCGATCGATAGGGCGAGGTTCAACTGGCTTTCGAAATAGCTGCGGAAATCGAAGGGCGTCTCGTCGGTGACATGCGAAAGGTCGATCAGCCGGCCGCTGAGGTCGACCGCCTCCATCGGCAGGCCTTGGGAAAGAACCGAAAAGGTTTCCTGGTCGATGACGCCGTCGTCGAGGCTGGCGCGCGCGACGTCGCGCAGGGCGCGCGGGGTCATCGAGGAGAAATCCAGGTTGGAGGCATTCTGCTCGTTGGAATGCGAGGCAGGCGAAATCGCGTCCGTGGTATCGATCTCGATGCCGGAGATCTTGGATGTGCGCGTATTGTTCCTGAAACCGTAATTGTAATAGGAACGTAAAGAATTGATCTCCATGGCGGACATTCCTCGGACGGATCTGCCGCGAATCTAGCGGTTCGAGGGCCGCAGCGTCAATCGTTAACAAATCGTTAATTCTCATGGGTGACTTTTTGCCCGCAAGTCGGACGGAATTCTCGCGCGCACATTGCGCAGCCATGCCGCCATGGTGGGAAATCGCGTCGTCCTCGCTTATATAGCCACATCCAATGCCGGCCGAAGGAGCGAATCATGTCCGTGACCGAAACCAATTCCGCCATTTTCGATTGGAACGGCCATGAGGGCCTGCCGCGTTTCGATGCCGTCGGCGATGGCGATTTCGCCGGCGCCTTCGAGTCGGCGCTCAAGGCGCATGAGGCGGAAATCGACGCCATCGCCGGCAATGCCGAAGCTCCCACCTTCCAGAATACGGTCGTGGCGCTGGAAGTGGCCGGCGACGAGCTCTCGCGCGTCTCCGCGCTGTTCTGGAACCGGGCCGGCGCCCATACCAACGAGACGATCCAGGCCCTGGAACGCGACATCGCGCCAAAGATGTCGCGGCATTATTCGAAGATCGGCATGAACGCCGCCCTGTTCGCCCGCATCGATGCGTTGTGGGAACACCGCGACGATCTCGGCCTGACGCTGGAAGAAATGCGTGTGCTGGAGCGCCACTGGAAGGGTTTTGTCAGATCCGGCGCCAAGCTGGCCAAGCCCGAGCAGGAACGGCTTGCCGCCATCAGCGAGGAACTGGCCGGCCTCGGGGCCAATTTCGGCCAGAACGTGCTGGCCGATGAAAAGGACTGGTCGCTGATCCTTTCCGACGAGGCCGATCTCGCCGGCCTGCCGGCCTTCCTGCGCGATGCCATGGCCGCCGCGGCCGCCGAGCGCGGCGCGGAGGGATCCTATGCGGTGACGCTATCGCGCTCGATCGTCGAACCGTTCCTCACCTTTTCGGAACGACGCGACCTGCGCGAACAGGCTTTTCGCGCCTGGGCGTCGCGCGGGGCAAATGGCGCAGCGACCGACAACCGGGAAATCGTCGCGAAGACGCTCGCCTTGCGCGCCGAAAAAGCCAGGCTGCTCGGCTATGATAACTACGCGGCGCTGAAGCTCGACAATACCATGGCCAAGACGCCGGAGGCGGTGAATGCGCTGCTGACCGGCGTCTGGGAAAAGGCGCTTTCCCGCGCCCGCCAGGAAGAGGGTGAGCTTGCCGGCCTGATCGCCGCCGAGGGCCACAACCATCCGGTCATGCCCTGGGATTGGCGTCACTATGCCGAAAAGCTGCGCGCAGAGCGTTTCAACTTCTCCGAGGCCGAGCTGAAGCCCTATCTGCAGCTCGAAAAGATCATCGCCGCCTGCTTCGATGTCGCCGGACGCCTGTTCGGCATTCGCGCCGTCGAGAAGCCGGGCATTCCCGCCTATCATCCCGATGTCCGCGTCTTCGAAATCCGCGACCGCGACGACCGATTGGTGGCGCTGTTCCTCGGCGATTATTTCGCCCGTTCCTCCAAGCGTTCCGGCGCCTGGATGAGCTCGTTCCAGTCGCAGCACAAGCTGCCGCTGAAGAACGGCGCACGCGGCGAGCTGCCCATCATCTACAATGTCTGCAATTTCGCCAAGCCCGCGCCCGGCAAGCCGGCGCTGCTGTCGCTCGACGACGCCCGCACGCTGTTCCACGAGTTCGGCCATGCGCTGCACGGCATGCTTTCCGATGTCACCTATCCCAGCGTCTCGGGCACCGGCGTCTCGCGTGATTTCGTCGAATTGCCGTCGCAGCTTTACGAGCATTGGCTGACGGTGCCGGAAATCCTCAAGGATTATGCGGTGCACTACGAGACCGGCGCGCCGATGCCGCAGGCGCTGCTCGACAAGGTGCTGGCCGCCCGCACCTTCAATGCCGGCTTCAACACCGTCGAATTCACCTCCTCGGCGCTGGTCGACATGGCGTTCCATACGCGCGACGGCAGTGGCGATCCCATGGAGATCCAGGCGCAGGTGCTGGAGGAGATCGGCATGCCCGCTTCCATCGTCATGCGCCACGCGACGCCGCACTTCCAGCATGTGTTTGCCGGCGACGGCTATTCGGCCGGCTATTATTCCTACATGTGGTCCGAAGTGCTCGATGCCGACGCCTTCGCCGCCTTCGAGGAAACCGGCAACGCCTTCGATCCCGCCATGGCCAAGCGCCTGAAGGACAATATCTATTCGACCGGCGGCTCCATTGATCCCGAGGATGCCTACAAGGCTTTCCGCGGCAAGCTGCCGAGCCCGGATGCGATGCTGCGCAAGAAGGGCCTGGTGATGACGGAAGCGCTTTCCGGCTCCGACGCCTGAAGCTTCCGACAGAGTCCGGGGGCACGCGCATGGCTGCCATACGGCGCTTCCCCCTTTCGCAAATGCAAAAAACAGGATAAGAGCGCGCCACAATGAAAATTGGCGCGCATGGTTTTTCAGCGCAGCCCCAGCTTCAGAGATAGATTTATGGCCCTTCGCAACATCGCGATCATCGCGCACGTTGACCATGGCAAGACGACCCTGGTCGACGAGCTCCTGAAACAGTCCGGCTCGTTTCGCGAGAACCAGCGCGTCATGGAACGCGTCATGGATTCGAACGACATCGAAAAGGAACGCGGCATCACCATCCTCGCCAAGGCGACGTCGATCGAGTGGAAGGATACCCGCATCAACATCGTCGACACGCCCGGCCACGCCGATTTCGGCGGTGAAGTCGAGCGCATCCTGTCGATGGTGGACGGCGCCATCGTCCTCGTCGATAGCTCCGAAGGCCCGATGCCGCAGACCAAGTTCGTGGTCGGCAAGGCGCTGAAGGTCGGCCTCAAGCCGATCGTCGCGATCAACAAGATTGACCGTCCCGACGGCCGCCACGAGGAAGTGCTGAACGAGGTCTTCGACCTCTTCGCCAATCTCGACGCCACCGACGAACAGCTCGATTTCCCGATCCTCTATGGTTCGGGCCGCAACGGCTGGATGAACGTCAATCCGGATGGTCCGAAGGAAGAGGGCATGGCGCCCCTGCTCGACCTCGTGCTCAAGCACGTGCCCGAGCCGAAGGTCGCCGATGGCCCGTTCCGCATGATCGGCACGATCCTGGAAGCCAATCCCTTCCTCGGCCGCATCATCACCGGCCGCATCCATTCCGGCTCGATCAAGCCGAACCAGTCCGTCAAGGTTCTGGGCCAGGACGGCAAGCTGATCGAAAACGGCCGTATCACGAAAATTCTCGCCTTCCGCGGCATCGAGCGCACCGCGATCGAGGAAGCCCATGCGGGCGACATCGTCGCCATCGCCGGCCTGACCAAGGGCACGGTTGCCGACACCTTCTGCGACCCCTCGGTCATGGAAGCCATGAAGGCGCAGCCGATCGATCCGCCGACCGTCACCATGTCCTTCATCGTCAACGACAGCCCGCTTGCCGGCACTGAGGGCGACAAGGTCACCAGCCGCGTCATCCGCGACCGCCTGTTCAAGGAAGCCGAAGGCAATGTCGCGCTGAAGATCGAGGAGTCGGGCGAGAAGGATTCGTTCTTCGTTTCCGGCCGTGGCGAATTGCAGCTCGCCGTGCTCATCGAGACCATGCGCCGCGAAGGCTTCGAGCTTGCCGTGTCGCGTCCGCGCGTCGTCATGCACAAGGACGAGGCGACCGGCGAGATGCTGGAGCCGGTGGAAGAAGTCGTCATCGACGTCGACGAGGAGCATTCCGGCGTCGTCGTCCAGAAGATGTCCGAGCGCAAGGCCGAGATGGTCGAGCTGCGTCCGTCGGGCGGCAATCGCGTGCGCCTGCGCTTCTTTGCGCCGACCCGTGGCCTGATCGGCTACCAGTCGGAACTGTTGACCGACACGCGCGGCACCGCCGTGATGAACCGCCTGTTCCACGATTACCAGCCCTACAAGGGCGAGATCGGCGGCCGCGTCAACGGCGTGCTGCTCTCCAACGAATCAGGCGAGGCCGTTGCCTACGCGCTGTTCAACCTGGAAGATCGCGGCCCGATGGTCATCGATGCCGGCGAAAAGGTCTATGCCGGCATGATCGTCGGCATCCACACGCGCGACAACGACCTCGAAGTCAACGTGCTCAAGGGCAAGAAGCTCACCAACATCCGCGCCGCCGGCAAGGACGAAGCCGTCCGCCTGACGCCGCCGATCAAGATGACGCTTGAGCGCGCGCTGTCCTGGATCCAGGACGACGAACTGGTGGAAGTGACGCCGAAGTCGATCCGCCTGCGCAAGCTCTATCTCGACCCGAACGAGCGCAAGCGTTTCGAAAAGGCCCGCTACGCCTGACACGGTTTTCAGGCGCTGCCCCTTTTAAGGGAAGGGTGTCCTATCTAATTGTTTCGATTTTAGTTTCTTCCTGAGGACCTACCTTCGAAACATCGTTTGCGAAACGTCCCGCTCCCAAGGTGCGGGGCGTTTTTTTGTCTTCGGCGCGGTTTGCGGCTTGTTGATTTCGTTAAAAATGACTTAAATCCGTCTGCGTGCGCGAAGTGATTCTGCGCCGCGGAACGGTCCCCCTGCAATGATTGCGTGGGGTGCTTCGTTGGGGCAAAGGCAGAGTGGCGTTATGAAGACGTTGACGATCGAGATTCGGCACGCGGAACCGGCGGATGCACGCGCCATTTCGGATGCCCATCGCAGCGCCTGGCAATACAGCTATGGCGGCCTCATTCCGCACAAGGCCCTGACGCAGATGCTGGAGCGCCGCGGCGAAGCCTGGTGGCGCAAGGCGACGCGCGGCCCGGCGACGATCCTCGTTGCCGATGTTGCCGGCGTCGTCGCCGGTTATGCGACGCTCGGGCTCAACCGCGCCCGCTCGCTGCCGCAGGAAGGCGAAATCTACGAAATCTACCTGCGCCCGGAATATCAGGGCATCGGCCTCGGCTACCGCCTGTTTCAGGAAGCCCGCCACCAGCTGAAATCCATCGGCTGCAACGGGCTGGTCGTCTGGTGCCTCGAAGACAGCGAAAATGCCGACCGCTTCTTCCGCTCCAATGGTGGCGTCGACCTTGCCGAGGGCATGGAAGATTTCGGTGAAGTCTCGCTGAAGAAGGTCGGTTTCGTCTGGAACTGACGCGGCCACGCCGGCTTTTATGCCGGCGCGCTTTTCCCGTTCGATTCGAGGGTTATTGCGGCAGGTAACGCATCGGCTCGTCGGCGCGTTCGCCCTTCTTGCCGTGCCAGGTCGGCTCGTCGCTGCCGCAGCGGAAATCGGGTACGACCGTATCGCCGATCTGGCGCGCCAAGTCGTTGGCGTCAGGATTGGCCAGCGCATCGACATAACCGGCAACGCAACCCTGTCCGTTGTCCTTCTGCGCCACCTTGGAAACGACGAGGATCTGTCCTTGCGAGGACTTGGACGGCGCCCCGGTCTTCGGGTCGGCGTGTTCGATGACATAGCGCAGGATGGCGGCGACCGGCTTGCCCCCGGCATCCACGCGCCATTCGACCTTCTCGCCGGCATGGTTGAAGGTGCCGAAACTTTCGAAGGCGCGCTCGACATAGAGGTCGTCGATCGGGCCGAAGAAGGCAGACTGGCGCAGATCGCCTTCCTTGACATAGACAGGATAGCCGTCGAGCCCCTTGCATTTCAGGGAGACGCTGCCGCTTTCGTCCTCGGCCTGGCTGATCGTCTGGCAGGATTTCGGCTTCAGGTCTGTGTAGCGGCTGTCATTGGCGTTTGCCGCAACGGCGCCGGTTGCCAGCAGGAGGACGGTGAGCAGGACGGATTTCATGGGGGCATACCTCGGACTGGAAACAGGCCAGAATCGGTGTTCCGGCCCGGCGTTTTGCGCTTCCATGACCCCGCCGGCGGTGGCGATCAAGCGGAAAATGCGCCAGCCCTCCACCATGGGTCAACGGGTCGAAAGACATTGCTTTGCCATGGGAAAGGGATTATCTGCTCACCAGTTTCCACAGTTTCTCCCCGGGGGCATGAATGCGTATTGATGCAATTTCCATCGGCAAGAACCCGCCGAACGACGTCAACGTCATCGTCGAGGTGCCGGTTGGCGGTCAGCCGATCAAGTACGAGATGGACAAGGAGGCCGGCACGCTGGTCGTCGACCGTTTCCTCTACACGCCGATGACCTATCCGGGCAATTACGGCTTCGTGCCGCATACGCTCTGCGAGGATGGCGATCCGCTCGACGTGCTCGTCTGCAACACCCGCCCGCTGGTGCCGGGCTGCGTCATCAACGTCCGCCCGATCGGCGTGATGATGATGGAAGACGATGGCGGCAAGGACGAAAAGATCCTCGCCGTGCCGGTGCCGAAGCTGACGCGCCGCTACGACAAGGTCGCCAACTACACCGACCTGCCGGAAATCACGCTCAAGCAGATCGAGCACTTCTTCACGCATTACAAGGATCTGGAGCCCGGCAAGTGGGTGAAGATCGGCGACTGGCTGGATGTCGACGCCGCCAAGCGCATCATCCTCGAATCCATCGAGCGCGCCAAAGCCCAGAAATAATCAGCCTTTCAGCAGGCTTTCGATCTTTCCGATCACATCCTCCGGGTCGCCCTCGATCCGGAGGATTTTCTTTCTGGCGGTTTCGCCTGAGACGACCGAGATCGCCGATTTGGCGATCTTCAGCCGCTTGGCGAGCAGCGCGATCAGCGCCTTGTTGGCCCTGCCGTCCTCCGGCACCGCGCTCACCCGCGCCTTCAGGAAAACGTCGCCGTTGGCATCGGTCTCGATGCCGTCGATTGCGTCGCGACCGCCATTCGGCATCAACCGCAGGCGGAGGCTGACGCCATCGGCCAGCGCCTTGAAGGGGCTGGTCACCCTGTTACCGGGCGACCATCGGCCAGAGCGAATTCCACATCAGCGAGCGGATGAAGAAAATGATCAGCAGCAGGATGATCGGCGAGATGTCGATGCCGCCGAGGTTCGGCAGCAGGCGGCGGATCGGCCGCAGCACCGGCTCGGTGACATTGTGCAAGAACAAGCCGATCGAGTTGACGAACTGGTTGCTCGAATTGACCACGTTGAAGGCGTAGAGCCAGGAGAAGATCGCGCTGGCGATCAAAATCCAGGTATAGATATTCAAAGCCAGGTCAATGGTTTGAAAAAGAGCAAGCATCCAGGTCTCCATTTCTCGATTGACAGAGATGTAGACATTGGCGACTTAACGAGCAAGGGCCGCAAAAGCCGTAAAGCGGAATCATGTTTAACGGGCCGGCCTCTCGCCATCGGCCCGCCGGGCTGGAATTGCGGCCCAGATGCAAGGAACAGTTCTCCATGTCCGTTTCGACCACGCCAGACCGTTTCGCGGCTTTCCGGCATGTGGCCTATGCGCGCTTCTTCGCCGCGCGCTTCCTCGCCGTGTTCGCGACGCAGATCATCTCCGTCTCGGTCGGCTGGCAGATGTATGACGTCACGCGCAGCACCTTCTATCTCGGCCTCATCGGCCTGTTCCAGTTCCTGCCCTCGCTGGTGCTGATCCTCGTCACCGGTTCGGTGGCGGATCGCTACAATCGCCGCGCCATCGTCTCCATCTGCATGGTTGTCAGCGCGCTCTGCGCCGCCGCGTTGCTGGGGTTGACGGTCACCGGCGCGTTTGCGCCGCTGCCGGTCTTCGCCGTGCTGGTGGTGTTCGGTATCGAGCGCGCCTTCATGGCGCCCGCCGTGCAGTCCCTGGCGCCGAACCTGGTGCCGGAGCAGGATCTGGCCAATTCGATCGCCTGGAACTCCTCCTCCTGGCAGGCGGCGTCGATCGTCGGGCCGGTGGCGGGCGGCCTGCTCTATGGTCTCGGGCCGCTGGTGGCCTATTCGGTGGCGCTGGTGTTCATGGCCGCCGCCGCCGTGCTGGTCTTCATGGTGCCGAAGCCGCCGCAGAAAAGTGTGCGCGAACGGGTGACGCTCGACAGCATGCTGGCCGGCTTCCGCTTCATCCGTTCGGAAAAGGTGGTGCTGGGAGCGATCTCACTCGATCTCTTCGCTGTGTTGCTCGGCGGCGCCGTGGCGCTGATGCCGGTCTTCGCCCGCGATGTGCTGGTGCTCGGGCCATGGGGCCTCGGCCTGCTGCGCGCGGCCCCCGGCGTCGGCGCCATCCTCGTCGCTCTGATCCTTGCCGCCTATCCCATCCGCCACCGGGCCGGAATGCTGATGTTCATCGGCGTCGGCCTGTTCGGGACGGCAACCATTCTGTTCGGCCTGTCGCAGACGGCGTGGCTGTCGATTGCCGCGCTGTTCGTCATGGGCGCTTCCGACATGATTTCCGTCTATGTGCGCGAAACGCTGATCGCGCTGTGGACGCCGGATGCGGTGCGCGGCCGCGTCAATGCCGTCAACATGGTGTTCGTCGGCGCCTCTAACGAACTCGGAGAATTCCGCGCCGGCACCATGGCGGCGATCTTCGGCGCCGTGCCGGCCGTGGTGATCGGCGGCTTCGGCACGCTCGCGGTGTCGATCATCTGGGCGTCGAGTTTTCCGAAGCTGCGGCGCATCGATTCACTCGACGCACCCTCGCAGCGGCAGGCGGTCTAAACGCTTTCCATCAGCAACCGCTGTTGCGGCGGCTGCAGGAAGACGATGTCGAGGAAGTTCGACAGCCAGACGCGCAGCGGTTCGTCATGCAACAGGTGGCCATCGAGATGGGCCTTGCCGCGCTGCGCATTCGGCAGCTCGAAACGGTGGGCGCCATGCACGACCCAGCGCTGCATCATTGCCCGCGTCAGCTCCGCATGGAATTGCAGCGCCCAGGCGGTGCGGCCGTAGCGAAAAGCCTGGTTGGGATAGGTGTCGCCCTCGGCCAGCAGCTCGGCGCCGGCCGGCAGATCGAAACCCTCGCGATGGAAGTGATAGACCATATCGGGCCAGTCGGGCAGCAGCGCTCGGCCCTTTTCGGTGGCGCGCAGCGGATACCAGCCAATTTCCGTCAGCCCGTCGCTATGGCTTTCGACCATCCCGCCGAGCTGCTTGACCAGCATCTGCGCGCCGAGGCAGATGCCGAGATAGGGCTTGTTTTCGGTGAGCGGCACCGAAATCCAGTCGATTTCGGCGCGCACGAAGTCGTCCGCGTCGTTGGCGCTCATCGGCCCGCCGAAGACGACGGCGCCGGCATGGTCGGCCAGCGTTTTCGGCAGGGGATCGCCGAGCACCGGCCGGCGGATATCCAGCATGAAACCCTTCCGTTCCAGCATCTGGCCGACACGGCCGGGGCTGGAGCGCTCCTGATGCAGCACGACGAGAATGGCGGGCTGTTCGCCGGTCGACGGCCGGCGGGCCGGCGGTTCAGCCGTCAGGCGCGTCGGGTTCGGGGGCGCGGGCTGCGGCGCGCTGTCTGAGCGCGACCCGGTCGGTTCCGGAGACACCGAGCAGATCGGCAATTCGCCATATGACATGATCTTCCAGTTCGTTGCGCACCCCGTCGGCATAGACGATATCCCAGAGGATGCCGATCAGTTCCAGCCGCTGGTCGTCGTCGAGATGCCGTTTGAGGTCGGCGGTGAAGCGATAATAGTCGACGGCCTCGTTGCCGGCCTCGCGGCCAGCCTCGATCAGCGCTTCCAGCGAAGCCCCGTCGCGGCCGTAATGCTCGCGCAACAGGGTGCGTAATCTTTCCTTCTCGCTATCGGAGACGGTGCCGTCCGCCTCCATCACCTGGATGCAAAGGGCGGCGACCGCAACCAGCGGATCGCCGGGCGCGAAGGCAGCCGGGGAAGCGGTGAGGTTGTTGAAGAAGTTCTGGATACGTTCGAACATTGGCGCTCCCGTGCTCAGAACAACCGCAACCGCGTCTTCTCGCCGCTGTCGGCTTCGGCGAATTTCACGCCGGGATCATCCGGCGGGCGGCCGTTGAACGGATCGGGAGCGCGCGAGCTGTTGGCCGCGACCGGCTCCGGCGTCGGCCGCGCCTCGGCCGGGCGCGGCGCAGGTTTCATCGCCTGCGGCACCGGCTTCACCACCGGTTCGGCATCGATGATCGCGGGAACGGCGGCCGGTTTCGGCGGTTCCGATACGGGCTTTTCCGGCAGCGGCGGCAGGGTCTGCAGCGCGTCTTTGGCAAGTGTGCCGTCCTCGATGCGGGCGGCGATCTGGTGGAACGGCGCCTTCCATTCGAAGGCGTCGAGACGTCCGCTGACCGGCGAGACCGGCAGCCAGGTCTCCGAGACGAAGCCGTCTGCCACCCAGGCGGGATCGCGCGGGGCGCGCAGCGCCTGGCCCAGCCAATGGCGGATGCGGCCCTGATCGCCGGTTTCGGCCTCCTCGATATCGGCCAGCAGCAGGAAGACGCTTTCGCGCGCATCCATGCGGGCGGCTGCCTCCGCCTTCTGCCGGGCGCGGGAAAAATCCTTGGTGTCGAGGGCGGCGCGGGCGACGGCGAGCAGCGATTCGATGTTGTTGGGCTTCAGCGCCTCCAGCCGCTCGGCGCGCTTGAGGCGATCGAGCGCGCTGTCGCCGCTGCGGGCGCGCAGATAGGTAGTGGCGATCTCGCTCGACGGCGCCTGCTTCCACGCCTGTTCGAGCACCGAGGAAGCTTTGCGGACATTGTCCTCGCGGAAATAACTCTTGGCGGCGATCAGGGCGGCCGGGGCCAGCGACGGCGCCAGTTTGAGCGCGGCGAGCGCATCCTGCCGTGCCGTCTTCGGATCGGCCTCCAATGCGGCGGCGGCGCGCGCGGTCAACAGCACGGCCTTCTTGCGCTCGGCCTCGGCCTTGGGAAAGACATGAGCGACGCGCTGCTGGTCGAGCAGGCGGATGGCGTCGTTCCAGAGGCCGGCCTGCGAGCGGTAGTCCAGCGCCGCTTGCGCCGCCCAGGGCAGGTAGGGGGCCTTTTCCGCCGCCTGCTCGGCATATTGGCGGGCAGCCTCGTCGGCGCCGAGGCGCTTGGCTTCGAGATAGAGACCGCGCAGGCCAAGCTCGCGGGTCTCGGGATCGTCGGCCATCAGCTCGAACTTGCGGCGCGCATCGTCATGCTTGCCTTCGATGAGCGCCGTCTGGGCCTCCAGCAGATGGATCAGGGGCTCCTGGTCGGCGCTGATCAGGCCGCGCGAGCGCGCCGCCATCTTGGCCGCCAGCAGCGAATTGCCGGCCCCGGCGGCGATCAACCCCGTCGACAGCGCCTGGTAGCCGCGGTCGCGCTTGCGGGCGCGAAAATAGCGGTTGATCGTGTGCGGCGAGTTCCACAGGCCGCTGAGCAGCCACCAACAGACGAGCACGGCGGCGACGAGGGCGACGGTGAAGCCGGCGGCGGCCAGCAGGCTCATCTCGACGATGCGGCCTTCCCAGAGCAGGGTCAGTTCACCGGGCCGGTCGGCCAGCCAGGAGAAGCCGAAGCCGAGCGCCAGGACGAGAATGGCGAATACGAGAATTCTGATCATGTCGTCTCCCGGCTCAGCTCTGCTTGTTCGTTGCCGCCGCGACGGCGCTCAACAGGTCTTCGGCACGAATGCGGGCATCCAGCCTGGCCTTGAAAGCGGCGCCTGCCGTCTTCGCCGCCTCGGGCAGGGTGTCCCATTCGGCTACGGCATCCTTCAGGGCGCCCTTCTTCAACTTGTCCTCGATGCGGGCGGTGATCGCGTCGGGGCCGGTGCCCTCGACATCGCCGACATTGCGCACCTTGACGATCGACAGGGCGCTGGCGAACAGCCGCTCGCCGATGCCACTGTCCGGCCCCGGCTGGTTGACCGCCTCGATCATCGCGAAGGCGACATCCGGGAACTGCTCGACCAGCTCGGCGCGGGAGGGCAGGTCGCCGGAGGCCAGCGGCCGCAACTCGCCGATGGCCGGATCGTCATGGCTGACGCTGGCGAGCGCATCCAGCTCGGCCGAAAACGCGCCGCCGCGATCGATCGCCGAGCGCAGCGCGGTCAGCGCGATGGTGCGGGCGACGGCGCCGTCATTCTGTGGTTCGCTCAGCTTCTTCTCGATCTCATCGAGGCGGGCGGTGACGTCTCCGGTGCCGCTGGCCGCCGTCTGGCCAAGCGCGGCAAGGCCGTTGCTGACCTTGTCGATGTCGTCCGCCAGCGGCGCGACCTTGGCTTCGAGCGCGGCGATGCGCTGTTCCAGCGCGGGGTCCGTGGCAGGCGCGACAGGTGCCGTGGGCAAGGCGGCGACCTGTTGGCGCAGGGCGTCGATTTCGGCGCTGAGCGCGCCGGTGTCGGCGGGTTTGGTCGCACCCGCGCCCGGCAGGACGCCGGCATATTGCATGGCCC
The DNA here is from genome assembly GCA_017305935.1 of Hyphomicrobiales bacterium. Classification (GTDB taxonomy): domain Bacteria; phylum Pseudomonadota; class Alphaproteobacteria; order Rhizobiales; family Rhizobiaceae; genus Metarhizobium. The sequence continues at coordinate 162,173 of JAFKJU010000008.1, read as the reverse complement.
CGGCCAGAGCGAGCGCCACCAGACCGCCGAAAATGCCGGCGGCGACCAGGGTCGAGGTGGCGGTCTGCTTGACGGCGGTTGGGGCGGGCGGGGCCTGCGTCCAGGTGGGCGCGCGCGGCGGTTCCGTCTCTTCCGGCTCCGGCGTTTCAGCCGGCTCGACCTTCACGGGCTCCGGTTCCGGCTCGGCGGCGACGGTCTCCGGCGGTGCTTGCGGCTTATCGGCTTCGAGGCCGGCGGAGGCGGCGTCCGGCGTTTCCTGCGGCGGCGGAGCGTTATCCTCTGCGGGGGAAGCGGTGTCCGTCGGTTCGGTGATGCGTTCTGCGGTCCCCTCGATCGTGATCGGCTCGTCGGGCGATCGGGTGTGGCGCGGCGGATCTTCGACCATGGCAACCTCTTCACTTCAATGCATTGCAACAAACCTAGTCAGCAAACCCCGCCAAGGAAAGAGGCCCGTCCACAATTCCTCCGGTCGAAATCGATTTCGGCACATCTGGAACGTTTACCGGCCGCTGGCGTCCGGAGGTTCTGCTGCTCGACCCGATCATAACAGGTCGAGCAGGGCCTCCTCGTCCGGCGACGGCGCAATGCGGACTCGTTCCGACATGGCCGCCGGCACGGCGGCGGCGATATTGCGGCTGAGGCAATAGAAGCGGGTTTGTGCAAGCGCCGCGAAGCCGTCCATGAACGGGCTCAGCGAAAAGAAGCGGTCGACATTTTCGCGCGAGTAGAACAGTACCGCTTCGGCCGGCGTCTCGACCAGAAGGCGATGCAGGCGCTCCGGCGCGTGCTCGATCGGCAGCATGTGGTAGCATTCGGCGGTGCGGTACGGCAGGCCGGCGGCGGAGAGCGTCCGTTCCAGCGCCGGGCTGCGCGGGCGGCCGGCGAGATAGAGAAGCGGTTCTTGCGGCGGGCCGGTCTGGCGAAAATGGGCGAGGATGCGATCGGCGAGATCGAGGCCGGTGCCCTCGGCGGCTTGCGCCCGGGTAAAACCCGCCGCTTGCGCCGCCGCCGCCGTCACCCGGCCGACGCCGAACAGCAGGGCGTCGCGGTGAGGCTCCAGCCCCTCCTCCAGCTTTTCCAGCGCCCGGATCGCCTCGGCGCTGGTAACCGCGATGGCGCTGTAGGGCTGCTTGAGCGCACGGGCGGCGGCCAGCACGTCATGAGTCGGCGCCGTCAGCGGCAGGATGACCGGATCATGGCCGCGCTGGCGCAGCTTCTCGGCGGTGCGGCGGCCTGACTGACAGGGCCGGGTGACGATGACGCGCATGCTGCCTCCCGTCCTGATACCGTCAGCTCCATCCCTCGAAGAAACCGCTGCCGGCGATGGCGCGCACCTCTTCGCCCGCCTTGCGGCCGAGGTTTGCCGCTTCCGCCGTCTTGCCGTCAATGGCGATGCGGTGGACGGTCTGGCCGTCCGGAGTGAGGATCATGCCGGAGAAAAACAGCGCGTCGCCCTCGGTGAGCGCCAGGCCGGCAATCGGCGTACGACAGGAGCCGTCGAGCGCGGCGAGGAAAGCGCGTTCGCAGGTGACGGCGTCATAGGTCGGGCGGTGATTGACGGCGTCGAGCAGGGCGTTGATCCTGATATCGTCGATACGGCATTCGATGCAGATCGCCCCTTGCGCCGGGGCTGGCGGAAATTCGGCAGGATCGAGGAATTCGGTGACGATGCCGGTCTTGCCGAGCCGGTCGAGGCCGGCGACGGCGAGCAGCGTCGCATCGACCTGGCCTTCGGCGAGTTTGCGCAGCCGCGTCTCCACCTGGCCGCGAAAGGTAATGACGGTGATATCCGGGCGCAGCCGACGGATCAGCGCCTGGCGGCGCAGCGACGAGGAGCCGACCGTGGCGCCGTGAGGCAGCGCCATCAGCGTCGGGGCGCTTCGGCCGATCACCGCGTCGCGTACATCGGCGCGCGGCAGGAAGGCGGAAAGGTGCAGGCCGTCGGGCAGCACGGTCGGCATGTCCTTGGAGGAATGCACGGCCATGTCGAGTTCGCCGGAGGTCAGTTGCTCCTCCAGTTCCTGGGTGAACAGTCCCTTGCCGCCGATTTCCGACAGCGCCCGGTCGGTGACGCGGTCGCCGGTGGTCGAGAGCACGACGATCTCGAACATCTCGGCCGGCAGGCCGTGGGCGGCCATCAGCCGGTCGCGGGTTTCGTGAGCCTGGGCCAGCGCCAAGGGGCTGCCGCGCGTGCCGATCCGCAAAGGTTTTGTTTGCATCCGCTTCGTTCCATTGTTACCGGAACTTCCGTATCCAGCTTTTGAGGCGACCGCAACCGGTGAACACCCAGCCATGACGGACCCCCTTCGCATCCTCGGCATCGAAACAAGCTGCGACGAGACCGCCGCCGCCATCGTTCTGCGCCATCCGGACGGGCGTGGCGAGATCATCTCCGACGTGGTGCTGAGCCAGCTCGACGAGCATAGCGCCTATGGCGGCGTCGTGCCGGAAATTGCGGCCCGCGCCCATGTCGAGGCGCTCGACACGCTGATCGAGGAGGCGCTCGCCCGCGCCAATCTGTCGCTTGCCGAGGTCGACGCCATCGCGGCGACCGCCGGGCCGGGCCTGATCGGTGGGCTGCTGGTCGGGCTGATGACCGCGAAAGCCATGGCGCGGGCGGCGGACAAGCCGCTCTATGCCGTCAACCATCTCGAGGGCCATGCGCTGACGGCGCGTCTGACCGATGGACTTTCCTTTCCCTATCTCATGCTGCTGGTCTCCGGCGGGCATACGCAGCTCATTCTCGTGCGCGGCGTCGGCGACTACCAGCGCTGGGGCACGACCATCGACGATGCGCTGGGCGAGGCCTTCGACAAGACGGCAAAACTGCTCGGCCTGCCCTATCCCGGCGGCCCGGCGGTGGAGCAGGCCGCCCTTTCGGGCGATGCCGACCGGTTCTCCTTCCCCCGGCCGCTGGTCGGCGAGGCGCGGCTCGATTTTTCCTTTTCCGGCCTGAAGACGGCGGTGCGCCAGACGGCGACCGGCCTGCAGCCGCTGACGGACCAGGATATTTCCGATATCTGCGCCTCCTTCCAGAAAGCCGTGTCGCGGACATTGAAGGATCGCATCGGACGGGGCCTGCAGCGGTTTCGCGATCTTTATCCGGCTATCGAAAAACCTTCGCTGGTCGTGGCCGGCGGGGTTGCGGCCAATAAAGTCCTGCGCCAGACCTTGCATGATCTTTGCGCCGCCAACAATTTCACCTTCGTCGCGCCACCGATGCGACTGTGCACCGACAATGCGGCGATGATCGCCTGGGCGGGGCTGGAGCGTCTGGCCGAGGGATTGCCCGCCGACGATCTGGCGACGGCGCCGCGCTCGCGCTGGCCGCTCGACCCGGAAGCGGCGGCGAAGATCGGTTCGGGAAAACGCGGCGTCAAAGCCTGACGCGATAGAGACGTCAGAAGGAGAGAGCAGATGGAACGGATCGTCGTCATCGGCGCGGGCGCCTTCGGAACGGCGCTGGCCGCCGTCATCGCCCAGACCGGCCGGGCGAAGGTGGCGCTGCTCGGCCGGGACGTGACGCTGATGGCCGATCTCAGGAACGAGGGCCTGCATGAGGCGGCACTGCCGGGCGTGCAGCTTCCCGATTCGCTCGATTATTCGGCCGAGCCCGAGGTGCTGGCCGAGGCCGGCATCGTGCTGTTCGTCATGCCCTCGCAGGCGCAGGCCGAGGCGGCGCGGCAATACGGCCCCTATCTGGCGGCGGATGCGATCGTCGTCACCTGCGCCAAGGGCATCGACCGCGCCTCGAACCGGCTGCTGACCGATGTGCTCGAAAGCGAATTGCCGCATCATCCGGTGGCGGTGCTCTCCGGTCCCGGCTTTGCCGCCGATATTGCGCGCGGCCTGCCGACGGCGATGTCGGTGGCGGCGGCGGAGCTGGATGTCGCCGAGCGGCTGGCGCATGCGATTTCCGGCCCGAGCTTTCGCCTTTATCCCTCCGACGACCGGGTCGGCGTGCAGCTCGGCGGCGCTTTGAAGAATGTGCTGGCGATTGCCTGCGGCATCGTCGAGGGCGCAGGGCTTGGCGATTCGGCCCGCGCGGCGCTGATCGCGCGGGGCCTTGCGGAAATGTCGCGCCTCGTCGTTGCCGAAGGCGGGCGGGCCGACACCGTGCGCGGACTTTCCGGGCTTGGCGATCTCGTGCTGACCGCCACCAGCCACCAGTCGCGCAACCTCCGCTTCGGCATCAAGCTCGGTGAGGGCGAGCCGGTGGATACGGGCCGGGCCGGAGGGCTGGTCGAAGGCGCTTTTGCCGCGTCCGTCGCTTCGCGGCTGGCGAAGGCGCGCGGGGTGGAAATGCCGGTAACCGATGCGGTTGCCGCCATCATCGACGGACGGCTGGATGTGAAAAGCGCCACCGAACAGTTGATGACACGCCCGATTACAACCGAGTATGCTCGGCCGGAAACATAAAGGAGAGGATGCGATGCTTTTCGCCATGATCTGCAAGGACAAGCCCGCCCACCTGAACGTGCGCATGGAAACACGGCCCGCGCATGTCGACCATCTCAACCGGCTGAACGCCGAGGGCACGCTGAAGATGGCCGGCCCCTTTCTCAACGACGAGGGCAAGCCCTGCGGCAGCCTCGTCATCGTCGAGGCCGAGACGCTCGACGCGGCGCGGGCGCTCGCCGACAGCGACCCCTATGCCCAGGCGGGGCTGTTCGAAACGGTCGAGGTCAAGCCGTTCAACTGGGTTTTCAACAAGCCGGAGAATTGAGACGACATGGCCTATTGGCTTTTCAAATCCGAGCCCTCGACGTGGTCCTGGGAACAGCAGAAGGCCAAGGGTGCGGCCGGCGAGGAATGGACCGGCGTGCGCAACTATCAGGCCCGCAACAACATGCGGGCGATGAAGCTCGGCGAAAAGGGCTTTTTCTACCACTCCAACGAGGGGTTGGAGATCGTCGGCATCGTCGAGGTTTCGGCACTGTCGCATCCCGATTCGACGGCCAAGGAAGATCTGCGCTGGGATTGCGTCGATATCCGCGCCGTCTGCGATGTGCCCAAGCCGGTGTCGCTGAAGGAGATCAAAGCAAATCCAGCGTTTTCGGCAATGTCGCTGGTCACCTCCATGCGCCTGTCGGTGCAACCGGTGACCGAGGAGGAATATCTGGAAATCTGCCGTCTCGGCGGTCTCGACGATCCGCCGCGCTGAGGCCCCGTGAAGACCGAGCCGCGCCGCTTTATCCTCGACAATACCAGCCTGATCGCACCGCCGCATGTGCCGGAGGTGCGCCTGCATCTGGCCAGCGAAGTGCATGATCTCTGGCTGAAGACCGAGGCGGAGCTGGAGGAAATCGGTCTGCCGCCGCCCTTCTGGGCCTTTGCCTGGGCGGGCGGGCAGGGGTTGGCGCGTTATGTGCTGGATACGCCGGAGACGGTGCGGGGAAAACGCGTGCTGGATTTCGCCAGCGGTTCGGGCCTCGTCGCCATTGCCGCGATGAAGGCGGGCGCGGCATCCGTGCTCTCAGCCGATATCGATCCCTGGACCAAAACGGCGATCGCACTGAATGCGGCGGCGAACGAGGTCGCGCTTGACTATACTGCCGCCGATCTGCTCGGCCAGCCGGTCGAGGCCGATGTCATCCTCGCCGGCGATGTCTTCTACGACAGCGATTTCGCGAAAATGCTGGTGCCGTGGTTCGACGGCCTGACGGCAGCGGGCAAGACCGTGCTGGTCGGCGATCCCGGCCGAGCCTATCTGCCGAAAGACCGGCTCACGCCCTGCGCTACCTACCAGGTGCCGGTGGCGCGGGTGCTGGAGGACAGTGAGGTCAAGAAGACCACGGTCTGGCGGTTCATCGGGGTCTGATGACGCAGACGCCGGACTCGTAGGAGCAAGGGTCGGCGATCCCGGAGGAAACGTCGATGATCGTCGCCTTCGGGCGTGGCCGGGCCGGCGCTTCGCCGCCAAGTCCACTTACCGAGAAATAGATGCCGTTGCCGCGTACCCGCAACGCCGAGATCGCACCGCTATAGGTGCCGAGCCCGGGGATGATCGAGGGAAGCGTGGAATCGACGAGGCCGGAGACGGCGTCGTGACGGCGGTGATGGTGGCCGCGCCATTCCCCGGCGAAAAGCGGGGTTGCGGAGCAGGCGGCCAGCGCCAGCGACAGAAGCGAAGCGGCGAGCGAGCGACGCGATACCATGCCCAAAACTCCAAAACGTTAACAAAGCGTCAATGGAATGTGGCGCGGGGAGGCGGTTTTGTCACCCCCGCATCCCGCGTTTTTGAAAAAAGCGTTAACGCTGCCCGATACTTGGCGTCGCTTCAGGCGCTTGCGATCCCCAATCGATTAAAATCACCACTTGCATGGAATCTGCTTGTCGGACCGCCCATCGGCGATTAAACGTCGCAATTGATGCAGCGCACAGGCCAAATCCGCGCGCGCTGTTCCCCCAGAGGCAATGATAGCCCCAAATCCGAAGCGCACCCGTGAACGCCGCGAGGTTCTGATGGCGAACGTGACAAACAACCGGCCCCTGTCGCCGCACCTTCAAATCTACAAGCCGATCCCGACCATGGTCATGTCGATTGTGCACCGCATCACCGGCGGCGCGCTGTATGTCGGCACGCTGCTGGTCGCGTGGTGGCTGGTGGCGGCGGCGTCCGGCCCGGCTTATTACGAGTGGGCGAACTGGGTCATGGGCACCTGGATCGGTCGTCTCGTGCTCATCGGCTATACCTGGGCGCTGGTGCATCACATGCTGGGCGGTCTGCGCCATTTCATGTGGGATCTGGGCCACGGTTTCGACAAGCATTTCACCACCAAGCTCGCCAAGGCGCAACCGGTCGTCTCGATCTGTCTGACCGTGCTGATCTGGGCAATCGCCCTTCTCGTTCGCTAAGAGGATCGTTTCATGGATATGCGCACCCCTCTCGGCAAGGTTCGCGGCCTCGGCTCGGCCAAGGACGGCACCGAGCATTTCTGGCGCCAGCGCCTGACGGCCGTCGCCAACGTGCCGCTTCTCACCTTCTTCGTCATTTTCCTCATCCGTTATGCCGGCGCCCCGCATCCGGAGCTGGTCGCAGCGCTCGCCAATCCGCTGGTTGCGGTCGTCATGGCGCTGGTTGTCGTCTCCGGCGTCATCCACATGAAGCTCGGCATGCAGGTCATCATCGAGGACTACATCCATGCCGAAGGCAGCAAGATCGCCCTTCTGATGCTGAACACGTTCTTCTGCGTCGCGGTGGCCGGGCTCTGTCTGTTCGCCATTCTGAAAATCGCATTCGCAGGGTAATCCGATCATGGCTTCCAATCCTTCCCCCGCCCAGAACGGCAAGGCCTATACCTACGTCGATCACTCTTATGACGTCGTCGTCGTCGGCGCCGGCGGCGCTGGCCTGCGCGCAACCCTCGGCATGGCCGAACAGGGCTTCAAGACCGCCTGCATCACCAAGGTCTTCCCGACGCGCTCGCACACCGTCGCCGCCCAGGGCGGCATCGCCGCCTCGCTACGCAACATGACGCCGGATTGCTGGCAGTGGCACCTCTACGACACCGTCAAGGGGTCCGACTGGCTCGGCGACGTCGATGCCATGCAGTATCTCGCCATGGAAGCGCCGAAGGCCGTCTATGAGCTGGAGCATTACGGCGTGCCCTTCTCGCGCAACGCCGAAGGCAAGATCTACCAGCGCCCCTTCGGCGGCCATATGCAGAATTACGGCGAAGGCCCGCCGGTGCAGCGCACCTGTGCTGCCGCCGACCGCACCGGCCACGCCATCCTGCACACGCTCTACGGCCAGTCGCTGCGCAACAATGCCGAATTCTTCATCGAATATTTCGCGCTCGACCTGATCATGTCGGCCGACGGCCGCTGCACCGGCGTCGTCGCCTGGAACCTCGATGACGGCACCATCCATCGCTTCACTGCCAAGATGGTGGTGCTGGCGACCGGCGGCTACGGCCGCGCCTATTTCTCCGCCACCTCGGCCCATACCTGCACCGGCGACGGCGGCGGCATGATCGCGCGCGCCGGCCTGCCCTTGCAGGACATGGAATTCGTACAATTCCATCCGACCGGCATCTACGGCGCCGGCTGTCTGATCACCGAGGGCGCACGCGGCGAAGGCGGTTATCTCGTCAATTCCGAAGGCGAGCGCTTCATGGAGCGCTACGCGCCCTCGGCCAAGGATCTGGCCTCGCGTGACGTCGTTTCGCGCTGCATGACCATGGAAATCCGCGAGGGCCGTGGTGTGGGCAAGAACAAGGACCACATCTTCCTGCATCTCGACCATCTCGATCCGGCCGTGCTGCATGAGCGTCTTCCAGGCATTTCGGAATCGGCGAAGATTTTCGCCGGCGTCGACGTCACCCGCGAGCCTATCCCGGTCCTGCCGACCGTGCATTACAACATGGGCGGCGTTCCCACCAATTTCTGGGGCGAAGTGCTCAACGCCGACAGCGAGAACCCCGAGCGCATCGCGCCGGGCCTGATGGCGGTCGGCGAGGCCGGCTGCGCCTCGGTGCACGGCGCCAACCGCCTCGGCTCCAACTCGCTGATCGACCTGGTGGTTTTCGGCCGCGCCGCCGCCATCCGCGCCGGCGAGGTCATCGACCGCGCTTCGGCGATCCCCGCGCTCGACACGGCCGCCTGCGACAGGATCATGGAGCGCTTCGACCGGTTGCGTCACGCCAATGGCAGCATGCCGACGGCGGTGCTGCGCGACAAGATGCAGCGCGCCATGCAGGAGGACGCTGCCGTGTTCCGCACCCAGGAATCGCTGGAAAGCGGCTGCAAGCGCCTCTCGGCCATCTGGAAGGAACTGCCCGACGTCAAGGTCACCGACCGCTCGATGATCTGGAACTCCGACCTCGTCGAGACGCTGGAACTGGAAAACCTGATGGCCAACGCCATCACCACGGTCTACGGCGCCGAGGCGCGCAAGGAAAGCCGTGGCTCGCATGCCCGCGAGGATTACACCAGCGGTCCCTTCGCCGGGCGCGACGACGAGAACTGGCGCAAGCACACGCTCGCCTGGGTCAATGCGGATGGCGACGTCAAGCTCGACTACCGTCCCGTTCACACCGAACTGATCGCCGAAGGCATCGATCCCAAGAAGATCGCGCCCAAGGCCCGCGTCTATTGAGCCGAGGATAAAGACATGGTTGAACTCGCTCTTCCCAAGAATTCGCAGATGACCGAAGGCAAGGTGTGGCCCAAGCCCGCCGGCGCGACGAAAACCCGCGAATTCCGCATCTACCGCTGGAACCCGGACGACGGCCGCAACCCGAGCATCGACACCTATACCATTGATGTCGACGATTGCGGCCCGATGGTGCTCGACGCGCTGCTCTACATCAAGAACAAGATCGACCCGACGCTGACGCTGCGCCGCTCCTGCCGCGAAGGCATCTGCGGCTCCTGCGCCATGAACATCGACGGCACCAACACGCTGGCCTGCACCAAGGGCATGGACGAGATCAAGGGCACGGTGAAGGTCTATCCGCTGCCGCATATGCCGGTCGTCAAGGATCTGGTGCCTGACCTGACCAACTTCTACGCCCAGCATCGCTCCATCGAGCCCTGGCTGAAGACGGTGTCGCCGACGCCGGCAAAGGAATGGAAGCAGAGCCATGAGGACCGCCTCAAGCTCGACGGCCTGTACGAATGCATCTTGTGCGCCTGCTGCTCGACCTCCTGTCCGAGCTATTGGTGGAATGGCGACCGCTATCTCGGTCCCGCCGTTCTGCTGCAGGCCTATCGCTGGCTGATCGACAGCCGCGACGAGGCGACCGGCGAGCGCCTCGACAACCTGGAAGATCCCTTCCGGCTGTATCGCTGCCATACGATCATGAACTGCGCCCAGGCCTGCCCGAAGGGGCTGAACCCGGCCAAGGCGATTGCCGAAATCAAGAAGATGATGGTCGAACGGCGGATGTGATCCGCCCGTCCGTCCTGCCGCTGTGTCCGCCCGGCAACGCCGTGGCGGGCAATGCGGCGGGGAGGCCAGGATGTGCCCGTTGCGATGTTGAAAATCGCGAATTGCAGATTACCTCAACCGCCGATGGCCGTTGCACGGCTGCGGCGGCCGTATGACAAGGGTTGATTAACCATTGCGTCCTACGGTATTTCCGCCTTGATTGCGCAATAGGACGGGCCGAACGCGCACGTATCGGGAGTGTCATGATGCAGTTGAAATTTGCCGCCGCTACGCTGGGTGTCGCGCTTGCGCTTGCCGGGTGCCAGCGGACGACCTATAGCGACCTCGGTCCCGCCAGCCGGCCGAGCCAACCGGCGCCGCTCGCCGCGCAGCCGGTGTCGGGTGTCCAGTCCAGCGCCTTGCCCGATCCGACGGCCAGCGCCAGCGCCAATGTCAATTCCGCCCAGTTCCCGACCGCGCCGACGGCGCCGGCCACTGCGACCGGCAACGACCAGATGGCGGCCACCGCGCTCGACGTGAAGAAGGAATCCATGGTCGGCAACTGGAAGGTCTCCAATGCCGGCGCCAGCTGCGACATGTTTCTGACGCTCACCAATCTCGGCGGCGGTTCGCGCGGCGGCACGCGCGGCTGCGCCGGCGTCCTGACCTCGATGGGATCCTGGGAAGTCAGCGGCAAGCAGGTCGCGCTCAAGGACCGCTCCGGCAACGTCATCGGCAATCTCTACAAGACCGCCGATTCCCGCTTCGACGGCACGCTGACCGGCGGCCAGCCCGTCAGCCTCAGCCGCTGATCGTTCTGACTGGCCGGCCCATCGCCGGCCATTTTCACGTATGCCGCATCGCTTGAATCGGACCCTCCCATGACTGCCGCTTTCGATCCGTCGTTGAGCCTCGTCGCGAAGCTCAAGGCCCTGACGCTCTCGGGCGAACTGAAGACGGATCCGGCGCAGATGGCGGTCGCCGCGCGGCTGGACAAGATCCTGCTTGCCCTTGCCGACAGCCCCGCCGCCGCCAAGTCCAGTGCGCTCGGCTGGCTGTTCGGGCGCAAGAAGCGGGAAAAGCCGATTCGCGGCCTCTATGTCCATGGCAGCGTCGGGCGCGGCAAGACCATGCTGATGGACATGTTCTTCGACATGGCGATGATCAGGCGCAAGCGCCGCGCCCATTTTCATGAATTCATGGCCGACGTGCATGCCCGTATCCATGCCCATCGCCAGAAGCTGAAGGCCGGCGAGACCAAGGAAGCCGATCCGGTGCCGCCGGTCGCCGCAGCGCTGTTCGCCGAGGCCGAACTGCTCTGCTTCGACGAATTCACCGTCACCGACATCGCCGATGCGATGATCCTGGCGCGGCTGTTCGGGGAACTGTTCAAGCGCGGCTGCGTGCTGGTCGCGACCTCCAACGTCGAGCCGGACAATCTCTATCGCGACGGGCTCAACCGCGGCCTGTTCCTGCCCTTCGTCGATCTGCTCAAAGCCCATGTCGATGTCGTCAGCCTGGATTCGCCGACCGATTACCGCATGGAAAAGCTCGATTCGCTGCCGGTCTACCTGACGCCGATCAATGCCGAGACCGACGCGGCGATGGACCGGGCCTGGAAGGCGGCCACCGATGGCCACAGGCCCGCCGCCGTCGAAATCGACCGCATGGGCCGCAGCATTCCCGTGCGTCAGGCGGCGGGAAGGGCGGCGCGCTTCACCTTCGCCGAACTCTGCGAAGCCCCGCTGGGAGCGGCCGATTATCTGGCGATCGTCGAACGTTTCGACGTCGTCTTCCTCGATCACATTCCCCGCCTCGGCCCGGAAAAGCGCAACGAGACGAAGCGCTTCATCATTCTCGTCGATGCGCTCTACGACCAGGGCGCCCGACTGATCGCCTCGGCGGCGGCCATGCCGGAGGATCTGCTCACCGAACGGCGCGGCACCGAGGGTTTCGAGTTCGACCGGACTATTTCGCGTCTGTTCGAGATGCGTAGCGGCGAATATCAGCGTCGCCATGCGGAACTGCTGGCGGAAATGTGACGGCGGTGTGTCTGAAATTCTTACGTTGACGTAAGTTATTTTTCATATAACCGATTGAAATATATGACACCAAAATAACACGTTGCCATTTGGTGGCTTTCGTCGTATTGCGGTTGGCCACGGTGGGAGGCGTCTTCGATGGCCGTCCCCAGGGATTTTGACCGCAAAGGAAGCACTTCAATGGCGCGCAAAAAGATCGCACTTATCGGATCGGGAATGATTGGCGGCACGCTGGCGCATCTCGCCGGCCTCAAGGAACTCGGCGACATCGTCCTGTTCGACATTGCCGACGGCATCCCGCAGGGCAAGGGCCTCGACATCGCCCAGTCTTCGCCCGTCGAGGGCTTCAATGCCAATCTGACCGGTGCCAGCGACTATTCCGCCATCGAAGGCGCCGATGTCTGCATCGTCACCGCCGGCGTCGCCCGCAAGCCGGGCATGAGCCGCGACGACCTGCTCGGCATCAACCTCAAGGTCATGGAACAGGTCGGCGCCGGCATCAAGAAGTATGCCCCGAACGCCTTCGTCATCTGCATCACCAACCCGCTCGACGCCATGGTCTGGGCGCTGCAGAAGTTCTCCGGCCTGCCGAAGAACATGGTGGTCGGCATGGCCGGCGTGCTCGATTCGGCCCGCTTTCGCCTGTTCCTCTCCCAGGAATTCAACGTTTCAGTCCAGGACGTCACCGCCTTCGTTCTCGGCGGCCACGGCGATACCATGGTGCCGCTCGCCCGTTACTCGACGGTTGCCGGCGTTCCGCTGACCGACCTCGTCAAGATGGGCTGGGTCACCAAGGAGCGTCTCGAAGAGATCATCCAGCGCACCCGTGACGGCGGCGCCGAAATCGTCGGCCTGCTGAAGACCGGCTCGGCCTATTATGCGCCGGCCGCTTCCGCCATCGAGATGGCCGAATCCTTCCTCAAGGACAAGAAGCGCGTCCTGCCCTGCGCGGCCCATCTTTCGGGCCAGTACGGCGTCAAGGACATGTATGTCGGCGTTCCCACGGTCATCGGCGCCGGCGGCGTCGAGCGCATCATCGAGATCGACCTGAACGGTCCCGAGCAGGAAGCCTTCGGCAAGTCGGTTTCGGCCGTTGCCGGCCTGTGCGAAGCCTGCACGAACATCGCCCCGGCGCTGAAGTAAGCGCTGTCCGCTCCTAGTCAGGAATCATCCGATGAATATTCATGAATACCAGGCGAAGGCTCTGCTGAAGAGCTATGGCGCACCGGTTGCCGACGGGGTCGCGATCTTTTCGGCCGCCGAGGCCGAGGCGGCTGCGAAGCAGCTTCCGGGACCGCTCTACGTGGTCAAGAGCCAGATCCATGCCGGCGGTCGCGGCAAGGGCAAGTTCAAGGAACTGTCCCCGGAAGCCAAGGGCGGCGTGCGCCTTGCCAAGTCCATCGACGAGGTTGTCGCCAACGTCAAGGACATGCTCGGCAATACGCTGGTGACCGCCCAGACCGGCGATGCCGGCAAGCAGGTCAACCGCCTCTACATCGAGGACGGCGCCGATATTTCCCGCGAACTCTATTGCTCGCTGCTGGTCGACCGCTCGGTCGGCCGCGTCGCCTTCGTCGTTTCGACCGAAGGCGGCATGGATATCGAGGCTGTCGCCCATGACACGCCGGAGAAGATCCACACCATCGCCATCGACCCCGAAGCCGGCGTGACGGCCGCCGACGTCGAGGCGATCTCCAAGGCGCTGACCCTGGAAGGTGCGGCCGTGGAAGACGCCAAGGCGTTGTTCCCGATCCTCTACAAGGCCTTCAACGAGAAGGACATGGCCCTTCTCGAAATCAACCCGCTGATCGTCATGACCAATGGCCGCCTGCGCGTGCTCGACGCCAAGGTGTCGTTCGACGGCAACGCGCTGTTCCGCCACGACGACATCCGCGCCCTGCGTGACGAGACCGAAGAGGACGCCAAGGAAATCGAGGCCTCCAAGTGGGATCTCGCCTATGTCGCGCTCGACGGCAACATCGGCTGCATGGTCAACGGCGCCGGCCTTGCCATGGCGACCATGGACATCATCAAGCTCTACGGCAAGGAGCCTGCGAACTTCTGCGACGTCGGCGGCGGCGCCGGCAAGGAGAAGGTGGCGGCTGCCTTCAAGATCATCACCGCCGACCCGAAGGTCGAGGGCATCCTCGTCAACATCTTCGGCGGCATCATGAAGTGCGACGTCATCGCCGAAGGCGTTGTCGCCGCGGTGCAGGAAGTCGGCCTCAAGGTTCCGCTGGTCGTTCGCCTCGAAGGCACGAATGTCGAGCTTGGCAAGAAAATCCTCAACGAATCGGGTCTGGCGATCACCGCCGCCGACGATCTGGACGATGCCGCCAAGAAGATCGTCGCGGCGATCAACGGCTAATTGAAGGACCGGAAACTCATGTCCATTCTCGTCAACAAAGACACCAAGATCCTGGTCCAGGGCCTGACAGGCAAGACCGGCAGCTTCCACACCGAACAGGCGCTCGCCTACTACGGCACGAAGATGGTCGGCGGCATCCACCCCAAGAAGGGCGGCGAAACCTGGACCGGCTCCAAGGGCGAAAGCCTGCCGATCTTCGCCTCGGTCACTGAGGGCCGTGACAAGACCGGCGCCGACGCTACCGTGATCTACGTTCCGCCGGCAGGCGCTGCGGACGCGATCATCGAGGCGATCGACGCCGAGATCCCGTTCATCACCTGCATCACCGAGGGTATCCCGGTGATGGACATGGTGCGCGTCAAGGCTCGCCTCGACCGCTCGAACTCGCGCCTGCTCGGCCCCAATTGCCCGGGCATCCTGACGCCGGAAGAATGCAAGATCGGCATCATGCCGGGCTCGATCTTCCGCAAGGGCTCGGTCGGCATCGTCTCGCGCTCGGGCACGCTGACCTATGAAGCCGTGTTCCAGACCACCAATGAAGGTCTCGGCCAGACGACGGCGGTCGGCATCGGCGGCGACCCGGTCAAGGGCACCGAGTTCATCGACGTGCTGGAAATGTTCCTGGCCGACGACGCCACGACCTCGATCATCATGATCGGCGAAATCGGCGGCTCGGCCGAAGAGGATGCTGCCCAGTTCCTCAAGGACGAGGCCAGGAAGGGCCGCAAGAAGCCGATGGCCGGCTTCATCGCCGGCCGCACCGCGCCGAAGGGCCGCACCATGGGCCATGCCGGCGCCGTGGTGTCCGGTGGCAAGGGCGACGCCGAATCGAAGATCGCGGCGATGGAATCGGCAGGCATCAAGGTGTCGCCGTCTCCGGCCCGCCTCGGCAAGACGCTGGTCGAAGTCCTCAAGGGCTGATCGGCTTCCAAGCTTTGGGCCGGGCGGGAGGCGTGTTCGCCTCCCGCCCGGCCATGGACGTTCAGAGCATTTCCAGGAAAAGCGGCTACCGGTTTTCCGTTCGGACATGCTCCAGGCATACAAGACCGAACCGCGGACAGGCGGTAAACGACAAATGCGGCGGCCGGTTTTTTCAAGAGACCGGCGAAACCATCTAGGCGGGAGGCGGACGAAGACGTCCGCATGAACACCATGGCACGACAAGAAGCCAACGAACAGTTTCTGATCACGTCCTTCCTGGACGGCGCGAACGCGGCCTATATCGAGCAGCTCTATGCGCGCTACGAGGACGATCCCGCATCCGTTTCGGATGAGTGGCGCTCCTTCTTCAAGGCGCTGGGCGACAATCCCGCGGATGTGAAGAAGGCGGCGAGCGGTGCCTCCTGGAAGCGCGGCAACTGGCCGATCGCCGCCGGCGGCGAACTCGTCTCGGCACTGGACGGCAATTGGGGCCTCGTCGAAAAGGCTGTCGAGACCAAGGTGAAGGCCAAGGCGGAAGCGGCGGGCAAGCCGGTGAGCGAGGCCGAGGTGCATCAGGCGACCCGCGATTCGGTGCGCGCCATCATGATGATCCGCGCCTATCGTGCCCGCGGCCACCTGCATGCCAAGCTCGACCCGCTCGGCATTGCCGCCCCGGTCGACGACTACCATGAGCTTTCGCCGGCGAATTACGGCTTCGAGGAGAAGGATCTCGATCGCAAGATCTTCATCGACAACGTTCTCGGCCTCGAATACGCCACCGTGCGCGAGATGGTCGAGATCCTGGTGCGCACCTATTGTTCGACCATGGGCGTCGAATTCATGCATATCTCCAACCCGGACGAAAAGGGCTGGATCCAGGAGCGTATCGAAGGTCCCGACAAGGGCGTCGCCTTCACCGCCGAAGGCAAGAAGGCGATCCTGTCGAAGCTGATCGAGGCCGAAGGCTTCGAGCAGTTCATCGACGTCAAGTACAAGGGCACCAAGCGTTTCGGCCTCGACGGCGGCGAATCGCTGATCCCGGCGCTGGAGCAGATCATCAAGCGCGGCGGCCAGGAAGGCCTCGAGGAAGTCGTTCTCGGCATGGCCCATCGCGGCCGCCTGAACGTGCTGACCAATGTCATGGGCAAGCCGCACCGCGCCGTGTTCCATGAATTCAAGGGCGGCTCGTTCAAGCCTGACGACGTCGAAGGCTCCGGCGACGTCAAGTATCACCTCGGCGCCTCCTCCGACCGCGAATTCGACGGCAACAAGGTCCACCTGTCGCTGACGGCCAACCCGTCGCATCTGGAAATCGTCAATCCCGTGGTCATGGGCAAGGCCCGCGCCAAGCAGGATCTGCGCGCCAAGGTTTTCGAGGGCGACATCATTCCGCTCAGGGAGCGCGCCAGGGTCATGCCGCTGCTGCTGCATGGCGACGCCGCCTTCGCTGGGCAGGGCGTGGTCGCCGAAGGTTTCGGCCTGTCGGGCCTGCGCGGCCACCGCGTGGCCGGCACCATGCATTTCATCATCAACAACCAGATCGGCTTCACCACCAATCCGGCCTTCTCGCGCTCGTCGCCCTATCCGTCCGACGTCGCCAAGATGATCGAGGCGCCGATCTTCCACGTCAACGGCGACGATCCGGAAGCGGTGGTCTATGCGGCCAAGGTCGCGACCGAATTCCGCATGAAGTTCCACAAGCCGGTCGTCATCGACATGTTCTGCTATCGCCGCTTCGGCCATAACGAAGGCGACGAGCCGTCCTTCACGCAGCCGAAGATGTACAAGGTCATTCGCGGCCACAAGACCGTGGTGCAGCTCTATGGCGAGCGCCTGATCGCCGAGGGCCTGCTGACCGAGGGCGAATTCGAGAAGATGAAGGCCGACTGGCGCGCCAATCTCGAGCAGGAATTCGAGGCCGGTCAGTCCTACAAGCCGAACAAGGCCGACTGGCTGGATGGCGCCTGGTCGGGCCTGCGCGCCGCCGACAATGCCGACGAGCAGCGTCGCGGCAAGACCGCGGTGCCGATGAAGTCGCTCAAGGAGATCGGCCGCAAGATCTCGGAGATCCCGCAAGGCTTCCATGCGCACCGAACCATCCAGCGCTTCATGGACAACCGCGCCAACATGATCGAGACCGGCCAGGGCATCGACTGGGCGATGGCCGAGGCGTTGGCCTTCGGCTCTCTGCTGCTCGACGGCGTCAAGATCCGCCTGTCCGGCCAGGATGTGGAGCGCGGCACCTTCTCGCAGCGCCATTCGGTGCTCTACGATCAGGAAACCGAGGAACGCTACATCCCGCTCGCCAACCTGTCGCCGACCCAGGCGCGCTACGAGGCGATCAACTCGATGCTGTCGGAAGAGGCCGTGCTCGGCTTCGAATACGGCTATTCGCTGGCCCGTCCGAACGCGCTGACGCTGTGGGAAGCCCAGTTCGGCGATTTCGCCAACGGCGCGCAGGTGGTCTTCGACCAGTTCATCTCGTCGGGCGAACGCAAGTGGCTGCGCATGTCCGGCCTCGTCTGCCTGCTGCCGCACGGCTATGAAGGCCAGGGTCCGGAACACTCCTCCGCCCGCCTGGAGCGCTGGCTGCAGATGTGCGCCGAGGACAATATGCAGGTCGCCAACGTCACGACGCCGGCCAACTACTTCCACATCCTGCGCCGGCAGATGAAGCGCGACTTCCGCAAGCCGCTGATCCTGATGACGCCGAAGTCGCTGCTGCGCCACAAGCGCGCCGTCTCGACGCTCGCCGAACTCGCCGGCGAATCGGCCTTCCATCGTCTGCTCTGGGACGATGCGGAGATGATCAAGGACGGCCCGATCAAGCTGCAGAAGGACAACAAGATCCGTCGTGTCGTCATGTGCTCGGGCAAGGTCTATTACGACCTCTTGGAAGAGCGCGAAAAGCGCGGCATCGATGACATCTACCTGCTTCGCGTCGAGCAGCTCTATCCGTTCCCGGCCAAGGCGCTCATCAACGAGCTGTCGCGCTTCCGCAATGCGGAGATGGTCTGGTGCCAGGAAGAGCCGAAGAACATGGGCGCCTGGTCGTTCATCGACCCCTATCTGGAATGGGTGCTGGCCCATATCGACGCCAAGTACCAGCGGGTGCGCTACACCGGCCGTCCGGCCGCCGCCTCGCCGGCGACGGGCCTGATGTCAAAGCATCTCTCGCAGCTCGAGGCCTTCCTCGAAGACGCGCTCGGCGGCTGATCCTCGGCCGCCCTGCGTTTCGCCTTTCGATAGACCCTATCTGATCAACGGATATAGATATTATGGCCACTGAAATCCGCGTTCCCACCCTTGGCGAATCCGTCAGCGAGGCAACCGTCGGCACCTGGTTCAAGAAGGTCGGCGACGTCGTCAAGGCCGACGAGCCGCTGCTCGAGCTGGAAACCGACAAGGTCACCATCGAGGTTCCGTCGCCCGCCGCCGGAACGTTGTCCGAAATCGTGGCGCAGGCCGGCGAGACCGTCGGCCTCGGCGCGCTGCTCGGTCAAATCGCCGAGGGCGGAGCCGCTGCTGCTTCGGCTCCGGCCGCCGCTCCAGCCGCCAAGGCCGAACCGGCGCCTGCCGCTGCACCGGCTGCCGCTCCCGCAGCCGCAGCCGCCATGCCGGCAGCACCCGCCGCCGCCAAGCTGATGGCCGACAACAACGTTTCCGCCGCCGATGTCGACGGCTCTGGCAAACGTGGCCAGATCCTCAAGGGCGACGTCATCGCCGCCATCGCCAAGGGCTCCTCCGCCCCGGCGGCTCCGGCCCAGCCGGCTGCGGCGCGCGCGCCTTCGACGGTCGAAGATGCCGGCCGCGAAGAGCGGGTCAAGATGACGCGCCTGCGCCAGACCATCGCCAAGCGCCTCAAGGACGCCCAGAACACCGCCGCCATGCTGACCACCTATAACGAGGTGGACATGAAGGCGGTGATGGACCTGCGCAACCGCTACAAGGACATCTTCGAGAAGAAGCACGGCGTGAAGATGGGCTTCATGGGCTTCTTCACCAAGGCCGTCACCCATGCGCTGAAGGAAATTCCCTCGATCAACGCCGAAATCGACGGCACCGACATCATCTACAAGAACTACTGCCATGTCGGCATGGCGGTCGGCACCGACAAGGGCCTCGTCGTGCCGGTCATCCGCGATGCCGACCAGCTTTCGATCGCCGGCGTCGAGAAGGAGCTCGGCCGTCTCGCCAAGGCGGCGCGCGACGGTGCGCTCTCCATGGCCGACATGCAGGGCGGCACCTTCACCATCACCAATGGCGGCGTCTACGGTTCGCTGATGTCCTCGCCGATCCTGAACGCGCCGCAGTCGGGCATTCTCGGCATGCACAAGATCCAGGAGCGCCCGGTCGTCGTCGGCGGCCAGATCGTCATCCGCCCGATGATGTACCTGGCGCTGTCCTACGATCACCGCATCGTCGACGGCAAGGAAGCGGTGACCTTCCTCGTGCGCGTCAAGGAAAGCCTGGAAGATCCGGAACGTCTGGTTCTCGATCTCTGATCGTCGTCCAGCGCAAAGCCGTTCCGCATCGCGGGGCGGCTTTTTACCAGGTCTGGAGCATGTCCCTGAAAAACGGACATGCGAGAAAACAGCAAGAAGCGCAATCGCCATGGACGTCTCTCCGTTTTCCGCATCCCCCTTCCTGCCGATGATCGGCTGGAGCGTCGTTCTGCTGGTCGTCCATGTTCTGCTGCAGGCATTCTCGACCAGCGCAGAGGCGTCGAAATCGCTGGGCGCGTCGTGGAATGCCGGGCCGCGCGACGTAAGTTTCGAGCCCACCGGGAAAATCGCCGGCCGCGCGAAGCGGGCATCGGCGAACTTTCGCGAAACCTATCCCGCCTTTGTCGGCCTGGCGCTGGCGCTTGTGCTGAAGGGCGATGCATCCGGCTGGGGATTCTGGGGTGCGTGGTTGTGGTTTGCCTGCCGCCTCGTCTACATTCCGCTCTATCTGGGCGGCGTTCCCTATATCCGCTCGCTGGCATGGGCCGGCTCGATGGCGGGGCTTGCCGCGATGTTCGTCGCGCTGGTTTTTTGACCGCCGCCTGCGCCTGAAACGGAGGAGATGCGATGCATCCTTATCTCATCGAACTGGCATCGCTGATGGCGATCTTCTTCTTCGCCATCGTTTCGCCCGGCGCCGATCTCGCCATGGTCATCCGCCAGTCGATCGTGCAGGGGCGACGCGCGGCGATCGTCACCTCCTTCGGCATCGGCGCCTCGCTGATGTTTCACGTCACCTATACGATCCTTGGGCTCGGGCTGATCATTTCGCAGTCGATCTACCTGTTCAACATCGTCAAATGGTGCGGCGTCGCCTATCTCGTCTATATCGGCATCAAGGCGCTGCGCGCCGGAAGGACCGAACTGCCGGCCGAGACGGCGGATGCGGTCGGGGCCGGCGAGCGGCAGTCGCTCTCCCGCGCCTTCGGCCTCGGCTTCCTCGCCAATGCGCTCAATCCGAAGGCCGTATTCTTCTTCCTGTCGATCTTCTCGACCGTGGTCAGCGCCCATACGCCGGTGGTCGTGAAATTCGGCTATGGTCTTGTCATGGCTACCTGCCTGATCGCCTGGTTCGTCGGCGTGTCGCTGTTCATGACGACACCGCGCATGCGCGCCGGCTTTGCCCGCATGAGCCAGTGGATCGATCGCACCAGCGGCGTCGTCTTCATCGCGCTCGGCATCAAGCTGGCGACCGAAAAGGCGGGCTGAGCGATGCGCGCCGCCCTTGCCGCTTTCCTTGCGCTCACGGTTGTCTCCCCAGCCGCCGCAGCGGATTGCCCGCAGGAGCGGGCGATCTATGGCGACGAAGCCGGTCTCTATAGGCTGACCTTCCAGCCGGTCGACGCCGAAACCTCGGCAGCGACACACCGCTTCTCCGTCACGGCGAAGGACAGCGCCGTGACGCTGGATGGCTATGTGATGACCACCGAGCCGGTGGCGCGCCCGCAGGGCATGCTGTTCTACAATTGCCCGGAGGGGGATGCGACCGGCGCCGATCTCGCCGCCTGCACCGTCTGGCAGGATATTCTCTACGGCACGGCCGGCGGCAGGATCGTGGCGCTGCCGGCGCAAGGCGAGGGGGCGCTGGCCGAGTTGCTGCTGCCGGGCTTCGCGCCGTCGCTGCAGGCTTCCTCCGCCTGGGGCAAGGGCAAGCTGACTATCGCGCCGCCGGATGTGCTGGCGCTGAAAGGATGCGCTTCATGAGCGAGCGTCCCGTTCTCCTCGTCACCGGCGGCAGCCGCGGCATCGGCGCGGCCGTCTGCCTTGCTGCAGCCGAGCAGGGTTGGCGCGTGGTCGTGAACTACGCCAGCAACGAAGCGGCGGCGCAGGATGTCGTCGCCCGCATACGCGATGCCGGCGGTGAGGCGATGGCGGTGAAGGGCGATGTCGGCTCGGAGATGGATATTCTGGCCCTCTTTGCCGAGGTGGACCGCGCCTATGGCCGGCTCGACGGGCTGGTCAACAATGCCGGCATCGTTGATCGCGCGGCCCGTGTCGACGAAATGAGCCTCGAACGGCTGGAGCGGATGATGCGCATCAACATCATCGGCTCGATGCTCTGCGCCCGCGAGGCGGTGCGGCGCATGTCGCCCCGCCATGGCGGGCGTGGCGGGGCGATCGTCAATATTTCGTCCATGGCCGCCGTCCTCGGGTCGCCGTCGCAATATGTCGATTATGCCGCCTCGAAAGCGGCGATCGACACGTTTACGGTCGGCCTTGCCCGCGAAGTTGCGAGCGAGGGCGTGCGCATCAACGCCGTGCGCCCCGGCATCATCGATACCGATATCCATGCCTCCGGCGGCGAGCCGGACCGGGCGACGCGGCTGGCTTCCACCATTCCGATGCAGCGGCCGGGCACGGCGCGCGAGATCGCCGACGCCGTCCTCCATCTTCTTTCGCCCGCCTCGTCCTATACGACGGGCGCGATCCTCAACGTGAGCGGTGGCCGATAGACCGGCTCGACCCCTGAAAACTGAAGGAAAAATCCATGTCCTACGATGTCATCGTGATCGGCTCCGGCCCCGGCGGTTATGTCTGCGCCATCAAGGCGGCCCAGCTCGGCCTCAAGGTCGCCGTGGTCGAAAAGCGCGCCACCTATGGCGGCACATGCCTCAATGTCGGTTGCATCCCCTCCAAGGCGCTGCTGCACGCCTCGGAAATGTTCCATCAGGCCGGCCATGGCATGGATGCGCTCGGCGTGGAGGTCGCGGCGCCGACGCTGAACCTTTCGAAGATGATGGCCCACAAGGACGCGACGGTGAAGGCCAATGTCGACGGCGTCGCCTTCCTGTTCAAGAAGAACAAGATCGACACCTATCAGGGCACGGGCCGTATCGTTTCCCCGGCCAAGGTTTCCGTGACCGCCGAAGACGGCAAGGTCACCGAACTTGAGACGAAGAACATCGTCATCGCCACCGGTTCTGACGTCGCCGGCATTCCCGGCGTTCCGGTCGAGATCGACGAGAAGGTCATCGTTTCCTCCACCGGTGGCATCGCGCTCGACAAGGTACCGGAGAACCTCATCGTGGTCGGCGGCGGCGTCATCGGCCTCGAACTGGGTTCGGTCTGGTCGCGCCTCGGCTCCAAGGTCACCGTGGTCGAATATCTCGACACCATCCTCGGCGGTATGGACGGCGAGGTCTCCAAGCAGTTCCAGCGCATGCTGGCCAAGCAGGGCATTGCCTTCCATCTCGGTGCCAAGGTCACGGCGGTCGAGAAGACGGCCGATGGCGCCAAGGTCACCTTCGAGCCGGTCAAGGGCGGCGACAAGGTTGAACTCAATGCCGACGTCGTGCTGGTCGCCACCGGCCGCAAGCCCTACACCGCCGGCCTCGGCCTCGAAGACGCGGGCGTCGCGCTCGACAATCGCGGCCGCGTCGAGATCGACGGCGGTTATCGCACCAATGTCGCCGGCATCTACGCCATCGGCGATGTCGTCAAGGGGCCGATGCTGGCGCACAAGGCCGAAGACGAGGGCGTGGCGCTGGCCGAAATCCTTGCCGGCCAGCATGGCCATGTGAATTACGACGTCATTCCCGGCGTCGTCTATACCCAGCCGGAAGTGGCCTCGGTCGGCAAGACGGAAGAAGAGCTGAAGGCCGCCGGCATCGCCTACCGCGTCGGAAAATTCCCGTTCACCGCCAATGGCCGCGCCCGCGCCATGCTGGCGACGGACGGTTTCGTGAAAATCCTCGCGGACAAGGACACCGACCGCGTGCTTGGCGGCCATATCGTCGGCTTCGGCGCCGGCGAGATGATCCACGAGATCGCCGTGCTGATGGAATTCGGCGGCTCCTCGGAAGATCTCGGCCGCACCTGCCATGCGCATCCGACCATGTCGGAAGCGGTGAAGGAAGCCGCGCTCGCCACCTTCTTCAAGCCGATCCATATGTAATTTCGGCCGTCGAAGATTAAATTTCCGACAGACAGGATGCCGCGGATTGGCTTTTGCCCCGCGGCATCTATCATGAGGGGGAAACCGTGCCAAATCCTTGAGGAAAGACAAGAAAATGGCTCAATATTCCCCTGATGCCTTCTCTCTGCCGCAGCGTCTCCTGCATTGGCTGATGTTCTTGCTGATCGGCTTCAACCTGATCTTTTCGGACGGCATGGAGCATTGGAACCGGCTGGTGCGGCACGGTGAGCCGGTGACGCCGGAGGATGTGTCCGCCGCCAATATCCACGCCTATGTCGGCATCGCCATCCTTTGTCTTGCCGGGCTGCGGCTTTTGCTGCGCCTGACGCAGGGCGCGCCGGCCGCGCCGCCGCAGGAGCCGGCGCTTTTACGGCTGGCGGCCAAGCTGGCGCATGGCGCTTTCTACCTGCTGTTCTTCGCCATGCCGCTCAGCGGCATCGCCGCCTATTATTTCGGCGTATCGCAGGCGGGCTTCCTGCATGGCGGGCCGCTGAAGGCGCTGTTCTGGGCGCTGATCGCCGCCCATGTCGCCGCCGTCGCCGTCCACCAGTTCTACTGGAAGACGGCGGTCTTGAGCCGGATGACGAAGGGCGTCTGATGCGGCTTATTGTGCGCGGGTGACGGTGTAACCTTGCTGGCGCAGCAGGGAGACGAGGCCTTCGTCGCCTGGCAGATGCAGGGCGCCGACCGCCATGAAGACATGGCCCCGGTTGAAATACGGCGCGGCGCGCGTCGCCATCACCTTGTTGCGGTCGACGATGATGCGCTGCTCGAAGGCGGCATAGCCTTGGTCGGGATCGGTGCCGAGCGGTGTCAGCGTCTTCAGCATCGGCATCGTCAGGCCGACATCGCCGGCGCGATACAGCTCGATCATCGTCTCGACGGCATCGTCCATGCGACTGCCGAGCGCCAGCGTCTCGATCAGAGCGTCGAGATGGAATTTCACCGGCAGGTCGGTCATGGCCGAGAGTTGCTCTTCCATGGTTTCAAGCCCGACGAGCGTCTTGCCTTCGGCCTTGGCATCGCCGGCGATCTTCTGGTCGAGGAAGGCGGCGCCCTTGGCCTTGCGGGCATATTCGCAGGCCGGCAGCGAAACGAAGCTGGAAATCATCCACGGCTGCATGCGCGCCACCAGCGGCAGCGACAGGCCGCGCGCCTTCAGCCCCGCATCCAGCTTTCGCGCGTCGCTGGCCGAAAGCAGGCCGGTGATCGTGGCGCCGTCGGTCAGCATGGTCAGTTCCGGGCGGGAGAGAAGGCCGGCCATCGCTTTCTTTTCGTCGAGGATTTCGTCGGATTCGACGATGACCGTCTGCGCCAGCGGCCAGGCGGCGCGGGCGGTGTCCGGCATGGAGAGCACGCGGGCATCGGTCAGGTGCATGGTGCCCATCAACCAGGAGGGGGCAAGGCCGGCTTTTTCCACCTTCCAGACAATGCCCTGGCCGTTGGGGATGGCCGCAGCCTCGTCGAGCACGCGCTTGTAGGCGGCAGGGTCGCTGTCCCTGAGTTCGCCGAGGATGTTGCGCCCGCCGCACTCCGTTTCCTGGGCACCGGCCTGGCCGGCAAACGCAAAAGCGGCGATGAGGGCGAGGACCAGCAAGGCGGGGATGCTGGCCGCCACCGCCAGAAGCCAGGCGGCAAGCTGCGCCGCACCGCGTTGCGCCGGCTTCTCGTCAAGGGTCACAGTCGTCATCGTCGGTCCTTCATCCGCCGGGTGCGGGCGCACACTGTCATAAGGTATTTCGATGTCATGCGGCATTCACCGGAATGGTTAGGATTCGGTAAAAATCAGGCGCGCGGATGGGCGCGGTCATAGGCTTCGAGCAGCCGGCCGGTATCGACGCCGGTATAGACCTGCGTGGTCGACAGGCTGGCATGGCCGAGCAGTTCCTGGATGGTGCGCAGGTCGCCGCCGCCGGCCAGCAGATGGGTGGCGAAGGAGTGGCGCAGCGCATGCGGCGTCGCCGTTTCCGGCAGGCCGAGCGCGCCGCGCATGCGCTGCATCTCGCGCTGGACGATGCCGGGCTGCAATTTTCCGCCACGCGCGCCGCGAAACAGCGCCTCGTCCGCCGGCAAATCATAGGGGCAGGCGGCGCGATAGGCCTCGACCGCCTGGCGCACCACCGGCAGAAGCGGCACGATGCGCGTCTTGTTGCCTTTGCCGAGGATGCGCAGCGTCTCCGGCGCGCCGGCGAAATCGGCCGGCAGCAGGTCGAGCGCCTCGGAAATGCGCAGGCCGCAGCCATAAAGCAGCGACAGGACGGCGGCATTGCGCGCCGCGATCCATGGCTCCTCGGCAAGCTGGGTTTCGTCGGCGACGACGCGCAGCGCCTGGATGTCGGTCAGCGGCTTGGGCAGGGATTTCGGCTGTTTGGGCGAGCGCACCGCGCTGGCACCGGCCGCATTGGCCAGACCCTTGCGCTCCAGATAGCGGATAAAGGAACGGATGCCGGCAAGATTGCGCCCGAGCGAACGGTTGCCGGCGCCGTCCTTGCGGCGGGCGGCAAGGAAGCTGCGCAGGTCGGCGGGCCGCAGCGTCTCGACGTCGGCCAGCCCGGCCGGGCCGCCGACATGGCCGGTCAGGAAGGTCAGGAACTGGCGCGTGTCGCGCTCATAGGCATCCAGCGTCTTCGGCGACAGCCGCCGCTCGCCGGCCAGCGTATCCAGCCAGCGGGTGCGCTCGCCCATCAGGGCGGAATCGGCGATGATCAGCAGTTCGCTCACGGGACGGCACCGGTTTTGGACAGGGTCGCAGCCATTCTGCGCCGTCGCGGTTAGGGAATTGTTAAGGGCTGCCGCCATGCAATTTCCTTGTTCGGGGTGTTGATATCCGGCCATGGCCTGCCTGAAACTTTCCTTTCGCGACGGGACGCGGCAATGTCCGGCGCGATGACCAGCGATTCGTCCGATCTCTTCGGCGCTCTTTTCGAAACGCCCGCTCTTCAGCGCGCCGTTCCCGTGCTCGTGCCGCTACCGGTGCCGGGCGCGTATAGCTATGCCGTGCCGGAGGGGATGCATGTCGAGCCGGGCTCGGTGGTGCAGGTGCCGCTCGGGCCGCGGCAGGTGATCGGCGTCGTCTGGGAGGGCGGGGACGACGGCAAGGTCGATCCGAAGAAGCTGCGCCCAATCACCCATGTGTTCGATTGCCCGCCGCTCGATGCGACGATGCGCGCCTTCATTTCCTGGATTGCCGCCTACACGCTGACGCCGCCGGGCCTCGTGGCGCGCATGGCCTTGCGCGCGCCGGCCGCCTTCGATCCCGAGCCGATGGTCGAGGGACTGCGCTTCCTCGGGGGTACGCCGGAGCGCATGACGCCGGCGCGTGCGCGGGTGCTCGATCTGGTGCGGGACGGGTTTTCGTGGACGCGCAGCGGGCTTGCCCATGCGGCAGGCGTTTCGACCAGCGTCATCGACGGGCTGATGTCGCAAGGCCTGTTCGAAACCGTCTTCCTGCCGCCGCCGCCGGTGGTGGCGAAGCCCGATCCGGAGTTCGTCGCGCCGCGCATTGCCGGTCCGCAGAAGGAAGCCGCCGCCGACCTCGTGGAGATGGTCAAAGGCGGCGGTTTCACCGTGTCGCTGATCGACGGCGTCACCGGTTCGGGCAAGACGGAAGTCTATTTCGAGGCGATTGCCGAAACGCTCAGGCGCGGCAAGCAGGTGCTGATCCTCTTGCCGGAAATCGCGCTGACCGCCAGCTTCATGGAGCGTTTCCAGGATCGCTTTGGCGCCAAGCCCGCCGAATGGCATTCCGATCTGTCACCGCGCATGCGCGAAAAGGTCTGGCGGCAGGCGGTGACCGGCGAGGTGCGGGTGGTGGCCGGCGCCCGTTCGGCGCTGTTCCTGCCCTTCGAGGATCTCGGCCTGATCGTTGTCGATGAAGAGCACGATCCCGCCTACAAGCAGGAAGACCGCGTCTTCTACAATGCCCGTGACATGGCGGTGGTGCGCGGGCGTCTCACCGGCTTTCCGGTCGTGCTGGTTTCGGCGACGCCTTCGGTCGAAAGCCAGGTCAACGGCCAGACAGGGCGCTACACGACCATCCACCTGCCGACCCGCTTCGGCGATGCGGCCCTGCCCGATCTGCATCTCGTCGACATGCGCCGCCATCCGCCCGAACGCGGCGGTTTCCTGTCGCCGCTGATGCTGCGCGCCATCGGCAAGACGGTGGAGAGGCAGGAACAGGCGCTCTTGTTCCTCAATCGGCGCGGTTATGCGCCGCTCACACTTTGCCGTGTCTGCGGCCATCGCTTTCAATGCCCGCAATGTTCGAGCTGGCTGGTGGAACACCGGTTTCGCGGCCAGATCCAGTGCCATCAATGCGGCTATGCCGAACGCACGCCCGATGCCTGCCCCGAATGCGGCACGCTCGACCATCTCGTCGCCTGTGGCCCCGGCGTCGAGCGCATCGCCGAGGAAGTGGAACGACATTTTCCCGACGCGCGCACCATCGTGCTCTCTTCCGATCTCGGCGGGGTCAAGCGGTTGCGGCTGGAACTGGAGGCGATTGCCCGGGGGGAGGCCGATATCGTCATCGGCACCCAGCTCGTCGCCAAGGGTCATAATTTCCCATTGATGACGCTGGTCGGCATCGTCGATGCCGATCTCGGCCTTGCCAATGGCGATCCGCGCGCCGCCGAGCGCACCTTCCAGCTCTTGAGCCAGGTGACCGGCCGCGCCGGCCGCACCGGGCTCAAGAGCCATGGGCTTCTCCAGACCTACCAGCCGCAGCATCCGGTCATGCAGGCGATCGTTTCCGGCGATGCCTCGGCCTTCTACGACCGCGAGATCGGCGAGCGGGAGAAGGCGGCGCTGCCGCCTTTCGGCCGACTGGCCTCGGTCATCGTCTCGGCCGACACCCGCCAGGATGCGGAAGGGCATGCGCGCGGCTTGCGTCAGGCGGCGCCCGAGGTCTCCGGCATCATGGTGCTCGGCCCGGCCGAAGCACCGTTGGCGCTGATCCGCGGCCGCCATCGCTTCCGCCTGCTCGTGCATGGCCGCCGCAACAGCGACCTGCAATCCTATCTGCGCGAAATGCTGTCGCGAGGCCCGAAGGAGCGGGCGAGCATCCATGTGCAGGTGGATATCGACCCGCAAAGCTTCCTGTAGGGCCGCTGCCGGGCGGGGACATGGTTAAAAGTCTGTGTCGAAACGGATCATGGCATTTCCCAGGTCGCCGGCTTCGTGCCATAACCACCGAAAATGGCTTCGTCGGGGATGACAGGATGGAATTTTACTTTCCGGCCGAACTGGGCGAGCGGCTGGCCTTCGGCGCGGCCGCCTTCGTGGCGCTGGCCGGCTTCTTCATGATGTTCGCGCCGGGGCTGACCTTCCGCATCCTCGGCCTGCAGACACGTGAGGGCCGGGCAAGCGCCTATGGCGAGGCGCGCTCGATGCTCGGCGGCTTCTATCTCGGTACAGGGCTTGCGGCGATCATCCTCGCCCAGCCGATGGTCTATTTCGCGCTTGGCTCCTCCTTCGCGCTCGCCACCTTCGCCCGGGTCATCTCCATCCTGTCGGATCGCGGCGGCGCCGTTCAGAATTTACTACTTCTGATTGCGCAGGCCGTGCTCGCCACGCTGCCGCTTCTCTATGTGTTCGGCTGGGTTTGAATCCCGCCGGGGGCCACGCCAAGGCGCATAGGCCCCTGATACGGTAACTTTGCCTCAATTTCTCCGCATTATTGCGGAGCGAAACGCGTATTCCTCGCTTGCGCGTGTTGCGAGTCCCGGTCTCCTATGGTAGAGCGTCCCCGAATTTCGGAAAAGGCAGGACGCTCCGTCCGGCCGTTTTCGGGTGAAACCGAAACATTTTCAAGCACATCGCCGTTTCGAAGCGTCGTGGCGGTGTCTTGGAGGGAAATCAGGGAATTTTGTGCCCGTGGCAGACACCTCCCAGATCACATCCGGTGTGGCAGAACGGTATGCCTCGTCGCTTTTCGAGCTGGCGCTCGAAGCGAACGCGGTGGCCGCCGTCAGTGCCGACCTCGACCGTTTTCAGCGTCTGCTTGATGAGAGCGAAGACCTGAAGCGTCTGATCGCAAGCCCGGTCTTTTCGGCCGAGGACCAGACCAAGGCCCTGGTGGCCGTCTGCCAGAGCGCCGGCATTTCCGGCCTCGTCGGCAATTTCCTGAAGGTGGTCGCCGGCAATCGCCGCCTGTTCGCCCTGCCGGGCATGATCAAGGCGTTCCGCGTCATTGCCGCGCGTCATCGCGGTGAAATCACCGCCGAGGTCACCTCGGCCCATGCGCTAAGCCAAGCGCAGGAAAACGAATTGAAGGCGGCGCTGAAGGGCGTGACCGGAAAGGACGTGACGATTGCCGTCACCGTCGATCCGTCGATCCTCGGCGGCCTGATCGTCAAGGTCGGGTCGCGGCAGATCGATACGTCGCTTCGCACCAAGCTCTCTACCCTTAAGCTCGCATTGAAAGAGGTCGGCTGATGGATATCCGCGCCGCGGAAATTTCCGCAATCCTGAAAGATCAGATCAAGAATTTCGGCAAAGAGGCGGAAGTCTCGGAAGTCGGCCAGGTTCTCTCCGTCGGTGACGGTATCGCCCGCGTCTACGGTCTGGACAACGTCCAGGCCGGCGAAATGGTCGAGTTCCCGAACGGCATCCGCGGCATGGCGCTGAACCTCGAAGCCGACAATGTCGGCGTCGTTATCTTCGGTTCGGACCGCGAAATCCGCGAAGGCGACACCGTCAAGCGCACCGGCGCCATCGTCGACGTTCCGGTCGGTCCGGAACTGCTCGGCCGCGTCGTCGACGCGCTCGGCAATCCGATCGACGGCAAGGGCCCGATCAACGCGTCGCGCCGTTCGCGCGTCGACGTCAAGGCTCCCGGCATCATTCCGCGCAAATCGGTGCATGAGCCGATGTCGACCGGCCTCAAGGCCATCGACGCCCTCATCCCGGTCGGCCGCGGCCAGCGCGAGCTGGTCATCGGCGACCGCCAGACCGGCAAGACCGCCATCATTCTCGACACGATCCTGAACCAGAAGGCCATCCACGACAACGGCCCGGACAGCGAAAAGCTGTTCTGCGTCTACGTCGCCATCGGCCAGAAGCGTTCGACCGTCGCCCAGTTCGTCAAGGTTCTGGAAGAGCGCGGCGCCCTGAAATACTCGATCGTCGTTGCCGCCACGGCCTCCGATCCGGCCCCGATGCAGTACCTGGCACCGTTCGCCGGCTGCGCCATGGGCGAATACTTCCGCGACAACGGCCAGCACGCCCTGATCGGTTACGACGACCTTTCCAAGCAGGCCGTCGCCTACCGCCAGATGTCGCTGCTGCTGCGCCGCCCGCCGGGCCGCGAAGCCTATCCGGGCGACGTTTTCTATCTTCATTCCCGCCTGCTGGAGCGCGCTGCAAAGCTCTCCGACGAGCGCGGCGCCGGCTCGCTGACGGCTCTGCCGGTCATCGAAACCCAGGGTAACGACGTTTCGGCCTTCATCCCGACCAACGTGATCTCGATCACCGACGGCCAGATCTTCCTCGAAACCGACCTGTTCTACCAGGGTATCCGCCCGGCCGTGAACGTCGGTCTGTCGGTCTCGCGCGTCGGCTCCTCGGCCCAGATCAAGGCGATGAAGCAGGTTGCCGGCTCGATCAAGGGCGAACTCGCCCAGTATCGCGAAATGGCCGCCTTCGCCCAGTTCGGCTCGGACCTCGATGCCGCGACGCAGCGCCTGCTGAACCGCGGCGCCCGCCTGACCGAACTCCTGAAGCAGCCGCAGTTCTCGCCGCTGAAGACGGAAGAGCAGGTTTCGGTGATCTTCGCCGGCGTCAACGGCTATCTCGACAAGATCGCCGTCAACCAGGTCGGCAAGTTCGAGCAGGGCTTCCTCTCCTACCTCCGCTCGGAAGGCAAGGCGATCCTCGACGCGATCCGTTCGGAAAAGCAGCTCAGCGACGACACCCGCGCCAAGCTGAAGGCCGCGCTCGACAGCTTCGCCAAGTCTTTCGCCTGATTTCCAGATCACGAGTAGGACGGATCACGGATGCCTTCACTTAAGGATCTGAAAAACCGGATCGCCTCCGTCAAGGCGACGCAGAAGATCACCAAGGCGATGAAAATGGTCGCCGCGGCGAAGCTTCGGCGTGCCCAGGAAGCGGCAGAAGCCGCCAGGCCTTATTCGCAGCGCATGAGCGCCGTCCTCGCCAACATCGCCCAGGCGGTCGGCAGTGACGACGGCGCGCCGCGCCTGATGACCGGCACAGGCAAGGACGACGTGCATCTGCTCGTCGTCTGCACCGCCGAACGCGGTCTGTGCGGTGGCTTCAACTCCCAGATCGCGCGTTTTGCGCGCGATCACGCCCGTCGCCTGCTGTCGCAGGGCAAGACGGTCAAGATCTACTGCGTCGGCAAGAAGGGCTATGACAGCCTGCGTCGCGAGTTCAACTCGCTGATCGTCGGTCGCACGGATCTGCGCGAAGTCAAGAAGATCGGCTTCGAGAACGCCGACCAGATCGCTCGCACCGTCATGTCGATGTTCGACAGGCAAGAGTTCGACGTCTGCACGCTGTTCTATTCCGAGTTCAAGTCGGTGATCAGCCAGATACCGACCGCGCTCCAGCTCATTCCGGCTGCCGTCGACACGACGGTTGCCAATACGGCGACCGCCTCTGGCGCCACCGCCGTCTACGAATACGAGCCGGATGCAGGTTCGATCCTCAGCGATCTGATCCCGCGCAACATCACCGTCCAGATCTTCCGCGCTCTTCTTGAGAATGTCGCGGGCGAAATGGGCGCCAAGATGAGCGCGATGGATAATGCGACGCGCAACGCCGGCGAAATGATCAACAAACTGACGCTTAACTACAACCGTCAGCGCCAGGCGCAGATCACCAAGGAACTGATTGAAATCATTTCGGGCGCCGAGGCGCTCTGAGGTTAAGGAAAGAGGTAAGGAACATGGCTGACGCAGCTGCTTCCATTGGCAAGGTGACACAGGTCATCGGCGCCGTCGTCGACGTGGCGTTCGAAGGTGAGCTGCCGCCCATTCTGAACGCGTTGGAAACCGACAACGGCGGCAATCGCCTGGTTCTGGAAGTTGCCCAGCACCTCGGTGAAAACGTCGTCCGGACCATCGCCATGGACTCGACCGAAGGTCTGGTCCGCGGCCAGCAGGTCACCGACACCGGTAGCCCGATCATGGTTCCGGTCGGCGACGAGACCCTCGGCCGCATCATGAACGTCATCGGCGAGCCGGTCGACGAAGCCGGTCCGCTGGTCACCCCGACCAAGCGCGCCATCCACCAGGATGCCCCGGCTTACGTCGAGCAGTCCACCGAAGCCCAGATCCTCGTCACCGGCATCAAGGTCGTCGACCTGCTCGCGCCTTACGCCAAGGGCGGCAAGATCGGCCTGTTCGGCGGCGCCGGCGTCGGCAAGACCGTTCTGATCATGGAACTGATCAACAACGTCGCCAAGGCGCATGGTGGTTACTCGGTGTTCGCTGGCGTCGGCGAGCGTACCCGCGAAGGCAACGACCTCTATCACGAAATGATCGAGTCGGGCGTCAACAAGCATGGCGGCGGCGAAGGCTCCAAGGCAGCCCTCGTTTACGGCCAGATGAACGAACCGCCGGGCGCGCGCGCTCGCGTCGCTCTGACCGGTCTGACGATCGCCGAAGACTTCCGCGACAAGGGCCAGGACGTTCTGTTCTTCGTCGACAACATCTTCCGCTTCACCCAGGCAGGTTCGGAAGTGTCGGCTCTGCTCGGCCGTATTCCGTCGGCCGTGGGTTATCAGCCGACGCTCGCCACCGACATGGGCCAGATGCAGGAACGCATCACGACCACGACCAAGGGCTCGATCACCTCGGTCCAGGCCATCTACGTTCCCGCCGACGACTTGACCGACCCCGCGCCGGCCACCTCGTTCGCCCACCTGGACGCCACGACCGTTCTGTCGCGCTCCATCGCCGAAAAGGGTATCTACCCGGCCGTGGACCCGCTCGACTCGACCTCGCGCATGCTCGACCCGATGATCGTCGGCGAAGAGCATTACGAAGTCGCCCGTAAGGTTCAGTCGACGCTGCAGCGCTACAAGGCCCTGCAGGACATCATCGCCATCCTGGGCATGGACGAACTGTCGGAAGACGACAAGGTGGCCGTTGCCCGCGCCCGCAAGATCGAGCGCTTCCTGTCGCAGCCGTTCTTCGTCGCCGAAGTCTTCACCGGTTCGCCGGGCAAGCTCGTCGCGCTCGAAGACACGATCAAGGGCTTCAAGGGTCTGGTCAACGGCGAGTTCGACCACCTGCCGGAAGCCGCCTTCTACATGGTCGGCTCCATGGAAGAAGCCATCGAGAAGGCCAAGAAGCTGGCCGCCGAAGCGGCCTGATCCGGAAATAATCTCGACGCGCCGCTCCTGACGGGCCGGCGCGTCGTGTTCGATTGCGACCCCATAAAAGAGTTGATCCGCCATGGCCGAGAATTTCACGTTTGAACTCGTTTCTCCCGAGCGTCTTCTGCTGTCGGAGAAGGCCATCGAGGTCGTCATCCCGGCGACCGAGGGCGAAATGACCGTTCTGGCCAACCATGCGCCGACGATGACGACGATCAAGCCCGGCGTCGTGTCGGTCAAGACCGCCTCCGGCAAGACCGAGCGCTACGTCGTGTTCGGCGGCTTCGCCGACATCCTGCCGACGAGCTGCACGATTCTCGCCGAATCCGCCGTTCCGGCCTCGGAAATGAGCCGCGAGACGCTGCAGAAGCGTATCGAAGCGGTTCGTGGCGAATTGCAGGGGGCGGACAGCCATGATCGGAAGTTTCACCTCGAGCGTCATCTCGCCGAACTGACCCATTTAAACGGCGTCGTCATTCCGGCCTGAAACGGCTGACATCGCATTCCGGAAAGGCGGCTATCAGGCCGCCTTTTTCTTTGCGCGACGATTTAGAATTGCGAAAGGAAAGCTTGCTAGTCTCACTGTCGACAAACAGCGCAACGCGCCGCGGCGCGTGCCCAAAGTGGGATGACATGAGAATGGCTCCGATCAATTCGACCAACTATGGCGGCGAGACCATCGAGATCATCGCTTTCCGCATCCACGATCAGGAGTTCTGCGTCAAGACGACCTCGATCCGCGAAATCCGCGGCTGGGCGCCTTCGACGCCGATCCCGCATTCGCCTCCGGATGTGGTCGGCGTCATGAATCTGCGCGGTTCGGTGATCCCGATCATCGACCTCGCCTACAAGCTCGGCATGAGCAGCATCGTCGCCAACGAGCGCAGCGCCATCGTCGTCGCCGAAGTCCACAATATGGTGATCGGCATGCTGGTCGACCGCGTTTCGGACATCCTGACGATCTCCGCGACCCAGGTTCAGCCGGTCCCGGAAGTCACCGCCTCCTTCGACAAATCCTATTCCGAAGGCATCATTGCCAGCGAGGCCGGCATGATCTGCTTCCTCAACCTGACGAAGATGTTCAAGGAAAGCGACAACGACGACCTCGCCGCCTGAGGGCAGGGGTTTTGCCATGCTTCGCAGCACCGGTCGGGAAGCCCGTCCGGTGCTGTTTTCGTTTCGGGACGATGGCGATCAGGCGGAGGGGTGCTTTTCCGTCAGGAAACCGAAGACTTCGGAAGCGGGCACGTCATCGGCGACGAAGGACTGGCCGATGCCGTGAGTGAGGATGAAGGTCAGCTTGCCGCCCTTCACCTTCTTGTCCTGGGCGATGGCATCCATCAGCATCTCCACCGGCGGCAGGAGGCCTGGAATGTCGCGCATCGACACAGGCAGGCCGACGGCCTGCAGATGCGCCGAGACGCGGGCGGCATCGTCGGGGCTGGCGAGATTGAGGCGCGCCGAGAACTGGTGCGCCAGCACCATGCCGATCGACACGGCCTCGCCATGCACGAGGCGGGCGCTGTCATATTGCGTGCCGGCCTCCAGCGCGTGGCCGAAGGTGTGGCCGAGGTTCAGCAGGGCCCGCTGGCCGTTTTCGCGCTCGTCGGCGGCGACCACGTCGGATTTCGCCTGGCAGCTGACAGCGATGGCTTCGGCAAGGCCGGACCCATGGGCGAAGACGTTGCGCCAGTTGGCCTCCAGCCAGGCGAAGAAGTCCGGCTTGTCGATCAGCCCGTATTTGGCGACCTCGGCATAACCGGCGCGGAATTCGCGCGGGCTCAGCGTCTTCAGCACGTCGGTATCGGCCAGCACCAGGTCGGGCTGGTAGAAGACACCGATGAGGTTCTTGCCGTGGCGGGTGTTGATGCCGGTCTTGCCGCCGACCGAGGAATCCACCTGCGCCAGCAGCGAGGTCGGGATCTGCACGAAACGGACGCCGCGCCGGACGATGCCGGCGGCAAAACCGGTGAGATCGCCGATGACGCCGCCGCCCAGCGCAATCACCGCGTCGTTGCGCTCGATGCGCCCGTCGAGCAGCGTGTCGCAGGCGGTGATCAGATGCTCGAAGCTTTTCGTCTTTTCGCCGGCCGGCAGGGTCAGCGACACCGAGTCGATGCCGGCTTCCGCGAGGCTTGCTGTCAACGCATCGAGATAGAGCGGTCCGACATTGGCGTCGGTGATGATCGCCGCCTTACGGCCCTTCAAGCGCGCGGCAATTTCCGCGCCGGCGCGCGCAATCAGGCCCGTGCCGATCAGGATGTCGTAGGAACGTTCGCCGAGCGGCACATGGACGCTGCGCGACGGAGAGAGAATGTCGGTCATAGGGCCTCGCGGGCATGGATGATGGCGTCCAGGATCTCGCGGGCCACCAGCTCCTTGCGCACGTCGCGCGACTGGACGGTGAGATCGGCCTCGGCATAGATCGGATAGCGGGCGGTCATCAGGTTTTCGAGCGTCTGCTTCGGGTTTTCGGTCTTCAGCAGCGGACGGTTGTCGCGGCGGCTGACCCGGTCCCACAAGACGTCGAGATCGGCCTTCAGCCAGATGGAGAGCCCGCCGCTCTTCAGATGCTGGCGCGTCCGTTCGTTGATGAAGGCGCCGCCGCCTGTGGAGACGACGCGCGGTCCCTGGCGCAACAGCCGCCTGATGACGCGGGTTTCCAGATCTCTGAATTCCCGCTCGCCGTAACGGGCGAAAAGTTCCGGGATCGTCATGCGCGAGACGCGCTCGATTTCGTGGTCGGTATCGATGAAGGGAATGCCGAGCTGGGAAGCGACGATCTTGCCGACCGAGGATTTTCCCGCCCCCATCAGGCCGACGAGGATGAGGTTGCGGCC
The DNA here is from genome assembly GCA_017305935.1 of Hyphomicrobiales bacterium. GTDB lineage: Bacteria > Pseudomonadota > Alphaproteobacteria > Rhizobiales > Rhizobiaceae > Metarhizobium. The sequence continues at coordinate 125,365 of JAFKJU010000008.1, read as the reverse complement.
GTCGAGCGCGGCGCGTGCCCTGTCCCGCAAGGTGTCGGCGATGGCGATGTTGCTGTCTGTCATCGGTCTGAACAAATCCGTTTTGTCACCGTATCGACAAATGCGGGGGGAGCGTCAAGTCATGGCCGCCCCGAAAGTCGCGACCGGACCGCCGTTCTTGCATAATTGACTGGCGCCGGTCATATAGAGAAGGTTCGAAGGCCCGCCGGAGTTGCCCATGCCGACCCTGTTCCGGTTCCTGCTGATGTGCGCCGGCATCGCCGGCATTGTCTACGGAACCCTGTATGCGCTTGCCGTGTTCGTCGAACCGCGCGAGCGCGATATTACGGTGCGCCTGCCTTCCGAGCGCGTCAATCCGCCCGCACCCGTCAAGCCGACCTCAGCGCCGGCCACGCCATGACGGCACGCGATCTCAGCCGGGCGCATATCGAATCCTTCCTCGAAATGATGAGCGCCGAGCGCGGCGCGGCGGTCAACACGCTGCAATCCTACGAGCGCGACCTGCTCGATGCCCATGCCTTCCTGTCGCGGCGCGGCGTCTCCATGAGCCGCGCGGCGAGCGCCGATATCACCGCCTATCTCGCCGGCCTTGCCGCCGAGGGTTTCAAGGCGTCGTCGCAGGCGCGGCGGCTGTCGGCGCTCCGTCAATTCTTCAAATTCCTCTATGCGGAGGGTCTTCGCGAAGACGATCCGACCGGCATCGTCGACAGCCCGAAGAAGGGGCGGGCGCTGCCGAAGATCATGAGCGTCGACGAGGTGACGCGCCTGCTAAGCCTGGCCGAGCAGGAAGCCGCCCAGCCCGGCCCGGAGCAACTGGCCCGCGCCCGCATGCTGGCGCTGCTGGAATTGCTCTATGCCACCGGCATGCGCGTCAGCGAACTGGTCTCGCTGCCGGCGCGGGTGCAGGAGACCGACGAGCGTTTCCTGATGATCCGCGGCAAGGGCAACAAGGAGCGCATGGTGCCGCTGTCGCGTTCGGCGATTGCCGCGCTGAAGACCTATGCCGGACTGAAGGCGGCGGCGAACCTGCCGGCTGAAAACCCATGGCTGTTTCCGGCCGCCTCGAAACAGGGTTTCCTGCCGCGCCAGGTCTTTGCCCGCGATCTCAAGGATCTGGCGATCCGCGCCGGTCTCACGCCGTCGAAAATCTCGCCACATGTCATGCGTCATGCCTTTGCCAGCCACCTGCTCCAGAACGGCGCCGACCTGCGCGTCGTGCAGGAATTGCTCGGCCATTCGGACATCTCCACGACACAAATTTACACACATGTGCTGGATGAAAGGCTGCGCGAGCTGGTCGAAACGCATCACCCTCTTGCCAAACAGGCAAAAACACGGGATTAGACCCCCTGCAGAGGCACGGGAGCGGCCGCGTTATTGTCCTGGAATGATCGGAAACGGATCTCATGCATAATTATCTCGATTTCGAAAAGCCCATCTCCGATCTGGAGGGCAAGATCCACGAGCTGAAGAAGCTCGCCAGCGAAGACGAGAGCATCGATACGTCAGACGAGGTCGGCCGGCTGGAAGTGCGCGTCCGCGACGCCATGGTCGACATCTATTCGAAGCTCAATCCGTGGCAGAAGACCCAGGTCGCGCGCCATCCGCAGCGGCCGCATTTCGTCGATTATGCTCGTGGGCTGTTCACCGATTTCACGCCTCTGGCCGGTGACCGCAAGTTTGCCGAGGACGCCGCCATCCAGGCGGGCCTTGCCCGCTTTCGCGGTCAGCCGGTCGCCGTCATCGGCCAGGAAAAGGGCAACGACACCAAGTCGCGCATTCGCCACAATTTCGGCTCGGCCCGGCCGGAAGGTTATCGCAAGGCGATCCGCTTGCTGGAAATGGCCGACCGTTTCCATCTGCCGATCGTTACCCTGATCGACACGGCGGGCGCCTATCCCGGCGTCGGCGCCGAAGAGCGCGGCCAGGCGGAGGCCATCGCCCGCTCCACCGAAATGTGCCTCAACGTCAAGGTGCCCGTCGTCTCGGTCATCATCGGCGAGGGCGGCTCGGGCGGTGCCATCGCGATTGCCACCGGCAATCGCGTCTATATGCTGGAGCATTCGATCTACAGCGTCATCTCTCCGGAAGGCGCCGCCTCGATCCTGTGGCGCGATTCGGCCCGGGCCAAGGAAGCGGCGACCGCCATGAAGATCACGGCGGACGATCTGAAGGCGCTCGGCATCGTCGACGGCATTATCGCCGAACCGATCGGCGGCGCCCATCGCGATCCCGACAAGGTCATCGCCTCGGCCGGCGACACCATTGCGCAGGCGCTGGAGGAACTCAACAAGCGCACCGGCGAGCAGCTTCGCAACGACCGGCGTCAGAAATTCCTCAACATTGGCCGTAACCTGTAGTATTCGGACGCATATATGCGTTTGAGTCGCCGCGTGCGGCGCTTCGGGCAGGACGGTGCCCTTGGCGAAACGGCATGCGGTCGCGAGACGTTAAGATTTCGTTAACCGTCCCTGCGTATGGTGCGTTTACGATTCGTTAAGAGACGGCCCCTGCCGTCCGGAACACCGGTGAGCTTGTGCAATGCGCCTGAGTAACCTCGCGCTCCTTTCCCTGATGGCTGCTGCCCTGGCCGGCTGCAACGAAACGCTCGAATCCGTTTCGACTGTCGATCTGTCCAAGGTCAAGAACAAGGTGACCGAGCCGCTTTCGCAGCCGATGCTGGCGAAGATGCGCTCCAAGAGCATGGACCAGTTCTCGCCGATCGTACTGCGCATCTTCAAGGAAGAAGGCGTGCTCGAGGTCTGGAAGGCGCGAACCGACAATCGCTTCGAAAAACTGACGGAATACAAGATCTGCGCCTGGTCCGGCCGTCTCGGCCCGAAGGTCAAGGAAGGCGACCGGCAGGCGCCGGAAGGGTTCTACAACCTGACGCCGGCGCATCTGAACCCGAATTCCAAATATTACCTGGCGATCAATACCGGCTTCCCCAACAAATATGACGCTGCCAACAAGCGCTACGGCACCAATCTGATGATTCATGGCGCCTGTTCCTCCTCGGGCTGCTATTCGATGACCGACGAGCAGGTGCTGGAAATCTACGCTTTTGCGCGCGACGCCTTCAAGGGCGGCCAGAAGACCGTGCAGTTGCAGGCCTTCCCCTTCCGCATGACCGCGGAAAACATGGCTCGCCACGCCCATAGCGAGAACATCGACTTCTGGAAGATGCTCAAGGTCGGCTACGACAATTTCGAAGTGACCAAGCGGCCCCCCGAGGTCAATGTCTGCGAGAAGAGATATGTCTTCAACCAGCAGTCGAACGGCGCTTTCAATCCGATCGGCGCCTGCCCGGCCATGTCGACGCCGCCGGCCTTGCAGGCGGCGCTCTCGGCCTACAACCGCACCTATGACGTCGCTTACGAAAAGGCGATGCGCAAGTTCGACGGCATGGTCTGGTACGACCCGAGCGAAGCCGAACGCAAGGCGCTGGTCGCCAAGCAGCGCAAGGGCCGCGAGCTTGCCTATGCGCCGACCGGCTCGGCGCTCGAAGCCGGCAAGCTGATGAAGCTTTCCGACTACCAGGAACGGCTGAAGGAAAACGAGGCGCGCACCGCCGCCGCGGCGATCAGCCGCCAGACGGCCGCCGCAACCGCCGTCGCCGCCGAAAAGCTGGAAAAGACCGCATCCATTCCAGTGCCGAAGCCCAATCCGGTCAAGCCGACCGCCGAAGTCGCAGCCCCGGCCGAAGCGCCCACCGTCGCCGCGACCGATGACGCGAAAAAGCCGTTCTGGAAGTTCTGGTAATCAAATGGCGGCGCTTTACGATCTCAGGGGGCTCAAATGTCCCCTGCCGGTCCTCAAGGCCCGCCGCCGTCTGCTGCGCCTTGCCCCCGGCGAAGAACTGATCGTCACCACCACCGACCCGCTCGCCGTCATCGATATCACCCACATGTGCAACGAGGACGGCCACAGACTTCTGGAAACGCAGAAGATGGAAGACGGGCACCGGTTTCATATCCGCAAGGGTGGCGGCCCAACATAACTGCGCTTTTAAGGTCTGGCTTTTTCGATGGCGATGCCATCAGTGAACGCCAGGCCGAGCCGCCGGCACGTTTGAAACGCTCGACCGTCTCGGCGTCGAGGCGCCCGGTTCGTCCCAAACGACCTTCATTGTTTCGTGTGCGGAAAATTCAAAAAAGTAAAAGAAAGCAATGACAAGCAGGAAAAATGGCGTCCACGAGAGGATTCGAACCTCCGACCCCAGGATTCGTACCACTTCGGCTTTCGCCGCTGCCGCAGCATTCGTGGTCTGGACTGTCCCTTCGCCATGGACCCTGAGGTCTTTAGGCGCTGCCCGTCCAGTCTCTACACCTTCGACGGATTTCTCCGAAGCTTGGCTCGGGATCGGCATGCTGGAAGACCAGCGAAGCGTTCCCCGACTTTGAGCAGATCCGCCATGGCGTTTCCGTCCATGACGCCCAATTTTAGGAATCCTGTGCTCTATCCTGCTGAGCTACGTGGACATTGTCAGCGATTCTGTCGCTGCCCTTCTATAGACTGAAAGCGGGCGTTTTCGCAAACCCTTATTGCGGGCTGCAAGGGGCGGGCAAGCCTGTTCCGCGGGAAACAGAGGATCGCTGCGCCGCATGGCAGATTGGAACCGTCAATGGGGCTTTTCGCCCCTTTCGGAGCCCGCCGATGCGTAGCCATATCGTCCTTTCCGCCCTCGTCCTCACCCTTCTGCTGACGGCCGCAGCCAATGTCGTGGCGCGCGGTCCGGGCAGCCAGGCAACGGCGCAGCAGGCACTGCCGGATTGCGTCGTGAAAATGCACCGCAAATATGATTACAGCGGCCGGCTCTATATCCAGAAGGTCCGCGTCTGCCGGACGGCGGGCGGCGCGTGACGCTTTCGGCAAGCCCGGCGGAGTTGCCGCCGGGCTTGCCGCGCCGTTTCAGGCGGCGAGGCGACTTTCGGCGAGGTGCACCCAGTAGGAAATGCCGTGCGCGATGACGTCGTCGTTGAAATCATAGGCGGGGTTGTGCAGTCCAGCCGTGTCGCCGTTGCCGACGAAGATGAAGGCGCCGGGGCGGGCGTTGAGCATATAGGAAAAATCCTCGCCACCCATCATCGGATCGACCTCGGCATCGACATTGTCGGCGCCGGCAATGGCGCGGGCGCTGTCAGCGGCGAAATCGGTTTCGCGGGCATGGTTGAAGGTGACCGGATAGTTGCGGTGATAGCCGACCGTGCCCTCGGCGCCGTGGGCGGCGCAAATGCCTTCGACCACCTGGCGGATGCGCGCTTCGGCCATGTCCCGATCCTCCGGCATCAGCGTGCGCACCGTGCCGCAGATGACGGCATCGTTGGGGATGACGTTATAGGCGAAGCCGGCATTGAACTTGGTGACGGTGACCACCACCGAGCGTAAGGGATCGGCGGTGCGCGAGGCGATCTGCTGCAGGTTGGTGACCACCTGCGCGCCGATGACAATGGGATCGATGGTGCGGTGCGGCTGGGCCGCATGGCCGCCGCGGCCTTTGACGGTGATGGTGAATTCGTCGGTCGAGGCCATGATCGGGCCCTTGCGGATGGCGAAATGGCCGACAGGGAGGCCCGGCATGTTGTGCATGCCGTAGACCTCGGCGATGCCGAAACGCTCCATCATGCCGTCCTCGACCATCAGGCGGCCACCGCCGCCGCCTTCTTCGGCCGGCTGGAAGATGACGGCGACATTGCCGGTGAAATTGCGGGTCTCGGCGAAATATTTGGCGGCGCCCAGCAGCATGGCGGTGTGGCCGTCATGGCCGCAGGCATGCATCTTGCCAGGGGTGGTCGAGGCCCAGGGCTTTCCGGAGATTTCGGTGAGCGGCAGGGCATCCATGTCAGCGCGCAGGCCGATGGTGCGGCCTTCGCCCTTGCCGCGGATCAGGCCGACGACACCGGTGCGGCCGAGCCCGGTCACAACCTCGTCGACGCCGAATTCCCGCAGCTTTTCGGCAACGAAGGCGGCGGTGTTGTCGACGTCGAACAGCAGTTCCGGCCGCTCGTGCAGATGGCGTCGCCAGCCGGTGACTTCGTCCTGGAGATCGGCGGCGCGGTTGAGAATGGGCATGGTGTGTTCCTGTCGCAAATCGAGTGATTCGGCGGCCAAGCGGGCTTGGCGTCATGCAAAAGGCGCAAAGATTGACGTCTGCCATGGCCTTTGCCATGGCTTAGCCATATAGGATAAATAACGCCAAGTGACGAGACCATTCCGGACAATTCGAGGAACTGCCGTGCCAACGAAGACTGCCCCCAAGCTTGCCTTGCGTCTGTTCACCGCGATTGCGGCGACGGCGCTTGCGGCTGCACAGCCCGTTTTCGCCAATCCGCGCATCGTCGTCGACGTGCAGAGCGGCCGCGTGATCGATCACGAAGATGCCTTCCACCGCTGGTATCCCGCTTCACTCACCAAGCTGATGACCGCCTATGTCACCTTCAGCGCCATCCGCGCAGGCCAGCTCAGCCTGGAAAGCCCGGTGACCATGAGCAAGCACGCGGCTTCCCAGCCGGCCAGCAAGATGTATTACAAGCCCGGCCAGCAGATGACGCTGGACAGCGCGCTGAAGATGATGCTGATCAAATCGGCCAATGACATCGCGGTGGCCATCGCCGAGACGGTCGGCGGCTCGCAGGATGCCTTCGTGGCGCGCATGAACGACCAGGCTGCCAGGCTCGGCATGATCTCCAGCCATTTCATCAATCCCAACGGCCTGCCCGGCAAGGGCCAGTATACGACGGCGCGCGATCTGGCGGTGCTCGCCGTGGCGATCAAGCGGGAATTTCCCGAATATGCCAATTACTTCGCGGTCGAGGGGTTTACCACCGGCAAGAAGAACTATCCGAACTACAACCTGCTGATCGGCCGCTTCGACGGCGCCGACGGTATGAAAACCGGTTTCATCTGCGCTTCGGGCTTCAACCAGGTGTCCTCGGCGACGCGCGACGGCCGCACGGTGGTCTCGGTCGTGCTCGGCACCGACAGCCTGGGCGCCCGCGCCGACATGTCGGCGGACCTGCTGCAGAAGGCGTTGACGACGCCGGGCAACGGCAACACCACCCTGCGGACGCTGCAGCCCTACGGGGCCGACCGCGACACCGTCGCCGATATCAGCGCCGACATCTGCAATGCCAAAAGTGCCAAGGTGCGCAGCGAAGGCCGTGACGAGGTGGGCCGCATGAAGATGCATTCGGCCTATATCCGCGAGATGACGCGCGAGCCGAACTATGTCTTCGCCGGCCTCATTCCCGGCAGCGAGCCCGCGCCGAAGGCGACGGCGGCCGCCGCCGGCGGCCAGCTCGCCAACGTGCCGATCCCGATCCCGCGTCCGGCGACGTTCTGAGGTTTGCGATGAGCGCGCTCAGCGACCGTATCGCGGTTTCCATCGTCACCGGTTTTCTCGGGGCGGGGAAATCGACATTGCTCAACCGGATCCTTAAGGATCCGGAGATCAGCGACGTCGCCGTCATCATCAACGAGTTCGGCGAAGTCGGCATCGATCATCTGCTGGTCGAAACGTCGGACGATTCGATCATCGAACTGTCGGACGGTTGCCTGTGCTGCACGGTGCGCGGCGAACTTGTCGATACGCTGGCGACGCTGGTCGACCGTATGCAGACCGGCCGCATCATGCCGCTGAAGCGCATCGTCATCGAAACCACGGGTCTCGCCGATCCGGCCCCGGTGATGCAGTCGGTGCTCGGCAATCCGGTGCTGGCGCAAGATTTCATCCTCGACGGTCTCATCACCGTGGTCGATGCCGTCAACGGTCTGTCGACGCTCGACCACCATGTCGAGGCGCGCAAGCAGGCGGCGGTCGCCGACCGGCTGGTGCTGTCGAAGATGACGCTCGCGACGCCGGAGGCCATCGCGGCGTTGAAGGCGGCGTTGCGCCAGCTCAATCCGCGCGCGCCTTTCGTCGATGGTGACAGCGAGGCGGCCGGCCAGGCGGCCCTGCTCGCCAATGGGCTCTACGATGTTTCCTCCAAGATCGCCGATGTCGGGCGATGGCTGGGCGAGGAAGCGGCGGCGGACGATCATCACCACTACGGGCATCACCACGACGGGCATCACCATGATCATCACCACGACCACGATCATGCGCATCGCCATCACGGTCATCACCATCATGACGTGACCCGTCATGGCGGCGATATCCGCTCCTTCTCGATCATCCATGACAAGCCGATCGAGCCGATGGCGCTGGAGATGTTCGTCGACCTGCTGCGCTCCGCCCATGGCGAAAAGCTGTTGCGGATGAAGGCGATCGTGGCAACGGCAGACCGGCCCGAACAGCCACTGGTGCTGCATGGCGTCCAGTCCGTCTTCCACCCGCCGGTGCGTCTGCCGGCCTGGCCGGACGACGGCGACCGGCGCACGCGCATGGTGCTGATCACCAAGGGATTGCCGGAAGACTTCGTCCGCGACCTGTTCGACGCTTTCACCGGCACGCCGCGCATCGATCGGCCGGATCGCCAGGCCATGGAAGACAATCCGCTGGCCATTCCCGGCATGAGGTTCTGATTGAGCCGGCGAAATGCTGGAATTTTTCGTAAGGGGCAAGGCTACATCCGATAGCATTGCCGTTTGCGAATGGCATTGGCGGCAAACACTCCCGAAACGAAAAAACCCCCGGCTTTCGCCGGGGGTTCGATCCTATCCGGGCGAGCCGGCATCCGGCTCATCGCGGTTCCGCGAGACGCTTAGGCGGAAGCCTTCGGCGTCAGAACCTGGCGACCGCGGTACATGCCGGTCTTCAGGTCGATGTGGTGCGGACGGCGCAGTTCGCCGGAGTTCTTGTCTTCGATGTAGGTCGGAGCCTTCAGACCGTCAGCCGAGCGGCGCATACCGCGCTTGGACGGGCTTGTTTTTCTTTTCGGTACAGCCATTTCTCTTACTCCACTTGACGGGACGAAACGTGATTTTCCAGCCGGATACCCGGCGGCAAACCGCGTTCGATATCGGGAATTGGCCGGGCTTATACATGCCTCGCCCGCGGTTGACCAGTCCCTATGGCAATTTTTTCGCCCTCGAATGCCTGATTTTTAAGGCTGTAGAGTCGGTTACGGCTCAGGCTTCATCTTCCGGCACAATCCAGGGCTCTACCAGGGCCGCCGTTTCCCAGGCCTTCCAGGCCCGATGCGCCTTCACCATCGCCATATAGGCGAGCACGGTCTGGTCGCGGGTCAGTTCATAGGTTTCGAAGCGGTTGACGACCGGCGCGAACATGGCGTCGGCGGCCGAAAACGCGCCGAACAGGAACGGGCCACCCGAGGCCGCCAGCCGCTCGCGCCACAGCGATTCGATGCGGGCGACGTCGTCCATGACGCCGTCGGGCAGTTCGATGGCGCGCTTCGGGCGGCGGATGTTCATCGGGCAGGCATTGCGGATGGCGCGGAAGCCGCCGAGCATCTCCGTCGACAGCACGCGGGCGAGCGCGCGATCCGCGCGCGCCTTCGGCCACAGGCTGGCATCGGGATAAAGCTCGGCGACATATTCGATGATCGCCAGTGATTCCCAGATCTTCAGGCCGTCATGAACCAGCAGCGGTACGCGGCCGCTCGGCGAAACGGCGCGGATGGCGGGATTGCCGGCCGGGAAATCGAAAGGGATCAGTTCCTCCCGGAAGGGAATGCCGGCGGCGGTGAGCGCAATCCAGGGTCGCATCGACCAGGAGGAATAGTTTTTGTTGCCGATATAGAGGGTCAGGTCTTCCATGGTCCGGGCGTCTTTCGATGAGGTCTCTGTCGCAATCGCAGCATGGCCCTGCAAAGGCCGGTGATCCAGCCCCGGGGGCTGATATCAGTCATAAAGACATTTGATGTAATCGCCGGATGCGCGGGCGCGGTGTTCGATGACCGCGGCCAGGCGCCGCATGCCGCGGCCGGGCTTGCTGGCGATGCGAATGGCGGGATTGGGCAGCGACACGGCCAGCAACGCCGCCTGCTTCCTGGAGATCTTCGAGGCCGGGATCTTGAAATGATAGCGCGAGGCCGCCTCGATGCCGTAGATACCCGGGCCCCATTCGGCGATATTGAGGTAGATCTCCATCAGCCGCCGCTTCGACCAGACGAAATCCGCCGACATGGCGAGCGGCACTTCCAGCCCCTTGCGCACGAAGGAGCGGCTGTTCCACAGGAACAGGTTTTTCGCCGTCTGCATGGGAATGGTGCTGGCGCCGCGCGTCTGCTCGCCGGCCAGCGCATCCTCGACGACGCCGCGCATCTGGCTCCAGTCGACGCCGCCATGCATGCAGAACTGGCCATCTTCCGACATCATCACCGCCTTCACCAGATCGGGCGAGATGTTCTCGAAATCCACCCAGCGCCGGTCGTAGCCGCGCAGCAGCGCCAGATCGGCCAGCATCAGCGTCGAGACCGGATGCACGAAGGGCAGCAGATAGAGCAGCATCAGCGCATAGGGGAGGGCGACGATCGCGCCGACGCCGAGAACGAGGCGGCGGCGATGGCGGGTGACGAAACCGCGAGTCCCGGCCCAAAAACCCTGCCTTCCCTGGGGCATGGGCTCCTCTTCGGGCTTCGTCTCGGGGGTGATTTCCAAAGTCACATCATCCGCGCCTGGGTTTAGCGGGCCTGTCGTCCTGCCGCACCTCTTTGCGCGAACCGCCCTCTTCCGGTTCTCATATCGTTTCAGCCGCCGCAAGGAAAGCGCCAGCGTCCCGCAAGGGCTGGAAGTTTCGACAATTCACATTGCCTTGGGCCGGCCCGCATGGCAAACAGCGGCCATGAACACGCCGACCGCCGCCTTCGAGACCCGCCTGGAACTTTGCGCCACGCAAGTGGAGGCGCTGCTGGCCCGCCTGCTGGGCGATACGCCGCAGGCCGACGAGATCGCCCGGCCCACGCGGCTGATGGCGGCGATGCGCCATGGGGCGCTCAATGGCGGCAAGCGGCTGCGCCCCTTCCTGGTGGTCGAAAGCGCGGCGCTTCTCTCCGGCAATGCCGGCGCCGCGCTCCGCGTCGGGACGGCGCTGGAATGCGTCCATTGTTACTCGCTCGTCCATGACGATCTGCCGGCCATGGATGACGACGACACCCGCCGCGGCCAGCCGACGGTTCACATCCAATACGACGAGGCGACCGCGATCCTTGCCGGCGACAGCCTGCTGACCCTCGCCTTCGATATCATCGCCGCGCCGGAAACGCCGCTCGACGACTGTCGCAAGGTGGAATTGATGCTGGCCCTGTCACGCGCCGCCGGTATCGGCGGCATGGCCGGCGGCCAGATGTTCGACCTGCAGGCGGAAACCGAAAACCCGGACGAGGCCGGCATTATCAGGCTGCAGGCGATGAAGACGGGGGCGCTGATCCGCTTTGCCTGCGAGGCGGGCGCGATCCTTGCCGGCGCCAATGACGATGGCCGTTCGCGGTTGCGCCGCTTCGGCGAGAAGATCGGCCTTGCCTTCCAGCTTTCCGACGACCTGCTCGATCTGACCGCCGATGCCGCGACGCTCGGCAAGGCGACGGGCAAGGATGTTGCGCGCGGCAAGGGCACGCTGCCCTCGCTGCATGGCATCGCCTGGACGGAGGCGCGGTTGGCCGCGCTGGTCAGCGAGGCGGAAGCGCTGCTCGAACCTTATGGGCCGCGCGCCGAAGCCTTGTTGCAGGCCGCGCGCTTTATTGCGTATCGCCGCCATTGAGCCGCGTTGGAGACGGTTGACAAGCGCGCCGCCGCTATCGAAGATCGCGCGCGATAAAGGGGGCCTCCTATGCCTGTCGATCTGTCCGAGTTTTTCCTCAATCCGCGCAGCTTTCTCAAGCACAACCTTCTGGTCATGAACACGTCGGCGGACGGCGTCTGCGGTTCGCAGACGCCGGTGCTCGGCAACTTCACCATCGAGCCCGACCTGCGCTACGACAACGTCAAGCGCAAATCCAAATATTTCTGGAAGGATGCGCATGGCATCGAGGTGCTGAAGGTCAGCTGGAAGGGCGGCAGCGGCAACGGCACGGTACCGGGCATCTGGTTGCCTTATGAGGCCAACCAGTGCCGCACAGCGACACTGTCCAACGACGTGCCCTTCATGTTCACCGCGCCGATGAGCGGTTGTTCCTTTGCGTTGTCGACGTTCAAGAACGGCTCGGCGCGTGTCGCGCATGTCAATTTCCAGACCGATGACGGCCATATCGACACCGCCAAGATGCAGGCGAATGTCGGCGGCTTCAGCAAGACCGTCGGTCGCAACGATTACCGCAACAAGGTGCGCGGCAAGACGGTCGCGCCGGAACGCGAAGCCGGCCTGCTGATGACCGTCGTCGGCGTCAACGACCGCAAGAAGGGCTGGAAGTTTTATGGCCAGCAATACGAGCTGAACCTGATGAACGGCACCGCGGAGTATATCGAGCTGATGGATTTGAACTAAGGCTTTTCCGCTTTTCCTGGAAAAGCGCCGGCGGCGGCCTATTCGGCCGCCGTCTTCTGCCCGAAACGCTTCTCGATGTAATCGATCACCAGCGCCTCGAAATCGGCGGCGATGTTGGGGCCGCGCAGCGTCATCGCCTTCTGGCCGTCGATGAAGACGGGGGCGGCGGGCGATTCGCCGGTACCGGGCAGCGAGATGCCGATATCGGCATGCTTGCTTTCGCCGGGACCGTTGACGATGCAGCCCATGACCGCGACGTTCAGCGCCTCGACGCCCGGATATTTCTCGCGCCAGACCGGCATGTTCTTGCGCAGGTCGTTCTGGATGTTCTGAGCAAGTTCCTGGAAGACAGTGGACGTGGTGCGCCCGCAGCCCGGACAGGCGGCGACGACCGGCACGAACTGGCGGAAACCCATGACCTGCAGCAGTTCCTGCGCCACCTGCACCTCACGGGTGCGGTCGCCGTTCGGCTCCGGCGTCAGGGACACGCGGATCGTATCGCCGATGCCGTGCTGCAGCACGTAGCCCATGGCGGCCGACGACGCGACGATGCCCTTGGAACCCATGCCGGCCTCGGTGAGGCCGAGATGCAGGGCGTGGTCGGAGCGCTCCGCCAGCATCGAATAGACGGCGATCAGGTCCTGCACCTGGCTGACCTTGGCCGAGAGGATGATGCGATTGCGCGCCAGGCCGATTTCTTCCGCGAGATTGGCCGAGATCAGCGCCGATTGCACGATCGCCTCGCGCGTCACCTGCCGGGCCGAGAGCGGGAAGCCCTCCGCCTTGTTGCGGTCCATCAGCGCGGTCAGCAGTTCCTGGTCGAGCGAGCCCCAGTTGACGCCGATGCGCACCGGTTTGTCATGGCGGATCGCCATTTCGACGATATCGCCAAACTGCTTGTCCTTCTTGTCCTTGAAGCCGACATTGCCGGGATTGATGCGGTACTTCGCCAGCGCCTCGGCGCAGGCCGGGTGATCGGCAAGCAGCTTGTGGCCGATATAATGAAAATCGCCGACCAGTGGCACGTCCAGCCCTAGCCGCAGCAGCCGCTCGCGGATTTTCGGCACGGCGGCGGCACTTTCGTCGCGGTCGACGGTGATGCGCACGATCTCGGAGCCGGCCTTGAACAGGGCGGCCACCTGGGCGACGGTGGCGTCGATATCGGCGGTATCGGTGTTGGTCATCGACTGCACGACAACCGGCGCGCCGCCGCCGACGATGACGCCGCCGACATCGACGGCGACAGAGGCGCGGCGCGTTTTCGGATCATAATCAGAGGACATCGGGTCTCATCCGCAGATTTCGCTGCCTTTCAGGTGGCCGAAGCATTGTGGCTTGTCAACCGCGTGGCGCATCACATTTGCCGGATGACGTCGCTCATTTGATGCTGTCGGCATGACGCGCAAGGTTCGACAGGATGAGCACGACGATGAACAGCACCGGCAGCGCCAGAAACACCACCGCAAACCCGGTATGTTCGGCGACGAAGCCGATCAGCGACGGCGCAAACAGCATGCCGGAATAGCCGAGGAAGGTGGCGACGGAAATGCCGACGCCCGGCGCCAGCCCCGGCATGTTGCCGGCGGCCGAGAAGGCAATCGGCACCATGTTGGAAATGCCGATGCCGGCGATGGCGAAGCCGATAATGACGGTGGCGGCATTCGGGGCGAGGCCGGCCATGGTCATGCCGATGATGGCGAGCACGGCGCTGATGCGCATGGTGCGCACGGCGCCCAGGCGATCGCGCAGCAGATCGCCGGCAAAACGCATGATCGCCATAGTCAGCGAGAAGGCGGCGTATGCGAAGCCCGAGAGGGTGACGGAAGCGCCGAGTTCCTTGCGCAGGTAGAGCGCGCCCCAATCGAGGATCGAGCCTTCCGGCACCATGCAGAACAGCGCGACGATGCCGATCAGCCAGGGCAGCGGCGTCATCGGCAGCTTCGCCTTCGGCTTGTCTTCGCCGGGATGCGGCTGGTCCTTCAGCACCATCGGCCAGGCGATCGCCAGCATGGCGGCGGCAAGCGCCGTCAGCAGGAAGGCATGGGTCATGACGCCCGCATGGGCGATGACGAAGCCGCCGATGCCGGCGCCGATCAGCCCGCCGAGGCTCCAGAAGGCATGGCAGGAGGACATGATCGACCGACGCATGGATTTTTCCACCTCGACGGCGTTGGCGTTCATGGCGACGTCCATGGCACCGGCGAAACCGCCGAACAGGAACATCGAGGCGGCGCCGAGCCAGGCATTGCCGGCCAGCGATACGAAGAGCAGCGTCGGCACCAGGCAGATGGCCAGCACCTTGGCGACCAGCATCGAGCCGTGACGGGCGATCTGCGCGCCGCCGAGCGGCATCATCACCAGCGAGCCGATGCCGAACGTCAGGATCATGAGGCCGAGCTGGCCCTCGGTCAGTGCCAGGCGCGTGGCGAATTCGGGAATTTTCGGCGCCCAGGAGCCGATCATGAAGCCGTTCATCAAAAACAGCAGCGACACGCCGATGCGCGGCTTGGGAAACAGGCCGGCCAAGGGGGAAGCGACAGAGCCGCGAATCGGTCCATCCATGATATATCACTCCTTAGAATTGCGGCCGACCATATTTAAATCGATTGAATTTTCAAGTTGGCACGCGCGGGCCTTGCGTCACATTTTATTTCAGCACGTGAACGGTGCCGAGGTGGGCAGGCGCGATCTCTGGTAAGGTCGGCGCCTTCGGCTGTCAAACCCGGCAAGGATGCGAATTCTGGCCATTGACGGGATGTGCGGGCTGGATCACTGTGACGCCAGCGTCGATTTCAGGCGCATTTTTCCGCAAACGCCGGCGTTCCCCTCGGGGCGCCTTTTCTTTTTGGTGCATCGGTGAAAAGCTCGATCGGGATCGGCATTCTGCTGACAAGTCTCGCCTATTTCCTGTTCACCGGGCACGATGTCACCATCAAGCTGCTGGTCGAGACATTGCCGGTCTGGCAGATCCTGTTCATGCGATCGCTGACGATCCTGGTCGCCTGCTTCGCGGTCGGGCGCGGCGATCTGGTGCGGCGGCTGGTGCATTCGCCGATCCAGAAGCCGATGGCGGTGCGCAGCCTGTTCCTGCTGACCGCGTGGCTGTCCTATTACACCGCCGCGCGAACGCTGCCGCTGGCCGAGCTGACGACGCTCTATTTCGCCGCGCCCGTGGTCGCCACCGTGCTGGCGGCGCTGGTCCTCAAGGAAGAGGTGTCGTGGCTGCGCTGGCTGGCGGTCGCGGTCGGCTTCACCGGCGTGGTCATCGCCAGCAATCCGGCGGGGCTTTCCCTGTCGCTGCCGGTCTATCTCGCCTTGCAGGCGGCCTGTCTCTGGGCAACCGGCACCATCCTCCTGCGCAAGACGGCGATGGCGGAAAAGAGCATCGTACAGATGTCGATGTCGAACCTGTTCTTCCTGGTGATGACCGGCATCGTCGTGCTCTTCGTCTGGAAGACGCCGACGCCGGGCGAGGCGGTGCTGCTGATGGCGACCGGGGCAATCGGCGGCATCGCGCAATTCGCCTTCTTCGAGGGCATGCGCCGCGCGCCTGTCTCGGTTCTGGCGCCGTTCGAATATACCTCGCTGGTGTGGGCTTTCGCGCTCGGTTATCTCATCTGGGGCGATGTGCCGAAGGTCGGCGTCATCGTCGGAGCGGTGCTGATCGTCTCGGCCGGGCTGATCATCATCGTCAGCGAACGCAGGCGTCCGGTGACGGCATGAAAAAGGCCGGCGTTGCGGCCGGCCTCCTGCATTTCGGGGATGGGCGCCGGTCAGGCGCCGTAGACGATCAGCAGATCCTTGGTGTCGATCTGGTCGCCGGCCTTGACCAGCACTTCCGAGATCGTGCCGTCCTTCTCGGCATGGAGGGCGGTTTCCATCTTCATGGCTTCGATGGAGAGCAGCACGTCGCCGGCCTTGACCGTCTGGCCGGCGGAGACGGCGACCGTCGAGATGACGCCCGGCATCGGCGCGCCGAGATGGCCGGCATTGCCGGTTTCGGCCTTGCGGCGGGCAATCGACGCGGCGGCGCGGTTGCGATCCGGCACCTTGATCAGGCGCGGCTGGCCGTTCAGCTCGAAGAACACCTTGACCATGCCCTGTTCGTCCGGTTCGCTCTTGGCCTGCAGCAGCACGACCAGCGTCTTGCCCTTCTCGATCTCCGGCAGCATCTCCCCGCCGGTCGGCAGGCCGTAGAAGTAGGCGGGCGTCGGCAGAACGCTGACCGGGCCATAGGTATCGGCGGCCAGCGCGTAGTCGGTGAAGACCTTGGGATACATGAGATAGGAGGCAAACTCGAAGTCTGACACCTCGCGCTCCAGCTTGGCCTCGATGGCCTTGCGTTCCGCATCCAGATCGGCCGGCGGCAGAAGCGAGCCGGGCACGGCGGTATAGGGTTCCTCGCCCTTCAGCGCCTTCTTCTGCAGCGCCTGCGGCCAGCCGCCCGGGGGCTGGCCGAGATCGCCCTTCAGCATCGAGACCACCGAATCGGGGAAGGCGATATCCTTGGCCGGGTTCTCGACATCGGCGACGGTCAGATCCTGCGAGACCATCATCAACGCCATGTCGCCGACGACCTTGGAGGAGGGCGTCACCTTGACGATATCGCCGAACATGCGGTTGGCGTCGGCATAGGCCTGCGCCACCTGGTGCCAGCGGGTTTCGAGACCGAGCGAGCGGGCCTGCTCCTTGAGGTTGGTGAACTGGCCGCCCGGCATTTCATGCAGGTAGACTTCCGAGGCCGGGCCCTTGAGGTCGCTTTCGAAGGCGGCATACTGGTTGCGCACCGCTTCCCAGTAGAAGGAGATGCGGCGGATCCATTCGGGATCGAGGCCGGGATCGCGTTCCGAACCCTTCAGCGCCTCGACGATCGAGCCAAGGCAGGGCTGAGACGTCGTGCCGGAGAAGGCGTCCATCGCCGCATCGACCACATCGACGCCGGCATCGACGGCGGCCAGCACGGTGGCGGCGGCAATGCCGGAGGTGTCGTGGGTGTGGAAATGGATCGGCAGGTCGGTCGCCTCGCGCAGCGCCTTGAACAGCTGCTTTGCGGCCGCCGGCTTCAGCAGGCCGGCCATGTCCTTGACCGCGATCATGTGGGCGCCGGCCCGTTCCAGTTCGGCAGCGAGCGCGGTATAGTATTTCAGGTCGTATTTCGGGCGGGCGGAATTGAGGAGGTCGCCGGTGTAGCAGATCGCCGCCTCGCAGATGCGGTTTTCCTCGGCGACGGCGTCCATGGAGACGCGCATGTTCTCCACCCAGTTGAGGCAGTCGAAGACGCGGAAGACGTCGATGCCGCCCTTGGCCGCCTGGCGGACGAAGTATTTGACGACATTGTCGGGATAGTTCTTGTAGCCGACGCCGTTGGCGCCGCGCAGCAGCATCTGCAGCAGGATGTTGGGCGCGGCCTCGCGGATCAGCGACAGGCGTTCCCAGGGGTCTTCGGTCAGGAAGCGCATGGAGACGTCGAAGGTTGCGCCGCCCCAGCATTCCAGCGAGAACAGGTTCGGCAGGGCGCGGGCATAGGTGCCGGCGACGCGGGCGATGTCATAGGTGCGCATGCGGGTCGCCAGCAGCGACTGGTGGCCATCGCGCATGGTGGTGTCGGTCAGAAGCACCGGCTTTTCAGCGCGTACCCATTCGGCGAATTTCTTCGGGCCGAGTTCGTCAAGCTTCTGCTTGGTGCCGTCGGTCAGGGCTGCGTGGATCCACGGAATGACCGGTTTTGCCGCATCCGGGTTCGGCTTCGGCCGACCCTTGGCTTCCGGGTGACCGTTGACGGTGACGTCGGCCAGATAGGTGAGCAGCTTGGTGGCGCGATCCTGGCGCTTGACCTGCTGGAACAGTTCCGGCGTCGAATCGATGAAACGCGTGGTGTAGCTGTTGTCCTTGAACTTGGCGTGGCCGATGATCGCCTCGAGGAAGGTCAGGTTGGTGGCGACGCCGCGAATGCGGAATTCGCGCAAAGCGCGGTCCATGCGGGCGATGGCTTCCAGCGGGCTCGGCGCCCAAGCGGTGACCTTGACCAGCAGCGGATCGTAGAACCGGGTGATGACCGCGCCCGGATAGGCGGTGCCACCGTCCAGGCGGATGCCGAAGCCGGAGGCAGAGCGATAACCGGTGATGCGGCCATAGTCGGGAATGAAGTTCTGCTCCGGGTCTTCGGTGGTGATGCGGCATTGCAGCGCATGGCCGTTGAGGCGGATGTCTTCCTGTTTCGGTACGCCCGAGTCCGGCGAACCGATGGCGAAGCCCTCGAGGATGTGGATCTGTGCTTTGACGATGTCGATGCCGGTCACGACCTCGGTGACGGTATGCTCGACCTGGATGCGCGGATTGACCTCGATGAAGTAGAATTTTCCGGTATCCGCATCCATCAGATATTCGACGGTGCCGGCGCCGACATAATCGGTCGCCCTGGCGATGCGCAGCGAATAATTGGCCAGTTCCTGGCGCTGCGCCTCCGACAGATAGGGCGCCGGCGCGCGCTCGACGACCTTCTGGTTGCGGCGCTGGATGGAACAATCGCGCTCGAACAGATGCACGACATTGCCGTGGGTGTCGCCCAGCACCTGGCTTTCGACGTGGCGGGCGCGCTCGACCAGCTTTTCGAGATAGACCTCGTCCTTGCCGAAGGCGGCCTTGGCTTCACGCTTGGCCTCGGTCACCTCGCGGGCGAGATCGGCCTCGGCGCGGATGGCGCGCATGCCGCGCCCGCCGCCGCCCCAGGAGGCTTTCAGCATCACCGGATAACCGATCTCGGCGGCCATGCGGGCAATCTCGGCCATGTCGTCGGGCAGCGGCTCGGTGGCCGGCACGACGGGAACGCCGACGGAAATGGCAAGGTTGCGGGCGGCGACCTTGTTGCCGAGCTGGCGCATGGTCGCAGCTCTCGGGCCGATGAAGGTGATGCCGGCCGCATCGCAGGCATCGACGAATTCCGGGCTTTCCGACAGCAGGCCGTAGCCGGGATGGATGGCGTCGGCGCCCGAAAGCTTCGCGACGCGGATCACCTCGTCGATGGAGAGATAGCTCTCGATCGGCCCGAGATCGCGATCCAGATGCGGACCGCGGCCGATCTGGTAGCTCTCGTCGGCCTTGAACCGGTGCAGCGCGAGTTTGTCTTCCTCCGCCCATATCGCCACCGTTTTTATGCCCAGCTCATTGGCGGCGCGAAACACGCGAATGGCAATTTCGGAACGATTGGCAACAAGGATCTTCTTGATCGACAACGGCAGTCTCCCCAACAGCGCGAACGGGCAATGCTGCACCCGCGAAGTAAATCTGTAGCCGCTTGCGTCGGGATGTCAATTTCCCGGGGGGTCATGTGGTGTCATAATTGCGGCAGCACATTTTTTTGCGCCTGTCGCGATCGCAAGACGCGGTGCGCGGTTCACGCGGCTGGATCAGCCGATCATGCCCAGCCGAAAAGCCAGCGCGACGAGATGATGCCGGTTGCGGGCCTCGAACTTGTCCTGCAGGCCGTTCACATACCAGTCGACGGTGTGGGTGGAGATCTTCATCACCTTGCCGATCTCGTTGGAGGTCAGGCCGGCGGCGAGGCAATCCAGCACCTCGCTTTCGCGCCGCGTTAGCGTGAAGGCGGCCGGCAGGCCGTCGCCTGCGGCGTCGGAGAAACTGCGAAACAGCAGCCGCGCGGCGGCATCGAACAGCGCCAGATCAAGCGTCGTCAGCACGGTGTTGCCGCCAAGCGCCAGGCTGCCGGCGAAGCCGCGGCCGGTATGGATGGGAAAGACATAACCCTCGCACCAGCGCATCGCCGATGTTCCCGCCGGCTCGCCACGCGGCTTTCGAGTGCGTTTTGCGGCGGAAAGCGCGTCGCGGATGCGAAAGCCGCCACGGGCGGTTCGCAACTGCTGCAGCACGGGATCGGGAAGACTGGCGTTCAGCGCTTCGGGTGCCGCGAAACATTTTCCCGCCAGCGCCGCCGTGCCTTCGCCGCCATGGCGCAGCAGCAGGTAGGCCCCGAAACCGTAAAGGCCGAGCGCCGCTTCGAAGTCCCGGATCAGATCCTCCGATGTCGCCGTTTCTTCCGCGGCGCCCAGCATTCTGATGATCGGTTGCGTCTGCACTGTGGTTTTTCTCGGTGTGGGATGAAGGGCCAGGCCCATGCTCGTCATGCGTTCAATTCAAGGCTGTGCTTTATTCAAATTGCGTATCTGTGCAATTGCTAAATGGAGTTGCACGGGTAATTTTTGTCGCTCACGCCCTGGGTGTGGCACCAAGCCCGCACTTTGCAGCAGGCGGCGCTATTTTTTGCGCTGCACAATCGCCGGTCCGATTGTTAATCCTGAGTTCAGGTAGCCTTCGCTAGTCTTGGCATCAATCATCCTAATTCGGTGCACAAGAGGAAACGACGTGTCCCTATTTCAGGTCTATGCAAGGGCGTTGCAGTATCTTGCTACATACCGACTGCGCGTCTCCATGGTGGTTGTCGCCAACATCGTGCTGGCCGTCATCACGATCGCCGAGCCGATCCTGTTCGGCCGCATCATCGACGCCATCTCGTCCAAGACCGAAGTGACGCCCATGCTGCTGATGTGGGCCGCCTTCGGCGTGTTCAACACCATCGCCTTCGTGGCCGTGGCGCGCCAGGCCGACCGGCTGGCGCATGGCCGCCGCGCGACGCTGCTGACGGAAGCCTTCGGCCGCATCATCTCCATGCCGCTGTCGTGGCACAACCAGCGCGGCACGTCGAACGCGCTGCATACGCTGCTGCGCGCCAGTGAAACCCTGTTCGGCCTGTGGCTGGAGTTCATGCGCACGCATCTGGCGACCGCCGTGGCGCTGGCGCTGCTGATCCCGACCGCGATCTCGATGGACTACCGCCTGTCGATCGTCCTTATCGTGCTCGGCATCGCCTATTGGTTCATCGGCCGTCTGGTGATGAGCCGCACCAAGGAAGGCCAGGCCGCCGTCGAGAACCATTACCACACCGTCTTCTCGCATGTCAGCGACGCGATCTCGAACGTTTCGGTGGTCCATAGCTACAACCGCATCGACGCCGAGACCAAGGCGCTGAAATCCTTCACGGAAAAGCTGCTTTCGGCCCAGTATCCGGTGCTCGACTGGTGGGCGCTGGCCAGCGCGCTGAACCGCATGGCCTCGACCATCTCGATGATGATCATCCTCGTCATCGGCACGGTGCTGGTCCAGCGCGGTGAGCTGCGCGTCGGCGATGTCGTCGCCTTCATCGGCTTCGCGACGCTGCTGATCGGCCGCCTCGACCAGATGCGCGCCTTCGTGACCCAGATCTTCGAAGCCCGCGCCAAGCTGGAAGACTTCTTCAAGCTGGAGGATTCGGTGCGCGAACGCGAGGAGCCCGCCAATGCCGGCGACCTCGGCCAGGTCAAGGGTACGGTCGAGTTCCGCGACGTCTCGTTCGAATTCGCCAACACCAATCAGGGTGTGCGCGACGTGTCGTTCACCGTCAAGGCCGGCCAGACGATCGCCATCGTCGGCCCGACCGGCTCGGGCAAGACGACGCTGATCAACCTGCTGCAGCGCGTCTACGAGCCGCACAAGGGCCAGATCCTGATCGACGGCACCGATATCGCGTCGGTGACCCGCAAGTCGCTGCGCCGCTCCATCGCCACGGTGTTCCAGGATGCCGGCCTGATGAACCGCACGATCAGCGACAATATCCGCCTGGGGCGCGAAGACGCCAGCGACGAGGACGTGGTCAAGGCCGCCGCTGCCGCCGCCGCCGCCGACTTCATCGAAAGCCGCAACAGCGGCTACGACACGCCGGTCGGCGAACGCGGCAACCGCCTCTCGGGCGGCGAGCGCCAGCGCATCGCCATCGCCCGCGCCATCCTCAAGGATGCGCCGATCCTGGTGCTCGACGAGGCGACCAGCGCGCTTGACGTCGAAACCGAGGAGCGGGTCAAGGGTGCCATCGACAATCTGCGCCGCGACCGCACCACCTTCATCATCGCCCACCGGCTGTCGACGGTGCGCGAGGCCGATCTGGTCATCTTCCTCGACGAGGGCCGGGTCGTGGAAATGGGCGGCTTCCAGGAGCTCAGCCAGAGCAACGGCCGTTTCGCCGCCCTGCTGCGCGCCAGCGGCATCCTTACCGACGAGGAAGTCCGCAAGGCCCACGCGGCCGAGCCGGAAGCGGCCTGACCCCCCTGCATGCCTCACCGGGCCGGCGGAGCGATCCGCCGGCCTTTTTACGTCTTCCCGTTCCTGTGAAAACGGAACAAAGCCCTGCTTTCGGCCATTAAAGAGCCATGGTTGGCGAGGCCGGAGAAAGGGGAGGCGATGAGTCGGCAGGCAGAGGCGAAGGATCCCGACGTCATTTCCGATGACGGGCATGGGCGCGATGCCGAGGCGCCGCACGAAATCCCCAAGCGCGGCCTGCGCGACGTGTTCTGGCGGGTCGTCTCGGAAGTATCCGAGGATCGCGTGACCTTGATCGCCGCCGGCGTCACCTATTACCTGCTGCTGGCGCTGTTCCCGGCCTTGACGGCGCTGGTGTCCTTGTACGGCCTTGTCGCCGATCCCACGACGATCTCGGGTCATATCGGTTTTCTCGTCACGATCCTGCCGCCGGGTTCCTTCGACATCATCACAGACCAGCTTTCCGCGCTGACGATGCAGAAGACCGCAACGCTCGGCTTCGGTTTCTTCGGCGGCCTGATGGTGGCGCTATGGAGCGCCAACAACGGCGTGAAAGCACTGTTCGAGGCGATGAACATCGCTTACGGCGAAGAGGAGAAGCGCAGCTTCATTCGCCTCAACCTGATGTCGCTGCTCTTCACCTTCGGGGCATTGGTGGCGGCGGTGACGATGATCTTCTGCATCGGCATCATGCCGGTGATCCTTGCCTATGTCTGGCTCGACCGCTGGCTGGAAACCCTGGCCTTCGTGGCGCGCTGGCCGCTCATCCTTCTGCTGGTCGCCGGCGGTATCCTGCTGATCTATCGCTTCGGGCCGAGCCGTGAGAGGGCGCGCCTGTCCTGGTTGAGCTGGGGCGCGCTGTTCAGCACGGCGCTCTGGCTGGTCGCCTCCATCGGCTTTAGCTTCTATCTCAACAATTTCGCCCATTACAACGTCACCTATGGTGCGCTCGGCACGCTGATCGGCTTCATGGTCTGGACGTGGATTTCGGTGATCATCCTGATCGTCGGCGCCGAGATCAACGCTGAACTGGAACATCAGACGGCGCGCGACACGACAACCGGCGCGCCAAGGCCGATCGGCGAGCGTGGCGCCTATGTCGCCGATACCGTCGGCGAGGCCGTTCCCTGACGCTCAGGCGTGGCCGGCGGTCAGCAGCGCGATGATGTCTTCCGCGGCTGCGGGGCGAGAGATCGCGTAGCCTTGCAGGATATGGCAGCCGATCTTCGCCAGGAGATCGGCATGGGCCCCGGTTTCGACACCCTCGGCGATCACCTCGATGTTCAGCGCCCGGGCGATGCCGATGATCGATTCGACAAGGCTCAGTTGCTCCGAGGAGCGGGTGACCGGCATCACCAGCCGGCGATCGATCTTCAACCGGTTCGGCTTCAGTCGCACCAGCCCGACGATCGAAGCATGGCCGGAGCCGAAATCGTCGACCTCCAGATCGATATGCATTTGCCTGAGACGGTCCAGCGTGGCGACGGTTTCGCTTTCGATGTCGTCGAGGAAAATGGTCTCCAGCAGCTCGAAGCTCAGCGTTCCCGGCTCCGGCGTCCGCGCCTCGATCTGGGCGATGAGATCGGCGTCGTTCAGCCGCGCCGCCGAAATGTTCACCGACAGACGCGGAACCGACAGGCCAAGCGCCTGCCAGCAGCGCCGGTGTTCGAGCACGGCGTCGAGCATGGCGGCATCGAGCTGGCCGGCCAGGCCGGCATGTTCGACCATCGGCAGGAAGGCGGCCGGCGCCAGCAGGCCGAGGTCGGGATGTTGCCAGCGGGCCAGCGCCTCCATGGCGACGATGCGCCGCGTTTGCGCATCCACCTGCACCTGATAGAAAGGCACGATCTCGCGGCGTTCGAGCCCGAGCTTGAATTCTTCGGTCAGCCGGCGCTCGCGGCGGATGCCGGCGCGCATGGCGGTGGAAAACACCTCCGCCCGGCCGCGCCCGGCGCGCTTGGCGGCGGAAAGGGCGATGTCGGAATCGGCGAGCAGCGACGTGACGGCGCCGTTCATCGTCCAGGCGACCCCGACCGAGACGCTGGTGCGGATCGGCTTGTCGCCAAAGCGGGCAGCCTGTTTCTGCCGCCGCACGATCGCCTCGGCCACGGCCCGCACCGCCTCTTCGGACTCGAAATCCGGGATCAACACCACGAATTCGTCGCCGCCGATGCGGGCGGAGAAGCTGGATCGCGGCACTTCCGCCACGATGCTGGCCGCCGTTGCCGTCAGCACGGCATCACCGCCGGCATGACCGAAACCGTCGTTGACCTGTTTGAAATTGTCGATGCCGACATGCAGGATCGCCAGCCGTTTCAGGTCGGCCAAGGCGCCGAGCCTCAGAAATTCGCGGTCGAGGCTGCGCCGGTTCGGCAGGCCGGTGAGGTAGTCATGCTCGGCGGCGTGGGCGATCTGGCGACGGCTTTCCTCCAGCGCCACGGCGCGGTCCTCGGCAATTGCTTTCTGCTCGGCCAGTTGCTGGGTCAGGCGCACGTCGGCGGTGATGTCCCATTCGGCGCCGAGCATGGCCGGCGGGCCGTCCTCCTCGAAATAATGGGCGCGAGAGCGGATATGGCGGATTTCGCCGGAGGGCAGGATGATGCGGAAATCCGAGGCATAGGGCCCACGCGCCGCCACCGCCGCATCGAAATCGGCAATCGCCGTCGCCTGATCGTCAGGATGGATCGCGTGAACCCAGAGCCGCGGGCGCACCACCTCCGCGGTCTCGCCGGTCTGATAAAGGGCGTGCATCTGCGGATCCCAGCGAATTTCGTTCGTCGCCAGATTGTGCTCCCACACGCCGATATGCGAGGATTCGAGGGCAAATCTGAGCCGCCGGATGACGGCGCGCAATTCCTCCAGGGTCCGGGCCGATGTCATGGGCCTCCCAAGCTTTCTAAAAACAGGCATGTGTCGGCCCTCTGGCGGCCGGCACGAACGCTTCACTGCCGCCAGTCTGCCCCCATCACATTAAGAATGGCTTTCCGCCGCCACGCACGCGGGAAAATGCCGAGCCTCCCGTTGCGCGCGGAGAAACAGGGTGAATGGCGGATTAATTATCGACCAAATGACTAGAGATAGTTGACTCGTGGCTGCAATGTGGCATCTTTGTGTCAAAGGGCGGATGCCCTTGAGGACCAATCTTGCGATGAGGTGCCGATGTTCTATCTTGGTGGACTGTCACTTGGATACCTGACCCCTTACCCGGCCGTGCCTGAGACGGCCCCGGCGCTCAGCCTGTGCCAGACCAAGACCGCAGACCAACCGCCTGTCGCTTCGATGTTTAGCGATCGCGACGACCGCCCCAGGGATGACGACCGGCTGCGGCCCATCGTCTGGCCCTGGCATCTTTTCTGCTGACGCGCAGGGCTTTGCGGGGAGGTAAATTTTTCTCCCCGGCGTCGAAAGACGGAAAACTGTCCCTGTGTTCTTTGTCGGGATAGTCTATCAATTAAGTAGACAGAGGGGCCGATGGTCCCTCCGCCGAGGTCGATGGGATGGGGCCTGCCGCCCGCATCCGCCCCAAGAATTTGGAGACACCCATGGCGCATTACCATACGAGCATCGATACCAAGCCGGCCCGGGCGCGACGGGCTTTGTTCCACACGGCGCTGAACGGCGCGCTGTTTGCAGCCGCTTTCCTTTTCGTGGTCGCCCTGGTTTGCGGCATCCTGCCGTAATCCCGATGCAGCGACGCGGCTGCTTCGAAGCCATGGACTTTATGCCGCCGCCCGTGGGGCCGTGCAGAACATCCCCGATCATCGCTCGGGGATTTTTTGTTTTCGGCCGGTGGAAACGAAAAGGGCCGGAGCGGCATCCCGCTCCGGCCCTTTTCGTCATTCATGGCCGGCGCCGGTCAGCCGCCGAGGTTGCGCTTGGCGAGCGTGCGCAGGCGCAGCGCATTGAGCTTGATGAAGCCGGCGGCGTCCTTCTGGTCGTAGGCGCCCTGGTCGTCTTCGAAGGTGACCAGCTTGTCGGAATAGAGCGACTTGTTCGACTCGCGGCCGATGACCATGACATTGCCCTTGTAGAGCTTCAGCGTCACTTCGCCCTCGACGTCCTTCTGGCTGAGGTCGATGGCGGCCTGCAGCATCTGGCGCTCCGGCGAGAACCAGAAGCCGTAATAGATCAGCTCCGCATAACGCGGCATCAGGTCGTCCTTGAGATGGGCCGCGCCGCGATCCAGGGTGATGCTTTCGATGGCGCGGTGGGCGGCCAGCAGGATGGTGCCGCCGGGGGTTTCGTAGACGCCGCGGCTCTTCATGCCGACGAAGCGGTTTTCCACGAGGTCGAGGCGGCCGATGCCGTTGTCGCGGCCGTAATCGTTGAGCTTGGCCAGCAGGGTGGCCGGCGACAGGCGCACGCCGTTGATCGAGACGGCATCGCCCTTTTCGAAGCCGATCTTGATGATCGTCGCCTGGTCGGGGGCGGCTTCCGGCGAGATGGTGCGCATATGCACGTATTCGGGTGCCTCCTGGGCCGGGTCTTCGAGAACCTTGCCCTCGGAGGAGGAGTGCAGGAGGTTGGCGTCGACGGAGAAGGGGGCTTCGCCCTTCTTGTCCTTGGCGACCGGGATCTGGTGCTTCTCGGCGAATTCGAGCAGGTCGGTGCGGCTCTTGAACGACCAGTCGCGCCAGGGCGCGATGATCTTGATGTCGGGGTTCAGCGCATAGGCCGAAAGCTCGAAACGGACCTGGTCGTTGCCCTTGCCGGTAGCGCCGTGGGCAATGGCGTCGGCGCCCGTCTTGCGGGCGATATCGATCAGATGCTTGGAGATCAGCGGCCGGGCGATCGAGGTGCCGAGCAGGTAGACGCCCTCGTAGACGGCGTTGGCGCGGAACATCGGGAAGACGAAATC
Source organism: Hyphomicrobiales bacterium (assembly GCA_017305935.1). Lineage (GTDB taxonomy): Bacteria > Pseudomonadota > Alphaproteobacteria > Rhizobiales > Rhizobiaceae > Metarhizobium. Next base: position 97,979 of record JAFKJU010000008.1, on the reverse strand, counting down.
GCGCACGAATTCCTCGCGCACGTCCTCGACGTAGATCTCCTTGATGCCGAGCATTTCCGCCTTCTTGCGCGCCGGCTCAAGCTCTTCGCCCTGGCCGAGATCGGCGGTGAAGGTCACGACCTCGGCGCCCAGTTCCGTCTGCAGCCATTTCAGGATGATCGACGTGTCGAGGCCGCCGGAATAGGCGAGAACCACTTTCTTGACTTGCGGATGAGATGCCATGATGAAGATCCGTTCGAATATGCGCGGCTCAGGACCGCCGTCGATGATAGGGATGGCCGGCACTTTTAGCGAGATTGGCGCGCCGCGCAAGGGTTTGCAGGCCCATGATTTGACTTCGCTGCAATGCACACCATATCGATGGCCTGCCATCGGCGCCGTGCCATCGCAAAACTGTGAAACAGCTTTGCGATAACCGCATGCGATCAAGCAACATGAACCATGAAGGGAGACACCCATGGCAACGCATTCCGCATTCGCGAAAGACAACGTCGCCGTCGTCACCGGCGCCGCCTCCGGCATTGGCCTCGCGGCAGCGCAGGAATTCGCGCGGCGCGGCATGAGCGTCGTGCTGGCCGATCTCGGCGGCGACAGGCTGGCGAAGGCGCTGGAGGAAACCGTGGCGCTGGCCGAAGGCGGCGTCGAACAGGTGGCGGCGATCGAGACGGACGTTGCCGACCGTGCCTCGCTGGAAGCGCTCGAACGGGCCGTCATCCAGCGTTTCGGGCGCGTGCATGTGCTGATGAACAATGCCGGCATCCAGCCGGGTTCGTCGATCTTCGGGCCGCAGGTCGCCTGGGACAATGTGCTGGCCGTCAACCTGATGGGCGTCGTCAACGGCACGCGCACTTTCGGCCCTGGCATGATTGCGCACGGCGATCCCGCCGTCATCATCAATACCGGCTCGAAGCAGGGCATCACCACGCCGCCCGGCGATCCCGCCTACAATGTCGCCAAGGCAGGCGTCAAAGTGTTCACCGAGGCGCTGCAGCACGAGCTGCGCAACACGGCCGACGCCCGCACCACCGCGCATCTGCTGATCCCCGGCTTCGTCTTCACCGGGCTCACCGCCAATGGCCGCACGGAAAAGCCGGCCGGCGCCTGGACGCCGGCGCAGACGGTCGATTTCATGATGGAGAGCATCGAGCGCGGCGATTTCTACATCCTGTGCCCCGACAACGACGTCGACCGCCCGACCGATGAGAAGCGCATTCTCTGGGCGGCGCTGGATATCGTCGAGAACCGCCCGCCGCTGTCGCGCTGGCACCCGGACCATGCCGAGGCCTTCAAGCGGCACTTGGGCAGCCAAACGGCGTAAAGCGCAAGTCTTGCTCCCGAAACCGGTTCCCTCTTTCGGGAAACATGCTGCGATTGGCAAAAGTTCGAAAGCCGGATAAGGAAGAGCCACCTTATCCGGTTTTTTGACGGACCTGCGCTCCATGGATTTCCTGCCCAGCCTGCCGACCCTTCTCGCTTTCAGCGCAGCCAGCGTATTGCTGGCTGCAACGCCCGGTCCAGACATGACGCTTTCGATCAGCCGGGCGCTGGCGCAGGGGCGGAATGCAGCGCTGTTCGTCGTCGTCGGCACCAGCCTCGGCATCGTCATCCATACGATGCTGGTCGCTTTTGGCGTCTCGGCGCTGATCACCGCCTCGCCGACCGCCTTCCTGATTCTGAAGACCGGCGGCGCCGCCTATCTCCTGTGGCTGGCGATCCAGGCGGTGCGCTACGGCTCCAATCTCACTGTCATGAAGGTGGAGGAGACGCGCGGCACGCCGCTCGCCAATATCATGAGCGGTTTTGCCGTCAATCTGCTCAACCCGAAGGTCATCATCTTCTTCATGACCTTCCTGCCGCAATTCGTCACCGCCAACGATCCGGCCGTGACGCATAAGCTGCTGTTTCTCGGTTTCTTCTTCATCTTCATCTGCTCGCCGTTCAATCTGGCGGTGATTTTTGCCGCGGACCGGCTGGCGGGCTGGCTGCAGGCCAACAAGCATGTGCTGCGCGGCATCGATTACACCTTCGCCGGCGTGTTCTCGATTTTTGCGGCAAAAATCTTCCTGACCCAGGCGCGGTAAACCGAGTCAGATCAGGTCGCGTTTGACGCGTAAAAAATCCCGTTCGGCCGGGGCGGCGGCGAGTGTGATCGCTTGGGTATAGGCCTGCCTTGCTTCTTCCTGCCGGCCGGCGCGGGCGAGCAGGTCGGCTTTGGCCGCATGGAAAGGCTGGTAGCCGCCGAGGCTTTCCTCCAGCGGGTCGAGCAGGGGTAGGGCGGCGGCGGCCGTCTCGGCAAAGGACAAGGCGACGGCCCGGTTCAGCCGGTAGACGGAATTGTTATCGCGCTCGATCAGCACGTCGTAGATCAGCACGATCTCGCGCCAGTCGGTTTCTATAAAGCTTGGCGCTTCGGCATGGATGGCGACGATGGCCGCCTGAAGCTGGTACGGCCCCGGCCGGCCGCGTCGGAGCGCATGTTCGAGCAGGCGTACGCCGTCGGCGATCTCCGCCCGGTCCCACAGGCTGCGGTCCTGGCTGTCGAGCGGCAGGAAGCCGCCGTCTGCCCCAAGCCGGCCGGCGCGGCGGGCATGGTGCAGCAGCATCAGCGCCAGCAACCCTTCCGGCTCCGCTTCGGCGGGACAGAGGTCGATCAGCAGCCGGGCGAGGCGGATGGCTTCGTCGCAGAGATCGGCGCGGATATAGCGCGCGTCCGACGAGGCATAACCTTCGTTGAACATCAAATAGAGGACAGCGAGCACGCTTTCGAGCCGCGCCGGCCAATGTTCCGGCCCCGGCACCTCATAGGTGATGCCGGCCTTGGCGATCTTGTGGCGGGCGCGCACCAGCCGTTGCGCCATGGCCGGTTCGGCGTCGAGAAAGGCGTCAGCCACCTCTTCCGTCTTCAAGCCGCAGACGGAGCGCAGCGTCAGCGCCACCGCCGTCTTGCGGTCGATGGCGGGTTGGCAGCAGGTGAAGATCAGCTTCAGCCGCTCGTCGGCGATCGGCTCCGGCTCGGTCCAGTCGGCGGCATGGGCATCGAGATCGATCAGATGGGCGATCTCGGCGGATTTGGCGCGGAAACTGGCGGAGCGCCGCAGCCGGTCGATGGCCTTGCGGCGGGCGGTCTGCATCACCCAGGCCGGCGGCGAGCGCGGCAGGCCGTTGCGCGACCAGTGATGCAGGGCCGATTCCAGCGCATCCTGCAAACTGTCCTCGGCAAGCTGGAAATCCCTGACGGCGCCGACGAGATGGGCGAGCAGCCGGCCGCCATCGGCGCGCATCAGCGCATCGACGGCGGCAGCGATGCCGGGCAGGACCATCAGCGGTCGAAGACCATGATCGGCCGGATTTCGACCGCGCCATGGGCGGCGCCAGGAATGAGCGCGGCATAACGGATGGCGTCGTCGAGGCTGGCGCAATCGAGGATGTAGAAGCCGGCGAGCTGCTCCTTGGTCTCGGTGAAGGGGCCGTCCATGGATTCGGTGCGGCCGTCGCGCACGCGGATGGTGGTCGCGGTCGAGGCGGCCTGCAAGGCATCGCCGGAGACGTAGACGCCGTCGCGCTGATAGGTCTCGTTGGCCTCGCGGTAACCGGACATCATCTTGCCGAATTCCGGCGAATCCGGCGGGGTCATGCGCGAGGGGTCGATATAGATCAGGGCCATGTATTTCATCGCTTCATCCTTTCGAAGATCAGCCAATCGCCCGATTGCGATTGGTGAGTGATGACGAACGGGATGCAAGCCAATCGACACAGCCGGCGAAAAATTTTCGCCGGCTGTGATTATTTTCGTGACGTCAGCCGATCAGCAGGGCGTCATCATCCAGCGTCTCGCCGCGCATCTTGCGGAACATGCCGATCAGGTCTTCGACCGACAGCGTCTTGCGGCTGTCGCCGGTGACGTCGAGCACGATTTCGCCGCCATGCAGCATGACGGTGCGGTGGCCGTAATCCAGCGCCTGGCGCATGGAATGGGTGACCATCAGCGTCGTCAGCTTGCGTTCGGAGACGATCTTCTGGGTGAGCTTCATGATGAACTCGGCCATGCCCGGATCGAGCGCTGCGGTGTGCTCGTCGAGCAGCAGCACGTCGGAGCCGGAAAGCGTCGCCATGACCAGCGACACCGCCTGCCGCTGGCCGCCGGAGAGCAGGTCCATGCGGTCCTTCATGCGGTTTTCCAGGCCGAGGTTGAGTTCGGCGATGCGCTCGCGGAAGACCGAGCGGCGCGAGGGGCCGAGCGCGGACGCCAGGCCGCGCTTTTCGCCGCGGCGGGCGGCGAGCGCCAGGTTTTCCTCGATGGACAGCGCGCCGCAGCTTCCGGTCAGCGGATCCTGGAAGACGCGGGCGACCATGCCGGCGCGGCCGGCGGTGGCCAGCCGCGTGACGTCGCGGGTGCCGATGGTCACCTTGCCCTCGGTCGGCAGCACGTCGCCGGCGAGCACGCCGAGCAGCGTCGACTTGCCGGCGCCGTTCGAGCCGATGACGGTGACGAAGCTGCCCTGCTCGATGGTCAGGCTGACGCGCTTCAGCGCCTGCTTTTCCAGCGGCGTGCCGCGGCCGAAGACGACCTTGATATCCTCTACGGCGATCATGCGGCGCCTCCACGGCGAAGACGGGGAAGGATGAGCGCGACGGTGACGAGCACGGCGGTGACCAGGTTGAGGTCGGAAGCCTGCAGGCCGAGCATGTCCGTCGACAGAGCGAGCTGGATGGCGATGCGATAGAGGATCGAACCGAGCACACAGCCGATCAGCGCGATCAGGATGCCGCGCGCACCGAGCAGCGTCTCGCCGATGATGACGGCGGCAAGGCCGACGACGATGGTGCCGACGCCGGAGGTGACGTCGGCAAAGCCGCTCGTCTGGGCAAACAGCGCCCCGCCCAGAGCCACCAGCGCATTCGACAGCGCCATGCCCAAATAGATCTGGAAGCTGGTATCGACGCCCTGAGCGCGGGCCATGCGGGCATTGGCGCCGGTGGCGCGCATCGCAAGGCCGGCATCGCTTTCGAGGAAGCGCCAGACGGCGATCAGGGCGATAATCACCAGCACGCCGATGAACAGCGGCCGCACGTAGAATTCGCGCAGGCCGTGGCCGAAGAACGGGCTGAGCATCGTATCGGCATTGATCAGCGCCACGTTCGGCTTGCCCATGACGCGCAGATTGACCGAAAACAGCGCGATCATCGTCAGGATCGAGGCCAGCAGGTTGAGGATCCGGAAACGGACATTGAGGATGGCGGTGACGATGCCAGCGGCAGCACCCGCGATCATGGCGATACCCGCCGCCGCCCAGGCGTTCAGCCCGGCGGTGATCAGCACGGCGGTGACCGCCGCACCCAGCGGAAAGGACCCGTCGACCGTCAGGTCGGGAAAATCGAGCACGCGGAAGGCAAGGAATACGCCGAGCGCAACGAAGGCATAGATCAGCCCCAGTTCCACGGCTCCCCAGAAAGCGATCACACTCAAGCGACTGCCCTTTTTCAAAAGCCTCCGCCGGGAAATCGGGGAGGCGTCATTTTAACAAGCAAACCGCCCTCACGGTTGATGAGGGCGGCTGCGATGGATCGATAATGTCGTTCGGCGAAATTATTCGACGACGCGGGTGGCGCGCTTGACGACGCTTTCCGGCAGGGTGACGCCCATCTTGGCGGCGGCGGCCTTGTTGATGACCAGATCGCTGCCGGCGGCAACCTTCACGGCGATATCGCCGGGGTTTTCACCCTTGAGGATGCGCACGACGATCTCGCCGGTCTGCTTGCCGACATCGTGATAGTTGAAGCCGAGCGCTGCGAGCGAGCCGCGCGACACCGAATCGGTATCGGCGGTGAACAGCGGCAGCTTGGCTTCCTCGGCCACGCCGACCGCGCCTTCCAGCGCCGAAATGATCGTGTTGTCGGTGGGCACGTAGATGGCGTCGGCCTTGCCGATCAGCGCGCGGGCAGCGCCCTGCACTTCGGCCGACTTGGTGGCGGCCGATTCGACCACCGTCAGGCCGGCCTTTTCGGCTTCCGTCTTGAGAACGGCGAGCAGCGACACCGAATTGGCTTCGCCTGAATTGTAGAGATAGCCGATCGTCTTGGCGTTCGGCAGTATTTCCTTGATCAGTGCGACGTGTTCGGCGACCGGCGACATGTCGGACAGACCGGTGACGTTACTGCCCGGCTTGTCCATGTCCTTGACGAGCTGGGCGCCGAGCGGATCGGACACGGCGGTGAAGACGATCGGAATGTCGCGCGTCGCCGAGACGGCGGCCTGGGCGGACGGCGTCGAGATCGGCACGATGACGTCGGGGCCGTCGCCGGCGAACTGGCGGGCGATCTGGGCGGCGGTGGCCGGGTTGCCCTGCGCCGACTGGTAGACGAATTTCAGGTTTTCGCCTTCCTTGTAGCCGGCAGCCGCCAGCGCTTCCTTGACGCCGTCACGGGCGGCATCGAGGGCCGGATGCTCGACGATGGCGGTGACGGCAACGGTGACGTCCTGCGCCTTGACGGCGGTGGACAGCGCCAGCGTGGCGGCGAAAGCGATGAGAAGTGAACGCATGAAGGTCTCCCGAGGGGCAATAATGCGCCGCTTTTACAGGCAGCTTGCCTATAAAATCAACAGAGGCCCGGCGGCTTTCCCATCAAACTTCGTGATCAATCCTCGCCGTGATTGGCGATCATCATCGCCTCAAAAGCGAGGCGCTCGGTCTTGCGCATGCGTTCGGATTCCGACTTCAGCTGGCCGCAGGCGGCGAGGATATCGCGGCCGCGCGGGGTGCGGATCGGCGAGGCATAACCGGCCGCATTGATGAAATCGGCGAATTTCTCGATCGTCGCCCAATCGGAGCACTGGTAATTGGTGCCCGGCCAGGGGTTGAACGGGATGAGGTTGATCTTGGCGGGAATGCCCTTCAGCAACTGGATCAGGCCCTTGGCGTCTTCCAGGCTGTCGTTGACGTCCTTGAGCATCACATATTCGAAGGTGATGCGCCGCGCATTCGACAGGCCCGGATATTTGCGGCAGGCGTCCATCAATTCCTTGAGTGGATATTTCTTGTTGATCGGCACCAGCATGTCGCGCAAATCGTCGCGCACGGCATGCAGCGAGATCGCCAGCATGACGCCGATCTCATCGCCAGTGCGGAAGATTTCCGGCACGACGCCTGAGGTCGACAGCGTGATGCGCCGCTTCGACAGCGACAATCCGTCGCCGTCGGAGGCGATCAGCAGCGCGGTCTTCACCGATTCGAAATTGTAGAGCGGTTCGCCCATACCCATCATGACGATGTTGGAGACTTTTCGCCCCTCGGCAGGCATCATGGCGCCGACCGGGGTGTCGCGGTCGGGAAAATCGCCGAGCCGGTCGCGGGCGAGCAGCAGCTGCGACAGGATCTCTTCCGCCGTCAGGTTGCGCACCAGACGTTGCGTTCCGGTGTGACAGAAGGAACAGGTGAGCGAACAGCCGACCTGGCTGGAGACGCACAGCGTGCCGCGGCCTTCCTCGGGAATATAGACCGTCTCGACCTCGACCGGACGGCCGGCGCCGCGCGGGGGAAAGCGCAGCAGCCACTTGCGAGTGCCGTCATTGGAGACCTGTTCCTCGACGATTTCCGGCCGGGCGATGGTGAAATGCGCCTTCAGCGTTTCGCGCATGTCCTTGGCGACGTTGGTCATGTGGTCGAAATCGGAGACGCCGCGCACATAGAGCCAGTGCCAGATCTGGCTGACGCGCATGCGCAACTGCCGCTCGGCGACGCCGACGCCCTTGAGCGCCTCCGCCATCTCCTCGCGCGTCAGGCCGATCAGGGTCGGCTTGGTGCCGGCATCGAGCCGGCTGGCGACCGCCGGCATCTTCACCGGCGCAGCAAGGGTTTCCGTGACATCCATCGTCATTCTATCCCGGTTTCAGCACGGCCGGAACGCCCGGCGCTTCCCGTGGCGGACAAGGCATGTGCAATGAAAGAAAAAGGGACGGGCGCCGGCTTGGCGGCGAGGGTCTGGTCCGTCCATTTACGTTTGTCGCATTTCCGAACGGAAAACCGGACTCCACTTTTCCTGGAAATGCTCTGTTGGCGCGCGTGTATCATGAATTCGCGCCGACGTCAAAAACGGCAAAGCCGGCCTTGCGGGCCGGCTTGGTCGACAGTCGAATTCCCGAGCGTAAAAATTTACTTGCAGCGCTCGATCTGCTTCAGGGCGGCGGAAATGCCCTGCAGGGAATAGGCATAGCTGGTGACGGTGCCCTTGCGCGACATGGCCTTAACGGTCATGTTGTGGCCGGTCTTCATCGCGTTGACGAGCGCCGGTTCCTCGGCGGCGTTCTCGACCCAGGCGGCCTTCTCCTTGGTGAACATCACGAAGGTCTTGTTGTCGATGGTGACGTTGACCTTGGAATTCTCCTTCATCACATAGCCCATCATCGCCTGCGGCTCGTAGGAGATGTTCTGGCCGGGGCGCTGCGAGACGATGAAGAAGATGTCGCCATGATCGACATTGGCCGGCTCCTTGGTCGTCGGGACCGAGAGCACGTAGCAGACATTGCTGTTGCCGGATTTGTAGGTATAGGCGCCCCAGGCTTTGAACTGCTGGATGCGGGTGGGAGTCTGGGCGGATGCGATGCCAGCGCTGGCGACTACAAGGGTAAGAGCGAGAGCGAAACGTCTTGTGAACATGATTTCCTGCCGGTTCGTGCGCCATCCGAACCCCGAGGCCGGGGCCAGGCTAAATTATCCTTCGGATCCCGTTCATTGTGACTTTATTCAGGTTACCAAACCATGAACGCGAACGAGAATGCCACCGGGAAATGCGCCAGACCGAGCCGCAACCGGCTTTTTCGCCCCGAAACTCAAGACTGTCGGCAAATTCACTCGACCCGGAGGCGCTGTTCCCATTACCGGGTTTGACACAAAGAATCGGGCAAGAATTTGTCGCAAAACGGGCCTGTCCCGGTCGGGAATCAGGCGTCTCGGTCGGCGAGCGCTTTGTCGGCGGCCTCGTAGTGGCGTTCGTTCATATGGCCGCGGATCATCGCCAGCGCAGCGCTCAACACCGCGACGTCATCGGAAAAGCCGACCACCGCGAAAATGTCCGGGATCATGTCGATCGGCATGACGAAATAGGCGAGCGCCGCAAGCAGGATGCCGCGCACCCGCGTCGGCGTCTGCGGATCGGTGGCGCAGTAAAAAGCGGCGACGACGTCGCGCCCGAAAGGCAGGTGGCGCACCGCCTTGCGGAAGGTCGGCCAAAACTTGGCCTTGACCGATTTTTCGCGCCGATTCTGCGTTTCCTCGTCGCCGGGCAGGAGAATCTCTCCGAATTTCACGTCGTCCGCTGTCACCTTGTCCTCCGGGTCATCGCCGCAGATATGGGGAAGGGCGCGGCCGAGTTCAATCCTTGCGGCGGGCGGCGGCCTTGTCCATCCGGCCGGCCAGCTTGAAATCCAGCTCCGTCAGGCCTTTGGCGGCATGCGTGGTCAGCACCACCTCGACCCGGCCATAGACGTTCATCCATTCGGGATGGTGATTGAGCTTTTCGGCCGCCAGCGCCGCTTCGGTCATGAAACCGAAGGCGTCCACAAAATTGCGGAATTTGAAATCACGGGCAATGGCGGCGCCGTCGCGGGTCAGCGTCCAGCCGGAAAGATCCTTCAGCCGCTCGGCAACCGCCGCCGCCGCCAGCTTCTCATAGGCCATGGCAGGGCCTCCCTTCTACAAGAGGCTCTTTTCCGGGACGGCGCCGGCCCATTCGCGGGAGCGGCTGTTGATTTCCTCGCGCAGCGGGAAAATCTCTTCCGTCAGGTAGGGGCCGCCGCCGACCGAATCGCGCGACGACAGGAGCACGAAACGGGGGACGGTGAAGGGGGCGGTCTGGAAATTGCCGCGGCCGGAAAGGTAATGCACGACATCGTCGACGCGGGCGCCTTTCAGGCGCGCAAGCGTGACATGCGGGGTGAATTTGCGCGGATCCGGCGGCAGGCCGAGACGCTGGCACAGCCGCTCGATTTCCGCCTGCAGTGCGAACATCTCCGGCGCCGGCGTCACGCCGGCCCAGACCGAATGCGGCTTCTTGCCGCCGAACGAGCCGATGCCGGTCATCGAAAGCTGGAATTCCGGGCGGTCGATGCGGTCGAGCCGGTCGACGATCTCGTCGGCCGTGCGCCCGTCAACATCGCCGATGAAGCGCAGGGTGATGTGATAGTTCTCGACGTCGATCCAGCGGGCTCCGGGCAGGCCGCCGCGCAACAGGGAAAGGCTCAATGCCACGCTGCGGGGAATTTCGAGGGCGGTAAACAGTCTCGGCATGACAAGCTCCCCGAATCTTGTGCTGATGGCGCCAGCGAATCACGCAAAGGAAATCCGCGCAATCCCTATTTTGTTCCGCCAGAAATCGTAGCCAGGAAAGCTTGCACCGCGGTTAAGGATTTTTCAACCATGACGTCTACGCCCCCGGGGTTCGGATGCATGCCGTCCTCGAGTTGCAGCCCCGCTTGCGCCGCCACTCCGTCAAGGAAGAAGGCATAAAGCGCAACCCCATGTTTTTCCGCCAGTTTCGGATAGATGGCGTTGAATTTCTCTCCGAATTCGCTGCCCATGTTCGGCGGCGCCATCATGCCCATGAGAATGACCGGGATACCGCGCCGCTTGAGGCGCGTCAAAATCGCGTCGAGGTTGCGTTCCGTTTCCTGTGGCGGTACGCCGCGCAATGCATCATTGGCCCCAAGTTCGAGGATGACGCCGTCGGTTCCGTCCGGCACCGACCAGTCGATGCGGGCAAGGCCGGCCGAGGTCGTGTCGCCGGAAACACCGGCATTGGTGATCGCGACGTCGATCCCCTTCGCCTTCAAGGCTGCCTCCAGTTTGGCGGGGTAGGCGTCGCCGGGCGCTAACTGGTAACCGGCCATCAGGCTGTCGCCGAAGCCGACGAGTTGTAGCGTGCGCGCGAACGCGCCGGTTGTGCTGCCGGTGAGCGCGGCGACAATGACGATGAAGTGAATGAACGCCGCTTTAAATCGCATCGGTCGTTTCCTATCTTGGCCGGGACCGTCCCCAGCATCCGCCCCCAATATAGGAAGGTTTGTCTTGACGAACACCATCATCGCGCTGAAGCGGGCCGATTTGACGCTGGGGCGCGACGCCGCCTCGGTCCATGTGCTCAAGGGGATCGACCTCAGTATCGATGCGGGTGAAGCCGTCGGCATCGTCGGGCCGTCGGGATCGGGAAAATCGACGCTGCTGATGGTGCTGGCCGGGCTGGAACGGCTCGATTCCGGCGAAATCCATATCAACGGCGCGGCCCTGCATGGGCTTGGCGAGGATGCGCTGGCGGATTTTCGCGGCCGCAACATTGGCATCGTCTTCCAGTCCTTCCATCTGATCGCCAACATGACCGCGCTGGAAAACGTTGCGGTGCCGCTGGAGCTTGCCAATGTGCGCGACGCCTTCGACATCGCCCGGCGCGAACTGACCGCCGTCGGGCTTGGCGAGCGGCTGCATCATTATCCCGGCCAGCTTTCGGGCGGCGAGCAGCAGCGCGTGGCGATTGCACGCGCCTTGGCGCCGTCGCCGGCGGTGCTGATCGCCGACGAGCCGACCGGCAATCTCGACACCGAGACCGGCCGCCAGATCGCCGACCTCTTGTTTTCCAAGCAGGCCGAGCGCGGCATGACGCTGGTGCTGGTCACCCATGACCCTGCGCTAGCCGCGCGCTGCTCCCGCCAGATTCGCATGCGCTCCGGCGAGATCGCCGGCGACAGTGCGGCACCCGCTTCCGCCCATGCAGCGGTTTATGCATGAAGGGCCTGTCATCGCGGCTGAAACTCGCCCTCCGGCTGGCGTTGCGCGAATTGCGCGGCGGTCTCTCCGGCTTCTACATTTTCCTCGCCTGCATCGCACTCGGCACCGGGGCGATCGCGGCAGTCAATTCCGTCGCCTCGTCGATATCGGATGCGATTGCCGCGCAAGGGCAGAGCCTGCTTGCCGGCGACCTGCGCTTCGAGCTGAACAATCGCGAGGCCTCGCCGGACGAATTCGCCTATCTGAAAAGCCTCGGGGATATTTCCGTATCGACCGGATTGCGCTCCATGGCGCGCCTGCCGGACGGGTCCGACCAGTCGCTGACCGAGGTGAAGGCGGTCGATCCGGCCTATCCGCTCTATGGCGCTTTCGAGGCCAATGAAGGCGGGGCGCTTCCCGATCTCATCGGCAAGCGCGGCGACGCGTTCGGCACGGTGGTCGCCCCCCTGATCCTCGACCGTCTCGGCCTCAAGCTCGGCGATGCCCTGCTGCTCGGCAAGGCGCGGCTGGTGATTGCCGGCACGGTGAAAACCGAGCCGGATGCGATTTCCGAAGGTTTTGGGTTTGCGCCGCGCCTGCTGATCAGCCGCGAGGCGCTGGCGGCGACCGGGCTGACCCAGACCGGTAGCCTTGTCGAGAATGCCTACAAGATCAGGCTGAAGCCGGGTTCCGCAACGCCGACCGCGCTCCAAGCGGAGGCGACGAAAAAATTTCCCGACGCCGGTTGGTCGATCCGAACCAGCGACCGCGCAGCACCGGCGCTCAGCGACAACGTCACCCGCTTTTCGCAGTTTCTGACGCTGGTCGGGCTGACGGCGCTGATCGTCGGCGGCGTCGGCGTCGCCAATGCGGTGCGCGCCTTTCTCGATGCCAAGCGGACCACCATCGCCACCTTCAAATGCCTGGGCGCACCGGCCTCGGTGGTCGCCGCCATCTATCTTTTCCAGATCCTGCTGATCGCCGGCATCGGCATTTTGATCGGCCTCGTCCTCGGGGCGGTGGCGCCGATGGTTGCGGCACCCTTCCTTGCCGCCGTGCTGCCGGCTCCGGCGGAGCCGGCGCTCTATCCGGCCGCGCTGGCGCTGGCCGCCGTCTTCGGCCTGCTGACGACGCTCGCTTTCGCCATCCTGCCGCTCGGCCATGCCCGGGAAGTGCCGGCCACCGCCCTGTTCCGTGAGCAAGGTTTCGAGAGGGCAGGGCTTCCCTCCTGGCCCTATCTGGCGGCGGCGGGCATCATCCTTGCGCTTCTCTGCGCCTTGGTGGTCGCCACCGCCTTCGACCGTTTCATCGCCGCGATCTTTCTGGTCTCTGTCGCTGGGGCTTTCATCCTGCTGCGGCTGGTGGCGGCCGGGATTGCGGCGCTGGCGAAACGCAGCCCGCAGGTGCATTCGCCGGCGCTGCGACTGGCCATCGGCAATATCCATCGCCCCGGCGCGCTGACGCCCTCGGTGGTGCTGTCGCTCGGCCTCGGCCTTGCGCTCTTGGTGACGCTGGCGCTGATCGACGGCAACCTGCGGCAGGCGCTGACCCGCAACCTGCCGGAACGGGCGCCGAACTTTTTCTTCGTCGATATCCAGGGCAGCGAGGTCGAGGGGTTTCGAAAACTCGTCTCGACCGAATTGCCGCAGAGCAAACTCACCGAGGTGCCGATGCTGCGCGGACGCATCCTCGCCTTCAACGGCCAGGACGTGAGCAAGATGGAGGTGCCGCCGAATGCGCGTTGGGTGCTGCGCGGCGATCGTGGCATCACCTATGCCGAGACCCTGCCGGAAGGCTCGCTGGTGACGCAGGGGGAATGGTGGCCGGCAAACTATAGCGGCGAGCCGCTCGTCTCCTTCTCGGCGCAGGAGGCCGGCGACCTTGGCCTCAAGCTCGGCGATAGCGTCACCGTCAATGTGCTCGGCCGCAGCATCACCGCGAAAATCGCCAATCTCAGGCAGGTGCAGTGGGAATCATTGTCGATCAATTTCGTCATGGTGTTTTCGCCCAACACGTTTGCCGGCGCGCCGCATGCCTGGCTGGCGACACTCACCGATGCCGGCGCCACGGCAGCCGAAGAGGCGACGCTTTTGCGCAAGGTCACCAACACCTATCCGACGATCACCAGCGTGCGCGTCAAGGATGCGCTGGATATCGTCAGCGGCCTTGTCGGGCAGTTGGCGGTGGCGATCCGGGCGGCGGCCTCGGTGGCGCTGGTCGCCTCGGTTCTGGTGCTGGCCGGCGCGCTTGCCGCCGGAAACCGCGCCCGCACCCATGACGCCGTGGTGCTGAAGACGCTGGGGGCGACGCGCGGGTTGCTGATTCGCGCCTTCTCCTACGAATACCTGTTGCTGGGGCTGGCGACCGCCGTCTTCGCGCTCGCCGCCGGTGGCGTTTCCGCCTGGTTCGTGGTGACGCGGGTGATGAAATTGCCTTCCGCCTTCCTCGGCGATGTCGCGATCGGAACGGTCGTCGTGGCGCTGGTGATGACGGTCGGCATCGGCCTCATCGGCACATGGCGGGTGCTGGGGCAGAAGGCGGCGCCGGTCCTGCGCGAGTTGTAGGCCGGTTTGCGGTTAATCACGCGGCTTTTGGCCGCGTGCGCCGGCCTCACCGTTCGATTCGCGGCATACGGGCCTTGTAAGCGCCGCGTTCTCGCATCATATTTACGCTACGCATGCTGGAAGCTCCGCAGCGGCGCCCGGACCCGATGTCCGCGACCCCGTGACTTCATCGGAGCTTGAAAGAGGAAAGAATGGCTGATCTTCGAAACTACCAGAACCGGACGGGTTATGCGGGCGCGCAATCCGGTCAGTTGATTGACCAGGGCCTGCGCACCTACATGCTGAAGGTTTACAACCTGATGGCGCTGGGACTGGCGATCACCGGTCTGGCGGCTTACGGCACCTATGCGCTGGCGGTCAGCAACCCGGCCTTCGCGCAGCTTCTGTTCGCCTCGCCGCTGCGCTGGGTGATCATGCTGGCTCCTGTCGGCCTGGTGTTCTTCCTGAGCTATCGCATTCATCAGATGTCGGTCTCGGCCGCGCAGACGACCTTCTGGATCTACGCCGCGCTGATGGGCCTGTCGCTGTCGTCGATCTTCATCGTCTTCACCGGCCAGAGCATCGTGCAGACCTTCTTCGTGACCGCCGCCGCCTTTGGCGGACTGTCGCTGTTCGGCTACACGACCAAGCGTGACCTGTCGGCCTTCGGCTCGTTCCTGATCATGGGTCTGTTCGGCCTGATCATTGCCGCGCTCGTCAACCTGTTCCTGCAGTCTTCCGCGCTCCAGTTCGCCATCTCGGCGATCGGTGTGCTGGTCTTCGCCGGCCTCACCGCCTACGACACGCAGAAGATCAAGGAAATGTATTTCGAGAACGACGACGTCGCCGTCATGGGCCGCAAGGCGATCATGGGCGCGCTGCAGCTCTATCTCGACTTCATCAACCTGTTCATGTTCCTCATCCAGTTGTTCGGCAACCGCAACAACTAAGGAATGGGCAGACGGAATGGAAAGGCGACCTTCGGGTCGCCTTTTTTGTGTTCGCCTCTTCGGAAGAGTCCTCATGCGTTTTCGCCTGCGCCCGGCAACGCCTGCCGATCTCGACGCCATCACGGCGATCTACGCCCATGCTGTCGTGAACGGCGTCGCCAGCTACGAGATCGAACCGCCGTCGCGCGACGAGATGGCCGCGCGGTTCGAGGCGATCACCGGGCGCGGCTATCCCTATCTGGTCGCCGAGGAAGAGGGCGCGGTTCTCGGCTATGCCTATGCCGGCCCGTTCCGCACCCGACCGGCCTATCGCTGGCTGGTGGAGGATTCGATCTATCTCGGCCGCCACGCGCAGCGGCGCGGCATCGGCAAGGCTCTGCTCGTCGCGCTGCTGGCGCGATGCACGGAACTCGGCTTCCGGCAGATGCTGGCGGTGATCGGCGGCGGCCATCCGGCCTCGGTGGCGCTGCATGCGGCCTGCGGTTTTTCCGATGCCGGGCGCATTGCCGGCGCCGGCTTCAAGCAGGGGAGGTGGCTGGATACGGTGCTGATGCAGAAGAGCCTCGGCGAGGGCATCGAGACCTTGCCGGATCCCGGGCGTTATCCGGGCACGCTGACCTGACGGCTCAGGTGTCGATCAGCTTCAACACCTTGTCGAAGACCTTCAATACCTGCGGCAGCTCATGGCCGCGTTTCAGCACCATGCCGTTGACATTGACGACGCTGAAGGCGCCCTGCTTGTTGGCGAGCTTGGGGTTCTTCTCGATGCGGAACAGCGGCATTTCGCCGGAGCGCTTGAAGATCGAGAACACCGCCTTGTCCTTGAGGTGATCGATGGCATAGTCGCGCCATTCGCCTTCGCCGACCATGCGGCCATAGATGCGCAGGATGGCATCCAACTCGCGGCGGTGGAAGGTGACGGGGGCGGGATCGCGACTTTGCCGGTATTCTCGCAGATCGACAACGACATCGGCGTTTCGGTGCGACACATCCGGCTGATCGTTCATAGGCACTCCTCGAATCCTGTTGATGACAACAGAGTTGTGACAGTGTGCCCCAGCGGGATAAAAATGCAAGCGACGGCGTGTCGCTGCCGTGGCTTGTCGGGGACAGGTGTGAGGCGGCTTTACCGAAAAGCCAAACGAAAACAGCAAATGCGGGGGTCAACCGCCGTTCGGGGCGGCGGTCAGCACCGCAGCGCCGCGGATGGCGGCGGGATCGCCCTTGGGCGAGGTCGCCTGCAGCAGCACGGCGCAGCCCTGCTTGCGCTGCGTACCGACGACGCTGGCCGGCAGCACCAACTTCAGCGGCTTGCCGTCCCACATGCCGACCGTCTGCACGTCGCTGACGGTGTTCCAATAGGTGATCTTGCGGCCGGCATTCTCGCCCTTGTCCATCTGGATCACCTGCTCCCTGTTGAAATAGGCGATGACGACATTGGCCTTGCCGTTGCCCGGCCCGACGTTGATTTCCAGCTCGTCGCCGCGCATGGCGGCATCGACGTCGACGTTCAGCCCCTTGCCGTCGGCGCGCAGCGCCTCCAGCTTGGCATTGATGCCGTGGAGATCGGCGCCGCTGATGTGGTCCTGGCCGTTCAGCACCGCCTGCGGCGTATAGACATTGGTGCGGCCCATGGTGCGGGCATAGCCGTATTGCCGCTCGGTGTTCTCCTTGGAACTCAGCGTATCCTTCCAGCCGAGATAATCCCAGTAGTCGACGTGGTAGGAGAGGGCGATGACGTCGCCCTGGCGGATCAGCGTTTCCAGCTTTGCATCGGCCGGCGGGCAAGAGGCGCAGCCTTGCGAGGTGAACAACTCGACGACGCCCTTCGGCTTTGCCGCCTGTTCGGCCGATAGCGGCGAGGCTGCCGCGACACCGATCGCCAGAACCGTCGTGAAACGCCACACCGGCATCGTCTGCACCTTTCCACAGGACCTTGCGCCGGTCCCGTCCGTCACGAAACAACGCCTGCCGACCGGCAGCCGAACACCCCATACTATCCTTGAAGTCCCGTCTCTACACCCTCCCATCTTCAACGAAAAGTCACGATGGGGTGAAGCCGGATCCGCGCTCACGAGCGCATTTCCGGACGGAAAACCGGTTTCCGCTTTTCCTGGAAATGCTCAAGAAAAAGCCGCCGGGAGAGGCTCCCGGCGGCTTCGAAGAGCATGTTTCAGACCGGCTCAGGCGGCCAGATCGCGCAGAACGGTCTGGAGAATGCCGCCGTTGTTCATGTAGGTCACCTCGTCCAGCGTATCGATGCGGCAGAGGATGTTGATCTCCTTCACCGTGCCGTCCGCATAAGCGATCTTGGCGACCTTCCATTCACGTGGACGTACGTTGGCGAGGCCCTCGATCGAGACGACTTCGTCGCCCTTGAGGCCGAGGCTGGCCCAGGTCGTGCCCTCTTCGAAGACGAAGGGCACGACGCCCATGCCGACCAGGTTCGAGCGGTGGATACGCTCGAAGGACTGGGCGATGACCGCCTTGACGCCGAGCAGGTTGGTGCCCTTGGCCGCCCAGTCGCGCGAGGAGCCGTTGCCGTATTCGACGCCGGCGAAGATGACGAGCGGAACGCCCTCGGCCTTGTACATCATGGCCGCGTCGTAGATCGACATCTCTTCCTTGGACGGATAGTGGATGGTGTAGCCACCTTCCTTGCCGTTCGGGCCGAGCATGTGGTTGCGTATGCGGATATTTGCGAAGGTGCCGCGCATCATCACTTCATGGTTGCCGCGGCGCGTGCCGTACTGGTTGAAGTCGGCGACGCCGACGCCATGGTCGATGAGATAGGCGCCGGCCGGCGAAGCGGCCTTGATCGAACCGGCCGGGGAAATATGGTCGGTGGTGATCTTGTCGCCGAACAGGCCGAGGATGCGCGCACCCTTGATGTCGGAAATGCCAGAGCCGGTCTTGCCCATGCCAACGAAGTAGGGCGGGTTCTGCACATAGGTCGACTGGTCGTCCCAGGCATAGGTCTGGCCGGCCGGAACCTGGACCGCCTGCCAGTTCTCGTCGCCCTTGAACACGTCGGCATATTTGCTCTCATAGAGCGCGCGCGTGACGTATTTCTGGATGAATTCCTGGATCTCGTGCGAAGTCGGCCAGATGTCCTTGAGGTAGACAGGGTTGCCGTCCCGATCTTCGCCGATCGGCTCCTTGGTCAGATCCTTCTGGACCGTGCCGGCCAGCGCGTAAGCGACGACCAGCGGCGGCGAGGCGAGGTAGTTCGCCTGCACGTCCGGCGAGATGCGGCCTTCGAAGTTGCGGTTGCCGGAGAGGACGCCGGCGGTGATCAGGCCCTTGTCGTTGATCGTCTTCGAGATCGGCGCCGGCAGCGGGCCGGAATTGCCGATGCAGGTCGTGCAGCCGAAGCCGACGAGGTTGAAGCCGAGTGCGTCGAGATCGGCCTGCAGGCCGGACTTGGAAAGATATTCGCCGACGACCTGCGATCCCGGCGCCAGCGAGGTCTTCACCCACGGCTTGGACTTCAGGCCCTTGGCAACCGCATTGCGGGCGAGAAGGCCGGCGGCGATCAGCACGCTCGGGTTCGAGGTGTTGGTGCAGGAGGTGATGGCGGCGATCGCCACGTCGCCATGGCCGAGATCGAAGTCTTCGCCTTCGACGGCATAGCGGTTGGTGAGCTGGCCGGGCTTCTTGTAGTCGCCTTCCAGCGCGGCGGCGAAGTTCGGCGCGATGGTTTCGAGCGGAAGACGTCCCTCGGGGCGCTTCGGGCCGGCCATGGAGGGCACGACGTCGCCGAGATCGAGTTCCAGCGTGTCGGTGAAGACGAGGTCGGAACCGTCGCCGTCACGCCACATGCCTTGAGCCTTCGAATAGGCTTCGACCAGCGCGATGCGGTCGGTCTTGCGGCCGGACATGGTGAGGTAGTTGATCGTTTCGCCATCGACCGGGAAGAAGCCGCAGGTGGCGCCGTATTCCGGGCCCATGTTGCCGATGGTGGCGCGGTCGGCGAGCGGCATGTTGTCCATGCCCGGGCCGAAGAATTCGACGAACTTGGAGACGACGCCCTTCTTGCGCAGCATCTGCACGACGGTGAGCACGAGGTCGGTGGCGGTGACGCCTTCCTTGAGCTTGCCGGTCAGCTTGAAGCCGATGACCTCGGGCAGCAGCATGGAAACCGGCTGGCCGAGCATGGCGGCTTCCGCCTCGATGCCGCCGACACCCCAGCCGAGAACGCCGAGGCCGTTGATCATCGTGGTATGTGAATCGGTGCCGACGCAGGTGTCGGGATAGGCGATGGTCTCGCCGTCCTCGTCTTTCGTCCAGACGGTCTGGCCGAGATATTCGAGGTTGACCTGGTGACAGATGCCCGTGCCCGGGGGAACCACGCGGAAATTCTTGAACGCCTGCTGGCCCCACTTCAGGAAGCGGTAGCGCTCGCCGTTGCGCTGGTATTCCAGCTCGACGTTGCGGGCGAAGGCGGAAGCGGTGCCGAACTCGTCGACGATGACCGAATGGTCGATGACGAGATCGACCGGCACCAGCGGGTTGATCTTTTCCGGGTCGCCGCCGAGCGAGACCATCGCGTCGCGCATGGCGGCGAGATCGACGACCGCCGGCACGCCGGTGAAGTCCTGCATCAGGACACGCGCCGGGCGATAGGCGATCTCGGCCTCTTCCAGGCCCTTGTTCTCAAGCCACTTGGCGACGGCGAGAATGTCGTTTTTGGTGACCGAGCGGCCGTCCTCGTTGCGCAGCAGGTTTTCCAGCAGCACCTTCATCGAGAAGGGCAGTTTGGAAACGCCGGGCAGGCCGTTGGCCTCGGCCTTCGGCAGGCTGAAATAGACATAGTCCTTGCCGTCCACTGTGAGCGCGGAGCGACAATTGAAACTATCGAGAGATTTAGACACGAGAGACCCCGTTTCTGATAGCCAACACAGTCGTGCGAACGCCCATGCACTTCATGCACATCAGGATGCGGGTGCGGCCATTTCCGCTGTCCGCACGCAAGGATTGTTGTTCGCAATCCCCGAAGTTCGGCGGAGAGATGAAGTTCACGCCGACCGCTGGCGTGGTTGCAAGTCTTATAGATAATTTCTAAGAAAGGTTCCAGAGCGTGGGATGCCGCTTCGAGACATTTTTTGCATCGCAATGACCAAAACTTTAAAGGATGCCTCAGCCCATGCTGCTCAGCGCCGAAGGGCTTGCCGCCAGGCGCGGCGAGGAGCTGATATTCTCCAATCTTTCCTTTGACTTAGGCATGGGAGAGGCGCTGGTCGTCACCGGGCGAAACGGCTCGGGCAAATCGACGCTGCTGCGCGTCATCGCCGGTCTTCTGGCGCCCGAGGCGGGCCGCGTGACGTTTTCCGGCGCGGGTGTCGAGCCCGGCGCGAGGCCGCGCGAATTCTGCCACTATCTCGGCCATCGCAATGCGATGAAGCGCGAGCTGACGGTTTTCGAAAACCTCGCCTTCTGGAAGTCCTTCCAGGGCGGCTCCGGCGGCGCCCTTGATATAGACGAGGCGGCCGAAACCGTCGGTCTCGGCGGCATCCTCCATCTGCCTTATGGCTATCTGTCCGCCGGACAGCAACGCCGCTTCGCCATCGCCCGCCTGCTCGTCGCCCATCGCCCCGTCTGGCTGCTCGACGAACCGACCGCCGCGCTCGACGCCGATTCCGACCGCATGTTTGCCGGGCTGGTAAAGCGTCATCTGGCCGAAGGCGGCATCGCGCTCGCCGCCACGCATCAGCCGCTGGGATTGGAGAAGGTGCAGGAATTGCGGATGACGGGTTTTTCCGGCGTGAATGCGGATGTCTGGGAATGAGAGACATATCCTTGATCGAAGCGCTGCCCCTCAACCAGCCTGCCGTCCACCTTCACCCCGCCTTGACGGGGAAAAGGGGATATACCGCACTGTTTTCCTCAGGCATCGTCGTCCCGTGGGCCGGATGCCCCCTTCTTGCGCGTGGGAAGACGGGCGCTCACCGGGAGAGCCTCGCATGATCGCCCTCCTGGTCCGCGACCTCAAACTCTCCATCCGTGCCGGCGGCGGGGCGCTGGTCGGGGTGCTGTTCTTCCTCACCATCGTCGCCGTCATTCCCTTCGGCGTCGGGCCGGATCTCAATCTGCTGTCACGTATCGGTCCGGCCATCGTCTGGATCGGGGCGCTGCTTTCCAGCCTGCTCGGCCTCGACCGGCTGTTCCAGGCCGAGCGCGAGGACGGCTCGCTCGATGTGTTGCTGATGCATGACACGCCGCTGGTGCTGACCGTCTTCGTCAAATGCCTGGCGCATTGGCTGGCGACCGGCCTGCCGCTGGTGATCGCCTCGCCGCTGCTCGGCCTGTTCATGAATATGAACGAGGTGGCGATCGGGGCGGTGATGCTGACGCTGGTGGTCGGGTCGCCGGCCATCACCTTTATCGGCGCAGTCGGCGCGGCGGTGGCGGTGGCGCTGCCGCGCGGCGGGCTGCTGGTTTCGATCCTCGTCTTGCCGCTCGCGGTGCCCGTGCTGATCTTCGGGGTCAGCGCGTCCTATGCGGCGGTAGAGGATCCCGCCCCGTTTCTGCCGCCTTTTCTCATTCTGATGGCGCTGACCCTGTTCTTTGCGGCGATCGGCCCGGCGGCGGCGGCGTTGGCGCTACGCAATGCCGCGGATTGAGCAAGATCAATTGCAGGGTCCTGCTTCTCGGGTTAAACAGGGCGCATGAGCGACAACAGTCTTGCGATCACCAAATTCAGCGATCTCGCCAACCCGACGCGGTTCCTGGCGCTGGTGGCGCGTATCCTGCCGTGGCTTTCCGGCCTGACGGCGCTCGCGCTTGTCGCCGGGCTGTGTCTCGGCTTCACCGCCGAGGGCGATTACCAGCAGGGCGATACCGTGCGCATCATGTATATCCATGTCCCGGCCGCCTGGCTGTCGATGATGTGCTACACGGTGATGGCGATCTCGGCGATCGGCACGCTGGTCTGGCGCCATCCGCTGGCCGACGTTTCGGCCAAGGCCGCCGCGCCGCTCGGCGCCGGCTTCACGCTGATCGCGCTGATCACCGGCTCGCTCTGGGGCAAGCCGATGTGGGGCACCTGGTGGGTCTGGGATGCCCGGCTGACCTCGGTCTTCGTGCTGTTCCTGATGTATCTCGGCCTGATCGCGCTGAACCGCGCCATGGACGATCCGGCAAAGGCGGCGCGCGTCTCGGCGGTGCTCATCCTCGTCGGTTTCGTCAATATTCCGATCATCAAGTTTTCGGTCGATTGGTGGAATACGCTGCACCAGCCGGCCAGCGTCGTGCGCATGGGCGGGCCGACCATCGACGCGGAATTCCTGTGGCCGCTGCTGGTCATGGCCGTCGCCTTCACGCTGCTGTTCTTCGCCCTGCATCTGGCGGCGATGCGAAACGAGATCCTGCGCCGGCGCATCGCCGCGCAACGGCGCATGGCCGCCCGCATGGCCAGCGGCAGGGAGGGACGATGAGCCACGCCTTCTACATCTATGGCTCCTACGCCGTCACCGGCCTGATCGTGCTGGCGCTGATCGGCTGGGTCTGGCTCGACGGACGCGCCCGCGCCCGGGAATTGCAGCAGCTCGACGCCGCCGGCATCCGTCGCCGCTCGGCGCAGCCGAAGGACGGCGCCTCCGCATGAGCATCGCGCCCGAAACCGAAAAGGCCCGCGGCGGCGGTCGCCTGCGTTACCTGCTGGCGCTGTTGCCGCTCGTCGTCTTCGTGGCGGTCGCCATCGTCTTCTTTCGCCAGCTCGAATCGGGGAAGGATATTTCCGAGATACCCTCGGCGCTGCTCGGCACGAAAGCGCCGACGCTCGCCTTGCCCGCCCTCGATGGCGCCAGGGTGCCGGCGCTGACCGATGCGGCGATCCACGGCAAGCTGTCGCTGGTCAATGTCTTCGCCTCCTGGTGCGTGCCTTGCCGGCAGGAGCATCCGCTGCTGAAGGAACTGGCCAAGGATCCGCGCATCACGCTGGTCGGCATCAACTACAAGGACCGCAACGAAAACGCCCTGCGCTTCCTCGGCGAACTCGGCAATCCCTATGCCGCCATCGGCGTCGATCCCAACGGCAAGGCGGCGATCGACTGGGGCGTTTACGGCATTCCCGAAACCTACCTCGTCGCCCCCGACGGCACCATCCTTTATAAACGCGTCGGTCCCTTCGATGCGCAAAGCATCGAAACCGGCCTCATGCCGGCAATCGACAAGGCGCTGGGCGGATCGAAGCCGGCGGGATAAGCTTTTTCGAGCGCGGGAAAGCCGCTCGCGGATGGCATCTCGGTCGGCCTGCGGGGTGGGCGAAAGTCGCTGCGGCAGGATACATGCCGATCCGGCGAGCGTTCCTCAATATTCCTTCTCATAGAAGATACCGGCCGCTCCCTCGCCATTGCCGCCGGCTTCGCCGCGCAGCTTGACGCCGCGGCCGACATCGAGATTGATGATCGCCTTGCCGCCGGAGGCGCCGCCGCCCTGCAGCTCGATATAGGTGCGGCTGTTGAGATACTTGCCGGCGGAGACGCGGGCCTCGCCCTTTTCGTCGGTGGAGATGTCGAGGTCGTCGACGCCGAGCTTCGAGCGCAGCGACTGGAACAGCGAGGTCGAGCGGCCGCCGGCAAGCTGGCTGGCGGCGTCGGCGAGCTGGGCGATCTGCAATGCCGAGAGTTTCGACATCGACTGGCCGAAGATCAATTGCGCCAGGATTTCGTCCTGCGGCAGCGCCGGCGAGGAGGAGAAACTGATCGCCGGATCGTTGGCCGCGCCGGTGACCGAGACGGTGATCGTCGTCGAGCCGGAGACATTGGTCGCCGCCATGTCGAGCGTCGGCGTCAGCGAGCCGCCGAAACCGATCTTGCCGTTGGTGAAATCCAGCCGCTTGTTGAGGATGATCAGCCGGCCACGCCGCATCTCGAAACCGCCCGACACGATCGGTTCCGATGCGGTGCCGCGCACCGTCAGATCGCCGCCGAGTTCCGCATCGATGCCGCGGCCGCGCACGAAAATCTGCGACGGGGCCGAGATGGTCAGGTTGAGGCCGATGGAGGATTGCGTACCGCTGCCGCCGCCCTCGTCACGCTTGATTTTTTCCGCTTGAGCCCGGACATCGGCTGGTGCGTTGCGATGCTTGACGTTGATTTCGGCCAGTGAGGCCGGCAGTTTCTCCGGCACGGTGATGGATGTCTTGCCAAGTTGCAGCGTGCCGCCGAGCACTGGCGCCGTCAGGATCGGCCCGGTCAGCGTCAGGTTGCCGCTGACCACCGTCGCCACGAGCTGGCCGTCGACATAGGCCGCCTTGTCAAGCTTGACGGCAAGATCGGCCGGAAAATTACTGCCCGGCGCTATGCCGACGCGGCCGGTGACCGCGACGGTGCCGCCCTGCGCCAGCTTGCCCGTCAGCCGGCTGATGGTCGCCGCCTCGCGATCGATTGCGACCGTCAGGCCGATATTGTTGAGGGCGATGTTGCGGCGCACGTCGATCAGCCTGGCGCCGTCCGCCGTGACGGTGCCGTTGATCGCCGGGGCCGAGGCCGTGCCGCCGATGGACATGTCGATGCGGGCGTTGCCTTCGAGGCTGAGGCCCTGCGCCGAAAGCTGAGCCGCCAGCAGCGAGAAGGGTACCGTGCCCTTGAAGGCGAGCGCCAGCGGCTGGCTGCCGGTGATGCCGACCGTGCCGCCGCCGCTGAGCGCCAGGCCACCAGCACCGCTCAGCGTGGTGTCGATGCGCAACGTGTTGTCTGCGAGACGCCCGTTGGCGCGGATATCGAAGGCGGCGACACCGGCGGATTTCGTCTGCGTCAGCGCCGCCTTGTTCCAGGTCAGTTGGTAGTCCACCTGCGGCGCGGCCGTGCTCCCGCGCAACGCGACCGTGCCGGAAATCGTTCCCTCTGCGCCGAGCGACGGCACGACGGCATTGGCAAGATTGGCCGGCAGGTTGGAAATGCGCGCATCGAGCGCCAGCCCGGTCCCGCTGGTGCCAGTCACGGAAATCACGCCGCTGCCGGCTCGGATGCCGAGGTTGGAGAGTTGCACGCCGTCCTTGCCAAAGCGGATCGTGGTCGGCGCGTCGAGTTTTAGCGGAATTCGGCGCGGCGCGGCGGAAAACTGGTTGAGGCCGATGGTCCAGATGCCCTGCTGGTTGCTGACATTCCCGGTGACCACGGCCGGCGCGCCGTCGTAATTGGCCTTGAGATCGAAATCCGTGCGGCCCTGATCCTGTTTGGCGGTCAACACGAGGCCGTTGACGCGGTTTTCGCCGGAGACGATTTCCTGCGCCTTGACCGTGCCCTCTGCATTCAGCGTCGAGAGATCGTTAACCCTGATATCGATGACCGGATTGACGACGCGGAGATCGTCCTGGCGGATGCCGCTGCCGGTGGCGTTGACAGTCGCCTTGATCCTGTCGCCCTCGACTGCCAGGTCGACCGCGCCCTTGAGATCGCCCGAGGCCTTCTGGCCGGCGAGCGCCGCCAACAGACCGAGATCCGGCAGGTCGAAATTCAGCTTGCCCTGCGGCAGGAAGGCAGGGGTGAAGGCGAGCGCGCCTTCGATGCGGTTGCGGCCGATGACCGCGTTCAGCCGGTCGAGCGCGACTTTGCCGTCGGTCGTGGCCAGATGGGCGTCGACATCGATCGCCTGGCCGCCCAGCGAACCGGAAGCCTTGACGGTCGCCTGCGGCGCATCGGCGTCGGCCAGTGCATCGGCGGTCAGCGTCAGGCCGGTCAGCGCCCGGCCGGCGAGTTCGGCGCGGTCTGCGGCAAGCGAAGCCTTGACGGTCGGGGCGTTCAGGGGGCCGGAGGCGGTCAGGTCGAAGCGGGCCGTGCCCTTGGCATCGGTCAGCAGCTTTCCAAGATCGGGCAAACTGCCTGTCAGGCTCGCCGAAAGCTGTTGCCCGGCGCTCAACGCCGCCTTGCCTTCGGCGGTCAGCGTCTTCGACTGGATCGCCAGGCTGTCCACCTGGATGACCCCGCCGATGATGGCGGTGATGGCGGCGGTGACGTTAACGGGCTCGTCGAATTTCGCGGCGATGGCGGGCGGCAATGCCGCCGGCCTGACCGAGAGATCGACATTGGCGGTCGCGGTGCGGGCGGCGATGTCGTAGACGCCCTTGACCGTGCCATCGAGGTTCGCCGTCGTCAGGCGC
Source organism: Hyphomicrobiales bacterium (assembly GCA_017305935.1). Classification (GTDB taxonomy): domain Bacteria; phylum Pseudomonadota; class Alphaproteobacteria; order Rhizobiales; family Rhizobiaceae; genus Metarhizobium. The sequence continues at coordinate 71,629 of JAFKJU010000008.1, read as the reverse complement.
GGGCCGTTGAAGGCCAGCTTGCCGTCGAGCAGCGCCACCGGTCCTTCGATGGTGATCGGGCCGGTCAATGCCCGCGCGAGATCGGCATTCTTGAGTGCCGCCGAGCGAACCTGCACGCGCGCATCGATGACGCCGGTCGGGCCTGATAGCGTCATGTTCTCGGCCTTTGCGGTCACCGAGACATCCTCGAACCGGCCTTGGGGCAGCTCTACCGCCGTCAGCGGCGCCGAGAGATCGAAGCTCGCCTGCGGGGCAGAGGCCGGACCGGTAATGGCTGCCTTGGCGGAAATGAGGCCATCGACGGTCACACCTGGCGTAAAGCGGTGCAGCAGCGCGGCGGGCAGGTCGACGACGCGGATGTTGAGCGCCAGATCGGACCCGGCGGTGCCGTCGATAGTGATGCGCCCGTCGCCGAGGCGGACGGTCAGCGCCGGCACGGTGACGACGCCCTTTTCGACGGTGATCGTCGTCGGATCGGCGAGCGACAGCCCGATCCCCAGCGGGGCGGCGCTGAAACTGTCGAGGCCGATGGCGATGGCGCCGTCGGTGGTGCGGGCATTGCCGTTCAGCCGCAGCGGCTGGTCGTCATAGCGGGCGTCGAGGGCGAAATCGGTGCTGTCGGCCTGCTGGGCGATGTCGACGGTGAGGCCGTCGACGCGGTTGCCGCCGGCCTCGATCGCCTCGGCGCGGATGCGGCCCTTGGCGACCAGCGCCTGGAGGTCGCTGATCGTCAGGTCGATATCCGGCTTGAGCAACTGGGCGGCATCGGTGCGCAGGCCGCTGCCGCTGGCGGAAATCGCCGCCTGGATGCGCCCGTTCTCATGGCCTATGGTCGCGGACCCCTTGAGGTCGCCCTCCGCCTGCTGGCCGGCAAGCGCGAAGACGAGGCCGAGATCGGGCAGGTCGAGATTCAGCTTGCCCTCGGGCAGGAACTCCGGCGAGAAGGCGAGCTGGCCGTCGACACGGTTCGGTCCGACCGACAGCTTCAAGGTCGGTATGGTGATCGTGCCGTCCTTGCCGTCAAGCGCGGCGTCGATCTGGATTGGCTGGCCGGCGATGCTGCCATTGCCGGCAATCGTGCCCGAGGGGGCTTCGGCGCTGGCGGTGCCGTTGGCGGCAATCGACAGGTTGACGACCTTGCGACCGGCAAGCTCAGCCTCTTCGGCCGCGACCGTCGCCTTGACGGCGGGTGCGGACAGGGGGCCGGTCGCGGACAGCGTGAAGGTCGCGGCGCCGCGTCCATTGGTCAGCCATTTGCCGATTTCGGGCACATTGCCGGTCAGCGCGGCATCCAGCGTTTTCTGCGCATCGAGCGAAAGCTTGCCGCTGGCCTCGACGGCATCGGATTTCAAGGTGAGATCGGTGACGCTGACGGCGCCGCCCCTGGCGGTCGAGATTTTGCCGGCGAGGGCGATGGTGCCGGCGAATTTCTCCGCGAGGCCGGGCGGCAACAGGCTTGGTACGGCAAACAGGCGCAGATCGGCGTCAAGACTGCCGGCGGCGAGATCGTATTGGCCGGTGGCGGTGCCGCCGAGGCTGCCGCTTTCCAGCGCCAGCGGCTGGAAGGCGATGACAGCGCCCGACACGGCGAGCGGCGCGGTGATCTGAAGCGGCCCGCGCACGACGCGGTCGAGATCGGCGCTGGCGAATTTCGTTTCCTCGATGGAGAGGCGCGAAGCGATGCGGCCGGAGCGGGCGGAAAGGTCGAAGGCATCGCTGCGCGCCTGCAGGTGCAGGCCGCCGAGATGGCCCTGCGGCAGATCGAGCGAGGTCAGCGCCGCCGCCAGATCGAGCTTGGCCGCATTGGCCGGGCCGGTGACGGCGAGCGTCGCGCTGTCGATCAGCACCCGCGCCTCGCCCTCGGCCAGCGGCCAGCGAAAATCGACGGGACCCGCTTTGCCGGTCAAGCGGGCGCTGAGATCGTTGTCCCCCTTGGGATCGAAGGTGCCGGTGGCGGTCAGATCGAGACTGCCGGTCGTCAGCCGGCCATTGTCCACGGTCAGGCGGCCATCGGTTGTGAGTGCTGCGGATAGGTCGATATCGGTGGTGCCGGCAAACAGCGGCCGGAACACCGGCGGCAGGACGGAATCGAAGCTGCCGCCGCCCTTGACGATGAGGTGATGACCGCCATCCGTGGTTCCCTGGTGACGGCCGTCGACGGCGAGCACCAGCTTGCCATCCAGAGCCGCCGAAAGCTTGCCCGACCAGTCAGAGAGCGGCCCCGCGCCGGAAATATCGAAGGACAGCGCCGGTCGGCCCGGCAGGCGCAGCAGCCCGGCGACCAGCCCGCCGGCCGGTTCCGCGACCTTTGCGTCCAGATCCAGCCGGTTTTCGGCGGGCGCGAAGGCGAAAACGACATGCGCGCCCGCCTGCGCCAGATCGGCGCGGTTGACGTCGAGGGCGGATTCGATGCGGTCGCGCTCTGCCGTCAGCGTGCCGCGCGCTTGCAGGCGATAGGCGTCGCCCGCCAGTGCCGCGCCGAGGCGGATATCGGGGAATTGCATCCGTTCGATCCGGATCGCCACCGGCAGGCCGCCGCTGGAACTGTCGGACGAGGATGAGGGCGTTTCGGTGACGACCGGCGGGCGCTCGACGCTGACCAGACCGGCCGTAACCTGCTCCGCATGGAAGGTGGCGGTCAGGAGAGACAGCGGCGACCAGTCGACGGCGATGTCGCGCAACTCGGCATAGGGGCCCTTGGTGTCGGAAACCACGACGGAATCGAGGCGCAGATGGCCGCTCAGCAGGCCGGAAGGCGTGCCGAGCACCACCTGCCGGTCCGGCGTCGAGGCAAGCTTCGCCACCTGATCGGCCGCAAGCCGCGCTCCGACCGGCGTGAAGCCGACGAACAGAAGAGCGAGCACAACGAGGCAGACGAGCGCCAGCACCGCATATCCGAGATAGCGCGCGAAGGTCTTCAAGATGGCAAGGGCGGTCGTCATGGTCGGCTCATGTCCTCGTCTGTCTCGGCGCTTGTCGCCGGCCGGCGTCAGAAAGCCTGTCCGATGCCGGCATAGATCCCGTAGCTGCTGCCGCCGTCATACTTCTTGAGCGGCACGGCGACATCGAGCCGGATCGGCCCGAACGGGGTTGCATAACGCAGACCGATACCCGCACCAATGCGCGTATCGGAAAAATCGGGCGCCATCGAGTCCGAGACGGCGCCGACATCGACGAAAGGCACGACGCCGATCGTATCGGTGATTTTCACGCGCGCCTCGGCGGAGGCGACGACATAGGAGCGGCCGCCGGTGGCCTTGCCCTCGTCATTATAGGGGCTGATCTCCTGATAGGCATAGCCGCGCACCGAGCCGCCGCCGCCGGCGAAGAAGCGCCGGGTCGTCGGAATATCCTGGAGTTCGCTGGCGCCGACCAGCGTTCCCGCCGCCACCTTGCCGGCCAGCACCACCCGGTCGTTTTCGCCGAGCGCCTGGTAGGCGCTGAGCGAACCCTCGAAGCTGGCAAAGGTTGCACCGCTGAGGAAATCATAGCTGGGCTTGGCTCCCAGCGTGGCGCGATAGCCCTTGGTCGGGTCAAGCTTGTCGTCGCGGGTGTCGCGGGTAAAATCGATCGGTACCGAGAAGGTCAGGTATTCGTTGTCGCCGAAGGCGTCTTCCGTATCGGCATAGGCCAGCTCGACGCCGCCGGAAATCGTGTCGATATCGCTGATCTCGTAGGAGATGCCGGTGGCGGCGGTCACGGTGTTGGCGCGATAGGTATCGGGATGCTCGGTCTTGGCCCGCAGGCTGGCGTTCAGCGTCGCGGCCGGCAGGATGAAGCCCGGCTTGGCGAAGACGATGCCGGCCGAATAATCGAGCTGGTCGGCGGAAGACGCTTCGCCGAGCCGAGACACAGCGCCCTCGATGCGCAGCGATTCCGCCTGGCCGAACAGGTTGCGATGTCCCCAATAGCCCTGCAACCCGAAACCGTCGGTGGTCGAATATTGGGCGCCGACGCCGAAATAACGGTGCTTGCCTTCCGAGACGGTGATGCCGACCGGAATGCTGCCGTCGCCGGCAAGCGCCGAGGCTTCCTTGATCGTCACCGAGGAGAAGACGCCGAGCTTGCGCAAGCGTTCGCTGGCCTTCTTCATCTGCTCGGGCGAAAACGGCTTGCCCTCGTTCAGGCGGGCGTAACGGCGGATGAAATCGGGATCGACGCTTTTCTGGCCGACGACGGTGACCTCGCCGACCGGGGCCACCGGCCCGCCGATGGCATCGAGCACGACATCGACGGTGCGGCTGTCGTGATCGGCGACCACGCTGCGCTGTTCGAGTTTTGCAAGCGGCCGGCCTTCGTTGCGCAGATCGGCGACGATCTTGTCGCCCGCCTTGAGGATGAGCAGCGAACCGGCATCGCCGCCCGGCGTCAGGCCGTAGGCGGCGGGATCGCGCCCGGCAGCGTCGCCGGCCAGGGTCACGCGGCCGAGGGTGAAGACCGGGCCAGGCTCGATGCGCACATCGACCGGCACAGGACCGCCGCCCGGAAAGTCCGGGGCCGGCGGCAGCTTGTCGAGATCGACGCCGTTGACGGTGACGGTGACGACACCGCCATAGCGGGATTTTTCGTAGAGCAGGGCGATCAGCCGGTCGCGGTCGTCGCGCGCCTTGATGACGACGCCAAGATCGCCCGAGACGGGCTCGTCCTTGTCCTGAACCAGATGCGAGGCCTGTTCCAGCGCCTTCTTCAGATCCTCGTCCGCCCCCGGCGCCTCCAGCGTCACGGAATAGGTCACGGGATCGATGACGTTGACCGCCTGCTCTTCCTCACCCCACAGGGTGATGCCGAACAGCTTGAACGCATAGGCGTCGCTGACCAAGACAGGGCACAACAACGCTCCCGCCGCAATCGTCAGGGCAGTTGTCGTTTTCCGATACGCAAGACTCAGTTTCGGGTTACGCAAGATAATCGGCATACGCGGTTTTTCGTTGACAAGACCAGTATGACAGCGAAGGCGTTGCACTGCCGTTAACGCGGACATTAACCCTAAAACATCGCAACCGGAAGTGCGCGGCGGCCACAGGCAAGGCCGCAAGCATGCCGCCCAAGGGCGTGCAGCGGTTTTGCCATGACCATATGCGAGAAAACAATGCGCAAACGACAAAGCCCCGGACCCGAGGGGATCCGAGGCTTGCCAGAGTTGCAACGGCGGTGAGGGCCGTGATCAGTAGCCGCCGCGCGGGCAGGAATCGATGTAGCGGCGACCGTAGCGGTCACGATAGTAGCACTGGCCGGGCTGCTCGGCGACCGAGCCGATGACCGCGCCGGATACGCCGCCGATGGCGGCACCCACGGCCGCGCCGCGCACATTGCCGGTGACCGCGCCGCCGATGATGGCGCCGGATACGGCGCCGATGCCGGCGCCCTTTTCAGTCTGCGTGCAGCTTGCGACCGACAAGCCGACCAGTAGAAGCACGATGGCCTTCTTCATGAACTCTCTCCACAGTTGAAGCCAGACAGCTTGTGTCCGTCCGCGTTCGATCGCGCCGGATGCCATGCTGACGCGTCGATCTCAGGACCGCGCTGGGAGAAGATGATAGAGCCGAAATCGGCGAAGTCCATCGCCCGGCGCGAAAATTTGCACCGCATGCGGCCATCATGGTTAAGCCGCCGGTCGATATGGCCACGGTCGCGATCTACTCGAAAATATTTCGCCGATGCCGGGAACTTGCGGTTGATCGCGATCCGAAAACGGCAAATGATGGCGACGAGTTTGTCAGGGAAAAGCGTGAGGACGGTTTTCCCGGCAGGGCAAGCGAGACCAAGGAAATTCAGTGTCCGGGAGGGACACCAAGGAGGAGTTTCATGGCGAAAGTGACACTGACGGTCAATGGACGAAAGATGAGCGGCGATTGCGAGGATCGTACCCTGCTCGTTCACTTCATCCGCGAAAAGCTGGGGCTGACCGGAACCCATGTCGGCTGCGATACGTCGCAATGCGGGGCCTGCGTCGTCCATCTCGACGGCAAGTCCGTCAAAAGCTGTTCGATCCTGGCCGTCCAGGCATCCGGTTCCACCCTCACGACGATCGAGGGACTGGCCGGCCAGGGTGACATGCATCCCGTCCAGGCCGCCTTCAAGACACATCACGGCCTGCAATGCGGCTTCTGCACGCCGGGCGTGGTGATGGCCGCCGTCGACATGATCAACCGCCATGGCGGCGCGCTCGACGAAGAGACGGTGCGCTCCGAGCTCGACGGCAATATCTGTCGCTGCACCGGTTACCACAATATCGTCAAGGCGATCCTCGCCGCGAACGCGGAGATGTCCGCCAGCCGCCAGGCCGCCGAATAACGACACGCGAACCGGCCGACCTGACCGCCGCTTTTTTCGTATTCTGCCTGCCAGCGGCGTGATGACCCGGCCCCGACCATCCTTGGGAGGATATCGATGGGTATCGAGGGAATTGGCGCGCGGGTTGCGCGCAAGGAAGACAAGCGTTTCCTGACCGGCAAGGGCCGGTATACGGACGACATGGTCGTCCCCGGCATGAAATATGCCTTCTTCATTCGCAGCCCGCATGCGTATGCGAAGCTGATCTCGATCGACGCCAATGCCGCGCTCGAGATGCCCGGCGTCATCGCCGTGCTCGACGGCAAGCAATTGCAGGCGGACGGCATCGGCAACCTGATCTGCGGCTGGATGATCCATTCCAAGGACGGCTCGCCGATGAACATGGGGCCGTGGCGGCCGCTGGCGGTCGATACCGTGCGTTATGTCGGCGATGCCGTCGCCGTCGTGATCGCCGATACGCTCGGCGAAGCGCGCGACGCGGCCGAGGCCGTCGCCGTCGAATATGAGACGCTCGACGCCGTTACCGAAGCCGTGGATGCGCTGAAACCGGGCGCGCCGCAGGTGCATGACAATGCTCCCGGCAACCTGATTTTCGACTGGGCGCTCGGCAATCCGGAAGCCGAGGTGGACGCGGCGATTTCTGCCTCCGCCCATGTCACTGAGATCGAGATCCACAACAATCGCCTGTCCCCGAACCCGATGGAGCCGCGCGCAGCCCTCGGCATCTACGATTCAGCCGAGGACCACTACACCTGCTACACCACCAGCCAGAACCCGCATGTCGCCCGCCTTGTCATGAGCGCCTTCTATAATGTGGCGCCGGAAAACAAGCTGCGGGTTATCGCCCCCGATGTCGGTGGCGGCTTCGGCTCGAAGATCTATATCTATCCGGAAGAGATCGTCTGTCTCTGGGCGTCGAAGAAAACGGGGGTGCCGGTGAAATGGACCGCCGACCGCACCGAGGCCTTCATGACCGACGCCCATGGCCGCGATCATATTTCCAAGGTCAAGATGGCCTTCGACGCCGACCACCGGATCACGGCGCTGAAGGTCGATACCATCGCCAATCTCGGCGCCTACATGTCGCTGTTCTCGTCTGCCGTCCCGACCTATCTCTATGCGACGCTGCTGTCGGGCCAATACGCCATTCCGGCGATCAACGCCAATGTGCGCACGGTCTATACCAACACCGTGCCGGTCGATGCCTATCGCGGCGCGGGCCGGCCGGAGGCCACATACCTGCTGGAACGGACGATGGAGACGGCGGCGCGGGAGCTCGGTCTTTCGCCGGCGGAACTGCGCCGCATCAACTTCATCCGCTCCTTCCCCTACCAGACGCCTGTGATCATGAACTACGACGCCGGCGACTACGAGGCCTCGCTGAACGCGGCGATGGACGCCGCCGACTGGGCCGGCTTCGCCGCCCGCCGCACGGAGGCGGAGGGACGCGGCAAGAAACGCGGCATCGGCATGAGCTGTTATATCGAGGCCTGCGGCATCGCGCCGTCTGCGGCGGTTGGCTCGCTCGGCGCCGGCGTCGGCCTGTGGGAATCGGCGGAGGTGCGCGTCAATGCGGTCGGCACCATCGAGGTGATGACCGGTTCGCATAGTCATGGCCAGGGCCACGAGACCACATTCGCGCAGCTCGTCGCCGACCGGCTCGGCGTGTCCATCGACAGCGTCAACATCGTCCATGGCGACACCGACAAGGTGCAGATGGGCATGGGCACCTATGGGTCGCGCTCCGGCGCCGTCGGCATGTCGGCGATCGTCAAGGCGCTCGACAAGGTCGAGGCCAAGGCCAAGAAGATCGCGGCGCATCTGATGGAGGCCGACGAGAGCGACATCGTCATCGAGGGCGGCGAGCTGAAGGTCGCGGGCACCGACAAGAGTCTGCCCTGGTTCCAGGTGGCGCTCGCCGCCTATACCGCCCACAACCTGCCGGCCGGCATGGAGCCGGGACTGAAGGAAGGCGCCTTTTACGATCCGGCCAATTTCACCTTCCCGGCCGGCTGCTACATCTGTGAGGTCGAGATCGATCCGGAGACCGGAACGACCAAGATTGTCCAGTTCGTCGCCGCCGACGATTTCGGCAACATCATCAACCCGATGATCGTCGAGGGCCAGGTGCATGGCGGTATCGCGCAAGGGGTGGGGCAGGCGCTGCTGGAGGGCGTGCATTACGACAAGGACACCGGCCAGCTGCTGACGGCGAGCTTCATGGACTACGCCATGCCGCGCGCCGACGACCTGCCGTCCTTCAAGCTGTCGCACCAGAACACGCCTTGCCCCAGCAATCCGCTCGGCATCAAGGGCTGCGGCGAGGCCGGCGCCATCGGCTCGCCGCCGGCGCTGATGAACGCCATCACCGACGCCATCGGCCACAACGATCTCACCATGCCCGCCACGCCGCAGAAGGTGTGGAAGGCGTTGAACGCCCTACACTGAGGAGGACGACCATGTATGCGACAAATTATCATCGCGCGGCCTCCGTCAGCGAGGCGGCCAGCCTGTTTGCCGGCGGAGCGGAGGCGCAATACGTCTCCGGCGGCATGACGCTGATCCCGACCATGAAGCAGCGGCTCGCAGCCCCCGGCGATCTCGTCGACCTGCGCCATATCCCCGACATGAAGGGCATCGCCATCGATGGGCGGCGGGTGCGCATCGGGGCTGCGGTCACCCATGCCGAGGTCGCTGCGTCCAGCCAGCTGGCAACGGTCTGCCCGGCCGTCTGCAGGCTTGCCGGCATGATCGGCGATCCGCATGTGCGCCATATGGGCACCATCGGCGGCTCCGTCGCCAACAACGACCCCGCCGCCGATTATCCGGCGGCGATGCTGGCGCTCGCCGCCACCATCGTCACCAGCCAGCGCGAGATCGCGGCGGATGATTTCTTCACCGGCCTGTTCGAAACGGCGCTGGAGGAGGGCGAGATCGTCGTCGCGCTTGCTTTCGACGCACCGGAAAAGGCCGGTTACGCCAAATTCCGCAATCCGGCCTCGCGTTACGCGATGACTGGCGTCTTCGTCGCGAAAGCGAGCGGGAACGTGCGCGTGGCCGTCACCGGCGCCGGTTCCGATGGGGTTTTCCGCCAGGGCGACATGGAGGCGGCGCTTTCGGCCAACTGGTCGACGGATGCGCTTTCCGGCGTGACGGTCGATCCCGGCGGGCTGATTTCGGATCTGCATGGAGACGCCGAATACCGCGCCAATCTGGTGAAGGTGATGGCCAAACGCGCGCTCGCCGCCGCCGGCTGAGGCCAAAAGAATCGGAAGGGCGGCAAAACGCCGCCTTTCCTCGCCGTTTTGGTTGATTTCCATCAATTTCGAAGCGCCGTTCCTGCTGTAGACCGGGTGGCAATGGGCCTTTTGCCGCATCCGGACAGGATTCGGGCGGCAAGGGGTTGACGGGCGAGCCGGCAGAAATCAAAACGGTTCTAAAGTTGCGGAGCATGCGGAATGGATTTCGAAGCATTTTTCAAGAGCGAACTGGACAGCCTTCATGAAGAAGGGCGCTACCGCGTGTTCGCCGATCTGGAACGGCATCGCGGCAATTTTCCGCGCGCGACGCGTTACGTCAACGGCGCGCCGAAGGATGTCACCGTCTGGTGTTCCAACGACTATCTCGGCATGGGCCAGCACCCCGATGTCATCGAGGCGATGAAAACCGCTGTCGATCACTGTGGCGCGGGTGCGGGAGGCACCCGGAATATTTCTGGCACCAACCACTATCACGTCCTGCTTGAACAGGAACTGGCCGATCTGCACGGCAAGGAATCGGCCCTGATCTTCACCTCGGGCTATATTTCCAACTGGGCGACGCTCGGCACGCTCGGCCAGCGTATTCCGAACCTGATCATCTTTTCCGACGCGCTGAACCACGCCTCGATGATCGAGGGCATCCGCTATGCCAAGTGCGACCGGGTGATCTGGAAGCACAACGACCTTGAAGACCTCGAAGCCAAGCTGGCGGCCGCCGATCCCAGGGCACCGAAGCTGATCGCCTTCGAATCGGTCTATTCGATGGACGGCGATATCTCGCCGATCAAGGAAATCTGCGATCTCGCCGACAAGTATGGCGCCATGACCTATCTCGACGAGGTCCATGCGGTCGGCATGTACGGCCCGCGTGGCGGCGGCATCGCCGAGCGCGAGGGGCTGATGGATCGCCTGACGATCATCGAAGGCACGCTCGGCAAGGCTTTTGGCGTGATGGGCGGTTATATCGCGGCGTCCGCTGCGCTGTGCGACTTCATCCGCTCCTTCGCGTCGGGCTTCATCTTCACGACCGCCCTGCCGCCGGCGCTCGCCGCCGGTGCGCTCGCCTCGATCCGCCACCTCAAGGTCAGCCAGTTCGAGCGTGCTCGCCACCAGGAACGGGTGCGCCGGCTGCGCGTCCTGCTCGACAAGAGCGGGATTCCGCACATGCCCAATCCGAGCCATATCGTCCCGGTCATGGTCGGCGACGCGGCCAAGTGCAAGTGGATCTCGGACATCATGCTCGATAGCTTCGACATCTACGTGCAGCCGATCAATTACCCGACCGTGCCGCGCAAGACCGAACGCCTGCGCATCACCCCGACGCCGATGCATTCTGATGCCGACCTCGATCATCTCGTCGGCTCGTTGCATCAGCTCTGGTCGCGTTGCGCGCTTGCCCGCGCTGTCGCCTGATCGACGCGCAAGCTCCAGTTCGAAAACCCCCGGTCCTATTCACGACCGGGGGTTTTTGTTTGCGTCAGTCCTTGATGTCGCCGGGTTTTCCGTTTGTCAGCCGTGGCCGGCCTGCGCGGGGGCGGGGCGACGGATCCGTTGCGCGGCATTCAGGACGAGGGGGTGAAACCCCTTGGCGCCATTGTCCACCAGCTCGAAGAATTGCCGCCGCATGCGCGGTTCCCAGAATTTGTTGATATGGCCGGCGACGCCGTCAATACGTTCCTGTTCCGGCTGGGACTCGAAAAAGGTGGCGATCTGGTTGGCCATGCGAATCAGCTTGTCCTCGGTCGAGGTCGAATCATGCGACATGGGCGGATACTCCTGCAGCAATGCGATGGGGGTGGGTAAAGATCTCGAAATCCTCGCCGCGGGCCAGCGCGATCAGTGTCAGGCCGGCGGTTTGCGCGGTGCGCAGCGCCAGCGCCGTCGGCGCGGAAATTGCGATCAGGATGCCGCTGCCGAGGATCGCCGCCTTCTGCACCATCTCCACCGACAGGCGGCTGGTGACCACGACAGCGCCTTCATGGCCCTGCCGCCCGGCGGCGAGCACGGCGCCGCAGAGCTTGTCGAGCGCATTGTGGCGCCCGACATCCTCGCGCACGGCGACCAGTCCCTCGCCGGGAATGAAGAAGCCGGCGCCATGCACGGCATGGGTCAGCTTATGCAGCGGTTGGCCATCGTTCAGTGCCGCGATGGCTGCGGCGATCTGGCGATGGTCGAGCGTCAGAGTGGCGGCGGATACATTGGGCACGGCGCGGGTCGCCTGCTCTATGGATTCGATGCCGCAGAGGCCGCATCCCACCGGGCCGGCCATATGCCGGCGGCGGAGGCGCAGCGCATCGGCAGCATCATCGACCAGCGCGATCTGCACGTCGAGGCCGTCGCCGGCCTCGAGGATATCGATGGCGGCGATGTCGGCGGCGCAGGAGACGATGCCCTCGGTCAGGCTGAAGCCGAGGGCGAAGTCGGTGAGATCGGCCGGCGTTCCCATCATCACCGCATGAGTCGAGCCGCCATAGGAAAAGGCGATCGGAACCTCCTCGGGCACGATGCGCGTGCCGTTTCGGACGATGCCGTCGCGGCGGGCGATCCGTGGCGCGGTTGCCGTGGTCTTCATCGGGCCGGCCTCATCGTGGCGGATTACTCCGCCGCCTCGAGCTTGCCGGCGATGCGGCGCGAGCGCCTTGCCTGCTCGTCATATTCCACCTGCCATTCGGACGGGCCATTTGAGGGCGAGATCTGCACCGCCGTCACCTTGTATTCCGGGCAGTTGGTCGCCCAGTCGGAGAAGTCGGTGGTGATGACGTTGGCCTGCGTCGTCGGGTGATGGAAGGTGGTGTAGACGACGCCGGGCGCCACGCGGTCGGTGATCAAGGCGCGTAGCGTCGTGTCGCCGGAGCGGCTGGCGAGCCGCACCCAGTCGCCGTCGCGGATGCCGCGCAGCTCGGCGTCGTGCGGATGCACTTCCAGCCGGTCCTCCTCATGCCAGACGACGTTGTCGGTGCGCCGGGTCTGGGCGCCGACATTGTACTGGCTGAGGATGCGGCCTGTGGTGAGCAACAGCGGGAAGCGCGCGCCGGTGCGTTCGTCGGTCGCCACATATTCGGTGCGGATGAACTTGCCCTTGCCGCGCACGAAGCCGTCGATATGCATGATCGGCGAGCCCTGCGGCGTCTTCTCGTTGCAGGGCCACTGCACCGAGCCCATCCTGTCGAGATAGTCGTAGGAAACCAGCGCGAAGCTCGGGGTCGTCGCGGCGATCTCGTCCATGATCTCGGATGGGTGGGCATAGTTCCAGGCCAGACCCATGGCCTGCGCCAGGTTCTGCGTCACTTCCCAGTCGGCATAGCCGTTCTTCGGGGTCATGACCTTGCGCACGCGGTTGATGCGGCGCTCGGCATTGGTGAAGGTGCCGTCCTTTTCGAGGAAGGTCGAGCCCGGCAGGAAGACATGGGCGTAATTGGCTGTCTCGTTGAGGAACAGATCCTGCACGACGACGCATTCCATGGCGGCGAGGCCGGCGGCGACATGCCTGGTGTCCGGGTCGGACTGGAGAATGTCCTCGCCCTGGATGTAGAGGCCCTTGAAGGTGCCGTCGACGGCGGCGTCCAGCATGTTGTTGATGCGCAGGCCCGGCTCGCTCGACAGCGTCACGCCCCACATCTTCTCGAAGATCTCGCGGGTGGCGTCGTCGGCGACGTGGCGGTAGCCCGGCAGTTCATGCGGGAAGGAGCCCATGTCGCAGGAGCCCTGGACGTTGTTCTGGCCACGCAGCGGGTTCACGCCGACGCCGGGGCGGCCGATATTGCCGGTGACCATGGCGAGGTTGGCGATGGCCATGACCGTCGTCGAGCCCTGGCTGTGCTCGGTGACGCCGAGGCCGTAATAGATGGCGCCGTTGCCGCCGGTGGCAAACAGCCGCGCCGCGCCGCGCACCAGATGGGCGGGCACGCCGGTCAGGGTTTCGACGGCTTCGGGGCTGTGGCGCTCCTCGGCGACGAAACCGGCCCAATCCTCGAATTCGGACCAGTCACAACGCTCGCGGATGAATTGCTCGTCGGCCAGCCCCTCGGTGACGATGACATGCGCCAGCGCCGTCATCATCGCAACATTGGTGCCGGGCTTGAGGGCGAGGTGATAGGCGGCTTCGACATGCGGCGACTTGACGAGGTCGGTGCGGCGCGGGTCGATGACGATCAGCTTTGCGCCCTGGCGCAGGCGCTTCTTCAGGCGCGAGCCGAAGACCGGGTGGCCGTCGGTCGGGTTGGCGCCGATGACGACGACGACGTCGCTATGCTCGACCGAATCGAAATCCTGGGTGCCGGCCGAGGTGCCGAAGGCCTGGCCGAGGCCGTAGCCGGTCGGCGAATGGCACACGCGCGCGCAGGTATCGACATTGTTGTTGCCGAAGCCGGCGCGCACCAGCTTCTGCACCAGATAGGTTTCCTCGTTGGTGCAGCGCGAGGAGGTGATGCCGCCGACGGCATCGCGGCCATATTGATATTGCAGGCGGCGGAATTCCGAAGCCACATGCGCATAGGCCTCTTCCCAGGTGACCTCGCGCCAGGGATCGGAGATCTTTTCGCGGATCATCGGGTTGAGGATGCGGTCCTTGTGCATCGAATAGCCATAGGCGAAACGGCCCTTGACGCAGGAATGGCCGCGATTGGCCTTGCCGTCCTTCCACGGCACCATGCGCACCAGTTCCTCGCCGCGCATTTCCGCCTTGAACGAGCAGCCGACGCCGCAATAGGCGCAGGTGGTGACCAGCGAGTGTTCCGGCTGGCCGATCTCGATCACCGATTTTTCGGTCAGCGTCGCCGTCGGGCAGGCCTGCACGCAGGCGCCGCAGGAGACGCATTCGGATTCGATGAAATGCTCATGCATGCCGGGCGAGACGCGGCTGCCGAAGCCGCGGCCCTCGATGGTCAGCGCAAACGTGCCCTGCACTTCCTCGCAGGCGCGCACGCAACGCGAGCAGACGATGCATTTCGCCGGATCATAGGTGAAATAGGGGTTGGATTCGTCCTTCGGCATCCACTTGGCGTTGATGTCGCCATTGTTGCGGGCGCGGACGTGGTTGTCGCCCTCATAGCCGTAGCGCACGTCGCGCAGGCCCACCGCGCCGGCCATGTCCTGCAGCTCGCAATCGCCGTTGGCGGCGCATGTCAGGCAGTCGAGCGGATGGTCGGAGATGTAGAGTTCCATCACGCCGCGGCGGATGTCCTTGAGGCGGCCGGTCTGGGTATGCACGACCATGCCCGGCGCGACCGGCGTGGTGCAGGAGGCCGGCGTGCCGTTGCGTCCCTCGATTTCCACCAGACAGAGGCGGCAGGAGCCGAAGGCGTCGACCATATCGGTGGCGCAAAGCTTCGGCACCTGGATGCCGGCCTCCATCGAGGCGCGCATGATCGAAGTGCCCGAGGGCACGGAAATGTCGCGGCCGTCGATGGTGAGCGTCACCATGGTCTCGGCGGTGGAGGCCGGCGTGCCGTAGTCGATTTCGTGAATCAGGGACATGGCAGTTACTCCGCTGCTTGCGCGATCGGCGCCGGTTTGAAATCGTCCGGGAAATGCGTCATGGCGCTGAGGACCGGATAGGGCGTGAAGCCGCCGAGCGCACAGAGCGAGCCGAACTTCATGGTGTTGCAGAGATCGGCGAGAAGCGCGCGGTTCTTTTCCGGCTCGAGCCCTCTCGCGATCTTATCCGCGGTCTCGACGCCGCGCGTCGAGCCGATGCGGCAGGGGGTGCATTTGCCGCAGCTTTCGACGGCGCAGAATTCCATGGCGAAACGGGCCTGTTTCAGCATGTCGACGGTGTCGTCGAAGACGACGATGCCGGCATGGCCGATCAAGCCATCCTTCGCGGCAAAGGCCTCATAGTCGAACGGCGTATCGAACAGCGCACGCGGAAAATAGGCGCCGAGCGGGCCGCCGACCTGCACCGCCTTGACCGGGCGGCCGCTGGCCGTGCCGCCGCCGATGTGATCGACGATCTCGCCGAGCGACAGGCCGAATGCGGTTTCATAGAGCCCGCCATGCTTGACGTTGCCGGCGATCTGGATCGGGATGGTGCCGCGCGAGCGACCCATGCCGAAATCACGGTAGAAGGCGGCGCCGCGATCGAGGATGATCGGCACGGAGGCGAGCGACATGACGTTGTTGACGACGGTCGGCTGGCCGAGGAAGCCTTGCAAGGCGGGCAGCGGCGGCTTGGCGCGGACCACGCCGCGCTTGCCTTCCAGGGAATTCAGCAGCGAGGTCTCCTCGCCGCAGACATAGGCCCCGGCCCCGGAGCGGACCTCCATGTCGAAGGCATAGGCAGAGCCGAGCACGGACGGGCCGAGGATGCCGGCCTTGCGGGCGATGGCGATCGCCGCTTCCATCGCCGCGATGGCATGGGGATATTCAGAGCGGGTGTAGACATAGCCACGGGTCGCGCCGGTGGCGATGCCGGCGATCGCCATGCCCTCGATCAGCACGAAGGGATCGCCTTCCATGATCATCCGGTCGGCGAAGGTGCCGGAATCGCCCTCGTCGGCATTGCAGACGATGTATTTCTGATCGGCCTTGGCATCGGCGACCGTCTTCCACTTGATGCCGGTGGGAAAGCCCGCGCCGCCGCGTCCGCGCAGGCCGCTCTCGGTGACCTCTGCGACGATCTCGGCGGGCGCCATGGCAATGGCCTTTTCCAGCCCCTGCAGGCCGGCATAATGACGGTAATCCTCCAGCGACAGCGGATCGGTGACGCCGCAGCGGGCGAAGGTCAGGCGGGTCTGCTGACGCAGGAACGGAATGTCCTGCGTCGGCCCGAGACAGAGGGGATGTGCGCCGCCGGCGAGAAAATCGGCATCGAACAGGCCGGTGACGTCGCTTGGCCGAACCGGGCCATAGGCGATGCGGCCATGATCGGTGCGTATTTCGACGAGCGGTTCCAGCCAGAACATGCCGCGCGAACCGTTGCGGACGATGCGGGCATCGAGGCCGCGGCGTTCGATCTCGGCTGCGATGGCGTTCGCCACCTTGTCGGCGCCGACGGCAAGCGCTGCGGCATCGCGGGGAATGAAGACGGTGACGGTCATCGGCGGGCCTCCGCGACGAGTTCGGCGACGGATGCGGTATCGAGGCGACCGTGCAGCTCTCCGTCGAGCATGGCGGCGGGCGCGCAGGCGCAGAGCCCGAGACAGAAGATCGGCTCCAGCGTCACTGCGCCGTCCAGCGTCGTCTGGTGGAAATCGATGCCGAGCAGCGTCTTGATGCGCTCGGCGATCTCGTCGCCGCCCATCGACTGACAGGCCTCGGCACGACAGAGCTTCAGGACATGGCGGCCAGTCGGGTGGTCGCGGTAATCGTGGTAGAAGGTGACGACGCCATGCACCTCGGCGCGCGACAGGTTCAGCTCGCGGGCGATTACGGCCAAGCTCTCCTGCGGCACATAGCCGAATTCGGCCTGGATCGCATGAAGGATCGGCAGAAGCGGGCCTTCGAGCGATTTCAACTCGCCGACGATTGCCAGCGTGCGATTGCCGATGTCGCCATCGGCGACATGAATGTTCATGCTCAGCCTCCCGATGCGCCAATCCGCCGGCCTGCGGCCCGCGCCTGTTGCGCTTGATGATCCCGGCCGAAACCGGGGGCGTCGAGCTTCTCCAAAGCTCTCTCAGATTGTGACAGGGAAGGCAGGTGCGATCAATAAGACAGATGCGTTGCCTGATAGGAATTTTCTATCAATTGAAGCCGGCTTCCGCCAGTGTCCGCGCCTCATGCAATAACGCCGAGACCAGCGGCGTGAATGGTTCACGATAGGTCGCAACCAGGCCGATGCGGTGAAAAGGCTCCGGCTCGGTCAGCGAAACTATACTGATTTCCTCATGAAACCCGAAGGATTTCGCGGTGTTTCGCGGCATGATGCTGCACCAGCGGCCGGTCAGCACATGCGAGAACAGGACGATCATCGAGTTGGATTCGAGGCGCGGCTGCACGTCGACGCCGGCCTCGGCGAAGTGGCGGTTGATGATGCGGCGGTTCTGCATGTCCGCCGTCAATAGGCAAAGGCTAACGCTGCCTGCTTCGCTCCAGGTCACGCTTTCGCGATCCGCAAACGGGCCGTTGCGGGCGGTGACCAGGCAATAGCGCTCCTCGTAGAGCGGCACGCTGGTGACGCGGCCGAGCGGCTCATTTTCGAGATAGGTCAGGCCGGCGTCGATCTCGAAATTCTCAAGCTGGCTGAGGATCTGCAGCGAATTGGCCGAGACGATGGAGAAGGTGACGTCCGGGTGCTTTTTCTGGAAAGGACCGGTGAGGCGCTGCACCAGCGCCAGCGTCGTGGGAATGGCGGCAAGGCGGATATGGCCGGAGAGGCCGCTACGGGCGGCGCGCATCTCCTCGCGCATGGTGCGGGTGTCGCCGACGATGCGGCGCGCCCATTCCAGCACGCGCTGGCCCTCCGGCGTCAGCCCCTGGAAGCGGGAGCCGCGATTGACCAGCACGACGCCAAGCTGGTCCTCAAGCTGGCGGATCGCCGCCGACAGCGTCGGCTGCGAGATGCCGAGCTCTTCGGCCGCCCTGGCGAAATGGCGTTCGCGCGCCAGCGCCATGAAATATTCGAGCTTGTCTATCATCGCATCCGCCAATCGCTGATCAGCAGATCAGCTGGCCGCCATTGATCTCGATCACCTGCCCGGTGATGTAGCCGGACAGCGACGCGGCGGCGAGGAAGAGATAGGCGGGGGCGCAGTCCTCCGGCGTGCCGAGCCGTTGCAGCGGGATCGCCTTGCGGGTCGCCTCCAGCTTTTCGGGCGAGGAATAACGCTCGTGGAAATCGGTGGCGATGGTGCCGGGGGAGACGCAGTTGACGCGGATGCCGGCCGGGGCCAGTTCGCGGGCAAGCGCCTTGGAATAGGTCGAGACGAAGGCTTTCGTTGCCGAATAGATCGCCGAGCCGGCGCTGCCGCCGGTCAGCGCCGAAATCGACACCGTGCTGACGATCGCGGCATCGCCGGCGGTTTTCAGGAGCGGCAGAAGCCCGCGCGTCACCTCGACCACCGAGGTCTGGTTGAGGCGCACCACGGTTTCATATTCGGCGTCGGTCAACTCGTCGGCGGGAAAGCGGCCGACCATGGTGCCGGCATTGTTGACGAGGCCGTGCAGGACATCGAAGCGCTCCCGCACGGCCGAGACGAACCCTTCGACGCCGCCACGCTGCAGGAAATCGGCGGCGATCAGGAAGGCGCGGCGTTCCGATTGCGCCTCGAGCAGGAAATCCGGCAGGTCGTCGGCGATGCGCCGCCCGACATGGACGACGACATGGGCGCCGCAATCGAGAAACAGCCGCGCCACTTCCAGCCCGATGCCACGGCCGGCGCCGGTGACCACGATGTTCTTCCCGTCGAACAGTTTTGGATGAAACATATCGTTTTCTCCTCGCCTTCTCCCCACTGTGCATGGCATCGAGGCGCGGGGCAACTGTGCATCTGACCGATTGCGCTATTTTCGCTTTTGCCTATCATGAAGAAAAACGAAAGGTGGGGAGGGGGCATGTTCCTGACGGGGAGACAGGCGGAGATTCTCGAAATCGCCAAGGCGGAGGGTCGCGTCCAGGTGGAGGAACTGGCAGGCCGGTTCTCGGTGACGCCGCAAACGATTCGCAAGGATCTCAACGATCTGTGCGAGGGCCGGGCGCTGACGCGCGTGCATGGCGGGGCGATTTTCCCGAGCGGCACGGAAAACGTCAAATACGAGGCGCGCCGCTCGATCGCCGCGACCGAAAAGCAGGCCATCGGCCGGGCGGCGGCGGCGCTGATCCCCGACAATTCCTCGCTGTTCATCAATATCGGCACGACCACGGAAGCGGTGGGCGAGGCGCTGCTCGATCATCGCGAACTGATGGTGATCACCAACAACATCAACGTCGCCAACCGCTTGCGGTTGTTTCCCTCGATCGAGGTGGTGATCGCAGGCGGCGTGGTGCGCGGCTCGGACGGCGGCATCGTCGGCGAGGCGGCGGTGGATTTCATCCGCCAGTTCAAGGTGGATTACGCCGTCATCGGCGCCTCCGCCATCGATCATGACGGGGCGCTGCTGGATTTCGATTTCCGAGAAGTGAAAGTGGCGCAGGCGATCATCGCCAATGCCCGCAACGTCATCCTCGTCTCCGATTCGTCGAAGTTCGACCGCAACGCGCCGGTGCGCATCGGACATCTGTCGCAGGTTCACACGTTCATCACCGACCGCTGTCCGCTGCCGTCGTTGCGCGACATCTGCATCGAGCACGACGTGCAGTTGATCGAAACCGATGGGGAAATCGCCTCGGAATAGTATATTTTCGCTATACATTCGTTTGACATTCGGAAAATTTTCGTTTTAACTAATCCTGCTTTCGCAAATGCGCAAAATTGTGCGATGCGAAAATGTGGGGGAGTTTTCGAATTGGCCGGGCATGCGGTGTACGATCTGTTCGTCATCGGCGGCGGGATCAACGGGTGCGGAATCGCCCGGGATGCCGCCGGACGGGGATATGGCGTGGCGCTGGCGGAGGCGAAGGATTTCGCCTCGGGAACGTCTTCGGCGGCCACAAAGCTGATCCATGGCGGCTTGCGCTATCTCGAACATTACGAGTTCCGGCTGGTGCGCGAGGCGCTGATGGAGCGCGAAGTGCTGTGGGCGATGGCGCCGCACATCATCCGGCCCATGCGTTTCGTGCTGCCCTATCACAAGGGCGGCATCCGTCCGGCCTGGCTGATCCGCCTCGGGCTGTTTCTCTACGATCATCTTGGCGGGCGCAAGCTCCTGCCGGCGACGCGCTCGCTCGACATGCGGCGCGATCCTGCGGCCAAGCCGTTGAAGCCGCTGTTCACCAAGGCCTTCGAGTATTCCGACGGTTGGGTGGATGATGCCCGCCTCGTCGTCCTCAATGCCCGCGATGCTGCCGACAGGGGCGCGACGGTCTTCGCCCGCACGGCCGTGGTTTCGGCGCGGCGCGAAAACGGTGTCTGGGTCATCGGCTTGCGCAAGGACGACGGCACGGCGAGCGAAGTGCGCGCCCGCATGCTGGTCAATGCCGCCGGCCCCTGGGTCGACCATGTGCTGGCCGAGGCGCTCGGCCGCAACGATGTCCACAACGTCCGTCTGGTGCAGGGCAGCCATATCGTCGTGCGCAGGAAGTTCGACGATCCGCGCGCCTATTTCTTCCAGAATCCGGACAATCGCATCATCTTCGCCATTCCCTACGAGAACGATTTCACGCTGATCGGCACCACCGATCGCGACTACACCGCCGATCCGCGCAAGGCGGCGATCTCCTCCGAGGAAATCAGTTATCTTTGCCGCGCGGCCAGCGAATATTTCGCCGAGCCGGTCCGAGAGGAAGATATCGTCTGGACCTATTCCGGCGTGCGGCCGCTGTTCGACGACGGCGCCTCCAAGGCGCAGGAGGCGACGCGCGACTATGTGCTGAAGGTCGAGGGCGAGGATGGCAACGCGCCGCTGCTCAACGTCTTCGGCGGCAAGCTGACCACCTATCGGCGGCTGGCCGAACATGCGCTGGAAAAGATCGGCGAAGCCATCGGCGAAAAGGGCAAGCCCTGGACGGCGGGGTCGCATCTGCCGGGCGGCGGCTTCGTGCCCACCGCCTATGAGGCGCAGGTGGCGAGCCTGAAAGCGAAAGTCGGCTTCCTGGGCGATGCCCATGCCCGCCGGCTGGTGCGGCTTTACGGTACGCTTGCCGCCGACATGCTTGGAAATGCCCGTTCGCTTGATAATCTCGGACGGCATTTCGGCGGCGATCTCTACGAATGCGAAGTCCGCTGGCTGATGGCGCGCGAATGGGCGCGGAGCGCCGAGGACGTGTTGTGGCGGCGCACCAAGCGCGGCCTCTACCTGTCGCGCGAGGAAGCGGCGGCACTCGATGACTACATGGCGGGTATCGCCGCCTCGTCCGCCGCCTGAGGGGCGGTCACGACTGCGCATGCCGAAGGTTTGAGGAGGCCTGGGGGAATTCATGCTTGAATTGAAAAACGTGTCGAAGACGGTCGGCGCCGAGGTGCATATCCACCCCTGCGACCTCGTGCTTCAAAGAGGCACGCTCAACGTGCTTCTCGGGCCGACACTGTCCGGCAAGACCTCGCTGATGCGGCTGATGGCCGGCCTCGACAAGCCGAGCGGCGGCTCCATCCATTTCGACGGCAAGGACGTGACCGGCCTGCGCGTGCAGGAACGCAACGTCGCGATGGTCTACCAGCAATTCATCAATTACCCGGCGCTGTCAGTCTACGAAAACATCGCCTCGCCGATGCGCATCGCCGGCAAGGATGCCGCGACCATCGACCGCGAGGTACGCAAGGCCGCCGACCTGCTCAAGCTGACGCCCTATCTGGAGCGTACGCCGCTCAACCTCTCGGGCGGCCAGCAGCAGCGCACGGCCTTAGCGCGCGCCATCGTCAAGAATGCCAGCCTCGTTCTCCTCGACGAGCCGCTCGCCAATCTCGACTACAAGCTGCGCGAGGAATTGCGCGAGGAACTGCCGCGGCTGTTCGCCGCCTCCGGCGCCATCTTCGTCTATGCGACCACCGAACCGTCCGAGGCGCTGCTGCTCGGCGGCAATACCGCGACGCTGTCGCAGGGGCGCATCACCCAGTTCGGCCCGACCATCGAGGTCTATCGCCGCCCGGTCGATCTCAACACGGCGCGCACCTTCGCCGATCCGCCGCTCAACATCATCGAGTTGACCAAGCGCGGCGGCCAGTTCCTGCGCCAGGACGTCGAGGCCTTCGCCGTGCCGGCGCATCTGGCGCATATGGCCGACGGTCCCGCCACCATCGCCTTCCATCCGCATCATCTGGCGCTGGCGCCGGCCGCCCCCGGCGCCCAGCGCGTGCCGGTGCGCACGCTGATTTCGGAAATCACCGGTTCGGAAAGCTTCATCCATGTCGATTTCGCCGGCGTGCGCTGGGTGATGCTGGAGCATGGCATCCACGATATCGAGCCCGACCGGGCGATCGACATCTATCTCGACACGCGCCACCTGATGGCGTTCGGCCCGGACGGGGCGGCGATTGCCGCAGCACCGGCCGCGGCAGCCTGAGGAGAGAGGGACATGGCACGCATCGATCTCGACCATATCCGCCACGCCTACGGGCCGCGCCCGACCTCGGCCAAGGACTACGCGCTGAAGGAAGTCCATCACGAATGGAACGACGGCGGCGCCTATGCGCTGCTCGGCCCCTCCGGCTGCGGCAAGACCACGCTGCTCAACATCATCTCGGGCCTGGTGCAGCCCTCCGAGGGCCGCATCCTGTTCGACGGCGTCGACGTCACCCACCTGCCGACCGAAAAGCGCAACATCGCCCAGGTCTTCCAGTTCCCGGTCATCTACGACACCATGACCGTCTACGACAATCTCGCCTTTCCCTTGCGCAACCGCCATGTGCCGGCCGCCGAGATCGACCGGCGCGTGCGCGACATCCTCGAAATGATCGACCTGTCGCATTGGGCCGACCGCAAGGCGCGGGGGCTGACCGCCGACCAGAAGCAGAAGATTTCGCTCGGCCGCGGCCTGGTGCGCAACGATGTCAGCGCCATCCTGTTCGACGAGCCGCTGACGGTCATCGATCCGCACATGAAATGGGTGCTGCGCTCGCAGCTCAAGAAGCTGCACCGCCAGTTCGGCTTCACCATGGTCTACGTCACCCACGACCAGACCGAGGCCCTGACCTTCGCCGACAAGGTGGTGGTCATGTATGACGGCGAGATCGTGCAGATCGGCACGCCGGCGGAGCTGTTCGAAAGGCCGAGCCATACCTTCGTCGGCTATTTCATCGGTTCGCCCGGCATGAACGTGCTGCCGGCGAGGGTCGATGGGTCGCAGGTGACGATCGGCGACCAGGTGCTGGGCCTCGACCATGCGCCTGATATCGGTTCCGCCGCCAAGGTCGAACTCGGCATCCGCCCGGAATTCGTCCGGCTGGGACGCGAGGGCATGCCGGTGGAGATCGCCAAGGTCGAGGATATCGGCCGCCAGAAGATCGTGCGCGCCCGTTTCGCCGGCCAGCCGCTGGCCATCGTCGTGCCCGAGGACGGCGAAATCCCCACGGATGCGCGCGTCCGTTTCGATCCCGCCGCCATCAGCATCTATGCCGATAGCTGGCGCGTGGGCAAGGAGGCCTGACCCATGGAAAAGACCTGGAACAACAAGGCCTGGTTTCTCGTCCTGCCGGTGCTGGTGCTCGTCGCCTTCTCGGCTGCCATCCCGCTGATGACGGTGGTCAACTATTCGGTTCAGGATACCTTCGGCAACAACCAGTTCTTCTGGGCCGGCACCGACTGGTTCACCGAGATCCTGCATTCGCCGCGCTTCTGGGATGCGCTGCTGCGCAACCTGATCTTCTCGCTGGTCATCCTTGCGATTGAAATCCCGCTCGGCATCCTGATCGCGCTCAACATGCCCAAGAAGGGGTTGGGCGTGCCGGTCTGCCTGGTGCTGATGGCGCTGCCACTCTTGATCCCGTGGAACGTGGTCGGCACCATCTGGCAGGTCTTCGGCCGCGTCGATATCGGCCTGCTCGGCCATACGCTGGAAGCGCTCGGCATCGACTACAACTACGTGCAGAGCCCGACGGCGGCCTGGATCACCGTCATCGTCATGGATGTCTGGCACTGGACCAGCCTCGTCGTGCTGCTCTGCTATGCCGGCCTCGTCTCGATCCCCGACGCCTATTACCAGGCGGCCAAGATCGACGGCGCCTCGCGCTGGTCCGTGTTCCGCTACATCCAGTTGCCCAAGATGAACCGGGTGCTGCTGATCGCCGTGCTCCTGCGCTTCATGGACAGCTTCATGATCTATACCGAGCCCTTCGTCGTCACCGGCGGCGGCCCCGGCAACTCGACCACTTTCCTGTCCATCGATCTCGTCAAGATGGCGGTGGGACAGTTCGACCTTGGTCCGGCGGCGGCGATGTCGATCGTCTACTTCCTCATCATCCTGCTGCTGTCATGGGTGTTCTACACCGTCATGACCTCCGGCGACGCGCAGGCTTAAGGAGAATCCCATGAACAATCGATCCATGGGCGAGCGGCTTTCCTTCCTGGTGCCGACCCTCTACATCCTCTTCCTGCTGCTGCCGATCTACTGGCTGGTCAATATGAGCTTCAAGGAAAACGCCGAGATCACCGGCGCCTTCTCGCTCTGGCCGACCAACCCGACGCTGCGCAACTACACGATCATCTTCACCGATCCCTCCTGGTACAACGGCTATATCAATTCGATCATCTATGTGGTGATGAACACGGTGATCTCGGTGGCGGCGGCGCTGCCGGCGGCCTATGCCTTCTCGCGCTACCGTTTCCTCGGCGACAAGCACCTGTTCTTCTGGCTGCTGACCAACCGCATGGCGCCGCCGGCCGTCTTCGCGCTGCCCTTCTTCCAGCTCTATTCGGCCTTCGGCCTGATCGATACGCATATCGCTGTCGCCATCGCCCACTGCCTGTTCAACGTGCCGCTGGCGGTGTGGATTCTCGAAGGCTTCATGTCAGGCGTGCCGAAGGAAATCGACGAGACCGCCTATATCGACGGCTATTCCTTCCCGAAATTCTTCGTGAAGATTTTCATGCCGCTGATCGCGTCGGGCATCGGCGTCGCCGCCTTCTTCTGCTTCATGTTCTCCTGGGTGGAGCTGCTGCTGGCGCGCACGCTGACCACCACCGCCGCCAAGCCGATCGCCGCGACGATGACGCGCACGGTCTCGGCATCGGGCATGGACTGGGGCGTGCTGGCGGCGGCCGGCGTGCTGACCATCGTTCCGGGGGCGCTGGTCATCTATTTCGTGCGCAACTACATCGCCAAGGGCTTTGCCCTGGGCCGCGTGTGACGGGGAGGACGACCCATGAACTTTTCCTGGATGGCCTGGACGCTGCCGACGGCGCTGTTCTTCATCGGCATCGCGCTCCTCATCGCGGCGATGGGAATATGGGAATTCATCTCGCCCGGCGGCAATCCGCGGGTCGGCATCCTGCGCTTTACGACGACGCGCGGCGACCGCCTGTTCATTTCGCTGCTCGGCAGCGCTTTTATTCATCTCGCATGGCTGGGCCTGGTCGGGCCCAACCTGTGGTGGGCTCTTGCCCTCAGCCTCGTTTACGCCATCGCGGTGTTCAAGACGGTCTGAGGCCAAGCGGAAATGCGGGGGAGGCCAATGTCGACGGCCGCTCCGGTGGGAACTGCAATCGCAACAACCTTAGGGAGGATGAGTATGCGACGGCATCTTTTGACGACGACGGCAGCGATGTTGCTGGCTTTGAGCGGCACGGCCTTTGCCGGCATGGACGAGGCGAAGAAATTCCTGGATGCGGAAATCGGCGACATGTCGAGCCTGTCGCGCGCCGATCAGGAAAAGGAAATGCAGTGGTTCATCGATGCGGCGAAACCCTTCGCCGGCATGGAGATCAAGGTCGTTTCCGAAACGCTGACCACCCATGAATATGAATCCAAGACGCTCGCCAAGGCGTTCGCCGACATCACCGGCATCAAGATCACCCATGATCTGATCGGCGAAGGCGACGTGATCGAGAAGCTGCAGACGCAGATGCAGTCGGGCGAGAACATCTACGACGCCTATGTCAACGACTCGGACCTGATCGGCACCCATTGGCGCTACCAGCAGGCACGCTCGCTGACCAAGTGGATGGCAAACGAAGGCAAGGACGTCACCAATCCCGGCCTCGATCTCGACGACTTCATCGGCCTGAAATTCACCACCGCGCCGGATGGCGACGTCTACCAGCTGCCCGACCAGCAGTTCGCCAACCTCTACTGGTTCCGTTACGACTGGTTCAACGACGAGAAGAACAAGGCCGATTTCAAGGCGAAATACGGCTACGACCTCGGCGTTCCCGTCAACTGGTCGGCTTACGAGGATATCGCCGAATTCTTCACCGGCCGCGAAGTGGACGGCAAGAAGGTCTTCGGCCATATGGACTACGGCAAGAAGGATCCGTCGCTCGGCTGGCGCTTCACCGACGCCTGGCTCTCGATGGCCGGCAACGGCGACAAGGGCATCCCCAACGGCCTGCCGGTCGACGAATGGGGCATCAAGGTCGACGAGAAATCGCGCCCGGTCGGTTCCTGCGTCGCACGCGGCGGCGATACCAATGGCCCGGCCGCCGTCTATTCCATCCAGAAATACCTGGATTGGCTGAAGGCCTATGCTCCCCCGGCAGCCCAGGGCATGAACTTCTCCGAATCCGGCCCCGTGCCGGCGCAGGGCGAAGTGGCGCAGCAGATCTTCATGTACACCGCGTTCACCGCCGATATGGTCAAGAAGGGCCTGCCGGTCGTCAACGAGGACGGTACGCCGAAGTGGCGTTTCGCCCCGTCGCCGCATGGCGTCTACTGGAAGGACGGCATGAAGCTCGGTTATCAGGACGTCGGTTCGTGGACGCTTCTGAAGTCGACGCCCGAGGATCGCGCCAAGGCGGCCTGGCTCTATGCCCAGTTCGTCACCTCCAAGACCGTCGACGTCAAGAAGAGCCATGTCGGCCTGACGCTGACCCGCGAAAGCTCGATCCAGCACCAGAGCTTTACCGACCGCGCCCCGAAGCTCGGCGGCCTGATCGAGTTCTACCGCTCGCCGGCCCGCGTCCAATGGTCGCCGACCGGCACCAACGTTCCGGATTATCCGAAGCTGGCGCAGCTGTGGTGGCAGGCCGTGGGCGACGCCGCCTCGGGCGCCAAGACGGCACAGGAAGCGATGGATTCGCTGTGCGCCGAGCAGGAAAAGGTTCTCCAGCGCCTCGAACGCTCCGGCGTCCAGGGCGATATCGGCCCGAAGCTGGCCGAGGAGCACGACCTCGAATACTGGAACAAGGATGCGGTCTCCAAGGGCAACCTGGCGCCGCAGCTGAAGGTCGAGAACGAGAAGGAAAAGCCGGTCACCGTCAATTACGACGAGCTGGTCAAGAGCTGGCAGAAGAAGTAAGCCGGCTTATCCCTTGAGAATGCAAGGCCGTCCGCAACCAAGTTGCGGACGGTTTTTCTTTGCAATTTCAATGTGCCGATCCTTGGAAACGACGAATTCGCTTCCCATATTCACCAGCGTGTCGGCTCTCCGGGGGCGGCCGGTTCGATGGCCAGCGCATGCAGCCCGGCATCGAGTTCCGGCTTCAGAAGCTCGGTGACGGCGCGGTGGCGTTGCAGCCGGCCCATGCCGGTAAACTGCGCCGAGACGAGACGCACGCGCATATGGGTTTCACCCTCGCCGGTGATATCGGGCTGATGTCCCGCATGCAAATGGCTTTCATTGATGACGGCGAGCCGCTCCGGCGCAAATGCCGCGATCAGTTTCGCCTCGATGCGGTCCTTCAGGGACATGTGCGACATACCTTTTCATGGCGCCGTTCGAACGCCGCGGCAGTTTTCGCGGCCGCCCGGCGGCGCAGTCCGTAATCTCGGGAAAATGGTCCCAAAAAGCCAGCAACATTCCCGATTGTCAATTCTTGTTGTGCCGATGATGCCGTACCATAATTCGTCCATGCGATTTGATTCAAAAATATACGACCGTATCCGCACCCGCCGGAAGCGGGAGCAGCAAGCCGAACCCGTCGGCCCGACCTGTCAGTGGGACGGGTGCGAGCAGAAGGGCGCGCATCGCGCCCCCGTGGGCCGCAATGCCGAGGGCCAGTTCTTTCTGTTCTGCTTCGAGCATGTGAAGGAATACAACAAGGGCTACAATTATTTTTCCGGCCTTTCGGATACCGAGATCGCCCGCTACCAGAAGGAAGCGGTGACCGGTCATCGCCCGACCTGGACGATCGGCGTCAACCGCGCGTCGAAGGCCGGGCCTGTTCATTCCGAGATGCGTTCGGGCACGGCCGGCATGCATGCGCGCATGAAGGACCCCTTCGGCTTCGTCAGCGGCGAGGGCGGGCCGACGGCGCGGCCCTCGCGCGAGCGAAAACTCAAGACGCTGGAGGCCAAGGCCTATGACACGCTCGGTCTCGGCGCCACGGCCACCGCCGACGACATCAAGCGCGCCTACAAGGCGCTGGTCAAGAAGCACCATCCCGACGCCAATGGCGGCGATCGCGGCTCGGAAGAACGTTTTCGTGCTGTTATACAAGCATATCAATTGTTAAAGCAGGCCGGTTTCTGCTAAGGGACACAAAGGTTCATTGCGTCACCGACCTTATCCCGCCGCGTGACGCCGTTTAAGACATGCAAGCGACCGATGCGGCCGGGCGGCAGCGCCCGCCTTGGAGACAGAATGAGCAAGACTGAACTCGATTATTCGAACCTGCCGGACACCACCGTTTCCGTCCGGGAGGTTTTCGGCATTGACACCGACATCCGCGTGCCGGCCTATTCGAAGGGCGACCCCTACGTCCCCGACCTCGACCCGGATTACCTCTTCGACCGCGACACGACGCTCGCCATTCTCGCCGGTTTTGCCCATAACCGCCGCGTGATGGTCTCCGGCTTCCACGGCACCGGCAAGTCGACGCATATCGAGCAGGTCGCCGCCCGCCTCAACTGGCCCTGCGTGCGCGTCAACCTCGACAGCCATGTCAGCCGTATCGATCTGGTCGGCAAGGACGCCATCGTCGTCAAGGACGGGCTGCAGGTCACCGAATTCAAGGACGGCATCCTGCCCTGGGCCTACCAGCACAATGTCGCGCTCGTTTTCGACGAATACGATGCTGGCCGCCCGGACGTGATGTTCGTCATCCAGCGTGTGCTGGAATCGTCGGGCCGCCTGACCCTGCTCGACCAGAGCCGTGTCATCCGCCCGCATCCGGCCTTCCGCCTGTTCGCCACCGCCAACACGGTCGGCCTCGGCGACACAACCGGCCTCTATCATGGCACGCAGCAGATCAACCAGGCGCAGATGGACCGCTGGTCGATCGTCACCACGCTGAACTATCTGCCGCATGACAAGGAAGTCGACATCGTCCTCGCCAAGGTGAAGAATTTCACCGGCGGCCGGGACGCCGTGTCGAAGATGGTCCGCGTTGCCGATCTCACCCGCGCCGCCTTCGTCAATGGCGACCTGTCGACGGTGATGAGCCCGCGTACCGTCATCACCTGGGCGGAAAACGCCGCCATCTTCGGCGACGTCGCCATGGCCTTCCGCGTCACCTTCCTCAACAAGTGCGACGAGCTGGAGCGGGCGCTGGTGGCCGAGCATTACCAGCGCGCCTTCGGCGTCGAACTCAAGGAAAGCGCCGCGAACATCGTTCTGAGCGCGTAAAAACCAAGGTAGGGGCGTTCGAAAGAGCGCTCGGGAATGAAGACGGATCATGGCAGGTCGAGGCGATAATTCGAAGAGCAAATCCGGCGGGCCGGTGGATATGGAGCCGCTGCGCCGGGCGATCGGCGGCTGCGTCCGTTCCGTTGCCGGCCGGGTCAATGTCGAGGTGTCCTTCGCCAACGAGCGTCCGGGCATGGCCGGTGACCGCGTGCGGCTGCCGGAACTGTCGAAGCGCCCGACGGCACATGAGCTGGCGGTCACTCGCGGGCTCGGCGATTCCATGGCGCTGCGCATCGCCTGCCATGACCAGAAGCTGCACACCGCCATGGCGCCGCAGGGCAACGACGCTCGCCTTGTCTTCGACGCCGTCGAGCAGGCGCGCGTCGAATCGATTGGCGCGCAGCGCATGGCCGGCGTTGCCGCCAACCTGTCCTCCATGCATTACGAGAAATACGCCAAGGCGAATTTCTCCGGCGTCGACCGTCGCCAGGACGCCCCCGTCGAGGAGGCGCTGGCCATGCTGGTGCGCGAACGCCTGACGGGCGAGCGCCCGCCGGAAAGCGCCGGCAAGGTGCTCGATCTCTGGCGCAATTTCATCGAGGAGAAGGCCGGCAAGGATCTCGACCGTCTCGCCGGCGCCATGAACGACCAGCAATCCTTCGCGCGCCTGGTGCGCGGCATGCTGAGCTCGATGGACATGGCCGAGGATTTCGGCGACGAGGAGACCGAGCCGGACTCCCAGGACAGCGAGAACGACGACGATCAGCCGCGCAGCGACGAGCAGAGCGACGAGAACGTCGAGGAAGAAGCCGGCTCCGACGCCGCGCCCGCCGAGGAAAGCGAAGCCTCGCAGGAGCAGATGGATGACGGCGAAATGGACGGCGCCGAGATCTCCGAGGAGGAGCTGACCGACGATTCCGACGAGGATTCCGAAACTCCCGGCGAGAGCCGCCGCCCGGCCAGCCCCTTCGACGATTTCAACGAGAAGGTCGATTACCGCGTCTTCACCGAGGAATTCGACGAGGAGATCACCGCCGAGGAGCTGTGCGACGAGGCCGAACTCGACCGTCTTCGCGCCTTCCTCGACAAGCAGCTGGCGCATCTGCAGGGCGCGGTCGGCCGCCTCGCCAACCGCCTGCAGCGCCGCCTGATGGCCAAGCAGAACCGCTCATGGGATTTCGATCTCGAAGAGGGTTATCTCGATACCGCGCGCCTGCCGCGCATGATCATCGATCCGATGCAGCCGCTGTCCTTCAAGATGGAGCGCGATACCAAGTTCCGCGACACCGTCGTGACGCTGCTGATCGACAATTCCGGCTCGATGCGCGGCCGGCCGATCACGGTTGCCGCCACTTGCGCCGATATTCTGGCGCGGACGCTGGAGCGCAGCGGCGTCAAGGTCGAGCTGCTCGGCTTCACCACCAAGGCGTGGAAGGGCGGCCAGTCGCGCGAAAAATGGCTGGCGAGCGGCAAGCCGGCGGCGCCCGGCCGACTCAACGACCTGCGCCACATCGTCTACAAGTCGGCGGATGCGCCGTGGCGGCGGGCGCGCCGCAATCTCGGCCTGATGATGCGTGAAGGCCTGCTCAAGGAAAACATCGACGGCGAGGCGCTGATGTGGGCGCACAACCGCCTGATCCACCGTTCCGAGCAGCGCAAGATCCTGATGATGATCTCGGACGGCGCCCCGGTTGACGATTCGACCCTGTCGGTCAATCCGGGCAATTATCTGGAGCGCCATCTGCGCGCCGTCATCGAGCAGATCGAGACGCGCTCGCCGGTGGAACTGCTGGCGATCGGCATCGGCCACGACGTTACCCGCTACTATCGCCGCGCCGTCACCATCGTCGATGCCGACGAACTGGCCGGCGCCATGACCGAGCAGCTCGCCTCGCTGTTCGAGGATCAGGCCGCCAATCCCCGCGCCGGGCGCGGGCGCCGCGCCGGCTGAGCCCCGCCCGGATGGCGGCCGGTTTTCTCCGCATCCTGGCGCTCGCCGCTGGCCTGATGGCCGGCATCGCGCCGGCCGCGGCTGCACCCGCCATCATCAAGGCCCGGCCGTTGCGTCAATTCGAGGTCGGTTCAGATGCCGTGCAATTCGGCCGCCTGCGCTTCCTCGGCGGTCTCGAGCTATCCTCTTCCGATCCGCTGTTCGGTGCGTGGTCGTCGCTGCGTGTCCTGTCTGGCGGGCAACGTTTCATCGGTATCTTCGACACCGCGCACTGGCTGCAGGGCAACCTGGAGCGCGATGGCGGGGGGCGGCTCACCGGCCTGTCCGATGTCACCATCGATCCGATGCGCGATGCGAAAGGCAATCCCGATGCCTCGAAATGGGAGATGGATGCCGAGGGCATGGCGTTGCGCGGAGACGAGGTGCTGGTCAGCTTCGAGCGCAATCATCGCATCGATGCCTATCCGCTTTCCGACCTGCCGCAGGCCGTGCCGCACCGTTCGGTGCCGCTGATCATCCCGCGCCGCTCGTTGCGCTCCAATGGCGGCATCGAGGCGATGGCTGTCGCGCCGGAGGGGACGCCGCTGGCCGGCTCCACCGTCATCGTCTCGGAAAAGAGCGTCGATAGCGCCGGCAATCTGCTTGCCGCGGTCGTCGAGGGCCGGATCAAGGGCGCGTTTACGGTGCGCAAGCAGGACGGTTTCGACGTCACCGACGCCGCCTTCCTGCCGGACGGCGACCTTTTGCTGCTGGAGCGGCGCTTCACCTGGGCCAGCGGCGTCGCCATGCGCCTCCGCCAGCTCGCCGCCGCCGACATACGCCCGGGCGCCGTGGTCGACGGCGAAGAATTGCTGCGGGCCGATACGCGCTTCCAGATCGACAACATGGAAGGCATCGACGTTTTCAGGGACGCGGACGGTCGCACCCATGTCATCCTCGTCTCAGACGACAATCATTCGATCCTGCAGCGGACGCTGATGCTGGAATTCTTGCTGGACGAGGACAGCGAGAAGGCGGCGCTTTAGCGTTTCCGGAATGCTGCAATCCGCCCGGCGATCTCGCCAGCGCGGCGGCGGGCTTCGGTGTCGGCGGCGAAGACGTCTTCCATCGTGGCCGCAGGCGGGTGGGCTGTCATGGCTTCCATGACCTCCTCCACGATTTCGGCCATGTCGAGGAAGCCGATCTTTTCCTCGACGAAGGCCTGGAACGCGCCTTCCTCGGCGGCGTTCATCACCGCGCCTTGCGTGCCGCCGCGGGTCAAGGCCAGCCGCGCAAGGCGCAGCGACGGGAAACGCACTTCATCCGGGGCCTCGAAATCGAGGCGGGCGAGTTTGGCGAAATCCAGCCGCTCGACATTCAGTTTCGGGCGCTTGGGGTAGGTCAGGGCATAGCCGATGGCGGTGCGCATGTCCGGGCAGCCGAGCTGGGCGAGCACCGAGCCGTCGGTATAGCCGACCATGGAATGGACGATCGACTGCGGATGCACGATCACCTCGATCTGCTCCGGCGTCACGTCGAAGAGATGCTTGGCCTCGATCATCTCCAGCGCCTTGTTGAACATAGAGGCGCTGCCGACCGAGATCTTCAACCCCATCGACCAGTTGGGATGGGCGCGGGCCATGGCGACGGTCACCTCGGCCATCTGCTGGCGCGTCCAGGTGCGGAACGGGCCGCCCGAGGCGGTCAGGACGATGCGCTCCAGCGCATGGCGCTGGTCGTCCTCCAGCGACTGGAAGATGGCGCTATGCTCGCTGTCGACCGGGATCAGCCGGCCGCCGCCGGCCTTCACCGCCTCGACGAAGAGATCTCCGGCCGAGACCAGGCATTCCTTGTTGGCGAGCGCGATATCGGCACCACGTTTGGCGGCGGCGATGGTGGGGGCAAGGCCGGCGGTGCCGACGATGGCGGCCATCACCCAGCCGGCGTCCATCTCCGCTGCCTCGATCAGGCCGGAGCGGCCGGCGGCCGTGGCGATACCGGTGCCGGCCAGCGCCGCCTTCAGCTCCGCATGGCGCGTCTCGTCGGCGGTGACAGCGAGTTTTGCGCGGCAGCGTTTCGCCTGTTCGGCCAGCAGCGGAATGTTGCCGTTTCCGGTCAGCGCCAGCATCTCGAAGCGCTCCGGCCCGCCGAGCTGGCCGATCACATCCAGCGTGTTGACGCCGATGGAGCCGGTCGAGCCGAGAACGGTCAGGCGCTGTCTGGTGGGCGCGGCCTCTTTCATGCGGATTTCCCAATTTTTTGTCGTCTTGCATGGCTCTACAGAGAATTGCAATTGACAACAAGCGGATAAGGGATTGCATCATGCCGGCTGCTTCGCTAGCCGTCTTCACCGGATCACATTTTGCCGTTATGGGGGCCGCGTCATCTCCGGTCCATAGGGATTGTCCATGCTGAAAACATTCGTTTCCCTTGCCGTCATGGCGCTTTCGTCCGGCGTGGCGCTGGCCGCCGATCCGGTGCCCTACGATCTCGTCGGGCAATGGCGTGTCGAGCTACTCGGCTTCACCACCAAGACGCCGACGCCGCCGGCGATGATCGAGATCAAGCCGGACAATACATTTTCCGGCTATTCCGGCTGCAATCGTTATTCCGGCGCCTTCCAGATCGACAAGGACAAGATCAGCTTCGCCCCGCCGGCCGCGACGCGCATGAAATGCGCTCCCGCCGCCATGGAACAGGAGGCGCAGTTCTTCAACATGCTGAACGGGGCGCTGAGCTGGAAGACGGACGGCCGCACCATCCTGATCGCCCGCGACAACCAGCCGGTGCTGAAGCTTTCGCCGCCGACGCAGGAGGCGGACGTCACCATCCGCGTGCCCGGCGCCGAAGGCGTCAACCGGCAGACGGTGCGTTATGCCTGCGGCGACAAGACGGTGGATGTCGAATATATCAATGCCGGCCCGGTGGCGATCGCCCGGCTGACCATCGGCGACGATTTCGTCGTCGCCGCCAATGTGCTTTCCGGCTCCGGCGCGAAATATGCCGGCGGCCGTTATATCTGGTGGGCCAAGGGGGACGAGGCGACGCTCTACGATCTCTATCGCGGCGACGACGCCGATGGTGTCACCTGCCGCCCGGCGCCCTGAATCAACACGAAAAGGACTATTTCCATGGTGCTGAACACCAATCTTTCGAGCGTCAAGACCGTCCTGCTGCGCAACGGCACCTGGGCCTTCGTGCTCGTCTATCGCGGCGTCACCTATCCGATGCAGAGCGGCTATCCGACCGAACTGGCCGCCAAGGCTTTCGGCGAGACGGCATTGAAGGCCTTGGAAGCCCAGCGCTAAACGCGCGCTGTTTATCTGACGAACTTCCGGCGCATGCGCTTCTCGACACCGCGAAGCGCAAGCGACAGGCCGATGGTCAGCACCAGATAGACATAGGCGACGATGGAATAGGTCTCGAAGAAGCGGAACGAGCCGGACGCGTAGACCTTGCCCATCTGGGTGATGTCGGCGACGCCGAGCACGGAGACCAGCGACGAATCCTTGACCATCGCCACGAAATCGTTCGACAGCGGCGGGAAGACGACCCTCAGCGCTTGGGGGAACACCACGAGGCGGAAACGCTGCACGCGCGTCAGGCCGAGCGCCTTGGCGGCCTCGATCTGGCCCTTGTCGACGGACTGGATGCCGGCGCGAAAAATTTCGGCAATGAAGGCGGAATAGCCGATGGTCAGCGCGAAGACCGCACGCCACATCAAGGAGACGTCGCGCACCTGCAGCGCCTCGATCAGACCGGCGGAGATGGCCGGGCTCATCAGCGCATTGTAGAGCGCCACGAAGCCGGGAGCGCCGACGAAGGCGATATAGAACAACAGCACCAGCATCGGAATGCCACGGATCACCTCGATGTAGAACCGGGCGATCTCCCGCAGCGCCCGGGCGTCGGACAGACCGAGCAGGGCGATGGCGAGGCCGAGAATCATGGCCAGCGCAAAGGCGACCAGCGTGACGAAAACCGTCACGCCGATGCCCTTGGATATGGTGACGAAGACTTGGGTATAGAGGCCGTTCAACGCGATGACGGCGGCCAGCGCCACCGCAATGGCGCCGAGCGCGGCGAGCCACCAGGGAAAGCCGCCTCTGCCGCCCTCGGGAAGGGTCTGCAAGGCCATTACCGGGCGGCTCTCGCACTGGAGCGTTTCGGCTTTTCTTCGAAACGCGAAAGCGCACTCATCCCTTGCTTTCTCGCATTTCCGGAGGGGAAACCGGTATCCGCTTTTCCTGGAAACGCTCCGGGCATCTCGGAAAGGCTCATTGGCCCATCTTGTAGTCGAGGAACCACTTCTTGTTGAGTGCGTCGATCGTGCCGTCGGCCTTGAGGGCGGCGATCGCGGCATTCACTGGCGCGACCAGATCGGAGCCCTTGGGGAAGATGAAGCCGAAATCCTCGGTGCCGAGCGGGCCGCCGATGACCTTCAGGCCGCCATTCGAAGAATCGACGTAGCCCTGGGCGGCGACGCTGTCGGTGAGCACGACGTCGACGTCGCCGGCCTTGAGGGCCTGCACGGTGGCGCCAAACGTTTCCATCAGCTTGATGCGCGGGTTCTGCTCATTGCCGTCGAGGATCGAATAGACGGCGGTGTAGAAGGGCGAGGTGCCCGGCTGGGCGCCGATCAGGCCGTCCTTGAAGGCGCCGAAGGTTTTTGCGTCGGTAAAGCGGTTTTCGTCGCCGCGCACCAGCATGAACTGCTCCGAACGCATGTAGGGATCGGAGAAATCGACTTTCTCCTTGCGCTCGTCCTTGATGGTGATGCCGGTCATGCCGATGTTGTATTGATTGTCGGAGACGGCCTGGATCATCGCATCCCAGGAGGTGTTCTGGTATTCGACCTTGAAATTCAGGCG
This sequence comes from Hyphomicrobiales bacterium, assembly GCA_017305935.1. Taxonomy (GTDB): domain Bacteria; phylum Pseudomonadota; class Alphaproteobacteria; order Rhizobiales; family Rhizobiaceae; genus Metarhizobium. The sequence continues at coordinate 35,082 of JAFKJU010000008.1, read as the reverse complement.
CTTGGCGATCTCGTTCATCGCGTCGTATTCCCAGCCCTTGGCTTCGCCGGTCTGAGGATCGACGAATTGCAGCGGCGGATAGGCGTTTTCGGTGACGACAACGACCGTGCGGCCGCCGAGATCCGGCAGGCTGGCGGCAAAGCTCGCGACGGGGGCGAGCACGAGGGCGGTCAGGGCGGCGAGAAACGAGCGTCTGGACGTCATGGAATTCTCCTGAAGTGTGGCTTGTTGAATTAAGTGACATACTTCTGGAGGGCGATGCAAGGCGGGGACGACCGCCTTTACGGCAAATATGAAACGCCGCAACGCTGCCGTTGCGTTGGGAAAGAAAATCGTTCCTTTTCAACCCGTTTGCCGCATAGCAAAAAGGCGGTCCCGAGGGACCGCCTTTCGAAAGATGCATGTGCGAAAAAGCTTATTCGCTCTTGGCGGCTTCTGCGGCAGCAGCAGCTTCCGCAGCGGCTGCTTCGGCTGCGGCCTTTTCAGCGGCCAGAGCCTGTGCGGCGGCAACCTTCTCGGCTTCGAGGCGAGCCTTTTCCTGGGCAGCAGCGGCGCGCTCGGCATCGTTGAGCTTGCGGGCGCGAACGCCGGTGTCTTCAACGATACGGGCCGACTTGCCGCGACGGTCGCGCAGGTAGTACAGCTTGGCGCGACGGACCTTGCCGCGACGAACGACTTCGACGCTTTCGACGAGCGGCGAGTAGATCGGGAATACGCGCTCGACGCCTTCGCCGTAGGAGATCTTGCGAACGGTGAAGCTCTCGTTGATGCCGCCGCCGGAACGGGCGATGCAGACGCCTTCATAGGCCTGAACGCGGGTACGGGTGCCTTCGACGACCTTGACGTTGACGCGGAGCGTATCGCCGGCGGAGAATTCCGGAAGCTTGCGCTGGGCTTCGATCTTGGCGGCCTGTTCGGCCTCGAGCTGCTGAATGATGTTCATGAGTTCAACCTTTTCAGTTCTTCTGAAACAGCCAGAGCGCCGGTTCCTTCGGTCAAAGCCTCAAGACCTGTCCCTTGCGGGGCGTGGCGGGTTCGCATGTCCTTGATTGCGGGTCGACGGGAAATACCCCGAATTCCGTGCCGGCCTATACACCAGCCGGTCGGGCTTGTCACCCCTTGGGCGGGGTTTTTGTTGCTGTGCGCGCCAGAAGATCGGGGCGGCGCTCGACGGTCAGCCGTCTTGCCTCCTCCTCGCGCCAGCGGGCGATGGCGGCATGGTTTCCGGAGGTCAGCACGGCGGGGATGTCGCGGTCCTCGAACACCTGCGGGCGGGTGTAGTGCGGATGTTCGAGCAGGCCGCCCTCGAAGCTTTCATGCACGCCCGAGAGATCGTTGCCCATGACGCCCGGCAGGATGCGCACGATGGCATCGAGCAGGATCGAGGCCGCCGGTTCGCCGCCGGAGAGGATATAGTCGCCGATGGAGACCTCCTCCAGCCCGCGCGCGTCGATGACGCGCTGGTCGACGCCTTCGAAGCGGCCGCAGACGATGACGACGCCGTCGCCGCCGGCCAGTTCGCGCACCTTCTCCTGCGTCAACGGCTTGCCACGGGGGCTCATGAGGAGCCGGGGGCGGCTGTCTTCAGCCGAGACGCTATCGATGGCGCGGGCGAGCACGTCCGGCTTCAGCACCATGCCGGCGCCGCCGCCGGCCGGCGTGTCGTCCACCGTGCGGTGCCTGTCGGTGGCGAAATCGCGGATCTGCACCGTCTCCAGCCGCCAGTCGCCGCGCGCCAACGCCTTGCCGGCCAGCGACAGGCCGAGATGGCCGGGAAACATGTCGGGATACAGCGTCAGCACGGTTGCGGTGAACAGCCGCTTTTCGGAAGTTTCGGGCATCGGATCAGGGCTTGCCGTCATCCGGCTCGTCGATCAACCCGGCGGCGGCCGGATCGATCAGCAGCGTGCCGCCTTCGAGATCGATTTCCAGCACCGCCTTTTCCGAGAAGGGAATCAGCACCGGGCGGCGGCCCGGGCCTTTCAGTTCCAGCAGGTCGCCGGCGCCGAAATCGAAGACGGCGCTGACGGTGCCGTAGCTCTTGCCATCGGCATCGAGCGCCTCCAGCCCTTCGAGATCGGCATAGAAGAACTCGTCGTCCTCCAGCTCGTCGTCGGGCAGGTTGTCGCGCTCGACATAGAGATCGAGGCCGTTCAGCGCCTCGGCCGCGTTGCGGTCGTTGATGCCGCGGAAGCGGACGATCGCGATATTCTTGGCTTCGCGGATGTCGAGGATCTCGAAGGTGCGCCCGTCGAGACTGTGCAGGTTGCCATAGTCGCCGAGCGCCGTCGGATCGGCGGTGAACGTCTTGACGCGCACCTCGCCGCGCAACCCCTGCGCCGCGCCGACCGTCGCCATCAAGACGGGATTTTCAAGCTTGCTCATCGGGCCGAACTCTCTCCGCAGCCATATCCGGGGCTTATTATGCCGAACTCACCGCAAATGGAAACGAAAACGGGCGGCATCGCCGATGCCGCCCGTTCGAATTCACCTGTGCGATGCCTTATTCGGCGGCAGCAGCGGCGTCGGCGGCCTTCTGGGCCTTCTCGGCGGCGCGTTCCTGGGCCTTCTTGCCCGGCTTGCCCTTTTCCGGGTTGGTGCGGGCGTCGCGCTTGGCAAGGCCGGCTTCGTTGAGGAAGCGCAGGACGCGGTCGGTCGGCTGGGCGCCGTTGTCGAGCCAATGCTTGATGCGGTCGGCATCCAGCTCGATGCGCTTGGCGTCTTCCTTGCCGAGCATCGGGTTCCAGGAACCGATCTTCTCGATGAAGCGGCCGTCACGCGGCGAACGGGCGTCGGCAACGACGACGTGGTAGTAAGGACGCTTCTTGGAACCGCCGCGGGCGAGACGAATCTTCAGGGACATGGGATTACTCCTTGGGTTTCTTGTTGAGGCCGCCGTCAGGCGGTCTTTTCGGTTGCGCCACCGTGTTCGGCGGCAATGGCTTCATGGTGCCGGATGACTTCCTTGATGATGAAGTTCAGGAACTTCTCGGCGAAATCCGGATCCAGATTGGCATCCTTGGCCAGGCGGCGAAGGCGCTCGATCTGGTATTCCTCGCGCGCCGGATCGGCCGGCGGCAGGTCATGCTGGGCCTTGAGAACGCCCACCGCCTTGGTGCAGCGGAAACGTTCGGCCAGCATATGCACGAGAGCGGCGTCGATATTGTCGATCGACTGGCGATAGCCGCTCAATTCTTCTCTGATCTTCGGATCGATCATGACTGTCTCTCCCCTCACTTCTTCTTGGGCAGGCCGGGAAGGCCGGGGAAGCCGCCGAGACCGGGAAGCTTTCCGCCAAGGCCCGGCAGGCCACCGCCCAGACCGGGCATGCCGCCCGGCTTGCCGAGGCCGGCCGCTTCCGCCTGCTTCTGCAGGGCTTCGAGCTGCTTCGGATCGAGCTTCGACAGGTCGGGCATACCGCCCATGCCGCCGCCGAGACCCATCTTGCCGGCAAGGCCGCCCATCATCTGCTTCATCATGCCGCCCTTGCCCTTGCCGCCCATCATCTTCATCATGTCGGCCATCTGGCGATGCATCTTCAAGAGCTTGTTGATGTCGGCCGCATCGGTGCCGGAGCCGGACGCGATGCGCTTCTTGCGGGAATGCTTCAGAAGATCGGGATTGGCGCGCTCGGCCTTGGTCATCGAGGAGATGATGGCGAGCTGGCGGCGGAACAGCTTGTCGTCGAGGCCGGCGGCGGACAGCTTGTCCTTCATGCCGCTCATGCCTGGCATCATGCCCATGATACCGCCCATGCCGCCCATCTTCTGCATCTGGGCGATCTGGTCGGCGAGATCGTTGAGGTCGAACTTGCCCTTGGCCATCTTGGCGGCCATGGCGGCCGCCTTTTCGGCGTCGATATTCTCTGCGGCCTTTTCGACCAGCGAGACGATGTCGCCCATGCCGAGGATGCGGTCGGCGATGCGGCGGGGGTGGAATTCCTCCAACTCGCCCATGCGCTCGCCGACGCCGATCAGCTTGATCGGCTTGCCGGTGACGGCGCGCATCGAAAGGGCCGCACCGCCGCGTCCGTCGCCGTCCATGCGAGTGAGCACCAGGCCGGTGATGCCGACGCGTTCGTCGAAATTGCGGGCGAGGTTGACGGCGTCCTGACCGGTCAGGCTGTCGGCGACCAGCAGGATTTCATGCGGGTTCGAGCGCTTCTTGATGTCGGCCATCTCGACCATCAGCGGCTCGTCGATATGGGTACGGCCGGCGGTATCGAGGATGACGACGTCATGGCCGCCGAGCTTGGCCGCCTGAACGGCGCGGGCGGCGATATCGGTCGGCGACTGTCCCGCGATGATCGGCAGCGTGTCGACGCTGACCTGGACGCCCAGCTGGCGAAGCTGCTCCTGCGCTGCCGGACGGCGCGTGTCGAGCGAGGCCATCAGGACCTTTTTCTTGTCGCGCGTCTTCAGCCGGTTGGCGATCTTGGCAGTGGTCGTGGTCTTGCCCGAGCCCTGCAGGCCGACCATCATCAGGACGACGGGGGCGGGCGCATTGAGATCGATGCTCGCACCTTCCGAGCCCAGCATCTCGACCAGCTCGTCATGGACGATCTTGACGACCATCTGGCCGGGCTTGATCGACTTCAGGACTTCTGCGCCGACTGCCTTCTCGCGGACGCGATCGGTGAAGGAGCGCACGACTTCGAGCGCCACGTCGGCTTCCAGCAGCGCGCGGCGAACCTCGCGCAGGGCGGCGGCGACATCCGCTTCCGATAGCGCGCCGCGACCGGTCAATCCGTTGAGGATGGACCCAAGGCGCTCCTGCAGGCTCTCAAACATCAGCTCATCCTTCTTCGTTTCCAAAACCGTGCCGGAAACGTCGGTACATTGCCGCCGGAAAACAAGACGCAAAGCCAAAAAGCACCCGAGGGCGCATCGCGCTGTCGGGTGTGGACCTCCGGAATCCCTTTCAGATGATGGTTCCGGTCGGCGGCTCGAGTCTGGTCTCGTCGCGGAATTTTCGGGCGATAAACCTGAAGATGCGGGCAAAGTCAAGGAAAAGATGGCATTTTGCCCGAAGGCCAAGGAAAACTTGCGTTCCGGCCGCCCGTTCCCCATTTCTGCATGACCTAAGGCGAATGCAAGCAAAGAATGGCCGGAACGACAATGCCAGGCAGCGGAAATCCCTATTACCGGGGCCCAGTGACGGATCATTTCGATGGCACGCGGTTCTTCAATCCCGGCGGCATCGCGCCGCTCGGTTTTTCCGACGTGCTGCGCTGGCAGCTCGGCGGCGGGCGGATCGCCTGGCCGAAGCGGATCGTCAGCCCGTTTCCGCCGGCAAAGCCGGCGCGGCGCATCGATGGCGACGCCATCCGGGTCACCATGGTCGGCCATGCGTCGATGCTGGTGCAGGTGGCCGGCGTCAATATTCTCACCGATCCCGTCTGGTCGGAGCGCGTCAGCCCGTTTTCCTTCGCCGGACCGAAGCGCGTGGTCGCGCCGGGCATCGCCTTTGCCGACCTGCCGCCGATCGACCTGGTGCTGGTGACGCATAGTCATTACGATCATATGGATCTGGCGACCCTCGCCGCGCTGCATGCGGCGCATCGTCCCGAGATTGTCACGCCGCTCGGCAACGATGCCATCATCCGCCGCCGGATCGCAGATGCACGGATTCGCGTGCTGGATTGGGGCGAGGCGGTGTCCGTTTCCGGCATCGGCATTACCGCCGAGCCCTGCCACCACTGGTCGGCGCGTGGCGCGCGCGACCGGTGCATGGCGCTGTGGTCGGCCTTCGTTTTGGAAACGCCGGCCGGGCGCATCTATCACATCGGCGATACCGGCTTTCACGACGGCATCAATTATCGCGCCGCCGGCGAAAAATATGGCGGTTTCCGCCTGGCGCTGCTGCCCTTTGGCGCCTACGAGCCGCGCTGGTTCATGCGCGGACAGCACCAGAATCCGCAGGAGGCGGTGGCGGGAATGCGGCTCTGCCGGGCGGCCTTCGTCGCGGGCCATCACTGGGGCACGTTCCAGCTCACCGATGAGGGGCTGGGCCAGCCGCTCGAGGCGCTGCACGCCGCGCTCGACGAAAACGGCATCGCCCGGGAAAACTTTCCGGCGCTTTCGCCGGGCGAGGTGTTCGACGTGCCGCCCGCCTGAGGATCGAGGCCGACGAAGGCAAAGCCGCCACTGGTAATTTGCCGAGGTTTCCGCCATATAGGCCGCAAGAACAGAGAGATCCTTCCATGAGCAACACGGTCGAATTCGCCCGGATGAACGGGCTTGGCAACAAGATCCTCGTGATCGACATGCGCGGCCGACGGGACATGGTGACGCCGGCCGCCGCGATTAAGCTTGCCGGTGACGCCGAGACCGCTTTCGACCAGATCATGGCGATCCACGATCCCAGGGCCGACGGCACCGATGCCTGGATCGACATCCTCAATTGCGACGGCACCAGAGCGCAAGCCTGCGGCAACGGCACGCGCTGCGTCGTGCAGGCGCTGGCCTCCGAAACCGGCAAGAAGACCTTCACCTTCCAGACGGTCGCCGGCATCCTCAATGCGCGGGAGCATGAGGATGGCCTGATCTCCGTCGACATGGGCAAGCCGGTATTTGCCTGGGACCATATTCCGCTGGCGGAGGAATTCCACGATACCAGCCGTATCGAATTGCAGATCGGCCCGATCGACAACCCCGTGCTGCATTCGCCTTCTGTCATGTCGATGGGCAATCCGCATGCGGTCTTCTGGGTGGATCGCGATCCCATGGACTTCGACCTGCACCGTTTCGGCCCGCTGCTCGAAAACCACCCGATGTTTCCCGAAAAGGCCAATATCACGCTGGCGCATGTGACCTCCGACAGCGCGATGACGACGCGGACCTGGGAGCGCGGCGCAGGGCTGACGCTGGCCTGCGGCTCCGCCGCCTGTTCGGCCGCCGTCAGCGGTGCGCGCACGGGACGCACCGGCCGCAAGGTTGCGGTCATCGTCGCCAGCAGCCCGAACCGCGGCACGCTGCACATCGAATGGCGCGAGCGCGACGACCATGTGGTCATGACCGGCCCGGCCGAATGGGAATGGGCGGGCGTGCTCGATCCGACGACCGGCGCCTGGCAGCGGCAGGCGGAAAACGAGGCGGGGGCGCGGTGAGCGGCGTCGACGTCATCACCTTCGGTTGCCGCCTGAACACCTACGAATCCGAGATCATGCGCGCTGAGGCCGAGAAAGCGGGGCTGAACAATGCCGTGCTGGTCAATACCTGCGCGGTAACCGGCGAGGCCGTGCGACAGGCGCGCCAGGCGATCCGCCGCGCGCGGCGCGACAATCCCCATGCCCGCATCATCGTCACCGGCTGCGCCGCGCAGGTTGAGAAGGAGATGTTCGCGGCGATGCCCGAGGTCGATGCCGTCCTCGGCAATGAGGAAAAGCTGCGCGCGACCTCCTACCGTTCGCTGCCCGATTTCGGCGTCTCGGCGGAAGAAAAACTGCGGGTCAACGACATCATGAGCGTGCGCGCCACCGCGCCGCAGATGGTGAAACATATCGACGGGCATGTGCGCGCCTTCATCCAGGTGCAGAATGGCTGCGATCACCGCTGCACCTTCTGCGTCATCCCCTATGGCCGCGGCAATTCCCGCTCGGTGCCGATGGGCGCGGTGGTGGAACAGGCGCGCAAGCTGGTCGAGAGCGGTTATGGCGAGATCGTGCTGACCGGCGTCGACGCCACCAGCTACGGCGCCGATCTGCCGGGCGAACCCAGCCTTGGACTTCTGGCGAAAAGCCTGTTGAAGCATGTGCCTGAAATCAGGCGGCTGCGGCTGTCCTCCATCGACAGCATCGAGGCGGACAGCCATCTCTTCGACCTGATCGCCGGCGAGCCGCGTTTCATGCCGCATCTGCATCTCTCCTTGCAGCATGGCGACGACATGATCCTCAAGCGCATGAAGCGGCGGCATTCGCGCGGCGATGCGCTTGCCTTTGTCGAGCAGGTGCGGCGTTTGCGGCCCGAGATCAGTCTCGGGGCCGATATGATCGCCGGTTTCCCGACCGAGACGGAAGACATGTTCGACAATGCCAGGCGTCTGGCGGAGGAGGCGCGGATCGCGCATCTGCATGTCTTTCCCTACAGCCCGCGTCCTGGAACGCCGGCGGCGCGCATGCCGCAGCTCGACCGGGCATTGGTCAAGGAACGCGCCGCGCGCCTGCGTGAGACGGGGGCTACGCTTTATGCGGCGCATCTCAACGCCATGACCGGCACGCGCCAGACGATTCTGGTCGAAAACAACGGTCTGGCGCATACCGAAAACTTCACGCTTGTCGTCGCCGAGGGGCTTGGCCCCGGCGCGCTTGTGCCGGTCACCATCACCGGTCACAATGGCAAGCACCTCACCATGCAAGTACAAAGGCCGCAGGCGGCCTGACGGGATAGAAATGGCTCTCAGTTTCATCAAACGGGTCTTTACCTTCGGCAAGGATGCGCCTCCGCAAGAGGACAAGGACACGCCCGAACTGACGCCGGCCGCAGCGCCGGCAATCGAGCCGGAGCCGGCCGCCGAACCGCCCGTTGCCGAGGCCGAAGTTCTGCCGCAGGCGGAGGAGGTTTTCGAGGAGCCGGCGGAAACCGTTGCCGACAGCGCTTCCGATACCGTCGAGGACGAGGAACCGGCGTTGCTGCCGGATGTCGAGGATCTGCAGGAGGTGGGCGTCGTGCCGCTCTCCCTGCTGGAGGCGGAAGCCGAGGCCGGGGTGGACGAGAGCGCGCCTTTGGCGGAAGCCGCCGCGCCGCTGGCCGAGATGCCCGTCACCCTGCCCAAGGGCTTTGCCGTCGGCGTGGCCGAACCGGAGCCGGTGGTCGAGGCGCCGCAGCCAAAACTTTCGTGGTTCCAGCGCCTGCGGCTTGGTCTCGCACGCACCTCCTCGCAGCTGACCGGCCAGATCGCGGCGCTATTCACCAAGCGCAAGCTCGATGAGCAGACCTTGCAGGATCTGGAGGATCTGCTGATCCAGGCCGATCTCGGCGTCGAGACGGCGCTGCGCGTCACCGATACGCTGGCTTCCGAACGCTACGGCAAGGATGTCACCGGCGAGGATGTCGGCCGCATCATGGCCAGCGAAATCACCAAGGTTCTGACCCCGGTCGCCAAGCCGCTGCAACTCGACCTCACGCACAAGCCGCATGTCATCCTCGTGGTCGGCGTCAACGGCACCGGCAAGACGACGACAATCGGCAAGCTGGCGGCGAAGCTCTCCGGCGCCGGGCTGAAGGTGATGCTGGCGGCCGGCGACACGTTTCGCGCGGCAGCCATCGAGCAGCTCAAGATCTGGGCTGACAGGACAAAATCCGAATTCGTCGGCACCAAGCTCGGGGCCGATGCGGCAGGTCTCGCTTACGATGCCTTCGAGCAGGCCAAGGCGAAGAAATGCGACGTGCTGATCATCGACACGGCAGGCCGGTTGCAGAACAAGGCCGAACTGATGGCGGAGCTGGAAAAAATCGTGCGCGTGCTCGGCAAGCTCGATCCCGATGCACCGCACACCGTTTTGCAGACGCTTGACGCCACCACCGGCCAGAACGCGCTCAATCAGGTCGAGATCTTCCGCAACGTCGCCGGCGTCAACGGGCTGATCATGACCAAGCTCGACGGCACGGCGCGCGGCGGCATCCTCGTCGCCATCTCCGCCAAGCACAAGCTACCGGTCTATTTCATCGGGGTGGGCGAAGGCGTCGACGATCTCGAACCTTTCGAGGCGCAGGATTTCGCCCACGCGATTGCCGGTCTTACACAATAGAATTGATTTCGACGGTAGCGTCACAGATTGGCCATGGATCGGCGGCAAAGGCCGGTCTCCCGAGAAGAACCAAGGGGATTCCTCACATGTCCGGTATCGAGAGCGAGAATGCCCCCAGCCGCGCCGAGAAGGCGCATCCGATGCTCAAGCTGGCGCTGGAGCTCGGACCGCTGCTCGTGTTCTTCTTCGCCAATCTGCGTGGCGAATGGCTGGTGCAGAAGTTTCCGGCGCTGTCCGGCCTCGGCGGCCCGCTCTTCGTCGCGACGGCGCTGTTCATGGTGGCGACGGTGACGTCGCTTGTCGTCTCGCGAATCGTTTTCAAGCATCTGCCGGTCATGCCTTTCGTTTCCGGCGTCGTCGTGCTGATCTTCGGTTCGCTGTCGATCTGGCTGCAGGACGAGACCTTCATCAAGATGAAGCCGACCATCGTCAACACGCTGTTCGGCGTCGTGCTGCTCGGCGGGCTGGTCTTCGGCCGCTCGCTGCTCGGTTACGTCTTCAACGCCGCCTTCCAGCTCGATGACACAGGCTGGAGGAAACTGACGCTGCGCTGGGGCGTGTTCTTCCTGTTCCTCGCCATCCTCAATGAAGTCGTCTGGCGGAATTTCTCCGATGCCGTCTGGGTGAATTTCAAGGTCTGGGGCACGATGCCGATCACCATCCTGTTCACGCTGGCGCAGATGCCGTTGATCATGCGCCATTCGGTGACGAGCGAGGTCGACAGCCAGGCGTAACAGCTATTCTGGACTGGCCCGCTCAAAAATAGTTCGTGCAATTGCCGGTGATGCTTTCTACAGCATGAGAAGGGCTGTGGGGATATCTCATGACGGTTGAGGCTTTGGTCATCCATCTGGCGCGGGCGACGGCGCGAAAGCCGCATGTGGAGCGGCTGAAGGCCGAGCTGCCACTGCCGGTCACCATCGTCGATGCCGTCGATGCGGCGAAGCTCAGCGAGGCCGAACTCTTCGCGCCTTATGCGCGGCGGCTGCATGGGCCGACCTATTTCCTGTCGATGACAAAGGCGGAAATCGCCTGCTTCCTGTCCCATCGCCGCGCCTGGCAGACCATCCTCGACCGCGATCTCGATGCGGCCTTGATCCTCGAAGACGATGCCGGGCCGACCGAGGGGTTCAAGCCGGCGCTCGATCTGGCGCTCGCTCATATCGGCAAGCAGGGCTTTATCCGTTTTCCGATCCCGCGCTCGGTGGAAGCCGGCGAGGAGATTGCCGTGAGCGGCCGCGCGAAACTCATCAAACCCCGCACCATCGGGCTCGGCATGGTGGCGCAGCTCGTCAGCCGCGAGGCGGCCCAAAAGCTTCTGAAGGCGACGGAACGCTTCGACCGGCCGATCGACGTCGTCCTGCAGATGCCGTGGGTCACCGGCGTCTTCGCCCGTTCCATCGTCCCTTCCGTCGTCGCCGAAATATCCGCCGATCTCGGCGGCACCACCCTGCATCGCAAGGGCGAGCCGGCGCTGGCGAAATTGCGGCGCGAGATCCTGCGGCCGCTCTATCGCGGGCGAATCGCGTTGCGCTCCCGCTTCTTCACCCGCGAGCCGGCATGACGCCGCGCTTTCCGATCCTGATGTATCACCAGATCGGCCCGCCACCGCCGCGCGGGGTGCCGGGGCGCAGCCTGACGGTTCCGACGGCGGATTTCGTGGCGCAGATGCGCTGGCTGAAACGACTGGGTTATCGCGGCGTGTCGATGCGCGACCTGATGCCCTATCTGAAGGGCGAAAAACAGGGCAGGGCGGTCGGCATCACCTTCGATGACGGGTTTCGCAATGTTCATGCCAATGCCATGCCGGTTCTGGCCGAACTCGGCTTCACCGCCACCAATTATTTTGTTTCCCGCCAGATCGGCGGCTCGAATGTCTGGGATCGGGCCAAGGGCATTCCGGCGGCGGAGTGCATGTCCAAGACGGAGCTTCTCGAATGGCAGGCTGCCGGCCACGAGGTCGGCGCCCATACGCTCACTCATCCGCGCCTGACGGAAATTTCGCCCGATGAAGCGGCGCGGGAGATCGCCGATGTGCGCGCGGAGCTGGAGGCGATCTGCGGGGAGCCGGTCGAGGCCTTCTGTTATCCGCATGGGGCGGTCGATGAGACGATCCGCCGGCTGGTGGCCGAGAGCGGCTATGGCAATGCCACGACGACGGTGAAGGGCCGGGCGCGGGCCAGCGACGATCCGCTGCTTCTGCCGCGGATCACCGTGCGGCGCGGCCATCCCTGGCCGTTGCTGCTGCTGAAGTGCCTGACGGCCTGATCAGCTGGCCCGGGCGGGCTGCATCGGCTTCAGCACGTTCATCAGCGCGCCATAGGGCAGCAGCATGACGAGGCCGACCAGGAGCTTGACCGAGAAATCGCCGATCGCCCAGGACATCCAGCGCGGGGCTTCCGCCGAGAACACGCCGAGGATCGGCGCTGCCTCGAGCGCGAAAGGATCGTTCGGGCCGAAGATCGCGAAACTGGCGGCAAAGGCGAAGGAGAAGAAGATCGTCGTATCCAGAGCCGAGCCGATCAGCGAACCGAACAACGGCGCGCGCCACCAGGCCTGACGGCGCAGGCGGTTGAACACGGCGATATCCAGCAATTGCCCGAGCAGATAGGCCGAGCCGGAGGCGATGGCGATGCGCGGCTGGGCGGTGACGAAGGAGAGCGCCACACCGACGACGAAGCCGGCGAACACCACCTTGCGGGCCGTCCGCGCGCCGAACTGGCGGTTCGTCAGGTCGGTGATCAGGAAGGCGACGGGATAGGTGAAAGCGCCCCAGGTCAAGAGATCGCCGAGCGCGATGCCGAACAGGCTTCCCGACAGCGGAAACTGCACGAGGAAGTTGGAGGCGACGACGACAAGCGTCATCAGGAGGGTATAAATCAGGAAATAGCGTGTCTTCAGCATTTTTTTATCCTGGGTGATGCCACCAGTTGGAGAAACAAACCGGACAAGCAAAAGGCTTGTCCGGGGTTGCCGGCAAGCCTTTGATGCCCGTAAGAATTTTGAGACGCGGCCTGAAATCAGGCAGCGGCAGCAGCGGCTTCGGCCGACTTCTTGGCGATCTGGCGGCGCAGCAGACGGGCGCGCATGCTCAGTTCGTTCTCGTGGGCCTTCAGCAGGAAAGCGTCGAGGCCGCCGCGATGTTCGACCGAGCGCAGGGCAGCAGCCGAAACGCGCAGACGGAAACGCTGGCCGAGAGCGTCGGAGATCAGCGTCACGTTGCACAGATTCGGAAGGAAGCGGCGCTTGGTCTTGTTGTTGGCGTGGCTGACGTTGTTGCCAACCTGGACGCCCTTGCCCGTCAATTCGCATACACGCGACATGGTACCACCTATTGTTTTTCTTCGCCAAGGAGAGAGCGCATTCCGGCAATGCCGGCGAGGCAATCCAATTGGCCATGATTGGAAAGTCGCGGTTCTATAGTCACAGGCGGCGCGCGCGTCAAGCCAAACCTGGCTTTTCGTGATCTTTCTGTCAAAAAGCTGCTGTTTTCTTTGGTTAGCACAGGCCCTATAAGCGGCCGAGAGGCCGCATCTTGCGGCTTGTTGCTAAGGAATCGGTACATGGCGATGAAGGCCATCGGTTACATGGGTTTGGCATTGGCGCTGGCGTTTCCCGCGTCAGGCGAAGCAGCGGAGCTGCGCCACAGGACGGATTACAGCATTGCGCTGGCTGGCCTCCCGATCGCGCGCGCTTCGTTCTCGACGGTGATGAACAGCCGCCGCTACACGATATCGGGCGATATCCAGTCGGCGGGCCTGGCCGATCTGGTGACGACGATTTCGGCGAAGACCTCGGTCAGCGGCACCTTGGGCCGTGACCGGCTGCACGCCGACAACTACCTGCTCGACTATACCAACGGCAAGCGCCAGCGCCTGTACGAGGTGGATTTCCGCAACGGCAATGTCGTCTCCACCGCCATCCGCCCGCAGCCGAAGCGCGATCCCGACAGCTGGATTCCGGTTTCGGCACGCGATCTGCGCGCTGTGCTCGATCCGATCTCGGGGCTGATCTTCCCGGCGAAATCGCGCATCTGCCCGCAGACCCTGCCGATTTATGACGGCGAGTCGCGCATGGATCTCGTTCTCTCGTCCAAGGGTGAAAAGCCGTTTTCCACCAAGGGCTTTGCCGGCGATACGCTGGTCTGCGGCGTGCGCTACGTTCCGAGATCCGGCTATCGCAAGGGGCGCAAGGACATCGATTACCTGCGCGGCTCCAAGGCTATGGAGATTTGGTTCGCCAAGGCCGAGGCTGTCAATGTCTATGCTCCCGTCTACGTCAAGATCCCGACGCAATACGGTACGCTGACGATTTCCGCCGTGCGCTTTGGCGGCTGAGCCTTTTCGGCGCGTTACGGCAGCCCGGGCATCCAGCCGGGCGGCGCCAGCTCGAAGACCGAGAAATCGAAGCCCGGCGAAACGGTGCAGCCGACCAGCGTGAAGGCGCCATTGGAATGCGCCGCCTGCCACCAGCCGGCCGGAACGATGGCCTGCGGGCGTTCGCCCGAGAGGATATCGGGGCCGAGCACGACGGTCTCGACGATCAGCCCGTCGGAAGACCGCTCCAGCGTCAGCGGCGCGCCGGCATAATAATGCCAGATCTCCACCGCGTCTGTGACCCGGTGCCATGCGGATTTCTGGCCGGCCTCCAGCAGGTAGTAGATCGCCGTCGAATGGCCGCGCTCGCCGCCGGCAACGTCGTGGAATGTCTGCGTATACCACCCGCCTTCCGGATGCGGCTGCATGGACAGCGCGGCGACGATCTCTTCGGCTCTCATCAGAAATTGTCCTTGCGTTTGCGGATTTCGGCGAAGACGTCCTCGTTGCTGCGCGTTTCCATCAGCAGATTGCGGCGAATGGCGGGATCGGCGGCGCGCAGGAAGGGATTGGTTTCCTTTTCCAGCCACAGCATGGTCGGAATGGTGAAGCGTCCTTCGGCCCGCGCGGCCTCGATTTCGGCGGCGCGCGCCTTCAGCCGTTCGTTTTCGGGATCGATGCTCAGCGCAAAGCGGGCGTTGGAGAGCGTATATTCATGGCCGAAATAGACCGCCGTCTCGTCCGGCAGCACGGCGAGCTTCTGCAGCGAATGCCACATGTCGGCGGGGGGGCGCTCGAACAGCCGGCCACAGCCGAGCGCAAACAGGGTATCGGCGGCAAACAACAGCTTGTCGTCGGGGAAATGGTAGCAGATATGGCCGGCGGTATGGCCGGGCGTCTCGATGACATCGACGGTGTGGTTGCCGAACTCGAAGCTGTCGCCGTCTCCGACCGCCTTGTCGAGGCCGGGAATGGCGACCGCCTCGTCGCGTGGGCCGATGATCTGCAACCCGTAACGCTCCTTCAGCGCCAGGTTGGCCTCGACATGGTCGGTATGGTGATGGGTGGTGAGGATATGGGTGAGCGTCCAGCCGTTGCGGGTGGCGGCCTCGACGATCGGGCCTTCCTCGGGGGCGTCGATGCTGGCCGTCAGCCCGGTTTCGGGATCATGCACGAGAACGCCGAAATTATCGGTGCGGCACAGGAAGACGTCGATCTGCAAAGGCTTCATCGTTCAAATCCGGGCTGAAAGGTTGTCGTCCAAAATGTAGGCGTTCCGGCCTTGAAGTCCATCCGGCCGCTGATAACATTCCAGCAATGTATGCTGACATTGTCGACCTGCGCCAGTTTTATCATTCCGAACTCGGCCGCCGCGCCGAACAGGCGATTTCCGCGGCCCTCGCCAGGCTCTGGCAGAAACTGCCGCAGGAGCGGCTGGTGGGGCTCGGCTATGCGGTGCCATTCCTCGAACGCTTCAAGGCGGAGACCGAGCGCACCTTCGCCTTCATGCCGGCCGGGCAGGGGGCGGTGAACTGGCCGGTCGGCAGCCTGTCCTCGACGGCGCTGGTGTTCGACGAGGAATTGCCGCTGCCGGATTCCTCCATCGACCGCATCCTGATGGTGCATTCGCTCGAATTCGCCGAAAATCCGCGCGAGACGCTGAAGGAGCAATGGCGGGTGCTGGCGCCGGGCGGGCGGCTCGTCATCGTCGTGCCAAACCGGCGCGGCGTCTGGGCGCGCATGGACAATACCCCCTTCGGCTCCGGCCGGCCCTATTCGCGCCGCCAACTCACCGAATTGCTGCGCGAGACCAATTTCACACCCGGCAGTACTGCCGAGGCACTGTTCTTCCCGCCCTCGCGGGTGCGCGCCGTCCTGAAGCTGCGCACCGCGCTGGAGCGGGTCGGCGCTGCCTTGTGGCCGGCTTTTTCGGGCGTGATCATCGTCGAGGCGCAAAAGCGGCTCTATCAGGGCCTGCCGGTGACGGCGCGCGCCTCGCGGCGCGTCTTCGTGCCGGTTCTGGCGCCGAAGGGCGTGCCGAGCATCCTCGATCGGCCGCGCTGATCGTCGCAGACGCGCACCGTACTCGACAAACGCGAAAGAGGACGATAATCCCGATGACGTTTTCCCTGAACGGACGTTGGGATCCGTTCCTTGCGAGGTCGAGCCATGAGCACACAGATGAATGAGCCAGTTCCGCGTCCGGGCATTCTGGATATCGCCGCCTACGTGCCGGGCAAGGAACATGCGCCGGGCGTCGCCCGCGTCTACAAGCTCTCCTCGAACGAAACGCCGCTGGGGCCGAGCCCCAAGGCCATCGAAGCCTTCCGCAATGCCGCCGGCCAGCTTGAGCGTTACCCGGACGGCCAGGCCGTGGAGCTGCGCGAGGCGATTGCCGCGACCTATGGCCTGAACGCCGCCAATATCCTGTGCGGCAACGGCTCGGACGAACTGCTCGGCCTGCTCTGCCACACCTATCTCGGCGCTGGCGACGAGGCCATCATCACCGAGCATGGTTTCCTCGTCTACAGGATCCAGACGCTGGCAGCCGGCGCGACGCCGGTGACCGTCAAGGAGAAGGATGCGCATGTCGATGTCGACGCCATCCTCGCCGCCGTCACGCCGAAGACGAAGATGGTGTTCATCGCCAATCCCGGCAATCCGACCGGCACCTATGTCCCGGTCACCGATATTCGCCGCCTGCAGGCATCGCTGCCTGGCCATGTCATGCTGGTGCTCGACGCAGCCTATGCCGAATACGTCAAACGCAACGATTACGAGGCCGGCATCGAGCTGGTGTCGAACAGCCGCAACGTGGTGATGACCCGCACCTTTTCCAAGGTGCATGGGCTGGCGGCGCTGCGCATCGGCTGGATCTATGCGCCGGCCGCGATCATCGACGCGATGAACCGCATTCGCGGGCCGTTCAACATGAATGCCCCGGCGATCGCGGCCGGTGCCGCCGCCATCCGCGACCAGGCCTTCATGGCCGGAGCCGTCGCCTATAACGGCGAATGGATCGACAAGCTGACCGCCGCCTTCGAAGGCCTTGGCCTGAAGGTCACGCCCTCGGTCACCAATTTCGTGCTGATCCATTTCCCCGACATCGACGGCAAGCGCGCCGCCGAGGCCGACGAGTTCCTGACCCGGCGCGGCTATATCCTGCGCGCCGTGCGCGCCTATGGCTTCCCGAACTCCCTGCGCATGAGCGTCGGGCCGGAGGAGGCCAATATCGGCGTCATCGAGGCCTTGCGCGAGTTCCTGGCATGAGCATCCAGTTCGAACGCGTCGCGTTGATCGGCATCGGCCTGATCGGCGGCTCGATCGCGCGCGATATCGCGGCGCTCGGGCTGGCGAGGCAGGTCGTCGTCTCCAGCCGCAGCCCCGAGACGCTGAAACGCGCCGAGGAACTGGGGCTCGGCACCGAATACGTCGCTTGCGCCGCGGAAGCGGTGAAGGATGCCGATCTGGTGATCGTCTCGGTGCCGGTCGGCGCTTCCGGGGCGGTCGCCGAGCAGATCGCCGGCACCCTGAAGCCGGGCGCCATCGTCACCGATGTCGGCTCCACGAAAACCTCTGTCATCGCGCAGATGTTGCCGTTCATGCCGCCGCATGTGCATTTCATTCCCGGCCACCCCATTGCGGGCACGGAAAAATCCGGTCCCGACGCCGGCTTCGTGGGTCTGTTTCATGGTCGCTGGTGCATCCTGACGCCGCTTCCGGAAACCGATCCGGCGGCGCTCGCCAAGTTGAAGACATTCTGGGAAACGCTCGGTTCCCGCGTCGACGAGATGGATCCGCCCCATCACGACAAGGTGCTGGCCATCGTCTCGCACCTGCCGCATATCATCGCCTACAACATCGTCGGGACCGCCGACGACCTGGAGACGGTGACGGAATCGGAAGTCATCAAATATTCGGCCTCGGGTTTTCGCGATTTCACCCGCCTGGCGGCCTCCGACCCGACGATGTGGCGGGATGTATGCCTGCACAACAAGGATGCGATCCTGGAAATGCTGGCGCGCTTCTCCGAGGATCTGGCCTATCTGCAGCGGGCGATCCGCTGGGGCGAGGGCGACAAGCTGTTCGATCTCTTCACTCGCACCCGCGCGATCCGCCGCTCGATCGTCGAAGCGGGGCAGGATGTCGACGCGCCGGACTTCGGACGTCACGCGCTGGATAAAAAGTAAGTTCTTGCCGCCGCTTATTGCCTCGGGGGAAAGAGCGGCGGCAGCTTGGCGACAGGAATGAAGCCGCCGGCCAGAACCTTGCCCTTCTGCAGAACCAGATCCACCGACACCGTGTCGCCACCCGATACCAGCGCCGTGAGCATGTTGATGGCGGTGTCGATGGTCTTGTCGGCTTCGGGTGCCGCAGCCTTCAGCGCGGCCCGCCATTGCTCGATGCCGGCCACCTCGACCTTCAGCCGCCCCGAGAGGTAACCTTCCTCGTCGACCGACAGCGGGCCGCTGACGGTGAAGGTGCGGCCTTCGCCGAGATCGGCGGACAGCTTGCGCAGTTCGGCCTGGTGTCCGGCGAGATCGCCGCCGCCCTGCAGCACGCCATCGACCACCGTCACGTCGGCGCGCAGGTCGAGCGGCGGCAGGTTCCGGCCGTTGCCGAGCACGGCGTCTAGCGCATCGAGGGACAAGGCGGCATCGAGATCCATGCCGTTGCGGCGCAGATGCATCTCGCCATGCTTCGCATTCAGCTTCAGGCCCTCTGGCAGCAGCGGATGGGCAATGGAGGTCCTGGGATCGTCGACCACCAGCGCGCTGCGCAGCAGCCGCCCGCCATCGAGCTGGACGCTGGATTGCAGGTTCGACCATTCCGACGACAGCGACAGGCCGTCGCTGCTGTGGATCGTCGCCGGCTGGTCCAGTTCCCAGACGATATGCTGGGGATCATAAACCTGCGCCGCCGAGCGCAGCGCGCCGAAACTGGCCGAGACGCCGTTGCGGTGGTCGTCGACGTTGACGCCGGAGCAGAACAGGCCGAGGCGGAAGGGATAGCCGCGCATTTCGGCATCGCGGCAGGTGGCGGTAACAGGCGCATCCGGCCCGCCGGCGATCAGTTCCAGCGTCTTTTCCTTGATCTTTTCCGCCGCGAAGTACCAGCCGCCGGTGTAAAGCCCGATGGCGGCGACGACGCAGACGCCGAGAATCGTCACCTTTTTCGCCACGGTGCTTTTCCCGCTTGCGCTTGACGCTGCCATCCTGTTCTCCAATGGTGTCTTCCGATTGCAAGGCAGGTCGTGATTTGCGAATCGCGGCACCTGCTCTCTTTTTCCGGGTGTTGATGTGGCTGGCGATATGGACGAATTTTGGGTCTTTGGCTACGGATCCCTGATGTGGAATCCCGGTTTCGATTATGCGGCGCGGGAGGTCGCGACGCTGAACGGTTATCGCCGGGCGCTGTGCGTGCGTTCCTGGGTGCATCGCGGCACGCAGGAAAGGCCGGGGCTTGTCCTCGGGCTGGATCGTGGCGGCTCCTGCCGCGGCATGGCTTTCCGTGTCGAGGCGGAAAAATTCGGCGGCGTCGTCGATTACCTGCGCGAGCGCGAACTGGTGACCCATGTCTATCTGGAGCGGACGCTGCCGGTGACGCTGCCCGACCGCCGCCGGGTGCAGGCGCTGACCTATGTCTGCGACCGCGCCCATCATCAATATGCCGGCGGTCTCGACGTCATGGAGGCAGCCATGGTGGTGCATGCGGCGGTCGGCCGCTCCGGTCCCAACGACGCCTATGTATTCAACACCGTCGATCATCTGCGCGAGATCGGCATCCGCGACCAGTGGCTGGAAAGTGTGGCGTCGGAAGTGCGGCGGATGCGCACGCCGACTTAGAGTGCTTCAGCTTTTCACGGAAACGCAGAAGCGCTCTAAAGCGCGTCGCGATCTTTAAGATTCGCTCCTGCGCTTTCGGCCGTTGATTTTTCGCATGTCGTTGTCGCAAAACCGCTCCGCATTTTTGCTGGAAATGCTCTAGACCTTGGCCTGAAGCTCCTTCAGCCGCTGCGCCGCCGTCGGCGGCAGCGGCACATGCGGGTTGTCGCGCGCGGTTTCGATCAGGAGCTCGTCGCTCGCCTTTTCCGTCTCCTCGACCAGCCTCTTGAAGAAGACGTCAGGCTCCAGTCCCGGCTGGATGGCGGGCAGGATGCGCACCTTGAAATGGCCGGGATAGCGCAGCGTCTGGCGGCGCGGCCAGAACAGGCCGGGATGCATGGCGACCGGCACGACAGGCACGCCGAGATCGCGATACATGCGGGCGATGCCGTATTTGTATTCCGGGGCGGCGCCCGGCGGGCGGCGGGTGCCTTCGGGATAGATGATCAGTTGCCGGCCGGCGGCCATCTCGATGCGGGTGCGCTTCAACACCTCCAGCATCACCTTGCCGCGCGCGCCGCGATTGACCGGGATCATCCGCTGCTTCCACAGATACCAGCCGAACAGCGGGATCCACATCAGTTCCCGCTTGAGGATATAGACCGGATCGTTCAGCCAGGGCAGCAGCGCATAGGTATCCCAGAAGGACTGGTGTTTCGGCGCAAGAATATAGCCGCCGCTTTTCGGGATGTTTTCCAGTCCCTCGATCTCGAAATGCGTGCCGTTGACCTTGGCGAACAGCCAGTTGCTGGAGCGCGCCCAGGCCTTGGGAATCGCATAGGCCTGCTTGCGCGGCAGCAGGAAATAGACTGGTGTCAGAAAGATCATCCTGAGGATCAGGTTGGCATAGAACAGCGTATTGAACAGGATGGATCGCAGGCGGATCATAAGGCGGGGTCTCGTGCAGGCGGGATCTGGCTGTTTCCGTTTTCCCGGAAAAGCATTGTTTGCTTGTCGCATTCCCGAACGAAAAACCGCTACACACTTTTTCTGGAAACGCTGTCTTCGCCGATACACGAAAATGAGGCCGGACGCAAAGTCCGGCGCCTCACGGCTTGGCGGAAGACCCCGCCATGCCGGCCTCGATGCCGCGCAGGCCGGTGCGGTTGCCAAAGCCCAGGACGTCGCGGGCGGAGGCGGCGACGATCTTGCCGTATTCGAACAGCAGCGCGCGCAGCACGTCCGGATCGGCGAACCAGTTTTTCGCCTTGAGATCGGAGCGGACCACCGGATAGGGCACGAATTCCGTTTCCGGGGCGACGCGGCGCAGTTCGAACAGACTGCGCGGCATATGGTAATTGTTGGTGACCACCAGCACGCGCCTGTAGCCACGCTCATGGATCCAGCGCACCGTCTCGTTGGCATTGCCGATGGTGTCGAGTGCGTCGTAGCCTATATCGACGCAGCAGCGGAACAACTCGTCGGAGCTGCCGGTCAGCTTGCGGATCTGGTTGCGCGAGGTGGCTGGATGGACGCCCGAAATCAGCAGGCGCGAGCCCGCGCCGCCGCGCAGCAACTCCACCGCCTGGTCGATGCGCTGCGAGCCGCCGGTCAGCACCACGATGGCATCCGCCTTGGGGTCGGCGGGCGGTGTCAGCGTCGTCACCCAGTCGGCGAACCACAGGA
The DNA here is from genome assembly GCA_017305935.1 of Hyphomicrobiales bacterium. Lineage (GTDB taxonomy): Bacteria > Pseudomonadota > Alphaproteobacteria > Rhizobiales > Rhizobiaceae > Metarhizobium. The sequence goes on along the minus strand of JAFKJU010000008.1, from coordinate 13,507 downwards.
AACCGGCGAAGAAGCAGGCGCAGGCGATGACGGCCGCGAAGCCCAGCGCCCGTGCGAGACGGCGCAGCGGGCCGCGCCGCGGCGGCTTGCGGCCGGCGGGCATGGTTCCCGATGTGTCAAATTCGCTGTTGCGCGGGCTCATGGTCATGATTCTTCGATACCGGCAGAATGCGGCAAGGAACAGGTCGTCATGCGATCAATCCGGCAGATAATCCATCCGCAACGGATCGGAGCGCACCTGGTCGATCTCGTCGATGGTACGCATCACGGTCAGGCGCGCCGTGATCGTGGTCAAAAGTGCGATGACCAGCATGGTGGCGAAAATGCCGAGATAGCCGCCCCAGCCGATGGTGAAGGTACCGAACAGGGCGGTGGCCTGGTCGGTCTGCGGCGTCGCCAGCGTATGGCTCTGCCAGACATTGGCGGCCGCGAAGCACAAGGCCGCCAGCGTGCCGCCGGCTGCCGAGCCCTTGAGGCTGATCTTCAGGAAATGTTTCTGGAACTCGCGGGCGATGAAGCTCGCCTCGGCGCCGACGAAATGCAGCACCTCGACGATATGGCGATTGCCCGACAGCGCCCCGCGCGTCGCAAATACCACCGTCAGCACCATGGCGACGAAGACCAGCGCCAGGATGGCGAGCCCGATCATCACGGTCGTATGCGCCATCGATACGAGCCGGTCGACCCAGGTGCGGTGATCGTCGAGGAAGGCCTGCGGCACTTCCTTCTGCAACTGCGTCCGCATCGAATCGAAATCCGGCGGATTGCTCTCGTCGATGGTGACGACGATCAGGCGCGGCACCGGCAGTTCGTCGAGATTGAGCCCGGTGCCGAGCCAGGGTTCGAGCAGACGCGCGGTTGCCTGGTCGTCCATGACGACGGCGTCCTTGGTGCCGACGAAGGTCAGCGCCAGGTCGCGGGCTTTGGCCAGCGCCGCTTCCATGTCGAGGCCTTCGTCCGGCTTGATCTGGATGGTGACCTCGCGCGAGATCTGGCTTTGCCAGCTCGCGGCGGTGGCCCGCACCATCGAAACGCCCCCGAGCGTCAGGCAGGCGAGAAAGGACATGATGGCGATGACGACCATCAGCGCATTGCCCTGGATGTTGGAGGGCGGCACGATCGGCGCGGTCGGGCGCACGCGCATCGGCGGCCGGCGGACCGGCGCTTGCGGGGCCGCCTGTCTGACACCGGCCGGCGGCTGACGGCCGGCGGCCTGGTTTTTTGGGCGAGGCCTATTCATAGATGTCGAGCCGCCCTTCGGTGAGGATCATGCGCCGCGCGTCGAGCTGGTCCATCAGGCCGAGATCGTGGGTGGCGATGACCACGGCCGTGCCGAGACGGTTGAGTTCGAGGAACAGGTTGAGCAGGCGCTGGGCCATCGGCGGATCGACATTGCCGGTCGGCTCGTCGGCAAGCAGGATCTCCGGCCGGTCGATGAGGGCGCGCGCAATGGCGGCGCGCTGCTTCTCGCCGCCCGACAGCACCGGCGGCAGCACGTTGATGCGTTCGCCGAGGCCGACCCATTTCAGAAGTTCCAGCACGTCGGTCTTGTAGGTCGATTCGTCCTTGCCGCGCACGCGCAGCGGCAGCGCCACGTTCTCATAGGTGGTCAGGTGGTCGAGCAGGCGGAAATCCTGGAAGACGATGCCGACGCGACGGCGCATCATCGGCAGCTCGCCGCGCGGAATGCCGGCGAGATCGCGGTCGAACATGCGAATGATGCCGCGCGTGGGCTTGAGCGAGGTGAACAGCAGGCGCAGCAGCGTCGTCTTGCCGGCGCCCGACGGGCCGGTCAGGAACTGGAAGGATTTTGCCGGAATGTCGAAGGTGAGATCGCGGAGGATTTCCGGTCCCATGCCGTATCGCAAGCCGACATTCTCAAAGTGAATCAAGGAGCGTTCCCGTTCGTTTCGCGCGCGTTCGTTCCATCCATATCTTAAGCAACTGGGTTAACGGGCGGTAAAGATCGATCCAGCCGGCCAAGGGGAACCGGGATCGTTTCCGAAGCATTAACCATTCCGGTTTACGACTGGAGGGGATTCGATTCAATGCCGCCAGAGGGGTTCCCCGGTCGCATTGGCAGTTTGGACCATGTGGGTGGAGAGCACGAAACCATGGCGACATTTCGATCCCGGCAGCACGCCAACAGGCCTTACGACCTTCTTCCTCCAGAACCGAAGCCGCGTCCGGCTGCGCCCCAGCGGCGCCTGCGTGGCGGCGACGTCGTCGACGCCGATTTCGTGGTGGTGCGCGGCGAAGGCACCTTCCGACCGACGTCCCGCTCCAACGACAACCGTCCGCGCATCATGCCGCACCAGGGTGGCGCGAGGCTTGCCGACCATGTCGCGATGCTGACCGGTCTCGTCGCCCGGGTGGAACAGGGACTGCGCCGCCTGTCGGAGCGCTCCTTTTCCGCCGTCGTGGCTCTGATGGCGGTTGCGGTGTTTGCGCTGGCCGGCGGTCTCGCCGGCATCGCCGGCGCCAGCGCCCCGGGGCCGGGCGTCGAAAATCCGCTCGACATCTCGCATGTGACGCTGACCACGGAGGAATCCGGCGGCATGAAGGTTCTGGTGGTGCGCGGCATCGTCGAGAATCGCTCCGGCGGCACGGTGGCGGTGCCGGATATCCGTGCCGACCTGGTGACGGGTGAGCGGATGGTGGCGAGCACCATCATCGCGCCGCCGGCAATCGCCATGTTCAGCGGCCACAGCCGCGGATTTGCGGCGCGTTTGCCGCATCCGGGTGGAAAAGATCCGCAAATCAAGCTTTCCTTCACCACGGCGGCTGTCGCTCGCCCTTGAGGTTGTGGTATCGGCAAAGGAAACAGATGGAGTTTCCTGCCCATGCCCGTCGTCCGCGGAAAGAATATCGAGCCCCTTTTCACCGCCGAGCAGATCGCCGAGCGCAACCGCAAGATGGCCAGCGACATCGCTGCCGGCCCGACCAAGGATCTGCTGGTCATCGCGGTGCTGAAGGGCTCGTTCATCTTCGCCGCCGATCTCATTCGCGCCCTGCACGATGTCGGGCTCGCCCCAGAGGTCGAGTTCATCACGCTTTCCAGCTATGGCACGGGCACGGTCTCGAAGGGCGTACGCATCGTCAAGGACATCGACAGCGTCGTCAAGGATCGCGACGTGCTGCTGATCGATGACATCCTCGAATCCGGCCGCACGCTGCTGTTCGCCAAGGAACTGCTCTACGAGCGCGGCGCGCGCAACGTCACCATCGCCGTGCTGCTCGACAAGAGCGTCAAGCGCCAGGAAAAGCTGGAGGCGGATTATGTCGGCTTCGAATGCCCCGATTATTTCGTCGTCGGCTACGGCATGGACGTGGCTTACGCTTTTCGGGAACTTCCTTTCGTCGGCGTCGTTACAGGTGATGCCGAAGGCTGATCGCCATTCTTGATCCCGCAGGCCGCGATGTGCAGAATCGATGCATGATTTTGTGCGGCATGTCCGACAGACCTTGTTAACCACGTCACGCGTCCGATCCCCGTCTGTTTACCGATCGCATACGAAACTCTGGTGATCTCCTTCTCGAACGGAAGACAACAGACGGAGCATGGCGATGGCGAGAATTCTGATCACGGAAGACGAGGATTCGCTGCGCAGTTTCGTGGCGCGGGCCCTGCGCCTCGATGGCCACGAGACCTATGAGGCGGCCGACGGCGCCGAAGGGCTGGAGCGGCTGCAGGAAGGCGGTTTCGACCTGCTGCTCTCGGATATCCGCATGCCGGTCATGGACGGCATCGAACTGGCCCACAAGGCGGCATCCGCCTATCCCGGCATGAAGATCCTACTGATGACCGGCTATGCCGAGCAGCGCGAACGCGCCGACGACCTGATGGAAAAGATCGTCGACGTCGTCTCGAAACCCTTTGCCCTGCCGGATATCCGCAAGGCCGTGGCGCACGCTCTGGCGGCGTAAACTCAATCTGAATGAAAATCGTCAAGGCGGCCTCCATGGCCGCCTTTCGATTCTGGCGGAGGCCGCCACCCTCTCCTCCGTCATGCCCGCCCTTGTGCCGAGCTTCTAGAAGCGCTGGATATAATCCTTTGGCATCAATGCCTTGGCGGGCACGGGCAGATCCTCGGGACGGCCCGAGGATGACGTCGTGGAGAGGGTGGCGGCCTGTCGATCGGTTGAAGGCGGCACTCGCTGCCGCCTCTCCTATTGCAGGTCGAGCAGGCGTTCGAGATAGCGGCGCTCGTAGTCGGCGCCCGGATTGTTGCCGAGGCGGCGGCGGATTTCGTCGAGGATTTCGCGGGCGCGCTGGACGTCGATCTCGTCGGGCACCTTGACCTGGTCGCCGAAATCGGGGCCGTCGGCGCGGCGCATGCGTCCCAGGGGATCGCGGCCATTGGGCTCGTTGCCGGCGGAGCCCTGGCCCTGGCCCTGACCCTGGCCTTGCTGGGCCTGCATCATCTGGTTCATCATGTCCTGAGCGCCCTTGCGCAGCGCTTCCAGCGCCTTGCCCTGGCCTTGCACCGCCCGCTCGCCCTCGCTCTCGCCCAGCGCCTCGCCGGCGCCCTTCATCTCGCGGCCGGCCTCGCCGAAGCCTTCGCCGGGCTGCATGCCGAGGTCCTTGAGGCCCTTCTGCAATTCCTGCAGCTTCTTCCCCAGACCGTCCTGCCGGGCGCGGAGCTGCTTCAGCGCCTCGCGCAACTGCTCCTCGGTCATCCGGTCGAGCTGTTGCTGCTGGTTGCCGTTCGGCTGGCCCTGTTGCTGCTGACCCTGTTGTTGCTGCGGCTGGTCTTGCGGACGGTCGAGGAATTCGCCGTCCTCGCCGAAATCGCCGCGCTGCATGCGGTCGCGCAGCGCCTGGTCGAGCTTGAACGTCTCGTCCATCAGCTTTTGCTGGTCGCGCAGGATCTCGCCGAGACGGTCGATCTGCTGGCGCATCGGACTGTTGTCCTGCTGCCCCTGCGGCCGGCGACCGGCCTGCAGGTTGTTCATCATCCGCTGCATTTCCGACAGCAACTGCTTGGCGGCGTCGCGATTGCCGGAGCGGGCGAGGTTTTCGAGCTGGTCGAGCATGGCCTGCAGATCCTGCTGGCGCAGCACGTTCTTCGGCGATTGCGCCTGCTGGCCGTTCGGGTTCTGCTGCTGGGCAAGCGCGTTCAGATAGTTCTGCATCGCCTGGCGCAGTTCGTCCATCAGCTTCTTGATCTCGGCATCCGAAGCGTTGCGCTCCAACGCGTCGGAGAGCGCCTGCTGGGCATCGCGCAGCTTGCGCTCGGCCAGCGACAGATCGCCGTCCTCGATGCCGAGCGCGATTTCCCAGAGGTAGTCGGCGGTATCCTTCAGCATGTCCTCGTTGCGGGCGAGCTTCATGCGCGCCAGCGCCGATTCGATCAGCAGGTAGTGGGTGAGGTTGGGAATGGTTTCGTCGGCGCGCAGCGTCAGCGCCTCGTTGAGCGCGATGGCGTCGGGCAGCTTTCGCACGTCGAGCGCAAAGGTCTGGCGTTCCTCGGCCACCGCTGCCGCCAGCGGCTCGAAGAAATTGCGCGCCGGCATGATCATCTCATGCGGCTGGCTGCGGCCGGTCTGGCCGCTGGCATCGGTGGCGACCAGGGTGATGCGCACGCGCTTGCCCGACAGCGGATGTTCGGTGAGGTTGCGGCTGGTCGTGCCCTTGACCTCGCGGGCATTGCGGCGCGGCAGGTCGAGCTTGTATTCCGGCAGCGGATAGAGCGGCACGGCATCCGCCTCGGCGCCCTCCAGCGGCACGATTTCGGCATGGGCTTCCTGGACGCCGTAATCGTCCCTGGCGGTGAAGGCGATCTCCAGCGCGCCGTTGGCGGCGCGGCGCGGCGACCCATTGAAGGTGATTTCCGGACCCTTGTCGGGAATGACGTTCAGCGCCCATTCGCGGCCGCCGGCGGCGAGCACGCCGCTTTCGGCAAGCTTCATGGCACGATTGCTGACGCCGGCGGGCTTTTCCGCCTCCGGGGCTGGTGGGGCTGGCTTCTTGTCCTTGTCCGCATTTTCCGCCTGCTCCCGTGGCACCTCGGTTTCTTGCAGGCTTTCGTCGGAGCGGAAGGTGACCTTCTCCTGGCCGTCGCCGCCGGTGACGCGGATGGTGACCGTGGAGAATTGCGGCACGTCCACCACGTCGAGCGCCGCGTTCTGGCCGGTGAGATAGAGCGGGGCGCGGCCGGTATAGGCCGGCGGCGTGATCCAGGCATCGATGCGGAGATCCGGCCTGACATCGGCGACGACGCGCTCGGCGACGGCATCGCGAAGCGTGCCGCCATCGTTGGAGAGCGAATAGGCGAAGGCGGTCACCAGCAGCAATGCCGGCAGGGTGCGCAGCGCCAGCCGGTCGTGCCGGGCGATATCGGGCTGCGGCAGGCCGGCATCGAGGCCGGCGATGCGCTCGGCCATGCGGGTCTGGTGTTCGCGCCACAGGGCGCGTGCGAAGGGCGATTCGACTGCGAGCCGATCGCCCTGCACAGAGACGGGCTGATGGGTCAGGCCATTGCGCTCTTCCAGCAGCCGGTCGGCTTCCGCGTTCCTCGGCCAGCGCAGCCGGGCGAACGGCAGCAGCGAAGCCAGGAAGCCGAAAGTGAGCAGGAAGACCGCCGGCCAGCGCAGCCAGTCGGGCGCCATGCGAAACAGGCCGAACCAGGCGCAGGAGAGAAACAGAGCGAGGAACGAGAGCGGCAGAAGCGTCAGGGGCAGCGCCTGTTCGGCCAGCAGCACCAGCCGCGCCAACAGGCGCTTGATCGCGACCCGGCGCGCCAGCGGCGATCCGGTCGAAAACGCGCCCGTCAGGTCATGGCGGGGTGGGGTCATGCGGCCTGTCTCCTGATTGCGAGCCTCCCGGTCCGGCTATGTCGCGCGACGCGGTTCGCGTCGGGGCGCATCTCCCATTCAGGATAGCAGCCTTTGTGGCGAAGACGAGGGCAAGCGACCGATGGCGGTCACTTTTTCGTGCGACCGCCACGGCAATGGGTCAGCCGAGCCAGGCCGGGATGGAATCGAGGCCGATCAGATCCTCGTAGGTCTCGCGCGGGCGCACCACATGGAAACGATCGCCGCTGACCAGAACCTCGGGCACCAGCAGGCGGCTGTTATAGGTGCCGGCCTGCACCGCGCCGTAAGCGCCGGCCGAACCGACGGCGATCAACTCACCCGGCTTCGGCTCGGCCATTTCCCGGTCAAGTGCAAGGTAATCGCCGGTCTCGCAGACCGGGCCGACGACATCGGCGCGGATGCGCGGGGCGCTGGCGGCGGACAGGACCACCGGGCGGATCTCGTGATAGGCCTCATACAGCGTCGGGCGGATCAGGTCGTTCATCGCCGCATCGACGATCACGAAGGACTTTTCGCCGCCATCCTTCACATAGATGACTTCGGTGACGAGGATACCGGCATTGCCGACGATCAGCCGGCCGGGCTCGGTGATCAGTTTGCAGTTGAGGTCGCGCAACTGGTTCTTGACCGTTTCCGCATAGGCGTCCGGCAGCGGCGGCGGGCTGTTGTCGTCCTTGTAGGGAATGCCGAGACCGCCGCCGATATCGACGTGATCGATGGCATGGCCATCGGCGCGCAACGTCGCGACCAGATCCTTCAGCAGGCGGAAGGCGTCGTCGAAGGGCTGCAGCTCGGTGATCTGGCTGCCGATATGCATGTCGATGCCGGTGACTTCAATGCCCGGCAAAGTGGCGGCATGGGCATAGACGGCGCGGGCGCGCTCCCAGGAAATGCCGAACTTGTTTTCCTTCTTGCCGGTCGAGATCTTCGCATGCGTGCGGGCATCGACATCCGGGTTGATGCGGAAGGAGACCGGCGCGCGTTTGCCTGCCTTGACGGCGCGCTGGTTCAGCACTTCCAGTTCCGGCTCGGATTCGACGTTGAAGCAGTAGATGCCGGCTTCGAGCGCGGCGTCCATCTCGCGCGGCGTCTTGCCGACGCCGGAGAACATGATGCGGCTGGCGGGAACGCCGGCGGCCAGCGCCCGGCGCAATTCGCCTTCGGAAACCACGTCGACGCCGGCGCCGAGCCGGGCAAGCGTCTTCAAGACCGCCTGGTTCGAATTCGCCTTCATCGCATAGCAGACGAGCGAATCGACATCGGCGAAGGCGGCGGCGAATACCTTGTAATGGCGTTCCAGCGTCGCGGTGGAATAGCAATAGAAGGGGGTGCCGACCTCCCTTGCGATCTCGGGGATCGGCACGCCTTCCGCATGGAGAATGCCGTCGCGATATTCGAAATGATTCACGGGAGGAACCTCAAAGCATTTCCGGGAAAAGTGTGAAGCGGTTTTCCCTGTCGAGAAATGCGTCTTTAGAGAAGTGGATCGAGGATGAAGTGCTTGTCTTCGACCTTGGGAGCGGCGGTGTTGCTGCGCTTGTTCTGCATCTCCACCGGGGTGCTCGGCGGATCGAGATCGCCGCGTCGTCCGCATCCGGCGGCGGCCAAAGCAACGACGCTGAGCGCCATCGACACACGGATGAGAGATCGCAAGGTCATCGGCAGGAATTCCTCTTCAACAATGGAATAGCCGGCCCTTCTTAGCGAAGTTTGGCCGGCTTGTTGAGTGTCAAATATGGGCGATCACAGAGCCGTGCGCCACCAGGCGATCTGCTCGCGCACCTGCGCGGGCGCCGTTCCGCCAAAACTCTTGCGGCTGGCGACGGAGGCTTCCACGGTCAGCACGTCGAAGATGCCCGCCTTGACGTCGGGATGGATCGCCTGCAGCTCTTCCAGCGAAAGGTCGGCCAGTTCGCAGCCCTTGCTTTCGGCCAGCGCCACGGCGCGGCCGGTGACATGGTGGGCGTCGCGGAAAGGCAGGCCGGCCTCGCGCACCAGCCAGTCGGCCAGATCCGTGGCGGTGGAATAGCCGGAGCCGGCGGCGGCCTTCATCCGGTCGGCGCGGATGGTCATGTCGCGCATCATGCCGGTCATGGCGGCAATCGCCAATTCCAGGCTTTCGGCGGCATCGAAGACCTGTTCCTTGTCTTCCTGCATATCCTTGGAATAGGCGAGCGGCAGGCCCTTCATCACCGTCAAGAGCGCGACCAGCGAGCCGTTGATGCGGCCGGTCTTGGCGCGCACCAGCTCGGCGGCATCCGGGTTCTTCTTCTGCGGCATGATCGACGAGCCGGTCGAAAACGCATCCGACAGGCGGATGAAGCCGAATTGCGATGTCGACCAGATGACAATTTCTTCGGCCAGACGCGACAGGTGCGTGGCGGCAATCGCGGCGACGGCCAGGAATTCCAACGCGAAATCGCGGTCGGAGACGGTGTCGATGGAATTGCGGGTCGGCTCGCGGAAACCGAGCGCGCGCGCGGTCATGTGGCGGTCGATGGGGAAGCCGGTGCCGGCGAGGGCCGCGGCGCCCAGCGGGTTCTGGTCGAGATGCTCGATGGCGTGGCGCACGCGCTGGCGATCGCGGCCGAACATTTCGACATAGGCCATGCAGTGATGGCCGAAGGTGACCGGCTGGGCGGTCTGCATATGGGTGAAGCCGGGCATGACGGTGTCGGCATGTTCCTCGGCGCGGTCGAGGAAGGCCTCGATCAGCCCGGTCAGCGCGCGTTCGGTCCTTTGCAACTCTTCCTTGACCCAGAGGCGGAAATCGACGGCCACCTGGTCGTTGCGCGAGCGGGCGGTGTGCAGCCGGCCGGCGGCGGGGCCGATGAGGGCGGCAAGCCGGGCCTCGACATTCATGTGGATGTCTTCGAGGCGGCGGGAGAATTCGAAATTGCCGCTTTCGATCTCGGTCTGGATCGCCTCCAGCCCTTCAACTATTTTTGTCTTGTCTTCTTGCGCGATAATGCCTTGATGCGCCAGCATCGTCGCATGGGCGATGGAGCCACGGATATCCTGGGCAAACAACTTCTTGTCGAAACCGATCGAGGCATTTATCTCCTCCATGATCGCGTCCGGCCCGGAAGCGAAACGCCCGCCCCACATCTGGTTGGAGGATTTGGTGTCGTGAGTGCCGTCAGCCATGCGATGCCCATCCTGGAGAATGAAATGACAGCCCAAAACCCGTTCCGGTTTCCCTCTGCCAAACTGATCGCGATCGCCGCCGTGGCCGGCATCGTCGCGGGTGCGGGTGCGGTATACGTGAAGCGCATGGGGTCTGGCAATGGCGCGGCGCAAACGGCCGCCAGCGGCCAGTGCGAAGCCGCTAGGCCAACCATCGCCGCGCTTTCCGCCGCCGCAAAGGGGCAGGTGGCGGCGATGGCGCCGGTTTCCGAGCCGCGCAAGCTCGGCCAGCTCGCCTTCAAGGATGGCGACGGCAAGGATATCAAGCTTGCCGATTTCACCGGCAAGGCCGTGCTGCTCAATCTCTGGGCGACATGGTGCGTGCCCTGCCGCGAGGAAATGCCGGCGCTGAATGCGCTGCAGAAGGCCAAGGCAGGCCCGGGTTTCGAGGTGGTGGCCGTCAATATCGATACCGGCGACAATGAGAAGCCGAAAGCCTTCCTCGCCGAAACCGGCGTCGATGCGTTAAAGCTCTATCACGATCCCAGCATGGGCGTGTTCAACGACCTGAAGAAGGAAGGGCTGGCTTTCGGCTTGCCGGTGACGCTGATGCTGGATGCCAAGGGCTGCCTGATCGGCGCCATGAACGGCCCCGCCGCCTGGGACAGCGAGGATGCCAAGGCGCTGGTGCAGGCTGTGCAAGCCAAAAACGATCCGGTTTAAAGGCATTTCCAGAAAAGCGGCAAAACAAGCGGTCAGGAGACGAGAATGACCTTGAAAATCTGGGGCCGGACCAATTCGGCCAATGTCAAGAAGGCGCTATGGTGCGCCGAGGAACTGGGCCTCGCTTACGAGCGTATCGATGCCGGCGGCGTCTTCGGCGTGGTCGACGAGCCGGCGTTTCGCGCCCTCAACCCGAACGGACTGGTGCCGGTGCTGGAGGATGGCGATCTGGTGTTGTGGGAATCGAACACCATCGTTCGTTATCTCGCGGCGAAGTATGGCGCAGGCCATCTGCGCCTCGATAATCCCGCCACACAGGCCTCGGCGGAAAAATGGATGGACTGGACGCTGGGAACTGTGGTGCGGCCATTCAGCGACGTCTTCTGGGGCCTGGTGCGCACGCCGCCGGCGGAGCGCGATCCGGCAAAAATTGCCGCAGGGCTGGAGGCCTGCAACCGGGCGCTGGCGATTGCCGACGCGGCGCTGGCTGTCCGGCCCTGGCTGTCCGGCGACAATTTCGGTATCGGCGACATTCCGCTCGGCGTCATCATCTATGGCTGGTTCGGCATGGAGATCGAGCGGGCGGAGCTCCCCGCCCTCAAGGCCTGGTACGAACGCCTGACCGAGCGCCCCGCCTATCGCAAGACGGTGATGATCCCGCTCACCTGAGCGGGATGAATTACCGCGTCGGAACCGGCTTTTCGCCGCGATAGTCGTAGAAGCCGCGACCCGACTTGCGGCCGAGCCAGCCGGCCTCGACATATTTGACCAGCAGCGGGCAGGGGCGGTACTTGCTGTCGGCGAGGCCGTCATGCAGCACCTGCATGATCGACAAACAGGTGTCGAGGCCGATGAAATCGGCAAGCTGCAACGGGCCCATCGGATGGTTGGCGCCAAGCCGCATGGCGGTGTCGATCGCCTCGACGGTGCCGACGCCTTCGTACAGCGTATAGATCGCCTCGTTGATCATCGGCAGCAGGATGCGGTTGACGATGAAGGCCGGGAAATCTTCCGCGACGGTGATCGTCTTTTCCAGCGTATCGACGAAATTCTTCGCGGCGGTGAAGGTCGGCTCGTCGGTGGCAATGCCGCGCACCAGCTCGACCAGCTTCATCACCGGCACCGGATTCATGAAATGGATGCCCATGAAACGCTCGGGGCGGTCGGTGGCCGAGGCAAGCCGGGTGATCGACAGCGACGAGGTGTTGGTGGCGAGGATCGCCTCCGGCTTCAGCACCGGGCAGATCTGCGCGTAGATCTTGCGCTTGACCGATTCGTCCTCGGTCGCCGCCTCGATGACCAGATCCATGGGCGCGAGGTCATTGGTGTCGGACGAGCCGGAAATCAGGGCCAGCGCCGCATTGCGCTGCTCCTCGGTCATCTTGCCGTGGCTGACCTGGCGGGCCAGGTTGCCGTTGATGGTGGCGAGGCCGGCATCGATGCGATCCTGGGTGACGTCGTAGATATGAACCTTGTATCCGGCGGACGCCGAGACATGTGCAATACCGCACCCCATCTGTCCCGCGCCGATTATCCCGATATTCTTGATCATGAGCTATCTACCCCTTTGGCGATGCCACGCCCCCGTGTCCTCGCACATGAAAATGCCGGATCGAACCCCCGACCCGGCAAGATTGATAATCCGATGACGCGATTTTTTCCAGTTTTTATTCGCGACTGCAAAAACCGTTGCGGAATTTGGCTTACAAAGCCTTTTGCAATTCCGGCAGGGCTTCGAAGAGGTCTGCGACGAGGCCGTAGTCGGCGACCTGGAAGATCGGGGCTTCCTCGTCCTTGTTGATCGCCACGATCACCTTGCTGTCCTTCATGCCCGCCAGATGCTGGATGGCGCCGGAGATGCCGCAGGCGATATAGAGCTGCGGCGCGACCACCTTGCCGGTCTGTCCGACCTGCCAGTCGTTGGGCGCATAGCCGGCATCGACGGCCGCACGCGATGCACCGACGGCAGCCACAAGCTTGTCGGCAACCGGCAGGATGACCTCCTGGAACTTCTCCGACGAACCCAGCGCCCGGCCGCCCGAGATGATGATCTTGGCAGACGTCAGTTCCGGACGATCCGACGATGACAAGGCATCTGCCACATGGGTGGAGAGGCCGGGGTTCGCGACGGCTGCGACGCTTTCGACCGGGGCACTGCCGCCCTCGCCGGCCGCGGCGAACGAGGCGGTGCGCACGGTGATGACTTTCCTGGCATCGCTCGCCTGCACCGTCTGGATGGCGTTGCCGGCATAGATCGGGCGCTTGAAGGTATCGGGGGAAACCACCTCAACGATTTCCGAGACCTGCGCCACGTCGAGCAGCGCGGCAACCCGCGGCAGCACGTTCTTGGCCGACGAGGTCGCGGCGGCGATGATCGTGTCATAGGCAGGCGCCAGCGAGACGATCAAGGCCGCCAGCGGCTCGGCGAGATTGTTGGCAAGGCTTGTATCGTCGGCAACCAGCACCTTGGAAACGCCGGCAAGCCTGGCGGCGGCATCGGCTGCTGCCTTGGCATTGCTGCCTGCGACCAGCACATGCACGTCGGCGCCGATCTGTTTGGCGGCCGTCAGCGCCTTGGCGGTCTGGTCGGAGAGATGGGTGTTGTCGTGTTCTGCCAGAAGAAGAATGGCCATGGTCTAAAACTCCTCAAATCTTCCGGTTCAGATCAAAGCACGCCGGCTTCGTTCTTGAGCTTGTCGACCAGTTCGGCGACGGAGCCCACCTTGACGCCCGCCTTGCGGCCGGCCGGTTCCTCGGTCTTCAAGACCTTCAGGCGCGGCGCCACGTCGACGCCGAAATCGGCCGGCGTCTTCTTGTCGAGCGGCTTCTTCTTGGCCTT
>JAFKJU010000007.1 GCA_017305935.1 Hyphomicrobiales bacterium | reverse complement strand
ATGTCGCCGCAGCATTTCGAGACGCTGCTGCCTTATGCCGTTGCCCTCGGCGTCGAAAAGCCGTGGTCGGAGGCCTTCGAGACATGGCTGAAGACGGCGGCCGCGGGCGCCGTCGCCTACAGCCCTGTCTGGTATGCCGGCAGTCATGGCAATATCGGCGAGCGCATCGGCGGCTTTTCCTCGTCGATGGCGAGCACGATCCGCTCGACGCTGCCGGCGCCGCAGTCGTCCTCCTCGTCCGGCTTTTCCGGCGGCTCCTCCGGCGGCGGGGGAGGCGGTGGCGGGGGCGGCGGCTGGTAGCCTGCCCGCCAGTTTTTGAAGCCTTAACGGATGACAAGTGCGCGCCGGCTTGCTAAAGCCTGTCGCGCAAAACTGCGGTACGCGGTTTTGTGATAACGACATGCGACAGCACAAAAGCTTAAAGCGCAAGGCGCTTTAAGTCGGCGGCTCTCCGTTTGCGAACCGAAAAGTCTGACCCGATGCCCGATCTTCTCATCGAACTCCGCTCCGAGGAAATTCCCGCCCGCATGCAGCGCAAGGCGGCGGGCGATCTGAAAAAGCTGGTCACCGATGCGCTGGTGGAAGCAGGCCTGACTTACGAGGGCGCCCGCGAATACTGGACGCCGCGCCGCCTGACGCTGGACATTCGCGGCCTGACCGCCCGCTCCGCCGATGTGCGCGAGGAAAAGAAAGGCCCGCGCACCGATGCCAACGAAAAGGCCATCGAAGGCTTTCTCCGCTCGGCCGGGCTTGCCTCGGTCAGCGAAGCGCAGGTGCAGAGCGATCTGAAGAAGGGTGATTTCTACGTTGCGGTCGTCGTCAGACCCGGCCGGGCGGCGGAAGAGATCGTCGCCGAGGTGATGCCCGGCATCATCCGCAACTTCCCCTGGGGCAAGCCGATGCGCTGGGGCGCCGCCTCGGCCGAACCCGGTTCGCTCCGCTGGGTGCGCCCGTTGCAATCCATCGTCTGCACCTTCGGCTCGGAGCATGACGAAACCGTCGTTATCCCCTTCGAGATCGACGGCATCACCGCCTCCAACGTCACCTATGGCCACCGCTTCCATGCGCCGCAGGCGATCACCGTGCGCCGCTTCGACGATTACGCCGCCAGCCTCGAAAAGGCCAAGGTGGTGCTGGATGCCGAGCGCCGCAAGCAGATCATCGCCCAGGACGCCGCCAACCTGACCTTCGCCAACGGCCTCGATCTGGTCGAGGACGAGGGCCTGCTGGAGGAAGTCTCCGGCCTTGTGGAATATCCGCAGGTGCTGATGGGCACCTTCGAGGAGGATTACCTCGCCATTCCCGGCGAAATCATCCGCCTGACCATCAAGACCAACCAGAAATGTTTCGTCACCCGCCGCCAGGGCAGCGAAGACCTTTCCAACCATTTCATCCTGGTCTCGAACATCGAGGCCAAGGACGGCGGCAAGGAAATCGTCCATGGCAACGGCAAGGTCGTGCGCGCCCGCCTGTCGGACGCCAAGCATTTCTGGACCCGCGACCAGGGCGACCTGCCGGACCTCGACACGCTGAAGCCATCGGCCGAAAAATTCGGCCTGGATCTCAAAAAACCGCTCGACCAGCGCATGGCCAAGCTCGATGCGCTCAACGTCACCTTCCATGCCAAGCTCGGCACCCAAGGCGAACGCGTCGCCCGCATCCGCGCTCTGGCGGAAAAGCTGGCTCCCATCGTCGGTGCGGATGCCGCGCTGGTGGACCGCGCCGTGGTGCTGGCCAAGGCCGACCTGCGCACCGAGGCCGTCGGCGAATTCCCCGAGCTTCAAGGCGTCATGGGCCGCAAATATGCCGGCCTGCAGGGCGAGGATGCCTCCGTTGCCGCCGCCATCGAGGATCACTGGAAGCCGAACGGCCCTTCCGACCGCCTGCCGGCCGACAAAGTCGGGCTGACGGTGGCGCTGGCCGACAAGCTCGACACTCTGACCGGCTTCTGGGCCATCGACGAGAAGCCGACCGGCTCGAAGGACCCCTATGCGCTGCGCCGCGCCGCGCTTGGCGTCGTCCGCATCCTGCTGGAACGCAAAATCCGCCTGCCATTGCTTGCCATGACGCAGGACGCCGATCTGCTCTCCTTCTTCCACGACCGCTTAAAAGTCTACCTGCGCGATCAGGGCGCGCGCCACGACATCATCGATGCCGTGCTGACGCCTGACGCCGACGATCTGTTGATGGTCGCCCGCCGCGCCGAGGCGCTGACCGCCTTCATCACCTCCGAGGACGGCAAGAACCTGCTGGCCGGCACCAAGCGCGCCACACAGCTTCTTGCGGCGGAGGAAAAGAAGGGCACCGTCGTCGCCGACGGCGTCTCGGAGGCGCTGCTGAAGCTCGACGCCGAAAAGGCGCTGTTTGCCGCGATAACGCAAGCCACCAAGGCCGCCGCCGAAGCGGTCGCGACGGAAGATTTCCGCTCCGCCATGCAGGCGCTGTCTACGCTCCGCGGCCCCGTCGACACCTTCTTCGAGGATGTTCTGGTCAATGACGAGGACGCCGCCATCCGCGCGAATCGTCTGGCGCTCTTGAAGGCAATCCGCGAGGCGACCGGCACCGTCGCCGATTTCTCCAAGATCGCCGGCTGACATTGCGCGGGCGCGGGCCGGAAAAAATCCTGGTCAGCGCCTGCCTGATGGGGCAGGCGGTGCGCTATGACGGCGGCGCCAAGCCGCTCTCCCATCCGATCATGGACCGCTGGCGGGCCGAGAGGCGGCTGGTCACCCTGTGCCCGGAAATGTCCGCCGGCCTGCCCGTGCCACGCCCGCCCGCCGAAATCGAGGCCGGCGCCGATGGCAAGGCGGTGCTGGACGGCCATGCCCGCATCCTGGAAATCACCGGCGGCGACGTCACCGAACCTTTCCTCGCCGGCGCGCAAAATGCGCTTGCCCTCGCGCGCGCCGAAAATTGCCGCTTCGCGCTGCTGATCGACGGCAGTCCGTCCTGCGGCTCCGGCTTCATCTATGACGGCACGTTTTCCGGCACCCGCCATGCCGGCAACGGCGTGGTTGCCGCGCTGCTGCGACGCGAGGGGATCGCGGTCTACGCCCATAGTGAGATCGAGGCATTGGCGGCGCGGATCATGGCGCTGGAGGCAGAGTAGCCGGCGCCAGGCAAAGTTCGCTGATTTTCGCAGATGCGACCGGTGATGTGAAACGGAGCATCCCGAGGGAGAAGGGATTTGCGGCAGCGATGTGCTTCATACTGCAAAGCCGAAAGAGGGCGTTCACACCCGAAACGCAAAGCGCCTCCGATGGACGAGATCGGAGGCGCTGGGGCCCTTGGGCCGGTGGATCGGCTGGTGGGGCAGGGAACGGGGCGATTATGGCTGCAAACGAAGTTCAAATTTTGACGCGTCAAGCGGTTTGACGGCTGCGGCTGTTTCGACCGGTGCGGCAGCGGCCGGATCGGTGTCCAGCGCCGCCGTGGTGGCCGACTTGTCGATGCCGTCGCGCGGCGGCGCGGCGGTCGTGCCGATGGCGGCGGCTTCGATGGCCTGTGTCTGCGTGCTGATCATGGAGTCGGCGACGGGAACGGCCGTGGGGGGGTTGGTTGCCGGGGCTGTTGTCGCCGGCTGGGCGGTCTCGTCCTGCTTCGGCGGGTTGCTGATATAGACGACCGGCGAGCCGCCCATCCAGGCCTCGGTGCGCACCACTTTCTTCTCGCCGTTGATGTCCTTCAGTTCGATCGTCTGCGTGCCCGTGCGCAGCGCCGGCACGATATAGCTGTCGCGATGCACGACGGGCTTGGGGGCCGGGCAATCGGCGCAGGATTTGACGACGATGCTGCCGGCCTTCACCGTCACGCCCACCGTCTCGATGGATGAGGCGAGCGCCGGGCCGGCAAGGATCAGGGCGGTGGCGAGGATGAGATGAAAGCGCATGGAACGAACTCCCGTCGATCTTTGAACGGGAGACTATGCTCGCTTCCTTTCGATCCGTTCAGGATCTTCGGTAAAAATTGAACGAAGCGTCGGTTTTTCAGCCACGCTCGCGTTCGACCGCCCGCCAGCCGATGTCGCGGCGGCAGAAACCGTTGTCCCACTCCACCGCATCGACCAGGGCATAGGCTCGCGCCTGCGCTTCGCCGACGCTCGCGCCGCGGGCGGTGACGTTGAGCACACGGCCGCCGGTCGCGACGAGTTGCCCGTCCTTCATGGCTGTGCCGGCATGGAACACCTTTGCTCCGTTCTGCGGATCGGGCAGGGCGCGGATCGGCGTGTTCTTGTCGTAGGCGCCGGGATACCCCTTGGAGGCCAGCACCACGGTCAGCGCCGCGTCGTCGCTCCATTCGGCGGAGACCCGGTCCAGCGTGCCGGTGGCGGCGGCGTTGAGCAGCGGCAACAGGTCGCTTTGCAGCCGCATCATCAGCACCTGGCATTCCGGATCGCCGAAGCGGACATTGTATTCGATCAGTTCCGGTCCCCTGGCGGTGATCATCAGCCCGGCGAAGAACACGCCGGTGAAGGGGTAGCCGCTTTCGGCCATGCCGCGAATGGTTGGCTCGATGATCTCCTTCATCGTCCGCTCGACCATGTCGGGCGTCATCACCGGGGCGGGAGAATAGGCGCCCATGCCGCCGGTGTTCGGACCGGTATCGCCGTCGCCGACGCGCTTGTGGTCCTGGGCGGTGGCGAGCGCCAAAGCCGTCTTGCCGTCGGAGAGGCAGAAGAAGCTGGCTTCCTCGCCATCGAGGAAGGCCTCGACCACGACTTCCGCGCCCGCAGCGCCGAATGCGCCCTCGAAGCAGTCATCGACGGCGGCCAGCGCCTCTTCGACGGTCATGGCCACCGTCACGCCCTTGCCGGCGGCAAGCCCATCCGCCTTGACGACGATCGGCGCGCCCTGCTGGCGGATATAGGCCTTGGCTTTCGGGGCATTGTTGAAGCGCTGGTAGGCGCCGGTCGGGATATCGTAGCGGGCGCAGAGATCCTTGGTAAAACCCTTGGAGCCTTCCAACTGGGCAGCCGCCGCCGAAGGTCCGAAGGTGGCGATGCCGCCGGCACGCAACGCATCG
Source organism: Hyphomicrobiales bacterium (assembly GCA_017305935.1). Lineage (GTDB taxonomy): Bacteria > Pseudomonadota > Alphaproteobacteria > Rhizobiales > Rhizobiaceae > Metarhizobium. The sequence continues at coordinate 308,676 of JAFKJU010000007.1, read as the reverse complement.
GCAAGCCCGGCGACCAGCGGCGCTTCCGGCCCGACGACGACGAGGTCGATGTCTGCCTCGCGGCAGAAGCTCAGGACGGCGGCATGATCGTCGGTATTGAGCGAGAGCAGGGTGGCGCATTCGCCGATGCCCGGATTACCCGGCGCGGCGAAGAGTTCGGTCAGAAGCGGCGATTGCTTCAGTTTCCATGCCAGCGCATGTTCGCGTCCACCCGATCCGATCAGCAGAACCTTCATCGCTTGTCCCTTCCTTTCCGACTTCTGGCGGGTTAAGGGCGCGGGGGCCAAAGGTCAAGGGCCGAAGGTGGGAAGGGTGCGGCGCTTTCCTGTGGGCGCGGCCAAGGAAAACGTTGTCTGGCCGGCTTGCATCGCTATCTTCGGCCGAATCGCAATCGTCGACAGGAAGTGAACCATGGCCGCAGACACCGCCGCTCTCGCCGCGATCATCGCCTCGGAAATCAACGCCCGCGCGGGACAGGTGACGGCCGCCATCGGCCTGCTCGACGAAGGCGCGACCGTGCCCTTCATCGCCCGCTACCGCAAGGAAGTGACCGGCGGGCTGGACGACACCCAGTTGCGCACGCTGTCGGAGCGGCTGGTCTACCTGCGCGAACTCGGCGCGCGGCGCAAGGCGATCCTCGACAGTATCGACGGCCAGGGCAAGATGACCGAGGAACTGCGCGGCAAGATCGACGCCGCCGTCACCAAGGCGGAGCTGGAAGATCTCTATCTGCCCTACAAGCCGAAGCGCCGCACCCGTGCCGAAATCGCCCGCGAGCGCGGGCTTGCCCCGCTGGCCGAGGCCATCCTCGCAAACCGCGCTGCCGAGCCGGCGAAACTGGCCGAAACCTATCTGTCGGCCGATGTGGCGGATGTGAAGACGGCGCTGGAAGGCGCACGCGACATCATTGCCGAAGGCATGACCGAGAATGCCGACCTGCTCGGCCGCCTGCGCAACTATATGAAAGACCGCGCTTTCCTGCGCGCCAAGGTGGTCGACGGCAAGCAGGCCTCGGGTGAAAAATTCGCCGATTATTTCGACCATGCCGAACGCTGGGCGACCGTTCCCGGCCACCGCGCGCTCGCCATGCTGCGCGGCTGGAACGAGGAAGTGCTGGCGCTGACCATCGATGTCGACGCGGAGGACACGTCGGCGGTCAAACCCGTCGAGCGGATGATCGCCAACGCCTACGAGATCGGCCAGAAGGGTGCCGCCGACCGCTGGCTGGCCGACGTCGCAGGCTGGACATGGCGCGTCAAACTCTCCGTCTCGCTCTCCCTCGACCTGATGCGCGAATTGCGCGAACGGGCGGAGGAGGAGGCGATCCACGTCTTCGCCCGCAACCTGAAGGATTTGCTGCTGGCCGCACCCGCCGGCTCGCGCGCCACCATGGGCCTCGATCCCGGCATCCGCACCGGCGTCAAGGTGGCGATCGTCGACGGCACCGGCAAGCTCTTGGAAACCACCACCGTCTATCCCTTCCCGCCGAAGAACGACGTGCGCGGCACGCAGGCCGAGCTGGCATCGCTGATCCGCAAGCACAAGGTCGAGCTGATCGCCATCGGCAACGGCACCGGCAGCCGCGAGACGGAAAAGCTGGTGGCCGACATGCTCGCCGCCCTGCCGGCGCCGAAGCCGACCAAGGTCATCGTTTCGGAAGCCGGCGCCTCGGTCTATTCGGCTTCCGAAACGGCGGCCAGGGAATTCCCCAACATCGACGTGTCGCTGCGCGGGGCGGTTTCCATTGCGCGCCGCCTTCAGGATCCGCTGGCGGAGCTGGTCAAGATCGACCCGAAATCCATCGGTGTCGGCCAGTATCAGCACGATGTCGATCAGCAGCGTCTCAGCCGCTCGCTGGATGCGGTGGTCGAAGATGCGGTGAATGCCGTCGGCGTCGATCTCAACACGGCCTCGCCGCCGCTGCTGGCCCGCGTTTCCGGTCTCGGGCCGTCGATTGCCGAATCCATCGTCGCCCATCGCGACCAGACCGGCCCGTTTGCCAGCCGCAAGGATCTCTTGAAGGTGCCGCGCCTCGGCAACCGCACCTTCGAGCAATGCGCCGGCTTCCTGCGCATTCCGGGTGGCAAGGAGCCGCTGGATGCGTCCTCCGTCCACCCGGAAGCCTATGGCGTCGCCAAGAAGATCGTCGCCGCCTGCGGTCGCGACCTGCGCAGCCTGATGGGCGACAGCCAGGTGCTGAAGGGTCTCGACCCCCGCCAGTTCGTGGACGAGACTTTTGGTCTGCCGACTGTGCGCGATATCATTGCCGAACTGGAAAAACCCGGTCGCGACCCGCGCCCGAGTTTCAAGACCGCGACCTTCGCCGAGGGTGTGAACGAAATTTCCGACCTCGTGCCCGGCATGGTGCTGGAGGGCACGGTCACCAATGTCGCCGCCTTCGGCGCCTTCGTCGATATCGGCGTGCATCAGGACGGGCTGGTGCATGTCTCCCAGCTCGCCGACCGCTTCGTCAAGGATCCGCATGAGGTGGTCAAGGCCGGCGATATCGTCAAGGTGCGGGTGGTCGAGGTCGATGCCAAGCGCAAGCGCATCGGCCTGTCGATGCGCAAGGATGATGGCACCATGCCGTCCTCGCCATCCCGCGATGCCAAGTCCGGCGGCGGCCCCAAGTCCGGCGGCCTCAAGCCCGGTGGAAAGCCATCGCAGGCCGGCAAGAAGCCGGAAACGCAAGGGAGTCTCGGCGCTGCGCTGGCCGCGGCAATGCAGCGCAAATAGCGCTTGTTTACCGTAAAGCGTCGGGACTGTTGTTGTTCTGCAACAGTCCTGACAAGAGCATTCGGAATCGCCGGAATCGACTTGTCATTTGCTAAGGCCGGCATAGATTTTTTCAGTGTGAAGAGTCTGGTTCCGTCAGTTCTTGTATGATTGCAGGATTGGCCGGAGCCGACAACTGGCCAGGCCTGCCAGACCGACCGGTTGCCTGCTTCGGGACGATCCCCAACCGAAGAGCGAGAGGCTTGCAGTCTGTGCCTGAATGCGTGGGAAGCGGCCGGAATATGGCCGTGCCTTCCATTCCCGCCAGTCCATGCAAGCCTCCCGAAACGACTGCCGATCCGCTTTTCATGATTGCGGAGCCTCAAGCCCTTGAGAGGTTGCGGCTCGTTAGGTTTGCGCATCGACGCCGGCCTGCCGGCGCCTTTTCGATGCCGGTCAAGGTTTGGGGGTTTTGCATGTCATTGGATTTGCGTGGTCTGATCGGTCGCATCGTCCGCAAGGGAAACCTGACGATCGTTTATGCCTCGGGCGAAACGGTCGTCTATGGCGATGGCGGGGGGACGGCAGTGCGTATCCGGCTGGCGGACGCGGCGGCCGAGGCGGAACTGGCCGCCGACCCGACGCTGAAGCTTGGCGAGCTTTTCATGGATGGCCGCTTCGTCATGGAGCAGGGCAGCATCTATGATTTCCTCGAACTGGTGAAGGGCAACACTATCAACGAGGTGTTTTCTCCCCTGATGGCGGCGCGGCTGATCGGCCGCACGGTGGTGTCGCAGATCGCCGCCCGCAACCCGATCAACCGCAACCGCTACAACGTCGCCCATCATTACGACCTGAGCGCAAAACTGTTCGACCTGTTCCTCGACGAGGACTGGCAGTATTCCTGCGCGTATTTCAATCCGCCTGGCATCAGCCTGGACGAGGCGCAGCTCGCCAAGAAGCGGCATATCGCCGCCAAGCTGCTGCTGGAGCCCGACCAGTCCATTCTGGAAATCGGCTCCGGCTGGGGCGGCATGGCGATGTATCTGTCGGAAGCCGTCGGCGCCGACGTCACCGGCATCACGCTCAGCGAAGAGCAGCTCAAGGTCTCGCGCGACCGCGCCGCCAGGCGCGGCCTGTCGAACCGCGTGCGGTTCGAGCTGCAGGATTACCGCTACCTGAAATCCCAGACCTACGACCGCATCGTCTCGGTCGGCATGTTCGAGCATGTCGGCCGCACCCATTACGATCGCTTCTTCCGCAAGGCGGCGGAATTGCTGTCGCGGGATGGCGTCATGGTGCTGCATTCCATCGGCCGTCCCAAGCCGAGCTACATGACCAATCCCTTCATCGAGAAGTACATTTTCCCTGGCGGCTATATCCCGTCCGTCGGCGAGGTCGTGCCCTCGGTGGAAAAGGCGGGGCTTCTGGTGCGCGATGTCGAGATCCTGCCGCTGCACTATGCCCAGACGCTGCGGGCCTGGCGCGAGCGCTTCGTCGCCCGCAAGGCGGAGGCGGTGGCGCTCTATGACGAGCGCTTCTTCCGCATGTGGGAATTCTATCTCGCGGGCTCCGAAATCGCCTTCCGCTGGGACGAGCTGTTCGTCTTCCAGATGCAGATCGCCCGTCAGCAATTCGCCACGCCCGACAACCGTAACTACATCCAGGAGCGGGAGGCCGTGCTCAAGCAATTCGAGGCGACCCGGCCGCCGCTGGAGAGGGTGGCGTTCTGAAGCCCTATACCGGTGCGCGCAGTGCGCGCCACGCCCCTTGGTTAACAGGCTGGTAAGCCACACGGTTTAGGTTGCGTGAAAATCCACCGGCCGAGGCGCCGGCCGGTTCTGTCTTGCGTCAAAGGGGTGCCCTCATGCTCAGGTTCTTCGCCTCCGCCGCCGCCGCGGCGGTGCTGCTTTCGTCGGCGTCGTCCGCCTGTGCCGGTGATGGCCGGCCCTGGTGGTCCGGGGACTGGTACGTGTCGGTGGGTGGCGCTGCTTTCTCCGCGCCGCGCTTCGAGGGTGCCAACAGCCGCAAGCTGCAATTCGCGCCGATGTTCTCGGTCGGCAAGGTCGGGCCCGCCGTGCGGTTTTCCTCGCGCAACGACAATCCGTCCGTCTCGCTGTTCGACAATGGCGCGGTGCGCGCCGGCATCGTCGGCAAGCTGGTGACCAAGCGCGACGAGGGCACCGATGCCGAGCTGGTCGGCCTGTCCGAAGTGCGCTGGGGGCTGGAGGCCGGCGGTTTCGTCGAGGTCTATCCGACCGACTGGCTGCGGGCGCGCGCCGAAGTCCGCCACGGTATCCGCAGCCATCAGGGCGTCGTCGCCGATCTCGCCGTCGATGCCTTCACCGATATCACGCCGACCCTGCGCCTCTCCGGCGGCCCGCGCGCCACCCTCGCCAGCGCCAAGTTCTTCGATGCCTATTACGGCGTCGATGCCGCCGAATCGGCCAAATCCGGCCTCAGCCAATACGAGCCGGGGAGCGGCGTGCATTCGCTCGGCGCAGGTGCGGCGCTCACCTGGCAGGCGACGGACGCGATCACCACCAGCGCCTTTACCGAATATCGCCGTCTGACCGGCCCCTCCGCCGATAGCAGCCTGGTGCGCGAACGCGGCGCGCGCGACCAGCTCCTGATCGGCCTCTCCGCCACCTACAAGTTCGGCTTCACCCTCGACTGAAGGCTGGCGACCAGGGCGAAAAGGGATTTCGAACCTGACGGCGATGCTGTAGAGCGTTTGAACGAAGAACGCCGCAGGAATCGCCCATGCTGTCCGATATCGTTTCGCCCGGCCGCGTCGCCGACGCTCCCTCGGGAAATTTCGTCTACCGGCTGCTGCCGCGCTGGCTGTGGCCCTATGCGCAGCTCGCCCGCTGGGACCGGCCGATCGGCTGGCAACTGCTGATGTGGCCCTGCTTCTGGTCGGCGGCGCTGGCCGGCAATGCGGCGATGGCGCAAGGCGCATTTTCCTTCGGCCGCTTCGTCTTCCACCTCTTCCTGTTCTTCCTCGGCGCGGTCGCCATGCGCGGTGCGGGCTGCACCTATAACGATATCGTCGACCACGATATCGACATGCAGGTGGCGCGCACCCGCTCGCGCCCGCTGCCCTCCGGTCGCGTCAGCCGGCTGCAGGCGAAGATTTTCCTGTTGCTGCAAGCGCTTGTCGGGTTGATCGTGCTGTTGCAGTTCAACGGCTTCACCATTTTTCTCGGTATCCTGTCGCTCGGTATCGTCGCGATCTATCCCTTCGCCAAACGCTTCACCGACTGGCCGCAATTCTTTCTGGGACTTGCCTTTTCCTGGGGCGCGCTGGTCGGCTGGTCGGCGGTCTTCGGATCAATCTCCTTCGCGGCGATCGCTCTCTACATCGCGGCGATCGCCTGGACGATCGGTTACGACACGATCTATGCCCATCAGGACAAGGAGGACGATGCGCTGATCGGCGTGCGCTCCACCGCCCGCCTGTTCGGCGATGCGACGCGCTGGTGGCTGATCCTGCTCTATGGGCTGACGCTGCTTCTGCTGTTGATCGCCTTCATCGCCGGCGGCGCGGCGTTTCCGGCCTATCTCGGCTGGCTCGCCGCCGCGATCCTGCTCGTCTGGCAGATCGCCGTGCTCGACATCGACGATCCCGCCGATTGCCTTGCCCTGTTCAAGTCGAACAACCGGGTCGGGGCTATCCTGTTTCTCGGGCTGACGCTCGCCATTCCCTTCGCCGGATAAATACAAACGCCGTCCCCTCCGCAGGGATGGGAGGGGACGGCGTCTTCGCGGTGGATCGCGGAGGTCTGTACATTCATAACGCGCGAAGCGTGCTTTCGTTCGCTTCGCCGGTTGGGGAAACGCGTCAGCTGCGGGCGATGATCTCGCGTCCCTCGATGCGCATGGCGACGCCGAGCTTGCCGGTGCGGCGGCGCACGAGGAAACGCGGGCGGCGCGCGGCGAAATGCGAATGGCGGCGGCGCGGCTTGGCCGCATCGGTGCGCACGTCGCCGAGATGATCTTCCAGCGGCCGGGCGACGCCGTCGGCTTCGACCATCAGCATCGGGATCTTGTAGAATTGCGACCAGCTGCGCCAGTCGGCGGCGATATCGCAGAGATCGTGGGCGACGAGCAGCGGAATGCACAGATCCGGATCGTCGTGATGCAGCTCCAGCGTCACCGTCACCTGGCCGTTGCCATGGTCGATGGCGCGGGCGGCGACGCCCTTGAAGGCGCGGGCCGGCAGCGCGATCGACAGCGGCAGGCCGCTGCCGGAGAGAACCTTGCGCATCACGGCGCCGCGTTCGTCGAGCGTGATCGTGACGCCGCCGCTGTCGGTCCGGGCGGAAAGGCTCACCTGCTGCGGAAAGCGCGTCGGATCGACCCTGAGCGTCGTTCCTGCCCATGCGGGCTTCATCACCGTGTTCGTCATCGTTTCTTACCCTTGTTTATACCTTGAGAGCCGTCGTGTTCGGCATCCCGCGGGACTTTTCGTCCTCTGATGGGGGCAAGATAGCCGCCGCTCCTTGACCTGCGGCTTAAAAATCGCGGTTAAGAAAGCTTTGCGATGTCAGATGGTTAGCGAATACGAACCTGTCAGGGTTTGCAAAGTCTGAAAACTGTTCCGTCCTGATGCGCGGGCCGCTTGCGGCCCTTGCGCATCAAGGGACGCGAAAGCCCCGTAAAGCCCCATGCAAGCCAGGCTTTCTACAACCGGATCCAAATGGCTTCGGCTCGAAAGGTGTCCCATGGTCTCGACCTATCTCAGCTACAATCTGGTGGTGCGCAATTTGAAACAGTCGCTCACCCGTGTCGCGGATCAGGCGCAGGTGGCCCGCGATGCCGCCTATTACAAGGACAATATCGGCAAGGTGAAATCGCTGGACGAGTTCATGAAGAACGACCGGCTGTATCAATATGCGATGACCGCCTACGGCCTCGAGGACATGATTTACGCCAAGGCCTTCATGAAGAAGGTGCTGCAGAGCGATCTCACCGATTCCTCCAGTTTCGCCAACAGCCTGACCGATTCGCGCTACCGCGATTTCGCCGCCGCCTTCTCCTTTTCCAGCGGAGACAAGGCGATCGCCCAGACGACGGTGCAGACCGACGAGATGGTCGATCTCTACAACACCACCATCCAGAACCAGTCGGATGCGCTGGCCGAGGAGACGCGCTACTACAACATCGCCATCGACAGCGTGAAATCGGTCGATGACGTCCTGAACAACGACCGCTTGCGCGGCTACGTCTTCACCGTCTTCGGCATCGACGAAAACAGCTGGTCGCGCGAGACGGTGCGCAACCTGATGAGCAGCGATCCCGACGATCCCAACAGCTATGTCAACACCACCTGGGGGCCGCGGCTGCTCGATCTGAACAGCCGCATCACCCAGGCCAATAGCGAAATTTCCGACGCCACCACCAAGATTGCCGATTACCAGACGCAATTGCAGCAGGACGGGGCCGACGTCGCGGATCTGAACGCCAGGATTTCCGAGCAGCAGCTCATCGTCAGCGGCCGGACATCGCAGATCACCAGCTACAACAACTCGATCGCCGCCATCAACAACTACTTCGACCTCGCCGCCGCCTTTGATTTTTCCGCCGACGGCACCGTGCCGAGCGGTTCGACGGCGCAGACCGCCGACAAGAAAAGCGCGATGAACGAGCTCTACGTGCTGGCCAATCCGCGCGTGACGCCTTCGGCCGCCCTGCTCAACAAGCAGTATTTCGAGCAGAAGGTGGCGAGCGCACGCACCGTCGACGAGCTGTTCGGCGATCCCTTTGACCAGCGCATCTTCGATTTCCTCAATGCCGCCTATGGCATCAACGCCATCGTGCCCTCGACCATCGAGAACATCCTGACCAGCGACCGCGATCCGGACAATGCCAGCAGCTACGTCAACATGGCGGGATCGAAGAAGGACGCCTATCTGGCGCTGATGAACGCCTTCAACTTCAAACAGGACGGCACGCTCGACACCGGCGTTTCGGCGCAGACGGCCGACCAGACGAAGCAGACGACCAACTACTACATGGCCGCCTATAACGACAAGGACGATGCCGCCGACGAGGCCGCGATCAAGCAGTACAAGTCCGGCCTGACCAACGTCACCTCGCTCGACACCTTCATGTCGACCTCCACGGTCTATAATTTCGCCCTGAAGGCGGTCGGGCTCGATCCGACGAAGGTCAGCACGCTGACGATCAAGAACGTGCTGAAGAGCGACCTCAACGATCCCAAGAGTTATGTCTATACGCTGAAGGACGATCGTTATGTCCAGCTTGCCAAGGCCTTCAACTTCGATGCCAAGGGCAACCTGACGACGCCGCTCGCCGTCCAGAGCACGGTGGCGATCACCCAGATCGCCAAGGACTACATCATCGCCAAGACGAAGTTCGCCTCGTCCAGCGAGAAGGACGCGTTGCGCAAGACGGCGGAATCGGAGGCGCAGTATTACCAGGACAATATCGGCAAGATCGACAGCGTCAGCGAATTGCTGGCCGATCGCAAGCTGATGAACGTGGTTCTGACTGCCAAGGGCATCGACCCGAAGACCGTCACCGACGATTACCTGAAGAAGATTTTCGCCTCCGATCTCAACGACCCCAAGAGCTTCGCCAACACGGAAAAGGACGACCGCTTCGCCGAGATCGCCGCCTCCTTCAATTTCGACGCCAAGGGCAATGTCACGCGTCTGGAGGCCGGCACGGTGCAGCAGCGCGGCCAGCTTCTGGAAACCCAGCACAAATACCTGCAGCAGACGCTGGAAGTGCAGCAGGGCGAGGAAAATGCCGGCGTGCGCCTGGCGCTCTATTTCGAGCGCAAGGCCGGAGACATCACCTCCGCCTACGACATCCTCGGCGATACGGCGCTGGCGGAAGTCTTCCGCACCACCTACAGCCTGCCGGACGAAATCGCCAACATGGATATCGACCAGCAGGCCAAGCTGGTGGAGAAATACATGACGCTCAGTGAACTCAGCGATCCGGATAAGCTCGCCAAGCTCTTGCAGCGCTTCACGGTCATGTACGACCTGAAGAATTCTGGCGGCACGGACAATCCGGTGCTTGCCCTGTTCAGCAATTCCGGTGCTTCGATCAGCGGCGATACGCTGATGGCGATTGCCCAGCTCCGCAGCGGTTATTAAGTCGCTGCCAAGACCTTGCCGGGGTTCATGATCCCGGCGGGGTCGAAGGCCTGCTTGACCCGGCGCATCAGCTCGATCTCGATGCCGTCGCGGATGACGGCCAGTTCGTCGCGCTTCAACTGGCCGATGCCGTGCTCGGCCGAGATCGAGCCGCCATGGGCGAGCACGATGGCGTGGACGATAGCATTGATCTCGCGCCAGCGGGCGAGGAAGGCCTGCTTGTCGGCGCCGACCGGCTGGGAAATATTGTAGTGGATGTTGCCGTCGCCCATATGCCCGAAGGCGCAGATGCGGGCGCCCGGCATGGCGGCGAGCACGGCCCGGCCGGCCTCTTCCATGAAAGCGGGAATATGCGAGACCGGTACGGAAACATCGTGCTTGATCGATCCGCCCTCCGGCTTCTGCGCCTCCGACATGCTTTCGCGCATATGCCAGAGCGCCTGCTGCTGGGCGATGGAACCGGCGATCACCGCATCCTCGATCAGCCCGGCCTCGTACCCGTCGGCCATCAGCGCCTCGATCATCGCCTGCGCGGTCTCGGCGGAATCGGACGTGGAGATGTCGACCAGCACATACCAGTCATGCGGGGCGGGCAGGGGGTCGCGCACGCGGGGAATATGGCGGGTGGTGAAATCGATGCCGATGCGCGCCATGAGCTCGAAACCGGTCAGCGCCGCGCCGCAGCGCTGCGTGGCGCGGTCGAACAGGGCGAGCGCTGCCTCCGGCGATTTCAGGCCGGCAAACGCGACCTGATGCCCCTTCGGCTGCGGAAATAGCTTCAGCACGGCGGCGGTGATGACGCCCAGCGTGCCTTCGGCGCCGATGAACAGGTCGCGCAGGTCGTAGCCTGTATTGTCCTTCTTCAGGCGGCGCAGCCCGTTCCAGATCTCGCCGGTCGGCAGCACGACCTCGAGGCCGAGGCAGAGCTGGCGCATATTGCCATAGGCGAGCACGGCGGTGCCGCCGGCATTGGTGGAGAGATTGCCGCCGATGCGGCAGGACCCTTGCGAAGCGAGCGACAGCGGAAACAGCCGTCCGACATCCCCCGCCGCCCTGTGGACGTCGTCGAGAATGCAGCCGGCTTCGGCCACGAGGATATTGGCGACCGGATCGACGTCGCGGATACGGTTCAGCCGCTCCAGCGACAGGATGAGATCGTGGCCGCCCTCGCGCGGCGTCTGCCCGCCGACATGGCCGGTATTGCCGCCCTGCGGCACGATCGGCGTGCCGGTCTCGCTGGCCAGCGCCAGGATGGCCGAGACCTCCTCGGTGCTGCCGGGTTTTAGAAGAAGCGGCGACGCGCCCCGGTAGAGCCCCCGGCTTTCCACCAGATGCGGCGCGATCTCCTGCTGGTCGCGCACGGCATGGCGGTCGCCGACGATGGCGGCGAAACGGTCGAGAAGAGCGGAGGCGTCGGACATGGGTCTACTTCCGGGGGTCAGGGACGGGGGGCGGCGGCGCGGGCGAGGCGGTCGTTGATCGCTTCGCCAAGCCCCGTCCGCGGGATCGCGGTGACGGCGATTGCGGTTGCCCCCGTCGCGTCCGCCTTCTTCATGAAATCGAACAGGTTGGCGGCGGCTTCTGCCAGATCGCCGGAAGGGCTGAGATCGAAGACGGCGACAGCATCGGCCTCGCCGGCAACGGCCGCACCGGCGAAGCGGATCAGCGCCTCGCCCGGCGAGACGGCGGCCGCATCGAGCCGCATGGCCGCGCCCGGCGCATAATGCGAGGCGAGCATGCCTGGCGCCTCGATGGTCGCGCCGGAGGCGGCGGGACGGATGAGCGGCCGGCCGGCGGCGGCCTCGATCTCCTCCGCCGCCACGCCGCCGGGGCGCAACAGCCGCAGCCGGTCGCCCTCGACCTTGACGATGGTCGATTCGACGCCGACGCCGGCCGGGCCGCCGTCGAGGATCAGCGGGATCTTTTCCCCGAGATCGGCGGCGACATGGGCCGCACTGGTCGGGCTGATCTTGCCGGACGTATTGGCGCTGGGGGCGGCGAGCGGCCGGCCGAAGGCGGCGATGACGGCGCCGGCAAAGCCGCGCGGGCAGCGCAGCCCGATGGTGTCGAGCCCGGCGCTGGCGAGGTCATGGATCGGGCTTTCAGGCCGGCGCGGCAGGACAAGCGTCAACGGCCCGGGCCAGAAGGCCTCCGCCAGCCGCCGCGACAGCGGATCGAACACGGCGTGACGTTCGGCCATCTCGAGCGTCGCCACATGGCAGATCAGTGGATTGAAGCGCGGCCGGCCCTTGGTCTCGTAGATGCGGGTGATCGCTTGAGGGTTGGTGGCGTCGGCGGCAAGCCCGTAGACGGTCTCGGTCGGCAGGCCGATGGGAAACCCGTCCGCCAGCGCCGAGACGGCGGCGGCGATGGCCTCGTCCGGCCGGTTCTCGATGTCGATCAGTCGTGCCATGCTTGCGTGCCCTGCGGGGCGCGGCGCGACGCCGCGCGGTCGCCACACGCTTTAGCGCGCGGCGGGGCAGGGGGCAACGATCTTTCAGCGACGATATTAAAGCTTACGGATGATCTCGCGCAACCGGGCGCTGCGGGCGCCGAGCATCAGCACGTTCTTCAGTGCAATTCTCGGATCGTGGGTGCGAAACAGCAAGCCGTTGCCGCGCACCTCGCGATTGACCTCCAGCCGCTTGCGCTCGCTGTCGGGCTGCATGGCGACGGCGAAATACATGCGCGGCAGGTGTCGGTTGAAGTTCGACAGCGACTTGCCGTCCTCTGCGATGTCGGCGCAGAAATTGGCGATGTAGAACGACCATTTCAGCTCGTCGAATTCGGCGAACCTGGTCTTCGAGGCGGTGACATGACAGTAGCCGAGATGCGGCAGGTCATCGATGATGCGGTGATAGAGCATCTTCGGCAGGTCGATCGACTTGTGGAAGCTGACGAGCCGCTCATGTGCGTGCTCGCCGACGGCCAGCAGCTTGCGGCCGGTGATCTCGGCGACCTGGTCGTGGCTGAGATAGCGGCGCTCTTCCTTGCCGCGCCGCCCCTTGTCGCGGTTGAAGCGGCCGGTGCGCAGAAAGTCCGAGTGAAACGTCTCCAGCATCGGCACCTGCGTGTGCCGGCTGCCGCTCGCATCGAAATATCTCACCTTGGACATCGCACCCGCTCCCGCGTCTTCCCGAGCGGCCAAAACCGCCTTTCAACCGTTCTAGGAAGTGGCGGTTTCCCGAGGCTTGCGCGCTGACGGAGGGCTTGGCGCCGTTCTCCGGTCACATCAGCGTGATGACGGAAAGATGAATGCAGAATGAACCCCAAGTTCATGCCGGATTATGGCGAAAGGATGTAGGATGGATCATCTCTTCGCCGTTTATTGGAAACTAAGGCGACGGAACCAATTGCGAGACGATGCGTTTTCTTTTTGGAAACTTTTTGCGGGAGTAATCGGTATGAATAGACTGATGACCAAGATCGCCACGGCGGCCCTGCCGGCCGCGGTGGTTTTGTCCAGCATGGCCCCGGCGGGCGCGATGCAGATGCCGCGCGTGCAGGCCGCGACCGAAGGTGACGTCATTCAGGTCCAGCAGGGTCACCGCCAGGGCGTCCGGCCATTCTACAACCAGCAGTGGGGCGGTCATTGGCGTGGCGGCGATCGCGGCTGGCGTGGCGACCGTGGCTGGCGTCATGACGGCTGGCGTCGCGGCGGCTGGGAGCGCCATGGCTGGTATAACGGCCATCGCGGCTATCGCGGTTACCGCCATGGCTATCGTTACCACAATGGTTACTGGTTCCCGCTGGCCGCCTTCGGTGCCGGTGCGATCATCGGCGGCGCGCTGTCCGCTCCGCCGCGTGCGAGCTATTCCGGTTCGATGAGCCCGAGCCATGTCCGCTGGTGCGAAAACCGCTACCGCTCCTATCGCGCCTATGACAACACGTTCCAGCCGAATCGCGGTGCGCGCCGGGCCTGCATTTCGCCCTATTCCTGATCGGGTCTTTCCCGCTCGCAAAGCCCCGCCCGTCAAACGGCGGGGTTTTGTTTTGGCGCAATTCCGCTTTTCAGAGAATGCCCGCCCGCCGCAGCAGCCACCAGGCGAGCAGGATGGAGAGCACGATAAGCCCCACGGCATAGGCCGTGCCGGCAGTTCCGCCGGCGAAGGGCAGATGCGAGGTGTTCATGCCGAAGAAGCCGGTCACCAGCGTCGGCGGCAGCAGGAAGGCGGTCATCAGCGACAGGATGTAAAGGTGGCGATTGGTCTCGGAGGAAAGCTTCGAGTCGATTTCCTCGTGCAGCAGCCTTGCCCGGTCCTGTAGCGCATAGACGTCGTGATCGACCGCCTCCAACCGTGCGGTCAGCCGCAGCGCCACGTCCTCGAAACCGGGTGGAATATCCTCCTCCTCGGATGCCGCGGCGCGGCGCATCTGCGCCAGCACGGTGCGCAGGTGGCGATGCAGGCGCACGACGGTGCGCCGCACCGGCGCCAGCCGCCGCCGTTCGTCGCGCGGCGTGTCGTCATAGACGAAATCCTCGATAAGGTTCAGCTCGTCCGCCATTTCCATGGTGAGCGCGATCAGCGTGCGCTGGAATTCGGCGACCAGCGTTTCGAAGACATGGATCGGCCGGCCATATTTGGCGGCGTTCTTCTCGATGAGCGCCCGGGCGCGGTCGATGCTGCGCAGCGGCTGCAGCCGGGTGGTGACGATCATCCTGTCGGTCAGCGCGAAATGCAGCCAGCCGATGTCGCGGGTGTCGGAATCGAATTCACGCTGGAAATCCACCAGCGTGCCGTAGACGATGCCGTCCTCGGCATTGACGGCGGCATGGGCGTCGTGGGTGGTCAGGGCCGCCCGCGCCGGCTCGCTCAGGCCCTGCATGCCGTCGAGAAAGGCGGGCACGCGCGCATCGGCGATATTGAGATGCAGCCAGATGAAACCGTCGTCCGGCGCAAGGTCGTCGCGCCGGCAATCGAGTGGCAGGCGCAGGGCCCGGCGGTCGGCTCCGGAGGAGAAGCGGTAGGCCCAGACGAGGCCGGGAATATCGGTGGAATGCAGCAGCATGAGGCGTCTCGCGAGACAGGGGACGGCGCCGCTTTTACATAAGTTTTATGACAGTTTGCCGTCACCCGATTTTCATGGTCGCGATCCGGAAAACGCGGCAATAGGATAGGCGCATGAGTCGCGGAGGATTTTCGATGTACAAGGCGCCGGTTGACGAGATCCTGTTCACCCTGAAGCATGTGGCCGGGCTGGAGGCGGCGCTTGACGAGGGCGCCTTCGGCGAGCTCGGCGGCGATCTGGTGGACGCGATCCTGTCGGAGGCCGGCCGCTTTGCCGAGGGCGAGATCGCGCCGCTTTCCGAAATCGGCGATCGCCAGGGCGCGCGCATCGCGGATGCCGTCGTCACCCTGCCGGATGGCTGGGCCGATCTCTACCGCCGTTGGGCGCAAGGCGGCTGGAACGGGCTGACCGCGCCCGAGATTTTTGGCGGCCAGCATCTGCCGCATCTTTTGAATGTCGCCGCCTTCGAAATGTGGAATTCCGCCTCGATGGCGTTTGCGATTGGCCCGACGCTGACCGTCGGCGCCATCGAGGCGCTGGAGGCGCACGCCGCCGAAGCCTTGAAGCAGGCCTATCTGCCGCGTCTCGTCAGCGGCGAATGGATGGCGACGATGAACCTGACCGAGCCGCAGGCCGGCTCCGATGTCGGCGCGCTGACGGCGCGGGCGGAACGCGCCGGCGACGGCAGCTACCGCATCTTCGGCCAGAAGATTTTCATCACCTGGGGCGAGCATGACGCGACTGAGAACATCGTCCATCTGGTGCTGGCCCGGCTTGCCGATGCGCCGGCGGGCACGCGCGGCATCTCGCTCTTCCTCGTGCCGAAATTCCTCGCCAATGACGATGGCTCGCTTGGTCCCCGAAACGATGTCTTTGCGCAGGCGCTGGAGCACAAGCTCGGCATCCACGGCTCGCCGACCTGCGTTATGATCTATGGCGACGGCCGTTTCGGGCCGCAAAAGGGCGCAATCGGCTGGCTGGTCGGCGAGGAGAACAAGGGCCTCGCCTGCATGTTCACGATGATGAACAATGCGCGCCTGCTGGTCGGCATGCAGGGCGTGGCGATTGCCGAGGCCGCGACCCAGAAGGCGCTCGCCTATGCCGCCGAGCGCCGGCAGGGCAGGGCTACCGGCTGGACGGGCGCGGGCATGAGCCCGATCATCGACCACCCGGATGTCGCCCGCATGCTGCTCACCATGCAGGCGCTGACCCAGGGCGCGCGCGCCATCGCCTATTCCTGCGCCCACGCCATCGACCGCGCCCGGCAGGAAACGGAAGGCAGCCACTGGCAGGAGCGCGCCGCTCTCTTGACCCCGGTCGCCAAGGCTTTTTCCACCGATGTCGGCGTCGATGTCGCCTCGCTCGGCGTGCAGGTGCATGGCGGCATGGGTTATATCGAGGAAGCTGGGGCGGCGCGCCTGCTGCGCGACGCCCGCATCGCCCCGATCTACGAAGGCACCAACGGCATACAGGCCATCGATCTCGTGACGCGAAAGCTGTCGCTCTCCGGCGGCCAGCATATGCGCGGTCTTGTCGACGAGCTGCGGAAGATCGCCATCGCCACGGCGGGGCAGGATGGCTTCGGCCAGACCGCCACGCGGCTGGATGCGGCCCTTGCAAATCTCGCCGAAACGGCCGAATGGCTGCTGCTCCGGCAGGCGGAGGGCGCGTTGCCGGTGGCGCTTTCCGGCGCGACGCCCTTCCTGCGGCTGTTCGGCCTGGTGCTGAGCGGCTGCTGTCTCGCCAAGGGAGCGCTGGTCGCCGCGCCGGGACAGGCGCGCCGTATCGCGCTCTGCCGCTTTTTCGCGGAAAACCTGCTATCGGAAACGGCGGCGCTCAAGGACCGCGTCGTCAACGGTGCCGAAAGCCTGGCGCTTGCCGCATCCCATCTTCCTGAGGAGACCCCATGACCCAGATTCTCGTGGAGACGGCGGGAAGCGCCATCCGCGTCATCCGCTTCAACCGCCCGGAAAAGAAGAACGCCATCACCACGGCGATGTATCACGAATTGACGGCGGCGCTGGCGGCGGCGGCGAAGGACGATGCGGTGCGCTGCATCGCTTTTCTCGGCACGCCCGGCTGCTTTTCCGCCGGCAACGATCTCGCCGATTTCCTCGCCTTCGCCGAGGAGAGCCCGGATGAACAGCCGGCCGCCTTCGCCTTCCTCAAGGCGCTGGCCGGTTTCGAAAAACCCGTGGTCGCCGGCGTCGACGGGCTGGCGATCGGCATCGGCCTGACGCTCAACCTGCATTGCGACCTGACGATTGCCTCGGATCGCAGCCTGTTCCGCACGCCTTTCGTCGATCTCGGCCTGGTGCCGGATGCGGCTTCCAGCCTGATTTCGCCCGGCATCATGGGCCACCAGCGCGCCTTCGCGCTGCTCGCCATGGGCGAGGGCATGACGGCCGAGGAGGCCCGCGCCGCCGGTCTCGTCTGGCGCGTGGTGAGCCCGGAGGCCGTCGAGACCGAAACGCTCGCCGCCGCCCGAAAACTCGCCGGCCGCCCGGTGGAGGCGCTCCGCGCCACCCGCGCTTTGCTGAAGGGTGACGCCTCGGCGATCTTTGCGCGGATGGAAGAGGAAGTGGCGCTGTTCACCGAACGGCTGAAAAGCGACGAGGCCCGCGCGGAATTTAGACGGTTTTTGAAGCGGTAAGTCCCCGCAATTCGTCATCCTCGGGCTTGTCCCGAGGATCTGCCAACATACACCAAGCAATTGACGATAATGGATTATCAGGCGTGCTTAGATCCTCGGGACAAGCCCGAGGATGACGAAGGAGATGGAAGCGGAAGCCCTACGCCTTCTCCAGCACCGCCACCGCTTCCACATGCGGCGACCACAGAAACTGGTCGATGGGGATGACACGGGTGAGGCGATAGCCAGCCTCGATGAGGATGGCGAGGTCACGGGCCAGCGTCAGCGGGTTGCAGCTCACCGCCACGATCTTCTTCACGCCGGAACGGGCGATTTCCTTGACCTGCGCTTCGGCCCCGGCGCGCGGCGGGTCGAAGACCACGGCGTCGAAAACCTTTAGCTCCTGCGCTGTCAGCGGCCGACGGAACAGGTCGCGCTTCTCGACCGTCACCGGCTTCAGCCCCTGCGTGTTGCGTGCTCCGTGATCGAGCGCCTTCAGCGCCTTGTCGTCGGATTCGGCGGCATGGACGCGGCCGATGCGCGCCAGCCGCAGCGTGAACGTGCCCGCACCCGCGAAGAGATCGGCGATGCGCTTGGCCTTGCCGACATGGGCGATGACGAGGTTTGCCATGGCATCCTCTGCCGGCTTGGTCGCCTGGGTGAAGGCGCCGGGCGGAGGCGTGACGCTGGCGCCGCCGAAATCGATCACCGGCTTCACCGGCTCGACAAGGATCTCGCCGTTGACCGACACGCGGGCGATGCCGCGCTGGGCGAGCACGGTCTCGATGCCGGCGCGGCGCTGCTTGTCCGAGAGGGGCTTCAGCCCCTCGAAGGCGAGGTCGAGACCGGCAGGCGTTTCCAGGACCGTGATGCGGAAGGCATCCGCCGAGGTCGCCAGCATCTTCGCGATGGCGCGGATCGTCTCCAGCCGCGCCACGATGGCGGGCGCGGCGATGGGACATTCCTGGATATCGACGATATGATGCGTCTCGGCCTGGTTGAAGCCGAGCAGCATGTCCTTTTCGGTGCGCCGCGCCGCCAGCGCCAGGCGGCGGCGCTCGCCGGGATGGGCAACGACAAGCGGATCGACGTCGATCTCGATGCTCTTGGCCTTCAGCGCCTCGATCACCAGATTGCGCTTGAAGGCGTGATAGGGCGCGTCCTTGAGATGCTGCAAAGTGCAGCCGCCGCAGGTGCCGTTGACGCCGTCAGGCCCGAAGTGGCGGCAGGCCGGCGCCTGCCGTTCGGGCGAGGGGGTTAGCAGCGAGATCAGCGTGCCCTGGTTCTTGATGCGGGCGACCGAGACGGTTTCGCCCGGCAGCGCGAAGGGCACGTAGAGCGGGCCTTGATCGGTATGGGCGATGCCGTCGCCCTGGGCGCCGAGGCGCGAGATGGTGACGGTTTGCGCGCTCATGGCTTTTCTCCGGCGAGCAAGAATTCCCTGTTGCCGTCGCCGCCCTCGATCGGCGAGGGAATGAGGCCGAGGCTTTTCCAGCCCATGTCCTCGACGAACCAGCGCTCCAGTTCGGCGGCGACGTCGGGGGCCGTTTCCGGCGCCTTCAGCAGCCCCGCCTTGCTGATCGCATCGCGCCCGGCTTCGAATTGCGGCTTGACCAGCAGCACGGCGCGCGCGCCCGACGGCGCAAGTTCAAGCGCCGGAGCCAGCGCCAGCTTCAGCGAGATGAAGGAAACGTCGGAGACGATGAAATCGATCGGCTCCTCGCCGATGTCGTCGGTGGTGAGGTAGCGGGCGTTCAGCCCCTCGATATTGGTGACATCGGGGTTTTCGCAAACGCGCGGGTGCATCTGGCCATGGCCGACATCGATGGCGATGACATGCGCCGCGCCGCGTTTCAGCAGCACTTCGGTGAAGCCGCCGGTCGAGGCGCCGACATCGAGACAGAGGCAATCGGCCGGATCGAGCCCGAAATGATCGAGCGCCGCATCCAGCTTCAGCGCCGCGCGCGAGACGTAATCGAGCGCGGGATCGTCGATTTCGATGGCCGCATTGGCGGCGACCACGAGGCCCGGCTTGACGACGGTCTTGCCGTCGACCTTGACGGTGCCGCGTGAGATGGCGTCGCGGGCGCGCGAGCGGCTGGCGACGAGATTGAGATTGACCAGAAGCTGGTCGAGACGGAGCGTTTGCGTGGACATGGCACCGTCAATGGCCTGCCTTGCGCGCCCGCGCAAGGGTTTTGTCGGAGCCGGTCAGAGCCAGACGATGCGGCCGGGATATTTCTTGATGCCGTCGACGGCGATGCGCGACAACCAGCTCCGCTTGTCCTGTTCCTCCGGCGTGGCGATCGCCGCCTGCTGGGTCAGGCCGTAGGCGCTGCGCATGTCCGGCAGCTTGGATTGCAGATGGTCGATGATCTGCTGCTGCAGGGCAGCGTCGAAGGCGGGGCGTTCCTCGGCGAGGGCCGGTGTCGAAAAGGCAGCCAGAAGCAGTGCCGAAAGCAGTGTCTTGCTCAGCATGGCGGTCGATGTCCCTGTTGAAATCTTTATGTTTTCTTATGTCGGCGAGATTACCAGCCGGACCTTCAGAAACCGCAAAGGAGAATGGTTACGCGTGTCCGAAACGGCATGGTTTCGAAGCCGTTGCCGGTCCGCGCGCATCTGGCCGGTCGCGGCGTCTTGAGGGCGCCGGCCGGCTGACATAGGGTATTTGCCATGAAGCGGCCAAGGGAGGGGAAAGTGATGATCGCGAAACTGGGTGCGGTGCTTGCCGCCTGCCTTCTGGCCGGCCCGGCGCTCGCCAACGACACCATGGCCGAGCTGAAGACCGGCGGTCTCACCTATGTGCAATCGACCGAGGTTTCGATGGAGGAGGAAAATCTCTTCGTCTCGCCGGACGAGATCCGCGTCGATTACGTCTTTTCCAACGAGACCGACAAGGACGTCCACAGCGTCATCGCCTTCCCGATGCCGGATGTGACGGGCGGGCCGGAACAGAACATCGCGCTTTCCGACACCGAATCCGACAACATGCTGGATTTTTCCGTGACCCAGGACGGCCAGCCGATCCGGCCGGAATTGCATCAGCGTGCGCTCGCCAACGGTATCGATGTCGCCGCCGAGCTGAAGGCGAAGGGCGTGCCGCTGCCGCCGCTGAGCAAGGCCGCCGTCGCCGCCGCCGATGGGCTGGATGCGGCCACGAAAGAGGATTGGGTCGGCCGCGGCATCATCATGACCGAGGAATACGATGCCGGTAAGGGCATGGAAAGCCATGCTTTGCCGCTGTGGACCCTGCAATCGGTCTATTGGTGGAAGACGACCTTTCCGGCGAAATCCAAGGTGCGCGTCCAGCATCGCTACAAGCCGAGCGTCGGCGGCACGGTCGCCACCACGTTCCTCGACGAGAACAACCAGCCGAAGGGCGAGCGTTACCAGGAATATGTCAGGCGTTTCTGCATCGACGACACGATGGTCAAGCTCGCCCGCAGGTCCAATGCCGACATGGCCGCGGGAAAACCCTATTTCGTCGAGAACTGGATCTCCTATGTACTGAAGACCGGCGCCAACTGGAGCGGCCCGATCAAGCGTTTCAAGCTCACCGTCGACAAGGGGGCGAAGGAGAATTTCGTCAGTTTCTGCGGCGCCGGCGTGAAGAAGACCGGCCCGACCACCTTCGAGATGACGGCAGAGGATTTCTATCCCGACCACGACCTCGACATCCTGCTGCTCGTGGCGACCGAAGCGATGCAATAAGCGATGTCGCGGGATGGAAACGGCCCGACATTGGTTCGAAACGGGACGCGGGATTGAAAGCGCTTTAGGAATTGGAAGACATTTTCTGGGAAACCGAGGGAGTGTTTGGAATTCCTGCGCCGGTTTCCAGGATCGGCCTGTTTGCGCGTGAGCGGTCCGGCGTATATCGGCCTTGCATCCCGGGAAAGCATGAAGGTGGCCGTGTTCACGCTGCAGAATTTGCAATCGATCCTCTCCGCCCTGCCGGATCCGACTTTCGTTCTGACCCGGAGCGGGCGCTACGCCGCCGTGTTCGGCGGCAAGGATCATCGCCATTATCATGACGGCAGCGGCCTGATCGGCAAACGCATGTCCGAGGTGCTGATCGCGGAAAAGGCCAGCTGGTTCGCCGCCGAGATCGCCACGGCGCTCGCCAGCCGCGCCCTGCACATCATCGAATACAGCCTCAGCGGCTCCGATGTGCAGGGTCTGCGGGCCGAGGGGCCGGACGAGACGATCTGGTTCGAGGGGCGTGTGCAGGCGCTGGATTTCCCCGTCGAGGGCGAGGAAGCCGTCGTTTGGGTCGCCAGCAACATCACCGACAAGAATGCCGCCCAGCAGAAGCTGCGCCACATGAGCGAGACCGACGCGCTGACTGGCCTCTACAACCGCCGCAAGCTGCTTGAGACGCTGGACGACCGCCTGGGCGTCTTTTCCCGCGACCGTATTCCGACGGCGGTGCTGATCTTCGACCTCGACAATTTCAAGCGCATCAATGACGAGAGCGGCCATCATGCCGGCGACGACGTGCTGGTGGAAATCGCCGGTATCTGTCGCCGGAACCTGCGCAAGACCGATCTGGTCGCCCGCCTCGGCGGCGACGAATTCGTGGTGGTGATGCCGGGTATGGCGCAGGAGGATGCGTTTCCCATCGCCGAGCGCCTGCGCGACCTTGTGCCGGTGACGCTTCGGCGGACCTTGCGGCAGGAATCGACCATCAGCGCGGGCTTGAGCGAATTCTGGCTGCCGGACCGCTCCTCGGACGACGTGCTCCGGCGCGCCGATGCGGGCCTCTACATGTCCAAGCGCGCGGGGCGAAACCGCATCTCGGCGCTGTAGGCTCCGCGTCGTATTTCCGCCACGAAAACATCACGATTGGTTCAGTCTGCATTCACCGTGCAAGGCGGATTCTAAGGGTGTCAACAATGCAAGGACCATTGTCATGCAGACGCCCTTGGTGAAATCCATTCTTTACGCCGGCCTGCTTTGCGCCGGCTTGGGCGGCAACGCGCTTGCCATGCCGCTTGGTGCCATGCCGGCCGTTTCCTCGCCCCCGGTGACGCAGGTCGATTATGCTTGCGGCCGCGGCTGGCATCTCAACGACTGGAACGAATGCGTTCGCAATCGCTGGCGTCCGCCACCGCCGCCACCGCCGCCGTGGGCTCACCGGGGCTGGGGACCGCGTTATGGCGCCTGGGGCGACGGGCCACGCGGCCATTGGCATCATCGCCGCCCGCCTCCGCCGCCGGATTGGTATTGATTCAGACATGAAAAAAAGGCCGGGAGACGATCCCGGCCTTTTGCATGGAATGAAATGAAGGTCTATCCGGCCGCGCCGACTTCCAGCGGTTTCTGGCCGAGTGCCCGGAAGACCGCGGTGACGATGCCGGACCGGTCGAGGCCGGCCTTGGCATACATCACCTCGGGCTTGGCCTGTTCCATCCACAGATCCGGCAGGACCAGCGGACGCACCTTCAGGCCATGATCAAGCAGGCCTTCGAAGGCGAGGAATTGCAGCACCTGGGAGCCGAAGCCGCCGACCGCGCCTTCCTCGACGGTGATCAGCACCTCGTGGTGGCGGGCAAGCTGGCGGATGAGATCGGTATCCAGCGGCTTGGCGAAACGTGCATCGGCGACCGTCGTCGACAGGCCGGCGGCATCCAGATCTTCCGCCGCCAGCAGACAGTCGGCGAGGCGCGTGCCGAAGGAGAGCAGCGCCACCTTGGCGCCCTGCTTGACGATGCGGCCCTTGCCGATCTGCAGAATTTCGCCGCGCACCGGAAGGTCGACGCCCACACCTTCGCCGCGCGGATAGCGGAAGGAAATCGGACCGTCGTCATGGGCAGCAGCGGTGCGCACCATATGCTTCAGTTCCGCCTCGTCGGCCGCCGCCATGACCACGAAACCGGGCAGCGAGGCGAGGAAACCGGTGTCGAAGGAGCCTGCATGGGTCGGCCCGTCGGCGCCGACGAAACCGGCGCGGTCGATGGGAAACCGAACGGGAAGCTTCTGGATCGCCACGTCATGCACCACCTGGTCGTAACCGCGCTGCAGGAAGGTGGAATAGAGCGCACAGAACGGCTTGAAACCTTCGGTGGCAAGGCCGGCGGCGAAGGTCACGGCATGCTGCTCGGCGATGCCGACATCGAAGGTGCGCTTGGGGAAAATCTCCGCCAGCTTGTCGAGCCCGGTGCCGTTGGGCATGGCGGCGGTGATGCCAACGATTTTTTCGTCGTGGCGGGCTTCTTCCACCAGCGCATCGGCGAAGACGGCGGTATAGCTCGGCGCATTCGGCTTGGCCTTGGCCTGCGCGCCGGTGATGACGTCGAACTTGTTGACGCCATGATACTTGTCGGCCGCTGCCTCGGCAGGAGGATACCCCTTGCCCTTCTGCGTCACCACATGGATCAGCACCGGCCCGCGCTGGTTGTCGCGCACATTGCGCAAGACGGGCAGCAGATGCTCGAAGGAATGGCCGTCGATCGGGCCGATGTGATAAAAACCCATCTCCTCGAACATGGTGCCGCCGGTGACATAACCGCGCGCATGCTCGACGGCGCGGGTGATGGCGCGGTCGATGTTCTTGCCGAGATAGGCGGTCAGCTTCTTGCCGAAATCGCGGAATCCCATATAGGTGCGACCCGAGGCAAGGCGGGCGAGATAGGCGCTCATCGCCCCGGTGGGCGGGGCGATCGACATGTCGTTGTCGTTGAGGATGACGATCAGCCGGGCGTCGAGCGCGCCGGCATTGTTCAACGCCTCATAGGCCATGCCGGCCGACAGCGCCCCGTCGCCGATGATGGCGATGACCCGGCGGTCGGTCTGGCTGAGTTCGGCGGCGACCGCCATGCCGAGGCCGGCGGAAATCGAGGTTGAGGAATGCGCCGCCCCAAAGGGGTCGTATTCGCTCTCCGCCCGGCGGGTGAAGCCGGAGAGGCCGTCCTCCTGGCGCAGGGTGCGGATGCGTTCGCGGCGGCCGGTGAGGATCTTGTGCGGATAGCACTGGTGGCCGACATCGAAGATCAGCCGGTCGTTGGGCGTATCGAAGACCTTGTGGATCGCCATGGTCAGCTCGACGACGCCCAGCCCGGCGCCCAGGTGCCCGCCGGTGCGCGACACGGCGTCGATCATCTCGTCGCGCAACTCGCGGGCGAGCTGCGGCAGGTCGCGGTCGTCGATCTTGCGCAGATCGGCGGGAACCTTGACCGTGTCGAGAAGCGGCGTGCTCAGCATCTGTGTCACAGGCGATGGCCTTCCTGTCCATGAAATCGGTATTATGTCGCTCTAATCCATAAAGGCGAGCGGCGAAAGACGTGATCCGTTAACAAGTCATGACTTTATGGTCGAAACGCGGTCATCCCTGCGGCAGCGGCACGAATTCCTCTTCGTCGCCGGGCACGATATCGAAACGCCCGGTGCGCCATTCTTCCTTGGCCTGCTCGATGCGCTCCTTGGACGACGAAACGAAATTCCACCAGATATAACGCTTGGTCGACAGCGCGGCACCGCCGAACAGCATGATATGACAGCCCTGCGGCCCGCCTTGCAGCGTGATGGCATCGCCCGGCCGGAAGACGAGAAGCTGGTCGGCGGCGAATTCGTCGCCGGCAACCACGAGGCTGCCGGAGAGCACGTAGATCGCCCGTTCCTCGTGTTCGGCGGAGAAGGGGAAACGGCCCCCGGCCTCCAGCGTCAGGTCGACATACAGCGTATCGCTGAACACCGACACCGGCGAGCGGGCGCCGTCGAGATCGCCGATCACCACCCGGCCGCTGGCGCCCTTCTGCGCGATCAGCGGCATCGCTTCGCGTTCGGTATGGGCAAAAGCGGGGTCGATCTCCTCCTTATGGTCCGGCAGCGCCAGCCAGGTCTGCAGCCCGGACATGGACAGCGGCTGGCCGCGCAGGTTTTCCGGCGTGCGCTCGGAATGAACGATGCCGCGCCCAGCGGTCATCAGGTTGATGTCGCCGGGGCGGATGGTCAGTTCGGTGCCGAGGCTGTCGCGATGCTTGATCTCGCCGTCGAACAGATAGGTGACGGTGGAGAGCCCGATATGCGGATGCGGCTTGACGTCGAGCGCCTCGCCGGCCCGCAGGATGGCCGGCCCCATGCGGTCGAAGAAGATGAAGGGGCCGACGAGCCGCCGCCGCGCGGTCGGCAGCGCCCGGCGCACGGCAAAGCCGCCGATATCGCTGGAGCGCGGAATGATCAGCTGTTCCAGCGCATCGCAGGAAAAGGCATCGCCCGCGACCGGATCCTGGCCGGGAAAGAAACTCATGGACGTTGCTCCAGTGTCGGGGCGCAGGCGGCGCGGAGATTATTCTCCGTCCAGCGGCTCCGCGCCTTGCGGTTTTCCGGCCCGGTCGAGCCGGATTTTCTCGATGCGGTTTTCGGCGGCGTTGAGCAGCGTTTCACAATGCTTCTTCAGGGCTTCGCCGCGCTCGTAGATGGCGATCGACTCGTCCAGCGCCACGTCGCCGCGCTCCAGGCGCTGCACGATGCCTTCCAGTTCGGCCACCGCCTTTTCGAAGCTGTAGCCGGTCACGTCGGCCGCCTGGTTTGCCGTGGTTGGGCTCGTCTCGCTCATCGTCATCCTCTCATCAGTCGTAAGATATGCATGCCGGCGGATTCCGCCAGGCCTTCCAGATCGTAGCCGCCTTCCAGAACGGAAACGAGGCGGTTATGCGCATGTTTGCCGGCCAGTTCCATCAGCCGTCCCGTCGCCCAGTCGAAGTCGTCGCCGGTGAGGTTGATCTGCGCCAGCGGATCGCGGTAATGGGCGTCGAAGCCGGCGGAGACCAGGATCAGGTCCGGTGCAAAATTATCCACCGCCTTCAGCACCCGCGACTTGAAGGCATCGCGAAAATGCTCGCTGCCGTCATTGGCCGAAAGTGGGGCGTTGACGATGGTGCCGAAGCGGCCTTCCTCGCTCTTGGCGCCGCTGCCGGGATAAAGCGGCATCTGGTGGGTGGAGCAGAACAGCACGTTGGGATCGTCCCAGAAAATGTCCTGCGTGCCGTTGCCGTGATGCACGTCCCAATCGACGATGGCGACGCGCTCGGCGCCGTGCGCCTTCATGGCGTGGCGGGCGGCGATCGCCACCGTGTTGAAGAAACAGAAGCCCATCGCCTTGTTCTTTTCGGCATGGTGGCCGGGCGGGCGGGCGGCGAGGAAGACATTGTCGGCGGCACCGGAAAATACGTCGTCGACGCCGGCCAGCGCCCCGCCGATGCCGGTCAGCGCGGCTTGGAAACTTTTCGGGCTGGCATAGGTGTCGGCCTCGATCTGGTTGATCTCGCCCTCTTCCTCCGGCATCTGCCGCATGACGGCGAAGAGATGCTCTTCCGGATGGGCGAGCGTCACCGCATCCTCATTGGCCTGCGGCGCCTGTTTGCGCTCCAGCCCGGCGAAATTGCCATGCTCCAGCGCGATGTTGAGCGAGCGCAGCCGGTCGGCCCGCTCGGGGTGGCCGGGCGGGGTGATGTGCTCCAGAAAAATCTCGTGCTCGTAAAGACGCGTCGCCATCCTGACCGTTCCCGGAGTTCGCGAAGCCAGCCTTGACCCTGCTCCGCCTGCCTGTCCACAGCAGATGGGGCAGGGCGGGGATGTTTTCAACAGAAGATCGGCCGCTCAGGACGGCGGCGTATTCTCGCAGGCTGTGCTAGAATGATGTCAAACAGAGCATTTCCGGGAGAAGTGGATAGCGTTTTTCCATTCTGAAATGCAAAAACGCGCTCTGGCGGGGGTTTTGGCGGCAGAGAAGGGGGAAGCATGAACGACGGCATGGCAGAGAGCACGACAATCGGGCAGACGGAGATCCGCATTCCCTATCGCGACATTGACGCATCGGGCGCGATGCATGCCAGCGCCTATATTTCGCATGCGGAAACCGCCATCCGCGCCTTCTGGCGCTATCGCCCCGTCATCGACGACGAGCCGCTGTTCTCGGTGCGCAAGTTCGAATGCGTCTGCCATCGCGTGCCGCGCGCGGATGAGGCGGTGCAGTTTTCCGTGCGAGTGGAAAAGATCGGCGGCCGCACCGTCGGTTTTGCGGTGGCAGCCGATATCGGCAACGAGCAGCTTGCCGATATCGAGATCACCTGGACCGCCCTCGACCGCGAAACCCGCGAGCCGACGGCCCTTCCGGAGGAGATCAGGGACTGGCTCTACCAGTTCCTGCCCTAAGATTTAGACGCGCTGCGGCAGGAGCGGATAACCGACCATGACGGCGCGGGCCGCAAGTGCTGCGATTGCCGCCTTCAGCACGTCGCCGGGAACGAAGGCGAGGTCGCCGAGGAAGGCTTTTGAAAAGCCCATGCCGGTCGATTGCGCCAGCCAGACAATACCGAGCAGGTGATCGATCACGATGCCGCCAAGGGCGGCGGCGACGAAGAATCCGGCGATCTGGCGTCCGCCCGATTGTCCGGCACGCACCAGCCGCTCCGACACGAGACCGGCGACATAGGCGGCCGGAACGAAGCCGACGAGATAACCCGCCGGCGGCGCGACGAAAACGCCGAGTCCGCCGCGACCGCCCGACAGCACCGGCAGGCCGATGGCCGCCAGCAGCAGGAACAGAAGAACGGCCAGCGCCCCGCGTTTCGCGCCGAGGATGACGCCCGCCAGCATGACGCCGAGGGACTGCGCATGGATCGGCACGGGGATAAAGCCGAGCTGTACCGGCGGGATCACGCCGAGAACGACGATGATCGCGGCAAACAGGGCGGTCAGCACCAGATCGCGTGTCTTCATTCCAATCTCCTTATGAGCACGATGCTCTCGCTGTTCAGAAAACGCATGGCTTTATGGCTGCCGGAAGCCGCGCGCGTCAATGGCTGCGGCAATGCTGTCGGCGTCGCGAAGCGTCAGGATGATGAGCGGCATGAGCGTGGCAAGCGCCCGGGGCCTGACGCCGCGCGCCGCCTGCGCCTGTGAAATCGCCTCGTAACGGCCGAGAATCTCCGGCACGAAACGCACGACCAGGGCGCTGGCGAGGCCGATATCCGCCGCCCGCGCCAGCCCTGCCTTTTCCAGCGGCGTGGCGGCCAGCGTGATTTCGTCCATGAACTGCGTGATCGACACTGTCGCCGTCACCGCACCGGCAAACAGCATCAGCGCGGTGAGCCTGAGCAGCGCCGTCACCGCCTCCGCCGCCGATTGGAATAGCAGTGTGAACAGCGCCACGGCCACGATCGTCACCAGCGCGGGGATGAGCCGCCGCAGCGCCTCCCGCAGACCCATGCCTGCGGAAAAATAGCAGGCTGCGCCGGCCAGCGCCGCAATTGCCAGCGGCAAGGGGCGGTCGAGCAGAAAAACGGCGACGCTGACCGTCACCAGCACGATCAGTTTGAGGCGCGGCGGCAGCCGGTGCTGCCAGGTCTGCCGGTCGACATAAAGCGCCTTCATGCTCCCGCGATCTCCCGGTAGTGGGCGATGGCCTTGCCCGGCGTGTCGTCCGCCGCCAGCCGCCCCTCGTGAAACAGCAGCACCCGCTCGAAATCCTCGACCAGTGCCAGGTCGTGGCTGATGACGATCAGCCGCTGGTCGAGCGCTGCGATGGTTTCGGCGACGCGCTTGCGGTTCTTCAGGTCGAGCTGGTTGGTCGGTTCGTCGAGGATCAGCCAGTCCGGTCCGGTGACCAGAACGGCGGCGAGCGCCGCCAGTTGCAGTTCGCCGCCGGAAAGCTCATGCGCCCGCCGCTCGGCCAGATGGGCGATGCCGAGCCGCGCCAGCACGGCCTCCGTCGCCGCCGCCGTCTCGGCCTTGCTCAATCCACGATGCTTGAGCCCGAAGGCAATGTCGTCCTTGACGATCGGCAGGATGATCTGGTTCTGCGGATTCTGGAAGATGAAGCCGACCCGGCCGAGCACCTGCCGTCCGTCCTTCACCGTATCCAGCCCGCCGACGCTAACGCTGCCGGGGGTAGGCGGCACCTGGCCGTTGATCATGCGCGCAAACGTCGTCTTGCCGGAGCCGTTGAGGCCGATGATGCCGATGCGCCGCTCGCCGAGTGTCAGCGACAGCGGCTCCAGCACCTGCCGCCCCGCAAACCGCGCGCCGGCTCCGTTGAAACGGATATCCAATCTGCAAACCCCTTCATTGCACCCGTCGCCGCTCTATAATGCAATTCCGGGAAAACTGTGCAGCGGTTTTCCGGCGTGGAACCGTCTATCGGCGCTGTTGCCAGGAATGGGAATATATGCCTATCATCCCGCCATGACGATTCACCTCTCTAATCGCGATGCGCGTCGCGTGTTCATGGCGCGGCAGGGCCTCAGCGAACCGCCGAACAAGGCGCTGACCAAGCAGGGCCTGCTGGAGCTGATCGAACGGCTCGGCTTCGTGCAGGTCGACAGCGTCCAGACGGTCGAGCGCGCCCATCACCAGATCCTGTTCGCACGCAACCAGACCTATCGCCGCGAACACCTGACGGCGCTGCTCGAAGAGGACCGCGCGCTTTTCGAACACTGGACGCATGACGCCTCGATCCTGCCCTCCGCCTTCTTCCGCTACTGGAAACACCGTTTTGCGCGCCGCGCGCCGATCATCCTGGAGCGATGGCGCAAATGGCAGGGAGAGGGCTTCGACACGGCGTTTTCCGAAACGCTGGAGCGGATCGCCGTCGGCGGGCCGGTTCTGTCGCGCGATCTCAAGGCCGAGGAGCATAAATCCGGCGGCTGGTGGAATTGGCATCCCAGCAAGACGGCGCTGGAATTCTTGTGGCATACCGGCCAGCTGGCGATTTCCGGGCGGCGGAATTTCCAGAAAATCTACGACCTGACCGAACGCGTCCTGCCGGCACATCATTACCAGCCGGAAGTCTCCGAAGCGGAATTCATCGACTGGTGCTGCCGCAGCGCGCTTACCCGTCTCGGCTTCGCCACCCATGGCGAGATCGCCGCCTTCTGGGATCTGGTCTCGCCGCAGGAGGCGAAGGATTGGGTGAGCGGCCACCGCGACGAACTCGTGGAGGTCACGGTCGAGACCGTCGATGGCAAGCCGCGCGCCGCCTTGGCGCTGGCCGATTTCCCGGCGACGCTCGCCGCCGTGCCGGAACCGCCGTCGCGTGTCCGCGTCCTCAGCCCCTTCGATCCGATGATCCGCGATCGCGCCCGCACCGAGCGCCTGTTCGGCTTCTTTTACCGCATCGAGATCTTCGTGCCGCAGGCCAAGCGCGAATACGGCTATTACGTCTTCCCGCTGCTCGAAGGCGACCGCTTCGTCGGCCGCATCGACATGAAGGCCGACCGCAAGCGCGGCGTCCTCGACGTCACCCGCCTGTGGTGGGAACCCGGTATCCGCAATTCTTCCGGCCGCCTCGAAAAACTCGACGCCGAATTGCAGCGCCTTGCCCGGTTTTCGGGCATGGAGCGCGTGGAGTATGCGGAGGGATGGCTGGGTTGATCCGCGCCTTCACTGGAAGAGCTGCAGCAGCTTTTCCGGCTCGGAGTTGGCGATCGACAGCGCTTGCAGGCTCAGTTGTTGTTGGGTCTGCAGGGCCTTCAGCCGAGTCGATGCGGCATTCATGTCGGCATCGACCAGCCGTCCGACCCCGCTGCTGATCGCATCGCGCAGGGCGGAGACGAAGTCCTGCTGGCTGGAGACGCGGCTGCTCAGCGCGCCGAGGCTCGATGCGGCATCGGCCATGTACCCGATCATGTAGTCGACGACGCTGATCATCTCGTCGATATCGGCCATGGTGGTTGCCGTCGTCAGTGCGATTTCCGGGTGGATATTGTGGTTCTTGCCGTTCATCAGCACCCATTCGGTGGCCGTCCCGAGCTGTCGCGCAAATTCGACATTGGTGAGAATGCCGTTGTGATAGCTGTCGTCGAGCAGATGCTTGGTGCCGAGCGGCGTTGCCATCGTATAGGTGATGGTCTGGACGGAAACGCCGCCGGAGGCACTGCGCGTGAACGAACCGACGATCTGCTTGTCGGCATCGTCGCTTGCATCGATGCGATAAAGCCAGTTCTGGCCGGAGAAACTCGACGATTCGACGATCGAATAGATCTGCGCCTTGAGCGCATCGATCTCGTGATTGATCTTCAACTTGTCGACGCCGGGCTCGCGGGCTGCGACCAGCCGCTTCTTGATTTCGTCGACGACGTCGAGCGTCGCGGACATGCCGTTATAGGTGACGTCGATCATGGCCGCGCCAAGCGAAAGGGCATCCTGAACGGCCGAAAGAGCTTTGTGGTCGGAGCGCATGGTCGTGGCGATCGACCAGTAGGCGGCATTGTCCGCGGCCTGGCCGATGCGATAGCCAGACGAGACCTGCGATTGCGTCTTGCCCATCGCACCGTCGATTGTCCGCAGCGTCGACAATGCGGCCATGGCCGCGACATTGGTATTCAGGCTCGCCATGATTCTCCCGTTCACGAGTCTTGTTTTGATCACGTGACCTTAGGAATTTTATGGTAAATCAAAGGTTAACAGACGCAGCGAGAAGTGGCAGGGCCTCGGTCGGCCGTGCCATTCCCGGTGGTGTCAGCGGGCGACGCCCACCTGTCCCCTGTCGCGTAGAAAATGGTCGGCGATGGCGCAGGCGACCATGGCTTCGCCGATAGGCACGGCGCGGATGCCCACGCAGGGGTCGTGGCGGCCCTTGGTGCGCACGTCGACATTGTTGCCGTCGGCATCGATGGAGCGGCGCTCGGTCAGGATCGACGAGGTCGGCTTGATGGCGAAGCGCGCGACAATCGATTGGCCGGTGGAGATGCCGCCCAGAATGCCGCCGGCATGGTTGGAGAGGAACAGCGGCTTGCCGTCATTGCCCATGCGCATCTCGTCGGCGTTTTCCTCGCCGGTCAGTTCGGCGACGCCAAAGCCCTCGCCGATCTCCACGCCCTTGACGGCGTTGATCGACATCAAGAGCGAGGCGATATCCTGGTCGAGCTTGCCGTAGATCGGCGCGCCAAGGCCGGCCGGCACGCCTTCGGCGACCACCTCGACCACGGCGCCGATGGAGGAACCCGCCTTGCGAATGCCGTCGAGATACGCTTCCCAGACCGGCACGATGGCCGGATCGGGGGCGAAGAACGGGTTGTTGTCGACCTCTGCCCAATCCCAGTTGGCGCGATTAACCTTGTGCTTGCCGATCTGCACCAGCGCACCGCGCACGGTGACGCCTGGCACGACCTTGCGCGCCAGCCCGCCGGCGGCAACACGCGCCGCCGTCTCGCGCGCCGAGGAACGGCCGCCGCCGCGATAATCGCGAATGCCGTATTTGACGTCATAGGCGTAGTCGGCATGGCCGGGACGATAGCGGCGGGCGATCTCGCCGTAATCCTTGGAGCGCTGGTCGGTGTTCTCGATGAGCATCGAGATCGGCGTGCCCGTGGATATCATCGTCTCGCCGTCGTCGTCGACCATGACGCCGGAGAGCACCTTGACCAGATCCTCCTCGCGCCGCTGGGTGACGAAGCGCGACTGGCCGGGTTTGCGCTTGTCGAGCCAATGTTGCAGTTCGCCAAGCGTAAAGCGGATGCCGGGCGGGCAGCCGTCGACGACGCAACCCAGCGCCGGGCCATGGCTTTCGCCCCAGGTGGTGACGCGGAAAAGATGACCGAAACTGTTATGCGACATGACGAGGACCAGGCGTTTGAAGCATTTCCAGGAAAAGTGCGAAGCGGCTTTCCGTCCGGAAATGCATTGAGACAGAGACGCGGCCTGAGGCAGGGAGCCGGGCCGCTGGAAAGAAGCGGCCCACTCATAGAGCATTTCAGGGGAAAGGGGAAACCGCTTTTCGGTGCGGAAATAGGCTCACCCGGCCTTGCGCCACGGCTCGTTGCGGACGAAGTCGCAGAAGGCGTCGAAGGAGAGCGGCTTGGCGAAGGCGTAACCCTGCAGGGTATCGCAGCCGAGGTCGCGCAACACGCGGGTATGCTCGAAGCTTTCCACTCCCTCCGCGACGGTCTTGACGTCCAGCGAATGGGCGATCTCGATGATCGAGCGCACCAGCGCCCGCTCCTGCGCCGACTCGAGGATCGGCTGCACCAGTTGCCGGTCAATCTTCAGGCGATGCGGGCGAAGCTTGAGCAGGCTGACGATCGAGGTATGGCCGGTGCCGAAATCGTCGATTTCGATATCGATGCCGAGAGATTTGATGCGGTCGAGATTGTGCGAGACGATGTCCTCGCTCTCGTCGAGGAAGATGGATTCGACCAGTTCGAAGGACAGCGCGCCGGGCTGGATGGCAAGCCCCTGCAGGGTTTCGTAGAGATCGGGTTCGTGCAGGCGGCGCGAGGAAACGTTGACCGACACCTTCGGCACGTCGATGCCCATGGCGGCCCAGCGCATCCGGTCCTGGAGCGCGGTTTCGAGCACAATGCGGTCGAGGGTCGAGACGACGTTGAGTTCGTCGGCGATGCGCAGGAAGCGGTCGGGTGTCAGGATGCCCTTTTCGGGATGGTTCCAGCGTACCAGGGCCTCGACGCCGGTCAGCTTCATGGTGCGGGCGTCGAATTGCGGCTGGTACCAGGCGGTGAATTGGTCCTTTTCCAGCCCGACGAGGATGTCGTCGGCGACGCGCTTGGCGGTGACGATCTCGGCCTGCAGGTTGAGGGTGAAGAATTCGTGGCGGTTTCGGCCTGTCGCCTTGGCGCGGTAGAGGGCGATATCGGCATTGACCAGCATCTGGCGGGTGTCGAGATACATGCCGCTCGCCTGGGCGATGCCGATGGAGACGCCGCAGCGGCAGGAAAATCCTTCGAAGTCGATCGGCTGGCGCATCTGCTCGATGACGCGCGTCGCCAGGGCCGCCATGGCGCTGGGATCGGCATTGTCGGTGACGACGATGACGAATTCGTCGCCGCCGATGCGCGCCACCAGATCGGTGGAGCGGACATTGTGCTCCAGGACGGCGGCAGCATGTTCCAGCATCGCGTCGCCGGCGGCATGGCCGAGCGTGTCGTTGATCTGTTTGAAGCGGTCGAGGTCGATATGCAGGATGGAAATCGACTGCGCCCGCCTCTGGCTGATTTCGGAGAGCTTTTCGAGTTCCACATCCAGCTTGCGGCGATTGCCGAGCATGGTCAGCGGGTCGTGCAGGGCATTGTGCTCGATGCAGCTCTTGGCGAATTGCAGCTCGATATTCTTCTGCTCGGCCTCGGCCTTGGCGGATTTCAGCGCCTCGGTCTTCACCGCGTCGGAGGTGAAGTCGAAGGCGATTCCGATCACCCGGTCGCGGCCGTCCTTGGTGCGGTGCACCTTGCCGATGGAGCGGATATAGCGCAGGGAGCCGTCGGCCAGCATC
Source organism: Hyphomicrobiales bacterium (assembly GCA_017305935.1). GTDB lineage: Bacteria > Pseudomonadota > Alphaproteobacteria > Rhizobiales > Rhizobiaceae > Metarhizobium. The sequence continues at coordinate 273,959 of JAFKJU010000007.1, read as the reverse complement.
TTGCGCACCACCAGCGGCTCGGTCGTTCCGTCGTCGACGACGCGGTCGTTGCAGGCCGTGGCGAGCTGCCGGTCTTCCGGGACGACAAGGTCGAGCCACTGCCCGGTCGTCAGCCGTCCGTCCGTATAGGGCAGCTCGTAGAGATGATGCATGCGCTCGTCCCAGAACTGCATGCCGTTGGCCAGATCCACTTCCCAGGTGCCGCAGCGATAGGAATCCAGCGCCAGGTCGAGCTTGCGCGACAGCTCCTCCAGTTCCTGCTCGCGGCTGGAGAGCTCGCTGAGCGCCAGCTCCAGTTCGGCATTCTTGATGTCGCTGGTTTCCTTGGCGGTGCGCAGGTCGACATTCATGGCGACATCGGCGGTGACGTCCCAGACGATGCCGATGGTGCGCGGCGTGCTGCCGCCGGAATAATGGGCGCCGACCGAGCGCAGGTGCCGTATGGCGCCATCGGGCTGGACGATGCGGTATTGCACGCTGGAAGGGGCGCCCGCCACCGAGCAGGTGAAGAAATGGGTTTCCGCCGTCAGCCGGTCCTGCGGATGCACCATGTCCAGCCAGTCGGCCAGGGTGCTTTTCATATCCTCGTTGCCGAAGCCGTGAAGCTGGGCGGTGCGGCCGTCCCACAACAGCTCGGCATCGCCGCGATCCACTTCCCAGATGCCGATTTTGGAGGATTCCAGCGCCAGGTGCAGGCGTTGCGACACTTCCAGCAGCTTCGTCTCGCGCGCCTGCAGCGCGCTGACATTGCGGCTGCGTTCGATCATCAGCAGGCAGGAGAGGAAGACGGGCGCGACGATGATGCCCGAGGTCAGCGCGATCACCAGCCGCAGGAAAGCCTGGTTCGGCGGCACCTCGTCCCAGCCGTCGGCGGGAATGGCGGCCAGCACCCAGGCGCCGCCCGGCACCGAGAAGATGCGCTGCACCGGCCCGTCGTCGAGGATCCGGGCATCGCCGAAGAAGACATGCGGCTTCAGCCCCGGCGCCGGTTTCTGGCTGAGCGCCAGCTTCAGGTGCTGCAGATGCGGATAGCGCTGCTGGCTTTCCGAGCCTTGCGCCGGCAGGAGGCCGGTGACGCGGTAGAACTGGGTTTCGTCGATGATGGCGCGCACCGCGCCCCAGACGCTGTGGGCGTCGCCGTCACGCGTGATCACCGGAAAGATCAGCACGAAGCCGCCGTGATCCTCGCCGAGTACCACCGGGCCGGCAAAGCGCGCCGACAGCCGGTCGGCGGCAAGTGCAGCGGACGGATTGGAGCCAAGGATGCGGCGCACGTCCTCGCCGATCGTGATATCGTCGGCGCGGGCCGGAAAGGTTTCCTTGACCACGAAATCCGGCGCGATCGAGACGCTGCGGAAATGCGGGTTCTGCAACAGCACGCGCTGGATCTGCTCCGCAACCCTTTCCCTCGGCATGTCCGGGGCCAGCGCCATCCAGTTGGCAAGATTGCGCAAGACGGAAAAATCCGTGCTGATCTGTCCCATGATCCGCGCATGGATCAGGGCGACGTCGTTTTCGGTGCGGATGTGCAGTTCGCGCCGGTAGAAATTGCTGTTTTCCCGGTCGAGGATGAAGCCGAGCGTCATCACCACGGCGGAGACGACGACGGCTGCCACGATCGAGGCGCGCGAGGCGCGGAAAATCTCCCGGAAACCCTTGCTACGTGGCGACGCGAAACTCACCTTGATGGAACCCCTTTTTGTAGTTGTAGCGAACAATAGAAGCACGCCAGTTAAATTAGAATTGACCGGCCATGGCAGCTTTCGACCTGCCAAAAATCGGATGGGCTTGATCGCACCCCGATTTGCGTTCATCAATTGGGCCGGATTTGTCACCGTTTCGGGCAAATTTCGCCATATTCGAGAGGCTATTTACATCATGAAATTCATTGATTTGCAGACATACAGGGCCCGAAAGATGCGCTTCATCATCGCCGCACTTCTGACCACCGCCAGCTTGCTGTCGCCGTTGAAGGGTTTTGCCGAGAGCGCCGATGTGGAGGCGACCATCAAGAAGGTCGATACCAGCAACCTCAGCCTGACGCTGGACGACGGCAAGACCTACCAGGCGCCGGAGGAATTCGACTTCAACGGGCTGAAGGCCGGCGTCAAGGTCATCGTCTTCTATACCGAGGTCGACGGGCGCCGTGTCATCAACGACCTGCAGGTCGTCGAATAGGTCTCATGGAAGGGGGTCAGAGCCAGGCGACGGATTTTCCGTCGCGGTCGATGCGCAGGACGCGGTCCTGCGGAATGCCGATTTCGGCCGCCTCGTCGCGCGGCATGTCGGCCAGCAAGCGGAACACGGCGCGGATGACGCCGCCATGGCAGACGCAGACCGTCGGCCTTTCCACCGAAGACAGCCAGGAGCCGATCCGCCAGGAGAGGATTTCATAGCTTTCCGCATCGGCGCCCGGCGGGATGAAATCCCATTTCGCGGCGCGGCGCGCCGCGACGCGCTCCGGCGTCACCTGCTTGAGTTCCCTGAGCGTCGAGCCTTCCCAGTCTCCGAAGGAGATCTCCATCAGCCGCTCGTCGATGCGGTAATCGCCGGGCACCAGGCCCATGGCGGCGCGCGCCAGTTCCATGGTCTGGCGGGCGCGCCCCAGCGGGCTGCTGACGAAATCATAGGTGGAAACGGTGTCGCCGAGCAGGGCAGAGAGCGCCAGCCCGTTCGCATGGGCCTGCTCGCGGCCAAGCGCGTTCAAGGGAATGTCCTTCTGCCCCTGCAGCCGCGCTTCTGCATTCCAGTCGGTCTGCCCGTGACGGATCATATACATCAGCACGGGCAGAAACCTTTTGATCCCTTATGCAATTCCGGGGGGAAAACCGCGCCGCGATTTTCCTGGAATGGCTTCAATCCTTGATGACGGAAATATCGGGCGCGTCGACCGCCTTCATGCCGACGACGTGATAGCCGCTGTCGGCGTGATGCGTCTCGCCGGTCACCGAGCGCGACAGGTCGGAGAGCATGTAGAGGCCGACATCGCCGACTTCCTCGATGGTGACGGTGCGGCGCAACGGCGCGTTGTATTCGTTCCACTTGAGGATATAGCGGAAATCGCCGATGCCGGATGCGGCCAGCGTCTTGATCGGGCCGGCGGAAATGGCGTTGACGCGGATGTTCTTCGGGCCGAGGTCGACGGCGAGATATTTCACGCTGGCTTCGAGTGCCGCCTTGGCGACGCCCATGACATTGTAGTTCGGCATCACCTTCTCGGCGCCGTAATAGGTCAGGGTCAGCATCGAGCCGCCTGATGTCATCAGCTTTTCGGCGCGGCGGGCGACGGAGGTGAAGGAATAGACCGAGATCTGCATCGTCTTGGCGAAGTTTTCCGGCGTCGTGTCGACATAGCGCCCGGTCAGTTCGTCCTTGTCGGAAAAACCGATGGCATGGACGAGGAAATCGATCTTGCCCCAGCGCTTTTCGAGATCGGCGAACACCGCGTCGATGGTCGATTCGTCGGAAACGTCGCAATGGCCGGCCAGCACCGCATTGATTTCGGCGGCCAGCGGCTCGACGCGTTTCTTCAGCGCATCGCCTTGATAGGTCAGGGCAATTTCGCCGCCCTGCGCATGGATGGCCTTGGCGATACCCCAAGCGATCGACCGGTTGTTGGCGACGCCCATGATCAGGCCTCGCTTGCCCTTCATCAGACCGGATGCTTCAGCCATAATGTGCTCCCTCGGTAATGCGACGATTTGCCTATGGCATAGGCCGATGTCCGGTTCAAGCTTGGGCGAGATCATCAACTGTTAGGGATCGTAACAAAGGGTGCACATGTCACGCAAATTTCACAAATAAAGCCCCTCGCGCATGCTGCGCATCAGGTCGGTGACCTTGTCGTCCGGTTTTTCCCACAGGACGAGGCGGATTTCGACCACGAGATCGCCCTTGCCGCCGCCGGCCTTGGGAAGTCCGAGGCCGGGAATGCGGATCGTCTGGTCGGAACCGCTCCAGGCGGGCACCACGACTTCGACCGGACCGGTGGGCGAGTCGGTCACCGTCGTCCAGCCGAGAACGGCGTTCTGGAGGTTGACAGGCAGCGCGGTAATGACGTCGCTGCCTTGGACCCGGAACGGGCCGTTCGGGTCGACGCGAAGAGTCACCGCGACATCGCCGCGCTGCAGGCCCTGCAGTTTAAGCCCCTGGTTGCGCAGCTTGATCACGTCGCCGTCGCCGGCGCCCGGTTCGATCTGGAAGCGGCCGTCCTTGCCGTCCGGCAGCGGCACGGTGATCCAGTTGAGCTTCATCAGGTCGTCGACGGTGACGGTGGCGATGGCGGCGACGTCCGGCGCCTTGTCGAGCGCCGGCGCCGTGCCGCGAATGCGGCGCACCAGCGAGGTGAGAAGATCGATCGCCTGCGCCGGCAGCGAATTGGGACGGGCGGCCTCCGCCGTCTCGCCGTCGCCGAAGGCCGGTTCGCTGCGTGCGGTCTGGGTCGCCGTGGCGTTGACGCCGTAAGCGGCGGATGCGCCGGCGGCATTGTGGCCGGGGGAGGGCTGGCCGCCGACCGGCGGCTGCTGGCCGGGCGGCACGCCGAAGATGCGCGAGATCACCTCTTCCGGGGTCTCCATGCTCGGCGTCGCGTTGACCCCCGCCGTCTGGCCGGCGGGTTTTTGCTGCGCCTTGCGGGCAGCTTCGGCGCGGGCCAGTTCTTCCATCACCTTTTCCGCATTGGCGCGGGCGGCCTTGGCGCGCTCGGCGGCCTCGCGGGCCGCCTCGCGCTTCTGCTGGAAAGTCTGCTCCTGCCTGCCGCCTTCGGCGCGCTTCAGACGCGCGTCGAAACGGCTGCGTTTCTTGGGGTCTTTGAGGATGTCGTAGGCATGGCCGATTTCGGCGAAACGGTTGTTTGCCGTGGGATCATCCTGATTCTGGTCGGGATGGGCCGTTTTCGCCTTGGTTCGCCAGGCTGCCTTGATCTCGTCTGGTCCGGCGTCACGCTTGACGCCCAGCACGGAATAGGGATCGCGCATCTCTAATCACCGCTCAACTCTATACAGGGTGAAACGTCTCGAGACAGACGACGTTCCCTGCAACGCAAAACAACGCGTGCATTCCGGCTTGCCGTCCCTTTTGTCCCGGGCGGCGGGTCGCACGGGACCGATTGTCGCAGAGCTTTCCTAACCGGAGGTTACGCGCCCGGCGGATTCTCACGCAGGCCGAGTCCCGTTTCAGGCACGAAAGAGGGGATTATTGCGCTTCCTGGAAGCTGAGCAACTGCCAGCGGCCATCGTCGCGCAGGCAGGTCTGGCCGGAGAAATTGGCGATGCCGCGATAGGAATGACGGGTCGTCTGGAAGGTGCGGCAGACGCTGGCGCCGCCGGTCTGCTCGGCAATGGCGGTAATGACGCCGGCGCTGCCGGTGGAGGCGTTCGCCCAGGGCAGCGGCTTTCCGTCAAGCTTCGTCACGTCGGCGGAGGTGACGGCATTGCTGACGGTCATCTCGTCGGACACGGTCTCCGGGTTCTTCTGATTGGTGACGGTGCTGGTGGAGATCGACTTGTCGACGCCGCCGCCGAACATGTCCATGGAGCCCATGCAGCCGCTCAAAGCCAGCATCGCGGAGATCGTCAGGGTCATAACGCCGACTTTGGCGGTCAGATCCTTTTTATGGCGCGACGACTTTGCTATGACTTTCACCTTGCGACCGATCCGGTTCACGAATCCTGAAACGACGATTAATCAAGTCCGGGGCATTTTACCTATCATGACCGACAATGCGTTAACAACCGGTGACTTCACCGAGGAAAACGAGCCCTTCGCCCTCTTCGCCTCCTGGCTCGCCGACGCCGAAAAATCGGAGATCAACGATCCCAACGCAGTGGCGTTGGCGACCGTCGATGCCGATGGCCTGCCGAATGTGCGCATGGTCCTGCTGAAGGGCTTCGATCGCGACGGATTCGTCTTCTACACCAATTTCGAGAGCCAGAAAGGACAGGAAATTCTCGGCCAGAAGAAGGCGGCCATGTGTTTTCACTGGAAATCCCTGCGGCGCCAGGTGCGCCTGCGCGGCCCCGTGGAGATCGTCAGCGATGCCGAAGCCGACGCCTATTACAAGACCCGCCCGCGCGGCAGCCGCATCGGCGCATGGGCGTCAAAGCAGTCGCGACCACTGGAAAGCCGCTTCGCGCTGGAAAAATCGGTGGCCGAATATACCGCCCGCCATGCGCTGGGCGACATCCCCCGCCCGGCCCATTGGTCCGGCTTCCGCATCCGCCCGCTGTCGATCGAATTCTGGCACGACCGCCCCTTCCGCCTGCACGACCGCATCGAATTCCGCCGCGCCGCGCCGGAGGGGGATTGGACGGCGAAGGTGCGGATGTATCCGTAATTTTTCCGGGCACTGCTCCTCTTTGTGGATGGAAACCGCCGCCCCAACCGCTTCTCCGCTTGTGGAGAAGGAGTTGGGCCAAGTCTTGCTTGACCAGTTATCCTGTCAGCCGGAATGGTATGCCTGACGCGAGTGCGCGCACATAGCGGCGCTTCTGGTAGAAACCGTTAAGCGAAACGCGGGGCAGGGCGGTTAGCAATTGGCCCGCGCTCAGCGTTCCCGGCCGCGTCGTCACCCCGACGGAAAAACCGAGGCGGGCGGCCAGCGCGAAATCGCGCGGCGTCGCGGCGAGCGGATCGCCGTAGGGATAGGCGATGGTGGTCGGCCGCTTGCCGGCGATCGCCTCGATGCGGTCAGCCGAGGCGCGCATTTCCTGTTCCGCTTCGGCCTCGTCGAGCAGGCCAAGCGCCCGGTGGCTGATCGTATGGGCGCCGAGCGTGACCAGCGGATGGGCGGCGAAGCTCTTCAATTCGTCGGCATCCAGGGTCAGTTCCGCCGCGATGGCGCGGGCATCGATACCGGCTTCCGCTGCCCGCCGGTCGAGATCGGCCACATGCCGGGCCTCGCCAGCGCGGAGGATGGTTTCGCCGAGCCGGGCGAAGGCGGCATATTTTTGCGCCGGCGAAGCGTCGGATTTTTCGAGGAGCGCCGCGCCGGTTTCCCACCACATGGAATGGCTGCGGTCGACATAACCACCAGCGACGAACACCGTGAACGGAACGCCATGCCGGGCAAAGACCGGCAGCGCATGGTCGCGATTGTTACGGTAGCCGTCGTCCAGCGTGAAGACGGCGAAGGGTGGATGCGCCGCATCGGCAAGCGCCGCCGGCACCCTGTCCAGCGGCAGGAGCCGATAATTCTGGGCCTGCAACTGCCGTATGGCGGCATCGAGAAACTCCGGCGTCACCTCCAGATGGCCGTTGGGATCGAAGGCGCGGGCGATTTTCGGGCGGACATGGTGCAGCGTAAAGATGATGCCGCGCCCGCGCGCCGCGCCCATGAGGCCAGCCGCAGCCATCAGGCCGGCGGCTTCCAGCCCGCCGGTGATCGCCGCGCGCTTGACGCCGCGGCGCAAGGATTGCCTGAGGCCGGAGCCCATCCGCCTGTCCTTTCGATTGCCTCGCATTGAGCCGACAATCTAGGCGGGGGCCGTTAAGCCTTGCTGAACATCACGCCTGCGTGCCGCCGACGGTGATCTGGTCCATGCGCAGATGCGGCTGGCCGACGCCGACCGGCACCCACTGCCCGGCCTTGCCGCAATTGCCAATGCCGGTATCGAGCTTGCTGTCGTTGCCGACCATGGTGACGCGCTTCATCGCGTCCGGGCCGTTGCCGATCAGCATCGCGCCCTTGATCGCCGGGCCGATCCTGCCGTTTTCGATCAGATAGGCTTCGGTGCATCCGAAGACGAACTTGCCGGAGGTGATGTCCACCTGCCCGCCGCCGAACGAGACGGCATAGATGCCCTTCTTCACCGAGGCGATGATTTCTTCCGGGCTTTTGTCGCCGGAGAGCATGTAGGTGTTGGTCATGCGCGGCATCGGCTGATACGCATAGCCCTGGCGGCGGCCGTTGCCGGTCGGCGTCATGCCCATCAGCCGGGCGTTCTGCCGATCCTGCATATAGCCGACGAGGCGGCCGTTCTCGATCAGCACGTTATAGCCGGACGGCGTGCCCTCGTCGTCGATGGAGATCGAGCCGCGCCGGTTCTCGATGGTGCCGTCGTCGACGACGGTGACGCCGGGGGCGGCGACCATTTCGCCGAGCAGGCCGGCGAAGGCCGACGTCCTCTTGCGGTTGAAATCGCCTTCCAGCCCGTGGCCGACCGCCTCGTGCAGCATCACGCCCGGCCAGCCATTGCCGAGCACCACATCCATGGTGCCGGCCGGCGCCTCGATCGCCTCGAGATTGACCAGCGCCTGGCGCAAGGCTTCGTCGGCGCCGTTCTGCCAGCTTCCCGCGGTGATGAAATCGCCGAAACCGATGCGCCCGCCGGTGCCGAAGGAGCCGCTTTCCTGCCGGTCGCCATCGCCGACGACGACGGAAATGTTGAGCCGCGTCATCGGCCTGACATCACGAACGCGATGCCCGTCGGCGCGTAAAATATCGACCGTCTGCCAGCTTGCGGCCAGCGAGGCGGTCACCTGGCGCACCTTGTCCTTGGCGCGAAGATAGGAGTCGATCTCCTTGAGAAGGTGCACCTTCTCCTCGAAGCTCGGCGCACCGATCGGGTTGTCCTCGCCGTAGAGCTTGCGGTTGGTGCGCGCCGGCGCATCGGAGTAGCTGCCGGCATAGCCGCGCGTCACCGCGCCCACTGCATCGGCGGCGCGCTTCAGGCTGCCGAGCGACAATTCGCCGGAATGAGCATAGCCGACAGCCTCTCCCGCCACCGCGCGCAGGCCAAAACCCTGGTCGGTATTAAAACTGCCGCCCTTGAGACGGCCGTCGTCGAAGGTGAGCGACTCCGCCTGCGATTGCTCGATGAACAATTCGCCGTCATCGGCGCCGGACAGCGCCTCCGCGACCGCCGCCCGCAGCGTCGCCTCGTCGGCATCGAAAAGGGTGAGAAGGTCGCTGTTGGTCATGGCTATCGTTCCTCGATCCGCTGCGAAAGCGCGCGACCCGTTTCCGCGTCGCACACTTTATATATAGGGCCTGTCGCCGATGTAGGTGTCGGCGGGGCCGCCGGCAAGGGCGCTTGCCGGGACAGGCATCAGGGCAGGGCGTCGTAGCCGTCGGCGAAACCCTTGAGATCGACCGGAATGCCGATGCCTTCCTCCGGCGTCTGGAAGACGATGAAGGTCGCCATCGCGCCGCTGCGCAGCGTCTTCAGGAGTTCGTCCTCCAGCACGACCTCGGCATAGCAGCCATCGGCGAAGCAACGCACGAAATAGGCGCGGCCGATATCCTTGCCATCGATGTTGAGGCCGAGGCCGTTGGGCAGCAACACGCCGAGCGGCGCCAGAACGCGCAAAATTTTCGCCTTGCGATCGGCGGTTTTCAGCACGACGACCGAGAGGCCGACTTCCGGCCGGTCGTCGGCGATCACGTTCTGCATCAGGGCGCATTGCTCGCCATTGGCGCCGGCCGGCTGGTCGCAGACGATCGACCACGCCCCGTGGTTGGATTTCACGGTGCCGGGTTGGGCGGGCGTGCTGCCGGGCTTGGGGGCGGTCTGCGCCTGGCCCTGCTTGGCCTGGTCCTTTTGCTGCTGGGCGCTCGCCGGAGCATGTGTGGCGAGGAGGGCGAGCCCCGTCAGGACTGCGGCGCGCCGCGCAAGGGAAAGAAGAGCCATGAGAACCTCAAGAATTCGAATCACTCGGGCGAAAAACTCGCCCGTATGTGCATGAAAAGGCGGATTGCTTCAATTCCAGCGCAACGCGGCGGAAATTGGACCGTTTCCGGGCGTAGCGCAAGCGTTTCCGTGCTCGTGCGTACACAGCAAAGGGGCGAACTGACGGCAAAATTTGATCGGGAGCAAAAATGCCGCACAGGCTTTTTTTGACAGATGTTGCGGCGGGGGGCAAACTGTGGTTTGAAGCGGGATGATAGCATGGATTCTGCGTTTGAGTTTGATCCACATCAAGCGCTTGAGGGAGATACGTTGTGATTAATAGAGCTTATGCAGTTCTGACCGGGCTGGTCTGTCTGCTCTTCGCTTCCGGCGCCTTTGCCGATCAGCCGTTTCCGTGGCAGATGGGCATGCAGCCGGCGGCGTCGCCGATCATGCATGAAATCCGCTGGTTCGAGCAATATACCCTGTGGTTCATCGTTCCGATCACGCTTTTCGTTCTGCTGCTTTTGATCGTCGTTGTGGTGAAGTTCCGCGCCAGCGCCAATCCGGTGCCGTCGAGGACCAGCCACAACACCGCGATCGAAGTGGTCTGGACCGTGGGGCCGGTCCTTATCCTGCTCTTCCTCGCCATTCCCTCCTTCAACCTGCTGACCGCACAGCTCACCCTTCCGCAGAATCCGGATCTGACGCTGAAGGCGACCGCCACCCAGTGGCAGTGGAACTACGAATACACCGGCGAAAAGCCGCTGGCCTTCGATTCCTACCTGCTGAAGGATGACGACCGCGCCGCCGCCGGCAAGGAAGACAAGGCCGTCTATCCGCGCCTGCTCGCCGTCGACAACGAAATGGTCCTGCCGGTCAACAAGGTGGTGCGCCTTCTGGTCACCGCCGCGCCGACCGACGTCATCCATGCCTTCGCCATGCCGTCCTTCGGCGTGAAGATCGACGCCGTTCCGGGCCGTCTGAACGAAACCTGGTTCAAGGCGGAACGCGAAGGCCTGTTCTACGGCCAGTGCTCGGAACTGTGCGGCAAGGATCATGCCTTCATGCCGATCGCCATTCGCGTCGTCTCCCAGGAGAAGTATGACGCCTGGATGGCGGCTGCGGCCACGAACCTTCAGGAAGCAAACAAGACTTTGATGGCCGCCACGGATCTGAAGAAGACCGTCGACGTCGCCGCAAACGCAGAATAAGAGGCAGGAGAGGACAATGGCTGGACCATCCGCTCACGACACCCATGCGCACGGCGACGCGCATGACGACCATCACGACCACGCGCACAAGCCGTTGAGCTTTTTCACGCGCTGGTTCCTTTCGACCAACCACAAGGACATCGGCACGCTCTACCTGATCTTCGCGATCATCGCGGGCATCATCGGCGGCGCGCTGTCGATTGCCATGCGCGCCGAGCTGCAGGAGCCGGGCATCCAGATCTTCCACGGTCTGGCCTCCATGGTCTACGGCTTAGAAGGCGACGCCGCCATCGACGGCGGCAAGCACATGTTCAACGTGTTCACGACCGCACACGCGCTGATCATGATCTTCTTCATGGTCATGCCGGCGCTGATCGGCGGCTTTGCAAACTGGATGGTGCCGATCATGATCGGCGCGCCGGACATGGCCTTCCCGCGCATGAACAACATCTCCTTCTGGCTGATCGTCCCGGCCTTCCTGCTGCTGCTGCTGTCCATGTTCGTGGAAGGCCCGGCAGGCGCCTATGGCGTCGGCGGCGGCTGGACGCTCTATCCGCCGTTCTCGACCACGGGCATGCCCGGGCCGGCGGTGGACCTGGCGATCTTCGCCATCCACATCTCCGGCGCTTCGTCGATCCTCGGCGCCATCAACTTCATCACCACGATCCTGAACATGCGCGCGCCGGGCATGACCCTGCACAAGATGCCGCTGTTTGCCTGGTCCGTGCTGATCACCGCCTTCCTGCTGCTGCTGTCGCTGCCGGTTCTGGCGGGCGGCATCACCATGCTGCTCACCGACCGCAACTTCGGCACGGCATTCTTCTCGCCGGAAGGCGGCGGCGACCCGATCCTGTTCCAGCACCTGTTCTGGTTCTTCGGTCACCCGGAAGTCTACATCCTGATCCTGCCCGGCTTCGGCATCATCAGCCACATCATCGCCACCTTCTCGCGCAAGCCGATCTTCGGTTACCTCGGCATGGCCTATGCCATGGTCGCCATCGGCGCCGTCGGTTTCATCGTCTGGGCGCACCATATGTATACGGTCGGCATGTCCTTGGACACGCAGCGTTACTTCGTGTTCGCGACCATGGTCATCGCCGTTCCGACGGGCGTGAAGATCTTCTCGTGGATCGCGACGATGTGGGGCGGCTCGATCTCGTTCCGCACGCCGATGATCTGGGCGATCGGCTTCATCTTCCTGTTCACCGTCGGCGGCGTCACGGGCGTCCAGCTCGCCAATGCCGGCCTCGACCGCTCGCTGCATGACACCTATTACGTCGTGGCCCACTTCCACTACGTTCTGTCGCTCGGCGCCGTCTTCGCCATCTTCGCGGCCTGGTACTACTGGTTCCCGAAGATGACCGGCTACATGTATTCCGAAAAGCTGGGCAACCTGCATTTCTGGGTCATGTTCGTCGGCGTCAACCTGGTGTTCTTCCCGCAACACTTCCTCGGCCTTGCCGGCATGCCGCGCCGTTACATCGACTATCCGGATGCATTCGCCGGCTGGAACTATGTCTCGTCGGTCGGCTCCTACATCTCCGGTATCGGCGTGCTGATCTTCCTGTTCGCTGTCTTCGAAGCCTTCTCCAAGAAGCGCGTCGCTGGCAACAATCCGTGGGGCGAAGGCGCCACCACGCTGGAATGGCAGCTTTCTTCGCCGCCGCCCTTCCACCAGTGGGAACAATTGCCGCGCATCAAGTAAGATCGCGAAAGGCATTCGAGACCAGGCGCCGCGACTTCGCGCGCGGCGCCCCTGATATGAGTAGGACGGGTTCCATGACGGTTATCGACAATCACGAGGCACTGGGCGCGGACGGCGGGGTTCGCCTGTCGGAGGCCAATGCGCGCGATTTCTTCGAACTTCTCAAGCCGCGCGTCATGTCGCTCGTCGTCTTCACGGCCTTTGCCGGCCTTATCCTGGCGCCCGGCTCCATCCATCCGGTGCTCGGTTTCATCGCCATTCTCTGCATCGCCGTCGGCGCAGGTGCGTCCGGCGCGCTCAACATGTGGTACGACGCCGATATCGACGCGGTCATGTCGCGCACGGCCAAGCGTCCGATCCCGGACGGCCGCGTGACGCCCGGTGAGGCGCTCGCCTTCGGCCTGATGCTGTCCTTCTTTTCCGTCGCCATCCTCGGCCTGGTGATCAACTGGTTTGCCGCCGGGCTTCTGGCCTTCACCATCTTCTTCTATGCCGTCGTCTACACGATGTGGCTGAAGCGCTGGACGCCGCAGAACATCGTCATCGGCGGCGCTGCCGGCTCCTTTCCGCCGATGATCGGCTGGGCCTGCGTCACCGGCGGCGTGTCGATGGAAAGCATCGTTCTCTTCCTGATCATCTTCCTGTGGACGCCGGCGCATTTCTGGGCGCTCGCCCTGTTCAAGATGCGCGATTACGGCGCCGTCGGCGTGCCGATGATGCCGAATGTCGCCGGCGAGGCCTCCACCAAGCGGCAGATCGTCGCTTATACGCTGCTGACCGCCGTCATCGCCGTCGTGCCCGCCGCCGCCGGCTGGGCCGGTCCGGTCTATGGCGTCTTCGCCGCCGTTCTCGGCGCCGTCTTCCTCATCTGTTCCATCGCCGTCTGGCGGATGCCGGACGGCGATGAGAAGATGGTGCCGGCCAAGAAGATGTTCGCCTATTCCATCCTCTATCTCTTCGCGATCTTCATGGCATTGATGTTCGATACCATCGTTCCGCGGATCATCGTCCTTCTCGCAGGTGCGGCATGAACGACCGGATTATCCTGACCGAAGCGCAGAGAAAATCGCGCCGCGGCCGCAACATCGCCCTTGGCTTCGCGCTCGCCGGCCTCGTCGTCCTGTTCTATGTCGTGACGCTGATCAAGTTCGGCGCGGGAATGCAGGGGTGAACCGATGACCGAGAACCGCCAATCTCCCGCTCCGCGCTCACGCAACGACGCCGTCGTCGTCGGCGTTTGCCTGGCCTTCGTCGGCGGCATGATCGGCATGAGTTATGCCGCCGTGCCGCTCTACGACATGTTCTGCCGCGTGACCGGCTATAACGGCACGACGCAGCGCGTCGAGCAGGTGTCGACCACCATCCTCGACCGCAAGATGACGGTGACCTTCGACGCCAATGTCGCGCCCGGCCTGCCGTGGGAATTCAAGCCGCTGCAGCGCGAGGTCACCCTGCGCATCGGCGAGACGGCGCAGGTGGAATTCGAGGCGAAGAACACCTCGGACGTGCCGACGACGGGCCAGGCGATCTTCAACGTCACGCCGATGGTCGCCGGCGCCTATTTCAACAAGGTCCAGTGCTTCTGCTTCAACGAAACCGAGCTGAAGCCCGGCGAAACGCTGAAGATGCCGGTGGTGTTCTACATCGATCCCGACATCGTCAACACGCCGGAAACCAACAATATCGGGACGCTGACCTTGTCCTATACCTTCTATCCGCGGGAGAACGCGAAGCCGGTGGCCTTGCGTTCGGGGACGGATGGAGCGGAAACGAATAAATTGTGAGAGGCAAGTTCCCGGTTCGCCGGGAGCGTTATGAGCCTGTCGACGGTGGGAACCGGTCTTCGCGACCACGACAGGCTCGCAACAGAGAGAAAGACTTTCGGGGATTGCTGATATGGCCGATGCGCACCAGAAGAACCACGATTATCACATCATCGACCCAAGCCCGTGGCCGTTCCTGGCGTCCGTAGGGGCCTTCGTCATCACCTTCGGCGGCGTGGCCTACATGCGCTACCTGAACGGCGGCTCCTTCAAGCTGTTCGGTCTGGAACTGGCCACCCCGTGGCTGTTCTTCATCGGCCTGGCGCTGGTGCTGTACACCATGTACGGCTGGTGGGCGGATACGGTGAAGGAAGCCCATGAGGGCCACCACACCCGCGTCGTGTCGTTGCATCTGCGCTACGGCATGATCATGTTCATCGCTTCGGAAGTGATGTTCTTCGTCGCCTGGTTCTGGGCCTTCTTCGACGCCAGCCTGTTTCCGCATGAGGTCATCCAGGCCTCGCGCCTGGAATTCACCGGTGGCCAGTGGCCGCCGAAGGGCATCGAGGTTCTCGACCCCTGGCACCTGCCGCTCTACAACACCGTCATCCTGCTGCTGTCGGGCACGACGGTCACCTGGGCGCACCATGCGCTGCTGCACAACGATCGCAAGGGCCTGGTTTACGGCCTGGCGCTGACCGTTGCGCTCGGCGTGCTGTTCTCCTTCGTGCAGGGCTACGAATATGCCCACGCTCCCTTCGCCTTCAAGGCGTCGATCTATGGCGCGACCTTCTTCATGGCGACCGGTTTCCACGGCTTCCACGTTCTGGTCGGCACCATCTTCCTGCTGGTCTGCCTGCTGCGCGCCATGAAGGGCGATTTCACCCCCAAGCAGCATTTCGGCTTCGAGGCCGCTGCCTGGTACTGGCACTTCGTCGACGTCGTCTGGCTGTTCCTGTTCTTCGCCATCTACATCTGGGGTGGCTGGGGCGCGCCGATCGCCCACGGCTGATCGACCGACAGGCAGGACTGGATTTCGGCCCGCGTTTCGCGGGCCGTTTTCGTTTCGGGCATTTTCGTTCCAGGCAGGGACAAAAGCGCGCAAGCCGCGATAGCCGGTGAGCCCGCGTTGGACGGCGGCAGAAAATGCCGTTACCAAGGACAGACAGACAAAGAGGCCAAGCGATGAGCAACGACAACGCCCACTATCCCCCCGTCGATCCGATCAAGGTCGGGCTGGCGGGCCATTGCCCGCGCTGCGGCCAGGGCAAGCTGTTCGACGGGCTCGTGAAGATCAAGCCGCGCTGCGCCAATTGCGGGCTGGATTATGCCTTTGCCGATTCCGGCGACGGCCCGGCCGTATTCGTCATCCTGATCATCGGCTTCCTCGTCGTCGGCCTGGCGCTCTGGGCGGAGGTGAATTACCACTGGCCGGTCTGGCTGCATATCCTGCTCTGGGGGCCGCTGACGATCATTCTGTCGCTGGCCCTGTTGCGCGGCTTGAAGGGCGTGCTGATCGCGCTGCAATATCGCAACAGCGCCTCCGAAGGAAAAATCGACCGTGAATGAGGCCGCCCTGCCGCGCAGCCGCGGCCGCCGCATTTTTGCAGGCGTCGCCTTTCTCGTTGCGCTCGCCATTCTGCTGTCGCTCGGCACCTGGCAGGCGCGGCGCCTCGTCTGGAAGGAAGCGCTGATCGCCGAGATCGAGGCGCGCCGCCATGCCGCCCCGACGCCGCTCGGCGAGATCGAGGCAATGGCGCTTCAAGGCGGCGACGTCGATTATCGCACGACCACGGCGACCGGCCGTTTCCAGCATGACAAGGAGCGGCATTTCTTCGCCACCCATGACGGACAGTCAGGCTTTTATGTCTATACGCCGCTGCAGCTGGATGACGGTCGTTTCCTGTTCGTCAACCGTGGTTTCGTGCCCTATGAGCGCAAGGAGCCGGGAACGCGGCTGGCCGGCCAGATCGCGGCCGGCCCGGTGACCGTCAACGGCCTCGCCCGCGCCAAGCTTCCCGAAAAGCCTTCCTCGCTTGTGCCGGACAACGATCCGGCGAAAAACATCTTCTACTGGAAGGATCTGGACGCCATGGCCGCGACCGTCGACCTTCCGAAGGACAAGGTGCTGCCCTTCTTCGTCGACGCCGATGCGACGCCCAATCCGGGCGGCCTGCCGATCGGCGCGGTGACGCAGGTCGACCTGCCCAACAATCACCTGCAATACGCCGTCACCTGGTACGGGCTGGCGGCGGCGCTGACGGCGGTGGCGGGCACGATGTGGTGGCGCAACCGGCGCGGCGGCTGAAGGGGAGGGGCAAGCGCTTTTTGCCGCTTTGCCGTTTCATCGTCGGCATTTTGTGTTACATCGCCATCGAACGACATCATGCGATACATGAACGCGATGTCGAACAGGATGAACAGCGCGCGTCAAGGGATTCGAAAGACTCATCCTTTTCCCGCCGCGCTAGAAGAGTGAGGCAGGACAGGCATGGATATCGCCGTTTCCAAACCGCCCTTGACGATCCGGCTCTGCGGGCCGCGCGGCTTCTGCGCCGGCGTGGACCGCGCCATCCAGATCGTGGTTCTCGCGCTGAAATCCTATGGCGCGCCGGTCTATGTGCGTCACGAGATCGTCCATAACCGTTATGTCGTCGAGGGGCTGGAGGCCAAGGGCGCGGTCTTCGTCGAGGAACTCGACGAGATCCCGGCGGAGCATCGCCAGCAGCCGGTGGTGTTTTCCGCCCATGGCGTGCCGAAATCCGTGCCGGAGGATGCGGTCGCCCGCAACCTGTTCTATCTCGACGCCACCTGCCCGCTGGTTTCGAAAGTGCATAAGCAGGCGATGCGCCACCAGCGCCTCGGCCGCCATGTCATCCTCATCGGCCATGCCGGCCATCCGGAGGTGATCGGCACCATGGGCCAATTGCCGGAGGGGTCTGTGTCGCTGATCGAGACGGTCGAGGATGTCGATGCCTATGTGCCCGCCGATCCCGACAATCTCGGCTATGTGACGCAGACGACGCTGTCGGTGGACGATACCGCCGGCGTCATCGCGCGGCTGATGCAGCGCTTCCCCAACCTGACGGCCCCGGCGGCGGATTCGATCTGTTACGCAACCACCAACCGCCAGGATGCGGTGAAGGCTGCGGCCCCCGGCTGCGACCTGTTCATCGTCGTCGGAGCGCCGAATTCTTCCAATTCCAAGCGGCTGGTCGAGGTGGCACTCCGTGCAGGGGCCACGCGCTCCATGCTGGTGCAGCGCGCTTCGGAAATCGACTGGGATACCATCGGCCCGATCTCGACGCTCGGCATGTCCGCCGGCGCGTCCGCCCCGGAAGTGATCGTCAACGAGATCATCGCCGCTTTCCGCGAGCGTTTCGACGCCCGCGTCGAACTGGCGGAGACGGTGGAAGAAAACGAGCACTTCCTGGTCAACCGTGAATTGCGCAGCATTCCGCTTGAACACGAGGATATGGCCTTCGTCAACGGCTGAAGGCCGGTCCCGCGCGAAGGTTTTCACCTAAAAATTCCATCCGAAAGACCACGATCTTGGCAGTCTATACCGATATCACCGAAGACGATCTGAAGGCGTTTCTGGCGCAATACGAGGCAGGAGAATTGCTCTCCTACAAGGGCATCGCCGAGGGGGTGGAGAATTCCAACTTCCTGCTGCATACCAGCCGTTTTCCGCTGATCCTGACGCTTTACGAAAAGCGGGTGGAGAAATCGGATCTGCCGTTCTTCCTCGGCCTGATGCAGCATCTGGCCGATCGCGGCCTGTCCTGCCCGCTGCCTCTGCCGCGCCGGGACGGCGAGTTGCTCGGCGAACTCTCCGGCCGGCCTGCGGCGCTGATCTCCTTCCTCGAAGGCATGTGGCTGCGCAAACCCGATGCCCGCCATTGCCGGGATGTCGGCGAGGCGCTGGCGAAGATGCACGTCGCCGGTGCGGATTTTCCGCTCAAGCGCCCGAATGCCCTGTCGATCGACGGCTGGCGGGTGCTGTGGGACAAGTCGGAAGCGCGCGCCGACGAGGTCGAGCCCGGCCTGCAGGCCGAAATTCGCGGCGAGATGGATTTTCTGGCGGCGAACTGGCCGTCCGATCTGCCCGCCGGCGTCATCCACGCCGATCTTTTCCCCGACAACGTCTTTTTCCTGAACGACCGTCTATCGGGTCTGATCGATTTCTATTTCGCCTGCAACGACCTGCTCGCCTATGACGTCTCGATCTGCCTGAATGCCTGGTGCTTCGAAAAGGACGGTTCCTACAACATGACCAAGGGCATGGCGCTGCTCGAAGGCTATGAAAGCGTCCGCCCGCTCACCGACGCGGAAGCTGCCGTCCTGCCGATCCTGGCGCGCGGCTCGGCGCTGCGTTTCTTCCTCACCCGCCTCTACGACTGGCTGATGACGCCGGCCGGCGCTCTGGTCGTCAAGAAGGATCCGCTGGAATATCTGCGCAAGCTGCGCTTCCACGCCGCTATCGCCTCGGTCAGCGAATACGGCCTGACGCGATAATGAAGAAGATCGAGATTTTTACCGACGGCGCCTGCTCGGGCAATCCCGGGCCGGGCGGCTGGGGCGCGGTGCTGCGCTATGGCGATGTCGAAAAGGACATGTTCGGCGGTGAGGCCGGCACCACCAACAATCGCATGGAACTGATGGCGGCGATCTCCGCCCTCAACGCCCTCAAGGCAGCCTGCGACATCGACCTCTATACCGACAGCAAATACGTCATGGACGGCATTTCCAAGTGGATTCACGGCTGGAAACGCAACGGCTGGCGCACCGCGGACAAGAAGCCGGTGAAGAATGGCGAACTCTGGCAGGCGCTCGACGAGGCCACACAGCGGCACACCATCCGCTGGCACTGGGTCAAGGGCCATGCCGGCCACCCGGAAAACGAACGCGCCGACGAACTCGCTCGCAAGGGCATGGAGCCGTTCAAGCGGTGAGCGCCGCTTGCAGTGCGCCCGAATCCTTCTGGAGCGCTGTTCGATCTGATTGAATCAGGTCGGCACTCTAAGCTCTTTTGTTTGAAGCATAATCTTGTCGATCCTCGTTTCACTCCGGCCGGATTATGCTCTAAGGTCGGCGGATAAAACACCGAGAGGGAGAGGGTGAATGATCCTGCATTGTGTATTCCTGCGCTTCAAGGCCGCGTTACAGGCGGCGGACAAGCAGGAGATTTTCGAGGCCGTGGCGGCGCTGAAGGCGGTGATTCCGGGGATGGTCGACGTCAAGTTCGGGCCGAATGTCTCGCCGGAGGGGCTGAACGGCGGCTTCGTCGACGGTTTCGTCGTGACCTTCGAGGATGCGGCGGCCCGCGACGCCTATCTGGTGCATCCCGAGCATGTCGCCGTCGGCGACCGCATCGTCGCGGCGCTGGATGGCGGCCTGTCGGGCCTGCTGGTCTTCGACATGATCGTCTGATGAAAAAGCCGCCCGGAGAAAGCTCGCGGGCGGCTTGAATGTTTTGGGGCAAAGCCCCGTTGCGACTCGTGAAATCGATTCTCAGATCTGCTGCAGCATGGCGTCTGCGGCGGAGACGGTCGCCTGTCCAGGGCTTTCCTCGACGTTCAGCGACTTGACCACGCCGTCCTCGACCAGCATCGAATAGCGCTTTGAGCGCACGCCCAGGCCGCCGCCCGAGAGATCGACGTCGAGGCCAAGCGCTTTGGTGAAGGCGCCGTCCCAATCGGCGAGGAAATGGATCTTGCCGAGCCCGCCGGACGATTGCGCCCAGGCGCCCATCACATGCCAATCGTTGACGGCGACGACGGCGATGTCGTCCACGCCCTTGGCGAGGATGGCGTCGCGATTGTCGAGATAGCCGGGCAGGTGGTTGAGCGAGCAGGTCGGGGTGAAGGCGCCGGGCACGGCGAACAGCACGACGCGCTTGCCGGCAAACAGCTGGTCGGTGGTGATCTCCACCGGGCCGTCCGCGGTTTTTTCCTTGAATGTGGCCTGGGGCAGGCGGCTGCCGATAGCAATGGTCATGATCGGTCTCCTCGTGGTGAAAATGCGGCCCGGCCATAAGGCCGGCGCTCAACTATCGGGATTTCCTTGGCTTTTATCCCTTCGCCGGGAACTATATCCGCAGGTCACCGAAAGGCAAGGACGGTTTCCATCGCCCGTGCGCCACTTTTCACCAGGATGCGCCATTGTTTGCCCCTCGGCGCGTAGTTGCGCGGCAGTTGCGGCAGCACGATCTCGGTCGAAAGCCCGCCTTCGACGGGTCTCGCCTTGTCCTGACGGGTAAAGACATAACCGGCCGGGCCGGTGACGATGATGTCGGCATCATGCGCGCCGCCCGGCAGCTTGAGCTGGACCTGCAGGCGGCCCAGATCCGGCGTCAGCGCGAAGGCGGCAACGGAAAAATCCGCGCCCGGCTGTTCTGGAAGCCGCGCGGCGGCGGCGTCGAGGATCGTGATCTCCTCGGCATGGCTGCCGCCCTTGCCGGTCACCGGCAGCGAAAACGTCGCCTGGAAGGGGATGCAGATGTTCTTGCAGACGCCGATGAAGGCCTGCGCATCGATCTGCGCCGCCTTACCGTGCTCGGCCACCGCAAAGGAGAGCGGCAGGGTCACCGGACCGTCATAGCCGAAATCATTGGCCGGGCCGGCGGTGATGTGCTTGGGCACGGGATAGGCGATCGCCTTCAGCGAGACGTTGCCGCCGGGCAGGGCCGCGACCTGGGGCGGAATACCGCTTTCGCCGGGCTCGCGCCAATAGGTGATCCAGCCGGGTTTCGGCTCGATCTGCAGGCCGGCGCGGATATGGCCGGAGGCATCCGGCGGCAGCGCCACGATGCGCATTCGCCCGCCCTCGCTTTCCGCCCACCTGCTCATCGCGGCCGCTGCGGGCGAGGGTAGGATGAAGGACAGGGTGAGGCCGGCTGCGGCACCTGCGGCAAGGAGGGCATGCGAAAAAATTCTCTTCATGGCATCGTGGTTTAGCCGAGCATGATGCAAACATGAAGGCGGTCGACGTTGATTTTCGGTTGATTGCGCCGCATCATTGCCCCATCTTCTTGATGAGACGCAAATCAGGCGCGGCCGGCCAAGGGCCCATGCGTCCGGTGCAACGGATCGGAGGGCCTATGAAGCTGTCGGCATTGACGGACAAGCGCGAACGCGGGTTTCTGGATGGGCACTTTCTGATCGCCATGCCCGGCATGTTCGACAGCAATTTCGCCCGCTCGGTCGTCTATGTCTGCGCCCATTCCTCGGCAGGCGCCATGGGTTTCGTCATCAACCAGCCGCAATCGATCACCTTCACCGACGTGCTGCTGCACCTGCAGCTCATCCGCAAGAACGACGCCATCCTGCTGCCGGACGAGACGCGGCATTTCCCGATCCGCTCCGGCGGGCCGGTGGAGACGGGGCGCGGCTTCGTGCTGCATTCCGACGACTATGCCAGCGACAGCAGCATACCGATCAGTGATGACATCTCGTTGACGGCGACGCTGGACGTGGTCCGGGCGATTTCCAATGGCCGCGGTCCGCGCCGCGCGACGATGATGCTGGGTTACGCCGGCTGGGGCGCCGGCCAGCTGGAGCGCGAGATCGCCACCAATGGCTGGCTGAACTGCCCGGCCAGCGAAGAACTGATCTTCGATAACAATCTCGACGACAAGTATGAGCGCGCGCTTGCCCTGATGGGGGTCACCCCCGCCATGCTGTCGCGCGATGCCGGCCACGCCTGACCGGAGATTCTACCGGAGCGCGTAGTGGACGACGGGGGCGAGTGGCCGGGCCGAAACCGCGCGCCGATCGTCTGGCCGTGGACGGCTGACGAATTTCTGCGCCGCCGGGGAACGAAAACGAAGCTCCTGCCGTTTATCAGGTGCAAGCACGAATTCAGCATTCGTAGCGCTCATGGTAGCCTAAGGAGATTTTTGATGGGTAGCACCACCGATAAGGTTCAGGGATACGCCAACCAGGCCGCCGGCAAGGTCAAGAAGGCCGTCGGCGACGCCGTCGATAGCCCGAAGATGGAAGCGGAAGGCCATGTCCAGGAAGCCAAGGGTCGCGCCCAGGTTGCGACCGGCAAGGTCAAGGATGCGGTGAAGGACGGGATCGACCGTCTCTGATCCGCTGGCGGACAACCGAATTCGAAAGCCTGCCCGGCCTGCCGCGGCAGGCTTTTCGACGAACAGGGGGCGCGTAGGCGCATGAGGCTCTATACCTGCGACCATTGCGGACTGACGGCGCATTTCGACAATAGAAGCTGCGTCAATTGCGGCCATCGGCTCGGCTTCGTGCCGGAGACGATGGCGATCCATGCCTTCGAGGAAGAGGGTGACGCCTGGCGGGTGATCGCACGGCCGGAGCAGCGCGTGCGCTTCTGCGCCAATGCCGATCTCGACATCTGCAACTGGACCGTCCCGGCCGAGTCCGGTGCCGTCTATTGCGAGGCCTGCCGCCACAACCGGCTGGTGCCCAACATCGAAACCCCCGAGGGTATCGAGCGCTGGCGGCGCATCGGCCAGGCACAGCGCCATCTATTCTATTCCTTCCTGCGGCTGAAGCTGCCGCGCCCGGATCGCGTCGAAGATCCGCAGGGCGGCCTGGTCTTCGATTTCCTGGAGGACACCGTCAACCCGGACGGCAGCGTCACTCCGGCGATGACCGGCCACGACGAAGGCCTGATCGCCATCCGCGTCGCCGAGGCCGACGACGTCACCCGCGAGGCGGCGCGTACCGAGATGAACGAGCATTATCGCACCCTGCTCGGCCATTTCCGCCACGAGTCCGGGCATTTCATCTGGAACAGGCTGGTGCGAGACCGCAACCGCTTCGAACCCTTCCGCGCCGTCTTCGGCGATGAGCGCGAGGACTACGCCGCCGCCCTGCAGCGCCATTACGACAACGGCGCCCGGGCGGATTGGCAGAGCGATTTCATCAGCGCCTATGCCAGCGTCCACCCCTGGGAGGACTTTGCCGAATGCTTCGCTCATTACCTGCATATCGTCGACACGCTGGAAACGGCGCGCGCCTATGGGCTGGCGATCGACCCCAAGGGGCATGACGAGATGGCGACCGAAGTCACATTCAACCCTTATGCCGCCCGAAGCGCCCAGCAGCTCGTCGACGCCTGGGTGCCGCTGTCGGTGGCGCTGAACAGCATCCACCGCAGCATGGGTCAGCCGGATCTTTACCCTTTCGTGCTGTCGCCGGCGGTGGTCGGCAAGCTCGAATTCATCCACAAGCTGATTTATGACGCGAAAAGCTTCGATCCGCCGGCGTCGGAAAAGAAGGCTTCAGAATAGCGCGGAGAAGGGGAGGAACCGCACCCGCACGGCTTGGATTCGCTCGGGTTTTACGCCCGCTTGGTCAGCGGAAATCGCTCCTTCAGCAGGCGCAACACGGAATCCGCGCCGATGGGCGGGCCGAAGAAATAGCTTTGGCCGAAATGACAGCCGAGCTTGCCAAGTTCGGCGGCGTCCTCTTCCGACTCGATGCCCTCGGCGACCACCTGCATGTCGAGTTCGCTGGCCATGGAGATGATCGAGCGCAACAGGATCGGCCGCTTCGGCGTGGTGTCACGCACCAGCGCCTTGTCGATCTTGATCGTGTCGAAGGGGAAACGGGTGAGGTAACCCAGCGAGGAATAGCCTGTGCCGAAATCGTCCAGCGCCAGGCCCAGGCCGGTTTCCTTGAGCTTGTCGAGCACCAGCCGCGCCTGTTCCGGGTTTTCCATGACCATGGATTCGGTCAGTTCCAGCTTGATGCGCTCCGGTGGGCAATGGGTTTTCGCGAGAATGGCCCGGACGTCCGAATAAAGCTCGTTGTTGAGCAGCTGCGCGCTGGACAGGTTGACCGAGATGAAGATCGGCACGTCGCCGGCAAATTGCTGCCAATGAACGAAATCCGAGGTCGCCCTTTCGAGCGCGAAAACGCCGAGCGGGGCGATGAGATCGGAGGATTCGGCGACCGGGATGAATTCCATCGGCGGCACGACGCCGCGCTTGGGATGATCCCAGCGCATCAACGCCTCGAAGCCGACGATTTCCGCATCGGTGAGCCGCACGATCGGCTGGTAGACCAGCGACAGTTCCTTGCGCTCGATGGCGCGGCGCAGGTCGGATTCGAGCTGCAGCCGGTCGGCGCCGAAGCTGCGGAAGGCCGGCTGGAAGGGCTCGACGCGGTTGCCGCCGGCGCGCTTGGCCCGGTACATCGCCAGTTCCGCGTCGTTGAGCAGGCCGGCGGCACTTTCCTGCTGGTCGACCCAGGAGGCAAGGCCGATGGACGCGGTGAGGATGATCTCGCGATTGGCAAAATTCAGCGGCACCATGATCGCCTTGGACAGCGCATCGGCGAAATCCGCCACCTTGGCCGGGTCGCGCTCGGAGACGAGGATCAGGCCGAACTGGTCGCCGGAAAGCCGCGCCAGGGTGTCCTGTGGCTTCAGCAGGCGCCGCAGCCGGCGGGTCAGCGCGATGAGGATATTGTCGCCGGCGGCGATGCCGAGCGTGTCGTTGACCTGCTTGTAGCGGTCGATGTCGATGGCCATCACCGTCGGGCGCACGCTCTCGCCGGTGGAGGCGAGCGCCAGCACGCTTTCGAGACGGTCCAGGAAGACCTGGCGGTTCGGCAGGCCGGTCAAATTGTCATGCATGGCGTCGTGCAGCAGCCGCTCGACGGAATTCTTCTGCTCGGTCACATCGACGACGGTGCCGACGCAGCGGATGATTTCGCCGTTGGAGCCGAGCACCGGCCGGGCGCGGATCGCCAGCCAGTGGAAATGGCCGTCCTCGGCGCGGATGCGGAATTCATGGTTCAGCCGGCCGCGACGATGTTCCAGCAGCACGTCGAGCGTGGCGCGGAACCGGTCGCGGTCGTCGGGATGCAGGCGCGGCAGCCAGTTGCGCGCCGGCCCGTGCATCGAGCCGGGGGGAAGGCCGAGCTTCATCGAAATATCGGGAATGGTGACGACGCGGTCGCGCGCCACGTCCCAGTCCCAGACGGTGTCGCCGGAGCCGGTCAGCGCCAGGGCCTGCCGCTCCAGATCGGAAAACAGCCCCTGCTGATAGGCGCCGCCGGCAAAGGCATGCTGCATGACGGTAAAGCCGATCAGCAGCACGATCAGCACCAGCCCGCCGCCGAGCGCTGGCTGGATGATGTCGTTCGACAATTGCCCCGTCACCGTCAGCCAGGCGCCGAACAGCCAGACGAGAATCAGCGCCCAGGCGGGCACCAGCAGGATGGCGCGGTCGTAGCGGTTGAAGCCGAGATAGATGATCAGCACGATGCCGACGCTGGCGGTCAGCGCGAAGGAGAGCCGGGCGATGCCCGACGCGATGGAGGGATCGTAGATGGCGACCCCGAACAGGGCGGCGAGCCCGAGGATCCAGGCGAAGGTGACATAGCCGAGATGGGTGTGCCAGCGGGCGAGGTTCAGATAGGTGAACAGGAAGATCACCAGGCTGGAGGCGAGCGCCACTTCGGCGCAGGCGCGCCATATTCGCTGGTCGGAGGAGGTGATGCTGATCAGCTTTTCGAGGAAGCCGAAATCGACGCAGATATAGGCGAGCACCGCCCAGGCGAGCGCTGCCGTGGCCGGCAGCATCGAGGTGCCCTTGACCACGAACAGGATGGTGAGGAACAGCGCCAGCAGGCCGGCAATGCCGAGCACGATGCCGCGATAGAGCGTGAAGGCGTTGACCGTATCCTTGTAGGCGTCCGGTTCCCAGAGATAGATCTGCGGCAGGTCCGGCGTCGACAGTTCGGCTACGAAGGTGATGACCGAGCCGGGGTTGAGGGTGATACGGAACACGTCGGCCTCCGCGCTGGGCTGCCGGTCGAGCGCGAAGCCTTCGCTCGGCGTGATCGAGGCGATGCGTTGCGAGCCGAGATCCGGCCAGAACAGTTTCGAGCCGACGAGGCGGAAATGCGGCGCGACGATGACGCGTTCGAGCTGTTCCTCGGAGACATTGGCGAGCGCGAAGACCGCCCAGTCGCCCTGGTGGTTCTGCGAACTGGCGCGCACCTCGATGCGGCGGCGGATGCCGTCGGCGCCGGCGGCGGTGGAAACCTGGAAGGCCTCGCCCTGGTTGGTATAGATCTCGGTGGTGCTGGTCAGATCGAGCGCGGTGTCGTCGCGGGAAATCTTGATCGGCTCCGCTGCTGTCGCGGATTGGCACAGCATGACCGCGCCAAGCAGAAGAGCGGCGACAAAAGCGAGAAATCTGCCCGGCAGGGCGAGGAATATGCTTCGGCTTGAATTCATAGGGCTTCAGGATGTCCCGTCGCTGTACCGGTCGTTGGGCAATCGCGCATACAGGACGTGATCGCGCCAGGCGCCGTTGATCTTCAGATAGTCGCGCAAGTAACCTTCACGGCGAAAACCGGCCTTTTCCAGCAATCGTATGCTGCGTTCATTGTCCGGAATACAGGCTGCCTCGATACGGTGCAACTGAAGCCCGGAAAAGATGTAGGGTATAACCAGCCGAAGTGCGGCGAACATATGACCTTGGCCGGCATATTTCTCGCCCATCCAATAGCCGATCATGCAGCTTTGCGCGGCGCCCCGCCGGATGTAGCCGATGGTGATGCCGCCGAGCAGCGCCTGGTCGGAGCGGCGGAACAGGAACAGCGGCACCGCCTGACCGGCCGAAAACTCCTCCGCATTGCGCTGCACCCGGCGGCGGAAGGCGGCTTCCGTCAGTTCGTCCGAGCGCCAGACCGGCTCCCAGGGTTCGAGGAACCGGCGGCTTTCCATGCGCAGGTGGTGCCATTGCCGGTAATCGGCATGACGCGGCAGTTTCAGGCTGACGGCGCCATCGGCAAGTTCAATGGGATCGGACTGCCGCGACAGGAACCGAAACACCGATCTTGCCATGCATCGCTCCTGGCTGCGGGCGCCGGCCCAAAGGATGGAATGCCGCGATCGTCCTGTCCGGGGAAGGCCTGAAGCGGCCCTGCGCCCGGACATGCCGCCGCGGTTCAGCGCTTGGCGGCAAGCGCCTTGACGTCGGGCGCGCCGGATGTCGACAGCGAACCCATGATGTCCGGCAGCGGCGCCAGCTGCTCCAGCGGGCCGATGGCGGAAAGTGTCGGCGTGGTATCGAAGAACAGCCGGCCGGCGAGATCGGTCAGCCGCTCGGTGGTGATCCCGGCGAGGCGATCCATCATCTCCTGGTTGGAGATCAGGCGGCCGTAGAGCATCATCTGCCGCGCCATCTGGCCGGCGCGCGCCGCCGGGCTTTCCTGGCCCATCAGCAGTTGCGCGCGGATCTGGGCGCGGGCGCGCTCGATTTCCTGCTGGTCGATCTTCTCGGAAGCACGGCGCAGTTCCTCGATCAGCACCGGCATCAATTCCGGCAGGTTCTCGCCGCCGGTCGCGGCATGGATGCCGAAGATGCCGGTATCGGAAAAGCCCCAATGGAAGGCATAGACCGAATAGCAGAGGCCGCGATTCTCGCGCACTTCCTGGAACAGGCGCGAAGACATGCCGCCGCCGAGGATGTTGGCGAGGATCTGCGAACAGTAGAAGTCGCGGGCATGATAGGCCTTGCCCTCGAAGCCGAGCAGAACCTGCGTATCCATCAGGTCTCGGTCCTCGCGCACTTCACCGCCGGTATAACGGGCGGTTTCGAAGACGGGCGGCGCCTCGGAACTCTGCGGCAGGCTGGCGAAGCGTTCCTCCACCTGGGTGACGAAGGCCTGATGATCGACCGCGCCGGCGCCGACCACGAACATGCGGTCGGTGGTGTAGTTGCGTGAAAGATAGGCGCGGATATCGTCCGGCTGGAAGCCCATCACCGTCTCCGGCGTGCCGAGGATCGGCCGGCCGATGGTCTGGTCGCGATAGGCGACACCCGAGAAACGGTCGAAGACGACATCGTCGGGCGTATCCTCGGCCGCGCCGATTTCCTGCAGGATGACGTTCTTCTCGCGCTCGAGCTCGCCCTCGTCGAAGGCGGATTCGGTCAGGATGTCGGCGAGGATGTCGACGGCAAGCCCGGTATGATCCTTGAGGACGCGGGCGTAATAGGAGGTGGTTTCGGTCGAGGTGGCGGCGTTGACCTCGCCGCCGACATTCTCGATCTCTTCGGCGATCTCACGCGCCGTTCGGCGCGCCGTGCCCTTGAAGGCCATGTGTTCGAGAAGGTGAGCGATCCCGTGCTCTGCTTCGGTTTCGTTGCGCGATCCGGATTTGATCCAGACGCCGAGAGCGGCGCTCTCGAGATTCGGCATGTTTTCGGTAACGACCGTCAGCCCGGATTGGAGCCGGGTACACTCAACATTCATCGTCTATAACTTTCTGCGCCTTGTCTAACGTCCCGCGCGGGCATGTTCGCCGACAAAGCTTTCGACGGTTTTAAGCTCGGCCGCGAGAACGTCAAAGCGCTCCTCCCTGTCCATCAATCCATGGAGCCACGACGGAAGCGCCGGGTCAATACCGGATGCGGATTTTACCGCGGCCGGGAATTTGGCCGGATGCGCCGTCGCCAGCGTCACCATCGGACTATTGGCTTTTTCATGCTTCTTGGCAACATGCACGGCGATGGCCGTGTGCGGATCGAGCAGATAACCGGTCTCGGCAAGCGTCTCGCGGATGGTGTCGCGCACCTGCCGTTCGCTGGCGCGGCCGGCGCGGAACTCGCGGCGGATGGCCTTCAGCGCGCTCTCCTCGATGTCGAAGGCGCCCGATTGCTTGAGGCCGGCCATGGCGCGGGTAACGGCGGAAGCGTCGCGGCCATGGGATTCGAACAGTAGCCGCTCGAAATTCGAGGAAATCTGGATGTCCATCGACGGCGAGGTCGTCGCCTTGACGGCGCGCATCTCGTAACGGCCGGTCTTCAGCGTGCGAGCGAGGATGTCGTTCTCGTTGGTGGCGATCACCAGCCGGTCGATGGGCAGGCCCATGCGCTTGGCGACATAGCCGGCGAAGATATCGCCGAAATTGCCGGTCGGCACGGTAAACGAAATCTTGCGATCCGGGCCGCCGAGCGCGATGGCAGTGGCGAAATAATAGACCACCTGCGCCATGATGCGCGCCCAGTTGATCGAGTTGACGCCGGCAAGCTTCATGCGCTTGCGGAAGGGGGCGTCGTTGAACATTTCCTTCACCAGGCTCTGGCAATCATCGAAATTGCCCTCGATCGCCAGCGCATGAACATTGGCATGCGGCGTCGTGGTCATCTGCCGCTGCTGTACCGGCGAGACCTTGCCATGCGGGAAGAGGATGAAGATATCGGTGCGGTCGCGTCCGCCGAAGGCGTCGATGGCGGCCCCGCCGGTATCGCCCGAGGTGGCGCCGACGATGGTGGCGCGCTGGTCGCGCTCGGTCAGGACATAATCCATCAGCCGCGCCAGCAGCTGCATGGCGACGTCCTTGAAGGCCAGCGTCGTGCCGTGGAACAGTTCGAGGATGAAGGAATTCGGGCCGGTCTGGACGAGCGGCGTCACCGCCGGATGGCGGAAGGTGGCGTAGGCCTCGTCGATCATCGCCCGGAATTTATCAGCGGGAATTTCGCCGCCGGTGAAGCGGTAGAGAACCTCGAAGGCGATCTCCTGGTAGGATTTGCCGCGCAGCGCCCGGATTTCCTTTTTCGACATCGCCGGCCATTCGCGCGGCACGTAAAGCCCGCCATCGGTGGCAAGCCCTGCCAGAAGGGCGTCGCTGAAGCCAAGCGCGGGGGCGTCGCCCCGGGTCGAAATATAGTCCACGGTGGTCATCCTTTACGTGTCGGGCGAGAGGCGGAGGAGGAGAAGCGGCAGAAGCATAGCGCGGCCTTGCCGCCGATGCCGGTCTTTTCGCGCCAGGACTGCCGCCCGGTCTTCGCGAACGGGCCGGCCGGCTCTGTGGCGGGCGCATTCGGCAAAGGTGAAAATTCCGTCAAAACAGCGCTTTCCCAATCGATTTTTCCATGCGTCGCTGCTATAGACCATCGCCGCGGGTCGTTAAAGGGCCGCATTCATCTTTGCGTGGCCCATTTGCCTTGGGTCAATGCGGCGAAGCTATCAGGGGAGTGGTTGTATCGTGTCTGTTCAGGTTTGGCGCCGAATCGTTCCCGTGATCTCGCTGCTGGCTCTCGCGGGCTGTACGACGGGGCAGAACCCGTTGTCTTCCGCCGCGACCGAGCCGAAGCCGGAACCGCAGCTCGCCACCAACACCATGGTGGTCGAGGGCACCTGCCCGAAGGTCTTCCTGCGCGACGAAACCGCTTTCTATCGCAGCTACGGCAAGGGCGGCGACAACGATCCGGCCAAGGTCGCCTACCAGGCCTCGATCGCCGAGACCTCGCGCGCCTGCACGATGGATTCGACGTCCCTGAACATCACCGTCGTCGCCAAGGGTCGCCTGGTTACCGGGCCGCTCGGCGCTTCCGGCCGCGTCGTGCTGCCGATCCGCGTCGAGGTGCTCGACGGCGACAACTCGCTCTATTCGGAGCTGACCCGTTTCGAGGCGGAAATTCCCGCCAGCGGCGAGGCGACGCAATTCGTGTTCCGCAAGGACGGGATCACCATTCCCGGCGGCGCCGGCAAGCTGGCGCGCATCTATATCAGCTTCGATCAGGCCCCGGCCAAGGCCGCTCCGGCCAAGCGCCGCAAGAAATAAGCCTGCCGCTCCGGTGAAGCTCGGCCTCCTGCGCAATCCCGTCGCCGGCTCCGCCAGAGCGCGCAAGCGCTGGCCGGCGCTGCTGTCCGCCTTCCGGCAGGCATTTGACACCGTCGAACTGGCCGAGACGGATGCCGCCGACGATACCGCGAGGCTCGCCCGGCATCTGGCGCTTGATGGAGCCGATCTCGTCGTCGCGGTTGGCGGCGACGGCACGCTGGGCGAGACCGTCGATGGCCTGCTGACGGCAGGGCTTTCCTCGCCGCCGCATTTCTCCTTCGTCATGCAAGGGACCGGTTCGGATTTTTCCCGCAATTTTCCGGCCGTATCGCCCATCGAGGCGGTGCCGGCGGCGATTGCCGCTGCACCCGCCCGGCCGCTCGATATCGGCCTGCTGACCTGCGTCGATGTCGAGGGACGGGCGCACCAGCGCCATTTCGTCAATATCGCCAGCTTCGGCGTTTCCGGCCCGACGGTGAAGGCGGTGAACGGCGCCCGGCGCGGCCATTGGCTGCCGGGTTCCTTACGTTTCCTCTATCACGCGGTGCGTGAAATCCTGCGCTACCGGCCGGATCGCGTCCGCATCCGGCTGGACGGCGAGGAAGTCCATGCCGGCGGCATCACGGTGGTGGCGGTCGCCAATGGCGGCTGGTTCGGCGGCGGCATGAAGGTGGCGCCGGAGGCGGACACGGCCGATGGCTGGTTCGACGTGGTGATCGTCCCGGAAAAATCCACCTTCGCCATCCTGCGGGTCATCCACCGCATCTATCTCGGCAGCCACGGCGCCGATCCGCGCATCCTGTTCCGCCGCGCGAAGCTGGTCGAGGTCGAGCCGCTGGAAGGTGCGAAACCGGCGCTGATGGATTGCGACGGCGAGGCGCCGGGAACTATCCCGGCGCGTTTCGAGATCCTGCCGCAGGCTCTGCGATTAAAGATCTGAAAAATCAGAAGGCGCCGGACCATTCCGACATGGCGGCGACGGTCGCCGGCAGGTCCACCATCCGCGAAATCACCGTCTCCGCGCCGGCATCGGTCAGCCGGTCGGCATGGGTGGGGTAGGTGTGGCTGCCGCCGGTGAAGCCGACGACACGCAGGCCGGCGGCGCGGGCCGCATGCACGCCATGCACCGAATCCTCGATGACCAGCGTGCGTTCGGGCTTGCCGCCCATCTGCTGGAGGCCGTGCAGGTAGATATCCGGGCGCGGCTTGCCGCGATCCGGCCCCAGATCCTTGGCCGAATAGATATGCGGCGAAAAATACTCCCGCAGACCGACCTTGCCGAGCATGGCGTCCAGCCGGTGCGAGGAGGAATTCGAGCAGATGGCGCGCGGCTGCGTCAGCCGCGCCAGCGCGAATTTCACGCCCTCGACGATCTTCACCTCGCGGCCGAGCTTGGCGTCGAGCAGCTTCTCCGATTTGTCGAGCAGCGAGGCCGGCAGCGGGATATCCGCCTCCTTCTCGACGGTGAACAGGATGTCGCGCCAGGTCATGCCGGCGAAGCGCTCGCACATTTCCTCGACGCCGATCGGATAGCCTGCTTCCGTGAGCAATGCCGATTCCACCTTGGCGGCGATGATTTCCGAATCGACGAGCACGCCGTCGCAATCGAAGAGCAGGAGGTCGAAGGACATGGGCGCGCCTTTGATCGTGAAAAACAGGCGCATTTCCAGGAAAAGTGCGAAGCGGTTTTCCGTCCGGAAATGCGACAGGACAAAAGATAGCGCGGCTTACACGATGGCGGCCCCGATCTCAACACTCAGCGCAGCATGGCTCCCATGTCGCGGATGCTATTGCACGGTGACCTCGCTGCGCTCGCCCGCCTTGACGCTGGCCGGCATCTCCTTGGTGGCGACATCGCCCTTGAAGGTGACCTGCACCAGATAATCGCCGGGATGCAGCGTATCGCTATGCTCCTCGGCAAAGGCATAGGAAAGCTCCTTGCGATTGCCCTGGATATCCTTCGTGGCTGAAAGCACCGTGATCTTCTCCGCCCCCGGCGCCTTGATGGCGAGCACGCCGGCATCGAGATTGACGATGACGTCCTTGCCTTCGCCACCCTTGATGCTGAAGGGGGTCTCGACCGTGGTCGAGCCGAGCTGGGCGCTCAGCAGGTAATCGCCGGCGGGCACGTCGAGCTTGGTGCCGGTGCCGTAGGTATAGCCGAAACGCTTGCGCTCGCCGTTGATGTCGGCGTTCCTCGACAGCACCTGGAAGAAGACGTTGGAGGAATCCACCTCCGGGCCCTTCTCGGTATAGATCGCCTTGTTGTTGATGACGCCGGCGGCGATGACGATATCCGCCTTGACCTCCTTGCCGGCCTCGACGGCGATCTCCTGCTCGACGCTGGCGCTGCCGAGCGAGCCCTTGACCTTGAACGAACCGGCCGGCGCATAGAATTTCGACGGGCCGTAATAGGTCGTCTGGTAAGAGCCGAAATCAAGCGCCAGCGCCGCATCGCTGCCGGCATCCGGGCCGCCCGCCTCACGTTTCGGCGTCAGCTCGACATGGCCGGCGTCGAACACCACTTTCGGAGTGGCGACCGCGGTGTCGGTGACGTCGAAGGCGACCTGGCGCTCGATCCAGCTATCCAGCTTGGCGGTGGCCACATAGCGGCCGGCCGGCAGATGGAGGGCGAATTTGCCGTTATAGAGGAAATCGACGTGATCGCCTTCCGGTTCGTCGCCGCTGCCGGCCTTGAAGATCTCCCAATAGACGGCGCTGTTATCGGCCAGCGACGGACCGCCTTCGCTCAAGAATGCCTCGGCGACGACGTTCTTCTCGGGCTTTTCCTCCGCCGGGGAGGGTTTTGCCGGCTCGGGCGCCGGCGGGGCCGAGACCGTTGCGGCAAGCGCCTTGGACAGTTCGTCGGCATCCGCCGCCGGGAAATAATGGCCGCCGGTATTCTCGGCAAGGCAGGCGACCTGCTTGCCTTCCTCCTGCGTCAGCCCGAAGCCGACGACGTGGACCGTGAAATCGACGCCCTGCTGCTTCAGCTCGGTCGCCAGCGCGCAAGGATCGGCATCGCAGGTCTCCAGCCCGTCGGTGATCAGGATGATGGTCGCCTTGTCCTCGGTATATTTCAGCGCCTCGGCCGCCGCGCGCACCGAGGCCGCCAGCGGCGTCTTGCCCTTGGGATTGACGCCGTTGACGAATTTCGCGATCGCCGCCTCGGTGCCGACCGCCGGCGGGATCGCCAGCTCGATATCGGCGCAGGAGCCCTTTTCGCGGTGGCCATAGACCATCAGCCCGAGCGCCGTGGTCTGCGGCACGCTTTTCAGCACGGTGGAGAGGGTTTCGCGGGCAATCGCGATCTTGGTCTTGCCGCTGATCTTCGCCCACATCGAGCCGGAGGCGTCGAGGATGATCATCGATTGCTCGGCCGCCCGGACCGGGATCGCCAGGACGGGGGCCGTAAGCCATGCAAGAACGAATGCGATGAGGGTGACAAGGCGCATTTGCGAACTCTCCGGTTGTCGCGCGAACAGTCTCATATCAGGCAGGTTCAGGCAACGGCGCCGGAACGGGTCAAATTTCTTTTGCGCGGCCGGGCGGCCTTCAGGGTTTGGTAACCAAGTTCGGTAACCATAAGCGCTGTCACATCAAAGTTCTGCGTCCAGCGTAAAAAGCGAGTATCGAATGGCGTCTGTTCTCCCGCTTGCCGGCCTTCGGAAGGCCGAGCATTCCCATGCCTGGCTCGACACGATCATCAAGGGCGATTGCGTCGCCGCTCTCGAAGCGCTTCCCGACAATTCCGTCGATGCGATCTTCGCCGACCCCCCGTACAATCTGCAACTCGGCGGTTCGCTGCACCGTCCCGACCAGTCGCTCGTCGATGCCGTCGACGACGAATGGGACCAGTTCGCCTCCTTCGAGGCTTACGATGCCTTCACCCGCGCCTGGCTGCTCGCCTGCCGCCGCGTGCTGAAGCCGACCGGCACCCTCTGGGTGATCGGCTCCTATCACAACATCTTCCGCGTCGGCGCCATGCTGCAGGATCTGAACTTCTGGATCCTCAACGACATCGTCTGGCGCAAGACCAACCCGATGCCGAATTTCAAGGGCCGCCGTTTCCAGAACGCCCATGAGACGCTGATCTGGGCCAGCCCGAACGCCAAGGCCAAGGGTTATACCTTCAACTACGACGCCATGAAGGCGGCAAACGACGACGTGCAGATGCGCTCCGACTGGCTGTTTCCAATCTGCTCTGGCGGCGAACGCCTGAAGGATGCCGAGGGACGCAAGGTGCATCCGACCCAGAAGCCGGAAGCGCTGCTCGCCCGCGTCATCATGTCGTCGACGAAACCGGGCGATGTCGTGCTCGATCCCTTCTTCGGCTCCGGCACGACCGGCGCCGTCGCCAAGCGCTTGGGACGCCATTTCGTCGGCATCGAGCGCGAGCAGGATTACATCGATGCGGCAAGCGCCCGCATCGATGCCGTCGAGCCGCTCGGCAAGGCGGAGCTGACGGTCATGACCGGCAAGAAGGCTGAGCCGCGCGTCGCCTTCAACGTTCTGGTGGAATCGGGCCTCGTCAAGCCCGGCCAGGTGCTGACCGATGCCAAGCGCCGCTACAGCGCCATCATCCGCGCCGACGGCACAGTTGCGTCGGGTGGCGAGGCCGGCTCCATTCATCGCCTCGGCGCCCGGGTTCAGGGACTGGACG
Source organism: Hyphomicrobiales bacterium (assembly GCA_017305935.1). Classification (GTDB taxonomy): domain Bacteria; phylum Pseudomonadota; class Alphaproteobacteria; order Rhizobiales; family Rhizobiaceae; genus Metarhizobium. The sequence goes on along the minus strand of JAFKJU010000007.1, from coordinate 238,434 downwards.
CCTGCAACGGCTGGACTTTCTGGCATTTCGACGATGGGCAATCCCTGCGGCCCATCGACGATTTGCGGACCATCGTCCGCAACGATCTGGCCAAGGCGGACTAATCCTCGCCAAGGCTGGAGCCAGCTACGGCGCGGCCGGTTTTCGTACCTTCAGTCCCGGTCGTGTCGCATGGCGCCCAAGGAAGAGAAGCCTTGGGCGCCTTCTCTTTGTTAACTTTTGCCCGTTCCAGCCTGGGACAAGACAGCGCCCTTAGGGATCTCGCTCCAGAAGACCCCAAGGGAAATGCCCATGTCCGGACTGCTGGAAAAAGCCAAGCGCCAGTTCCATCGCGGCGATCTGAAGATCGCCCAGGCGACGCTCGGCCGTGCGATCCGCGAGGACCGGCGCAACCCGGAGGCCCATATCCTGCTCGCCACGATCCACGAGCAGCAGGGCGACCTCGAAGAGGCCGCCCGCACCTTTGCGTCGGTCATTCCGCTGACGCCGAACCTGAAGCGCGAAGTCGCCTTCCGCGCCGCCCAGCATTATCTTTCCGTCGGCCGCAGCGACGGCGCCCTTTCGGCGCTGGTCTCCCTGCACGGCGCGATGCCGGACGACCGCGACGTCAATCACAGCATCTGCGCCCTGCTGCGTGAGGCTGGCCGCTACAGCGAAGCGCTGCCCTTCGCCGCGAAACTGGCAAAGATCGGCACGGATTTCGATAACTGGCTGAATGCCGGCATCGTGCTCTCCGGCATGGATATGCACGAGATCGCCTATCCCCTGCTGCAAAAGGCGCAAGCCGCGAAACCCGACGAACGGCTGGCCGTCAGCGAACTGTTCTGGTGCGCCGCCAATCTCTGCGATTTTCCGGTCGCCGAGGCCATGCAGGCGAAACTCGAAGCGGCCTATGCCGCTGAGGGCGACAAGGCCGATACCCGCGAAAACGCCTTCCGGGCGCTGACCTGGTCCGGCGATGAGGCTTACCATGCCAAAACGGCGCGGCGCACCGCCGAGGTCATGTTCCCGCCGGTCAATCCCGTACGGCCGCCGCTGGCCGGAACGGAAGGGCGGCGTATTCGCGTCGGTTACGTCTCCTGCGATTTCTTCGATCACGCCACCATGGCCCTGTTCGCCGGTGTGCTCGAAGCCCATGACCGCGACCGGTTCGAGGTCTTCGGCTTCTGCCACACCGCCGCGGGCAATCGCCAGGGCGCCATGCGCGAGCGGTTCCTGAACGCGGTCGAACATTACGTCGATATCCTCGGCCTCGACGACGGGGCCGCCGCCGCCGCGATCTCGGCGGCCGGGATCGACGTGCTGGTCGATCTCAAGGGGTTCACGCAGGGCAATCGGCTCGGCATCTTCTGCCGCCGGCCCGCGCCCGTTCAGGTCACCTATCTCGGTTTCCCCGGCAGCGTTGCCGGCGTCGGCATCGACTATGCCCTGACGGACGCCACGGTGACGCCGGAGGCGAGCGCGCCGCATTACGCCGAAACCCTGCTGCGACTGCCCTTCGCCTATCAATGCAACGACAACAGCCGTGCGCCCGTCGCCCGTTCGGGCAATCGCGCCGATCATGGCCTGCCGGCCGATGCGATCGTGTTTTCCGCCTTCCATCAGGCCCAGAAAATCCGCGCCGACGTCTTCGCCGCCTGGATGGGTATCCTGAAGGACGTGCCGGGCGCGGCCCTGTGGCTGGCCGACCAGAAGCCGGCGGTGCGCGATAACCTGCGCAAGGCGGCGCAGGCGGCCGGCATCGAAGCCGAGCGGCTGGTCTTTGCCGAAAAACTGCCGCTGGATGCGCATCTGGCGCGTCTCGCCGAGGCCGATATCGCGCTGGATACCGCGCCCTATAACGGCCACACCACCACTTCGGATGCCCTGTGGGCCGGCGTGCCGGTTCTCACCTGGAAGGGCACGAGCTTTGCCGGCCGCGTCAGCGAAAGCCTGCTTTCCGCCGTCGGCCTGCCGGAGCTTGTGGCAAACGATATCAACGGTTTCGGCCGCCTGGCGGTCGAACTGGCGCAGGATGGGGCCCGCCTGGCTCGCCTGCGCCAGCACCTTCTCGACGCCCGCGTCACCGCATCGCTGTTCGATACGGTGGGCACGACGCGGGCCATCGAGTCGCATTTCGAGCGTCTCTACCGGCCGCAGTAAGCATTTCCAGGAAAAGTGGACACCGGTTTTCCGTCCGGAAATGCGAAAAGAAGTGCCGGATTAGCTGATCAGGCCGAGCGCCTGAAGATCGCCGCGCAATTTTTCCGGTCCGGTGAAATGCAGGGCTTCCGCCCAGCCGGCGGCCGTCGCGCCCTCGACATTAACAAGCGTGTCGTCGATGAACACGGTCGCGGCCGGGTCGAGCCCGAAATCCCCGGCGTGCCTGTCATAGATCGCCTTGTCCGGCTTGATCAGCCCGATCTCGCCCGAAACGGTGACGCCGCGCGGCCGGTTGAGGAACGGAAACATCTCCCGCGCCTCGGAAAACGTGTCGGCGGCGAAATTGGTCAGCATGGTCACGTCGTGCCCGGCATCGATCAGGCCCTCGAACAGCGCCACCGTTCCGTCGATCGGATGCGGCACCATTTCGCGCCAGTGGCGGCGGAAAGCGCGGATATTCTCGGCATGGTCGGGATGGGCTTCGATCAGCAGCGCCTCGGCCTCGCGCCAGTCGCGGCCGCGATCCTGCTCCAGGTTCCAGTCATGGCTGCAGACATGGGTGAAGAACCACGCCCGCTCCGCCTCGTCGGGGATCAGCCGGCGATAGGGCAGGTGCGGATCGTAATGGATGAGCACCTTGCCGATGTCGAACACGATGTGGCGGATGGCCATGGTCTATCCCTTTCGCCCCGGTTTAAAGGTATCCGGAAGCGCTTGGGCTATCGCCTTTTTCATCACGGTTGGCAATGCCTCGTCCCCAAGCGCCGCAATCGCCTGCCACCAGCCGTCCGGCCGTTCGAGGCGCGGCGTTTCGGCCTCGAAGACGGAAAGCCGCAGCTCGAAATGGGTGAAGACATGGGTGACGACGCCCCGGTGCCGCCAGTCGGCGGGGAAGGGGGCGGCGGCCTCTGTCGCATCGCCGTCGATGCGCGCCGTCCAGGTGGAAGTGGGAATTTCCGTCATGCCGCCGAGCAGCCCGCTTTCCGGCCGGCGGCGCAGGAAGACCGCTCCATCCGGCGAAACGGCGACGAAGGCCGCGCCCACCCGCACCGGCTTCTCCTTCTTGGCGGCTTTCACCGGAAAATGCTCGGGATCGTGCCCGGCCAGTGCCGAACAGTCCTCGCGGAAGGGACAGAGCGCGCAGGCCGGCCGCTTCGGCGTGCAGATCGTCGCGCCGAGATCCATCATCGCCTGCGCGAAATCGCCGGGCCGATCCTTGGGCGTCAGCGCAGCGACATAGGATTTGAACAGCGGTTTTGCCGCCGGCAGCGCCTCCTCGATGGCGAAGAGGCGCGAGACGACACGCTCGACATTGCCGTCCATGACCGGGGCCGGCTGGTCGAAGGCGATGGCCGCGACCGCCGCCGAGGTATAGTCGCCGATGCCGGGGAGGGCGAGCAGCCCTTCCTGGGTTTGCGGAAAGCGTCCGCCATGCTCGCGGGCGACGGCTTCGGCGCATTTCTTCAGGTTGCGGGCGCGGGCGTAATAACCCAGCCCCGCCCAGGCGGCCATCACCTGCTCGGAGGGCGCCTCCGCCAGATCGGTGACCTTCGGCCACAGCGCCAGGAATTTTTCGAAATAGGGTTTGACCGCCTGCACGGTGGTCTGCTGCAGCATCACCTCCGACAGCCAGATGTGATAGGGTTCGGGGCGAACGCCCTTCGCAGCCATCGCCGGCGAGACCCGCCACGGCAACTCCCGGTGGTGCCGGTCATACCAGAAGATGAGTTTCTTTGCGAGGTCGGGCTTTTGTGATATGGGCATCGGATGAGTCTGCATCGGGGCCGAGAAAAGAGAATGATGGTGAACGAGTCAAGTGAGCCCCTGTCCGCCCGGCCGCAAGGGCCGGAGGAAGCGCTCGCGCCTCGTCTGCCGATCCTCGTCATCAACCTCGACCGCGCCGGCGACCGCATGGCCGAAATCGCCCGCAATGCCGCCGAAAGCGGCCTTTCCATCGAGCGTATCAGCGGCGTCGACGGCAAGGCGGTGCCGCCCGCGCAATGGGTGGATGTCGACGCGGCCTTGTTTGCCCGCCGCACCGGCCGGGGCCTGCTGCCCGGCGAATACGGCTGTTACCGCAGCCATCTTGCCGCCCTCTCGCGCATGGTCGAGAGCGGCGTGCCGGCGGCGATCATCGTCGAGGACGATATCGTCATGCCGCCCGATCTCATCGCGCGTGCCTCGGCGATGATGGAAACGCTGCCTTCTGCGGATGTGCTGAAACTCGTCAATCATCGTGCCCATGGTTTCGAGCCGGCGGCGGTGACGCCGCGTGGCGACCGCATCGGCCGCTGTCTGTGGGGGCCGCAAGGCTCCGCCGCCTGTTATCTGGTGACGCGGGCGGGCGCCCGCAAGCTTTTGTCCTCCCTGAAGGTCATGAGCCTGCCCTTCGACGTCGCGCTGGAGCGCGGCTGGGAGACAGGGGCGGAAACCTATGTCAGCGAGACCGATCTCGTCGGTTTCGGCGAGCTGCGGGCCGCCACCATGATCGGCACGCGCGAGGATTATCGCGCGGTCAAGCCGGCGCGCTGGCGCCGCCTGCCGGCGCAGCTGTTCCAGCTCGGCGAAATCCTCGCGCGCCGGCGCTATGCCCGCGCCATGCCGAAAAAGGCGGGCTGAGATGGCCGGCGAGCGGAAATTTTCCGGCGAAAGCCCAGGGCGGCGCAAGAGCCCGCGCGGCGCGCATCAGCTTGCGGAACTGGCAAACGGTGTCATCGACCCGGTGCTTGCCCGCCGCGCCGGCATTTCCACGGCGCTGCTCGGCTCCTGGCCGGATATCGCCGGTTCCGATTTCGCCGATTGCACCCGGCCGGAAAAGATCGCCTGGCCGCGCCGCGATGACGGCGACGGGCGTGGCGGCGGTTTCCAGTCCGGCGTGCTGACCATTGCCTGCGAAGGCGCGCGCGCCCTGTTCCTCACCCATGCGCAGGGCGAGCTGATCGGCCGCATCAACGGCTTCTTCGGCTTCCCCGCGATCCGCCAGATCCGCATCGTGCAGAAGCCGGTGTCGCCGGTGACCCGCGCCAACCGCAAGCCGCCGCCCTTGAAGGGCGAGGCGGCGGAACGCCTGTCCCACATGGTCGAGGGCATCGAGGGCGACCGCCTGCGCGCCGCGCTGGAGCGCCTCGGTACCGCCGTGCTGCAGAAGACGCCGGGCCGGCGGCGCTAACTGCTCGAACATGACGGAAATTTCATGCGTCCGGTCGCGCGCCGGTCACAATTCTTTGAAGGAATGGTTTGCGAGACCGCTTGTCGGCGCTTCGCCGCCGGGATATCGACGACGACTGAAACTATAACCGCCGCTTCAACTTGGGTGAACCTATGCCGCTTTCCGAAATGACCATGACGAAACGCCAGTTCCTGGCAGGCGTTGCTGCAACGGCGATCGTCGCGCCGCTCATCTCGGCCTTCCCGGCATTCGCCCAGCAGGCGGAAATGCCACAATCGGACGGCGATGTCGATATGGCCGCCGTTCTGAAGCCCGGCGCCCTGCCGGAAATGGCGCTGGGGCAGGAAGACGCCAAGGTGCAGATCGTCGAATACATGTCGATGACCTGCCCGCATTGCGCTCATTTCCACAACACCACCTTCGACGAGATCAAGAAGAAATATGTCGATAGCGGCAAGGTCCGTTTCATCATCCGCGAATTCCCCTTCGATCCGCGCGCGGCGGCCGCCTTCATGCTGGCCCGCTGCAATCCGCAGAAGCCGGAGGAACTCGGCAGCGCGCTGCAATATTTCCCGATGGTCTCGATGCTGTTCAAGCAGCAGGAAACCTGGGCCGCCGCCCAGGACGGCCGCGCCGCCCTGATGCAGATGGCCAAGATGGCCGGTTATACACAGCAGAGCTTCGAGGCCTGCTTGACGAACCAGAAGCTTCTGGATGATGTGAACAGCGTGCGCGAGCGCGGCGCGAAGGATTTCGGCGTCAATTCCACCCCGACCTTCCTGATCAACGGCAAGCGTTATTCTGGAGACATGACGGTTGAAACCATGTCGGCCCTCATCGACAGTTTCCTCTGATCGTCCTGCCGATTTGCGGGCGGCGAGAGCCGCCCGCATGAGCGCTTTTCTAGTGCGGGTCGCCGCGCCATGAAATTCAATCGCCTGCGCCTGCTCGGCTTCAAGACCTTTGTCGAGCCGACCGAATTCGTCATCGAGCCGGGGCTCACCGGCGTCGTCGGCCCGAACGGCTGCGGCAAGTCCAATCTCGTCGAGGCCCTGCGCTGGGTCATGGGGGAAAACTCCTACAAGAACATGCGCGCCTCGGGCATGGACGACGTGATCTTTTCCGGCTCCGGCAATCGCCCGGCCCGCAACACCGCCGAAGTCGGCCTGTTCCTCGACAATAGCGACCGCACTGCGCCGGCCGCCTTCAACGATGCCGACGAATTGCAGGTGACCCGCCGCATCGAGCGCGAGCAAGGCTCGGTCTACCGCATCAACGGCAAGGAAGCCCGCGCCAAGGATGTGCAGCTGCTGTTCGCCGATGCCTCGACCGGCGCGCGCTCGCCCTCCATGGTGGGGCAGGGCCGTATCGGCGAGCTGATCCAGGCGAAGCCGCAGGCCCGCCGCCAGTTGCTTGAAGAAGCCGCCGGTATTTCCGGCCTGCATTCGCGCCGGCATGAGGCGGAACTGCGCCTGCGCGCCGCCGAAACCAATCTCGAACGCCTCGACGACATCACCTCGCAACTCGACAGCCAGATCGAAAGCCTGAAGCGACAGGCGCGCCAGGCGAACCGCTTCAAGGCGCTGTCGGCCGATATCCGCGCCCGTGAGGCGATGCTGCTGCATATCCGCTGGGTCGAGGCCAAGGAGGCCGAGGGCGAGGCCGACAGCGGCCTCAACCAGGCGACGATGCGCGTCGCCGAAAAGGCGCAGGCGCAGATGGAGGCCGCCAAGCAGCAGGCCGTCGCCAGCCTGAAAATGCCGGAACTGCGCGAGGCCGAGGCCCGCGCCGCCGCCGCCCTGCAACGTCTGCAGATCGCCCGCGCGCAACTCGATGAGGAAGCCAGTCGCGCGCTTCGCCGTCGCGACGAACTGACCCGCCGTCTTGCCCAGCTCGGCGAGGATATCCGCCGCGAGGAACGGCTGGTGGCGGAAAACGCCGAAATTTTGGCTCGCCTCGCCGCCGAGGAAGAGGAGTTGTCCGAACTGCTTGGCGATGCCGGCAGCCATGCCGACGATCTGCGCGCCGCCTTCGAGGAGGCCGCCGCGCGTCTCACCGAAAGCGAACGCGCTTTTTCCAGCCTCACCGCCGCCCGCGCCGAGGCCGCCGCCGCCCGCACCCAGATCGAACGCACCCTGCGCGATCTCACCGACCGCAAGATGCGGCTGGAGCGTCAGGCCATGGAGGCGGCCGGCGAAATCGCCACGCTGGAGGCAAAGCTCGCCGCCTTGCCCGATCCGGAGGAAAAACGCGTCGTGGTCGAAGCGGCCGAAATCGCCGTCGAGGACGGCCAGATCGCCGTCGAATCGGCTGAGGGCGATGTCGCCGCCGCCCGCCAGTCGGAAACACTGGCTCGCACCCCGGTCGAAGCCGCCCGCGCCCGCCTCAACGGCCTGACCACCGAGGCCCGCACCATCGAGAAGATGCTTAGCGCGGGGGCCTCCGCCGGCCGTTTCGCCGCTGTTGCCGAGCAATTGAGCGTCGAGCGTGGTTACGAGACGGCGCTGGGCGCCGTCCTCGGCGAGGATCTGGACAGCGCCCTCGATCCGGCTGCACCCGCCTATTGGACGCTGAACGGCGATATCTCGGGCGATCCGTCCTTGCCGGCCGGCGTCGAGCCGCTGTCGTCCCATGTCCACGCCCCCGCCGAGCTTGCCCGCCGCCTGAACCAGATCGGTCTCGTCTCCAGTGACGACGCGCCAAAACTGATGGCGGCGCTGAAACCCGGCCAGCGGCTGGTGACGAAGGACGGCGCGGTGTTCCGCTGGGACGGCCATGTCGCCGGCTCGGAAGCGCCGAGCGCTGCGGCGCTGCGCCTTGCCCAGAAAAACCGCCTGACCGAGCTCACCGCCGAAATCGATGAGGCCTCTATTGCTTTGGAAGACGCCGAGGGGCGGTTGCAGGCGGCCGGCGAGGCGATCCGCGCCGCCGAGCAAAAACTCTCCGAGGCCCGCGACATCGCCCGTCTCGCCGTGCGCCATCTCTCCGAAGCCCGCGACGCGCTGGCCCAGGCCGACCGCGCCGCCGGAGACCTGCTGCGCCGCCGCGACGTGGTCACCGAATCCGCCAGCCAGATCGCCGGCCAGATCGAGGATCTGCTGGTGCAGGAGGAAACCCTGCGCATCGAGCTGGAGGACGCCCCCGACCTCACCGAACTCGACCTTTCCCTCCGCGAAGCGCAGGCGACCGTCGCCGCCGATCGCGGTGCCGCCGCCGAAGCGCGTGCCCGCCACGAAGGTCTGGCGCGCGAAAACGAAGCCCGCCAGCGCCGCCTGCTGGCCATCGGCCAGGAGCGCGTGAACTGGCAGGTGCGGGCGCAGGGCGCGCAAGCCCAGATCGCCACCTTGCGCGAACGCGAGGAAGAAGCGCGCGAGGAATTTGCCCTGCTGGACGAGGCCCCCGACGAATTCGAGGAACGCCGCTACGCCCTGACGCGCGAACTCGCCAAGGCCGAGGAAGCCCGCAAATCCGCCGCCGATCATCTGGCCGAGGCGGAAACCCGCCAGCGCGACGCCGACCGCCTCGCCACCACCGCGCTTGCCGAACTGGCCGAAAGCCGCGAGCAGCGCGGCCGCATCGAGGAACGTCTGGTCTCGGCCCGCGAGCGCCGCATCGAGACGGAAACCCGCATCCGCGATTCGCTGGGCGTCGCCCCGCATGAGGCGATGCGCCTCACCGGCCTCGCGCCCGGCGAGGCCCTGCCGGAGCTGCGCAGCGTCGAGCGCGATCTCGACCGGTTGCGCATGGAGCGCGAGCGCCTCGGCGCCGTCAACCTGCGCGCCGACGAGGAGCAGAAGGAGCTTTCCGACAAGCTGACCGGCCTCGTCGCCGAGCGCAACGACATCATCGACGCCATCCGCAAGCTGCGCGCCGCCATCCAGAGCCTGAACCGCGAGGGCCGCGAGCGCCTGCTCGCCGCCTTCGACGTCGTCAACGAACAATTCCAGCGCCTGTTCACCCATCTCTTCGGCGGCGGCACGGCGGAATTGCAATTGATCGAATCCGAGGATCCGCTGGAAGCCGGCCTCGAAGTGCTGGCCCGCCCGCCGGGCAAGAAGCCGCAGACCATGACGCTGCTCTCCGGCGGCGAGCAGGCGTTGACCGCGATGGCGCTGATCTTCGCCGTCTTCCTCACCAATCCCGCGCCGATCTGCGTGCTCGACGAGGTCGATGCGCCGCTCGACGACCACAATGTCGAGCGCTATTGCAACCTGATGGACGAAATGGCCGCCTCCACGCAGACGCGTTTCGTGATCATTACCCACAACCCGATCACCATGTCGCGCATGAACCGCCTCTTCGGCGTCACCATGGTCGAGCAAGGCGTCTCGCAGCTCGTTTCCGTCGACCTGCAAGCCGCCGAACGCCTGCTCGACGTCGTCTGAATTTTGTTCAGCCTGCATTCATTGTGCAATGCAAAAATAGATGGCAATTTGCAATTTTCATCGGGTTCCATCTGGCGTAGTGTCATGCGCGAGGCGAGGGAACCTCGAGGGTGGGAACAGCATGACCAAGTGGGTGTACACGTTCGGGAATGGCAAGGCGGAAGGCCGGGCGAGCGATGTGACCCTTTTGGGCGGCAAGGGCGCCAATCTCGCGGAAATGGCGAGCCTCGGCCTGCCGGTTCCCCCCGGTCTTACCATCGTCACCGAGGCCTGTTCCTGGTTTTACACCCATGGCCGCACCCTGCCGGACGCCATGAAGGCACAGGTGCTGGACGGGCTGGCGCATATGGAAAAGGCGACCGGCCGGCGCTTCGGCGATCCCGAACGGCCGCTTTTGCTTTCCGTCCGTTCCGGCGGGCGTGCCTCCATGCCCGGCATGATGGATACCGTCCTCAATCTCGGCCTCAACGACCACACCGTCGAGGCGCTCGGCCACGATGCCGGCGACGCCCGTTTCGCGTGGGACAGCTATCGCCGCTTCATCCAGATGTATGGCGACGTCGTCCTCGGCCTCGATCACGAGGTTTTCGAGGAAATCCTCGAGGACGAGAAGGCCCGGCTCGGCCATGAATACGATACGGAACTCTCCGCCGTCGAATGGCAGCATATTACCCAACTCTACAAGGCGATGCTGGAAGAAGAACTGGGCGAGCCCTTCCCGCAGGATCCGCAGGAGCAGCTCTGGGGCGCCATTGCCGCCGTCTTCGCGAGCTGGATGAACGCCCGCGCCGTCACCTATCGCCAGCTCCACAATATACCCACCGCCTGGGGCACCGCCGTCAACGTCCAGGCCATGGTCTTCGGCAATCTCGGCAACAGCTCGGCCACCGGCGTCGCCTTTACCCGCAACCCATCGACCGGCGTCAAGGAACTCTACGGAGAATTCCTCGTCAATGCCCAAGGAGAGGATGTCGTCGCCGGCATCCGCACGCCGCAAAGCATCACCGAGGCCGCCCGCATCGCGTCGGGCTCCGAAAAGCCGTCGCTGGAAAAGCTGATGCCGGAAGTGTTCGGCGAGTTCCGCGCCATCTGCGCAAGGCTGGAAGCCCATTACCGCGACATGCAGGATGTGGAATTCACCATCGAGCGCGGCAAGCTGTGGATGCTGCAGACCCGCACCGGAAAACGCACCGCCAAGGCGGCGATGCGCATCGCCGTCGACATGGTCGATGAAAAGCTGATCGGCCAGGACGAGGCGGTGACGCGCATCGAGCCGGCCTCGCTCGACCAGTTGCTGCACCCGACCATCGATCCGCGCTTCGAGCGCACGGTTATCGGCTCCGGCCTGCCGGCCTCACCCGGCGCGGCGACCGGCGAAATCGTCTTCACGGCGGAGGAAGCGGTCGAGGCCAGCGAGGCCGGCCGCAAGGTCATCCTCGTGCGCGTCGAGACCAGCCCGGAAGACATTCACGGCATGCACACTGCCGAGGGCATCCTGACCACGCGCGGCGGCATGACCAGCCATGCGGCGGTGGTGGCGCGCGGCATGGGTACGCCCTGCGTCGCCGGTGCCGGCACCATGCGCGTCGACCTGCGCGGCGAGCGGTTGATCGGGCTCGGCGGCGTCACGCTCGGCAAGGGCGATATCATCACCATCGACGGCTCCTCCGGCCAGGTGCTGAAGGGCGAGGTGCCGATGCTGCAGCCGGAACTGTCGGGCGATTTCGGCCGCATCATGGAGTGGGCCGACCGCAACCGCCGCATGACGGTGCGCACCAATGCCGATACGCCGCAGGATGCCCGCGCCGCCCGCTCCTTCGGCGCCGAAGGCATCGGCCTGTGCCGCACCGAGCACATGTTCTTCGAGGGCGACCGCATCCATGTGATGCGCGAGATGATCCTGGCCGAGGGCGAGGAGGGCCGCCGCTTGGCGCTCGACAAGCTGTTGCCGATGCAGCGCTCGGATTTCACCGCGCTGTTTTCGATCATGCACGGCCTGCCGGTCACCATCCGCATGCTCGATCCGCCGCTGCATGAATTCCTGCCGAAATCCGATGCCGAGATCGCCGAGGTGGCGCAGGCGATGGGCATGGAGCCGGCGCATCTGCGCCAGCGCGTCGATGCGCTGCATGAGTTCAACCCCATGCTCGGCCATCGCGGTTGCCGTCTCGCCATTTCCTATCCCGAGATCGCCGAAATGCAGGCGCGCGCCATTTTCGAGGCGGCGGTGGAGGCGGCGCGCGAAACCGGCGCGCCGGTGGTGCCGGAAATCATGGTGCCGCTGGTCGGCCTGCGCGCCGAGCTGGATTACGTCAAGGGCTGCATCGATCGCGTCGCCCGCACCGTCATGGACGAGGCCGGCATGCGCATCGATTACCTCGTTGGCACGATGATCGAGCTGCCGCGCGCAGCCCTTCGCGCCCATTCCATCGCCGAAGCCGCCGAATTCTTCTCCTTCGGCACCAACGATCTGACGCAGACCACCTTCGGCATTTCCCGCGACGATGCGTCGGCCTTCCTCACCACCTACCAGCGCAAGGGCATCATCGAGCACGATCCCTTCATCTCGCTGGATTTCGACGGCGTCGGCGAGCTGATCCGCATCGCAACGGAGCGCGGCCGCCGCACCCGCAACGACATGAAGCTCGGCATCTGCGGCGAACATGGCGGCGATCCGGCCTCGATCCACTTCTGCGAGGATATCGGCCTGGACTATGTCTCCTGCTCGCCCTTCCGCGTGCCGATCGCCCGGCTTGCGGCAGCGCAGGCGGCGATCCGGGGCAAGAACGGATAAGGGGTGAGGGCAGCGGCAAAACGCTTGCTTGTCTCAACCGGGGCAAGGGGTTACAGATCGTGTGAACGTCCTGTCGACCGGATTCGCCGCTTGCCCCGGATAGCTGACCGATGACCATTCGTTACGACCGGCCGGTTTCGCATGCGGCCCATTTTTCCAGACGGATCGGCCAGTTTTCGCTGCTGCTGTTCGTGGTCGTGCTGGCCGCCCATCGCTTTTCGCTGATGCCGACGCCCTATTGTGTGGCGCTGGTGCTGTTCTCCGCCGGCTTCGCGCTGCTGGCTGTGCTGTTGGCTTTGATTGGCCTCAACAGCCTGTGGCAGGTGGCGGCGCGTGGCGGCGGGGCGGCGACGGCCGGGCTGTTCTATGCACTGGCGCCGATCGCGCTTGTCGCCTGGGGCGCTTACGACTATTTTCGCTATCCGCCGATCTACGACATAACAACCGATATCGGCGATCCGCCGCCCTTCCTCGACTCCGTCAAGGCCGACCAGATCTGGCTACCGCGCAACGCCATCATTACCGACAGCGACCGGTTGCAGCAATTGTCGGCCTATCCCGGCCTGATCGGGCGCCGCTACAACGGCGCGCTCGACCGGGTCTTCGAGGCTGTGGAAAAGGTCAATGCCCAGAGCCGCATAAAAATCCGTCATGGCGACGGGCTGGAAAAGACCGAGGCCGATATCGCCGACCTGCCGGCCAAGCCGGCGGGCGCGGAAGAGGAGGCCGTGCCGGATACGCTGGACAACGTTCCCGTGCCGTTGCCGCGCCCCAACATTGCCTCCGACCTGCCGCTGATCGGCCAGCAGGGCGATGTGCTGCTGCAGGGCGAAACCCGCTCGCTGATCCTCGGTTTCCCCTCGGATGTCGTTATTCGCCTGCGCGAGGAGGCTGAGACGACGCTGGTCGATATCCGCGTCGTCTCTCGCTACGGCCAGCACGACCTCGGCTACGGCGCCACCGTCGCCGACGATTACCTCAAGGCGCTGGACTCGGAGCTTTTGGGGCTTTCCGGCGGTTGAAATCCGGCATTCCAGCAAAATGTAAAGTGGTTTGCGCCCGGATATGCCCTATGGGCTTGCGGCGAAGGCTGTGGAGAGCCAGTCGGCCAGTTGCCGCGCCGCCGGCGCCAGCCGCTGGAAATCGCCGGCGACGAGAAAATAGGCGCCGTGGACCAGCACCGGCTCGAAAAGCCGCACGATCCGGCCGGTCAGGAGATCTTCCCGCGCCATGGTGAGATCGACGATCGCGACGCCCTGGCCGCGCAGCGCCGATTGCAGCACGAGCGCGGCATCGTCGAAGATCGGGCCGCGTTCGCTGCCCGTATCCGGAAGGCCCGCCGCCGCCAGCCAGCGCTTCCACAGGTCGCGGTTTTCCTCATGCACCAGCGGAAGATCGAGCAACTCGGCGGGTTCTCGCGGCATTCCCTGTTCGGCCAGCAGGGAGGGCGCGGCGACCACCGCCATCTCGCATTCGTAAAGCAGTCGCGCCTGCGTTTTCGGCCAGTTCCGCGCCGCCGGCGCATAGCGCACCGCCAGTACCGGCCCGTTGCCGCGAAAGCTGACGAGGCGCGGATCGGAGTCGACCTGCACGTCGATATCGGGGTGCTGCGCATTGAATTGCGGCAGCGCCGGCAGCAGCCGCCCGGCGGCAAAGGAAGGCTCGACGCTGATGCGCACCAGCGCCCGCGTCATCGGCGTCAGCGCCGCCGCCTGCACCGCGCCTTCCATCCGGTCGAAACAGGCGACGAGCACGTCGAGCAGGTCGCGGCCGGCCGGCGTCAGTTTGATCGCGCGGTGATGGCGCTCGAACAGGGCCTTGCCGAGTTGATCTTCCAGCCCGCGGATCTGCCGGCTGACCGCCGCCTGCGACACGAAAAGCTCCTCGGCGGCAAGCGTGATGCTTTCCAGCCGGCCGGCGGCCTCGAAGCTGCGCAGGGCCGTCAGCGGCAGGCGTCCGCGTTTCATTGGCATAACCTCAAGTCAATCGAAGCCGACGATAAACTCGTTTGAGGCCGCAGGGCAAGACGGCGCACAATTGGTCATCCACAAGTCAAGGGAGACGTGCCATGGGCGAAGTCCTCGCTATCCTGCTGGACGTGGTCCGGCTGATGACTTTGCAAACGGGCTCACGCCGGCTCAACCGGCCAGTTCGTATGCCGCTGCAAGCGAGGGATAACCCTCGGTCGCGATCAGACCCTTTTCGAGCAGATCCTCGATATGGGCGAGAACCGAAAGCCCCGCCGCTCCATGCAGGCGCGGATCGGTCTCGCGATAGATGGCCTTCACCATATCGGCGATGTGCCGGTCCCCGGCCTTGATCCGCTCCAGCACGGCGCGTTCGCGCATGCGGCGGTGGGTGCGCAGTGCCCTGAGGAAGGCCGGCGGATCGGTGACCGGGCCGCCATGACCGGGAAAGAAGATGCGGTCGTCGCGCTGAAGCAGTTTGTCGAGCGAGGCCATGTAGTCGCTCATGGCGCCGTCCGGCGGCGCGACGATCGAGGTCGCCCAGGCCATGACGTGATCGGCGGAAAACAGGATGCCGGTGCCATCAAGCGCGAAGGCGGCGTGGTTGGCGGTGTGGCCGGGGGTGAGCACGGCGGCCAGCGTCCAGCCGTCGCCCTCGACACGGTCGCCCTCGCCAAGCATGATGTCCGGCCGGAATTCGCTGTCGGCGCTTTCGGCGAAGGGGTTGGTCTCGCCGGCATGCAGCGGCCGGGCGGCCCGATGCGGCCCCTCGGCGACGACGATGGCGCCGGTCGCCTCCTTCAGCCGCCGGGTCAGCGGCGAGTGGTCGCGATGGGTGTGGCTGACGGCGATATGGGTGACCTCGCGGCCTTCCAGCGCCGCCATCAGGGCTGCGAAATGCGCCTCGTCCTCGGGGCCGGGATCGATGACCGCGACCGAGCGGTCGCCGACGATATAGCTGTTGGTGCCGTGGAAGGTGAAGGGGCTGGGATTGTTGACCGTCAGCCGCTGCACCCCCGGCGCCACCGGCACGGCGGTGCCGTAGGCCGGTTCGAAGCTGGTATCGAAGGGCGGCGGCGCTGCATCCCTCACTTGTATTCGATCTCGATGAACGACATGAATTCCGTGCCGCCATTGACGACATTGTGGGTGACGCCGGCCTCGCGGCGATAGGGCATGCCCTTGGAAACCTCGACTCGGCGGCTGCCGCCTTCCTCCTCGATCAGGAAATGACAATCGGTCATCGGCACGACGACATAGCCCAGGCCATGGACATGATGGCCGGTATCGGCGCCCGGCTCGAAATCCCAGCGGATGATTCGCACGACGTCGTCGTCGAGCAGGGTCGTGGGAATGGCGGGCGGTCTGGCGCGGAACTGGCTCATGGCGGTCTCCTCTGTCGCGTCCTTGCTAGCATGTTCGGCCCCGCCGCATAATCCCTTAAATCGGATTTGCCGGGCGCGACCACGCAAGCTTTCGCGCAGAAAACTGCACCATGGCTCAAGTTAGTGATTGTCGATGCCCTTAAGCTTTGCTAATCAGGCGCCGTCTCGGCGACGCGCTTCGCGCCTCGCCCTGGTGGGGCGTCGCCAAGCGGTAAGGCACCGGTTTTTGGTACCGGCATTCCCAGGTTCGAATCCTGGCGCCCCAGCCACGTTCCGAAAGCCTCTGGTCTCGAAGCCTCGTTTGGTGGCTGGTGCTTCTGATTTTATGCCGCTGACTTGCGGTTTTTCCATCGCAGGCTTTCATCCAGCCTTTCGTTTTTCAGGTGCCATTCCAGCGTTTTCAAGCGCATCAGTTGGGAATTGCGGAAATCGCCATCCACAAAGCCGGCCTGTGTCAGGCATTCGCGCAGGCGAATGATGGATTCATTCAAGGAAATCTGTGGCAGGTGATTCGGCGCCAAAGTTTCGAAAAGAGTGAAATCGACCTTGTAGGAACGCCTGTCCGGCGGTGCGTCGAGATTGATGGAAACCTTCGTTCCTGGCACATGCCGGGCAACGGCTTCCGCCAGTTCCTTCACCTGATAATTTGCGTCGTTGCGGCCGGTGTTGACCGCGAGGAAGCTTCCGCCAGTTGCTTCCGTGCGATGGATGGCCCAGGAGATCGCCCGCGACATGTCTTCCACGTCGATGAGAGGCCGCCAGGGCGTGCCGTCGCTCAGCACGGTGATTTCACCCGTCGAAATCGCGCAGGCTACGAAATCGTTGAGGACAAGATCGAGTCTCAGGCGATCCGACCGTCCGCAAGCCGTCGCGAAACGCAGGCAGGTCACTGTCATATCGCCGAGATCGGCCCGGCGCAGCGCTTCTTCCGTACCGATTTTCGAGCGTGCATAAGCCGTCAACGGATTGGTTGGATCGGCCTCTGTTCTGGCGCCGCCTTCCGCAAAGCCGTACATGCTGCAACTGGAGGCGAAGACGAAACGGCTGACGCCCGCCTGTGCCGCCAGTTGTGCAACGCGCACGCTGGCCATCTGATTGATTTCACTCGTCACTTCTTCGAATTTATTTCCCATCGGATCGTTCGAAATCGCCGCCAGATGGACAACGGCGTCGACGCCTTCCAGGATTTCGGCGGGGAATTCGCGAATGTCGCCGTAATATTGGCGGTCGATCAATATTTCCGGCATGGTCTCGGCGCCGGTCAGCAGATGACCGAAGAAAGCCGAGTCATATCCGATGATCTCGATGGTGGGGTCTTCCTGACGCAGAAACCGCGCCAGTACGGGGCCTATATAACCCATATTCCCTGTAATGAGCACGCGCACGAAACCATGCCTCCATCTGACTGGCGTGTAAGTTTTTGCTGAAACCAGCGGTGTTTCGCCTTCATAACGCGCAAAGCTTGCCTGAGCCTTCCGCGCGCCGGTTCCCGAAACTGCGTTGGACGGCATGGAAACAGCCGTTATAAAATACGAATCGATATGATGATGGTCGAGAATCCCTCATGACGGAATTTCGTGTCGACGCCATCGTGATTGGCGCTGGCGTCGTCGGTCTCGCCATCGCCAGGCGAATGGCTTTGTTCGGCCTGGAAACGCTGGTGATCGAAAAAGAAAAAACGTTCGGCACGGCGACGTCGTCGCGAAATTCGGGCGTTATCCATGCCGCCCTCTATTATCCGACAGGCTCGCTGAAGCACCGCCTCTGCCTGCTCGGCAAGGATTTGCTGTATCGTTATTGCGAAAGTCGGGGCATACCAACCGATCGATGCGGAAAGATCGTCGTCGCCACTTCGCTCCAGCAATCGACCAAACTGATGGCACTCTACGCCAAGGCGCAGGAGAATGGGGTAGAGGGTCTTCGCTGGCTCTCCCAGGATGAGATGACGGAGATGGAGCCGGAAGTCTTATACCACACCGCCTTCCTCTCGCCCGACAGCGGAATTCTCGATACCTTTGCTTACCTGTCGTCGCTGGAAGGAGAGGTTCGGGATGCCGGCGGCATGATCGCCTACAACACCTGCGTTCGTTCCATCGTTTCTACGGGCAACGAACTGCACGTGCTGGCCGATGACGGGGCTGCTATCGCGGTTGCGGCGCCCGTCGTCATCAACGCTGCCGGTCACGGCGCCATCGGCATCGCGACGCGGACGCAAGGACTGGCGAGCGCATTCGTGCCTCGACAGTCCTATGCCAAGGGCAATTATTTCAGTCTTGTCGGGCGCCAGCCCTTCAAGCATCTGATTTACCCTATTCCCGAGGCTGCCGGTCTCGGCATCCATGCGACACTTGATTTTCAGGGCCGGTGCAGATTCGGTCCGGACGTCGAATGGGTCGAGGACGACGAGGACTTTACCGTCGACCATCGTCGTGCGAAGCGTTTCTATGAGGCGATCCGCAGCTATTGGCCTGATCTCCCGGACAATGCGCTGCAACCGGATTTTGCCGGCATCCGTCCGAAGATCCATGTCGAGCATGAGGCGATGCCGGATTTTCGCGTGAGCGATGCCAGCGAGCACGGTGTGCCCGGCCTGATCAATCTTTTCGGCATTGAAAGTCCGGGTTTGACGAGTTCTCTGGCTCTGGCGGATCATGTGGTCTCTTTGGCGGGTTTTTTCGATGAGGGACGGTGACGGCGCGGCGCAAGCAGGCTTCATTCCTCGACAGTTTCACAACAGCTTCGGCCTGTAAGGGCTGATGATAGAAATGCCGTGCGCCTCAACCACGGCATCCAGTTGCGGAGATGAGAGATGGCGCCCTTGCTGTCGATTTGCGTGCCCTCGAGAAATCGCCAGAAATATTTCAAGAAGACGATCGAAGCCCTTGTGGCATCGATGATAGACGACGTTGAGTTTGTCTTTGCGGATAACTCCGATGATCCCACGATCATGGATGGATTCGTGGCGGATATTCTTCGCAAGGACCGCCGGGTCGTTTATCTTCCGTCGGAAAAAACGGTTCTCTCCATGGTCGACAATTGGGAGCGCGCCGTGGAAGCGACTACGGGAGATTGGGTGGTGGTGATCGGCGACGACGACTATGTCGACCCTTCGCTCGCCACGTTTTTGCAATCGATCACCAAAGTCGAACCGGATCTTGAAGCGCTTGGCTGGATGACGATGCATTATCGCTGGCCGCATGAAGGCGGTGAAAAGAGCTATGTCTATGTTACTCTAGAGGACCATGTCGTAAAAGTATCGAAGGCCGATTGTTTCAGGCGCATGTTCGACTGGCATGAGGCGACGCATGTTCCGACGTCCGGTTTTTCCATATATCACAGCGCCATTTCCCGCGTCTTGCTTGAGAGAATCAGGAAGACGTACAGCGGGCGGTACTTCGAGCATCCGGTGGTGGATTACGACAACGCTTTCAAGGTCATTTGTTCCGGCCGCAATTTTGCGGTCAGCGTTCGTCCTTTTTCGATCATGGGTAGCTGCCCGGATAGCAACTCGTTCAGCCTCGGCAAGATCGAGCTCTACAAGAAACGTATTCGCGAATTCATCGGAGAAGCCGGCCGTGATTTCGAGAACGATACCGATGTTCGGGATTTTCCGTTCAAGAGCATATTGGGAACCCCTGCTACCATCATCCAGGCGCAGAACTGGTTCAAGAAGAAGTATAAACTCAAACATGAAGGTTGGGAAAAAAACTTCGTCCAAGCCTGCATGCATGACGTAAGTCAGTATCATGATCTCGAAGCTTTTACGCTTGCTTGCGAAGGCTATCGTACGGCGTTACGCACTTGGAAAAATGGCAGGTATCTGAAAGATTTCACACCGACCTTCGCCCACGAAGGCGAAAAAAAAGCAATCTTCGTAACTGGATTTACCAGCCATGGCGTCCACATCGACACCAAGATTGCCGAAACTCCCGGAAAGCTTTTCGCTTTGGTAGAGGACATGATAACCGCAGCGGAGCATATCCAGATCGATCCGACGGGCCTGAAATTCCCCTGGGAATTGCATGAACCTGACGTGCGCGCGGCAAGCTGAGGTTGCCACGAGCGTCGGCGCCTGTAAAAATAAGCGGAGAGAGTTTTCGCGATTCGGAGAAGCGGAAACGTTTCAATATTGCATCGCAACTTGATTGCGTCGGTCGCTGCTCCATTTTCCGATTTCCCGGCCTTCGGCAGCGACCGGGTGAACGACAAGGGAGTTTTCAGATGGGTATTTTCAGTTCGATCAAGGAAAAACTTTTCGGCAAGGCGCACGCGGCCGAGACGATTGAGACGGCTGCGGCACCTGCGCCGGCCGCGCCCGAGGCGGCCAAGCCGGTGACGGCGGGTGCGGCCGCAGCGCCGGCAGCGCCGGCACCGGGTGCGCAGCCGGCGGCGCCCTCCACTTCGGTAGCGCCTTCCGCTCCGGCCTCGACCGCGCCGGTCGATGTCGCCGCGATCATGGATGAGGCGGTGAAGAAGAATGGACAGAAGCTCGATTGGCGCCATTCGATCGTCGACATGATGAAGGCGCTTGATCTCGATTCCAGCCTGGCCGCCCGCAAGGAACTGGCCCAGGAACTGCATTACACCGGCGATACGAACGATTCCGCGACCATGAACGTCTGGCTGCACAAGGCGCTGATGAAGGCGCTGGCCGACAATGGCGGCAAGGTTCCGGCAGAATTGCTGGATTGAGACAGCGCGCCGGCCGGCATCAGGTGCCGGCCGGCCTGTCGCGCTGTGTCGATTGCCTTTCGAACAGGGTGAAGCCGATATCGACGACTTCGTCGCGGGATGCGGTCCCGCGTATGACGCGGATCATCATGTCGGCGGCCTGCTCGCCGAGGTCGTAGCGCGGCACCCGCACCGTCGTTAGCGACGGTTGCGCCAAAGCGGCATAATCGAGATCGTTGAAGCCGCATATGCCGAAATCCTGCGGCACGCGGATGCCGAGCCGCTGGCATTCGAACAGGATGCCGAGCGCCAGATCGTCATTGTGGCAAAAGGCGCCGTCCGCGTCCGGAATGGTGTCGAGAATCCGCCGCAGGAATCGCGATCCGAGCCCGACGCTGCTCGGCGCATCGTCGAAGATCTCCCAGGCGGGATCGTAGACGCCGGCATCGCGCATCGCATTCTCGTAGCCTTCGCGGCGCAGCAGACTTCCGCCGCGCGGCCGGCCGTCGACCAGCGCGATGCGGCGATAGCCCTTGTCGAGCATGTGGCGGGTCGCCATGCGGCTGGCCAGTTCCGTATCGATACCGATCACCGAGCCTGCCCGTTCGCTGCTGACATCGCTGATCTGCACGATCGGGCAGGGCGCATGCCGCAGCCGCGCCAGCGTTTCGCCGGCCGGAGCGACGCCGACGAAGATCAGCCCGCTCGGGCGCTGGGCGAGCAGCATGCGCACCTTCTGCTCCATCGTCGCCTGATCGAACCGGGTATTGGCGTACTGGATGCCGAAGCCGCTGCCGCAGAGCCGATCCTCGATGCCGGTCATGATGTCGAGCAGCGGCACATGGGTGAGCGTCGGCATGATGAGGCCGATGACGCCGCTGTCGCGGCTGGCGAGCGCCCGTGCCGCGAGATCGGGCACATAGCCCATCTGCTCGACGGTTTCGAGAATACGGTTGCGCAATTCCGGCGACACTCGGCCGGGGACGCGCAAGGCGCGCGAAACTGTGATGGCGCTCACTCCGACAACGCGCGCGACGTCGCTCAACGTCACCCGGCTCTTGTCCCCGCGTGTGTGTCTGCCCCTCAATCCCTGTCCCTTACCCGCAATTTCAGGCTAGTCGCACCTTGTCCTGCAATCAAGGCGTGCTGTGAATTATCACCTTTTCATATAAGCATATGATGAACGAATAAAGTGCGAATTCTAGCGCGATTTCTAGGGAGTAGACCGTGCCCGCATCTTATGCGCCGGTGTTTTCGCGACGGCGACTGGCAGGGACGGCGCGGCGGGAGCGTGGAAAAGCGATTGCAACGGGTTGCAGCGGCCTGCGCAATACGGCTAGCCGGATGCATCTGCTGTTCTTGGCGGTGAAAGATCAAATCGGGAGGGTTTCAACTGGTCGGAGTGGCAAGATTCGAACTTGCGACCCCCACGTCCCGAACAACATGAATTCGAGCAAAAAGCCCAGAAAATAGGGATTTTGCTACGGCGTTTGACGTCAAAAAACACGTCTATTTGGCGCCATTCATTGTCAATCATTGCCGTAGCGTACATCTCGGCCAAAAGTAAAATTTTCTACAAATGGGTCAAGGAAACTATTCAACCCGGACGCAAATAAATGCCGTGACGAACTGGGTCAAGTGCCGGTATTTTCCGCCCGATCCTGCTCCGCCGCGCTGAATACTGCGGTTAAACTGCGTTATTCACAAAATCCCACCACCACACCGCCGCCAGCTCACGCTGCCGGCGCGATCAAACACGCCCAGAAAGGACGAGAATGACGGATTTTTCAGTTATGCCGATCGAAGCCTATGATGGCATGGCGCATGTTTGCCAGAGCCTGAGTGGCCACGAATGCAGTGAGAATGCTGTTCCTGTGCAGGTCATAGGCATCGTCGCACAATACAGCATGCGCCCCGCTTATATAGTGCAATGCTGCGAGGACGACGGAAGCATCACGCTTGCCTACGCCTGGTTCGTCCTGAAGGCGGATATTACATGATGCAGGTAATCAACATCAGGCGATCGGGCCGGCCAAGAGAGGCGGTGATCTTCGATATTCAGATCGGTGATCATTTGCGACTTTATAATCTCTCCCTTCGCGAGTGCGGCAACGGCTATCGGGTCATCGCGCCGAATGCGTTCGGCAAGCACTCGGCAACGTTCACGCCGACACTCGCAGAGCAGATCACGCGCGCCGCCGTAGCGGCAATAGGGGGCCGTAGAGCCGATGCAGCCACTGGAACTCAATAACGAACACCGTGACGCCATCCTCGATGCCGCCGACCGGATCATCGCCAGCGATATCGCGTGGGTCGAACTGGTCGTCGTGCCTGAGGGGGCTGATCCCAAGACGGTCGACCAGAGTGACCTCAAACCCTCCGATGACGACGCGCTCGGCCCAGGACTAGCAGCGGTCGTTCCGACGATTCCCGGCGTGCCGGGCGCGCAGGTATTGATCTATACTGACGGTGATCACGTCGAGATGCGGCACCTTGCCGGTGATCCAGTCGACGCAGACCTTGCTTGTGCTGTTGTCGGGCGCGCCATTAACCGGCCGATTAAGATCGATCGCAAGCCAGGACCGTTGGCCGCTTCGCTTAAGCTGATCGATCCGGCCAACGACAACACCTCTCAACAGGATCGTGAAGAAGCTGCGCAGCTCGTCAAGGATCATGGCAGCCCGGAATCTTATATCCAAGAAAACCGCGTTTACGGCCTAACCATCGAAGGCAGGAAGGGCGTTGCAATCAAGCTGCGCGGCGCCTGGTTCTTCGAAGACGCGCGCACGGCCCGGATGACGCGGCTTGTTATGGATGCATCGTCCGGTCCTAAGCTCGTTAGCAGCGCCGAACTCGTCCGTGGTTTCACGCCACCTGATTATCACATCGAAGGCGTGATCCAACGGGGATACCTCTACTCTATGACAGCCAGCACCGGGACCGGCAAGACGGCGGTCGCACTGCTGATTACACTGCTCACCGAACAAGGAGAAGACCTTGGAGCGCGTGAGGTCACGCAAGGCCGAGTGGTCTACTTCGCCGGTGAAAATCAGGATGACGTCACTATGCGATGGATCGGCATGTGTCACGAACGCGGACTGGATCCTGATGTCCTTGATGTCCATTTCATCAGGGAGCGGTTTTCGATTCCGGAGGCGATTAGCGCAATCCGAGAGCAGGTCGAAGCGCTAGGCGGCGCCGGTCTCGTTATCGTGGACACGTCTGCGGCCTACTTTCAGGGCGACGATGAGAATGGCAATACCGCGCTCGGTGCGCATGCGCGTGACATCCGGGAACTTACTAAGCTTCCTGGCCGCCCCTGTGTCGTGGTGCTGTGCCACCCGACGAAGAACGCCGCAAACGACAACATCCTTCCGCGTGGCGGTGGCGCCTTCCTGGCTGAAGTCGACGGCAATCTGACGCTGACCCGATCTGATGAAGCTGTTCGCCTTCACTGGCAGGGCAAACATCGCGGCGTTGATTTCAAGCCAATCTCCTTCGGCCTTAAGTCGGTTACCGCGCCGCAGCTCATCGACAGCAAAGGGCGTCCGGTTCCGACGGTCATGGCGGTCCTAATCGGGGATGACGAGCTTCGCGAAACGTGTCAGCAGCAACGTCGGGATGAAGACGAAGCGCTTGTCCTGATCCAGAATGGCAAGAAATCGTACAGCGAGATTGCCGAAGCCGCCGGGTGGAAGGACAAGAATCGCGAGACGCATAAGCGGAGGGCCCAGACTGCATGTGAGAAGTTGAAGGCCTCAAAACTCGCCGAATACAAGGATCGCGTCGGCTGGCGCCTGACTAAGGACGGCGAAGACGCAGCGCAGGCCGTTCGGGCTGAAATGCACCGAATGGACGCGGCAAAGGCCAGCATCCGAAACATGATCGGCGACGATGACGATTAGCGCACAGACAGCCCGCACCGATGCCGCACGGGCCGCACGGGCTGCTTGAAAATCGCGATTTTACTCAACGATATCAAAGGGTACGGCCCGTGCGGTAATTCTAATAAAACCACATCCACCATGCGTCAGGGGGGAACTTGTTTCCCCTGATGCAGATGGTCGACCGCACGGGTATCTAAATATAGGGGCCCGTGCGACGTGCGGCAGGGGATTTATCTCAGTAGAATCATGGGCTTAAGCCCGCACGGAGGTCGTGCGCTGACATGCGACCCGTGCGGCTAAGGGCTGCCATCTGGGGCGTCAAAATCCCATCGAGAAAAGCGGTGCCTCCTCGCGGTTTCGCGCGTCGATACTCTCCCATATCCGCCACCGAGAAACAGGCGTCGCAGTCCCCCCAAGGCCGGTTGGCTGATTGCTGTGGACGTTGAAATGGACTCGATCGCGGCGACCACTTTCTGAACGAAACGCCAGTACGGCGCCTTCTGTTGTTACATAGAGGCCGTGGTTCTGGTTCTCTTGATGTAGGTTCATTCCGGTCTCGTTGCCATGAACCTCCTCGAGATACCAGTCCACTCCATACGATAAACAGTTGTCGAAACCCCTATAGTTTGCCCAACTCATTGGGCTGGAGTTAGACGTGCCGTCGAATAGACCAATGGCCGCAGTTCCTCCAACTGAGGCCAAGCAAAGCGCTAGAGCGACATCTGTACCACTGGTCAATCTTATCAGCTCGCCGGCAATGATTGAGTCCAGGGATTTCACCCGTGATTGCGATGCTCGAATCATATCAGGTTCCTTTTGACTACCGTGCGTTTGAAGCAACATACGCGAAGCCTTTCGACAACCAAGATGAGAGCGAGCGAAGTACTATATCCCCAAGAACGTGCGCCAGCCGTTCATTGCGCAGCGAGCATCCCCAAGGAATTTTCGTTTTATTCCGTCTTTCATTCTGACGATAACTTCTGGCGCGCCCATCTTTCCGATGCCGAATCCGTCTAGTCCATATCCAAGCCCGACCACGAGAACATCCTCAGAGCTTGTGATCGGCAGACTCTGATCTGACAATCGATCGTGCTTGTACGCATTTGCCACACCGCGGATACGTTCGATGCACCCTCGTCGTTCTACTCCCTCTGGTTTGAACAGGCATAGTGGCTGAACATTGTCTAGGATCTCACGTCTCGACAAACCTAGCGACAGCGCCGCACGATCACCTAGGCCATCGATTGATATCGCCAAATTGCTTGCATGCCTTATCGCAGAAAGCGCCGCTCGCGTTGCCGGCTCTTCTGCCCACGCTCCCAATGAATGCTCCGTGGACAGATTTTGCTCTGCAACCAGATATTCTTCGTGAGCGGGCACCACATGATCGAGAAAAAATTGTCGGACGTTATCCATACCTGCACCTAGCTTGGTTCACGGCATGCGCATCAATGGCCGAAACATAGAGCGATCGCCGCAAGGAGATACGAGAATGCAATCATTAGATAGGCAAACTGAAGGAAGGTCATAAGTCACCTCAAAATGTTGGGCGACCCTTCATATACTAGATAAGAATCGTTCCCGGGACGGGAAAATGCATAAATTTCAGATATTTATTTCCCTAAATGGGAAAATCTCTAGAGCAAATTCATAAGCGCGCTACATTGTCAATATATCAATTGACAAATTTGTAGAACGCACACAAATTTCAGGCTTCCCAATAATCGACCGCGGCAAGACCGGACCAACCGGCCCGCTCCTCTATGTGCGAGCCCCCATGCCTTTCACCACGGATCAGAAATGGACCCCGAATACATACCGGATCGCTCTCAACGCCTGGCGGTTGAATGCCGCGCCACGCGAAACCGACATCTCCCCGCGCAAGGCTTCGACGGCAACCCCGAAGCATGACGCGCTCTCTCGAAAGCTCCGCAGCCTGCTTACCTGGCGCGCGATGAACTCCGGCGAAGACTGGACGGCCGTCGCTGCCAACGACAACACACCGGCCGTAGCCAAACCGAACATGGATTGCTCGCTCGACATTCGCCCGCTGCCATCTGAGATCATGGCTGCAATCGGCGCGGACGTCGAATTCGCCGAACGCCGTGAAGCGCGCGTAGGCGGCGCTGGCCGACCATTTCTCGTTCCTGTCGGCGGTGACATCGACCACGGCGCGGTTCATGGGCAGGAACGCCCGAAGCCGGACTGCGTCGTCAGGATAGGACGACTGCATTTTTCCAACGGCGCGGCGACCGAATCCGGCCTGGTCCTCGATCCAACCGGCAAGGCCGTTCGCGGCGCTGTCAAAATCCCTCTCGGCGGCCTCATCAAGATCGGTTCGAAACGCCCGAAGGATTACTTTCGCAAGCCGAAAGGCGCTACCAACGACAACACGCCCATTACGGCCGGCATGTCGAATAGAGCCACTCCGGCAGCAGTTGATTTCGTGGATCCTATCGCTGATGCTCAAGATGCGGATCGACTTCGCCGCGCTGTCGGTCGAGACCATGCCGGCATCCTCGACCATGCGCTTGTCGCCGCAAATTTCACGGAGATCGGCGTGCGCCTCGGCTTTGCCGGCAAGACAGCTGAACGGCGCGGAAAGCTCGCCGTGATTGCGGCGTGCGAAGTTCTCGAAAAAAACTTGGTCGCATAGCGTCCCTAAATCGCAACTCGGAACGTAATACATATAGCAGGGTATCGCACCCCACCTCGCCAGCCTTCGTGCTGGCTTTTCTTATTCCAGCATCGGCCAGGCCTCTTCACCTTGGTTGATCAGCCCGTCGAGCGCAGCAATGCGATCCGGGCCAGTTTCGCCTTCTGGCGTCTACGCAGCTGCCGTCGGTGACGGCGGCTTTTTCTTTGTCAATTGACGTTGCGCGCAATGCGCGCGAGGAGGCACCATGTTTTCTACAGCGGATGTCGCCGCCGCGTGCGGCGTTGATCCTGCAACGGTTCGATCCTGGCTAGCGCGAGCACCCGGCTTTGCCATTGGTCACAGCGAAGCAGGCGGTCGGACGTTCGATGACAGCGAAGCGCTCGTGCTTGTCATCGCAGGCGAACTGCTGGCGCTCGGCTTTGGCCCGCCGCACCTGGCGCTGCCGGTGGCTCATCATATCTCGCGGATGGCAAACCCAGATAGGGTGTGGGTTAGCCGCGGCGCTGATGGCTCACTGACAGCGAGCGCGCACGAACCTGCCGAGGTCGCAGTCGCACTGCCGCTGCCGACCCTCGCGGAGCGCCTGACCAGACAGTCAGGGTCGCCAATGCGCATCGGCCGGGTCACCCGATAGCCCCCTCCGTTGGTTCCCCCGCCGGCCACCCCACCTGCTGCGGGTGAGGCGACCCCGGGCTTTCTGGCGCTGCAAGATTTTTCAAAACGGGTTTCCTTCTTTTCCAGACGAACTCGACCGCTAATCAAGCGGAGGTTTTGACGTCAGATAAGCAGTTGTATCAATGAGATAATTTTCTTAGTCCGGCCGAAGGTCATCCGGCACTGCCGCGCCTCAACATAGAAACAAAAAAGGAAATCGTGTGCTCAACTTTCCCGGTTCAGACCTTAGGTCGCGGTGATCATGGCAAATCTTGTTTTCCAGGCATGTTGCCCTGCTGCTGGCGCCAAGTCCGAAACCGGCTATCTGGTCCCAGCGGATTCGCTGCTGCCATATGCCGGCGAGGTGCTTGACGGGACGCCCCGCGCGGCTCCGCCGCCCTCCATCGAGAGCGCGCTTCATGAGGCTGCCCATGCCGTACATCTGCATTCCAGGGGGTATCGCATCTCCCGTGTGACAATCGGTCAGCGCAACTTCGTCGAGCGTGCTCCTGGCGAAGGGCGTAGGATGACGGATCTGCACCAGATCGAGGCGGCGCTCGCCGGTGATGTCGGCGCGCTCTTTGCGGCCCACCGGATGATCCATCGCCCATTCAACGAGGAAGTCGACCTCGCGCTGAGCCGCGTTGCATCTGGATGCCACGGCACATGTGATCACTGTATCGCAGGTGTTTTCGCCCGGCACGTTGCGTCCCGCAGCGGCGAGCAAGATGGCGCTCTGGCTCGCGATGTCTGGAGGGTCGCAGAATCGGACGTCATCGACCTCCTTTGCTCCTCACGTATGAGTGCGGCCATCCACAGCCTGGCCGCGCGTCTAATGGCCGATACCGATCTGACGGGCGAAGCCGCCCATTCCACCATTGAAGCTTTCATCGTGTTCGGCGAATTCGCCGAGGAAGGAACCCAAATTGTTTGAGAGAATCCGAAGGCTCGTCAAGAGCGATAGCGTACCAGACATCCGCGCCGCCTTGGAGGAAATCGACCTGGACAAGCTCCGCAGCGATCTTGCAGCGGCTCAGGCGAAGCGCACACGGTTGCTGCTTGAAGGCGACGATGCGGCCGTACTTGCTGCAGAGAAGGATATCGAGTCCGCGCGATTGGCGTTCGACCGCGCTGAGGCTGCGCGGGGTGAACTGCAATCGAAACTGGCGGCTGCGATCGCGAAAGAAGTTGACGACATTTTCGAACGTCATTGGAATGAAGTCGACGCCGATGCAAAGGCAACCTTCGATTTCATTCGCTCCAAAGTCGTGCCGGCCGCCCGTGTCATCGAGGAGGCGCTGGCCCGGAAGGAGGCTAGTGACCAGAAAATCACGGAACTCAACCGGATCATCATCGCCAACATCCATCAAGACAGCGCTGCCGGCCGATCTGGAGCCTACGGCGACCACGTCATGCGGCGCCTCCGCGAGGCCGACATTCTTCCTAGCTGGCTTGCCGGCATGCTCGAGCATCACTCGACGCCTTACTGACAGGATCCATCATGACTCGAAACCACTGTGACCTGCCGAAGTTCGGCCGGTCCGCCGAGGTGCGTGCGGCTTCGTTCGACGAGGCCGACAACACCATCGAGGTGATCTGGACGACCGGGGCGGCTGTCCGTCGTCGCGATTGGCAGACAGGGCGATACTATCAAGAGGTGCTGGATGTCACGCCTCAGGCAGTGCGGCTTGATCGGCTCAATGCCGGTGCGCCGTTTCTTAACACCCACGACGACACCAGCTTATCCCAGGTAATCGGCTCCGTAGTACCCGGCTCGGCGAAGCTTGAAGGCGGCAAGGGATTTGCCCGCGTCAAGCTATCCCGCGCCGCCGAGGATGCAGCCATCGTCGAAAAGATCAAGGACGGCATCATCCGAAACATCTCCGTCGGCTACGCGATCCATCGCGTTCAGAAGACGGAAAGCGATGTCGATGGCGCCGACGATGAATGGCGCGTGATCGACTGGGAACCGTTGGAGATTAGCGCTGTCCCGGTTCCCGCTGATGCCGGTTCCCAGATCCGCAAGAACGAGCAGGAGCTAACGCCTTGTACGTTCGAAAGTGAAACGGCAGCCACCATCCGCCAGCGCATGGAAAGAAAACAGGCCTTGCTGTTTTGCGATGGTATCGAGGCCATTGCACAACGACACGTCGCATCCGGCCGGATCAGCCAAAACCTGATCAACGTGTTGGCCATGGCAAGGGCGGCCGCAATCGAAGTGGCCGATCCAGTTGAGGCGGCCAAACTCGCCTACCGCTGCATCGACACCGATGACGAAGACCGCGGCGCTGCTTATGTCGCAGCTTTCATCTTTGCGGCACGGTAGATGCCCGCGCTGCTTCATCTCATCCGCCAACTGGTTGCGCTGCATGCGCAGCTTCCTTCCTTTCCCAAACCTGAACCAACCCCCGGCCGGATCGACGCAGAGTCGCTCGCCGCCATGCTCAAAAAGGATTCTAAATGACCTCTGTAACCTTCAACCTTTCTTCCCCGATTGAACACAACGGTCAGACCTACACGACCCTGACTTTCAACGAAGCTACAGCCGGCGACCTCGCTGCTGCCGATGTGGTCAAAGGCGAGACAACCAAGACGCTCGCCATTTTTGCTTCGATGTCCGAAACCCCGATTCAGGTCATGCGGAAGATCAAGGCTCGTGATCTTGGACGCTTGGCGGTTGAGGTCGCTCCGCTGCTGGGGGAGTCTGGCGAGCAAGCGAAAGATGGCGAAGCGTAATCGCAATCATCGCATCCGAGCTTTCAACGCCGGTCAGTGAAATCGAGAAATGGGCGCCTAACAAGGCGCTCTCCTATTATGAAGAGGCGATCAGCCTCATCAACATGAAGAACGGGGCTGGTTGATGGGCGTCCAAACCTCACAATTGATTGTATCGCTGCTCGACCGGCTTTCCGCACCCGCTCGACTTGCGACGGCCGCCGTCGAAAAGTTGCAGGCGGCTTCGGCGCGTAACGCTGCGGCACTCGACAAGATGCGCGGCCAGATGATGGATGCCGTTGGGGCCGGGTATGCTCTGTTCAACGGCTTGTCGGCACCCGTCAAGGCGGCCATCGGCTTCGAGGAGAAGATGGCTGACATCGGGAAGGTTGTCGACTTCGACACGCCCAAAGCATTTAAGCAGATGGGCGATGACCTTCGTCAAATGTCGCTCCGCATCCCCATCGCCGCCGAAGGATTGGCTGATATCACGGCGGCGGCCGGTCAATCGGGCATTGCAAATAACGACCTGCTGAAATTCACTGAGCTTTCGGCAAAGGTTGCAACCGCTTGGGGCGTCACCGCAAAGGACGCCGGCGACGGCTTGGCTAAGCTCAAGACCTCTCTTGGAATGACCGTTGATGAGACCGCCAGCCTCGCCGACGCCATCAACTTCTTGAGCAACAAGACGGCTTCTGAAGCTCCGGAATTGCTCACCTTCACAAAAAGCGTTGCACCGATGGCTAGCGCCTTCGGCTTCTCTGCGGATCAGGCCGCCGCCCTCGGCGCGGCCATGATCTCGTCTGGCTTCCAAGCCGACGTAGCTGCCACCTCTTTTCTGAATATGGGTCTTGCGCTCTCGGAGGGTGAAGGCGCGAAAAAAGGTCTTCGCGCCGCTCTAGAGAGCATTGGTCTTGAGGCCGAGGATGTCGCGGAATTGCTTCAGCAGAACGCGGTCGGGACGTTGGATGACGTGCTCAGCCGCATCCGAAAGCTGCCGAAGGCGGCTCAGGCATCGACGCTAACAGGCATTTTCGGCAAGGAAGCTCGCGCTCTAACTCCGCTACTCACCAACGAGAAGCTCCTAGCTGAAGTTATGGGCTACGTGGCAGACAAGACGAAGTATGCCGGTAGCGCGCAGGATGAGTTTGAGAAGCGCTCGAAGACGACGGCGAATGCGCTGCAAATCTTCAAGAACCAAGTCTCCGATCTCTCCATAAGTGTGGGCGATGCGCTGTTGCCAGCGTTGAACAAGATCATGGACACCGTTGGCCCCGTGATCACCAATATCTCCGATCTCGCCCAGCGTTTCCCGCAGGCAACGGCAGCAATCGTCACCGCCACCAGTACCGTGATTGGCTTCCGCGTTGCCATCACCGCAATGCGTTTTGCGGGACTTTATGCTTCGGGCGGCGTCATCCGCATGGGTGCATCCTTCGTCGGCTTGGCGGTGAATGCCATGAACGCAGCTAGCACCGTCAAGACAGCGTTCTCGACCATCTCCACCGCTATGACGGGCGGGGCTGGTCGCAGGGCTGCCGTGGACGCGGCCGCCAACGCGAAGGCCGTCGCGGACCAAACCCGGAAAGCATACGAAAGCGCTCTTGCAATGCGAGAACTTGCCCGCGCTGGGCAGGTTGCTGGTGTCAGCATGAAGGACGCCAATGCAGCAGTCGCTGCGGCAGGCAAGGAAGCGGCTGCCGCCCAGGTCGCGCTTTCCGCCGCGAATGCTCAACTTGCCGCCACCGGTCCCGGAGCGCGTGCGGCGGCGGCCGGCATGACCGTCTTGAAGGGCGCGCTGAACGCAGTGAAGATTGCGGTTATCGGCACGGGCATTGGTGCGGCCATCGCCGGTATCGCACTCGCCGGTTCGTGGGTTTATAATAACTGGTCGGGCATCGAGACAATGTTTGTCGGGATCGGTCGTGGCATCCGTGATGCCCTTCCTGGCGCTGGCGCAATCATCGATACGGTCTCCGACGCGGTATCCACGCTAATAGGGTGGATCAAGCAAATCGTTGGTCCAATCGATGCCACCGAACTCCAATGGCGCAAGTTTGGTTATGGCGTCGGCCAGACGATTGGCGAAATCGTTACCAAGATAGGTGAACTGCCGGGGAAGATTTCCGCTATGGCGGCTGACATGGTTGCGGCGGGTGTCGCGCTCATGAACGGCCTCTGGGACGGTATCAAGCAGGTCATGGATCAGATCGTGGCCTATATCAAGAATGCAATTCTTGATGCCGTGAATAGCGCCACGGCGACTATGAACAAGATCACGTCCAAACTGACGTTCGGGTATTTCGGCGGCGAAACCCCCACACCATCCTCAGACACCCCTGCCATAGACGGCGCACGCGCGGCCGGAGGTCCCGTTCGCTCAGGGGGCACCTATCTCGTGGGCGAGCATGGGCCGGAGCTCTTCAGCCCTGGCAAATCAGGGATGATCTCGCCTCACGAGGCGTATCGCGCTGCGTATGCCGGGCAGGCCGCCGGGGCATCAGGCGCGACACCTGCAACTCCTGCGTCATCGGGGCAGCCAGTGTTCAACCAGGTCTTCAACTTCGCCATTCACGCCGGTCCAGCGGGCGATCGGATTAGCAGGGAAACGATGCAGAAAATTGGGTGGGAAATCAAACATACGCTCGAAGCCTCATGGGGCGGTGGCGGAGCAGGCCTATGACAATCGTTATCGCATGGAAAGATAGATCCCTCAGTCATTTCGCAAAGAAACTTGGCGAGCTCAACGCCAAGTTTCCCAGGGTTGCGGCTCAGGAGGTCAACAAAGTCGGCGCAAGGGCAAAAACGCAGGTTATCCGCAATCTGTCCAAACAGACCGGCTTGCCTCGCCGCGTAATCGTCGCGGCGGTCGGCGATCCTGCTCAGGCGCGCCCTGGCAAACTCTCTTATGAGATGAAAACACGCGGCGGCGAGATTCGACTAAAATATTTTAGTCCTCAAGAGACATTGCCTGGCGTAGTCGCAAAGCCGTTTGGCAAGAAAACGCTATATGACGGCGCCTTCATGAAAGGCGGCGCGTTTCCGCAACGAAAGGTCGTCGCTCGCTTTGATGGCCACGTTTATCGCCGGCTGAACAAGAGCGGCACACATATCACACAAGTTCGGTCCAACGTGGTCATTCCAGTTGAAATGACGCAAGGCGCGACCCTTAGGGCATTCGAGGTCATCGCTGGGCCGCTGCTCCAACAGAGGCTCTACAAGGTATTGAAGAAACTCGTGCCTTAGTGGTCTGGCGGATTCAATTGAGGCCTGTCGAGGCAGGCCTCAATTGAACTGCAGGTCCATCTGCAGGCCGCCGCATCGAGATGATGTATGAGTTGCCATTTTTATGTCGGGGAGAGTCATGTGCCAAAATACAACTTTTGTAACTCGACAATTAATCAACTTATGGTATCTCCGAAAATTCGCTACCCTTATCCTTTGGTGCGTGTGTCGAATTTGACGGAGCAGAAATTGCCAAAGCTGACCCAATCCCTTCAACTTAAAGGAAATCCTTTCGAGCACTACGTCGCCGAGCAGGAACCCAATATTGCGGAGTATGCTGTAAAGCCGCCGTACTTTGAGGCCATCGACGGAAGAGTATCTAACACCTCATCATTTATTCTATTCGGAGATAGGGGCGCAGGGAAAAGTGCAACACGCCTAACCATATTTAAGCAAGTATGGAAGATGAAATCTCAGGGCAAGGAGGTCCCACTCGTAGTCAATTTAGTGGATTTTTCATCTGTTGTTGCTGGAAAAAGCATTAATGGATTGTCCGAAAAAGCGCTTATTCAAGAAGTATCTTTCGTCGTGATCGAAAGTATATTGACATGGCTAAGTTCGCTCGAAGAAGAAGATCGCAGGATTTATCTCGAAGCACTCGATGATAGTGAAAAAAATCTTTGCTATGAACTCTTGAGGGACTTCTATCTTTCGAGACCCGAAGCGCGCCGGGCGAAATCTGCGAGTGACGCCATGGTCCTATTCAATCAGGCCTTTCTCGCAAAGAGCCAAATGTGGGTTTCTCGCAAATGGGACCGTATTGCTGAACTCATTGGCGCTTGCGCCGATATTTTAGCGAAGCGTGTTGCAAGTGAAGCCGATGTCGCATCAAGTGTTACGAACGCAATTCGAGTTGATCCGGCAGATTTTGATTCTGTGGTGATCATGCGTAGACTAGTGACGTTAGCGAAAATATTTGCGTTCACGGGGATAGTTATACTAGTCGATAAGGTCGACGAAACCGAGGCGACTATAAACTCTGTTGATCGTACCGCGGAACTTGTTCATCCACTGCTTGCAAAGGTGCAGCTATTGGAGGTTGAGGGATTTTCGTGGGTATTTTTTCTTTGGTCTCAAACGAAATATGTCTTCGAGGGTGAAAAGTATCCTGCGCGCCTAGATAAGATCGGACATGCGACGGTCCAGTGGGATGATAAGTTCTTCGAAGAAATGTTAAATAAAAGAGTAATATTCTATTCTGATAAAAGGTTCGGGTTGAGCGGGCTGTTCGAATCCGATCAAAATGTCGGTTCCATTTTGGAGGGGTTGATCCGCGTTTCTATGCGATCTCCGCGAGAGATGATAAGGCTATTGGACGTCATCATTCGTGAACACGATGTGGAATATGCTTCACAAGATAGTCCAATCTTGCTCACTGAAGAGTCAATTCAAAATGGCATCGACAAGTACGTAACAGATACTATAACTACCGTTTATGGTGAACGTCTATTGGCGCAGATGTTTAGACTAAACCTGCTCACATTTACAAACAAGGATGTTCAGTCAACTTTCAGGGTCGGGGCTCAATCAGCTCGTACTCGTATCCAATCTTGGGAAAGCGCCGGTATTATCAAGCATATCGGAACTCGCGCGGCCGAGGGTGCGCTTGGGGGCAAGCCAGCGAATGAATATAGAATTGTGGACGCTCGCGTCGAAAGAGTGATGTCGCGTCAGTTGATAAGATACGAAAATCCGCCTCAGGAGGAGGATGGTTACGAGGAGACGGCGCTTGAAGAGAGCGGCGCTGAGTAAACCCCGTACAGGTAGCTAAGTAGGTTATGTGAAGGCAATCAGCGTGAGCGATTGCCTTCATCCGTAAGTCACATGAACTTGGCTTCCGAAATAAAGTAGGTGTTGCCGCCAGCGGGTCGGGGTGTGAAGCCGACTTAGAAGTCAAAGGAAAGCTGCTGGGGATATGACCTGAAGTGTTCGCAGACGCGTTCCAGACGTCCAAACCGAACACGGACATATGCCCGCACTTTCACAAACTTGGTTCTGATTGTTTTTTTCACAATCGAAACTCCTTACTTCAGCGGCTGGGAAGACCGCTCCTCAGGCTCCAGCTGATTCTGGAGACCTTGGCCCACACGAGTTCAGTAAGGTTTGCTGGCGGCAACTCGGGAAATTAGATCACGCAACCGATAGGTTGTCCAGTTGCCGAGCTGCCTATCAACAGCATCGTCTTGTTCAGAACGCAGGCGATTGCTTACCTAAACTGCCAATTCACCCAGGTGTCTGTGCGATCTATCTCGGCCCGGCCTTCATCGCTGACGAACCACTCGCGTCTGCCGCGGTGGTCCTTGGCTCCGGCGCGAACGACTCCTACCTTCCGCAGCTTCTCCATCGTTGCCTCGCCAGCTTGGGGTATAACGTCAACGGTGGCACATTCAGGATGCGCGATCATGAAGCGCAGCACGCGCTCTTCGCGCGCATCAAGCCTGTGAATGGGCTTGTGCTTGTCGCGCTCCTCCTGCTGCGCCTGCCAGCGTTGGAATTCGTCTTCTGGTAAGACTTGGGTGGTGAGTACCGGTTGGCCCAACCCGCTGATCTCGTCAAGCCTGGCATCGATCGCCTTCTTATCCCACTTCCTCGCGCCAAGGATCGGCTGCGGCATCTTCCCCGCCGCAACCCAGTTGGAAAATGTTGACGGTGAGATGCCGAGATAGGCAGCCGCTGCACTGCGGCCGATGAGGCGCGGGCCTTCCGTCATTGCTAGACCTTTTGCAGGATTGCCGAAGGCGAGATGATAGACGCAGTTTGCGCTGCCGCGGCGATGCAATCAATCCCGGTCGTAGGTCGGCCGCCAGCCGCGTGTCATGCCACGACTCATCGCGCCTTCGGCCAGAGCGAGTTGCAGCTTCATGTGGCGCAGGTCGTCGATCAGCGTTGCAATAGTGGCTCGCGCATCGCCGGAATGCCAAGCCAGTGCAGCGTCGACTTCGGTTTCGATCGGGCATAGTTCTTCATCGGCCGGTGCAGGGCGCATCGTCCTCTCCTCGTGTTCACGTTAATGAGTGCAGCGTCCGCACCGCCGCGTTCTCATAATGTTCACGGCGGCGGAGAGAGTCAATGAGCCGTGCGTCGATATCGGTGGGAAAAGGGCTGACCTCCTTACCCCAGCAGGCCCTGCGTCGCATATCGATGGAGTGGTGATGCTGTTCGCCAGCAATCACTGAAGCGAGCGTCACCCAGCCTGCGAAGAAGGGCGACAGACAAATCTGCAGGATCAGTCGTTCCTGTTTCCATCAGCCCAACGAGGAACCGGCCGCATAGTCCGCGGTCTTTGTGAGGCACTTCAATGCCGGCATCAGAAAGGATCGCCTCAATTGTCAGCATGTCGCTGCTGGTGAGGTACGTCTTCTTTGTCATGGAATACATGCGCAATCCCTTTCGGTGGTTATGAGGGATCGGCCGATTGGCCCTGCTAAGAGAAGCAGTGGGCGGACCATGCGCCATTGTTGTGGATAGGGCAATTCACAATGACATGACGGGGCAGAGTTTACGGGTAAAGATTGGCCAGGCAGAAGGAGCGTGCCTATGGCCTCCGGCCGCGCGAAGATACCGAGGAGCGCCCCAGATCGGTGACGCGCCATTGGCGATCGCCATCAAAATCGGGTTCTATCTCCTCAATCACGCCAGCCTCAATAAGTCGCGCCATTTTCTTGAGACCGGCGCCAGGAATGACTGCGACCGTCGTGCAATCCGGGTGGTCGATCATGTAGCGCAGAACAGGTTCGATGTTGCCGTTGATTGGAATTGTCGTTTTCGTGTCTTTACGTTTTCGCCACGATCCTGACCAATCTTCTTTTCCATCTGGTCCAGTCGCCGCAAAACCTGCCGTGATGCCGAAATATCCATCATAGAATTTCTTCACCAGGGGAACGGGCCTTCCGTCGTGCAGTGGATCAATCCTTGGGAACCCCTTCCGTTCAAGTTGAGGGATCACCGTCTTGATCCACATCGTGGCGCGCTCCTTTCCGACGACTGCTTCAGCAAGCTGCCGGTCGGTAGCGAAGAGGGGGAGGTTCGATAGCAGGTCAGTCATTGGTCCTCGATTATGGGCCGGGTATGCCTTTGATTTCATTCTCCCCATTTTTGGGGAGCAAGCCCTTGATTTCATTCGGCTGGAAATTCAGCTGGCCGTAATGAATTGATATCATTCGGTCGAGAATTCGACCGTCCAGAATCTGGACGATGGAAAATGGGTCAACATGACCCATTTTTGGGATAAGCTCTGAAATCAACGGACGCAAAATTGCGTTGGCCTAAGGCTTTGAAATTATTCGGCACGAAATCGTGCTGGCAAAGGTTCGCAATTATTGCGAACCTTCCAATAGGAAACCCGCCCCCGGTTGCGGCAGGCAGGGAGCGGGCTGGGGTCACGTACAGGCTGGCTTTTGGTTGCGACGGTTAGAAGGGATAAGCAGCTCCAGCGCAATCATTTCTCGCTGTAAGTGATGCAGGCTATAAACCACCACGGCTTCAACCACGCGAGCCTTTCCACTATCGTCAATCACAAGCACGTTTTGCGACTTTCCGAATCCAAGGTCGCTCCACTCGATTTCTTCCCAATCTAAAGAGCCGACATGTTGTTGACTTGGGTCAGAAATTCGCGGCTTTCCTCTGCGTAAGACGACATGCTTATGCATCTTCGCAAGGTCACGGAGAAGACTAAAATCGTCATCTGCATCCGAGAGCAGCTGTCGATAATGGGTATCGTCCTTTGCGTTTGTGTAGCCACGGCGGTTCGCTACCGACCAGTGGTAGATGTGCGCTGCTAGGGCATCGACCGAAGAAACCGCGTTGTGAACGAGTCTCAAGTCGCCGGGCGTATCGAGCATAGCTTTAATGTTTGGCTCGACGACTGTATTAAGAAAATCAACAGGGTTCATTGCGGTCAATCTCACTAGTGCTGGAATGCGAACTGCCCGTCAGCGCCACTAGCTCACGCTTCCCGCAAACAAACTCCTGGCCCGCTGGCTATGTCGCCGGCACTCAGGAATGCGATACCGGCCGCCTCGAGGGCGTCTCTAAGCGCGTCCACCGTTCGCTCCTTCAGCTCCTCACCCTTTTCAAACCGAGTGATTGTATTCGTCGAGACCTTGGCCGCTTCGGCCAACTCCCTCACTCCCCACTCGAGCGCAACGCGAGCCATGCGGCATTGTAATGGCAACATATTTTTTCACATTTGTAGCGATTTCGCGTTGACGTAGCGAAAAAGATTGAATATTGTTCATTTGTAGCGAAAACGCCACTGACATGCAACACGAGGAGCCTGCCCAATGATACCGAACAGGTGCGCCGTCCACGACAAGTTCCAGCTTCCCAGAAGCATGATTAGAAGACCTGTCGAGACAGAGTACATGCCGGCTAACCGGTGTGCGATGATCATCGACGGCGAGCGGGTGCTGGTCGATATAAACGTGCGGGAAGTAGTCCCTGGCGCGCGATCGGTTGTCATCACACGGTCCGGTGAGATGCAGATCATGGTCTGCGAAAAGTTCGAGCAGGAATATGCCCCTCACGGCCGGCGCACGGCGTGCGGCCCGTGGGAGCAAGGGCCGCGAGATCGCAGCAGGCAGCGTGCCGTTGTCGTCGTCGTCGGCACGGTTATTGAATCTGAAACCTATGCCCCGTCGATCGACGACGGTAGCATCATAGACGTCCGGCCCATTTAATTACCCCCCACCAGCCTGACCACCACCATCGGGACCGCCAGTCCAGCAGGCTGATAGCCGCGCTCGCCAACAGGCTTGAGCGCGGCTTTATTTATTCGTCTTCACTGGATTATCGCGGGTCTTCATCCGAAAATTCTAGGCAGCAACAACCAGCGTGAGGAGAGACATGCAGCCCGCAAACGACAACATCAAGCCGGACGATCCACTCCGGCTTGCTGACATCATTCCTATAGCTTTCCCGCATGGTGGCATGACGGTTAGCGGCCTGCGACGAGAAGCAGGCCGTGGTCGTCTCGTCCTCATGCGCGTGGCCGGCAAGGATTTCACGACACTGCGCTCGATTGAGGAGATGAAGGATAAATGTCGCGTGCCCGTAAACCAGCCAGGCTATGGCTCCGGCCAGCAACGGACGACCGAGCCGCTGTCTGGATCGTCCTCGACGGCGGAAAGCAGTACAGCACTGGCTGCGGCGCGGATGATCGTAGCGGAGCTGAAAGGGCACTCGCGGAGCACATCGCCCGCCAGTTTATCGTCGCGCCGGCAAAAAAGG
This sequence comes from Hyphomicrobiales bacterium, assembly GCA_017305935.1. Classification (GTDB taxonomy): domain Bacteria; phylum Pseudomonadota; class Alphaproteobacteria; order Rhizobiales; family Rhizobiaceae; genus Metarhizobium. Next base: position 198,493 of record JAFKJU010000007.1, on the reverse strand, counting down.
ACCGAGCTGCCGCGGATGTGACAGTGGCCGAAGTGCTGGCCCATTACCTTAACCTGAAGCGGGAAACTGCCACACGTCCGAAGGAACTCGCCGCGAGGGCGGAGAACCTTTTGGCTTATTGGGGCGACAAGACCCTCGACGACATCACCAGCGCGACATGCGCCGAGTATGTCAAACGGCGCGGTACCAGCAACGGGTCGCGCCGGGAGCTTGAGGATCTCCGGGCCGCATGCCGCCAGGCGATCGCCGACAACGTCACGCGCCAGTCTGTGACGGTCACGCTACCACCGAAGGCTAAAGGGCGTGTGAAGCACCTTGAGCGTTCGACGCTGGCCAAGCTGATATGGGCGGCGTACCGGAAACGTGGATCGTTTCGCGGCGCGCCGAACAAGCGAAAGCCAACGGTTCACATTGCGCGCTTCACACTGGCGGCGGTCTATACCGGCAGCCGGTCGGCGCGCGTCTGGCAGGCGTCGTTCTTCAAGGAGGAGGGCAGGCCGTACATCGATCTCGATGCCGGTGTGTTTTATCGGGCCTGGGAAGGCGAGAAGGTGGCTGCTAATAAGCAAGCGCCTCCTATCAGGCTTCCGGCGCGCCTTCTCGCTCACATGCGGCGCTGGCACCGGATGGGCGCTAGGTATGTCGCCGAGTACAACGGCCAGCCGGCCGATCCGAAGCGCGCCTTCCGCAATCTCGTCGACGACGTTCTTGGAGAGGATGCCGGCGGCATCGTTCGTCATACCCTCCGGCATACGGCCGCAACATGGCTCATGCAGGCGGCGACCGATAAATGGGAGGCGTCTGGCTATCTCGGTATGACCTTGGAGACGCTGGAAAAGACCTATGGCCATCATCATCCAGATCATCAAGCAAGCGTTGGCGCTGCCTTTACGACTGGGCGAGCGGGCCGGAAAGCGAGGTAATCATTGCCGTATTCATTGCCGTGGATTTTCTGGTGAATATTAGCGGCAATAAAAAAGCCCGCTACTGCGGGCCTTTAGACTGGTCGGAGTGGCAAGATTCGAACTTGCGACCCCCACGTCCCGAACGTGGTGCGCTACCAGACTGCGCTACACTCCGTGACCAGTGGCGCCTCTATAGACCAGCGATTTTGGATAGACAAGCGGGGTGCGACAAAAAAGTGAAGGGATCGATGAAAAAAAATCAGCCGCACGCGGGACCCCCGATAAGCGATTGAAAAGGCGGGGGGAAATTCGGTGCCTTGCGGGAAGGCGGGTGCTGCGGCGGCCTTGCGCCCGGCTTTCATGGTGGCGGCGCGGTGACGCTTGCAAGAATTCTGCGGGCTGCGCGCGAATGGTGATTTTCTTCCGGCGAAATTGGCGCTAGAGCGGGCGCGGACAGCCGCGAAACCGCCTTTTCCCAAGGGTTTCGTCTCGCGGCCGGGGACGACAGCATTTCCTGGAAACGTGCGAACCGGTCGGGAAATGCGACGATGCTAGATGATCAAGGGACATGAGATCATGAATTTGCGCATTCTTACCCTGGGGGGGCTGATGCTGGCTCTCGCCGGATGCACCACCACAGGCGGCATTGCCAGCAACCCGCTCGAAGCCCGCTGGAACGGCAAGTCGGCCGGCACCTTCTTCGCCGCCTACGGCCCGCCGATCTCCGACGTCGAAACCGGCTCGGCCACCGTCTATACCTGGCGCGGCGGCTACAAGACGGTTCGCGTTCCTGCCAAGTACGAGGAAGGCGAAAAGGGCAAGAAGGGCAAGCGTATTGCCGCAGCCAAGACCGTCTACCTGCGCTGTGAAGCCCGCATCACCGTCGGCCAGGATTATCTGATCCGCGATATCCAGGCGATCGCCGACCGCCCTGGCGCCAACGGCCCGTCCTACTGCGCCGAATTCCTCGACGCCGCGAAAAAGTAAAGAATGAAAATAGCGAGGGGGCCTTTCGGCCCCCTTTTTTGTCTTAGATGTCGCTCGCCGCGTCGTCCCAGAACTGGGCGGCTTCCGCCGCGGTCAGGCGCTTGACCTCGGCTTCGTGGCGGCGGCTGGCGAAGAGTTCGCTGGCCATGATCTGGTCGGCGAGATCGGCCGGCAGCGACAGGATGACGCGGTTGCCGTCGCGGTGGATGCCGTCGACGGTCGCCTGCTTGCCGGTCACCATGCCGCCGGCCACCGTGTTGTTGGTATCCGGGTCGATCAGGATGAAAGCGCCGGTGGCGCGGTTCTGCTCGTAGGGGTCGAAGATCGCCGCCTCGTCGAAGGATAGCTTCACCTTGCCGATGGCGTTCATCGGCAGGGATTCGGCCGCATTCCACGCGCCGGACTTGAGGTCGAGCAGGGTCAGCGGCTGGACGCTGACGCGCTGGCGGCGCGTACCGGCCTTCAGCCAATAGCGCTTGGTCGGCTGGATGCCTTCCGGCTGCAGCGCGACGATCTGGGCGTCGAAGGAGAGGCCCACCTGCGGCTGGCTGTCGATGGAGACGATCATGTCGCCGCGCGCCACGTCCACCTGCCGGTCGAGCACGAGGGTGATGGCGTCGCCGGCAACGGCGGCATTGCGCACCAGGTCGAAGGTGACGATCTGCGTGACATTGGCGACCATGCCCGAGGGCAGGATAGCGACGGAATCGCCCGGCTTCACCGAGCCGCCGGCGACCGTGCCCTGATAGCCGCGAAAACTTTCGCCCGGGCGTGAGACGCGCTGCACCGGCAGGCGGAAACCGACCGCCTGCGACGAGCGGATGGTCGCCAGTTCCAGCGCCTCCACCAGCGTCGGGCCGTCATACCAGGGCATGGCGGCCTTGCCTTCGTAGACGACGTTCTCGCCCTTCAGCGCCGACATCGGGATCGCCGTCACCTGCTTGACGCCGAGCGACAGCGCGATCTCGCGGAATTCATGGACGATGCGCTCGAAGCCGGCGCGGTCGTAATGCGTCAGGTCGATCTTGTTGACGGCCAGCACGAACTGGCGGATGCCCATCAGCGCCGCGATGGTGGCATGGCGGCGGGTCTGCTCCAGGATGCCGGCGCGCGCATCGACCAGCAGCACCGCGAGATCGGCGGTCGAGGCGCCGGTCGCCATGTTGCGGGTATATTGCTCGTGGCCGGGCGTATCGGCGACGATGAAGGAGCGGCGGTCGGTGGCGAAATAGCGATAGGCGACATCGATGGTGATGCCCTGTTCGCGCTCGGCCTGGAGACCGTCGAGCAGCAGGGCGAAATCGGGCAGGCCGAGATCGTTCTGCTTGCCGCTGTCGCGCTTCAGGGTCGCGGCCTGGTCTTCCTTCACCGCCTTGGTGTCCCAGAGCAGGCGGCCGATCAGCGTCGACTTGCCGTCGTCGACGCTGCCGCAGGTGATGAGACGCAGCGGCCTGGAATCGCGCGCCGCCAGCGCCTTGGCAGGCGCAGCTTCGGGCAGGATGGAAAGAGTTGCGGAGTGCTGGGCGGTCATCTCAGAAATATCCTTCGCGCTTCTTCTTTTCCATCGAGCCGGACTGGTCGCGGTCGATGGCGCGGCCCTGTCGTTCCGATACGGTTGCGATTTCGAGTTCGGCGATCACGTCTTCGAGGGTGGTGGCTTCGGAGCGGATCGCGCCGGTCAGCGGGAAGCAGCCGAGCGTGCGGAAGCGGATCATGCCCTCCTGTTTGACTTCGCCGGGCAGCAGTTCCAGGCGCGCATCCTCGGCGAGGATCATCATGCCGTCGCGCTCCACGAACGGACGCTTGGCGGCGTAATAGAGCGGCACCAGCGGAATATCCTCGGCCTGGATGTAGCGCCAGATATCGACTTCCGTCCAGTTCGACAGCGGGAAGGCGCGCACGCTTTCGCCCTGGCGGATCATGCCGTTATAGATGTTCCACAGCTCCGGGCGCTGGTTGCGCGGATCCCAGCGATGGTCGGGGGTGCGGAAGGAATAGATGCGTTCCTTGGCGCGGCTGGCTTCCTCGTCGCGGCGCGCGCCACCGAAGGCGGCGTCGAACTTGCCGGCATCGAGCGCATGGCGCAGCGCTTCCGTCTTCATGATGTCGGTGTAGAGCGCCGAGCCATGGGTGAACGGCGTGATGTTTTCGGATGCTCCGCGCGGATTGATATGCTCGATCAGGTCGAGATCGTATTTCTTGACGATCTCGTCGCGGAAGGCGATCATTTCCTTGAACTTCCAGCCGGTGTTGACGTGCAGCAGCGGGAAGGGCACGCGGCCGGGATAAAAGGCCTTGCGGGCGAGATGCAGCAGGACGGAACTATCCTTGCCGATCGAATAGAGCATCACCGGGCGCTCGAATTCGGCCGCGACCTCCCGGAAGATGTGGATCGCCTCGTTTTCCAGCGCCTTGAGGTGCGGATCGAGCGGTGGCTTGGTGGATTGCGGATTTTTCAGTTCCTGCTCAGGGCGGGCATCGGACATTCATAAACTCCAGAAAAACCTTTGAGATGGCGAAGCGGCTGGCCCAGGGCTGCGCCCCGCCCGGAGGAGGAGGCGGGGTCGCAGGGGAGGAAGGGTCAGGCGGCGCTGCGCATTCGGTTCATTGTGCGATGGCGGTTGCGGGTGTTTCGTGGACATGCAGCCCGCATTCGCGTTTTTCGTCGTTTTCCCACCACCAGCGGCCGGCGCGCTCCGGCTCGCCGGGCTTGATGGCGCGGGTGCAGGGCTCGCAGCCGATGGACGGGTAACCGCGCGCATGCAGCGGATTGACCGGCACGCTTTCGGCCTCGACAAAGGCCTTGATCGCGTCGATGTCCCAATCCGCCAGCGGATTGACCTTGATCAGACAGCGCTCGGGATCGTATTCGGCAAACGGCGTTTCGGCGCGGTTGCCGGACTGGCCGCGGCGCAGGCCGGTGATCCAGACGGTGGCGCCTTCGAGCACCTTCGCCAGTGGCTTCAGCTTGCGCACGCCGCAACAGGCATGGCGCGCCTCGACGCTTTCATAGAAGCCGTTGAGGCCGTATTTCGCCGCATAGGCGTCGATATCGGCCTGTTCCGGGTGGAAGCGGCGGATCGACATGCCGAAACGTTCCTCGGTCTCGGCGATCAGCGCTATGGTTTCGGGAAACAGGCGGCCGGTTTCGAGCGTCACGACATCGATCGGCAAGCGCTGCGTGCCGATGACGGCAGCGATGACCTGATCCTCGATGCCAAGCGAGGTGGTGAAGACGGCGCGACCGCCAAGACCGGCGACCAGCGACAGCCGCCCGGCAAGATCGAGCCCCGCCAGGGTGTCGTTCAACGCGGCGGCATCCGCAATGGATTGATGTGCAGTCATGAAAACAGATCCGGATTCAACTTGCCCGGATTATTTCAGTTTGCAGCGCAGCAGGACAGAAATAGCCATCCCGAATCGTGACGGGCTAGAGCAAATATCTCTTCGAAGCCTCGATCCGGTAGAAAACGGAAGGCCACTCTAAAACGAGATTATCTACCTTTTTTATAGATTTTGTCAAGCGGGAGAGGCGTGATCTTCAGCCCGCCGCGCCCTCAGCGCTGCGGCGATGAACACCCGCGACAGGCCGTGATAGAGCGGCTCGCGCGAGATCAGCCGCGAGGTGACATAGCCGATCATCGCCACCGCCATGATTGGGATGACTGCCTCGTGGTCGCCGGTCATTTCGAGGATGATGACGAAGGCGGTCATCGGCGCCTGCACCACGCCGGCGAAATAGCCGGCCATGCCGAGGATCGCCGCGAGCGGGATGCTGACGCCGAGCAACTGTCCGATGCTGCTGCCAAGACCGGCGCCGACCGATAGCGACGGCGCGAAAATGCCGCCGGGAATGCCGGACAGCATCGACAGGAAGCTGGCGGCGAGCTTGGTCAGGAAGAAATACCAGGGCAGCGCCTGGCCTTCGATCGCGCCGCGGGCCTGCTCGTAGCCTGTGCCGAAGGTATGGCCGCCGCTGGCGACGCCGATCACCGCCACCGCCAGGCCGCAGAGACCGGCGACCAGCAGCATGCGTTTTACGGGATCGGGATGCGCCCAGCGGCGCAACCGCTGCCCGAGCCTGAGCGCCATCGCGCTGAACAGCGCCCCGAGCGCCCCGCCGCCGACGCCGCAGAACAGGACGAGGCTCCATTCGCGCGCGCCGACCGGCATCACATGCGTCGAGCCAAAATAATTATAGCTGCCGGACAGCCCCAGCGCCGCAAGGCCGGAGAGGATGACGGCGGTCAGCACGATGCCGTTGGCGCGCGATTGGTAGCTGCGGCTCATCTCCTCGATGGCGAAGACGATGCCGGCCAGCGGCGTGTTGAAGGCGGCGGCGATGCCGGCGGCGGAGCCGGCGAGGATCAGCCCGCGGGCCTGCGCCATGCCACCGAAGCGGGCGACGGCGAGCATGATCGACGAGCCCACCTGCACCGTCGGCCCCTCACGCCCGATCGAGGCGCCGCAGAACAGGCCGACGACGGTGAGCAGGATCTTGCCGAAGGCGAGCCGCAGCGACAGCAGCCGCTTGCGGTCGAGATCGTCGTTGAGATGGCGCGCGGCAATCGCCTGCGGAATGCCGCTTCCCTGGGAATTCGGAAACAGCCGCGCCGCCAGATAGCTGCAGAGCACGAAGCCGGCCGGCGTCAGCAGGAGCGGCAGCAGATAGGCCAGCGGATGCACCGCCGTCGCCGCCTTGAACAGATGCTGCGCCGCATCCGCCGCCCGCGCGAAGCCGACGCTGATCACCCCAATCGCCAGGGCCCCTGCCCAGAAGACGATCCTCGGTTTCCAGAGTGCCCAGGAGCCCCAGACGACACGCGACCGGCGGAGCATTTTCATCTTCTTGTAATCGGCGGGCATCACGACTTTTCTACGCTGAGATCAACGTCTCCTTATCCGCCGCATGATCTCCCATTGCAACCGCATCTTTGTCGTGGCTTCACCGGTCGCTTTCCTGCCAGCGCGGATTGATCCACGGTTCCTGGTTGGAGCGGGGCAGGGGCTGCTTGCCGAGAATGTGGTCGGCGGCCTTTTCGCCGGTCATGATCGACGGGCCGTTGAGGTTGCCATAGGTCACATGCGGGAAGATCGAGCTGTCGGCGACACGCAAGGCTTCGACGCCGATGACCCGGCATTCGGGATCGACGACCGCCGTCGGGTCCGTCGCCGCGCCCATCTTGCAGGTACCGCAGGGGTGATAGGCGCTTTCCAGATGCTCGCGCAGGAAGGCGTCGATCTGCTCGTCACTCTGGACGGATTCGCCCGGCTGGATTTCCGGCCCGCGAAACGCGTCGAAAGCCTTCTGGCCGAAGATCTCGCGGGTGAGGCGCACGCAGTGGCGGAATTTTTCCCAGTCTTCCGGGTGGCTCATATAATTGAAGCGGATCACCGGCTCGGCATTCGGATCCGAAGAACGCAAGGTGACATTGCCGCGCGATTTCGACAGGTTATAGCCGACATGCACCTGGAAACCGTGGCTCTTGGCGGCGGCCTTGCCGTCATAGCTGATGGCGACCGGCAGGAAGTGATACTGGATATCCGGTTGCCGGACGCCCGGCGCGGAGCGCAGGAAGGCGCAGGCCTCGAACTGGTTCGAGGCGCCGAGCCCGCCCTTGGAAAGCAGCCATTGCGCGCCGGCGACCCCCTGCCAGAACCAGGGCAGCCAGGAATACAGCGACACCGGCTTGGTCGAGACCTGCTGGAAATAGAATTCCATATGGTCCTGAAGATTGGCGCCGACGCCGGGACGGTCGACCTTCACCTCGATGCCCATGTCCTTCAGGTGCTGCGCCGGGCCGATGCCGGAGAGCATCAAGAGTTTCGGCGAGTTGAAGGAGGAGGCGGCGACGATCACCTCGCGCTTCGCCCTGACGACCTCGACCTTGCCGCCCCGCTCGATTTCGACGCCGACCGCCCGGCCGTTCTCGATGACGATCTTTCGCGCGAAGCAGTGGATGAGTTCGACATTCGGCCGCTTCAGCGCCGGCTTCAGATAGGCGTTCGCGGCCGACCAGCGCCGGCCCTGGTAGATGGTCTGCTCCATCAGCCCGAAGCCTTCCTGCTTCGAGCCGTTATAATCCTGCGTCGTCTCGAAACCGGCCTGCTGGCCGGCCTGGATGAAGGCGTGGAACAGCGGATTGGTCATCGGCCCGCGCTGCACATGCAGCGGCCCGTCCGTGCCGCGCCAGCCTTCCTCGCCGCCATGGCTGTGCTCCATGCGCTTGAAGTAGGGCAGCACGTCGGCATAGGCCCAGCCTTGCGCGCCCAGTTCCTCCCAGCGGTTGAAGTCCCCGGCATGGCCGCGCACATAGACGAGGCCATTGATCGAGGAGGAGCCGCCGATCACTTTTCCACGCGGGGCGGTGATGCGACGGTTGTTGAGGTTCGGCTCGGGCTCGGAAAGGTAGCCCCAGTTGTAGCGCTTCATGCTCATCGGCCAGGCAAGGGCCGCCGGCATCTGGATGAACGGCCCGAAATCGCTGCCGCCGAATTCCAGCACGGCCACCTTGTGCTTGCCGTCCTCCGACAGCCGGTAAGCCATGGCCGAACCCGCCGAGCCGGAGCCGATGATGACGAAATCTGCGTTCTGCATTGTTTTTCTTTCTATCAGTACGGCGCCTGAACCGGCCCGGTGCCGACATAGACGGTCTTCAGCTCGGAATAATGCTCCAGCGCGGCGGCCGAGTTTTCGCGGCCGAAGCCGGATTGCTTGGAGCCGCCGAAGGGGATTTCAACGGGTGCGAGGTTGTAGGCGTTGATCCACAACGTGCCGGCTTCCAACTGGTCGACGACGCGGTGGGCGCGCGAAAGATCGCTGGTGAAGACGCCGCCGGAGAGGCCGAATTCGGTGGCGTTGGCACGCGCGATCACCTCGGCTTCATCCTCGAAATCGAGCACGCACATGACCGGGCCGAAGATTTCCTCACGGGCGATGGTCATCTCGTCGGTGACGTCGGCGAAGACGGTCGGCTGCACGTAATAGCCTTCGCCGGCAACATTGTTGGGAATGCCGCCGCCGGTGAGAAGCGTTGCGCCCTCGGCCTTGCCCTTCTCGATATAGGCAAGAACCTTCGCGCGCTGCGCCCAGGAGACCATCGGGCCGAGCTGCGTCGCCTCGTCCATGGGATCGCCGATCAGGATTTTTTCGGTGCGCTCCTTGAGGCGGGCGAGGAAGGTGTCCTTGATCTTCTTCTGCACGAAGACGCGGGTGCCGTTCGAGCAGACCTGGCCGGTGGAGTAGAAATTGCCGAGCATCGCCCCGCCGATGGCCGAATCGATATCGGCATCCTCGAAGACGATCAGCGGCGACTTGCCGCCGAGTTCCATGGTCACATGCTTGAGATGGCCGGCGGCGGCTGCCGCCACCTTGCGCCCGGTCGGCACCGAACCGGTCAGCGACACCTTGGCGACATCGGGATGGTTGACGAGCAGCGGTCCGGTGTCACGGTCGCCCTGGATGACGTTGTAGAGGCCCTTGGGCAGACCGGCTTCGTGCAGGATTTCGGCGATTTTCAGCGCGCCGAGCGGGGTGTTTTCCGAGGGCTTGAAAACCATGGCATTGCCGGCGATCAGCGCCGGCGCGCCCTTCCAGCAGGCGATCTGCTGCGGATAGTTCCAGGCGCCGATGCCGACGCAGACGCCGAGCGGCACCCGCTTGGTATAGGCGAAATCGCCGCCGAGTGGGATGTAGTCGCCGTTCAGCGCCGTGGCGGCGATGCCGCCGAAGAATTCGAAACTGTCGGCGCCGGAGGTCGGGTCGGCGACGATGGTTTCCTGGATCGGCTTGCCGGTATCCAGCGTTTCCAGTTCGGACAGCTCGCGGTTTCGCTCGCGCATGATCTCGGCGGCGCGCTTGAGGATGCGGCCGCGCGCGGTCGGGCTCATCGCCGCCCATTCCGGCTGGGCGCGCTTGGCGGCCGCAATCGCCTTTTCGATAATGGCGGGGGTGGCCGCATGCAGGCGGGCGATGACTTCGCCGGTCGCCGGATACAGGCTTTCGATCACCGTGCCGTCGGTGTCCTCGACATAGTCGCCATCGATGAAGTGCGAGGCTTTCGGTTGGGCTTTCATCTTATTCTCCTCGCGGATAGCGTTTGGATTCTTCGAGATTGTCGAGGTTCATGTGGTTGCGCATGTAGCGCTCGGAGGCGCGGGCCAGCGGCTGGTGGTCCCAGGGGTAATAGGCGCCGTTGCGCAGCGCCTCATAGACCACCCAGCGCCGCGCCTGGCTTTCGCGCACGGCGGAATCGAAGGCTTTCATGTCCCAGCGCGCTTCGCGCTTGGCGCGGAAACGCCCGAGCGTTTCGGCATGAGCCGGGTCGGTCGCGAGGTTGGTCAATTCCTTCGGATCGGCGTCGAGGTCGTAAAGTTGCTCGGGATCGAGTTCGCAATGGATATATTTCCACTTGCCCTCGCGAATGCCGACCAGCGGCGCATAGGAGGCCTCCGCCGCATATTCCATGAGCACCGGCTCGGTGCGCTCGACGCCGTCGATCATCGGCACGAGGCTGATGCCGTCCGTCCACGGCTTGACCTCGTCCATGGAAATGCCGGCGAGATCGGCCAGCGTCGGCGTCACGTCGAGGTTGGACGTCGGCGTCGTGTGCAGGCCGGGGGGTATTCCGGGGCCGGCGACCATCAGCGGCACGCGCGCCGAGCCCTCGAAAAAATTCATCTTGAACCACAATCCGCGCTCGCCGAGCATGTCGCCATGGTCGGAGCAGAACAGGATATAGGTGTTGTCGAGCATGCGCGTGCGCGTCAGCGTGTCGACGAGTTCGCCGACCTTGTCGTCGAGATAGGAGATGTTGGCGAAATAGGCCCGGCGCGAACGGCGGATATCCTCTTCGGTGACGTCGAAATTCTTGTAGTCGCAGGAGAAGATGATGCGCTGCGAATGCGGATCCTGCTGTTCCAGCGGCATCGCGCCGACTTCCGGCAGCAGATGCTCGCAGTTTTCGTAAAGATCCCAGTATTTGCGCCGCGCGACATAGGGGTCGTGCGGATGGGTGAAGGAGACGGTCAGGCACCAGGGGCGGCGGCCCTGATCGTCGTTCTCGCGCGAGAGATGGTAGAGCTTCTGGTTGGCGAGGAAGGCGACCTCGTCGTCATATTCCATCTGGTTGGTGATTTCGGCGACACCGGCGCCGGTGACCGAACCCAGATTGTGATACCACCAGTCGATGCGTTCGCCGGGCTTGCGATAATCCGGCGTCCAGCCGAAATCGGCCGGATAAATGTCGGTGGTCAGCCGTTCCTCGAAACCGTGCAACTGGTCCGGCCCGACGAAATGCATCTTGCCCGACAGCGCCGTGTAATAGCCGGCGCGGCGCAGGTGATGCGCATAGGTGGGGATCGAGGAGACATATTCGGCGGCGTTGTCATAGACCTGGGTGCGGCTGGGCAACTGGCCGGCCATGAACGAGGCGCGCGCCGGCGCGCAGAGCGGCGACGAGGTATAATTGTTGGCAAACCGTGCCGAGCGGGCCGCCAGCGCTTTCAGATGCGGGGCATGCAGAAAATCCGCCGGCCCGTCCGGGAAGAACGTGCCGTTGAACTGGTCGACCATGACGATCAGGATATTGGGTTTTACGTGGCTCAACGAGGTATTCCCTTGATGGATGGAGAGTGTTGCCGGCGATACGATACGAAAAGAATCACGACGCCTTGCCCAGCTGCGTCGACAGGTAATCCTCCGTCAGCGCCACGCAGGTCTCTATCGAAAGCGGCGAGGCCCGCAACCCCTGGCGGATATAGAGCCCGTCGATCATCGCCGCCGTGCCTTCGGCGATCCGCGCGGCGTCCTCATCCGGGCAGAGCGTCTTCAGCGCCGAGACGAGATCGGAGCGCAGCCGGCGGGCATAGACGACCAGCAGCCGGCGCATCGGTTCCGACCGCTGCGCCTCGACATAGAAGGCGAGCCAGGCGGAAATCGTCTCCGGCGAGAACTGATCGGCCTGGAAACTGATCCGCACCACCGCCGAAAGCCGCGCGCGTGGCGTCTCCGCCGCCTTCAGCGCCGCGACGACGTCGATATGCAACTGGCGCAGCAGGCTGCGGATCGTCTCGACCATCAGCCGGTCCTTGGAGCCGAAATAGTGATGGGCGAGCGCCGCCGAGACGCCGGCCTGGCGCGCGATCTGCGACATGGTCACGTCGAGCGAGCCGTGATCGCCGATGGCGCGAAGCGCGGCATCGACGAGCGCCTTGCGGCGGATCGGCTCCATTCCCAGTTTCGGCATCGGCCTTCCCCTTTTGCAGGCCAGGATATTTTTGATTGATCCATCAATCAATAAAAATTGCGCATCGGTTTCGATTTTTTGTAACCGAAATCTGCGGTTGTGCGTTATGTTGCCGATCCAGTGCTTTGTGAAAGATAGGGGCTTGCTATGACAGAGTTGGGTCGCGGTTTCGGACCATCGCATCTTCAGGTCAAATGGGGCTGGTTCGTCGGTATCGGCATCCTGCTGCTGATCTGCGGCGCGGTGGCGCTGGTGAACCTCATCGCGGCGACGGTGGTATCGGTCTATTACGTCGGCATGCTGATGGTGATCGGCGGCATCCTGTCCATTGCCCATGGTTTCCAGGTCAAGGGCTGGGAAAGCGCCATCCTCTGGGCCCTCGGGGGTGCTCTGTATGTGCTGGCGGGCGTCTTCGCCTTCCTCAATCCGATCCTCGCTTCCGCCGCGCTGACGCTGATGCTGGCGGCGGCGCTGATCGTCACCGGCGTGGTGCGCGTCATCGTCGGCCTGCGCATGAAGGGCGTCTCGGGCGGCGGCTGGATCGTCTTCGCCGGCGTCGTCACGGCGCTGGCGGGCGTCGTCATCGCCATCGGCTGGCCGGTGAACAGCCTGTGGATCCTCGGCGCCTTCCTGGCGATCGACCTGCTGATGCAGGGCTGGTCGCTGCTGTTCCTCGGCCTTGCGCTGCGCCGCGCCGGCGGCTGAAATCCGCTTCGGATTGTCATCCAAGTTTCATATTGCGAAAACGTTTCCTTGACGATTTGCGGGCAAAAATCCCTTTGAAAACAAAGGGGGCATGTCCGGGAGCGCTTGGCAACCTGGGTGTGCGGAAACGAACAGGGATGAACGATGTCGGCCTTTGCCTCGGACGTGCAGCGCCTGCCTCCGATCGCCGCGGAGCATGTGGCCTCGTTGGCGAAACTTGTCATGGAATGTGCCTTCCAGCCAATCGTCGAGGCGGGAACCGGCACGGTTTTCGGTTATGAATCGCTGATGCGCGGTTTCGATCGCCTCGGTTTCCACACACCGCTGGAACTGCTCGACCGGGCGGAAAAATCCGGTCAGCTCCTGTCGGTCGAGCAGATGCTGTCGAGCCGGGCGGTTGCGAAGTTCGCGACCATCGAGAACTGCACCACGGCGACGCTGTTCCTCAATCTGGATGCGCGGCTGATCCCGCATGGCGACCTGCTGCTCGAAAGCCTGTTGCAGCACCTGCGCAAGAACGCCATCCCGCCATCGTCCATCTGCTTCGAACTGTCCGAGCGGGTCGACAATACCAGCGTGCCGGAATTCGCGGACCTGGTCGCGCGTATCCGCAAGGCGGGCTTCAAGCTGGCCATCGACGATTTCGGCGCCGGCCATGCCGAGATGAAGCTGCTCTGCGACTATCCCGTCGACTATCTCAAGGTCGACCGCCATTTCGTCGCCGAGATCGACCGCCGCCCGCGCAAGCGCCACCTGTTCAAGACGGTCGCGCAAATGGCGCATGTGCTCGGCATCCGCGTCGTCGCCGAGGGCATCGAGACCGAGGCGGAATTCCTCGCCGCCCGTGAATGCGGCGCCGATCTGGTGCAGGGCTGGTTCATCTCCCGGCCCACCACCTTCCTCTCCGAGCTGAAGCCGGCCTATCCGCACCTCCACGATCTCGGCATCATGAAGCGCGGCCGCCAGCAGTCTCTCGACGAGATCCTCATCCGCAAGCAGGTCGAGCAATTGCCGGCGGTCTATGAAAGCGACAGCATCGACAGCGTCTTCGATCTCTTCCGACGCAATCCGCAGCAGGCGTTCTTCCCGGTGCTCAATGCCAATGGCGAGCCGCGCGGCATCATCCATGAGCATCACCTGAAGGAATATATCTACCAGCCCTTCGGCCGCGACCTGCTGAAGAACCGGGTCTATCAACGCTCGATCTCGAATTTCGTCGATATCGCCCCCATCGTCGGCCTGGATGCCGATGCCGACCGTCTCACGGCGATCTTCGCCAACATGAACGGCTCGGACTGCATCATCCTCACCGACAACATGCGCTATGCCGGCGTCGTCTCCGCCGCCTCGCTGATCAAGGTCATCAACGAGAAGCAGCTCAAGGTCGCCCAGGACCAGAACCCGCTGACCGGCCTGCCGGGCAATCGCGCCATCCGCGAATTCATGCAGGGCGCTGCCCGCGATGGCGATGAGACGCGCTTCTTCTGCTATTGCGACTTCGACAATTTCAAGCCGTTCAACGATCGCTACGGCTTCCATCTCGGCGACCATGCGATCTCGCTGTTTTCGGCGCTGCTGCGCCGCTATTTCTTCTCGGACGGCGATTTCCTCGGCCATGTCGGCGGCGACGATTTCTTCATCGGCCTCAGCGACTGGACCCGCGAGGAACTGACCGAGATTCTCGACCGGCTGCTCGGCGATTTCCAGAAGGACGTCGCCGATCTCTATCCGGAAGAAGACCGCCGGCTTGGCCGCATGATCGGCCATGACCGCGACGGCACGGAGCGCGATTTCCCGCTGATGCGCTGCTCCATCGGCGTGCTGGAACTGCCCGATGGGCTCGTCATCGACGATATCGGCCGCGTCAGCGCCGCCATCGCCGCCGTGAAGGCGCAGGCGAAGACCTCGCAGGACGGCATCGACATCATGCGCTTCGGGCAGGCTCCGGAGGGCGAGGGCGAGACAATCGCGTCTTGACGCCAGCGGCAATCCGCCGGCTTTTCAAGCCGGGGCGCTTGCCCTATGTCGAAAAGACAAGCGAAAGAGGAGCGCCTTCCCATGTCCCAGTCCACCGCCACGTCCCTGCCGACCGAGATGCGCCATGTGGCGCTGAACGGGTTCGGCGCGCCGGACGTGATGACCGTCGCGCGCGGGCCGGTGCCGCAACCGAAGCCGGGCGAGATCCTGGTGCGGGTCGAAGCCGCCGGCGTCAATCGCCCCGATGTCGCCCAGCGCCAGGGCAGCTATCCGCCGCCGAAGGACGCCAGCCCCATCCTCGGCCTTGAGATCGCCGGCGAGGTCGTCGCGCTCGGCCAAGGCGTCAGCGGCTTTGCCCCCGGCGACAAGGTCTGCGGTCTCGCCAATGGCGGCGGTTACGCCGAATATTGCCTGCTGCCGGCCGGCCAGGCGCTGCGCTTTCCCAGAGGCTACGACGCCGCGCGCGCGGCAGCGCTTCCCGAGACCTTCTTCACCGTCTGGGCCAATCTCTTCCAGATGGTCGGCCTTACCGAAGGCGAAAGCGTGCTGATCCATGGCGGCTCCAGCGGCATCGGCACGACGGCGATCCAGCTCGCCCACGCCTTCGGCGCGACGGTCTATGCCACCGCCGGCTCGAAGGAAAAATGCGACGCCTGCGAGAAGCTCGGCGCCGTCAGGGCGATCAACTATCGCGAGGAGGATTTTGCGGCGGTCGTCAAGGACGTCACCGGCGGCAAGGGCGTCGACGCCATCCTCGACATGATCGGCGCCGCTTATTTCGAGCGCAATCTTGTCAGCCTGGCCAAGGACGGTTGCCTGTCGATCATCGCCTTCCTCGGCGGCGCGGTCGCCGAAAAGGTCGACCTCACCCCGATCATGGTCAAGCGCCTGACGGTGACCGGCTCGACCATGCGCCCGCGCACGGCGGAAGAAAAGCGCCTGATCCGCGACGAATTGCTCGAACAGGTCTGGCCGCTGATCGACGCCGGCCGCATAGCCCCGGTCATGCACGCCGTGCTGCCTTTCGATCAGGTGGCCGAGGCGCATCGCCTGATGGAAAGCAGCAGCCATATCGGCAAGATCGTGTTGAAGCTGGTGTAAGCGCGAAGACGTTTTTTTGGAATGAGCGGGCTTCCGCTTGTTCCCGTCTTCCCCGGAGGAGAGGAAGATTCCGGTGAAGTCACGCCTTCAGCAAACGCTTCAATCCGTTTCCTGCGCCCGGATCGCCATCACCCTTTTGAAAGCCGGGCGGGCCTGGCAGCGTGTCAGCCAGGCCCGGACCCGGGGCGCTGCCTCGAACATTGCCGACTGGCTCATGGCATATCGGAACACTTCTGCGACATTGAGGTCGGCGACCGTAAAGCGGTCGCCGAGGATATAGTCGCGGTTGGACAGATGTGCATCGAGCACGGAGAAGGGGGTGCGCAAGGCCACTCGGGCGGCGCCGATGGTTGCCTTGCCTTGGTCGCTGTCCTCGGCCTTGACGTCATAGGTGAGGATGATGCGCACCGCATGCGGTTCGACCTCGGTCGCCGCCCAGGTCGTCCATTGCAGCATCGCGCCTTCCTCCGTCACGGATTGCGCCGAGAGCGGGCCGGGATATTTGCGCGCCAGATAGAGGTTGATCGCCAGCGATTCGGTCATCACGAAACCGTCATCGTCGATGGCGGGGATGAAACCCATCGGATTGACGGCGCGAAACGGCGCGGAGGCGGTGTTGAACGGCGCGTCCGCCGCCAGCGGTTCGGCCACCCGCCGCGCCTGGATGACCGGCACGCTTTTCACCTCCAGCCCCAGTTCCTCCGCCATCCAGTAATTGCGTGCCGCCCTTGACCGGTAGACCCCGTAAATCGTCAGCATGTCATCCTCCCTGAAAATACCGCCACGACCTTATTGCGGGAGGGCATGAAGGGAAACCGGGACAAAGGGGTACAAACTGATGAAATCTTGCGATGAAACCCATCGGTACGGCACATCAGAGCCGATTGCGCTCCACGGTCAGATGCGAAAACCCATTCGCCCCCGACAGCGCCAGCTCGTCCGTCGCCCGGTCGTTCCAGCGGAAGCCGACCACGCCGCCATCGGGCGTTTCCTGGAGGATGTTGTCCGATATCAGCGCCGTTCCCGCACCCTCGACCACGGAGACGGCGATGCCGACCGGGGCCCGGCGGATGATATTGCCCGTGGCGACGATGTTGCGCAGATACGGTCCCCAACCGAGCGACATGCCCCATTTCGGAGCATTCTCGATGACGTTGCCGGTCACCGACGTATCCGCCTCGACGGCGATGCCGAAACCGAAGCCAGCGCCGTCATGCGCGTAGGGGCCTGTCGTTTTCAGGTTGCGGATGACATTGCCCGCGACGCTCGCCAGCCGCCCGCCCTCGTTGAAATTGACGATCAGGATGCCGTTGGCGGCGTCGTCGATCATGTTGGCCGAGACGATGGCGCCCTCGAAGCCGAATTCGGAATAGATGGCGGTCTCGCCCGAGCGCAGGCACTGGTTCTGGACGATCTGCACGTTGGAGCCGGCATTGGAGCGGATCGCCGAAAAGGCGCAGTCGCTGACATGGTTGCCGGAGACCATCACCCCGTCGGCGCGAAAAATGTTGATGCCGTTGCCGTTCTGGCCGGTGCCGCCGTTCTTTGCGGCGATATGGGAGATGCGGTTGCCGCTGACCATGGTGTTGTCCTCGCCCTTGGTCCAGCGATGCACGAGGATGCCGCCATTGCCGCAATCGGCGACCGTGTTGCCGGTGATCGAAAGCCCGCTGCTTTCAATGGCATGGATGGCGGCGTCTCCCGCCCCGGTCAGGCGCGAGCGCCCGATCCGCCCGCCGCAACGCTCCAGCAGCACGGCATTCTTGCGGCTGCCGGCGATCTCGCAATCCTCGATGACGACGTCCCCGACGCTGCGCAGATGCACCAGCGCGCCCGCATAATCGCCGAGCCAGCGATTGGCGCCGTCGATGACGATGCCGGTCAGCGAGACATGGGCAGCGCCGTTGGCGGCGAACAGGTGGCCGTTGCCGGTATAGACGATGCGCGATGCTCCGGGCACGCCGATAATGCGGGCATTGTCCGGCAGGTCGATGTTGGAGATGCGGTAGTTGCCGGGCGGCAGGAAAAGCGGCCGGTTGGCGCCGGCCGCCTGTTTCAGCATGCGCGCGAACCGCCGGCTCTGGTCGTCTTCCGCCCCCGGCAGCAGGCCGGCGGCGGGGGCGTCGATCGAGCCGCGCAAATCCACCGGCGTGATGGCGGCGGCGCCGGCGCGTGAAACGGGCGTTGCGGCCAGCGCGGCGGCGCCGAGGCCTCGCAGAATCGATCGTCGTGACAGCATGGCGGTTTGATCTCCTTGGTGAAAACGAAGCAGGAAGCGTGCCAGGCCGCGGTGTGCCGCTCCGGCACAGCGGCGGCGGACACGACCGGATAATCGTTTTAAGGATAAAATGATTGTCGGCTGTTAAATCTCTTAGGTTGATTTAGCATTCTATTTGAAACCTGCTGGCAGACTGTGTTTAAACATGCATAAGGAAATGATCGCTAAAGTTACATGATCCGCGATAGGTTGCAGGCAGGGGCTTAAAAGCTGGGGAGCGGGCTCGAATGACGGATGCCGGAATACGTTGCGCCCGGCGGGCGGATGAGGGTGGCGACACCGACGAGACAACCCTTCGGCTGGTGGCGGCCGCCTCGACGCTCGCCCGCAACGCGATGTTTTCCGGTCGGATCGACGGCGACATCGCCATATTGCGCACCGTGCTCGACCAGATCCCCGACCAGATTTACGTGAAGGACCGGCAAAGCCGGTTTCTATTCGCCAACCGCGCCACACTGCTCGCCAACGGCGCCACGGAGCAGGAGCAACTGCTCGGCAAATCCGATTTCGAAATTGGCGATCGTGAATCGGCGGAAGGTTTCTACCGCGTCGAGCAGCGGATCATGGACGAGGCGGCCGCGCAGTTCGACATCGAGGAAAGCCTGCGCCGCGGCGACCAGACAAAGAGCTGGTGGCTGACGACGAAGATTCCGCTCACCGATGATCAGGGCCGGGTCATCGGGCTGATCGGCATTGCCCGCGACATCACCCAGCGGCGGCGGGAAGAGGCGATTCGCAGCGGCCAGTCGACCCTCCTCGAAATGATCGCCCGCAACGAAAGGCTTCAGACCATCCTCAAGACACTGGTGCTGCTGGTCGAATCGCAGATCGACGGGCTGAACGCCTCCATCCTGCTGCTGGATGCGGAAGGCGAGCGGCTGCATCTGGGGGCGGCGCCCAACCTGCCTTCCGCGTATAATGCCCTGATCGAAGGCATCGCCATCGGCCCGATGGTCGGTTCATGCGGCAGCGCCGCCTGGCTCGGCAAACCGGTGGTCGTGTCCGATATCCTGCAGGACCGCCGCTGGGCGGATTACAATGGCCTGGCGCAGCTCTACGGTTTCCGCTGCTGCTGGTCGACGCCGATCCTGACGCAGCAGGGCAACGTGCTCGGCACCTTCGCGCTGTATGGCCGCGAACCGCGCGAGCCAACGGCGGTGGAGATGGATCTGGTCGCCATGGCGACCCATATCGCCGGCATCGCCATCGAGCGCCAGCATGCCGAGGATCGGATGCATTTCATGGCGCATCACGATCCGCTGACGGGCCTGCCGAATCGCTCCTTCTTCAAGGAAAAGCTCAGCCAGACGCTGCATCAGGCGAGGATGAACCGCCAGCATGTCGTTCTCGCCTATGTCGACCTCGACAATTTCAAGCGCATCAATGACAGCCTCGGCCATGGCGCCGGCGACGAGCTTCTGCGCCAGATCGCCGGCCGGATGCTGGAATTCACCCGCGCTTCCGATCTGGTGGTGCGCCTCGGCGGCGACGAATTCGTGCTGGTCTTCGCCAACCAGTCGCGTGGCGAGGGCGATATCCTGCCGCGCTTGCACCAGTTGCGCGCCAGCCTGTCGAAGCCGATGACCATTGCCGGAATGACGGTCTCGGCGACCTGCAGCATGGGCATCGCCACCTTCCCGGAGGACGGCGAGACCATCGATGCGCTGCTCGCCAATGCCGATGCCGCCATGTACCGGGCCAAACAGCTCGGCCGTGACGGGCTGCAGGTGTTCAACGGCAAGGAAACGCCGGCCGCCATCGCCGCCGGCGACCGGCTGGAGGAACTGCGCAGCGCAATCGCCGGCGACCAGCTCTATCTCGACTACCAGCCGCAGATCGATGCCGGCACCGGCCGCATCCTCGGCGTCGAGGCGCTGGTGCGCTGGAACCATCCCGAACTCGGCGTGCAGCCGCCCGGCCATTTCATTCCGTTGGCGGAGGCCACCGGCCTCATCCTGCCGCTCGGCCTCTGGGTGCTGAAGACCGCGTGCCGGCAGAACAAGGCCTGGCAGGTGCTCGGCCTGCCGCCCGTGATCATCGCCGTGAACGTGTCGCCCAGGCAGTTCTGCGATCCGGCGCTGGTCGGGCAGGTCCGGCAGGCGTTGAGCGAGACCGGGCTCGACCCGCGCTATCTCGAGCTGGAGCTGACTGAAAACGCCGTGATGCAGGACACCGACAGCGCGCTCGCCACCATGCGCGCGCTGGAGGAACTCGGCGTGCGCCTGTCGATCGACGATTTCGGCACCGGCTATTGCAATCTCGCGGCGCTGAAGACGCTGCCGGTCAATCGCCTGAAGATGGACCGTTCCTTCATCGAGGCCCTGCCGCACGACGCCACCACCTCGGCGATCGCCTCCGCCGTGATTGCGCTGGCGCAAAAGCTGAAGCTCGGCATCATCGCCGAGGGGGTGGAGACTGCAGAGCAACTGCAATACCTGCGCAACAGCGGCTGCGACGAGGTGCAGGGCTTTCATTTCTCCGCTCCGGTCGATGCCGGCGGCATCGAGGCTCTGTTGCGCCGGGCGGGCTGAAAACCGCCGCCCCATCTCCGTCATGCCCTGCCTTGTGCCGTGCAGCTGCCGACGCCCGAGAGGGACGTATGCTCAGATCCTTGGGACATCTCAGGGATGACGTGGGGGGTGAGGTTTCGGCAAGCGGAAGATGGAGGAAAAAATTCCTCGACGCCTGCCTCTGGCGTTCGCGCCGGCAGCCGCTACATTCATGCCAATGAGACCGGAAAAACTGCTGTTTCCCGCCCCGGAGGGCCTGTATTGCCCGGCCGGCGGCTTTCATGTCGATCCCGTCCGCCCGGTCGCCCGCGCGCTGATTACGCACGGCCATTCCGACCATGCCCGCGCCGGCCATGGCGCGGTGCTCGCCACGCGCCAGACGCTCGACATCATGCGCCTGCGTTATGGCGAGGACTTCTGCGACAGCGAGCAGGCGGTCGGTTTTGGCGAGGAGGTGTCGCTGAACGCTGTCCGGGTCCGTTTCCATCCGGCAGGCCATGTGCTCGGCTCGGCGCAGATCGCCATCGAAAGCGGCGGCACGCGCATCTGCGTCTCCGGCGACTACAAGCGCCAGCCGGATCCGACCTGCACGCCCTACGAGCCGGTCGCTTGCGACGTATTCATCACCGAGGCGACCTTCGGCCTGCCGGTCTTCCATCATCCCGATCCGCGCGCCGAAATCGGCAAGCTCCTGACATCGCTGAAGCAGTTCCCGGAACGCACCCATCTCGTCGGCGCCTATGCGCTCGGCAAGGCGCAGCGGGTCATCGCGCTGTTGCGCCGCGCCGGCTATGATGAGCCGATCTTCATCCACGGGGCGCTGACGAAACTCTGCGACTATTACCAGGCGCAGGGCATCGATCTCGGCGATCTGCGTCCTGCGACCGTCGAGCGCGGCAGCGGCGAGAATTTTCGCGGGGCGGTGGTCGTGGGCCCGCCCTCGGCCTTTGCCGATCGCTGGGCGCGGCGGTTTTCCGATCCGGTCACCAGTTTCGCCTCCGGCTGGATGATGGTGCGCCAGCGCGCCAAACAGCGCGGCGTCGAGCTTCCGCTGGTGATCTCCGATCATTGCGACTGGCCGGAACTGACCGCCACCATCCGCGACCTCGCGCCCTCGCAGGTCTGGGTGACGCATGGACGCGAGGAGGCGCTGGTGCGCTGGTGCGATCTCGCCGGCATTGCCGCCCGGCCGCTGCATCTCGTCGGCTATGAGGACGAGGGGGATTGATGCGATGAAAGCCTTCGCCGCCCTTCTCGACCGCCTTGTGCTGACGCCCGCGCGCAACGGCAAGCTGAAGCTGCTCTCCGATTATTTCCGCGATACGCCCGATCCCGACCGCGGCTACGGACTTGCCGCCATTGCCGGCACGCTGGATATACGCTCGGTCAAGCCGGCCATGCTGCGCGAACTCGTGCTCGAGCGCATGGACGAGGCGCTGTTCCGTTATTCCTACGATTATGTCGGCGATCTCGCCGAGACGATCTCGCTGGTCTGGGACCAGGAGCGCGAGGACAGGACCGCCGACGATCCCGGCCTTGGCGCCGTCATCGCCGAGATGAACCGGCTGGGGCGCACGGAGGTGCGCAGCCATGTGCGAACGCTGCTCGACCGGCTGGACACGTCGAGCCGTTTCGCCTTCCTGAAACTCGTCACCGGCGGCCTGCGCATCGGCGTCTCGGCCCGGCTTGCCAAGCAGGCGCTGGCCGATTTCGCCGGCAAGGATGTCGGCGAAATCGAGACGCTGTGGCACGGGCTGGAACCGCCCTACCTGCCGCTCTTCGCCTGGCTGGAAGGCAAAAGCGACCGGCCGGTGCTGGCGACGCCCGCCATCTTTCATTCGGTGATGCTGTCGACGCCGGTGCAGGAGGGCGATCTCGACGGGCTCGACCCGAAGGATTTCGCCGCCGAATGGAAATGGGACGGAATTCGCGTGCAATTGTCGGGGTTCGGTTCGACCCGGCGGCTCTATTCGCGCAGCGGCGACGATATTTCAGGCGCATTCCCCGATATCGTCGCGGCGATGAATTTCGAGGGCGTGATGGATGGCGAGCTGCTGGTCGGTGGCACCGCCCGTTCCAACAGCCCGACCCGCACCTTTGGCGACCTGCAGCAACGCCTGAACCGCAAGACGGTCAGCGGCAGGATGCTGGAGGAATTCCCGGCCTTCATCCGCGCCTATGACCTGCTGTTCGACGGCGATGCGGATATCCGCCCGCAAACCTATCTCGAACGCCGCACCCGCCTGACCGGGCTGATCGAGCGCGCGCCACACGACCGCTTCGACCTCTCGCCGCTGGTGCCGTTTTCAAGCTGGGAGGAACTGGACCGGCTGCGCATGGAGCCGCCCGATCCGGTCATCGAGGGCGTGATGATCAAGCGGCTCGACAGTTCCTATCAGGCCGGCCGCGCCAAGGGGCCATGGTTCAAGTGGAAACGCAACCCCTATAATATCGACGCCGTGCTGATGTATGCCCAGCGCGGCCATGGCAAGCGCTCCAGCTATTATTCCGATTTCACCTTCGGCGTCTGGACCGAGCTGGATGGCAAGGAACAACTCGTGCCGGTGGGAAAAGCCTATTTCGGCTTCACCGATGCCGAGCTGGAGGAACTCGACCGCTTCGTGCGCAACAACACCACCGACCGTTTCGGCCCGGTAAGGGCGATCCGCGCCGAGCGCGATTTCGGCTATGTGGTCGAGGTCGCCTTCGAAGGCATCAACCGCTCCAGCCGCCACAAGTCCGGCGTCGCCATGCGTTTTCCCCGCATCGCGCGGCTGCGCGCCGACAAGCCGCCGATCGAGGCAGACCGGCTCGACACGCTGCTGGCGATGATCGAGGGCTGACGCGGCTCAGCCGCCGCGCCGCCAGCTTGCGAAAGGATGTTCCAGCGCCGGCAGGGCGGGAACGTCGAGATGGCAGGGGGAAAGCCCGGCGCGGGCGCGTTCCGCCATCATCTGGTAAGCGCGCTCCAGATGCGCGGTGATGCGTTTTCCGTTGAACAGTGGCGCGGAGAAGCGGTTTTCCTCCAGCCGCTCCTTCAGCTCGGCGATCTTGCGCGGCGCGCGCGCCATGGCGGCGGCCATGTCGCAGAAGGCGGTGTCGTTGGCAGCCGTCAATTCGCCGAGCCCGATGGCGTTCAGCAGGCTTTCGGAGACGCGCGCGGCAAAGCTTCCGCCGCGCACCGTCAGCACCGGCAGCCCGGCCCAGATCATGTCGGAGGTCGTGGTATGGCCGTTGTGCGGCATGGTATCGAGGCCGAGATCGGCCAGCGACAGCCGCGCCAGATGGTCGGCATAATCCACATGGCCAGTGAACAGGATGCGCGACGCGGCAACGCCGCGCGCGGCGAAGGCGTCGAGCAGGTTGCGCCGTGCCAGCGGTTCCTCGCAGAGCATCCACAGCACCGCCTCTGGCGCCTTGGCCAGGATGCGGCTCCACAGGTCGACGGTGCGGCCGGTGATCTTCTGCGCCGAATTGAACGAGGCGAAGACGAAGCCGGTTTCCGGCAGATCCCAGTCGCGGCGGCGCGCGGCGCGCGGCAGCGGCCGGCTTTCGGAATCGTTGGGCTGGTAGGTTTCCGGCAGGCGGCAGAGTTTTTCCGCATAGAAGGGTTTTGCCGCATCAGGGGTCACGAACCGGTCGGTGATCGTATAATCGAGATCGGCGCCGTGGATGCTGCCGGCAAAGCCGAGATAGGCGGCCTTGACCGGCGCATCGGCGCGCTTGACGATGCCGGGGCGGGCATCGCCCGCGGCAAACCCCTTGAGGTCGACGAGGATATCGATGCCGCGCGCGGCGATCGCCTCGGCGGCACCGGCATCGTCGATTTCATCGACGCGCACGATGGCGCGGCGCACGAAGGCGGGAAAACCCGTCTCCTGCCAGCCGCGCAGGGCAGGATCGGTATAGCAGAACAGCGTGACGTCGAATTGCGCCCGGTCATGCATGGTGAGCACCGGCGCAAACAGCCGCATGGTCGCATGATCGTAAAAATCGTTGGAGAGATAGCCGATGCGGATTTTTCCGCCGGGTGCCGAAAACGCACGGCGCGCGGGCGCGGCCGGCACGGCGGCGAGCCGCAGCGAATCGGCGTTGGGCCGCGCCTGCATCGCCTCGTCATCCGAGCGCAGCAGCCGGTCGGCGGCGGTTTCCTCGGAAAGCAGCCGGTCAACGCCCGGCGCATCGGGATCGGCGATCTCCGCCTCGAAGGCGGCGGCGTTGGCGAGATCGCAGACACGCCGGCCAGCCGCCAGCCGCGCCATGCGCAGGCCGGCATCGCCGCGAAAGCGCTGGCAGGCGGCGTCGAGCTCGGCCAGCAGGCGCGGATGATGGCCGGTGGCGCGAAGGGCCGCGAGCAGAAGATCGGTCTGCGCGCGATCCTTGCGGTCCAGGCGGTCGAGATGGGCGAGCGCGTCGCCCGCCCGTCCGGTCGCAATGAGCGCGCCGATGCAGATCGTGGCGATGCCGGGATCGGCGGGAAAGCGCTCGAAGGTGAAATCCGCGAGATCGGCGATGGCGGCATCGTTCCCGGCGGCCTGGAACAGGTCGAGCGCGTTGCGCAGGAGCGCATCGGTTCCGGGGCCGGACAGGCGGGCGGCCTCGGCATAGGCTTCGGCGGCCTGCAGCGGCTCTCCGAGACGCGCGAGCGTATCGCCAAGCAGGGCGTGGATATCCTGGCTGCGGATCTTTTCGGCCGTGATCGCCCGGCGCATCAGGTCGGCTGCAGCTTCGAAATCGCCCAGCTCGAAGGTCTGCAGGGCCAATGTCATCGTCTGGCTCATGGTCTCAAGCCCCTCCGCTTGCGGGTGCGCCGGCGGCGCGCCGTCTTGCCGTTCGTCCATCGGAATCCCCAGAGTCTGTCCGCATCCCCGAACGGCAGGCCGCCTGAGGGGATGCTATCGAAAACCGGTTTCATTTTCGTTCCGATGGGCTCAACCATGCCGCCGCGCGCAAGCTGTGATCGAGGCGCGCGACCTCGGGAGTGTCCGCGCCGAAACTTGCGCGAAGCTGGAGCCGGTCGAAACGGGTTGAAGCTTATGCCGTGAGAAGCGCGGCGGCGCGGACAGTGCCGACCTCGATGCCGTTCCAGTTGCGCATGGTGCGGTTGGCAAGGCCAAGCAGCGCGTCGCGCTCGGCGCTATCGGGTTCGAAATAGCGGGCGAGCAGGGCGGCGACCATGCATTCGGCGGCGCGTGTCGCGCCGTCCTCGCATTTGAGCGCGATCGACAGGCCCTTTTCCGGCAGCAGGGCGCAGAACACGCCCTCGGCACCGGTCTTGGCGAAGATGCGGCCGGGCGCGATTTCCATCAGTTTCGTGCAGGCGCGGCCCGTGCCGGCGACATACCAGGGTTCGGCCATGCAGGCATCGATGATGCGGCGCGAGGCCGTGGCGCGCGCCGGCGACAGGCCCTTGCCGGTCAGCATCCGGGCAAAGCCGAGTGCCAGCCCCTTCAGCGGCACGGCATAGGTGGGGATCGAGCAGCCGTCGATGCCGCAGGCGTCGGCATCCAGCGTCGCCCCCGTCAACCCTTCCATGACGCCGCGAATCTCGGCCTGCAGCGGATGGTCGTAAGTGCTGTAGCCCCTGGGATCGATATCGCCATGGCAGCAGGCGCAGACAAAGCCGGCATGTTTGCCCGAGCAATTGTTGTGCAGGGCGGTCGGGGCGGAAAGCGTCCTTGCCTGGTCGATCAGCACCTTC
The DNA here is from genome assembly GCA_017305935.1 of Hyphomicrobiales bacterium. Taxonomy (GTDB): domain Bacteria; phylum Pseudomonadota; class Alphaproteobacteria; order Rhizobiales; family Rhizobiaceae; genus Metarhizobium. The sequence goes on along the minus strand of JAFKJU010000007.1, from coordinate 172,082 downwards.
TGCTCGAACGACCAGTGGGCGCCGCATTCCAGCACGTCCGCCTCGCGGCCGGCGCGCTGCAGCATGGAAGCGGCAAGCGCCGCATGGCCTGCTTCGCCAGAATGCGAGGACGCGGACAGCGCCAGTTCTTTCGTGCCGAAGCCATAGGCATCGGCAGCGCCGCCTTCGACCAGCGGCAGCGCCTGCATCGCCTTGCAGGCCGAGCGCGGGAAGATCGCGGCGTCGCTGTCTCCGAGCGAAAACACGGTCCTGCCGGTATCGTCGACGACGACGGCAAGGCCGCGATGGCGGCTTTCGACCCGATTGCCGCGGGTGACTTCGACGAGAACGGGATTGGTCATGGAAACGCGCTCCGGCAAGGGGACTCAAACGCATGGGATGGTGGCCAGCATTATCGCGCGTCGCAGCGAATGCCAACGGCTTTCGATGGCCGCGCTCCGGCGACGACATTGATGCCAGAGCATTTCCAGCCGAAGCGTGATCGCTTCGGCGCCGGACAATGCGGCAAAACAAAAATGTTCTAGCCGATCCGATAGGCGCAGCGGCGCGCCCCTTGCAGCAGATGTTCAGTGCGCTCGACGGGTGCGGCAAGCACGTTGCGAAAAATATCCAGTTCCGACCGGCAGAAATTGCGGCAGGCTGAGGCGGCGGCGCAGATCGGGCAGTGGTTTTCGACGAGAATGAAGCATCCGTCGTCCTCCTGCCACCAACTCGCCATATAACCCTCGGCCATGCGCAACGCCGCCAGCCGGGCGATGCGATCGGCAAGCGTCCGTGCATCGGCGAGTGTCTCGCGGTAGAGCGCCTCCGTCTTTCGTTCGCGGGCGGCGATGACGGTTTCCAGCGCGTCGGGGCCGAGTTCGGCGCCGATGGCGTCGATGAGGGCGAGCGCCATGTCGGCATGGCCGTCCGGAAAGCTGCGATGACCGGCGCCGGTGAGTTGCCAGGTCTGGCGCGGGCGGCCGCGACCGCCGCCGGCTTCCGAAACGCCTTCCACCAGCCCGTCCTCGGCAAGCTTGGCCAGTTGCTGCCGTGCGGCTTCGCCCGTCAGGCCAAGCGCAGCGCCCAGCGCCGCCGTCGATTGCGGGCCTTCGGTTTTCAAAAGGAAGAGCAGCCTGTCACGCGGGGAGGGTCGCATTATTCTTGTCCGGAGCCGGCTTGATTAATCGCGGCGTTCATGTAATTTCCAAGATATAACTTGGAATAAAACGAAACCCCTGACATTGCAACGTCCGAGACCGGAATTTTAAATCATGTCTTCGCCCGTTTCCGCCCGCTCCGCCAGCCTCTGGTCGCTGTTTGCGCCCGGCCATCTCGGCGCCAGCCTGATGCTGGCGGGCGGCATTTCGCTTTATGCCGTCGAGACCTATGTCACCGCCACGATCATGCCCTCGGTGGTGCGCGATATCGGCGGCCTGCCGCTGTTCGCCTGGGTGACGACGCTCTATGTCACGGCCTCGGTGCTGGGTTCGGTGTTCATCGCCATCCGCCCGCGGGGCATGAGCCTCAACCGCACCTATTCGATCGGAGCGGCGCTGTTCCTGCTGGGAAGCCTGATCTGCGCCATCGCGCCGAGCATGGAGACCGTGCTCATCGGGCGCGCCGTGCAGGGGTTCGGGGCTGGCACGCTGGCGACGCTGGGCTATGCCTTCATCCGCTACGCCTATCCCGAAAGCCTGTGGAACAAAGCCTCGACGCTCTATGCGGCGATCTGGGGCATTTCCACCTTCGTCGGCCCGACGCTCGGCGGTTTCTTCGCCGAAGGCAGCGCCTGGCGCCATGCCTTCGCGCTGATCGTGCCCTTTGCGCTGGCCATGGGCCTGCTGGCCCCCTGGTTGCTGCCGAGAGGCGAGGACGACCGGCAGGAAACCAAGGCGCCCGTCGGGCAGATGGTGCTGCTGACGGTGTCGCTGCTGCTGGTCAGCTTTGCAGGCACCACGGAAAATGTCGGCCTGCGGCTGTGGCTGGTGGTCGGCGCGGCCATCGCCATCGGCGGCATGGTCGTGGTCGAGCGGCGGGCGTCGCTGCGCCTGCTGCCGCGCGGCGGCATCGCGCTGTCCATGCCGATCTCGCGGGTGTATCTGGCGATGTTCATGCTGCTGGGCGCGCTGACATGCGACATCTACATTCCCTACTTCCTGCAGACCCTGCATCGCGTCACGCCGCTGGTCTCGGGTTACATCGTCGCGCTGGTGGCGCTCGGCTGGACGGCGGCGGCCTTTCTCAGCAGCAATTTCAAGGGCGAGACGATGCGCCGGTCGATCATCTGGGGTGGCCTGATGGAGGCGGCCTGCATCGGGCTCCTGGCTTTCAGCCTGGCGCGGCCAAATCCCGAGGGTGACCTTATGCTGCTCTCGGCGGCGACTGTGCTGATCTTCGGCATGGGGTTCGGCGTCGGCCTCGGCTGGGCGCATCTGGTTACCCATATCCTGCATCTCGCCGCCGATGACGAGAAGGACAAGGCGTCCGCCGGCATCACCACCATGCAATCGCTCGGCAGCGCCTTTGGCGCGGCTCTGGCTGGCGTGACGGTCAACAGCACCGGCCTGCTGCATCCGGGCGGCCTCGAAGGCAATGCATCGGCTGCCGCCTGGCTCTTCGCGCTCTTTGCCCTGCCGGCGCTGGCGGCGGCGCTTGCCGCGCTGTCGCTGCCGCGTCCGCGCTTCGGGGAGATGACCGCGTGAACGCGCCGTCACCCATGGCGCAGCCAATGCCGGTCGAGCGTGAGATCGCGGAAAGGATCAAGGCGGCCGGCATCCGTCTTCGCTTCGACAAGGTAGTCCTCCGGCTCGTCGCCGGCGTGCGGGAGGCTACGGCCGGGCTGGTCCGCGAAAACGACACCGTGATCTTCACGCTGACCGCGCCTATCAGGCAGCCGGCGAAGACCGCCGCTGCGATAGCGGAACTGGTGCGCGGCAACCTGCCCGATGGCGAATTGCGCCGCGACATCTTCGAAAACCAGATCGTGCTTTGCCGCGTGACGGATGTCGGCGGCGACATGCCAAGGGTCATCGGCTTCGTGCACAATTCCGGATCGGACGCCGGCCTCATTCTCGCCCTGGCCAGGTCGCACCTGGCTTAAGCTTCGGCAAAGCCGAGCCTGATCATGTCGGCTTCCATCTCGGCGCGCACCCAGCTTTTGAAGGCGGCGACCTTGGCCGGATCGCGCCGGCCGGGCGGGGTAACGAAATAATAGCCGGCGCCGGTGCGGGCGCGGATGGAAAACGGCGCGACCAGCCGCCCATGTTCCAGGCTGCGACTGGCGAGCGTCTGCCAGGCCAGCATCACGCCCTGTCCGGCCAGCACCGCATCGAGGCACAGCGACGCTTCGTTCAGCACATGGCGCGGCGTTATCGTGCGCCCACCAAGGCCGGCGGCCTCCAGCCAGGTCTCCCAGGTGAAGCTGCTATGGGCGTCGGTCACCACCGGCAGCCGCAGGATATCCTCGGGCGCCGACAGGCCGGCGGCCATCTGCGGCGTGCAGACCGGAAAGATCTCCTGCGCCAGAAAGGCTTCGGCGACGACGCCGGGCCAGCGCCCGTCGCCGACGCGGATGCACACGTCGACATCGCCGAGCGCGGGATCGACGAGCTGCGTCGTCGCGTCGATGCGCAGGCGGATATGCGGCTGCACCGCCGAAAAGCCGTCCAGCCGATGCACCAGCCAGCGCGCGGCGAAGACCGGCGCGACGGAAATCGTCAGCACCGTGTCGTCGCGCCGGCGCCCTTCCGCCACCGCTTCGCCGAGCAGCCGGAAGCCGGCGGTCAGGCGTTGCAGCACGGGAAGGGCGGCTGCCGTCGCCACCATGCCGCGCGGCGTCCGCTCGAAAAGCGCCCGGCCGAGCTGCGCCTCGGCCTTGATCACCTGCTGGCTGACCGCGCCGGCGGAGACGCCGAGCTCGTCGGCCGCCGCCTGCAACGAGCCGAGCCGGGCGACCGCCTCGACGGACTTGAGCGCGTTGAGATGCACGAGATTGAGCGGTTTCATCCAGTTTTTCTATACCCCCCAGCCGATAAACTCAATTGATGGCACGGCCGTTCAGGCGCAATCCTTCGATATAAACGGGTGGAACGCCCTGTCACGGAGGCAATGATGTTCAAGTTTTTATGGAGACGTCGTTCCGTCCGCAATACGGACGATACCGGAGGGGACAAGGCCCTGTGGAAATGCGATTCGCTCGGCCATCGGCAGCTGGCCGCCATGTCGCTGCGCGAACTCGCCGACCTGCCGCCGGATGTGCTGCGCGATCTGTGCGTCACGCCCCTGTCGCGTTGCAAGCTGCCGTTGCCCGCGCCGCGCGCCCCCTGCCGGCGCACCTGATCGAAGACAAGCTTCGCGCCAGTTGGCCTTGCCATGATGCAAGCCGGACTCATGGGTGAGAAGCGGTTTTTCGATGACGTTTGATGATTGCAGGTTCCGGCGGCTTTCCTTCGTTGCGCTGTTGGGCGGTGTCGCCATGCTGGGCGGTTGCACCGATACCAGCCGCATGAATGTCGACGTCTTCCGCGCCGAGACGGCGCCGGTCTTCTACCAATACCAGCCGGTGGACCAGACGCCGCCGGTGGCGCGGCGCACGCAACTCTACGCCAGCTCCTTCCACCAGACCTACGGCCTGCCGGTCTCCAACCCGCTGCACACCGCCTATTACGGCGAAGTGCGCGACGACGACCGCACGCTGCCGGCCATTCCCTACCGGAAGATCGACCCGCGATACCTGCGCCAGGAGGTGAGCTACCGCACCGCCGAGCCGGTCGGCACCATCGTCGTCGATACCCGCGAGCATTTTCTCTATCTCGTCCAGGCGGATGGCAGGGCGATGCGCTACGGCGTCGGCCTCGGGCGCGAAGGCTATGCCTGGACCGGCCGCGGCGTGGTGCAGTGGAAGCAGAAATGGCCGCGCTGGACGCCGCCGGACGATATGGTCGGCCGCCAGCCGGAACTGCGCCAGTATGCCGCCGCCAATGGCGGCATGAACCCAGGCCTCGCCAATCCGCTCGGCGCCCGCGCCATGTATATCTTCAAGGACGGCCAGGATACGCTCTACCGCATCCACGGTACTCCGGACTGGCGCTCCATCGGCAAGGCGACCTCCTCGGGCTGCGTGCGCATGCTCAACCAGGACGTCATCGATCTCTACGAACGCGTGCCCGCCAAAACCCGTGTCGTGGTGATGTAGGGCCGCTCACGTCCGCGTGAAGCGCGCGGGCGCGGTGGACGCCGGCAGTTTGCAACCGTATATTTTCCGGAAGACGGAACCGGAACGTGATTCCATGCGTTTCGCCGCCGATATTTTCGTTGTCCTCGTAAGCGTTTCCTGGCCATGACCCCATCCTTTCCTTCCCTGTCGCGTCGCGGTTTTCTATCGCTGACGGGGCTCGGCGCTATGTCCGCGCTATCCTCCTGCGCTTCTCCCTATACGTCGCGCGTCGAATATCGGCCGGTTGTCGTGCAGCCGGTCGCCATGCCCGTCAATGGCGGCGTCTACGGCGCCGGCGGCGATCCCGAGCTCGATCGCATCTATGGCGAGACCTATGACGGCGGCTTCCTCATTCCCGCCGTGCCTTACCAGCGCATCGATCCGCGCTTCTATCGCCAGCGCGTCGCCAATCCCACCGGCGAGCCGCCGGGCACCGTCGTCGTCGATACGCAGTCGCGTTTCCTCTATCTGGTGGAATCCGGCGGCACGGCGATGCGTTACGGCGTCGGCATCGGCAAGGAAGGCTTTGCCTGGTCGGGTGAGGGCGTCATCCAGTGGCGGCAGAAATGGCCGCGCTGGAAGCCGCCGAACGAGATGGTGGCCCGCAAGCCGGAACTGGCGCAATATTCCATCGAGAACGGCGGCATGGAGCCGGGCCTGATGAACCCGCTCGGCGCCCGCGCCATGTATATCTTCCAGAACGGCCAGGATACGCTTTATCGCCTGCACGGTTCGCCGGAATGGAATTCCATCGGCAAGGCGGTGTCGTCTGGCTGCGTGCGCCTGATCAATCAGGACGTCATCGATCTCTACGACCGGGTGCCCACCAAGGCCCGCATCGTCGTCTGGCAATAAAATTCGGAGCATTTCCGAACGGAAAACCGGTATCCACTTTTCCTGGAACTGCTCTAACGAATGGCCGCGAGGTCGCCGCGCAGGCGGCCGACGCCGCCATCCTCGAACAGCGTGTCGATCTCGTCATGCGTCGCCTGCCAGGCGGGCAGGGCGGCGATCAATTTTTCGCGCCCGGCCTCGGTGAGTTTCAGGCGCTTGCCGCGCCGGTCCTTCGGGTCAGGGGCGATATCGACGAGGCCGCGCCGCTGCAAAGGTTTCAGCATCGCCGTCAGCGTCGTGCGGTCCATGGCGAGGAGTTCGGCCACCGGCCCCATCGGCGGCGGCTTGGGGCGGTTCAGCGACATCAGCAGCGAAAATTGCCCGTTCGTCAGCCCATGAGGGCGCAATGCCTCGTCGAAACGCCGCGCCAGGGCGCGTGCCGCCCGCTGCACATGCAGGCAAAGGCACGTATCGCGCACATGCAGGGTCGTGGAAAAAGGAATCAGTTCCTGGTTTGACATGGTCAATATATGTTGATATCAACCTAATCAGTCAACGGGAACACATGACGAACACCTGAGGAGGTCGACATGGAAAATGCCGTGGTATCTCGCGAGGAGTGGCTGGAGGCGCGCCGCGCGCTGCTGGCGCGAGAAAAGGAACACACCCGGGCGCGCGATCGCCTGAATGCGGAGCGCCGGGCGCTGCCCTGGGTCAAGGTTGACAAGGACTACCGTTTCGATACGCCCGAAGGGCGCAAAAGCCTCGCCGATCTCTTCGGCGACCGCAGCCAGCTCATCATCTATCATTTCATGCTCGGGCCGGATTGGCAGGCGGGATGCCCCGGCTGCTCCTTCCTCGCCGATCACCTCGACGGCGCGCTGGTGCATCTCAACCATCACGATGTCACGCTCGCCGTCGTCTCGCAGGCGCCGCTCGAAAAGATCGCCGCCTACAAGCGCCGCATGGGCTGGCATTTCCCCTGGGTCTCGTCCTTCGGCAGCGATTTCAATTTCGATTACGGCGTGTCCTTCACCAAGGAGCATCTGGCCGGCGAGACGGTGAACTACAATTTCACCGACATTCCGCCCGCCGAGGCCCATGACGAGCTACCCGGCCTCAGCGCCTTCTATCGCGACGGCGACGGCACGGTCTATCACACCTATTCCACCTATGGGCGTGGGCCGGAGGAACTGATCGGCACGCTGATGATTCTCGACCGCGCGCCCAAGGGCCGCAACGAGGACTCGACCATGGATTTCGTGCGCCGCCACGACGAATATGAGGACAAGCCCAAGGACGGCGCCTGCTGCCACTGAACCCCCGACGCAAAGGAGACAGGCATGATGGAACAGCCGAAACCGATCGAGCAGCATCGCTTTCTTGAAAGGCTCGTCGGCATCTGGGATGCCCTGCCCGACGAGGGATCGGCCGAAACGCCGCAATGGACAGAGGCCGGCCGCTCCATGGACGGCCTCTGGTTCGTCGTCGAAGGTAAGGCCGACATGGGCCCCGATGGCCAAACCCGCACCCTGATGACGCTGGGTTACGACCCGGCGCAGCAGCATTATGTCGGCACCTGGGTCGGCACGATGATGACCAAGCTCTGGGTCTACAAGGGCTGGGTCGAGGACGACGGCAGGACATTGACCTTGGAGGCCGAAGGCCCCGCCTTCGACGATCCCGGCAAGACGGCGCTCTATCACGACGCCATAACCTTTCTCGATGACGACCACCGCCGCTTTACCGGCAGCGTCCGCCAGCCGGACGGCACGTTCAAGCAGTTCATGGCGGTGGATTTCCGCCGCCGCACCTGAACCCGAGGGGGAATGCCATGAGCGACATGCAAGGAAAATTCGTCTGGTACGAACTGATGACAACGGACATTCCCGCCGCCGCGCGGTTCTACGATTCGGTGGTCGGCTGGAATGCGCGCGATGCCGGCATGGGCCTCGAAAGCCCCTATTGGCTGCTGGAAATGCCGGGGCAGAAACAGGCGACCGGCGGCCTGCAGGCCTTGCCGGAGGACATGAAGGCCATGCGCGTGCCGCCGAACTGGACCGGTTACGTGGCGGTCGACGATGTTGACGCCACCGCTGAAAAATGCGTCGAACTCGGCGGCACCATCCGCCGCCCACCCGACGATATCCCCGGCATCGGCCGCTTCGCGGTGCTCGCCGATCCGCAGGGGCCGGTCATCATCGCCTTCAAGCCGGCGCCGATGGACGGCGACATGCCGCCGGAGCCTGCCATGGGCACGCCGGGCTTCGTCGGCTGGTGCGAACTCTATGCCAAGGATGTCGACAAGGCCTTCGATTATTACCGGCAATTGTTCGGCTGGGAAAAGATCGACGAGATGGACATGGGCCCGAAGGGCAAATACCTGCTCTTCGGCCGCGACGGCCAGATGACCGGCGGCATGATGCGCCAGGAGGAGGACGGCCCCTTCTGCGGCTGGAGCTACTACTTCGCCGTCGACACGCTGGACGCCGCGCTCGACCGCGTCAAGGCCGGCGGCGGCAGGGTGCTGGAAGGCCCCATGGAAGTTCCCGGCGCCTGGGTGCTGCAAGCCCTGGATCCGCAAGGCGCCTATTTCTGCCTCGTCGCGCCGGTGCGGTGAGCGGGGTTCCCTGCTTCGAAGCCGGGAGCCGGCCTTTTGGCAAACCGGTCAAAAAGCAACCGGACGTCATCCTCGGGCTTGTCCCGAGGATCTGCCTTCGTTCATTTAAGCAATTGAAATATCATAAATTTCCACCGTCGGCAGATGCTCGGGAAAAGCCCGAGCATGACGGAGGAAAATGCGTCGGCGCATACGATGCGCCGTGGACACCGAAAAAATCTTAACGCCGCAAGCTCCCCAGAATCCCGCGCACCAGCGCCCGGCCGACCTGGGTCGCCACCGTGCGCGCCACGCTTTTCATCGCCGCCTCGACCACCGTCTCGCGTTGATACCCGCCGGAGCGCCCCCGGGTTTCGCGCGGCGCCGGCTCCTGCTCGCGGTCGTTGCCGAAACCGGGCAGGGTCCAGCGGCCGGCAGCGCTGTCGTCCTTCTGTTCGCTCGGCTGCGGCGCGGGAGCAGGGGGCGGGGCTTGCTGGGCGCCCTTGCCGGCGCGGGCGGCGAGGATCTCGTAGGCTGACTCGCGGTCGAAATCCTCGTCATACATTTCCGCGACCGGGCTGACCGATAGCACCTTGCGGCGCTCCTCCTCGCTCACCGGGCCGAGACGCGATGAGGGCGGGCGGATCAGCGTGCGCTCGACGATCGAGGGCGCGCCCTTGCCTTCGAGCATCGAGACCAGCGCCTCGCCGGTGCCGAGCGTGGTGATCGCGGTCGCGCAATCGAAGGCCGGATTGGGGCGGAACGTATCGGCGGCGGTCTTCACCGCCTTCTGCTCGCGCGGCGTATAGGCGCGCAACGCATGCTGCACGCGGTTGCCGAGCTGGGCGAGCACGGTTTCCGGCACGTCCAGCGGGTTCTGCGTCACGAAATAGACGCCGACGCCCTTGGAGCGGATGAGGCGCACCACCTGCTCGACCCGCTCGATCAAAACCTTCGGCGCGTCGGAAAACAGCAGGTGCGCCTCGTCGAAGAAGAACACCAGCTTCGGCTTGTCGGGGTCGCCCACTTCCGGCAGTTCCTCGAACAACTCCGACAGCAGCCACAGCAGGAAAGTGGCGTAGAGGCGCGGGTTCATCATCAGCTTGTCGGCGGCGAGGATGGAAATCGCCCCGCGGCCGTCGTTGGTGGTGCGCATGATGTCGGAAATCTTCAGCGCCGGCTCGCCGAAGAAATTCTTTGCGCCCTGCTGTTCCAGCACCAGCAGCCCGCGCTGCAGCGAGCCGATGGAAGCCTTGGAGACGAAGCCGAACTGGTTGGAGATCTCGGTGGCATGCTCGCCCATATAGTTGAGCATCGCCTGCAGATCCTTCAGATCGAGCAGCGGCAACCCGCCCTGGTCCGCGATCTTGAAGGCGATGTTGAGCACGCCTTCCTGCGCTTCCGATGCATCCATCAGCCGGGCGAGCAGCAGCGGCCCCATCTCGGCCATGGTGGTGCGCACCCGATGGCCCTTTTCGCCATAGAGATCCCAGAAAATGACCGGGAATTCCTGGAAATCGTATGGCGAAAGCCCGACCTGTTCGGCGCGCTTCAGCAGAAAATCCTTGGGCTCGCCCATGGCGGCGAGGCCGGAGAGATCGCCCTTGATATCGGCGCAGAACACCGGCACGCCGGCATCGGAAAAGGCTTCCGCCAGAATCTGCAGCGTCACCGTCTTGCCGGTGCCGGTGGCGCCGGTGATCAGCCCGTGGCGATTGCCGAATTTGAGGTCGAGATATTCCGGCTTGTTGATGCTGTCGTCCGGGTTGCGGCTTGCGCCGATGAAGAGCTTTCCATCCTCGACTGTCAAAATGCGCACTCCCTGGCCATTGCCGCGCACGGCATGCTTTTCATTGAATCGTTTCCTTGCTGTTATAAGGATAGCGCGGCATGGCGACAACATCGGTCGCGCCCGCGAGACAACAAGGAGCACAGCGCATGAACGAACTCGTCACACAGATCGCCGACAAGGTGGGCATCGAACCGGCCTTGGCGGAAAAGGCGCTGGGCATGATGCTCGGCTTCCTGCAGCGCGAGGCCGATGACGGCGCCGTGGCGCGGATGATCGAGGCGATCCCCGGCGGCGCCGATCTCGTCGCCCGCTTCAACGGCGAATCCGCCGGCGGCGGCGGTTTGCTCGGCAGCCTCATGGGCGCGCTCGGCGGTGGCGGCGGCGTCATGGGCCTCGGCCAGCAATTGATGAGCGAAGGCCTGGGCATGAGCGAGATCGGCGCGCTCGCCAAGGAAACCATCGCAATGGCCAAGCAATATGCCGGCGATGAGGTCGTGGATCAGGTCGTGGCCTCGGTGCCGGGGCTGAGCCAGTTCATTTGATGGGATTTTGAGGGCGGCAGCGGATCGGCCAATTCCCGCCGTCCGATGGCCCGCCCAACCTCTCCTCCGTCATGGTCGGGCTTGTCCCGACCATCTGCCAACGGTAGAAAGTGCTGATACGTCAATGGTTTGAGTGGGCGAAGGCAGATCCTCGGTACGAGCCCGAGGATGACGTCGGAGGTTTTGAGTCCGTGGTGCCCGGCCTCACGCCTTCTGCGCCACGAGAAAGAATCGCGGAAACGGAAACAGCCGTTTGCCATCCGCCTGCGGCGGATAGGCCGCGTCGATGCGGGCGCGATAGGCGTCGAGGAAGGCTTCCGCATTGTCTTCGCCGACGGCGGCGAGATAGGGGCGCAGACCGGTGGATTGCACCATGGCGACGATCGCGGCCGCATCCGCCATCGGGTGGCGATAGACGATGCTCCATGTCCTGATGTCGCGGGCTTTTGGCGCGAGGCGGTCGCGATAGACTTGCCGGTCGGGCAGGGTGCGGCGGCGCAGGCTCTTGCCGGCGAAACCCGATGCCCAGGGGCCGTCATGCAGGGTTTCTTCCATCAGCAGATGCGAGGGCTCGCCGAGATTGTTCGGCATCTGCACGGCGAGCACGCCGCCGGGGTTCAGGCAATCCATCAGCCGGTCCATCACGTCGAGATGATCGGGCAGCCATTGGAACACGGCATTGGCGAACAGCAGGTCGACGGGCTGCGGCGGGGCCCAGCCTGCCAGATCGGCCTGCTCGAAGGTCAGTGCCGGCAGGCGGTTTCGCGCGGCGGCCAGCATATTCTCGTCGCTGTCGACGCCGGTGATCTCGGCGTCCGGGTAGCGCGCCACCAGCAGTTCGGTGGAATTGCCCGGCCCGCAGCCGAGATCGACGGCGCGGCCAACTGTTTCCAGCGGCACGCCCTCCAGCAGGTCGCGCGCCGGCTGCGTGCGCTCGTCCTCGAATTTCAGGTATTGCGATGCCGACCAGACCATGTTCCGCTTCCTTTCAGAATCGCGTGATGACGCTGATGCCGAGATCGGTGGAGCCTTCCATGGCCATCAGCGCCGGCACGGCCTCTTCCAGCGTAATCGTGCGCTTCACCAGTTTTTGCGGGGCGAGCTTGCCGGTCGCCAGCATGTCCATCATCGCGTCGTAGCGCCAGGCCTGCATGCCGTGACTGCCGTAGATTTCAAGTTCATGCGCCAGCACGAGGCCCATGGGGATGGCGGGGGTCGCATGCTCGGCGAGCATCAGCCCCACCTGCACATGCCGGCCGCGGCGGCGCAGGTTGCGGATCGAATTGACGCAGGTGACGCTGTGGCCGAGCGCATCGATGGAGACGTGCGCCCCGCCGCCGGTGATCTCTTTCACGGCGTCCGCCACATCGGCCGTCGCGCCGGCCTTGATGGTCGCCACGGCGCCGAGTTGGCGGGCGAAGTCCAGCTTCTCGTCGGTGATATCGATGGCGACGACATTGGCGCCGAGCGCCGTGGCGATCATGATCGCCGAAAGCCCGATGCCGCCGCAGCCATGCACCGCCACCCATTCGCCCGGCCGCGTGCGGCCCTGGTCGACGATGGCGCGGAAGGAGGTGACGAAGCGACAGCCGAGGCTGGCGGCGGTGGCGAAATCCATGTTCTCAGGCAGGCGCACCAGATTGAGGTCGGCGGTCGGGATCGCCACATATTCGCCAAAGCTGCCCCAATGGGTAAAGCCCGGCTGGAACTGGCTGGGGCAAACCTGCTGGTTACCGGAATGGCATTCGCTGCACCGCCCGCAGCCAGAAACGAAGGGCACGGTGACGCGGTCGCCGATCTTGTAGCGCATCACGCCGCGCCCGGTCGCGACGATGGTGCCGGCAAATTCATGGCCCGGCACATGCGGCAGCACGATATCGGCATCATGCCCCATCCAGCCATGCCAGTCGCTGCGGCAAAGCCCGCTCGCCTCCACCTTGATGACCACGCCGTCCTCCGATGGCGTCGGGTCCGGCAGGGTGCGGATCTCCGGCGTCTGCCCGAAGCGCTCGAAATACATGGCTCTCATGGATGGCATCCCTAGCTTGTCTGCGGGCGATGATCGCATGGCCTCGCCATGGCAGAAAGCCGGGAACGCATGAAAATTATTGATGGAATTATTCGACAAGCTTTTGTTTTTGCGCAAAATTCCGAAATTACAGGGATATTCCCGGACAGTTTCTTGCGAAAGCGTCAATGCGTCCGCTTTCTCCTTGACCGGTCGCATGGGCGGCGTTTCATGGACCTATCTTGAAGAGGAGAAGATGCCGATGACCGTGAACACCGCCGCCCCGACGACCACCTGGACCCATGTCGACGGCGAATGGCTGTCGGGCAATCCGCCGCTCATCGGCCCGACCTCACATGCCATGTGGCTCGGCTCGACGGTGTTTGATGGCGCCCGCTGGTTCGATGGCATCGCCCCCGATCTCGACCTGCATTGCCAGCGCGTCAACCGCTCGGCACTGGCGCTCGGCCTCAAGCCGGTGAAGACGGCGGAAGACATCGAGGCGCTCGCCTGGGAGGGTGTAAAAAAATTCGACGGCAGGACGGCGATCTACATCAAGCCGATGTATTGGGCCGAGCATGGCCGCTTCGGCGTCGTCGCGCCCGATCCGGAATCGACCCGTTTCGCGCTCTGCCTGTTCGAGGCGCCGATGCATACCGCCAAGCCCTCGCGGCTGACCGTCTCGCCCTTCCGCCGCCCGACGCCGGACACGGCGATGACCATGGCCAAGACCGGCAGCCTCTACCCCAACAGCGGTCGCATGCTGGTCGAAGCTACATCGCGCGGCTTCGACAATGCGCTGGCCCGCGACATCAACGGAAACGTCGCGGAAACCGCGACCTCCAACATCTTCATGGTCAAGGATGGCGTCGTCTTCACCCCGGCGATCAACTTCACCTTCCTTGCCGGCATCACCCGCGCCCGCATCCTCGGCCTGCTGCGCCAGGCAGGCTTCGAGGTGCGGGAGGCGACGCTGACCGTCGAGGATTTTCTGACGGCCGACGAGGTGTTCATGACCGGCAACTATTCCAAGGTCGCGCCGGTGGTGCAGCTCGACGAACGCAGCTACCCGGAGGGGCCGGTGGCGAAGAAGGCGCTGGATCTGTACATGGACTGGGCGCATGGCCGCGCCGGCGGGGAGGAGTGAAGGGGGCCGGCGGGTGAGAGCAGGCCCCACCCGCCTTATTTCGGCACCCCGACCGTGACGATATCGCTGCCCAGTTCCGAGCCGATCTCGACCGCCTTCGTCCGCTTGTCATAGACGCAGATGAAGCTCGCCTTGCCCTTGCCCGCCTTCAGCGGACCGGTGACGATGGCGAGGCCGAAGCGTTCGCTGCCGAAGGGATCGACGGCGACCTTCGCGCTCTTCAGCGACGGTTTTGCCGCGGCCGCGCATTTGGCCTTGACGTTGGCGGCAAGGGCGGCCCAGGCGTCGCTGGAGGAAGCGTGGGCCAGCGGGGCGATGGCCAGGATCGTCATCACGGCAAGCGGCAGAGCGAGGATGGTCTTCATGCAAAAAACTCCGTTTTTTCCCTACTGTGCGGGGCTGTGGGCTCGACATTGTTTTTCTGCGAATAGCGCTTTGAAACATAGGTGAATTTTCCGCGAGCGTACCGTTTTTTGGCATTTCGCCGGTTGCCACATGCGCCACACGCTCCTATGTTCCCGCACGACCGTTTTTTCAGGTTGAAGCCTCTGCCAAATAAGGGAGATCACGCCATGGCTTTCGAATTGCCGCCCCTGCCGTATGATTACGAAGCGCTTGCCCCCTTCATGTCGAAGGAAACGCTCGAATATCACCACGACAAGCACCACAAGGCCTATGTCGACAACGGCAACAAGCTGGCCGCCGAAGCGGGCATGTCCGATCTTTCCGTCGAAGAGGTCGTCAAGAAGTCGTTCGGCACCAATGCCGGCCTGTTCAACAACGCCGCCCAGCACTACAACCATATCCATTTCTGGAAGTGGATGAAGAAGGACGGCGGCGGCAACAAGCTGCCGGGCAAGCTGCAGGCCGCAATCGATTCCGACCTCGGCGGCTACGACAAGTTCCGCACCGATTTCATCGCCGCCGGCACGACGCAGTTCGGCTCCGGCTGGGCCTGGCTGTCGCTGAAGAACGGCAAGCTGGAAATCTCCAAGACCCCGAACGGCGAAAACCCGCTGGTTCACGGCGGCGCGCCGATCCTCGGCGTCGATGTGTGGGAGCATTCCTATTACATCGACTACCGCAACGCCCGCCCGAAGTATCTCGAAGCCTTCGTCGACAGCCTGATCAACTGGGATCATGTCCTGGAAATGTACGAAGCCGCCGCCAAGTAACCGGCATTTCGTGACGGATTTATTCGACCCGGCGCTGGCTCCAGCGCCGGGTTTTCCTTTGCGATGCTATGTCTTGCTGAGTATATCCACAAAAGCCGGAAAGTGGATTTCGGATTTGCGCGGGGGCAGTCCGGCAAAAAAGGTTCCGTGACACTTTTGCCAATGGGATCAATTGTTTCATCACTCTTTTGTTACTTCCATCGGGCGAATTTGCTGTGACATTTGGTAGCGCAGCGAAGCGGCCGGCAGTGCGGCCTTCGCCAACCCGATGGGAGACGAAGCATGAGATTCAGATTGATCGCCACTGCGGCGCTGGCCGCAGCCCTTGGCGTCGGCACCGCCCTTGCCGCCGGCACCAAGGATGAGCGCGAAGCCATCATGAAAAAGATCGGCGGTGCGATGGGGCAGCTCGTCGCGATCACCAAGGACGAAAAGCCCTATGACGCGGCGGTCGTGAAAACCGCGCTGACGACGATTGCCGAAAGCGTGAAAGCCTTCCCCGATCAGTTTCCGCCGGGCTCGGAAAAGAACAGCCCCGCCGCCAGCCCGAAGATCTGGGAAAACATGGATGACTTCAAGGCCAAGGCCGACAAGCTGCACGCCGATGCCGAAGGCCTGCTGGCGCAATTGCCGGCCGACAAGGCGGGTGTGGGCGCGGCGGTCAAGGCGCTGGGCGCGGATTGCGGCGCCTGTCATCAGGCCTATCGCCTGAAGGTCGATTGACCCGAGCGATAGGCCTTTCCGGATCGACGCACGGCCGCCGGCTCTGGCTCCGGCGGCCTCCATCGAAATCTCCCTGATCAAGGAGCGTGCCATGGCGGGAAAGAGGACGCGCATCCTCCTGTCTCTGGCCGGCATCGCCGTCGTCGGCGCCGCCGCCCTGTTTTACCTGACCCTGCCGGCGCCGCTGCCGGAGGCGCATTGGGCCGGCCTCGGTGAACCCGACATGGCCAATGGCGAGCGGGTGTTCTGGGCGGGCGGCTGTGTCAGCTGTCATGCGGCGCCGGGATCGGAAGGAGACGCCAAAAAGGTGCTTGCCGGCGGGCTGGCCCTGAAAAGCCCGTTCGGCACCTTCCATGTGCCGAATATCTCGCCCGACCCCAAGGCGGGCATCGGCGGCTGGACATTGGCGCAGTTCGGCAACGCCATGACTCGCGGCGTCGGCCCCGGTGGCGAGCATCTCTACCCGTCCTTTCCCTACAATTCCTATGCGCGGATGACGCCGAAGGATGTCAACGACCTCTTCGGTTTCCTGAAGACCTTGCCGGCCAGCGCCAATGTCGCGCCGCCGCACGAACTGCCGTTCCCCTTCAACCAGCGCATCGCGCTCGGCGGCTGGAAACTGCTGTTCTTCAACGACGGCCCGCGCGCGCCGCTGAGCGCCAGCGGCGATCAGGTCAAGCGCGGCCAATATCTGGTCGAGGGCCTCGGCCATTGCGGCGAATGCCACACGCCGCGCAATCCGCTCGGCGGCTTCCAGTCCGGTCGATGGCTGGCCGGCGCGCCGAACCCAGAAGGGCAGGGGCGAATCCCCGACATCACCCCTGGATCGAAATCCATCGGCCAGTGGAGCGAGGCCGATATCGTCACCTATCTCGAAACCGGGTTTACCCCTGAATTCGACTCGGTCGGCGGCTCGATGGTCGAGGTGCAGCAGAACATGGCCAGACTGCCGGCCGAAGACCGCGAGGCGATCGCGGCCTATCTGAAGGCGATCCCGGCGCTTTAGGCGGACGCGGAGAATTCCTGGCCGAACTGGGCGACATAACCGTCCAGCTCCGGGCTGCCATGGCCGAGCGCGCGAAAGATTTCGGCGGTGAAGGTGACGGGTGCGGTGCCGGCGGCGGTGATGATGTTGGCATCGCTTACGGCGGCAGCGGTGTTTCGGTATCGCGCGCGGCCGTGATAGGCCTCGGTGGTTTCGAGCAGTTCGAGGGCGTTCGAGGTATGGGCGACGTCATCAAGCACGCCGGCGCGGGCGAGCGCCAGGGTTGCGGCGCAGATGCCGGCGACCAGCTTTCCGCGTTGCGAAAAGGCGCGGATGGTCGCGGAAATGTCGGGCGCATCCTGCGTCTGCCAGCTCTCGCCGCCGCAGACGACGAGCGCGTCGAAGGCGTTCGGATCGAGCGTGTCGATGGCGGCCTGCGGCATGGCGGTCATGCCGCCCATGGAGGTGACCGGCCGGGCGGCCGGCGTCGCGACGACGAAATCGAGGCCGAGAAAGCTGCGGCCCTCAGCCATCAGCAGCGCCACTTCCCAATCCGCATATCGATCCGTCAACGCGACAGCGATGGTCGTCATACCGGTTTCCTTTCCTGGACGGGGCTCATGCGAGCGCCTGCATGAAGCGCATGCCGGTCACCGGCAGGGCCTTGAAATCCATGTGTTCGTAGAAGCGATGGGCGCGGAAGTTGCCGGTCGCGGCGGCAACGGACAGGTAATCGCAGCCGGCCGTGCGGGCCTGCTCGCGGGCGCGGGCGACCAGATGCTCGCCGATGCCGTTGCGGCGATGGCCGTTGCGCACGAAGAGATGGTGCAGATCCATGCCGCGTTTTCCCTCCTGCGCCCTGTAGAGCGGCACGAGAATAGCGTAGCCGATCAGGCCTTCGCCGCTATCGGCGACCAGCGCCTGGATCCACGGCATCGGGCCGAACAGGTCGCGTTCCAGTTCCTCGGCGGTGATCCGCGCGGCGTCGCCATGATCGGCGGCCAGCAGCGCGATCATCTCCTTGAGATCGGGCAGGTCGCGCGGCTTGGCCATGCGGATGACCACAACGGGCGGACGGGAAAGGGTAAGATCGATATCGTCGGTCATTGGCGTTTTCCTTTTGCGAGGTTTGCCGCCAGGACGCCGTTTTCTCCTAAAAACAAAGCCGCCCTGGAGGCGGCTTGTTTCGACATGATCAGTCTGGAGCCGCCCTTATCGGAAGGCCCAAAAATACGAACGGGAAATGGGTGCGCGTTTGATCATGTCGCAGAGATTCCCCGAAACGCCCAACTTGTCAAGAGCAAATCACACCGGCGGATGATCGCCCTCGCAAAGCCCGTGGTCGGACAGCGCCCGGATGACATAGCAATCGCCGATGGTCTGGCCGTGGCAATGGGACACGATGCGCTCCAGCTCGCTCTCCAGCTTGCGCAACCGGGCGATGCGTTCGCGCACGGAAGAGAGATGGCTGGCGGCGATGCGGTCGGCGCGCGCGCAGGGTTCGTCGGGATGCTTGCTGAGGCTGATGAGCTCGCGGATCTCATCCAGCGACAGGCCGAGCGCCCGGGCATGACGGATGAAGACCAGCCGCTCCAGGTCGGCGCGCGTATAGCGCCGCTGGTTGCCCTCGGACCGCTCCGGCGCGGCCATCAGGCCGGATTGCTCGTAATAGCGGATGGTCGGAACCTTGACCTCGGCCTTGCGCGACAACTCGCCGATCGACAGCATGATGCATCCCCATGAAAAGCTCTAGTCTCTAGAGATAGGACTTCGCGGGATGATTGCAAGCCGTGCGATCACACGGCCTGCGTTTTGGCGGCCTCGTCCGAGCCGCCCTGCGCCTGGTCGCCGGCGCCGAGTGCCTGCAGCACCGCCTTGCGGATCTCGTCCTCGATGGCCTGGCGCTCTTCCGGCGGCATGGCGGCGAGGTCGCTTTCGGTCAGGCCCTTGCGCTCCAGATACTGGGCGCGGATCTTCTCGGCGATGCTCATCTTCGCCCATTTGTGCAGGTCGTCGAAGAGATCGTCGCGTGCCTGGGTCTGCTTGGCGGCATCGGCGGAAAGGGCAGGGGCATCGTCGCTGGCGCCGACGGTCAGGTTCCACAGCGCCTGCGACAGGGCGGGCGCCGGCACGGTCTGCGCGCCGGTGAGCGGGATATCGTCGGAGAGGCGGCGGTTGCGGCCGGATGCGTCGTCATCGCCCTGCTCGGGCAGCGGCGAATTGCCCGTCTGGTAGGACAAGGCGGAGACGGAACGGAGGCTGCTGCCGATCTTCATAGGCGCGATCCTGGCTGAAATGACGGGGTTTCCGAAAATCTCGGCCTCATGCCGGCAAACCTGCTCGAGCGCAGGAAAAATGCGCCCGTCTGCGGGGCGCCCTCAAGGTTCGTCGAGAGAATTACGCGTAGAGAATTTCGCGTCCGGTCACATCCTCGTCTTCCAGATAGAGAGCGCTGACGCGGGCGGCGAGATCGGAGGCTTCGGCGACCGAATCGGCATAGCCGGCCGGAAAGGCGAAATTGTCGTTGGCGCGGCCGTCGTCGATCGCCCAGAGGGCGTCGGACAGCGCGGTGGACAGCAGCGTGCTGCTTTCGACGGCGGGCGAGAACTTGCGGGCTCCGGTCGCGCCCTGCGCGTCCGCGGATTCCTCGATCTCGCCATCGGGCCGCTGGAAGCGTCCCTGGTTGTAATAATACCCTTGCAAGCCGCTTTCGATGCGCATTGGTCCATCTCGACAAGGTGGTGGTTAATGGTTCGTTAACCATTGAACCTTGCGCGAAGCTTGCGTCACCGAGCATTTCCAGGAAAAGTGCGAAGCGGTTTTCCGTCCGGAAATGCGGAAAAGCAAAGAGATAGAGCAGCTTCGCGTTTCGAAGAAAGGCGGAGGTGCTCTAACGGAAAGCTCCGAAAAATCGGGGAGAATCGAAAACGGCCGCCCCTTTGTCAGGGAGCGGCCGTTAACAGGCGGTTAAGTTTTGAAAGCCGGGTTTACATCTTGCCGGCGACCTTGATGGCGAAGGCGTATTCGAAGGCGACTTCCTCCAGACGCTGGAAGCGGCCGGAGGCGCCGCCATGGCCGGCATCCATGTTGGTGCGCAGCAGGATCGGCTGGTCGCCGGTGGTCTTTTCGCGCAGGCGCGCCACCCATTTCGCCGGTTCCCAATAGGTCACGCGCGGATCGGTGAGGCCGGCCAGCGCGAGAATCGGCGGATAGGGGCGGGCGTCGACATTCTCATAGGGCGAATAGGCGGCGATCCAGCCATATTCCTCCTCGGAATCGATGGGATTGCCCCATTCCGGCCATTCCGGTGGCGTCAGCGGCAGGGTGTCGTCGAGCATGGTGTTGAGCACGTCGACAAAGGGCACGGCTGCAATGAAGGCGGCGAACTTTTCCGGCGCCATGTTGGCGACCGCGCCCATCAGCATGCCGCCGGCCGAGCCGCCCTCGGCGACGATGCGGCCGTAGGAGGTGTATTTCTCGGCGGCCAGATAATCGGCGGCGGCGACGAAATCCTTGAAGGTATTCTCCTTGTTCTGCATCTTGCCGTTTTCATACCAGGCGAAACCCTTGTCCTTGCCGCCGCGAATATGGGCGATGGCGTAGACGAAGCCGCGATCGACCAGCGACAGGCAGCTGGTATTGAACGAGGCGGGAATGGTGATCCCGTAGGCGCCGTAACCGTAGAGAAGGCAGGGCGCCGTGCCGTCGAGCACCAGATCCTTGCGGTAGAGCAGGGTGACGGGCACGCTTTCGCCATCCCATGCGGGGGCGAAGACGCGGCGGGTGACATAGTCGTCCGGGTTATGGCCGGAGGGCACTTCCTGCGTCTTCAGCAAGGTGCGCTCACGCGTCGCCATGTTGTAGTCGAAAAGCTGCGTCGGCGTCGTCATCGAGGAATAGGAGAAGCGGATGATGTCGGTGTCGTATTCGGCAGCGCCTTGCAGGCCCAGCGAATAGGCTTCCTCGGCAAAGGCGATGGCATGTTCCGCGCCGGTCTTGCGGTCGCGGATCATGATCTGCGGCAGGCCGTCCTTGCGCTCCAGCCAGACGAGATGGCGGGCGAACGCCATGTGGCTGAGGATCAGCTTTCCCGGCGTATGCGGCACGACCTCGCGCCAGTTCTCGCGGAAGGGCGCCGTAACCGGCGCTTCCATGATCTTGAAATCCTTGGCGCCATCGGCATTGGTGAGGATGTAGAAGACGTCGCCGCCCTCGCACATCGCATATTCAAGGCCTTCCTCGCGGGGCGAGACCAGCAATGGCTCGGCGCTCAGGTCCTTGGTCGACAGCAGTCGGTATTCGCTGGTCTCGTGGTCGTGGATGTCGATATAGATGAAGTCGTCGAGCAGCGAGCCGCCGACGCCCATGAAGAAGCCGGGATCGGTCTCTTCATAGACCAGCCGGTCGGAAGATTGCGGCTGGCCGACGATGTGATGGTAGATTTTCGAGGGACGGTGGTTCTCGTCCTGCAGCGTATAGAAAAAGCTCTTGCCGTCCGGCGCCCAGGCGCCGCCGCCGCCGGTATTCTCGACGATGTCGGCGAGATCGGCGCCGGTTTCGAGGTTGCGAATGCGCAGCGTGTAATATTCCGAGCCCTTGTCGTCATAACCCCAGAGCGCATGGCTGTGATCGGTGGTGGCGTCGAGGCCGGCGAGGCGGAAATAGGCCTTGCCTTCCGCTTCCTTGTCGCCGTCGAGCAGCACCTGCCGCAGCGCGGTGTCGCGGTAATCGGCATCGCGGGCCGTGCGGAAATAATGCGGCTGCTCGCCGCCGGTCACATAGAAGCTGCCATAGGCATAAGGGCCGTTCTTCAGCGGCACGGAGCTGTCGTCTTCCTTGATACGGCCCTTCATCTCGGAAAAGAGCTGCTTCTGCAGCGCGGCGGTATCGGCCATCGCCGCCTTCATATAGGCGTTCTCGGCCTCCAGATGGGCGCGGATGGCGGGGTCGAGGATTGCCGGATCCTTGAACATCGCCTGCCAGTTGCCGTCCCGCAGCCAGGCATAGTCGTCGATGCGCGCAATGCCGTGGCGGGTGTCCTCGACGGGGCGCTTCTCGGCGATGGGGGCGGCGGGGAGGGAGTGGAAAATCGACAAGCAGGCCTCCGGGGTCAAAGGCATTTCCGGAAAAAAGCGGATCGCGGTCTTCCATCCGGAAATGCGGCAAAGCAGGATTGGGACTTCACAGATAAAGCGCCGCCGGGGGGCGATCAAGGGCAACGGCGCGGCTTGCGCGAGGCTTGCCGGGCATCCGCTTGTGGATTCGAGATCACATTCTGACCACATTGATGAAGGATTTGTTGCCGCGCTGCCACAGGTCGTCTATAAAGCGACCGCCGGCCTGGGAGCGTCCCTGTCGTCGGCGCACGCCCGTTTGATGAACACTTTCAAAGAATTGGTGAGAATGATGAAGCTTGCCGCGCCCGTCGCCGCCCTTGTCGCCCTTCCGTTTCTATCCATCGCAACGCCCGGCTTTGCCGTGGATGCGCGAATCGCCAGGCAACTGGAGGCGCTCGATCCCGATACGCGGCTGGAACAGGCCTGCGACACCGAGGCCATGGCGCGCATCAGCGCCGGCAAGGGCGGCTTCAAGGCCGACAAGGTGATCGCCTATACCTTCGCCGAGCCGGAGCGGGAGGGCGATTCGCTGAACGCGCCCGGCGCGGTGTTCCGCAGCCGCGGCGAATGGTATCGCCTGTCCTTCAATTGCCTGACCGGCCCGAAGCGCATCAACGTCCGCAGCTTCGATTATGAGGTCGGCAGCATCGTCCCGCATGAGGAATGGACGGAGAATTATCTCTACGACTGATTGCCGTCTCGGCGCGCGGCATCATAAAACGGCCCGATTCGCGGGGGCATTCCAGCGCCTGGAACCGCCCAGAACCCTTGGCCAACGGGATTGTCTCACATGCTTCGTGCCATTGCCTGTCTTTCGCTGCTTGCCGCGCTGGCGCTGCCGCTCCAGGCGGCGGAAATCCTTCCGCATGGCGCGAAGGCCAGCGCGCCGAAATCGAATGGCGGCAAGGGGCTGGTCGAGCCGAAGCTGACCGTTCCGCGCGGCGGCGACGTCACCCGCGTGGCCTTGACCTTCGATGCCTGCATGGGCAAGACGGATCTGCGCATCCTCGATACGCTGATTTCCGAAAACATCCCCGCCACCCTGTTCGTCACTGCCCGCTGGCTGAAGCACAACCCGCAGGCGCTGGCGCGGATTACGGCGCGGCCCGATCTGTTCGAGCTGGAAAACCACGGCGAGAACCACATTCCCGCCGTCGATCGCCCGGTGACCATCTACGGCATCCCCGCCGCCGGCTCGCCGGAAGCCGTGGCGAAGGAAGTGCAGAACGGCGCTGCCGCCATTCGCGCCGCCACGGGGCTGGAATCGCACTGGTTCCGTGGCGCGACGGCGCGCTATAGTCCGTCTTCCATCGCCGCTATCCGCGCCATGGGTTTCGAGATCGGCGGCTACTCGGTCAATGGCGACGGCGGCTCGCTGCTCGGTGCCCGCGAGGCGGAAAAGCACATCGCCTCGGCCAAGGACGGCGACGTGGTCATCGCCCACATCAACCAGCCGACCCATGCCGCCGGCGACGGCGTCGTCAAGGGCATCCTCAAGCTGAAGGCGCGCGGCGTCCAGTTCGTGCGTTTGCAGGATGCCCCGCCAAGCCCGCCGGGAAATTGATCCCTCAGCCCGGCGACGGTCGGTCCAGCGCGAAATCGTCAAACCAGTCGCGCCAGTCGCCGCGCGCGAAGGCGCCGGCCATCTGGGCGGCCATGTAGGAAAAGGTGATGCCGTTGCCGCCATAGCCATAGGCGGCGAACAGGTTTTGCGTGCCGGGCACCCGGCCGATCAGCGGCAGGCCGTCTTCCGTTTCGCCGAAGGCGCCGCACCAGGCATGGGAGAGCGCCGGCTCTGCTGCCGGCCACAGGCGGCGCAGTTTTTCGCGCAAGGCTTCGGCCTTGGCCGGCAGTTTCGAGTCGCGCAATGCCGGATCGTCGATTGCCTCGTCCTCGCCGCCGATGACGATGCGGTTGTCGGCGGTGGTGCGCAGATAGAGATAGGGTTCGCTCGCTTCCCAGATCAGTGCCCGCTCGGGCCAGAGGGCATCCGGCGCTTGCGGCGCGGTGGCGACCGCCCAGCTCGAGGCGATCTTGTGGATTTCAGGCATGATGAAGCCCGGCATGACATAGCCGGTCGCGAGCACCGCATGGCGGGCCTCGATCACATGCGGCGTGTCGGTCTCGATCGTCACCCGGCCGCCCTCCTCGTGGAAGGCCGTTGCCGTGGCATCCACCAGCCGCGCCCCATGCGCAGCGGCCCAATGCAGCAGCCCCCACGCCATGCACAGCGGATCGGCCTCGGCCGACCCGGGCGAATGGATCGCGCCGGCGCGGCTGATGCTGAAGCGTTCGGCCAGTTCAGCCGCAGGCAGGAAACGGCCGGGCAGGCCGGCGCGTTCGCGCAGCAGCATTTCCTCGATCAGGCTGTCCGGCGCCTGCTCCTCGCCGGCGATATAAAGCGTCGGGCGCGGACGGAAGGCACAGTCGACACGCAGCGAGGCCATCAGCGTCGCAAGGCCTGAAACCGCCGCATGGCTGCGGCGATAGATGGCGGCGGCGCGCTCGAAGCCGTAATAGCCGGCGAGTTCGCCGAGCGGCGCGTCGATTTCCCATTCCAGCATGGCGGTGCTCGCCGAGGTGCTGCCGAGGCCGGGGCGTTCGCGGTCGATGACGCAGACCGAAAGGCCCATCGCCGTCAGGACCTGCGCCGTCAGCGCTCCGGTGATGCCGCCGCCGACGATGGCCACGTCCACCTTGAAGCTGTCGTCGAACGGCTGGCTTTGCGGCCGCCGCGCCTCGCCGCCCCAGGGCGAACGGCCGCTGACGAGATCGCTGTGGCTGGTCTCGGTGAAATCGAAGGGGGCATGGTCCAAAATCTACGCTCCTCGGATAGGCTTGAAAGTGTGGATCAGCCCGGAAGCTGCGGCATCGGCCGGTCGTCGGGCAGGGTCTCGTTGATGATGGTCATGACGATCAGCGAGAGCGGCAGGGCGAGCATGGCGCCGACGGCGCCCCACATCCAGCTCCAGAAGATGATGGCGACGAAGATGATGAAGGGATTGATTTCCAGCCGCTTGCCCATGACGCCGGGAATGACCAGGTTTTCCGTCACCAGGTGGATGCTGAAGAAGGCGAGCGCCGGCAGCACGCCGATGACGAGCGTATCATGCGAGAGAATGCCGGCCGCCGCCAGCGACAGCGTCATCAGCGCAAAGCCGAGATAGGGCACGAAGCTGGAAATGAAGGCGAACACGCCCCAGAGCACCGGCATGGAAAGGCCGCCGAAATAGGCGATGACCGTCACCACCGCGCCGATAGAGGCATAGACCAGGGCGGCGGTGGCGAAGTAGAAGCCGAGCGCCTCCTCGATGGCGTTGAGGATTCGGATCGCCGTCAGCCGCTTGTCGCGGTTGCGGAAGGTCAGGATCAGCGCCTTGCGCAATTGCAGGCGGCCCATGAGGAACAGAAGCAGCGCCGCGAAGAAGATCAGCGCCTGCACCAGCGCCGGCGTCAGCCCGGCCGCCAGCAATTGCAGGATGCTGCCGGTATTGGTGAGCAGCCCCTCCATCGACACCGGGCCGCTGGTGAACGAGGCCGGGGTGATGCGCAGCCATTCGATGCGCTGCAGATAGGGCATGATGCGCTTGACCGCGCCTTCGACCATATCAGGCGCGTTCTGCGCCAGATTGGCGACCGGCTCGGCCAGCGCATTGACGATCAGGAAAACGCCGAGGCCGAACAGCGTCGAGAGCAGGATGGCGCTGAGGATCGGCGGCAGCCCGAGCTTGTGCAGCTTGTCGGCGAGAAGGCCGAGGATGAGCCCCACGACCACCGCCAGCGTGATCGGCATCAGCACCGCCGACATGGTATAGACGACAGTCAGCACCGCGATGGTGAACAGGCCGATGATCGACCAGATCTTGGCGAGATCGAGATTGTCCCGCTCGACGCGCACGCGAACCAGGCCGGGCTCCTCCCGCGCGCCGTTTCGCGCCAGATCGGCCAGCGGCTGCACCTGCCCCGTGCGCTCCGGTTCGTATGCCATTGTGATGTTCCCCCGATGGATATCCTGCCTATGAATGCGCGAAAGGCCCGCCGGTTCCGGCGGGCTTTCATGACGGCGGATATAGGGAGGAATCAGGCGGTGAGCCTGAGGCCGATGCCCCACGGATCCTTCAGGGACCAGACGCCGTTTTCGGCGGTCGCCTTGATGGCGTGGGCGTCGAGATTGGCGAGCGCCGCCTTCAGCGCCGCGGCGTCGTTGAAGTGCAGCGTATAGTCGGACAGGCCGCTCATGCCGTCGCTGCGCGCCTGTGCGCCACGGCTGTTCCAGATGTTGGCGGCGACGTGGTGGTGATAGTCGCCGGTCGCGAAGAAGCTGGCGCCAGGATAGTTGGCCATCATCTTCAGGCCAAGCACATCGCGGTAGAAGGCATTGGCCTGCGGGATATCGCCGACCTGAAGATGGATATGGCCGATGGCGGAACCCGGCGCCATGCCTTCCCAGGCGTTGGTCGGCGCGCTGTCGTAGAGCGCCTGCAGGTCGAGGCGGCGGGTATCCATCTCGACGGTGCCGTCGGGGCGGAAATTCCAGGCCTCATGCGGTCGGTCGGCATAGATCTCGATGCCGTTGCCCTCGGGATCGGAAAGATAGATCGCTTCGCTGACCAGATGGTCGGAGGCGCCGTCGAGCGTAACGTTGTTATGGGCGGCATGGCGCAGCCAGCGGGCCAGTTCCGTGCGGTCCGGCATCAGGAAGGCGGTGTGGAACAGGCCGGCGGCATTGCGCAGCGCGGCGCGCACGTCACCGCGCGTCGTCAGCGTCAGCAGGGGCACGCCGGCGGCGCCGAGAACCTCGCCGCTCATGCTCTTGTCCAGCACCGACATGCCAAGCATGGTCCGGTAATAGGCCGAGACGGTCGGCAGGTCGGCGACGACGAGATGGGAATGGCCGACATAGGCCGGCCGGGTCAGGGCATAGGAAGGATTGGGCATGGTCTCGGTCTCCGTTCTGCTGAGGGCCGGCGAAGCGCCGGCCGCGACCGCGCCCGCCGCCGCAAGGCTCAGAAATCCGCGTCTGTCGAGTTGGGTCATCGGGAAAGGGCCTCCTTCGCACCTCAAGCCGGTTCCGGCCAACCGCGGAGCGGTCCTGCCTCCGCGATGGCATGAACGGAAAGGATGCGCTGCCGAAGATATGGCCCATCGCCATTGTTCATGGAAGATCATGTTTCAGCGATGCATCGTCAATGCGATGTTGACGACGAGATTTCACCGAAACTTGATCGGAATCAAGGTGCGCGTCGCGGCCGCGCCGCTATGCTGTGTTCATCAGAAGCGAGCAGAAAGGGCAGGCCATGTACAAGAAGATCCTCGTTCCGATCGAAGCCGGCGCATTGGAGAAGGGGGAGCGCATTTTTCGCAAGGCAGCCTCGCTGCTCGATTCCGGCGGCGAAATCATCCTGCTCAACGTCGTCGAGCAGGCGCCGACCTACCTGATGCTGGATTTCCCCGCCGACCTCATCGAGGGGGCGATTTCCGATGCGCGTGAAAAGCTGCAGGGGCTGCTGTTGAAGACCGGCATACCCGCTCGCATCCAGCTTCGCCAGGGCCCGCCGGCGCGCGAGATTCTCGAAGCCGCCAAGGAGCTCGGCACGGATCTCATCGTCATCGCCTCGCATACGCCCGATTATACCAATTATTTCATTGGCGCGACGGCCGACCGCGTCGTGCGCCATTCATTGTGCTCGGTTCTCGTCGACCGCTGAGGGAGGACGCCATGGACGTCAGACATTTCGAAGACCGCTTGCGCGCCCGCCGCCGCGAACTCGAAAGCCGGCTGGATCGCATCGAGCACGATTTCGAGCAGCCGCGCAATCCAGACGACGACGACCGGGCGCTGGAGCGCAACAATGACGAGGTGCTCGACAGCCTCGGCCTGCAGGGGGAGCAGGAACTGCGCGCCATCGGTGCGGCGCTGGACCGCATCGCGGCCGGCAGCTTCGGCCGCTGCACCCGCTGCGGCGCGACGATAACCGCCGCGCGGCTGGAGGCGGTGCCCTATACGCCGTTCTGCGAGGCCTGCGCGCGGGAGCTCGAGGACGGCTGATTATTCGGCGGAAGCGCCGTCCTCGCCATTGTCGCTGTTGAAGGCGGCCCTGGCGGCTTCCATGCTTTCCGGGCCGAAGCGCCCGGTGATGGCGCCGGAATAGAAGCCGGCGCGCTTCAGCCGCTTTTGCAGGCTGGTGTAGAAATCTTTCGGCCATTCGATGCTGGGCTCGTTCAACTCGTCGAGCGCGCCCTGTTCGCCGCCGGTCAGCGCGCTCATGAACAATTCCGCCGCCTTGACGCCGTTGACGGCGACGCCGTCGCCCTCGCCGTAGAGATAGGCGGCATTGAGGAAAGCGAGCGTCTGTCCCTGCGCCATTGCCTTCTCGTAATATTGCCGCGCCTTGGCGAAATCCTGCTCGATGCCGGTGCCCTGGTAATACATCACGCCGATATTGTTCTCGCCGTCGGGATCGCCGAGATCGGCGGCCTTCTTGTACCACTTCACCGCCTGGTCGATGTTCTTCGCCAGCCCGTCGCCCTGCTCATAGGCATAGCCGAGCTCGACCATCGAGGCCGCCTGGCCGCCCTCGGCGGCCTTGCGATGCCATTCGAGGATCTCCTGCTTGCGGTCGGTGCCGTCGTCGAGGCCGGCAAGCGCGAAGCCGAGATGGCTCATGGCGGCTGCGTCGCCGGCATCGGCCGCCTTGCGATACCAGGCGATCGCCTGTTTCGCATCCGGCTCGATGCCCTCGGTATTGTCGAACAACCCGCCCAGCGCATCCATGGCCTCGACCTCGCCGAGATCGGCGGCGGTCTTCAGGATCGCCATGGCGGTGTGGACGTCTGCCTCGACCCCGTTGCCGTCGCGATAGGCAAGGCCGAGCGCGGTGATAGCAGGCGGATATTTGGCATCGGCCGCGATCTTGAAATAGGCGGCCGCGCGGGCGAAATCCTTTGTCGTGCCCCGGCCGTCGCGGTAGAGCGTGCCGAGATTGTGGGCTGCGATCGGCACGCCGGCCGCCGCTGCGCGCGAATAGAAGTCGAAGGCTTTCTTCAGGTCGGCCTGCACGCCGTCGCCGTTTTCATAGAGCTTGCCGAGATTGCCGGTGGCGGCGGCATAGCCGGCGTCAGACGCCTTTGTGAAAGCCTCGCGCGCCTCCTTGAAGCGTTTGCCGGCCAGATAGGCGCGGCCGAGTTCGAAACGATAGCGTGGCTCCGCCGGCATGTCCTTCACCGCCGCCTCGCAGGCGGTGATCGCAGCGGCGGCATCGGCGATCTCGGTGCCGGGGACAGCGGCCGGCTTTTGCGGATCGAAGCGGCCGGCGGCGAGGCTGTCGCAGCTCTCGCCTGTGCCGGCTGCGAAGGCCGGCGACAACGCAGCCAGTGCGGTGACGATCAGCAGCGGCGAGGCGGCCTTGCGGGCGTTCCATGCCATGACGGTGTTCCTCTCAAAGCCGGGGCAGCGTGGGATGCGCAGACCCCATCATCGCCGATTCGCCGGCATAAGGGAGCGGCGAGTTCAGGGCGTTTTGCCGGAAAGGGCATTTTTATTTTTTTGGATGGATCTTTTGGATGGATCATTGTGCGGCGTATCGCAAAGCGGTTGGCTTCGCTCGTGGCGCCCTTTCCCCTTCTCCCCGAAGGGAGAGGGGGATGGAGAGGCGATTTCCTCAACCAATACGCGTCGGCGGTGGCAATTTATCACTACTCACTTTGGCTCGAACACCATCGCATGGCCGTTCATGCAGTAGCGCAGGCCCGTCGGCGGCGGTCCGTCGGGGAAGACGTGGCCGAGATGCGAATCGCAGGAGGCGCAGCGGATTTCGGTGCGCACCATGCCATGCGAGGTGTCGCGCAATTCGCGCACCGCGCCCGGCGTCACCTCGCGGAAAAAGCTCGGCCAGCCGCAGCCGGCGTCGAACTTGGTATCCGAGAGGAACAGCGGCGCATCGCAGGCGGCGCAGCGATAGAGCCCCGTCTCGAAACTGTCCCAGTAAGGCCCGGTGAAGGCGCGCTCGGTGCCGTGCTCGCGCATGATCTTGTACTGGATCGGCGTCAACTGCTCACGCCATTCGGCGTCGCTCTTCTCCACCTTGGGAATCGTCGTCTCGCTCATGTCGGGCCTCCTTCACATTTCGGGATGTCGCATAGATAGGGATGATCCCCGGCCAAGACAATGCGCGAACACTTCCCCCTCCGTCGGCCGAAATCGGTTGAGAGGGCCGGCCGATTATCCTAATCAAGGGACGCTGATCCGCCCGAAACGCCTCGAGAAGGAGAGGGAATGACATCAGGCGCCACCGAGGCGACCTTTGCGGCGCTCGTCCTGCCCTTCCTCGGCGCCGTTGTCGCGCCTGTGCTGGCCGGCCGTTTCGGCGCGCGTGCGGCCTGGGGGCTGGCGGTGTTGCCGGCGCTGTCTTTCCTGCATTTCTGTTCGCTGGTGCCGGAGATCGCCGGCGGGGCGCCGGTGACCGGCGGTTATGCCTGGGTGCCGAGCTACAATCTCTCCTTCTCCTGGTATCTCGACGGGTTGTCGCTGACGTTTGCGCTGCTGGTCACCGGCATCGGCGCGCTGATCGTGCTGTATGCCGGCGGCTACCTGAAGGGCCATGTTTTGCAGGGGCGCTTTCTCGCCTTCCTCTTCCTGTTCATGGGGGCGATGCTGGGGCTGGTGGTCTCCGACAGCTTTCTGATGCTGTTCATCTTCTGGGAGATGACCTCGATCACCTCCTTCCTGCTGATCGGCTTCGACCATGAACGCCGCGCCGCGCGCCGCGCCGCCCTGCAGGCGTTGGTGATCACCGGCGGCGGCGGGCTGTTCCTGCTGGCCGGCCTGCTGCTGCTCTGGAACGTCACCGACGTCACCCACATGTCGCTGGCGCTGCCCTATGGCGAGGCGTTGAAGGCCAGCCCCTATTATCTCGCGGTGCTGCTCCTGGTGCTGATGGCCGCCTTCACCAAATCGGCGCAGTTTCCCTTCCATGCCTGGCTGCCGAACGCCATGGAGGCGCCGACGCCGGTCTCGGCCTACCTGCATTCCGCGACCATGGTGAAGGCCGGCATCTACCTGCTGATGCGGCTCTATCCGGCGCTGGGCGGCACGGCGGCCTGGGAGATCATCCTGCCGGTCTTCGGTGGGCTGACGCTGATCGTGGGCGCCGTCATGGCGGTGGGCGAAAGCGACCTGAAGCGGATGCTCGCCTATACCACGCTCGCGTCGCTCGGCCTTCTCGTGCTGCTGCTCGGGGCCGGCGGGGATGATGCCGTCGAGGCGGCGGTGCTCTATCTCATGGCCCACGCGCTGTTCAAGGGCGCCTTCTTCATGCTCGCCGGCATCCTTGATCACGAAACCGGCAGCCGCGACATCACCGCGCTCGGCGGTCTCGTCTCGGCCATGCCGCTGACCTTCGCGATCACGCTGGCGGCCGCCCTTTCCATGGGCGGCCTGCCGCCCTTCTTCGGTTTCCTCGCCAAGGAGGAGATCTATGCGGCGCTCGCCGGCGGCAATCTCCGCGCCATCCTGCTGACCGCCACCGTCGTCCTCGGCAATGCGCTGATGTTCGCCGCGGCCTTCGTCATCGCGTTGAAACCCTTTCTCGGGGCCCGCAAACCGACGCCCCGCGCCCCGCATGAGGCGCCGATATTGCTGTGGCTCGCCCCGGCCGTGCTGGCGCTGGCCGGCCTCGTCGCCGCGCTGCTTTCGCCCCGGTTTCATGCGCTGTTTTCCACACCGATGGCCAGCGCCGTGCGCGCCGCGCCGGCGCCGGTCGAGATCGGCCCGATGCCGCATTTCGGCCTGCCGCTGCTCCTGTCGGTCGTCACCATCCTCGTGGGCATCGGCGTCTGGCTGCTCGCCGACCGCCTGCGCCCGGCCGTCGCCCTGCTGGTCGCTACCCTGTCGCCGGGGCCGGATGCCGCCTTTGACGAATTCATCGCCGGCCTGCTGGCTCTGGCCCGGCGGGTGACGCGGCTCACCCAGCCGGGGCGGCTGCACATCTACATGACGGTGATGTTTGCCACGCTTGCCGCCGCGCTGTTCGTCACCCCGGCGCTTTATGGCGAATGGCCCGCCTGGCCACGCTTCGCGCCGCTGCTGCCCTCGGAAGCCATGATCTTTGCCGTCGCCGTCATCGGCCTGGGCGCGGTCATTACCGCTCGCCAGCGGCTGACGGCCATCGTCGCGCTCGGCATCCAGGGTTTTGCCGTGGCGGTCATCTTCGTCTTCTATTCTGCCCCCGATCTCGCCTTCACCCAGTTCATGGTCGAGACGCTGTCGGTGGTGATCCTGACGCTGGTCATGATGCGGCTGCGGCTCTCGGTCGTCGACCGGCGCGCGCCCCGGCGGCGGCTGGTCGATGGGGCGCTGGCGCTGGGCGGCGGTTTCGGCCTGGTGCTGCTGACGCTGAAAACCCTCGAAACGCCCTTCGATCCGGCGCTCTCCCTGTTCTTCGGCCAATGGTCGCGGGTGATTGCCCATGGCCGGAACGTCGTCAACGTCATCATCGTCGATTTCCGCGGCACGGATACGCTCGGCGAAATCGCCGTGGTCACCGCCGCCGGCCTTGCCGTGCTGGCCCTGCTGCGCCGTCGGTCAACGCGGAGAGGCAAGGCATGAACACGCCGATTTTCCGCGCCTTCGCCGTGCCGCTGACGGCGCTGATGCTGATCGCCTCGCTGTTCATCCTGCTGCGCGGCCACAATGCGCCGGGCGGCGGGTTCATCGGCGGTCTCGTCGCAGCCGCCGCCTTCGCCCTGCAGGCCGCCGCCTTTGGTCCTAAGGCCGTGCGGCGGGCGGTGAAAGTCTCGCCGCTGTCGGTCGCGGCGTTCGGGCTCTCGGCCGCCTGTGTCGCCGGCTTGTTCTCGGCGCTGGCCGATATGCCCTTCATGACCGGGCTGTGGATCGAGCCGCATCTGTTCGGCATCACCGTGCCGCTCTCCACCGTCATGCTGTTCGATGCCGGCGTCTATCTGGTGGTCGTCGGCGCGGTGACGGCGATCGCGCTGGCGGTGGAGGAGGAAGAGCCATGATCGAGCCGTGGCTTGCCGTGCTCTCCGGCCTGTTCTTTTCGGCCGGCATCTATCTGCTGCTGGCGCCGCATCTGTTGCGGGCGCTCATCGGCTTCGCGCTGTTCGGCAATGCCGTCAATCTCCTGCTGTTCCTCTCCGGCCGGGTGACGCGCGATGCGCCGCCGATCATCGGGGAGGCGGAGACCGCGCTGAAGGCCGGGGCCGCCAATCCGCTGCCGCAGGCGCTGATCCTCACGGCCATCGTCATCTCCTTCTCCTTCTTCGCTTTCCTGCTGGTGCTCGCCTGGCGGGCGTTTCGCGATCTCGGCGCCGAGGAAGTCGATGGCCTCGACCGCGCCGAACCGCGCGACCGGCCCGCGCCGCCGGGAGGCTATTGAATGGCCGCGCCGATCCCGAACCTCTCCGCCGCGCTGAACCTTGCCGCGCCCACGAGTGCGAGCTGGCTGACGATCCTGCCGGTGCCCCTGTGCTTTTCGCTCGCCGCCATCCTCGTCATCCTCCGGCGTCACTCGATATTGCAGCCGGTGATCGCAACGGCGGGCCTGTTGCTGCTGGTGGGGCTGAACGCGGCGCTGCTGGTCGCGGTGATCGCCGAGGGCCCGGTCACCATGGTCATGGGCCGCTGGCTCCCGCCCTTCGGCATCGCCTTCACCGTCGATCTCACCAGCGCGCTGTTTACGCTCGCCGCCTCGGTGGTGGCGCTGGCCGCCTGCCTGTTCGCGTCAGGCGATATCGATGCCGCCGCGCGCGGGCAGGGCTTTTACGCCTTCCTGCTGCTGCTGATGGCCGGCGTCTGCGGCGCGCTGACCACCGGCGACATCTTCAACCTCTATGTCTGGTTCGAGGTGACGCTGATCGCCGCCTTCGGCCTGATGGCGGTCGGCGAAGAGCCCGAGCAGATCGACGGCGCCTGGACATACGCGTTGATGAACCTCGTCGGCACAGCCCTGTTCCTTGCGACGGTTGGTTTGCTCTATGCGCGTCTCGGCACGCTGAACATGGCCGATCTCGCCCGGGAAATCCGCGCCGGCGAGGGCGCGCAGCCGGGCATGACGCTTTCCGTGCTCTTCCTCTTTGCGCTCGGCCTCAAGGCGGCGGCCTTCCCGTTGCAGATGTGGCTGCCCGCCGCCTATCACACGCCGCGCTTGACGGTCTCGGCCCTGTTCGCCGGCCTGATGACCAAGGTCGCGATCTATGTGCTGCTGCGCCTGTTCGTTATGCTGATGCCTTTGCAGCGCGAGGAACTCAGCCTGCTGATCGTCACCGCCGGCGCGGCCTCGATGCTGGTGGGCGCGCTCGGCATGCTGGCCGAGGACGACCTGCGCCGCGTCGCCGGTTTCGGGGTGATCGCCGGCATCGGCAACATGCTTTCGGGATTGGCGCTCGGCAGCCCCGGGGGCGTCAGCGGCGCCATCCTCTATGCGCTGCATTCGATGCTGGCGATGACCGCGCTCTATATCGCCGTCGCCGGCATCGGTAGGCGTTTGGGCAGCTTTTCGCTGGGCCGAGCCGGCGGCCTCTATGCCCGCGATCCCCTCTTCGCCTTCCTCTGCCTGGCCCTGTTCTTTGCCGTGTCCGGCCTGCCGCCGCTTTCCGGATTCTGGCCGAAGGCGATTCTCACCAAGGCCGCGCTGGATATCGGCGCCTGGTGGCTGGCGGGCGCCATTCTGCTTTCCGGCTTCCTGACGACGATTGCGCTCGCCCGCATCTTCCTGCTCGCCTTCTGGCGCCCGGCGGCAACGGCGGAGATAGGCCCGGCGGCAAGCGGCACCGCCGCGCTCACCCTTCTGGTCGCCCTGATTGCCGGCTTCGGCCTGCTGCCGGAGGGCGTGTTGTCCTTGGCGCAGGAGGCCGCCGCCAGCCTTTCGGCGGGCGATGCCTATGTCGGCTCGGTCTTTCCGGGCGAGGCTTCGCCATGAGCCGTGCCGCCGCCTTCCTTATGATCCTCACCGCCTGGACGGCGCTGAGCGGCAGCCTCGCGCCGCCCGATCTTGCCCTTGGCGCGCTGCTGGCGCTGCTCGTGCTCTTCCTGCTGCGCCACCATCTCGATCATCCACGCCTGCGGGTGCGCCCGCTCGGCCTCGTCTTGCTGTTTCTCCTGTTCCTGAAGGAGTTCGCGCTTTCGGTGCTGGCGGTGACGGCAACGGTCCTGCGCCCGCGCCTGCGCCTCGATCCGCGCATGGTGAGCGTGCCGACCGCGCTGGAGGGCGAGTTCCGTGTTGCGCTGCTCGCCAACCTGATCACCCTGACGCCCGGCACGCTGACCGTCGACATCTCCGACGACGGCCGCACCCTCCACGTCCATGCGCTGGATTGCGCCGATCCCGAAGCCTTGCGCCGCGGCATCGCCGAGGGGTTCGAACGTCGCATCCGCGAGGCTTTCCCATGACGGAAAAAATCCTGCAGGCCGCGCTGTCCCTGTCCTTCATTCTCGTCGGCCTGTCGCTGCTGATGATCGTCTGGCGTTTCCTGCGCGGGCCGACGCTGGCCGACCGGGTGGTGGCGCTGGATACGCTCACCGCTGCCGCCATGGGCCTGATCGCGCTCGTCGCAATCCGCAGCGGCTTTTCGCTGTTCGTCGATATCGCCGTCGTGCTCGGCCTCGTCGGTTTCCTCGCCACCGTGGTCTTCGCCCGCTTCCTGCTGATGCGCGGCGCCGAGGATGAGCTTCCGGCGCAGCCGCAACGCCGCAAGGGAAGACGCCGATGACTTCAGCGCTCGATCTCCTCGTTGCGGCGCTGCTCGTTGCCGGCGCCTTCTTCACCTTCACGGCGGCGCTCGGTCTTGTGCGCCTGCCGGACCTCTACACCCGCATGCACGCCGCCTCCAAGGTGGGGACGGCCGGCTCCGGCCTGCTGCTGCTCGCCGCCGGACTGCACGCCCAGGACGGCGCGGTTGTAGCCCGCGTGCTGGTCGGTCTGGGCTTCCTCGTGCTCGGCGCGCCGGTCGCTGCCCATCTGATCGCCCGCGCCGCCCGGCGAACCGGCTTCGAACCCGAATGAAAAGCAAATCCGGCAAGCGTTGTGGTTGAAAAAGGCATCCGCGGAATTTCTACCCTTGGATGAACGGTTGTATCAAGTCGAAACAAAGGCTTTTCCTGAAGACCTATCGTTTGAAGGTTGCAACGTTGACCCGGAACAGGAAGTAAATTCTAGAATAATTAATTGGACTTTTGCGGGAATAGTGGTAAGCGAAGAATTATAGAGTTACGATATCGAATAAAGCTGAACCGCTTCGATTCGGGAAAGCGCCGGAAAAACCAGTGCGAGCGTGGGAATTGAGCCGTCAATTGCTGCGTGAGGAGAGGTCGGAAAGCGGTCGATGTCGAAAACGCATGATCCGCCCATGCGCGCAGGCCGAAGCTTAGGGGTAGGCTTCGATCGGTCTTCGGACTGCCTGCAGCAGGGGCGGCAATGCGCGACTCTGAAATGATGCGTGTCCGATCGATTCGGCCAGACCGCGCCGGCGGATACAGGGCAAGAGTTTTGAACAGGAGTACGAAACATGACAGACTCGAGCTTGGGCAACGGTCCCGAACTGTTGGTTGAGCTGACCGCCGATATCGTCGCGGCTTATGTGAGCAATCACGTCGTCCCGGTCGGCGAGCTTTCGAATCTCATTTCCGATGTGCATTCCGCCCTGAGCAACACCAGCGCCCCTTCCGCGCCGGTCGCCGTCGTCGAGAAACAGAAGCCGGCGGTTTCGGTGCGCAAGTCGGTGCAGGACGATCAGATCACCTGCCTGGAATGCGGCGGTTCGTTCAAGTCGTTGAAGCGTCACCTCATGACCCATCATTCGCTGTCTCCGGAAGAGTATCGCGAAAAATGGGAATTGCCGGCCGATTATCCGATGGTCGCCCCGGCTTATGCGGAGGCACGTTCGCGCCTTGCCAAGGAAATGGGCCTCGGTCAGCGCCGCAAGCGCGGCAAATAAGCCGCGTTGCGACAGGAGGACGGTCGGGTCTCGATCCGGCCGGGTTTCCGGTCGCGGTTTTTTGCAAAGCCGGAAGGCCGGGCGCGATGCCCGGTTTTTTGTTGATTGTGATTAGGAAAATTTACCTAATTTGTTAAGCTCTCAAGGGTCGTTCTTTGGGCCTCCCGATCGGCGAGAACATCGTCGACACATAAAGCCCGATAAACATGCAATGGGCACGACGAGTAGAAGCGTAGACTTCTTACACACTGGGAGGAGCCAAAGAGCCTCTCCATCGTCATGCCAAGCCTTGCGTCGGATCATCCAGAAGCATCGATATATTTATAATTGTCAACCACTTGGAAGCCTGATGCGTATCCTGGGGACAAGCCTGGTGATGACGTTGACGGATCGGTGACAGCCCGTCGATGGGCTGCCCGCCTGCGCATGATCCGCCGAAATTATCCAGTTTCATCAACAATGGGTTGCCGGAATCGCTCGCTCTCTTCCCCATGCGTGCCAATGGGTGTATGAATAAATTCCTAATCTGGAGAGCGCCATGACACGAGACCTCGACCATAGCATTGAACCGCCCCGATTGTCATCCGCCGAACAGGCGTCTCCGCTTGCCGGGCCGGTTCGTGTGCCGGTGCGCACCGTTTGCCAGGTTGTGCGGCAGATCGCGGTGGAAATGATCCAGCTGGCCTCCGATCGGGTGCAGGCCCGCCGCGACCGCCGCCGGGCGACCGCGCATGTGCGCCAGATCGCCATGTATGTCTGCCATGTGGCGCTCGGCCTGTCGCAGAGCGAGATCGGCCTCGCCTTCGGGCGTGACCGCACCACAGTCGGCCATGCCTGCGCCGTCGTCGAGGATCGCCGCGACGATCCCGCCTTCGATGAATTCGTCGCGGCGGTCGAGCGTCTCGCGGTTTCGGTTTTCGGCGCGGCCGGAGCGGCACGGGATGAATAAGCGGGAAATCGATATGGGCCAGGCGCTGGAAGGGTTGCTGCGGTTTGCCGGCAGCCGGGTTTTGACGCTGAAGGAGGGGTCAGGTGCGGGCCTGCGGCTGCGCCGCGACGACGGCGCCGAGCGCACCGTCCCCGCCGCTGCCGTTCGCCGCGCACTTGCCGATGGACTGCTGGCCCGTGAGGCCGATCGTCTGAGGGCAACAGCGGATGCGCGCGGCTTCCTGCGCCGCCGCCTGTGCGGGGCGGGCGAGGAGGCCTATGGCGCCCAGCACCGCGACGACGAGATGGCGAAAGTCGAGGTGGAGGGCGCGGCGGCGATCGTGCGCATCAACCGGGCGGAATCGCCGCTCGGCGCGCTCGCCCGGATGAAGGACCGGCAGGGCGGCCAGTTTCTACCCGAAGAGGCGGTGGCGGCCGGCGAGCGCCTGCATGCGGATTTCACCCGCGGGCAGTTGCAGCCGCGCGTCACCGCTTCCTGGGAGCCGCGTCTCGCGAGCCGCGGCGACGGCGCGCGCGGCGGCATCGCCGATCTCACCGACAGCGCCCTTGCCGCCCGCCGCCGCGTCTCCCAGGCGGTCGACGCCATCGGCCCGGAACTGGCCGGCGTGGCGCTGGATGTCTGCTGCTTCATGAAGGGGCTGGAAACCGTCGAGCGCGAACGGCAATGGCCGGCGCGCTCGGCAAAGCTCCTGCTGCGCGCCGCCCTCCTGTCGCTCTCGCGCCACTACCACCCGCCTGCGCCGGATCGGCGTGCGTCGACACTGCATTGGGGCGCTGAGGATTATCGGCCGTCTTTGTAGAACAGCCTAGGCCGCCAGCCGGACGCGGGCCTCGTCGCGGATGCGCTTGACCATGGAGCGCAGGCCGTTGGCGCGCTGCGAGGAGAGGTGTTCCACCAGCCCGATCTTGCCGAAGACGTCGATGGCGTCGAGATTGGCGATCTCCGAGGCATGCTTGCCGGAATAGGTGGCGAGCACGATGGCGACCAGGCCGCGCACGATATGCGCATCGGAATCGCCCTCGAAAGTCAAAACCGGATCGGCGCCGTCGCCCGCATGGGTGACGAGCCAGACCTGGCTGGCGCAGCCCTGCACCTTGTTTTCCGATGTGCGCTTGTCCTCGGGGAGATCCGGCAGCGCCTTGCCCAGCTCGATGACATAGCGGTAGCGGTCTTCCCAATCGTCCAGGAAGGCGAAGTCGTCGATGATCTCTTCGAGTTGGCTCATGATAGTGTCCTGCGGTTTGTGCCGCATATAGAGCAATTCCAGCAAAAGTGCGAACCGGTTTTGCGTCCGGACTTGCGGCAGGCAGCATGGAAGTCTTGTTTGGGGCAAAAAAGAAGCGCCCGGCGGCAGGGACAGGGCCGCGGGCGCAAGGAAATTGTCAGGGCAGGCGACGGTTACGGGCGGGCCGGCTTGTGCTGCGGCAGCGGCGCGATCGTGCCGGTGGTCACGTCGTCGTCGATCAGCGGCAGGCGGGCGCCATCCTCGGCGCTGGCCACCTTGGTGCTCTCGTCGCCGAATTTGGTGTCCAGGAATTCATAGGCGATGCGCGCGCCTTCGCGGGCCCGGTGGCCAAGCGCGGTAAAGGTCTCGCCGCCCTTTTCGCAGACCTCGGGCTTTTCGGTGCAGAGCGCGCTCACATAATCATAGGCGCCGCTGGCCGCCGAGAGCGCATCGGAAATCTCCACCTTCGGCCCGGCTTCCAGCTTGCCGGTGGCATCCCTGTCGAAAATCGGCAGCAGCACCAGCACGAGCCCGAACCAGAACGATCCCTTGATCAGAAACCACATCGTCTTTTCCCTGTTTCCTGCCCGGTCTTGATGCCGGGTCTAAGGTGGGCGGCCGCTCCTTTTCGCTTGGCGAAGCGATTCGGATCGGAGAGCCCTTTCGATCTGCGGTTACCCTAAGGCCTGTCCGGCGAATATGGTTTTGAAGAAGCCGTTCGGATTATCCGCAAATTTAAGTCGAATGCCGTCTTTCCGCATTTGAACGGTATTTGCGGCGAATTTGAGCGAGTGGCGTTAAGCATCTGGGCAGAGGGCTCCCGGCAATGCCGGGCTTTGCGGGCAGGGCCTCAGCCACAAAGGTTAACACTGTGGCGAAAATTCGAAAAAAGCCAGTGCTTACCGTATGTTAACCACGCCCGGCGATCTGCGCGAAAATGGGCTTTGGGAGGTCCTCCCATGCCTTTCCGGGGGGTGGTTTTATCCTTTCCTTAAGCGCGCAAGCCTAATGTCGGCGCAGGAAAGAACCCCATTTCAGGTCTTGGCGTGCAGGTATCGGGTAACATAGCGCAGAGGATGACGGCAGTGGCGGAGCGGGCGGCGGAAGGCTGGTTGCTGCGCACCGGAAGCCGCGCCGCGACATCGGGCGAGATCGCGTATCTCAGCCGTATCGCCCTTGGCGCGGCAACCGGGCTGATCGCCATGCCGGCGCTGCTCTCGGCTTTCGTCAGCCCCGCCGTTGCCATTCCCGTCGGTGTCGCGCTCGTCTCATCGGCCTTCCTCATCGGCGCCGTCGGCGGTATCGCCTGGCTGCGCGGCAGCCCGGACGAGCCGGCCGCAAAGGCGACGGAGACCGATCAGGCGCTCGATATCGCCAGCGTCTGCGCCGGCGCCGTGCTCTTCCTCGATCCCCAGGGCAGCGTCACCGGCTTCAGCGGCCGCGATCGCGACACCTTCCTCGGCTGGATGCGCGATCCGCAGGGCCGCGGTTTCTATGATCAGCTGCATGTTTCCGACCGGCTGGATTTCATGCGCGCCGTCGACAGCCTGCGCCAGGGCGCGCGCGATGTCAGCGTCGACCTGCGCATCGAGCGGGCCGCGCCGCTTGGCCCGGCGGTCGCCGAGCAGTTCGTCCACATCCGCCTCGACATGACCGCGCTTGCCCAGGACGGGGACGGGGCGCTCAGCGCCATCTTCGGCCAGATGCGCGACGTATCCGACGAGCAGGCGCTGAAGAGCGACGCGGCGCGCAAGGCGGCGGAGGCAGAAAGCGCCAACGACGCCAAGTCGCGTTTCCTTGCCGCCGTCAGCCATGAGCTGCGCACGCCGTTGAACGCCATTCTCGGCTTTTCCGATATCCTGATCGGCGAATATTTCGGCCGGCTGGAAAACGACCGCCAGCGCGAATATGTCCGCCTCATCCGCCAGTCCGGCGCCCATCTGCTCTCGGTGGTCAACACCATGCTCGACATGAGCAAGATCGAGGCCGGCCGCTACGAACTGATGATGGAGCCCTTCGCCATCGCCGATTCGGTGCGCGCCTGCGAGGAAATGCTGGCGCTGCAAGCCCGCGAAAAGGGCGTGACGCTCACAAGCCGCGTCCAGCGCGGCCTTGGCGAAATCACCGCCGATCAGCGCGCCATCCAGCAGATCCTCATCAATCTTGTCGGCAATGCCGTCAAGTTCACCGAGGACGGCGGCGTCGTCACCATCGATGCTGCGGCCAGGGATGGCGAATTGACGCTGGCGGTCAGCGATACCGGCATCGGCATTGCCGAAAGCCAGCTTGCGCAGATCGGCCGGCCGTTCATGCAGGTGCAGAACGAATATACCCGCCGCTATGAAGGCACCGGCCTCGGCCTGTCGCTGGTCAAGGGCCTGGTGGCCTTGCATGGCGGGCGGTTCTCGATCGCGAGCCGTCCGGGCGAGGGCACGGTCATCACCGTGACGGTGCCGATGGACGGATCGGGCGCGGTGACCGCCGAGGCGGACATCCTCGATATCGAGGCGCAACGCCCTGTGGAATTTCCGCCGCGCCTCAAAAACGCCGCACCTTTCGCCGACTCGCGGCATGGAGAAAGAGACCATGGCCAAGCGACCGCGAAAATCGCCTGACCCGTTCAGGACACCGTCTTCGAAGAAACCCCGGCGTATTCACCCGGCGGTCGCCGTTTCAGGCGCCGCGCTGGGCCTCGCCGGGCAGGGCATGGGCGCGACGGCGCGCATGGTCGGGCGGTATCCGACGCTGATGCTCGGCGGCGCGGCCTTCGCGGTCGCCATGTCCTTCATTTCCGCCAATGCGCTGTGGTATCAGCACGGCAATCATCCCGCCCCGATTTTTCGCACCCGCGATGCCCATGACCAGACGGCGTTCGCCGGCGCGCCATCGAATGCGGCAGAGGCGCGCCCGGCCGATGTGACCACTTTCCGCATCGAACGCGCCGACGGCACGACGGAAACGCCGGACCCGGCCGCGACCGCCGCCGTCCCCGCGGCGCCGGCGCGCAAACCCTCAGCCCTGATGCGCGACGTCCAGGGGGCGCTGATCGGCCACGGCTTTTACGACGGCCCCGCCGACGGTTATGGCGGCCCGCGCACCACAGCCGCCATCCTCGCCTTCGAAAAAAGCGCCGGCCTGCAGCAGACGGGACAGGCGAGCGCCGACCTGCTTGCCGCGCTGCTGACGGTGAAGAGCAGCGCCGGGGCCGTGCCGGGCGAAAGGCCGAATGACGTCGCCAGCGATGCCGGCACGCAGATCGATCCGGTCGCGGCCGCGATCCTCAAGGCGGACAAGCAGCTTCCGGCCAGCCCCGCCGCGCCCAAGCCTGACCTGGTGATGAAGATCCAGCGCGGCCTTACCAATCTCGCCTATGCCGATATCAAGGTCGACGGTGTCGCCGGCGACGTCACCCGCAAGGCGATCCGGCATTTC
Source organism: Hyphomicrobiales bacterium (assembly GCA_017305935.1). GTDB lineage: Bacteria > Pseudomonadota > Alphaproteobacteria > Rhizobiales > Rhizobiaceae > Metarhizobium. Next base: position 129,405 of record JAFKJU010000007.1, on the reverse strand, counting down.
CAGAAACATTACCGCCTGGCCGAGACCGGCGAACCCAGCGAAACCGTACTTAAAAAGATGAAGGAAATCGGGGCCTTGTAAGCCGATGGCCCGCATGGTGTGAGCGGGGCGGAAAGCGTGTCGCATGTCGGGGACGAAAACCGGCCTGCACTTTTCCCGGAAATGCTTTATCACGTCCCCATGCGCCTGCGTTCCGAAATCTTTGTCTCCGCCCTGACCCGCCAGGTCTTCAACCGTGGCGGCTATGCCGCCATCGAGTACAAGGGCGCCGAGTCCGCCGGCGCCATCTATCTGCGCCAGCGGTTTCGCGATGGCCTCGAAAGCCTCTATGCTCCCGCGCCGCAGACGATGTTCGGCGAGGACGAGGCCGAAACCCGCCTCTTCGAATGCCGCTTCGACAGGGTCGAGCCAGCGGCCATCGACGATTTCATCGCGCGCGAACGCCGCTTCGATCCCGACCTCTGGCTGGTGGAACTGGAAATCGACGAGATCGGCGATCTGGTGAGCGTCGTCGGGTGACGGGCGCCGCAGGCGCTCGGCAGCTCAGCGTCGGCCGATGGATTTGAGGTTGCTGACGGGGGGGATCTGGTCGGCGGGTCTGGGGTGTCGGCCGGCTTCTTCCTGGCGGAAGGTGTAGCTGTCGGCGCGGCGCCAGGCTTCGACGCGGGCGTCGCATTCGGCGGGGTCGAGGGTGGAAAGCAGGATCTGCGCCCTGGTGCGCCGCCCGGCCTGTTCGCCGAGATGCGGATAGAGGCGGGAGAGGATGAAGGCGCCGTCCTCATCGGCAAGGCCGAGGCTGATCAGCGTCGTCGCCAGTTGCTGCCCGGAAATGTCCAGCATGATGCGTTCCGACAGGAAACGGCTGGCCGAGAGCGCATCGGCAAGCGCCGTCGCGAAATGATCGGCATCGCGGGTGCGGGCGAAACGCACCAGCAGCGCTTCCTGGGTGGCATCGAGGCTGCGCAAGCCCAGCCGGTCATTGGCAGGCGGATCGAGATGGCGCACGAGGTTGCGCAATTCCTGCCGCAACTGCTCCTCGCGTTCATGGATTTTCTGGCGCTGGACCTCTTCTTCCGAAACGACTGGGACCGTCGGCGCGACAGCCTGGGGCTGGGGCGCGGCGGCAGGCGGCGGGGCAACAGGCGCTGCGGGCAGCCCGGCGCCGCCGCGACCCGGCATCTCCTGGCGTATGCCGACCAGCGCATCGACGACCATCGGCGAGAGATTGTCGCGGCGGGCGATCGCCTTGGCATGCGCGCCGCCCTGGCTGCGGGCGATGGTGATCAGCGTCTGGTCGCTGATCGCCTGAGAGCAGGTGAGGAAGGGGGCGGCGACGCCGATCGGCTGCGAGCCGATGAACAGCGCCACAGCTTCGGGAATGTTGGGGCATTGGGAGAGGGCGGCGACGGCCTGGCGCCTGGCTTCCTCGCTGGAGGCCTTGAACAGGGGCGCGAAGAGTTCGGCGAACTGCCGCAGCTCCGATCTGGTCGGGTAGCGCAGATTCTCGAAACTGGTCACGGTCGCCATCAGAACCACATCCTTCTTTCGCATGGCCTGCGGGCTTTCAAGGTCTCGAAACCGATCGGTCACGGAAATCACTCACATACGCAAAACGTCACGGGTCAAATTAGAACAAAATCCTTAAACGCTTGTTAACTATGGGTTACTTTTCAAGGGCCATAGCGAGGCGCCGCGCGCTGCGGTGTCGTTTTCAGGCCAGGACGAAGCGTGACCGCGAAGCCACACCTGTCCAAAACCCCTATGCTTCAGGGTCGCGAGGCGGAGATTTAAACTTTTGTTAAGGGGTCCGGGCGCTCAATGCGACACGGGCGGCTTTCGAACGATATCGCTTCCCGGACGTTAATCCCATCAGCGACCGCGCATGCGTGCCGTCGACGGATGGACGAGAAAGGCGCAGATGCCTGGGGCGAAGGAGGCCCGCAGGGTGCGCCGGCCCGCATAGGGCAGGATGAGATTCCATCGCATTCATCCGTCTCATTTGGCTTGCGAAATTCCATCGGGAAAACCGTTCGCGTTTTTCCGGGATAGCTTTGGATGGAGACGAGCATGGCAGACGTAGTCCATATCCGCGACAGGCTCGCGCAAACGCCGCGCCGAACCGCAAAACCCTTCCAGGACGCCGAGATTCTATTGTTCACCGGCGTGCGTTACGAGCGCATCGAGTTTTCCGCCCAGCCAGCGCCGGCCAAGGAAGCGGCGCAGCCGGCCAGCGCTTACTGATCGCTCGACGCCCCCGGCGTAGCACCTATCGCGAAGGCATCGCAGGTCGCGCCCGCCAGGAATGCCTGCGCGGCATCCTCAAGGCTCTTGCGCGGCGACAGCGTGCGCAGGACCACATAGCCCTCGGCGCGCGGCATTTCCACGAGGATCGATTGCGACAGGCTCTCCGGCAGCGCCTTGCGCAGCGTCGTCAGCGCCACCGGCGAGGCGACGAGAACATCGACGCCGCCATCCACCGACGTCCTGTCGTTCATGCTGAACACCTCGTTCGACGAACTGTCATATATCGCCAGCGACCAGAACGGAACATCGCCGCCGGCCACCAGCCGCACCGGCTGGTCCTCGATATCGAAGGCGCAGACCGCCGATTGCAGAAAGGGGTCGCCATCCGAAAGCCCGCTGCCGTCGGGCCGCTTGCCGACCCCATAAAAGCGGTTGAGATCGCCCTTGGCGAGCACGCCGGTATAGGCATCGAGCCCGGTGAAATGCGGCAGCGCCAGAATGATGATCAGATGCAGCAGCGCCGCGCCGACGAGACCGGTGATCACGGTGAAGACGATCTTAAGCATGGCCGCACCCGATGCGCTGCAATTGCGGCATGGAGAGATCGATGAGCCCGGAGCTGCCGGCCGTCGGCGTGTCGAACAGGGTCAGCGCCAGCGTCACCGCCCGGTCGTCCCCCGGCAGCGGCAGCCAGTTGCCGCTCTGGGCGTCGGCGGCGACCGAAATCACGAATGAACTGTCCGGCTGACGGCCGATCACCCAGGAATTCAGCCCGGCCGGCAGGCCGTCTCGGGCGATCGGCGCATTGCCGCCGCGGTCGGCGACGTACAGCGTCCACAGCCGCGCCGGCGGCGTCTGGCCGGTGATGCGATAGCGGCAGGAAGAGCGCAGCGGCTGGCCGCCATCGTCCTGTGTGGCGGTGAATTTCAGGCCCTCGGCGGTGCCGAGCAGCAGCTTTCCGGCGCGGGCGCGGTGGGATTTCGCGTAAGGGTCGGCATCGGCCGTCTGGGCCCGCGGAAAGGCCTCCCAGGCCCCGAGCTTGATGGCGCCGAAGCCGGAGGAGGCGTTCAGCGCATAAAGCGTCGTGGCGATGCCGCCGCCGAAGGCGATGATGAGCGCCAGAGCGACATAGAGGGGGACCCGGAACACGATGCGGCAGCCTCTTTGCGCTTATCGGAAAAGGGAAAGGATCATTCGGCGCTCGCCACCTTCTGGGTGCCGAGCGGCTTTGCCTCGCGCAGCTTGTCGCCGAGCGCGCGCAGCAGGCGCGTGGCATCGACCGACAGCGAGCGCGGGCGGATGAGCGGCGGCAGCGCCCCTTCCTCGGTTTTGGCGACCGCCTGCGGCTTGGCATCCTTCGGCGGCAGCGGGTTCTCGATGCCGGGAATCGGCCGAAGCTGGATGCCCTGATGGGCGTAATCCATCAGCCGCTTGAAGGTCATGGCCGGCAGCGAGCCGCCGGTCATGTTGTTGGTCGAGGTATAGTCGTCGTTTCCGAACCAGACGGCGCAGGTGTAATTGCCGGTGAAGCCGACGAACCACGCGTCGCGATAGGCCTGCGTCGTGCCGGTCTTGCCGGCGGTGACGATGCCGTTGTCGAGAGCTGCCTTGCGCGCCGTGCCCATGACCGGGATCTGCGACAGCATGTAGTTCATCGAGGCATTGGCTTTTTCGGACAGGATCCGCTTCGGGGCCGGCTCGTCGCGGTCGAAATCGTAGAGCACGCGTCCATCATAGCCGATGACCTGCGTGATGCCGTGACGGCGCGACTGCACGCCGCCGGCGGGGAAGACGGAATAGCCCGTCGCCTGGTCCATGACCGTCATTTCGGACGTGCCGAGCGGAATGGTCTTGTCGTTGCGGATCGGCGTCTCGACGCCCATGGCCTTGGCCATGTTGACGATGGTGTCGATGCCGAGTTCGTCCTTGGCAAGCCGCACCGGCACGGTGTTGATCGACTTGGCGATGGCGGTGAGAAGGGTGATCCTGCCCGCATAGGAGCGGCCGTAATTCTGCGGCGACCAGCCGCGCCAGGTGATCGGCGCATCGACGATGGTCGTCTGCGGCGTCATGCCCTTTTCCATGGCGGCCGCATAGGTATAGACCTTGAAGGACGAGCCCGGCTGGCGCAACGCCTTGGTGGCGCGGTTGAACTGGCTCTCGCCGTAATCGCGTCCGCCGACCATGGCGCGCACCGCCCCGCCATTCTCGATCATGACAAGCGCGCCCTGCTTGACGCGGTAGCCCTCGCCATATTCGCGCAGGCTGGTCTCCACCGATTGCTCGGCTGCCTTCTGCAGCCCCATGTCGATGGTGGTGCGCACGATCAGCGAATGCTCGGGGAAGCGGGTGGAGAGGCGCTGCACCTCGTCGAACGCCCAGTCGAGAAAGAAATCCGGCGCCTCGACCTCGTTGCGGTCGATGACCGTCGCCGGGTTGCGTCGCGCCGCGATCACCTGGCCCTCGGTCATCATGCCGCTCTGAACGAGGTTGCTGAGCACCTCGTTGGCGCGGGCGCGCGCCGCCGGCAGGTTGACATGCGGGGCATATTTGGCCGGCGCCTTGAACAGGCCGGCAAGGATCGCCGCTTCCGCCAGATCGACCTCGCGGATCGACTTGCCGAAGTAGAATTGCGCCGCCGCCGCCGCGCCAAACGTGCCGCCGCCCATGTAGGCGCGGTCGAGATAGGTGCGCAGGATCTCCTTCTTGGAGAGGTTCGCCTCCAGCCACAACGCGAGGAAGGCTTCCTTGATCTTGCGCTCGATGGAGCGCTCGTTGGAGAGGAACAGGTTCTTGGCGAGCTGCTGCGTCAGCGTCGAGCCGCCCTGGACGACGCCGCCGGCGCGCGCATTCTCCGTCATGGCGCGGATGAGACCGATGAAATCGATGCCGAAATGATCGAAGAAGCGCCGGTCCTCGGTCGCCAGCACCGCCTTGACGAAATAATCCGGCAGGTCGTCGATGGGGACGGAATCCTCATGGATGATGCCGCGATGGCCGATGACATTGCCGTAGCGATCGAGGAAGGTGACGGCGAAGTCGCCGCGATTGCGCCAGTCGTCCTTGGTTTCCTCGAAGGCCGGCTGGGCGAGCGCCAGGAGAACGACGGAGCCGGCGGTGCCGAGCGTCGCGGCCTCGCCGAGCACCTCGAACACGCCGCGCTTCCAGCCGCGCACCCGGAAACGGCGGAAGAAAATGGTGATCTCTTCCCAGATTTCGCCCGCCTTGAACCCGGCGTTCCAGACGGTGGAATCGATCCAGGAATCGATGCGCAGCAGGATGTGCCGCTTGCGGGGAGGACGGTTTTCGGGGGGAAGAGGTTCCTGCACCTGCGATACGCTCCAGTTCCCGCTGACTGCTTTATGCCTTGACGTGGCCACATCCTGCCGTCAGAGCATGGACCTGAACCGATACGCCCGCAGGGTTAACAAACCGATATCGTGGCATCATTGGGGAATTGCGCAAAAAGAACAAGAGTTGCGGTGCAACAGCGGCGCGGAATCGCCGCGCTCGCGGAAAATTGAAAGAGCCATGGCCGACGACGAACAACCCTTCTGGAAAACCAAGCCGCTGGGCGAAATGAGCCAGGCGGAATGGGAAAGCCTGTGCGACGGCTGCGGCCTGTGTTGTCTCAACAAGCTGGAGGACTGGGACACCGGCGAGGTGGTGTTCACCAGCGTTGCCTGCCGGCTGCTGGACGGGGAAAGCTGTCGATGCTCCAGCTATCCGAACCGGCAGGACATCGTGCCGGATTGCATCCAGTTGACCCCTGAGGCCGTCCACGAGATCCCCTGGCTGCCGCCGACCTGCGGCTACCGGCTGGTGCGCGACGGCGAGGATCTCTACTGGTGGCATCCGCTGGTTTCGGGGGACCCCGAAACCGTCCATATCGCCGGCATCTCCGCCCGCGGCCGCACCGTCAGCGAGGATGAGGTCGATGTCGACGATTTCGAGGACTACGTCGTCGAATGGCCGCTGACGGTCGGGCAGGATACGCAGCGGAAATAAGAAAAAATTCCGATATAGGAAAATAGTCCTTGACGGCGTGACGGTCGTTTGATAGGGTTCAGGCATAGTCGAAGAGTTGCGCCGAAACGCATTTCCAGGAAAAATGGAAACCGGTTTTCCGTTTGGAAATGTGCAGAAAAATCGGGCGGCGGCGGTGGCAAGGATTTTTGGAGAGCGGCGGTTCCTTTCGGGACGGCCGCTTTTTTGTTGGAGCGCGCGCAATGGAAAATGTCGATCTCGACCTGTTTGCCGATTGGCCGGAACAGCCCGGCGGGAGGCGGGAAACGCGGCTGTCGCCCCACGCCGGCCGGTTGCTGCTGGAGGTCAAGTCGCGGGAGGCGGGTCAGGACGATCTGCGCATGCTGCTGGGCGACATGACCCGCGAGATGCGGGCGCAATTCGATTATTTCCGCACGCTGCGCGAAAGCGCGGAGAAGGCGCTCGCCGATCCCGCCGATGAGGCGGCGGCGAAAGCCTCGCGCGCCGACGCCAAGGCGGCGAGCGACGCCATGTCGCTGATCGTGCGCACGCTGGAAAAGATCGACAGCCTGCAACGCCAGTTCGCCCATGACCGGCAGATGGAAGCCGAACGGCAGGCGGATGCGCTCGATCCCGCCGCCGCGCGGGCCCATTTCCTGGCGCTGATCGACGCCCGCGCCGAGGAAGAGGCAAGCATTCGTTTCGAACGTTTCAAGCATGACTGGCTGAATGCGCACACCCCAACCACCGCCGCCGAGCCGCAACCGCCGCCGCCGCGACGAGGCGATGACGGGCAGGGCGACGGCGATCTTTTGCGAACATGAGCGCGGCATGGCGGATATCGCGGGCAAACACGAGGCGCGGCTGACCGAGGCCGCAACGGCGGCGCTGGAGGCGGGCCGCCGGCTGCTTGCACCGGCGCGGCATGATCAGGGAAAACGGGATGCGGTCTTGCGCCCGGACATGCGGGACGGCGACCTGGTCGCGCTCCCCGGCGATCCGCTGGAGTTCGCCGGCGTTCTTTCCCGCGACTGGACATTTCTGCGCCGCCGCGAGCAGGCGCCGCCGCCGGGCGACTGGCGAAGCTGGCTGATCCTCGGCGGGCGCGGCTCCGGCAAGACGCGGACGGGCGCCGAATGGGTGCATGAACTGGCGACGCGGCATCCGAATGCGGGTGAATTGCGCATCGCTCTGGTCGCCGAAACCTTGGGCGATGCCCGCGAGGTGATGATCGACGGCGCCTCCGGCATCTGCCGGATCGCCCGGGCGAAACGGCCGGATTTCGAAACCTCGCGCCGCCGGCTCGTCTGGCCGAGCGGGGCGATGGCCCAGATCTTCTCGTCCGAGGATCCCGAAAGCCTGCGCGGACCGCAATTCCATTTCGCCTGGTGCGACGAACTGGCGAAGTGGAAATATGCGCAGGAATGCTGGGACATGCTGCAATTCGGCCTGCGCCTCGGCGCGCGGCCACGCCAGCTCGTCACCACCACGCCGCGGCCGGTGCCGCTTCTGAAGGCGCTGATGGCCGATCCCGAGACGGCGCTGACCCGCATCAGCACCAGCGCCAACCGCGCCAATCTGGCGCCGGGCTTCATCGAGGCGCTGGCCAGCCGCTATGGCGGCTCCCGGCTCGGACGGCAGGAGCTGGACGGCGAACTGATCGAGGACCGGGACGACGCGCTTTGGAAACGCGAGACCATCGAGGCGCTGACGCTGCGCGTCACCGGTCCGCTGCGGCGCATCGTCGTGGCGGTCGATCCGCCGGCAAGCGCCGGTGCGAATGCCTGCTGCGGCATCGTCGTGGCCGGGCTCGATGCGACCGGGCGCGGGGTGGTGCTGGCCGATTGCTCAGCGCCGGCGGCGAGCCCCGCCGCTTGGGCGGGTGCGGTGGTGCGCGCCTATCGCCGTTTCGACGCCGACCGTATCGTCGCCGAAATCAACCAGGGCGGCGACATGGTGAGCGCCATGCTGCGCAGCGTCGATGCCGCCCTGCCGGTGACCACCGTGCGCGCTACGCGCGGCAAATATCTGCGCGCCGAGCCGGTCGCTGCCCTCTATGAGCAGGGGCGGGTGATCCATGCCGGACGTTTTTCCGAACTGGAGGACCAGATGTGCGATTTCGGCCCGGAGGGCCTGTCCTCGGGCCGCTCGCCGGATCGTCTGGACGCGCTGGTCTGGGCGCTGACGGCGCTGATGCTGGAGGGCGCGGGCGAACCGCGCGTGCGCGGGATTTGAATTGCGGTCAAACAGAAAAAGCGGCCGAGGAGGCCGCTTTCCTATAGGGTCTTGAGCGGAGACGCTCCGGCGGCGTTCGCGCTCAGCGTGCGGCGACCGGCTGCGGGGCCGGCTCGCGAACCTGGCGCCATTCGGATTCCATGCGGTCCAGAACATGCTGCGGAATGGGCTGCGGGGCCTTGATGATTTGGGCGCTGGGCTGCATCGACACTCTCCTCAAATGGTTCACTCGGGCCGATAAAACGGGATATGGAGCGCTTGGTTCCATATCCTTCATGAAAAGTAAATCAGGGCCTAAATCCATAAAACGATTTAGATTTTTTAAAATCGATTGAAATATTTCCGCCTCCCGTGGAGAGGCGAAAACGAGGGCTGGCATCATGGTTATCAACCGACGGTTTTTCTTCGACCACATTCGCTCCGGCCCGTTTCGCGGAAAATTGTCCCCGTCCCAGGTCAAGGGCATGGAGGCGATTCTCGGCCATTGGGAGGCCTGGGGGCGGCGCGGCGACGACCGCTGGCTCGCCTATATCCTGGCGACGGTTTTTCACGAGACGGCCGAAACCATGCAGCCCGTACGCGAGACCCTGGCCGATGATGACGCCAGGGCCATCGCCATTCTCGAACGCGCCTTTGCCGAAGGGCGTCTGCGCTGGGTGAAGACGCCCTACTGGCGGCCCGACGAGACGGGGCGGAGCTGGCTGGGGCGCGGTTTCGTGCAACTCACCCACCGGCGCAATTACGAGGCGATGTCGGCGATCACCGGCATCGATCTCGTCGCCGATCCCGACCGCGCCATGGAAACCGGGCCGGCGCTCGCCATCCTGTTCGAAGGCATGGCGCGCGGCAGTTTCACCGGCAAGAAGCTGTCGGACTATTTCGAAGGCGGCAACGAGGATTGGGTCGAGGCGCGGCGCATCGTCAACGGCGCCGACCGGGCGGCGCTGATCGCCGGCTACGGGCGCAGCTTCTATGCGGCTATCGGCCATAGACCGTCAGCATGTCCAGGAAAAGTGGAGGGCGGTTTTCCATCCGGAAACGCGTAAAAACCATGGGACGGCATGACGCGTTGAACCGTCGGCCAAGCCATGATAATCGCGGCTCGATCCGAACGGGAGCCTGCCATGATCCGCCACATCGTCTTCTTCACCGTGCCCAACGAAGCCGATCGGGCGGCGGTGCGCGCCGGCCTGTCGATCCTGACGGATATTCCGCATGCGACATGCGTGGAGATCGGCGACAACGTCAAGAAGGACCATTTCGGCAACGAGGTCGATTTCGTCGTCTATGCCGAATTCGAGGACGAGGCGGCGATGGCCGCCTACAAGGCGCATCCGAACTACCAGGCCTCCATCGAGTTGGTCCGCCCCATCCGCGACCTGCGCATTGCCGCCGATTTCGACACCGCTAAGGCGGTGACGGAGAATCTGCACCGCGCCTGAACCGGCGATCTGCCGTCCCGGCAAAGCCTGCCGCAACCTGTCATGACGGGAGAGAGCATCCGCTCTCGCCCCGTTTCCGGCTGATTTCAAGCAGTTGGCATCCGCCTCTCTCTTTCGATGTGTTTTGAGATAGTTTTCGATATATCGAACTCTTGCGTTTCCGCGCGGCTTCGCTATATTGAGACATATCGAAAACATATCTGAAGGAATTTTCCATGTTTGAACAGTTCGAAGGCCGGCGTGACCGACAGCATGACGACCGGCACACTTGTGACCGTGGCGACCGTGGCGGGCGGGCCGAGCGCCACGAGCGTTGGCGGGAGATGATGATGGCCATGGGGCGCGGCCCGTTCGCCCGCGGCCCGCGCGGACGCGGTCCCGGCCGCGACGGCTTCGACGGCGACGACGATTTCGGCGGTCGCGGGCGTTTCCTCGGCCAGGGGCATATCCGTCTGCTCGTCCTGTCGCTGATCGAGGCCGAGCCGCGCCATGGCTATGACCTCATTCGCCAGATCGAGGAAATGAGCGGCGGCGCCTATGCGCCGAGCCCGGGCGTCATCTATCCGACGCTGACCCTGCTGGAGGAGGCTGGCTATGCCGCGACCGCTTCCGAGGGCAACAAGAAGCTCTATACGATCACCGACGAGGGCAAGGCCCATCTGGAGGAGAATCGCGAACATGCGCGCCGGATCGTCGACCGCCTGACCGCGCTTGGCGAACACATGCGGGCACGGGCCGAGCGCCACGGTCGCGGTCGCGACGAAGGCCCGGAATTGCCGCGCGGCGTCGATGCCGCCTTCCTCAATCTGCGCGAGGCGGTCGCACGGCGCATCGGCAAGGACGAGGCCGCCGCGACCGAAATCGTGCGCAGGCTTCTCGCCCTTGCCGAGGAGATCGGCTGAGGCGGCCTCGCCGCCCATTCCTGGCATTCAAGCCGGCCCGCGTCGCCTCTGGAGACGCGGGCCTTTTCGTTTCAGGCTTTTGTTTCGACCGCATGATCCAAGGCCGAAGCGGTCCCGCTTCGACTGGAAATACTCTTGGCCGCGCCCGACGCCGCCCGTTTTCGAGAAGGACGATCCCATGAAACTTCGATCCCTGCTGCCATGGCGCGCCATGGCGGAGCGAAACGCCATGTCCGATACGAAGGCCGTTTCCGGTCTTTCCGCCTTTGCCGGCGAGGCGCGGGCGGCCTGGACGGCGCGCTCCTATCCGGCGCTGGCGCGCGAAGGCTTCATGCGCAATCCGGTGGCCCACCGCGCCGTGCGCATGATCGCCGAGTCCGCCGCCGCCGTGCCTTGGCTGGTCTATGAGGGCGAGCGCGAGATCGAGGCGCATCCGCTCGTCGATCTTCTGGCCCGTCCCAACGCACGCATGGGCGGGCCGGATTTCTTCGAGGCGCTCTACGGGCATTTGATGCTGTCGGGCAATGCCTATGTGCAGCCGGTGCTGGCGGCGGGACGCTTGCGCGAGGTGCATCTCCTGCGGCCGGACCGGGTCAGCGTCGTCGCCGGCGCCGATGGCTGGCCGATCGGCTATGATTATCGCATCGGCAATGCCGTCCGGCGCTTTGCCGCCGAGCCGGCGGAGGGGTTGGGGCTCCTGCATCTGAAGCTGTTCCATCCGCTCGACGACCACATCGGCTTTCCGCCGCTGGCCGCCGCGCAAACGGCGCTCGACCTGCACAATGCCGCCGCCACCTGGAACAAGGCGCTGCTCGACAATTCCGCCCGTCCCTCCGGCGCGCTGGTCTACCAGCCGAAGGAGGTCGGCAATCTCTCGCCCGATCAATACGAGCGGCTGAAGGCGGAACTGGAGAATGGTTATGCAGGCGCCGTGCGCGCCGGAAGGCCGCTGCTGCTCGAAGGCGGGCTCGACTGGAAGACGATGAGCCTTTCGCCGCGCGACATGGATTTCATCGAGGCGCGCAACGGCGCGGCGCGCGATATCGCGCTCGCCTTCGGCGTGCCGCCGATGCTGGTCGGCATTCCCGGCGACGCCACCTATGCCAATTACCAGGAAGCCAACCGCGCCTTCTACCGCCTGACGGTGCTGCCGCTGATCCAGCGCATCGGCGCCAGTCTCTCCGCCTGGTTGTCGCCGGTCTACCGCGAAAGCCTGCGTCTGGAACCCGATCTCGACCGCATCGCCGGGCTCTCGGCCGAACGCGATGCGCTCTGGGCGCGGGTCGGGGGTGCGAGCTTCCTCACCGAGGAAGAGAAGCGTCAGGCCGTCGGATACTGAAGTAAATTCAGGGACCTGGCTTCAGCGGCGGAATCGGTTTCCGAGCCGGTTGAATCGCCGTGTGAGGCGCTTGACACCCTACGCGAGAAAACGCGGCCAGGTGCTTTCTTCGACTCCGAAATCGTCTTTCGCGCCTGCGAAATGATGCTCGAAACGTAAGCATAGTCTAACCGGAGGATGTTAACGATGGCTGACTTCGGCAATGAGCCGGGCCTTTGGGCCGCGCGTGCGGCAGGCGCATCGGCGGGGGCTGCCGTCTCGCTGATCTACCTGCTGCCGCAAAGCCGCCGCGAGGCGGCCGGACGCTTCTTCACCGGCCTGACCTGCGGCCTGATCTTCGGCGCTCCCACGGGGGCATGGCTGATCGACCGCATGCAGCTTGCCGGCCAGATGTCGCCCTTCGAAACGCTGCTGGCCGGCTCGGCGGCGGCGAGCCTCGGCGCCTGGTGGGCGCTCGGCATTCTCGCCCGCATCGCCGGCCGCTACGGCGCTCGCCCCGAGCGCTGATCCCTTTCAATCCCAGGAGACATTCATGAGGAACGCTGATCGCGGGCCGCGCCCCGCCACGACCCGTTTCGCCGCCCTGACGCTGAAGGGCGTCAGCGGCGAGGGGCGGTTTTCCGGCTATGCCAGCCTGTTCGGCGAGGTCGATCTCGGCAAGGATGTCATCGAGCGCGGCGCTTTTTCCCGCTCGCTGACGGAGCGCGGCTCGGGCGGCGTGCGCATGCTGTTCCAGCACGACCCGGCCGAACCCATCGGCGTCTGGACCACGATCCGCGAGGATGCGCGCGGCCTTTATGTCGAGGGCCAGCTCGCCACCGGCGTCGCCCGCGCCCGCGAGGTGCACCAGCTGATGAAAAGCGGCGGGCTGGACGGCCTGTCGATCGGTTTCCAGACGGTGCGCGCCCGCAACGACGCCAAGGGCGGCATCCGCCGCATCCTGGAGGCCGATCTCTGGGAGATCTCGGTCGTCACCTTTCCGATGCTGCCTTCGGCACGCGTCTCCAACGTCAAGCATGCCCGCTGGTTTCGCGATGCCGAAACCGAGCTGGCCCGCACGCTGCGCCGCGCCGCGCGCAACCTCTTCAAACCCCGTCAGCCCTCGAAAGGATAGCTGCATGAGTGAAGCCACGCACAAGAATCCCGCGCCGGAAATCAAGGCCGTGCCGGACAATGTCAACGCCGCCTTCGACGAGTTCATGTCGGCCTTCGAGAGTTTTCGCGAGGTCAACGATCGTCGCCTCGACGAGATCGAAACCAAGCTGACCGACGACGTCGTCACCCGCGAGCGCGTCGAGCGCATCAACCGCGCCATGGACGAGCAGAAAAGCCTGCTCGACCAGCTCGTGGTCAAAAAGGCCCGCCCGCCGCTGGGCCGTGGCGGCGGCATCGAGGCGAGCGAGCACAAGGCCGCCTTCGACGCCTATATCCGCCGTGGCGACGAGGGCGCGCTTCGCGATCTCGAAGCCAAGGCGTTTTCCGGTGGGACCGGCGCGGATGGCGGCTATCTGGTGCCGCCGGAAACCGATACGGAAATCGGCCGCCGCCTGTCGGTGGTCTCTCCCATCCGGTCGCTCGCGACGGTGCGGCAGGTGTCGTCGGCCGTGCTGAAGAAGCCGTTCTCGCTGAGCGGCCTCTCCTCCGGCTGGGTGGCGGAAACGGCGGCGCGGCCGCAGACCGGCACGCCGCAGCTTGCCGAACTGTCCTTCCCGACCATGGAGCTTTACGCCATGCCGGCCGCGACGCAATCGCTTCTCGACGACGCCGCCGTCGATATCGAGGCCTGGATTTCGGCCGAGGTCGATATCGTCTTCGCCGAGCAGGAGGGCGCTGCCTTCGTCGCGGGCGACGGCACCAACAAGCCGAAGGGGTTCCTGTCCTATGCCACGGTCGCCGAAAGCGGCTGGAGCTGGGGCAATGTCGGCTATATCGCCTCCGGTGCGGCCGGCGCCTTCAAGACCAGCGGCCCTTCTGACGTGTTGATCGACACGATCTATGCGCTGAAGGCCCGCTATCGCCAGAATGCCGGCTTCGTCATGAACCGCAAGACGCAGGCCGAGATCCGCAAGTTCAAGGATGCCGACGGCAATTACCTGTGGCGTCCGCCCGTCGCCGCCGATCAGCCGGCCTCGCTGATGGGCTTTGCGGTGACGGAAGCCGAGGACATGCCGGATATCGCGGCCAACGCGCTGTCCATCGCCTTCGGTGATTTCCGCGCCGGCTATCTGGTCGTGGACCGCACCGGCGTGCGCATCCTGCGCGATCCCTTCTCCGCCAAGCCCTATGTGCTGTTCTACACCACCAAGCGCGTCGGCGGCGGGGTGCAGGATTTCGAGGCGATCAAGCTGGTGAAGTTCGCCGCGAGCTGAGCCTTTCGCGGTTCTGCCGCAGGCGCGGCGCTTCGACGCCGCGCCTGCATCCTTTCCCAATATCCGGAGATATCCATGACCTATGCCCTGATCGCGCCGCCGGCGGCGGAGCCGTTGACGCTGGCCGAGGTAAAGGCGCATCTGCGCCTCGACGGTGACGACGAGGATGGCCTGCTGACAGGCCTGATCCGCACCGCCCGCGAACATCTGGAACGCATGAGCGGGCTGGCGCTGATCAGCCAGGGCTGGCGGCTTTATCTCGATCGCTGGCCGGACGGGCCAGCTCGGATCGGCAAGGCGCCGGTGCGCGCGATCGACGCGGTGACGGTCTATGACGCGGCCGGCGATGCTGTCAGCGTCGCGCTCGGCGGCCATGTGCTTGACGGCGAGGCGATGCCGGCGCGACTGATGATGGCGCAAAACCCGGCCACGGCACGCGCCGTCAACGGCATCGAGATCGATTTCACCGCCGGCTTCGGCACCGCCGTCGACGTGCCGGACGGGCTGAAGCGGGCGATGCTGACCCATATCGCCCAGATGTTCGCCTGCCGCGGGGCCGTCGCGCCGGAGAACCAGCCGGCAGTCATTCCCGACGGCTACGAGCGGCTGGTGGCGCCCTGGCTGCCTCGGAGGCTTTGACGATGCGCCTTGCCTTTCTCGATCCCGGCCAGTTTTCCGCAAGGCTGGAGCTGGAAGCGCCGGTCGCCACGCCCGACGGGCAGGGCGGCGCGGATATCGCCTGGCATCCCGTCGCCGCGCTCTGGGCGCTGGTCGAGCCGGTGAGCCAGGCATTCAGCGAGATTGCCGGTGCGGAAGCCGCGACGATCAGCCATCGCATCTGGCTGCGGTTTCGCGCCGATCTCGCCGCCGGCCAGCGGCTGCGCAAGGGTGCGCGGGTCTTTTCCATCCGCACCGCCCGCGATCCCGACGAGAGTCGCCGCTATCTCGTCTGTTACTGTGAGGAGGAGGGCCGATGAGCGCCTCGAATGCCCTGCTGCGGGCCATCCACGCCCGGCTTTCCGGCGATGCCGTGCTGACGGCGATGATCGGCGTGGATGCCATTCACGACCGGTTGCTCGACCGGCCGCGTCTCCCCTGTATCGTCGTCGCGGACCTGCGCAGCGAGGACTTTTCGACCGCGACCGAGTCCAGCGAGGAGCATTTTTTGACGCTCGAAGCCTGGTCGGACGACCAGGGCCAGCGCGCGGCGCAGGAGATCGCGGCCCGGCTGCGCGTCCTATTGCATGATGCCGATCTGACGCTTGCCGGCGCGACGCTCGTCAATCTGCAGCATCGCGCGACACGGGCGCGGCGCGAGCCGAAAATGCGCCGTCACGTCGCCGAAATGCGGTTTCGCGCTGTCACCGAGTGACTTTCCGATCGCAATTGCGCTTCACGCTCCGGCTGGAATCGCTTTGGCGCGCCGGATCACGATCCACAACGCCAGCGTCAGCAAAAGCGACAGGATCGACAACGCCGTGATGGTGACGATGACGGCATCGAGCCCGAGGCGGTCGAGAATGCCGGTGAAGACGACGGGTGCCACGGCGCTCGCCAGGTTTTGCGGCAGCGACAGCCGCGCCGACTGCATGCCGAATTCCCGCCGTGAAAAGACGAGCAGCGGCAGCAGCGCCCGCGCCACGGTGATGACGCCGGTGCCGAAACCATAGAGCACGACGAAGCCGACGAGCAGCGGCGGCGCATCGCCGGCGAAGGCAAGCATGGCGAAGCTCACCACCAGCATCAGAATGCCGGCGGTCGTGCCGATCAGCGGGCTGCTGCGCCGGCCGAGCAGCATGTCGAGGAAGCGCGCGGCAATGCCCATGACCCCGCGCAGCGAGCCGAGTTCCAGTGCGAGGGAGGGCGAGGCGCCCGACAGGCTGAGGATATGCAGGAGCGACGGCGTCAGGCCATAGGTGACGAAGGTCGCCAGCATGGTCGAGACGGCGATCAGCAGGAAGGCGGCGAGCCGCTGCCGGTCGCTGAGGGCGATCGGGGCGATGTCGTGGCCTTCGTCGGCCGTTGCCGTCCCGCCGGGGCGCGGCAGGGCGAAGAGATGCAGCGGCAGGCAGACGCAGAGATGGATGAACGCGGTGGCGACGAAGGTCATCCGCCAGCCGATATGCGCCTGCACCACATCCAGCAGCGGCCAGAAGATGGCGCTGGACAGGCCGGTGAACAGCATCAGGATGGCGATGACCCGCCCCGCGCGCAAACCCTCGCGCTCGACGATGGCCGTATAGGCAGGTGACGACAGGCCGAACGCCCCGCCGAGGCCAATGATCGCCCAGGCAAGCATATAACCGATCAGGCCTTGCGCGGCAGAGAGCGCCAGAAGGCCGAGGAAGAACACGACGGAACCGGCAGCCAGCACATTGCGCGCGCCAAAACGGTTCAGCAGCCGGCCGGTCGCCGGGCCGGCGACGGCGCTGACCAGCATCATCACCGATATGCCGAGAAAGATTACCTCGTTGGCGAGCTTGAGGTCAGGCGCGATGATGCGGCCCATGACGCCGAGCATGTCGAAAGTCGTGCCCCAGCCGATGAGTTGGGTCACGGCCAGCACGGCGATGGTGACCGCCGGGCGGCGGTCGGCGGGAACAGGCGGCATTGTCTTTCGGAATCCGGCGCTATCGGGCGGCCGGGTCTAGCACGCTTCGCCGGCCGCCGCATCCGGCCAGGGCGGAAATTTCAATCCCCAAGCTATGAGGACAAACCACATGGTCGCTCAAAAGGGCAAGGATCTGCTTCTGAAGGTCCATAACGGCTCCGCCTACGAGACGGTGGCGGGCCTGCGCTCCAAGCGGCTCGGCTTCAATGCCGAGACCGTCGACATCACCGATGCGGAAAGCGCCGGGCGGTGGCGCGAGCTTCTCGCCGGCGCCGGTGTGCAGCGCGCAACGCTGTCGGGCGCCGGCATCTTCAAGGATGCGGCCTCCGACGCGACGCTGCGAGCCGCGCTGTTTGCCGGCACGATCCTCGACTGGCAGATCGTCATTCCCGATTTCGGGACGGTGACCGGCCCGTTCCAGATCACCGCTCTCGAATATTCCGGGCAGCACAATGGCGAACTGCAGTTCGAGCTGGCGCTGGAATCCGCCGGCGCCATCAGCTTCGGAGCGTTGTGATGACAGGGCACCATGGTGTGGGCATGGGACGCGCCAACCGGCGGCGCGGCGAAGTCGAGGCGGTCATCGATGGCGAGCGCCGCATTCTCTGCCTGACGCTGGGCGCGCTGGCGGAGCTGGAGACAGCTTTTGCCGCCGATAATCTCGCCGATCTCGCCGCCCGTTTCGAAAGCGGACGGCTGCGGGCGGTCGACATCATCCGCCTCGTCGGCGCCGGGCTTCGCGGCGGCGGCAATGTGGTGTCCGACGACGACGTGGCGATGGCCGATATCGAGGGTGGCATCGCCGGCTGCGCGGCCATCGTCCGCGATCTCCTGACCGCGACGTTTCTCGATCCACAGACGGAGGCTGCCCCGCCGCGCCCTTGAGCGCCGCGGCAGGTGAGGCGCGGCCGACGCCCTTTCCCTGGGAGAGGGCCATGCATGCCGGCCTCTGCCTGTTGCGGCTCGATCCCGCCTGCTTCTGGGCGATGACACCCCGCGAGCTCCACGCCGCCACCGGCGGCTTGACCCCCGCTTCGGGCGCGCCGGATCGCGAGGCGCTCACCGCGCTGATGCGACAGTTTCCGGACCGGCCTGAAAGGATATGAGCATGGACGACCAGTCCCTCGACGACATGACCCGCAATGCTTCGGCGCTTGGCGAGGTTCTGACCGACCTCGAAACCCGCTCGCGCGCCTTCGGCTCGGTGCTATCCGGGGCGTTGCGGCAGGCGGCCAGCGGCAGCAAGAGCCTTGAAGATATCTTGCGCGGCGTCGGCACACGGCTTGCCGATATCGCGCTTTCGGTCGGGCTGAAGCCGCTGGAAGGGCTGGTCGGCAATGCCGTCTCCGGCCTTGCCGGCAATCTTGGCTCGCTCTTCGCCTTTTCGCGCGGCGGCGTGCCGGGCCGGGTGACGCCGTTTGCCGAAGGCGGCATCGTTTCCGCGCCGACCTATTTTTCGATGGAAGGCGGGCATGGCCTGATGGGCGAGGCCGGCGCCGAGGCCATCCTGCCGCTGAAACGCGGTTCCGATGGCGCGCTCGGCGTCGCCGCCGCTGCCGGTGGCGGCACCAGCATCGTCTTCAACATCACCACTCCCGACGCCGAAAGCTTCCGCCGCAGCGAAGGCCAACTCTCCGCCATGCTCGCCCGCAGCGTCGGGAAAGGGCAGCGGAATATTTGAGGAAAGAAACATGCCGGGATTTCATGAAGTGCGGTTTCCGCTGCGGCTGTCGCTATCGACCAGCGGCGGACCGGAGCGGCGGACGGATATCGTCAATCTGACCAATGGGCGTGAAAGCCGCAACCGGCGCTGGCGTGGGGCGCGGCGCTCCTACGACGCGGGATCGGGGGTGCGCTCCATCGACGATCTCTATGAGGTCGCGGCGTTTTTCGAGGCGAGGAGCGGGGCGCTTTACGGGTTTCGGTTTCGCGATCCGTTCGATGACAAGTCGTGTCCGCCGGGGGAGAGCGTTTCGGCGATGGACCAGCTTCTGGGAACCGGGGATGGGACGCGGACGGACTTTCAGCTCCTCAAGACCTATGCGGATGCCGGCGGCGGGGTCGAGCGGGTGATCGCCAAGCCGGTGGCGGGGACGGTGGTGGTTTCCGTCGCGGGCAGCCTGGCGCCGCCCTGGGATTTTGCCTGCGATCCGGCGACTGGGGTTGTCGTCTTCTCCACGCCTCCGGCGGCGGGGGCGGCGGTGCGGGCGGGGTTCGTCTTCGACGTGCCGGTGCGCTTTGCCACCGACCGCATCGATATCAGCCTGCAATCCTTCAAGGCCGGCCGCATTCCTTCCATTCCCCTGATCGAGATCACGCCATGAGAGAGATTCCGGTCCCGCTTGCCGCCCATATCGCCGAGGGCGCGACCACGCTCTGCCATGCCTGGCGGGTGATCCGCCGCGACGGCACCGTCTTCGGCTTCACCGAGCATGACGGCGACCTGATGTTTGCCGCCACGCATTTCGCCGCCGCCAGCGGCTTTTCCGCCAGCGATGCGGAGTCCGAAGCCGGCCTGGCCGCGACGACCGCGGACGTCGCCGGCGGTTTTTCCAGCGAGGCCATCACCGAAGCCGACCTGACGGACGGGCGTTACGACGGGGCGCGGGTGGAGGTCTATCTCGTCAACTGGGCAAAGCCTGAGCAGCACATGCTGCTGCGGGTGCAGGAGATTGGCGAGGTGACCCGAAGCGACGGCGATTTTCGCGCCGAATTGCGCAGTTTTACGCATAAGCTCGGACGCGATCAGGGCCGCATCTATGGGCGACGTTGCGACGCGACGCTGGGCGACCGGCGCTGCGGCGTCGATCTCCCGGCCTATCGCGGCAGCGGCGTGGTGACGGCTGTCATTGACGGCCAGACGGTGAGGGTTTCGGGGATTTCCGGTTTTGCGGCCGGCTTCTTCCGCTACGGCGTTTTGAAATTCACGGGCGGTCCACTCTCCGGCTTGTCCTTCGATATCGACGACCACAGGCTTGAGGAAGGGGCGGTGGCGCTGACCTTCTGGCTGCCGCTGCCGCGCCCCGTGACGTCAGGGGCGGCGTTCGAGGTCACGGCGGGCTGCGACAAGGCGTTTTCCACCTGCCGGGCGAAATTCGCCAACCAGCTTAATTTCCAAGGATTTCCGCATATTCCAGGCTCGGATTTCGCCTACTCCTATGCGGATGGCGAGACCGTGCATGACGGGCGGGCGCTGTTCGAATGAGCGGCGTCGGCGAAAAAGTTTTGTCGGTGGCCGAAATGTGGATCGGCACGCCCTATCGCCATCAGGGATCGCGGCGCGGCATCGGCTGCGATTGCCTGGGCCTCGTGCGCGGCATCTGGCGGGATTTGTATGGCAGCGAGCCGGAACCGCCCACGCCTTACGCGCCCGATTGGGCGGAACGCTGCGGCGAGGAGCGGCTGCTGGAAGCGGCCGGGCGGCATTTCCTGCCTGTCGATGCGATGCAGGCCGGCGATCTGCTGATCTTCCGCTGGCGGGCGGCTTATGCGGCAAAGCATGCCGGCATCTTCTGCGGCGAGGCGCATTTCATCCATGCCTATGAGCAGGCGGCGGTGATCCGCTCGCCGCTGACGCCTTCCTGGCGCCGGCGCATCGCCGGCATCTTCCGCTTTCCCGAACTTTGAGGTGATCCAATGGCGACCATTCTGTTTCAGGCGGCGGGTGCGGCGCTGGGCGGCGTCTTCGGGCCGGTCGGCGCGATCATCGGCCGTGCCGCCGGGGCGCTCGCCGGCAATGTCGTCGACCGGGCGCTGATCAACGGCACCCGCACCATCTCCGGCCAGCGTCTGGCGACGGCGCGCATTCCCGGCGCCGATGACGGCACCTCCATCAACCGTCTCTACGGCACCGCCCGCATCGGCGGCACGCTGATTTGGGCGACGCGGTTCGAGGAAGAGGTGTCCGTCGAGCGCGCCGGCGGCAAGGCGACGGGGCCGCGCGTCGAAAATTTCCGCTATTACGCCAATCTCGCCATCGGCCTGTGCGAAGGCGAGATCGCCAGCGTTCGCCGCGTCTGGGCAGATGGGCGCGAGATCGACCTGACGAATATCGAGATGCGGGTGCATAACGGCAGCCGCGACCAGCTGCCCGATCCGCTGATCGAGGCGAAGCAGGGGACAGGCAAGGCGCCGGCCTATCGCGGGCTGGCCTACGTCGTCTTCGAGCGGCTGCCGCTCGACACCTTCGGAAACCGCATTCCGCTGTTCCAGTTCGAGGTGCTGCGCACCGTCGGTCGGCTCGAAAGCCAGATCCGGGCGATCACCGTTATTCCGGGATCGACCGAGCATGGCTATTCCACCGTGCAGGTGACCGAAAGCCTCGGGCCGGGCAGTGTCCGCACCATGAACCGCCATAACCTCACGCATGCGACGGACTGGGCCGCCTCCATCGACGAATTGACGGCTGTCTGCCCAAATCTGGAAAGCGTGGCGTTGGTCGTCTCCTGGTTCGGCACGGATTTGCGGGCGGGACATTGCCGCATCCTGCCGGGCGTCGAGACACTGGGGCGCGAGGAAGAAAGCATTCCGTGGATCGTCTCCGGCATTCCGCGCAGCGATGCGCATCTGATCAGCACCAGCAATGGCGGGCCAGCCTATGGCGGCACGCCCAACGACGCCAGCGTCGTGACGGCCATCGCCGATCTCAAGGCGCGCGGCCTGAAGGTGTTTCTCTATCCCTTCCTGATGATGGACGTGCCGCTCGGCAATGGCCTGCCCGATCCGCATGGCGGGGCGGAGCAGGCGGTCTATCCCTGGCGCGGGCGCATCACCTGTCATCCCGCGCCAGGCCGGCCGGGCTCGCCGGATCGAAGTGCGGCCATCCGCACGGCGGTTTCCGCCTTTTGCGGCGATACGGCGGTCGGGGATTTCACGGTCATGGGGACGGAAGTCACCCATACCGGGACGGCGCAAGGCTATCGCCGGCTGGTGCTGCATTATGCCCACCTTGCAAAAGCGGTCGGCGGGGTCGATGGTTTCATCATCGGCTCGGAATTGCGCGGGCTGACGCAATTGCGCGACGAGACCAATGCCTTTCCTTTCGTGCAGGCGCTGGTGACGCTGGCCGGCGAAGTGCGCGGCCTGCTGGGGCCGGCGGCGAAGCTGACCTACGGCGCCGACTGGACCGAATATTTCGGTTATCACCCGCAGGATGGCAGCGGCGACGTTTATTTCCATCTCGATCCGCTCTGGGCCTCGCCGGCCATCGATGCGGTCGGGATCGACAATTACATGCCGCTCTCCGATTGGCGCGACGCCGATCTCTTGGCGGAAAACCCGGATGGCGCGCGCACGGCCGACGATCCGGTGTCGCTGAAGGCAGCGGTGGCCTCGGGCGAGGGGTTCGACTGGTACTACGCCAGCGACGCCGACCGCAAGGCCAGGCTGCGCAGCCCGATCACCGATGGTCTCGCGGCAAAGCCCTGGGTCTTCCGTTACAAGGACATCCATGGCTGGTGGTCGAACCGGCATTATGACCGTATCGGCGGCGCGGAGGCGGGAACGCCAACCGCATGGCTTGCGGGCATGAAGCCGGTATGGCTGACCGAACTCGGCTGCCCGGCCATCGACAAGGGTGCGAACCAGCCGAATGTTTTCGTCGATCCGAAATCCTCGGAGAGTTTTGCGCCCTATTTCTCCAACTGGATGCGGCTCGACAGCATGCAGCGCCGGTTTCTGGAGGCCCATCACGATCACTGGACGGGGGCGGACGCGCCGGCCGGGATGCTGGATGCGTCGAAGTCCTTCGTCTGGACCTGGGATGCGCGGCCGTTCCCGGCTTTCCCGCAGGAAAAGAAGGTGTGGAGCGATGGTAGCAACTGGACGACCGGCCACTGGATGAACGGCCGTCTCGGGGCCGGAACGCTGGCGGAGGTCATCGCCGCCGTCCTGCGCGATCATGGCTTTTTCGCTTTTGACGTCGAGGAGGTCAGCGGCGATCTTCCAGGCTATGTGCAGGGCGAGATCGCTTCGGCGCGGGCGCTGATCGAGCCGCTGATGCTCGCCTTCCAGGTCGATGCTTACGAGGATGGGCCCATCCTGCGGTTTCGTTCGCGGCTGAAGGCGAGCCGACCGGCCAAAGTGATCGACGTGCTGGCCGACATCGATGGCCAGCCCCTCTGGACGGAAAACCGCAATCATGACGCCGATCATGCCGGCGAGGCGATCATCGGATTTTACGACCAGTTCCTCGATTATGAGCAGGCAAGCAGCCGCTCGCGCCGGGTGGCGGTTACCAACGACCGGGTGCTGCGCTGCGATCTCGCCGCCAGCCTTGCCAAGGAGATGGCGCTGGCGGGGGCGGAAGCCTTGCTGCGCGACCAGTTCGTCGCTCGCCGCTCGGTCAGGTTCGATCTCGCGCCCTTTGATCTCGATCTCCAGACCGGCGATGCGGTGGAACTGCCGGCCGGGCCGGGCGGGCGTTTCCTCGTCACCCGCATCGAGGACGGCAAAACGCGGCACGTGGAAGCCCGCGCCTTCGCCGCCTCCACCGCCACGCGCCCACCCTCGCCACAGGACGAGCCGGCGCCGGGTGGGGGCGGGGTCTTTCCCTTCGCGCCGTTGCTGGTCTTTCTCGATCTGCCGCATTTCGAGGGCGGCCCCTCCGGCGATTTCGCCCGCGCCGCGCTCTATGCGAAGCCGTTCCGGCGCAGCGTGTTGTCGTCTTCGGCGGGAACGGAAGGGTTTCGGCCACACGCGGCGCTGGAGCGTCCGGCGCGGATCGGCAGCCTGCAGGCGGCGTTGTCGCCGGGCGTGCTCGGGCGTTTCGACCGGACGAACAGCCTGACCGTCGACCTGCCCTTTGGCGCGGCGGCGAGTGCTGCCCGTGCCGCCGTGCTGGCGGGCGAAAACCGTCTCGCGGTGCGGTGCCGCGATGGCGGCTGGGAAGTGCTCTGCTACAGCGCGGGCGAGGAAATCGCCCCCGGCCGCTGGCGTCTCACAGGCCTGCTGCGCGGGCTGGGCGGCAGCGATGTGGCGATGCGGGCAGGCGCGGAAGCGGGAGCCCGCGTCGTTTTCCTCGATTCGGCCGTCCGGCCGCTCGGGCTGATGGCGGAAGAGATCGGCCTGTCGTTGAACTGGATTGCGGAAGCCGCGGGCGGGCAGGGCGCGACCGCGCCGCAGGCCTTTGCCGGCGGCATTCGCGCCGAAACGCCGCTGGCGCCGGTGCATCTGAGCGGCCGGCGTCTGGCCGGCGGCGACATCCGCTTCACCTGGGTGCGGCGCGGGCGATACGACGCCGACGACTGGGATGCGGCCGATATCGCGCTCGACGAGCCGGAGGAGCGTTACCGGGTCGAGATCCTCGATGGATCGCTCGTGCGCCGCAGCGTCGAAGTGACCGCTCCGGTCTACAATTATCCGTCGGCATTCGAGGCGGCGGATTTCGGCGGGCCGCAGGCGGCGCTGTCGCTGCGCATTCGCCAGATGGGGCGCCGGGTGCCGCTCGGGGATGCGGCGGAAAAAATGGTTTCACTCTAATTTGAAGGGAGACGCGACATGAACGAATCGAAGCCATGGTATCTTTCCAAGACCGTCTGGGGCGCGGCACTTGCCATTCTCGCCTCGCTGCTGCATCTCGCCGGCGTCGAGATCGGGGTGGAGGAGCAGGGGGCGCTGGCTGATCAGCTCGTTGCCTTCTGCGGGGCGGCGGGCGCGCTGCTGGCGGTTTACGGGCGGATTTCCGCCCGTCACGCCATCGGCCAAAGCCGGCGGGAATGACAGGAAAACGGCCCATTCATTTGCCATTCAGGCGGGGTTGGTTAAGTATGCACTATGGAACATGGCGCGCAAAAGCGTGATACGGGCTTGTGATACCGCCGTGATTTCGTGAAAAACTTGAAGTGTCGTCGCATGCGGCTGTGCCGGATGCGACGGGTTTTTCGACTGGTATCGACGCGTTTTCAGTGGAAGTAGAGGCGATGGCATCTCCGGCGATCTTAGCAACCCTGGCCGCCGGGCTTTCGGCGGCGGCTCCGCAGGATAACGGCATGAGCATACTGGTGGACGTTACCGGTGACTGCGCGGCGGCGGCCGAGCAGGTCGTGGCCGAAACCGGCGGCCAGCTTCTGTCCGCCCAGCCCTCCGGCGATTCCTGCGTCATCACCGTGCTGATCCAGGGCAATGGCAGCGAACGGCCGCGCAAGGTCCGCGTCAAGGTTCCGATGTAAGCAGGCCATGCCTGTTTGAAACTTTCGATGGAGTGACCTGCGGACATGCGAATTCTTGTGGTCGAAGACGATGCGACGCTGAACCGTCAGCTGGCGGATGCGCTGAAGGAGGCCGGCTATGTCGTCGACCAGGCCTTCGACGGCGAGGAGGGCCATTATCTCGGCGATTCCGAGCCCTATGACGCCGTCATCCTCGATATCGGCCTGCCGGAAATGGACGGCATCACCGTCCTCGAAAAATGGCGCGCGCAGGGCCGGACCATGCCGGTGTTGATCCTGACCGCCCGCGACCGCTGGAGCGACAAGGTGGCCGGCATCGACGCCGGCGCCGACGATTACGTCGCCAAGCCCTTCCATGTCGAGGAAGTGCTGGCCCGCATCCGCGCGCTCATCCGCCGCGCCGCCGGCCACGCCTCCTCCGAGATCGTCTGCGGGCCGGTGCGACTCGATACCAAGACCTCCAAGGCCTCGGTCAACGGCGCCCAGCTCAAGCTCACCTCGCACGAGTTCCGGCTGCTCTCCTATCTCATGCATCACATGGGCGAGGTGGTGTCGCGCACGGCGTTGGTCGAGCATATGTACGATCAGGATTTCGACCGCGATTCCAATACGATCGAAGTTTTCGTCGGCCGCCTGCGCAAGAAGATGGGCGTCGATCTCATCGAGACGGTGCGCGGCCTCGGCTATCGCATGCAGGCGCCGGGCGCGGCAAAGTAACGAGCATTCCGGGAAAAATGCGGAACGCGGGTTCCGCTCGGTAATGCAATAGAACAAAAATGAATTCTTCAGGACGCGCGGGGGCGTTGCGACGGAAATGACCTTCGGTGCTCGTTCTCTCACCGCCCGCGTGCTGCTGCTCGCCACCCTGTGGTCGGCGGTGGCGCTGGTGGCGATTGCGGTGGTCATCTCGACATTGTACCGCGAAAGCGCCGACCGGGGCTTTCAGGATCTGCTGCGCGCCCAGCTCTACAACGTCGTCAACTCGATCTCGATCGGCGAGAACAGCACGCTGGCGGGCAATCCCCAGCTCGGCGACCTGCGCTTCTCGCAACCGAAAAGCGGCTGGTACTGGATCATCGAGCCGCTCGGCACCTTTTCCACCGGGCCGTTGGTGTCCTCGTCGCTGGGCCTGTCCAACCTCAAGGTGCCCTCGGTCGCCGAGGTGCCGTTCGACAGCAATTACGAGCGTTTCTACACGCTCGACGACGGCAACGGCAATCGTATCCAGGTCGCCGAGACCGAGGTGGTGCTCGATCAGGAGGGCCGCGCGGCGCGCTTTCGCGTCAGCGGCAATCTCGCCGTCGTGGAGAATGATATCGCCGCCTTCGACAACAGCCTGTATCTGGCGCTGGCCGTGTTCGGCTTCGGTAGCCTGATCGTCAATGCGCTGGCCATTCTCTACGGTCTGAAACCGCTCGATCACGCGCGCGCGGCCCTCGAACATATTCGCGGCGGCGAGGCGGAGCGGCTGCAGGGCGAATTTCCTCGCGAAATCCAGCCGCTGGCCAACGAGATCAATGCGCTGATCGACAGCAACCGCCGCATCGTCGAACGCGCCCGCATGCAGGTCGGCAATCTCGCCCATTCGCTGAAGACGCCGATCGCCGTGCTTCTCAACGAGGCGCGCGTGCTCGACCGCCAGCATGGCGAACTGGTGCGCCATCAGGCCGAGGCCATGCAGGGGCAGGTGCAATCCTATCTCAATCGCGCCCGCATCGCCGCCCAGCGCGATTCGGTGCTGGCGCGCACCGAGGCGGAGCCCGCCCTGGAACGGCTGGTGCGTGTCATGCGTCGATTGAACGCGGACAAGGAATTCGAGCTGGTCATCGACCCGCCGCACCTTTCGCTGGCGATGGAACAGCAGGATGTCGAGGAAACCGTCGGCAATCTCCTGGAAAACGCCGCCCGTTTTGCCGAGCGGCGTGTGGTCGTCACCGCCAATGCCGCCCCGGCCGACGTCAAGGGCGCCGACCCTGCGCGAAAGTCCTGGGTGGAGCTGACCGTCGAGGATGACGGCCCCGGCCTCGATGCCGATCAGATCCGCGAGGCGATGAAACGCGGCCGGCGGCTGGACGAAAGCAAGCCCGGCACCGGCCTCGGCCTGTCGATCGTGCGCGAGATCACCTCGGAATATCACGGGCTGATCGACCTGTCGCGCGGTGCCTCGGGCGGGCTGAAGGCGCGGCTAATTTTACCCGCCGTGACAAAGGACATTGCGTGAGGTCGATTGCGATGTCAAAAAAGGCGGACGGTCACAATGACGCCACGCGAAGCCCTCACCAGTGCAAGGAACTTGATTTGACGATTGCCGAGCGCAAATACTGGTTTGATTCCATGCATGTTTCCACGCGTTGCCTCACCCTTGCCGCGCTCGTCGCGACGATAGCCCTTGCCGGCTGCAAGACAACCGGAACGGGCAGCATCGCCCCGACGCCGGCGGTGGCTTCGGCGCCCGGCTCGACCGCCTTCATCACTGCCCTGCAGGGCGGTATCGTCGGCCGCAGCGGCGTGACGCTCAGCACGTCCGACCGTCAGCGGGCGCTCGAGGCCGAATACCGGGCGCTGGAAGCCGCCCCCGGCGGCCAGCCGGTCGCCTGGAGCGGCCGCGGCGTCAGCGGCGAGGTGGTTGCGGCCGCGCCCTATCAGGTCGGGTCACAGAATTGCCGGCAATATACTCATACGCTGAAGCTGGAAGACCGGCAGGCGGTGGCGCGCGGTGCGGCCTGCCGCAACGCCAACGGAAGCTGGTCGCCTTTGACTTAAAGCAATGTACGCTGCGTCCTTTGCGGCTACGGCCTATGCGGGAAACATGCGCGTTTTCGCGATTTGAAGAAAGCGGAAACGCTTCAGAACACAAATCCGCGTGAGCGGCGCGTTTGCCTGTTGGAATGACCGGGCGGGTACAGTAATTGGGCGCTATGCTATTCTGGATATTTGTCGCGATCCTCACGGCGGCCGTCGCGGCCGCGCTGCTCTACCCTCTGCTGCGCGGCGCGCATGCGGGCGCCGACGACCGCGCCGGCGAGGCCGCCGTCTATCGCGACCAGCTCCGCGAACTGGACCGCGACCGCCAGCAGGGATTGATCACCGACGGCGAAGCCGAATACGCCAGGGCCGAGATCGCTCGCCGTTTGCTGGCGGTTTCCGGCGGTGTCGCGGCCGGCGATCCGGCAAAACCCTCCGCCCGCCGTCGTCGCGTGGCGGAAATTCTCGTCATTCTCTGTCTTCCCGCAATCGGGCTCGGTATCTATCTCGATACCGGCAGTCCGGAGCTTCCCGCACAGCCGCTGCAGGCGCGCCTCGACAATCCCGGCAACGATGTCGGCATCCTGATCGTCAAGGCCGAACAGCATCTGGCCAAGAATCCGGATGACGGCGCCGGCTGGGATTTGCTGGCGCCGATCTATGTCCGCAACATGCGCCTTGGCGACGCCGAAATGGCCTATCGCAATGCCATCCGCCTGATCGGACCGAGCGCCGAGCGCCTGAACGGCCTTGGCGAGACGCTGGTCGCCGCTGCCGATGGCGTCGTGACCGCCGATGCGCGCGCCACGTTCGAAGCGGCCCTGAAGCTGGAGCCGCAGAATTTTCGCACCCGCTTCTACATAGCTCTGGGTAAGGAACAGGCCGGGCAATATCCCGATGCCAAGGGCGATTTCGAGGCGATCCTCAAGGACTCGCCGGCCAATGCGCCCTGGCTGTCGCTGGTGAAGCAGCACATCACCTTGAACAGCGGCCCGCCCGTGGCGATCGCGCCCGGCGATCCTACCGAGCAGCAGGTGGCGGATGCTCAGGCCATGTCGAGCGACGACCGCACGCAGATGATCGAAGGCATGGTCGCCGGCCTCGATGCAAAACTTGCCGAAGACCCGAACAACATCGAAGGCTGGCTGCGGCTGGTGCGCTCCTACACCGTTCTCAAGCAGCCGGACAAGGCGGGCGAGGCGCTGAAGCGCGGCCTTGCCGTCTTCCCCGCCGACAGCGCCGGGGGCAAGCAGTTGCTGGCGCTCGCCGCCGAACTCGGCCTTTCCACCGCAGGAGCCAGCCAATGACCCGCAAGCAGAAGCGCCTTGCCGTGATCGCCGCCGGGATGGGATTCATCGCCGTCGCCGCCATGCTGGTCCTCTATGCCTTCAGCCAGTCGATCGCCTATTTCTACATGCCGGCCGACCTGGCGAACACGCCGGTGCCGCCGGAAACCCGCATCCGCCTCGGCGGTCTCGTCGGCGAGGGCTCGGTCGTGCGCGGCAATGGCTCGACCGTCGCCTTTTCGGTCACAGATGGCGAGGGTACGGTGAAGGTCACCTATACCGGCCTGCTGCCGGACCTGTTCCGCGAAGGGCAGGGCGTGGTCACCGAAGGCAAGTTCGAGCCGGGCAGCGACGTTTTCCAGGCCGATTCAGTGCTTGCCAAGCATGACGAGAACTACATGCCGAAAGAAGTTGCCGACCGCCTGAAGGAAAAGGGCGTCTGGGCCGGGCAGGAGCAGACCCAATGAGCGTCGAACTCGGTCACTACGCCCTCGTCCTGGCGCTTGCCGTCGCCATCCTGCTTTCCATCCTGCCGATGTGGGGCGCGCGCCGCAACGATCAGGCGCTGATGGATATCGGCTCCGTCGCCGCCGTCGTGCTGTTCGCGCTGGTGGCGTTTTCCTTCGGCGTGCTGGCGCATGCGCATCTGGTGTCGGATTTTTCCGTGCGCAATGTCTGGGAAAACTCGCATTCGCTGGTGCCGACCCTGTACAAGATCTCCGGTGTCTGGGGCAATCACGAGGGATCGATGCTGCTCTGGCTGCTGATCCTGACGCTGTTCAGCGCGCTGGTGGCGCTGTTCGGGCGCAACCTGCCGGACCGGCTGCGCGCCGACGCGCTCTCGGTGCAGGGCTGGATTTCGGCGGCTTTCGCACTGTTCATCCTGCTGACCTCCAACCCGTTCCAGCGCCTCAGCCCGGCGCCGGCGGAAGGGCAGGATCTCAATCCTGTGCTGCAGGATGTCGGCCTCGCCATCCATCCGCCGCTGCTCTATCTCGGCTATGTCGGCTTTTCCGTCTGCTTCTCCTTCGCCATCGCGGCATTGATCGAGGGCCGTATCGATGCCGCCTGGGCGCGCTGGGTGCGGCCATGGACGCTGGCTGCCTGGACCTTCCTCACCGCCGGCATCGCCATGGGCTCCTACTGGGCTTACTACGAGCTCGGCTGGGGCGGCTGGTGGTTCTGGGATCCGGTCGAAAACGCCTCTTTCATGCCCTGGCTCGCCGGCACGGCGCTGTTGCATTCGGCGCTGGTGATGGAGAAGCGCGAGGCGCTGAAGATCTGGACCATTCTACTGGCGATCCTGACCTTCTCGCTGTCGCTGCTTGGCACCTTCCTCGTCCGTTCCGGCGTGCTGACCTCTGTTCATGCCTTCGCCACCGATCCGACGCGCGGCGTCTTCATCCTCGCCATCCTGGTGATCTTCATCGGCGGGGCGCTGTCGCTGTTTGCCTTCCGCGCGCCGATGCTGAATGCCGGCGGGCTGTTTGCGCCGATTTCGCGCGAGGGCGCGTTGGTGCTCAACAATCTCATCCTGACCGTCTCGACCGCGACGGTGCTGATCGGCACGCTCTATCCGCTGCTTCTGGAGGCGCTGACCGGCGAGAAGATCTCCGTCGGCCCGCCATTCTTCAACCTGACCTTCGGGCTGCTGATGGTGCCGCTGCTGCTCGCCGTCCCCTTCGGGCCGCTGCTGGCGTGGAAGCGCGCCGACCTGCTCGGCGCGCTGCAACGCCTGTTCGTGGCCGCCGGCCTGTCCTTCGCCGTGGCGCTGGTCTTTTATTACGATCAATATGGCGGACCGGTCATGGCCGTCTTCGGACTTGCCGCCGGCCTGTTCCTCGTCTTCGGGGCCTTGACCGATCTGTGGCTGCGTGCCGGCTTCGGCAGGCTGTCGACCTCGATCGGCTTGCGGCGACTGGCCGGCCTGCCACGTTCGGCCTTCGGCACGGCGCTGGCGCATATGGGCCTCGGCATCACCGTCCTCGGCATCGTCGCCGTCACTGCCTTCGAGACTGAGCATGTGGTGGAGATGAAGCCGGGCATGAGCGTTCCCGCCGGAGGCTATAGCCTCACCTTCGACGGCATGAAATCGGCTGTCGGCCCGAACTACACAGAGGATCGCGGCCATTTCACCATCCGCCGTGGCGGCACGGTCAAGGCCGACGTCTGGTCTTCGAAGCGCCTCTACACGGCGCGCCGCATGCCGACTACGGAAGCCGGCATCGTCACCTTCGGCCTGAGCCAGGTCTATGTGTCGCTCGGCGACTTGATGGCCGATGGCGGTATCGTCGTGCGGATCTGGTGGAAGCCCTACATCCTGTGCATCTGGGGAGGCGCGCTGGTGATGATGCTTGGCGGTTTCGTCTCGCTCAGCGATCGCCGCCTGCGGGTCGGGGCGCCCAGCCGCCGTGCGCGCCCCGCAGGTCCGGCGCTGGAGCCTGCCGAATGATCCGCCGGCTCGTCCTTGCGCTGCTTCTCTGCCTCTCGGCCCTGCCGGCGCTGGCCGTCAATCCGGATGAAATCCTCGCCGATCCGGCCCTGGAGGCCCGCGCAAGGGCGCTGTCGTCGCAACTGCGCTGCATGGTCTGCCAGAACCAGTCGATCGACGATTCCAATGCCGAGCTTGCGCGCGACCTGCGCCTGCTGGTGCGCGAGCGCATCACCGGCGGCGACAGCGACCAGCAGGTAATCGATTACGTTGTGTCGCGTTACGGCGAATTCGTGCTGCTGAAGCCGCGGCTGAGCGCCCATACCTATCTTCTGTGGGGCGCGCCGATTGCGCTGTTCGTCATCGGCGCCATCGCCATGGCGGTGTATGCCCGCTCCCGCGTCGCCCGTCCGACCGGCCGGAAAC
The DNA here is from genome assembly GCA_017305935.1 of Hyphomicrobiales bacterium. Taxonomy (GTDB): domain Bacteria; phylum Pseudomonadota; class Alphaproteobacteria; order Rhizobiales; family Rhizobiaceae; genus Metarhizobium. Next base: position 97,220 of record JAFKJU010000007.1, on the reverse strand, counting down.
TCAGCGACGAGGAACAGGCGGCGCTGGATCGCCTTCTGAAGGAATAAGCCGGCCGACATTACCAAAAATTCATCGGCCGGACAGTTCTTTGTAAGGTACGTCTTCCTATATCTTCTGCATCGAATGAATTCGCCCGCAACGGGGGCGAAGAGATGAAGGAAAGCGACCAGGCATGTTCAACAAAGGCAAACCCTCCACCAAGACCCTGCTGAAGGCGACGACCGTTGCCGGTCTTGCCGCCGTGATGCTCTCCACGGGCGTTCCCTCGACGATTCACAACAGTTTCGCAGCGCCGGTCGAAGTCACCGCGCCGCAGGTTCCGAGCTTCGCCAATGTGGTCGAGGCGGTTTCCCCGGCCGTCGTTTCGGTGCGCGTCCAGTCCAACGTTCAGAACACCGCCAACGACGAAAGCGGCTTCAGCTTCAACTTCGGCGGTCGCGGTTTCGACGAACTGCCGGACGACCATCCGCTGAAGCGCTTCTTCCGTGATTTCGGCGGCCCGAACGGCCCCGGCAATCGCGCCGAGCGGCCGCGCAAGGGCCCCGGCAAGGGCCATCTGCGCCCAACCGCGCAAGGCTCCGGCTTCTTCATTTCCGAGGACGGCTATCTCGTCACCAACAATCACGTCGTTTCCGATGGCGCAGCCTATACGGTCGTGATGAACGACGGCACCGAGCTGGATGCCAAGCTGATCGGCAAGGATAGCCGCACCGATCTTGCCGTGCTGAAAGTCGACGACAAGCGCAAGTTCACCTATGTGAAATGGGCTGACGACAACAAGGTGCGGGTTGGCGACTGGGTGGTTGCCGTCGGCAATCCTTTCGGCCTCGGTGGCACCGTCACGGCCGGCATCATCTCGGCCCGTGGCCGCGATATCGGCTCCGGCCCCTATGACGATTACATCCAGGTGGACGCGGCGGTGAACCGCGGCAATTCGGGCGGCCCGACCTTCAACCTGAGCGGTGAAGTCGTCGGCATCAATACCGCGATCTTCTCGCCCTCAGGCGGTAATGTCGGCATCGCCTTCGCAATCCCCGCCACCGTCGCCAAGGACGTGGTCGCCGACCTGATGAAGGACGGCAAGGTCGATCGCGGCTGGCTCGGCGTGCAGATCCAGCCGGTCAGCAAGGATATCGCCGAATCGCTCGGCCTCTCCGAAGCCAGCGGCGCGCTCGTTACAGCTCCGCAGGAGGATTCTCCGGGCCTGAAGGCCGGCATCAAGAAGGGTGACGTGGTCACCGCCGTCAACGGCGAACCGGTCAAGGATCCGCGCGATCTCGCCCGCCGCATCGCCGCCTTCCCGCCGGGTTCCAAGGTCGAAGTCTCGCTGTGGCGTGACGGCAAGGCGACCTCGACCACCGTCACGCTCGGCACGCTGCCGGCCGACAACAAACAGGCCCCGACCGAAACCCCTGATCAGGGCGACGACACCGGCGGCAAGGAGCTTTCCGCGCTCGGCCTGACGCTGTCGCCTTCCGAGGACGGCAAGGGCGTGACCGTGACCGCCGTCGATCCGGACTCCGACGCCGCCGACAAGGGCCTGAAGGAAGGCGAGAAGATAACCTCCGTCAACAATCAGGAAGTGTCTTCGGCCGCCGATGTCCAGAAGGTTCTTGAGCAGGCCGCCAAAGACGGGCGCAAGAAGGCCCTGTTCCAGATCGAATCCAGCAGCGGCAACCGCTTCATGGCGCTTTCGATCGATCAGGGCTGACCCCTCGCAACAGGCAAAGCCGGGGTCGCGCAGTCTGGAATCGGCTGCGCGGCCCTTTTTCTTTCGGCATCGAGGAGAAGAGCATGGACACGATTCAACCATCCGAATTGCCCCGCGAGGCGGGTTGTGCGGCCTTGGGACGTGAGGGTAATGTCCCGGCCATGAAGATTCTCGTGATCGAAGACGACCTCGAAGCCGCTGCCTACCTCACAAAAGCCTTTCGTGAGGCGGGGATCGTCGTCGACCATGCCAGCGACGGCGAAAGCGGCCTGTTCATGGGCAGCGAAAACACCTATGACGTGATGATCATCGACCGCATGCTGCCGCGCCGCGACGGCCTGTCGGTGATCAGCGAATTGCGCCGCAAGGGCATCCATACGCCGGTGCTGATCCTCTCGGCTTTGGGACAGGTGGACGACCGCGTCACGGGCCTGCGCGCCGGCGGCGACGATTACCTGCCGAAGCCCTATGCCTTCAGCGAGCTTCTCGCCCGCGTCGAGGTGCTCGGCCGCCGCAAGGGCGCACCGGAGCAGGACATGGTCTACCGCGTCGGCGACCTCGAACTCGACCGGCTGTCGCATGAGGTGCGCCGCGCCGGCAAGGAGATCCTGCTGCAGCCGCGCGAATTCCGCCTGCTGGAGTATCTGATGCGCAATGCCGGGCAGGTGGTGACCCGTACCATGCTGCTCGAAAATGTCTGGGATTATCACTTCGACCCGCAGACCAACGTCATCGACGTGCATGTCTCGCGCTTGCGCTCCAAGATCGAGAAGGATTTCGACCAGCCGCTGCTGAAGACCATTCGCGGCGCCGGCTATATGATCAAGGACGAGGGGTGAACCATCAGGGCGCCCGTGGCATGAATCCTTTCCGCGTTGTCTTCAAATCGACCGCCGTCCGCCTGTCGGCGCTCTATATCGTGCTGTTCGCGCTCTGCGCCGCCTTTCTCGTTTTCTACGTGACAGCGCTTTCCGAGCGCATCCTCAGCCAGCAGACGCGCGAGACGCTGGAGCAGGAGGTGACCGATGTCCAGCGCGCCTATAACCGCGCCGGGCTGAACGGCATGTTGCGGCTGATGGAGCGCCGTTCGCGCCAGCCGGGCGCCAATCTCTATGTCATTGCCAGCCCGTCCGGCGAGATCCTCGCCGGCAACGTCGCTTCGGTGCAGGCGGGCGTCTTCGACGAGGAGGGCTGGACGACGCTGCCCTTCCAGTATGAGCGTTATTCCGAAAGCGGTTCGCCGGTGCCGCATCAGGCCAACGCCCATGTCTTCGTTCTCGACAACGGCCTGCGGGTTCTGATCGGCCGCGATCTCGGCGAGCCGCAGAAATTGCGGCTGCTGGTGCGCCGCGCCCTGATGGTGGCGCTCGGCATCATGGGGCTGGGGGCGCTGGTCATCTGGTTCGGCATCGGCCGCAACGCCCTGAAACGCATCGACCGCATGTCGGCGGCCAGCACCAAGATCATGGCCGGCGACCTGTCGCAGCGTCTGCCGGTCGGCGGCTCGGGCGATGAATTCGACCGCATGTCGGAATCGTTGAACGCCATGCTCGGCCGCATCGAGAAGCTCAACGAGGGCCTGCGCCAGGTTTCCGACAACATCGCTCATGACCTCAAGACACCGCTGACGCGCCTGCGCAACAAGGCGGCCGACGCGCTCGACCAACCGTCGCAGGAGGCGCGGCGCGCCGGGCTGGAAGGCATTATCGCCGAATCCGACCAGTTGATCCGCACCTTCAATGCGCTGCTGATGATTTCCCGCGTCGAGGCCGGTTCCGTGGCGGCGGAAATGTCGGATATCGATCTCTCGGCCATCGTCACCGACAGCGCCGAGCTTTACGAGCCCGTGGCCGAAGAGGCGGGCATGGCGCTTGCCACCGACATTGCCGACGGCATCGTCGTGCATGGAAACCGCGAACTGATCGGTCAGGCGATCTTCAACCTTGTCGACAATGCCGTGAAATACTCGTCGGATTGTACGAGCGAGCCGCGTATCGCGGTCGCGCTCAAGCGCCGCGACGACGGCATCTGTATCGCCGTCGCCGATCATGGCCCGGGGATTCCCGCCGATCGGCGCGAGGATGTGCTCAAGCGTTTCGTGCGCCTCGATGAAAGCCGCTCCAAGCCGGGGACCGGTCTCGGCCTGTCGCTGGTCGAGGCCGTCATGGAGCTGCATTCCGGCCGCTTGGAGCTGAGCGATACCGATCCGGCGCGCGAAGCGGGGCGCGGCCTGACCGTCACGATGATTTTCCCGCCGCCAGCGGCCTGACGCCGTGCATTTTGGCCTGCAAAACCGTGCCGCGTGGTTTCCGCTTTTCACCGTCCTGCGTTAAATGGGATATGGCGGAGGATTTTGCATGATGGCAGAAGAGAAGGTTTCACGCCTCGTCGATGTGGCGCCGGGGGTGCTGAAACCCCTGAACCAATCCGAACTGAAGGCTGTGAACGCCGAGTTGAAGGACATGGCCAAGGCCGAGCCGGCGATTGCCGAAGCCTTTGCCGGCCATCCCGATTTCCGGGACTTCCTGGCCGCCGCGCTGACGCTCTCGCCCTTCTTCCGCGATATCGCCGTCACCCACCCGACCCTGCTCGTCGAGGCCCTGTCGCGGCCGGTGGAGGAGGTACTGGCAGGTACCGTCGAGGCCGCGCGCGCCGCCTGGCAGCCGGAGGACGGCGTTTCGCCGAGCGAGGCCGAGGTGATGACCCGGCTGCGCATCGCCAAACGCAAGGTGTCCCTGGTCACCGGTCTTGCCGATCTCGCCCGCCTGTTCGATGCGCGTCAGACGACGGCCTGGCTTAGCCGGCTCGCCGAGGCCTGTGTTTCCGCCGCCGTCGATCACCTGCTGCTCGCCGGCCACCACGCGGGCAAGCTGAAGCTTGCCGATACGGCCACGCCCAGCAAGGGCAGCGGCCTGATCGTGCTCGGCATGGGCAAGCTCGGCGCCCGCGAACTGAATTATTCCTCGGATATCGACCTCGTCGTCTTCTTCGAGCTGTCGGCCGGCATCGTCGCCGATCCCGAGGAATCGAGCGAGGTTTTCGCCCGTATGATGCGGCGACTGCTGCGCATCATGCAGGAGCGCACCGCAGACGGTTACGTCTTCCGCGCCGATTTGCGCCTGCGGCCCGATCCCGGCTCGACGCCGCTGGCGATCCCGGTCGAGGCGGCGATGATCTATTACGAGGGGCGCGGCCAGAACTGGGAACGCGCCGCCTATATCAAGGCGCGGCCCGTGGCCGGCGATCTCACGGCGGGCGAAGCATTTTTGCGCGACCTGACGCCCTTCGTCTTCCGCAAATATCTCGACTATGCTGCGATTGCCGATATCCATTCGATCAAGCGGCAGATCCACGCTCACAAGGGCCACGGCGCCATCGCCGTGAAGGGCCACAACGTCAAGCTGGGGCGCGGCGGCATTCGCGAGATCGAATTCTTCGCCCAGACGCAGCAGCTCATCGCCGGCGGCCGCATGCCCTCTCTGCGCTGCAAGGCGACGCAGGAGGCGCTGTGCGAACTGACCCGCGCCAAATGGATCGACGAGACCACTTGTGAGGAACTGATCCGCTGCTACTGGTTCCTGCGTGATGTCGAGCACCGCATCCAGATGGTGCGCGACGAGCAGAGCCACCTGCTGCCCGAAACCGATGCCGAGTTGAAGCGCATCGCGCTGATGCTCGGCTTTGCCGATACTGGAGCCTTTTCGCAGGCGCTCTCCGAGATTCTGAAGACGGTCGAGCGGCGCTATGCCGACCTCTTCGAGCAGGAAGCGAAACTCTCGGGCGAAGCCGGCAATCTGGTTTTCACCGGCCAGAACGACGACCCCGACACGCTGAAGACGCTGCAAAAGCTCGGTTTCGAGCGACCGGCGGATATTTCGCGCGTGGTGCGCACCTGGCATTACGGCCGCTACCGCGCCACGCAATCGGTTGAGGCGCGCGAGCGGCTGACGGAGCTGATGCCGGACCTGCTGAAGGCTTTTGGCGAGAACAAGCGCGCCGACGAGGCCTTTTTGCGCTTCGATGCGTTTCTGGCTGGATTGCCGGCCGGCATCCAGCTTTTCTCGCTGCTGGGCAACAATCCCGCATTGCTGTCGCTGATCGTCACCATCATGGCCTCCGCGCCACGTCTGGCCGATATCATCGCGGCGCGACCGCATGTCTTTGACGGGATGCTCGATCCCGGCCTGCTGTCGCAATTGCCGACCCGCGAGCTTTTAACCGAGCGGATGCGACAATTCCTCTCCGGCAGCCGTCACTACGAGGAAACGCTGGATCGCCTGCGCATCTTCGCAGCCGAGCAGCGTTTTCTCATCGGCATCCGCCTGCTGACCGGCGCGATCAACGGCGACATGGCTGCGCGGGCTTTCACCCATCTGGCGGATCTGACCATCGCCGCCGCGCTGGAGGCGGTGGAGACCGAGGTGAGGGCGACGCATGGCGCGTTTCCCGGCGGGCGTGTGGCGCTGCTCGGGCTCGGCAAGCTCGGTAGTTTCGAGCTGACCGCCGGCTCCGACGTCGATCTCATCCTGCTCTACGACTATGACGACGCGGCGGCGGAATCGGACGGGGCAAAACCGCTCGATCCGATGCGTTACTTCACCCGCCTGACGCAACGGCTGATCGCCGCCATCTCGGCGCCGACGGCCGAAGGCGTGCTCTACGAGGTCGACATGCGCCTGCGCCCTTCGGGCAATAAGGGGCCGGTCGCGACCCGCATTTCCGCCTTCGAAAAATATCAGGAAACCGAGGCCTGGACCTGGGAGCATATGGCGTTGTCCCGCTCACGCTTCATCGCCGGCGATGCCAGCCTGATCGCGCAGGGCGAGGGCATCGTCTCCGCCGTACTGCACCGCCGCCGCGATGTCGCCAAGGTCGCCAAGGATGTCACCGAGATGCGCGGCCTGATCGAATCGGAAAAGCCGCCGCACAATGCCTGGGATCTGAAGCTCGTTCCCGGCGGCCTGATCGATATCGAGTTCATTTCGCAATATCTGGCGCTGATCGCGCCCGCGAAGGGCAGGGCAGTCGCGCCGCAAGGGGTCAGCACCCATGAAGCGCTGAAGCTGCTCGGCGAGGGGCTGATGGAAGCCGAAAACCTCGACACATGCCTCGATGCGCTCAGACTTTATACGGATATTTCGCAGATCGTGCGCCTATGCATCGACAGCGATTTCGATCCCAGAGATGCGCCGGCCGGGCTGGTCGATCTTGTGACACGCGCCGCCGATTTTCCCGACACAAAAACGCTGGAGGCTGAGTTGAAGCGGCTTTCCAAGGCGGTGCGCAAGATTTTCCAGGCGACCGTCACGGCCTGAGATTCACGCCTCGTCGGGAATGCTGAGCGAGATGACGGTGCCGAGGTTTTCGCGCGAGCGGATGCGCATCGCACCGCCATGCAGGCGGATCAGCGAGCGGGAGATGGCAAGCCCCAGTCCCGAGCCGCCCTTGCTCTTGGCATACTGGCTCTGCACCTGCTCGAAGGGCTGGCCGATCTTGCCGAGCGCCGATTTGGGAATACCGATGCCGGTATCGGCGATGGTGATGACGGCGGCGCCGTCGATCTTGCGCGCCCGCACCGCGACATTGCCGCCTTCGTTGGTGAATTTCACCGCGTTCGACAGGATGTTGAGCAGGATCTGCTTGATGGCGCGGCGATCGGCGGAAACGGTCAGCCCGTTCGAGATGCGCTGCGCCACCTCGATATTCTTGTGCGCGGCGGGGATGGCGGTGAAGCGCAGGCTCTCCTCGATCAGTGGCGCCAGATCGACGCTTTCGCGCTGCAGCTTCATATGGCCGGCCTCGATCTTCGACATGTCGAGGATGTCGTTGATGACGTTCAAAAGATGCTTGCCGCTGTCGTGGATGTCCTTGGCGTATTCGTCGTATTTCGGCGAGCCGACCGGGCCGAACATCTGGTTGAGCAGCATCTCGGAAAAACCGAGGATGGCGTTGAGCGGCGTGCGCAGCTCATGGCTCATATTGGCGAGGAATTCCGACTTGGCGCGGTTGGCCGCCTCGGCGCGTTCCTTTTCTGCCTGGTAATTGGCGTTGGCGACGGAAAGCTCGGCCTTCTGGCGCTCCAGCGTCTGGCGCGAAGTCGAGAGGTCGTTGATCGTCGCCATCAGACGGCGCTCGGAATCGCGCAGGCGCTCCTGGTTACGCTTGAGCAGGGTGATATCGGTGCCCACCGATACCATGCCGCCATCGCGGGTGCGGCGCTCGTTGATCTGCAGCCAGCGCTCGTCGGCAAGCTGCACTTCCGCCGTCTGCGAATAGCCGGAACGGTCCGGATCGGCAATGCGGCGCTCGATCACCGGCCGCGCCGCTGCCGCATTGACGACGAGACGCTCGGTGCCGGGCACCAGCACACGGTCCGGCAGGCCATAGGCCTGCTGGTAATGGGCGTTGCACATCACCAGCCGGTCGTTCTTGTCCCACAGCACGAAGGCCTCGGACGTGCATTCGATGGCGTCGGCCAGGCGCTGGTCGGCCTCGGCATAGCGCTGCGCCAGCCGGTGCTGCTCGGTGACGTCCATGGCGATGCCGATCATGTGGACGCGGCCGGAGGCGGTGCGGATCACCTGGGCACGGGCGCGCATCCAGACGTAGTGCCCGTCCGCATGGCGCATACGGAACACCTGGTCCACTTGCCGCGCCTTGCCGCGCGCCACGGCCCGCGCCAGCGCATTGAGATTACCGTCGCTCGGATGCATCATCCGCGCTGCCTCGGCAAAGGCGATGTAATTGTCCGAATGCGGCTGTCCCAGCATCTCGTACATCGATCGCGACCAGTAAAGCCGGCGATTGGCGAAATCGAAATCCCACAAGCCGCAGCGGCCGCGCGACAGCGCGGTTTCCACCCGCACGTTGGATTCGAGAAAGGTCTCGTCCGCATCGCGGGCGCGGCGCACCTGATTGTAATAGGCGTAGAGGATGACGAACAGGATCGACGATATGCCGGCGAACAGGGTGACGTTCAGCGCCACATCCTCGCGCCAGAGCGTGTTGATCTGCCTTTGCGGCGCCAGCGCCAGCACGAGGCCGCCCTGCTGGCCGGCAAGCCTCAGCGCGCCGTAATAGGGCTCGTCGGCGATGCGGGTTTCGATGACGCCGCTGTTGCGGCCGGAGCGGCCGAGCGTGGCGACCTCCGGCAGGATATCGGAAAGGCGACGGCCGACGAAGGCCGAGCCGGCCGCCGACGCGGCGAAGACATTGCCTTCCTCTCCGACCAGCAGCAGGAAGGTGCCGGGCGACAGACGATCCTGCGGCAGGAATGACGCGAGACGCTTTTCCGCCTCCACGCGCGCGCCGGTTGAAAACAGGGCCTCGTTGCCCGAGAAGACGGCGGCGGCCCCGGTCGCGGAAAGGTAGACCGATTGCTGCATGGCCTCATGCAGGCGTGTCTGCTCGGACATCATGCCGACCGCCCGCGCGGCGGCGACGACGATCAGGAACGCAACGATGAGGATGGGAATGGAGCGCTTGAGAAAAGGCTCCATGTTGGACAGCCGGCGCGTCACGGGCTCGGCCATCAGCCGCCCTTGCGCGCCAAGCCGATGATCCGCCACGGACTGGGTTGGAAATCGAAGTCGCAGCCCTTCGCCGGCTGCGGTTGCCCGCTGCGCGTCCGCCATCTTAACCTATTGATCCTCGTGGGATTCGAAGGCGCCGCCCGCCCGAATCTGACCTAATGAATCAAACGCGATTCGGCTTGTCCAGAGAAAAGTTAAGAGATTTTAAAGGAATGGATGGTGCCGACGGTGAAAAACACCGCCGGCTTCAAGGGTTTAGCCTTTGAGAATGCGTTCGACGATATCGCGCACGTCCGTCGATAGATCGTTGGAGCGCTCGATGCGCATCAGCGCTTCGCGGGCGTGGTCGGCGCGAGCCGGCTCCAGCAGACGCCAGGAGCGCAGCGAGGTGAGGATGCGTGCGGCAAGCTGCGGATTGCGCCGGTCGATATCCAGGATCTCGTCGGCAAGAAACGCATAGCCGGCGCCATCGGCGCGGTTGAAGCCGGTCGGGTTCGAGAAGGCGAAGGTGCCGACCAGCGCGCGCACGCGGTTCGGGTTCTTCGGGTTGTAATGCGGGTTCTGCTGCAGCGCCCGGACACGGGTGAGCGCGCCGTCGCCGGGAATGGTCGCCTGAATGGTCAGCCACTTGTCGATGACCAGCGCATTGTCGCGGAACCGGCTTTCGAAGGCGGCAAGCGCATCCAGCGTTTCCGGCGCATCGGGGAAGCGATGGGCGAGGATGGTCAGCGCCTGCGCGAGATCCGTCATGTTGTTGGCGGCCTTGAAGGCGGCGCTGGCGCGGGCCGGATCGTTCTCGGCATAGGAGAGGAAGCTGAGCGCGGTGTTGCGCAGCGCCCGCTTGCCGGCGCTTTCCGCATCCGGGCTGAAGGCGCCGGGCGTGGTCATGCCGTCAAAGAGCGACTGGAACAGGTCGGCGCCGGCCGTGGCGACTGCGGTCAGGATCGCGGTGCGGCCGGCATGGATAGCGTCGGGGTCGTTGTCGCTGCCAAGCTCGCGGGCGATCTCCGCCTCGCTCGGCAGGGTCAGCGCCTGGGCGCGGAAGGCGGGCTCCAGCGTCTCGTCACCGGCGGTGGCCAGCAGCGCCTCGATGAATGTCGGGTCGCAGGCGATGTCGCGCCCCTCGCGGGCGTCACGCGCAGCCTGCGTCAGGTTCGGCAGGGCGATGTCGATCAGCGCCTGCCAGCGTGCGAACTGGTCGCTTTCATGGCGGGCGATATGGGCGAGATCGGCTGGTGTCTGATTGAAATGCAGGTTGATCGGCGCTGAGAAGCCGCGATTGAGCGATACGACGGGGCGTGATGGAATGCCGGAAAACACCGCCGTCTGCGCCCGCTGCGTCAGGTGCAACACATCGCCGCTCATCTCGATGCCGCTGACGGCGGAAGGCGTCACCTCGCTGCCGTCTTCCAGCAGCAGGCCGAGGCGCAGCGGAATAAGCATCGGCTCCTTGGCCGACTGGCCGGGCGTCGACGGAATCATCTGCTCCAGCGACAGCGAGAAGGTGGCGTTGGTTGCATCATAGGCGCCGGAGGCGGTGACGACCGGCGTGCCGGCCTGGCTGTACCACAGCGAAAATTGCGTCAGGTCGCGGCCGGTCGCATCCTCGAAGCATTTGACGAAATCCTCGACCGTCGCGGCCTCGCCGTCATGGCGCTCGAAATAGAGGTCCATGCCGGCCTTGAAGCCGTCGCGGCCGAGCAGGGTGGCGATCATCCGCGTGACCTCGGAACCCTTCTCATAGACGGTCGTCGTGTAGAAGTTGTTGATTTCGCGATACTTCACCGGGCGCACCGGATGGGCCAGCGGCCCGGCGTCCTCGGTGAACTGCTCCGCCTTCAGATGGCGCACCTCAGCGATGCGCTTGACGGCGCGCGAGCGCTGGTCGGCGGAAAATTCGTGGTCGCGGTAGACCGTCAGCCCTTCCTTGAGGCAGAGCTGGAACCAGTCGCGGCAGGTGATGCGGTTGCCGGTCCAGTTGTGGAAATATTCATGCGCGATGATCGCCTCGATATTGGCGTAGTCGGCATCGGTGGCGGTTTCCGGATCGGCCAACACGTATTTGTCGTTGAAGACGTTGAGACCCTTGTTCTCCATCGCTCCCATGTTGAAATCGGAAACGGCGACGACCATGAAGATGTCGAGGTCGTATTCGCGGCCGAACACCTCCTCGTCCCATTTCATCGAGCGCTTCAGCGCATCCATGGCATAGGCGGCGCGGGCTTCCTTGCCGTGCTCGACATAGATTTTCAGCGCGACTTCACGGCCGGAGAGGGTGGTGAAGCTGTCCTCGACCACGCCGAGGTCGCCGGCGACCAACGCGAAGAGATAGCTGGGCTTGGGATGCGGATCGAACCAGGCGGCAAAATGCTTGTCCGGGCCGAAGCCGGCGCCGCCGAGGAAATTGCCGTTGGACAGCAGCAGCGGATTGGCGGCCTTGTCGGCGATGATGTTGACCGTATAGGGCGCCAGCACATCCGGCCGGTCGGGGAAATAGGTGATGCGGCGGAACCCTTCGGCCTCGCACTGGGTGCAATAGATGCCGTTGGAGCGGTAAAGCCCCATCAGCTGCGTATTGGCTTCCGGATTAATGATGGTGGTGATCGTCACCTCGAAAGGCGTCGCTTCCGGCAGGTCGCGTATGGTCAGCGCCTCCGGTGTTGCGGTATAACGGGCGGCATCGATTTCGCTCTGGTCGACCAGCAGGCCGGCCAGCGTCAGCTCGTCGCCGTCGAGCACCAGCGGCGCGGCCACATCGACGCCTTCGCGGCGATGGAAGATCAGCCGCGCCTCCACCTTGGTCTCGGTGGGGTCGAGTTCGAATGTCAGGTCGACACGTTCCAGCACGAAGTCGGTCGGGCGGTAATCTGCCAGATGGATCACTTGGCCGGTGTCTGTGCGCATGAGAATTCCTGAGCGGCTGGAACGGGTCGGTCGAGACTGGCCCGGCGTTCCAAGTCGAATGGTGCGCAATGCCAGAGATCGAGCCGGATAGTCTCATCTAAATCTGAACGATTGTTAAAATTCGAAGCAAATCGAGACGATATTCGAACGTTGAAGCAAAGCGGTTAACGGTATCCTGGTCTTTCGAAGGTGAGACGAAAACCGGCCGGGCAGGAATTTTACGCCTGGCCGAGGAATTTGCTGTGCAGGCGGACTTGTTGGGGTAGATTGAGGCTCCGCCTTCCGATTTGCACGACGCTGCCTCCGCCCCATGCTCCCTTGTCCGTCCCCCGCCGCAAAATGTCGATGATCGAGCATCGCGCCAATCCGCTGCGCGGCATTCTGATGAAGGTCGCTTCGGTTGTCGTTTTCGTCGGCATGCAGACCTTCATCAAGCTGGCGGGACCGGGTATCAATCCGGGGCAGATCACCTTCTACCGCTCCTTCTTCGCCATCTTCCCGATCGTGCTCTATCTCGCTTGGCTCGGGCAGTTGCGTGGCGCATTCTACACCAGAAATCCCATCGGTCACCTGAGGCGCGGCTCGATCGGCATCCTGTCGATGGGCTGCGGCTTCTACGGCCTCGTGCATCTGCCGATGCCGGAGGCGATCTCGATCGGTTACGCGATGCCGCTGTTCGCCGTCGCCTTCGCGGCGCTGTTCCTCGGCGAGGCGGTGCGTTTCTATCGCTGGACGGCCGTGTTTGTCGGGCTTTTCGGGGTGATGGTCATCAGTTGGCCGAAGCTGACGCTGTTTGCCGAGGGCGATTTCGGTTCGGAGGCGGCGCTCGGCGCGCTTGCCGTGCTGGCCGCGGCGGCGATGGGGGCGATGGCCATGGTGCAGGTGCGTCTGCTGGTGCGCGAGGAAAAGACGGCGACCATCGTCCTGTATTTCTCGATCACGGCCTCGGTGTTTTCGCTGGCGACCATTCCCTTCGGCTGGAACTGGCTCGATCTGCACACCACGATCATGTTGATGCTCTGCGGCTTCTGCGGCGGCATCGCCCAGATCCTGCTGACCGAGAGCTATCGCTATGCCGACGTCTCGACCATCGCGCCGTTCGAATATACCTCGATCCTGCTCGGCATCGTCATTTCCTATCTGCTGTTCGACGATATCCCGACGGCGACGACGCTGGTCGGCACGCTGATCGTCGTCTCGGCCGGCATCTTCATCATCTATCGCGAACAGCGGCTCGGCATGCGCCGGCGCGGCGACAAGGCGCAGCCGGGCTGAAACGGGTTTGATCCATCCTATTCCTCGGCGGGCGCCAGCACGGTGGTGGCGGCTTCGGTGTGCTGCATCGGCAGCGGCCGCGACTGGAAATCGGTCTTGTCCTCGCTGTCGGTACGCCGGCTGATGCGCCAGGCGGCATAGCCGCCATAGATGGCGAAGGCGCCGGCGAGGAACAGCAGCAGGCCGCGCGGCCCGAAGGCCTCCATCATCGCGCCACCCATCAGCGGTCCTGCCACTGTCCCCAGTCCGTAGAGGATCATGATGCCGCTGGCGATGGTGACATATTCCTGTGGCTCGGCGCGGTCGTTGGCATGGGCGGAGTTCAGCGAATAGATCGGATAGATCACCGTTCCCACCAGGAAGGCGGCGACATACAGCCCGTAGACATGGGCGGGGTCGACCAGCGCCATGCCCAGGCAGGCGAGCACGCCGATGCCGCCGCAGATCGCCATGACGATACGCCGGTCGACGCGGTCGGAAATGCGCCCGATCGGCATCTGCGACAGCGCGCCGCCGGCGAGCACCGCCGCCAGCAGCGTGGCGCCCTCGGCCGTCGTCATGCCGATGGTCTGGCTGTAGACGCCGCCAAGGCTGCCCCAGGCGCCGGACAGCGTGCCGGCCACGAAGGCGCCGACGAAGGCGATCGGCGACAGCCGGTAGAGCCGCGGCAGGTCGAAGCGGGCGGTGGCGATCGGCGCCGGCGATTTCGCGGTCGACAGCGCCGTCGGGAACATGGCCAGCGAAAAGATGATGCCGCAGACGATGAACAGCACGGTCGTCTTGGGATCGCCGAGCGGCACGAGATATTGCCCGCCGATCGAGCCGACCAGGCAGGCGATCATGTAGACCGAAAACAGCGCGCCGCGATTTTCATTGGTGACGCGCTCGTTCAGCCAGCTTTCGATGATCAGGTAAGCGCCGGCGATGGCAAAGCCGGCCAGGCCGCGAAACGCCACCCAGGCCCGCCATTCCACGACCAGCGCGCAAAGCAGGATGGCGACGGTGAGCAGCGTGATCAATGCCCCGAACACCCGCACATGCCCGACGCGCTTCACCAGCATCGGCGTAACGATGCAGGAGGCGGTGAATCCGACCGTGTAGCCGGTCGCGATAATCGAGATGGTGAAGGTCGACCATTGCTCGGCCAGCGCCCGCACCGGCAGCAGGTAGCTCATCAAGCCGAAGCCGACCATCATCAACAGCGTCGACACCATCAAGCTGGCGATCGAAAACAGGCTGCCCAGCATCACAATCCCCTCGACATGTCACGCCAGTCTGCGCAGCTTCGGCGCCCGGTGCCCTGTCGATTACGACAGATCGCGGCGAAATTCCGATGCGTTGGCGGATTCTCCGCGCCGAATCGGATGGTTTTCCCCGGAAATCTCGTGCTATATCATCGCCTTGCAATTGATGTTCTCCAGGTCGGCGAAATTTTCGCGCATTGCGTGCGCAGCGCCGTGGTGTAGCGGAAAGTTCGAAACCATGGCATTCACGGCCGAGAGCCTGGCGGCCCACCCGGCGTTCATCGGCGTTCTGGGACATCTGGCGCGCGGGCTGCGTTCCGTTCACGACGAAACGCCGCGGCTGGCGCGCGCGCTCGCCTCCCATCAACGCTGGCTGCTCAGCCAGGCCGCCTTCGCTTTGCATTTCGAGCATGATCCCGACGATCCGGGCAGCGGCCTGACGACGGTGCGGTTGAAGGAGATGATCACCGGCATCGGCGGCGCCAGCCGCAACACGGTGCTGAACTATCTCGACGAGATGGTGTCCTATCGTTTCGCCCGTTATGTCGACGTGCCCGGGCGGCGCTATCGCCGGCTGGAAATCACCGAGAAAACCTATGCCGGCATGATGCGCTGGTTCGTCGCCAATCTCATGGCGCTGGATGGGCTGGACGGCGGCTGCCGCGCCGTGACGATGACGGCGCATCCGCATCTGCTGCGGCTGGCGCAGCCGGTTGCGGCGCGCGCCTGCCTGGACGATCCGCTATGGTGCGATCCGCCGCCGCGCATCGCCGCCTTCCTGTGGACCGAATCCGGCGGGCTGGTCGTGGATGAACTGGTCGCCCGCACCGATCCGGAAAAGGAGCGGGACGGTCGCATCGAGATCGGCCGCATCGATGCGCGCCGCATGGCCGAGCAGTTGATGATGTCGCGCACGCATCTGCAACGCCTGTTCAAGCGCGCCGAGCTTTTGGGATGCCTTGGCTGGACCGGCCCGCCGCGTGCGTCGGCCATGTGGTTTGCGAGCGATTTCCTGCGCGAATATGCGGGCTGGCAGGCGGTGAAATTCGCCGCCGTCGACCAAGCTTTTGCCAAGGCCCTGGCGACCCTGCCGGTAGACTTGGCGCTCTCGCCGCAAAGCGATGACGTGCTGCGCACCGGTTGAGGATAAGGCCGCCAAACGCAAAATACCGCAGGACGGCGACGTCATGCGGTATGGAGGGCGAGGGTAGCGACCGCCGAATCAGCGTTCGCGAAAATCCGCGAAGATTTCGGATTGCCGCGTGATGTGGCGATAGCCGATCGCGGTCAACTGTTCGTTGGTCGGCGTGCCGAAGCGATGATAATCGCGGCTCGTGCGGCCTGCGCTTCCGGCGATGCGCAGAGTTTCAAAACCGGAATGGATAGGGCGAAAACGCGGGGTCATGGCCTTGGTTCCTGTACAAAGAATTTCCTCCCAAGACACAATGCCTATATTGCACTGCAACAAAGATTCGGCAATTGCCATGCCTGCGCTCCTGTTATGCGCAAGTTGCATGGCTTGTTTCATATTTCGTTAATATTTGCCGCTGTTTTAGGCAGACGGCTGGCCGCGGCCGGCCTTGAAGGCAAGGAGATCGGTCCAGGCGAGGCGCTTGTTGATCGGTGCGGCCATCAGGTCGACGGGGTGCAGGGTGGCGAGCGCCGGCAGCACCCGGTCGCCTGCGGAAATTTCCCGCCATTCGCCGCGCAAGGCATGGATGGTCTCGCCGGTGCCGAAGAAGAAGCGGGCGGTGAAATTGCCGAGGATCAGCACGGATTTCGGCGCGGCGAGCGCGATCTGCCGCTCGATGAACGGCCGGCAGATATCCATTTCCGGCTGCGACGGCATGCGGTTGCCGGGCGGCCGCCAAGGCAGGATATTGGTCAGCAGCACCGTTTCGCGCGACAGGCCGATGGCGCCCAGCATGCGGTCGAGCATCTGCCCGGCGCGGCCGGAGAAGGGCAGGCCCTCGCGGTCGTCGTCCGCGTTCGGCATCGGACCGATGACCATCAACCCGCTCGTCGCTTCACCGCTGGCAAACACCGTGCTACGGGCGCTGTTCTTCAAGTTGCAGCCGGTAAAAGTGGTCAGCGCGCTGCGCAACTCCTCCAGCGTCCCGGCGCTTTCGGCGGCGAATCGCGCCTGAGCAACGGCCTGGTCGTCCGGAATGGCAGGCGGGGGGGCAGCGGCGGCGCGGGGCGCGGGCGGCTGGCGATTGCCGGCATTGCGGGCAGGGGTTGCGGCCTCGGACGCGGTGGTTTCCGCGCGCGGCGCGCTGCGGACGGCGGCCTGTCGGCTGGCGCGCATCGCCTCGAATTCCGCGAAACGGTCTACCGCCTCCGGTTCCAGCAGCGCATCGACGCCCGCATCCGCATAGAAATGCAGGAGGGCGGCGAGTTCACCGGCGGAGAGGGTGGCGGCTGAGGTCATCGGGCTTGTTTATCCTATCGGTCGGGCGGGGGAAAGTCGCCCACGCTGCTTCGCGCCCGGGTTTTCGCCGCCATTTCACCGATCCACTGGCGAAAGGCCTGCATGGCCGCGCTTTCCGGCCGGGATTTCAGGCGGGTCAGCCAGTAAAATCCCTTGGAGACATAGATCGGGAAGGGCTGCTCGATATCCCCGGCCGCCAGTTGCCGGCTGAACATCATCGGCGGCGCCAGCGCCACGCCCGCACCCTGAGTTGCGGCCTCGACCATCAGGATCGACGAATCGAAGACGAGGCCGCGCACCGGCGGCGGCTCGATGCCGGCGGCCTCGAACCAGCCCGGCCATTCGTCGGCGCGGTAGGAGCGCAGCAGCGGTTGCCGGGTGATATCCTCGGGCGTTTTCAGCCCGCGCGCGATGGCGGGGATGCACAGCGCCGAAAGCGGCGCCTCGAACAACGCTTCCGCCTCGGTATCGTGCCAGGCGCCATTGCCGAAGCGGATGGCGTAATCCAGCCCCTCGGCGGCGATGTCGACGCGGTTGTTGTTGGTCGAAAGCCGGAGGTCGATATAGGGAAAACGCGCCCGAAAATCCGCAAGCCGCGGCAGCAACCAGCCCACTGCGAAGGTGCCGACCGCGCCGAGCGTCAGCACGTCGCGCACATGCCCGCCCTCGAACCGGTCGAGCATGTCGGCCATGCGATCGAAGGCCTCTTGCAAAGTCGGCAGCAGCGCCCGGCCTTCCTCCGTGATCATCAGCCCGCGCGGCAGGCGGCGAAACAGGGCGGTGGCGAGCCGCTGCTCCAGCAATTTCACCTGATGGCTGACGGCCGCCTGCGTCACGCAAAGCTCGATGGCGGCGCGGGTAAAGCTCAGATGCCGGGCCGAGGCCTCGAAAGCGCGCAGCGCATTCAGCGGAAGATGTGGCCGAACCATGGCAGAGACCCAAATTTTTCTAATAGCTGGTCACAGATGTCATCGTTTGTCGGAAGCCGGCAAGCTGGGCTAGGACATGGGGCATCGATGCAACGGAGCCTGTCCATGAGCGGAAAAAGACATTTTATCTTTGCAGTATCATTCGCTGTTTCAACGGCTTATCTTTCGTTCTCCCCGGCGAATGCGGCGCAAAAACTGACCTGCACGCTGATCGTTGACGAGGTGAGCGCCGACCTGCTGCACCGGGAAGGCAGTTGCGACAAGGCTTTTGCGCCGATGTCGACGTTCAAACTGCCTTTGGCCATCATGGGCTACGATGCCGATATCCTGCTCGACGCCACCACGCCGCGCTGGGATTACAAGCCGGAATTCAACGGCTACAAATCGCAGCAGAAGCCGACCGACCCGACCATCTGGCTGAAGGATTCCATCGTCTGGTATTCGCAGGAACTGACGCGCCGCCTCGGCGAAAACCGCTTTTCCGATTACGTGCAGCGCTTCGACTACGGCAACAAGGATATATCAGGCGATCCCGGCAAGCATAATGGGCTCACCCATGCCTGGCTTGCCTCGTCGCTGAAAATCTCGCCGGGAGAGCAGGTGCGTTTCCTGCGCCGCTTCCTGCGCGGTGAGCTGCCGGTTTCCGAGGATGCGCTGGAAATGACAAAGGCCGTTGTGCCGCATTTCGAGGCCGGAGATTGGGACGTGCAGGGCAAGACCGGCACCGGTTCACTCACCGATGCCAAGGGCGGCAAGGCGCCGATCGGCTGGTTCATCGGCTGGGCGACACGCGACGACCGCCGCGTCGTCTTCGCCCGCCTGACGGTCGGGGCGAGGAAGGGCGAGCAGCCGGCCGGGCCCGCCGCTCGCGACGAGTTCCTCAACACCCTGCCGGCCCTGTCGGAAAACTTCTGACCAGTCAGGCCGTCCACTGTGTGATGTCGTCGCGCTCGCCGATGAGCGCGAGACCATGGGCGATGGACAGCAATTCGCCGCCGCTTTCGATGCAGTCGGCATCGAAGCGCTGGGTGAACAGGCGGCGCACCGCCGGCACGAAGGAGGTGCCGCCGGTCAGGAACACCTTGTCGATATCCCCCGCCTTGCTGTCGGTTTTTGCGAGGATCTCATCAAGCGCGCCCTCGATGCGCGCGAGGTCGGGGGCGATCCAACCCTCGAAATCGGCGCGCTTGACCACAGTGTGGCCGTCACGGCCGAGCGGCGCGAAGTCGAATGCCGCTTCCTCCGCCTGCGACAGCGCCATCTTGGTGGCCGAGACCGCCTGATAAAGCGGATAACCCTCGTCATGCTCGATCAGCTCGATGAAGGTTTCCAGCTTTTCCGGCTCCAGGCTGGAGCGCACCAGCTTTTTCAGGTCGGCGAATTCCTTCGAGGTCTTGAACACCGAAAGCTGGTTCCAGCGGCTGAAATTGGCGTAATAGCCGCTCGGCACTTCCAGCACCTTGTCGAAACTCTTGAAATGGCTGCCTTTGCCGATGCGCGGCGCCACGATGTTATCGACGATGCGCGCATCGAACTGGTCGCCGGCAATGCCGACGCCGGAATGGCCGACCGGCGTCGCCGTCAGCCGTCCGCCATGGGTTTCGAAACGGATCAGCGAATAGTCGGTGGTGCCGCCGCCGAAGTCGGCAACCAGTACATTGGCATCGGCCTTGAGGTTCTGCGCGAAATAGAAGGCGGCGGCCACCGGCTCGTAGACATAGTGGATTTCCGGGAAGCCGAGTCGGGTCAGCGCGTCGTTATAGCGGGAAATCGCCAGCGCCTCGTCGGGATTGGCGCCGGCGAAGCTGACCGGGCGGCCGACGACGAGGCGGGAGAAATCGCCGTGCCATTCCGTCCCCGCATAGGTCTTCAGCCGCCGCAGGAAGACTTCCATCAGGTCGTCGAAATTATAGCGCTTGGCAAAGATCAGCGTGCCCTGGAACAGGGCGCTGGCGGCAAAGGTCTTGATCGATTGCAGGAAACGACAGTCGCCGGGATTGTCGATGAATTGCTGGATCGCCGCCTTGCCGGCCTCCGCCTTGATGGTGCTGGCCTTGTCCTTCATGAAGGACAGCGCCGTGCGCATCGTATCGGTGACGCCGGCGCTGCTGGTGAAATGCATCGAATGTGTGGACGTCCCGCCATCGGCCAGCGCCAGAACCGTATTCGTCGTGCCGAAGTCGAGACCGAGTGCGCCAGCCATATCCGCGCCCTTTCCATATTTTCCAAGTCGTTTCGTCTGAAATGCCTACAGGGCAAAAGGCCGGCGAAACGCCGGCCGCAATGAAGAGCGGCGCTCTTGGCATGAACAGGCCGTCAAGGCAAGCGCCCTTGGACGAAGACTCGAAAAACGGCAGGCTCAGACCGAGTGAGCCGCGCCCCCGTCGCAACGGATGACGCTGCCGGTGATGTAGCTTGCCGGCTGACTGCACAGGAAAACAGCGGTGGCGGCGAATTCCTCGACGCGGCCATAGCGGCCGGCGGGAATGCGCGCTTCCGACTCGGCGCGGATGTCATCGATGCTGCGCCCGCTGCGCTTGGCGGCGGCGCCGTCGAGTTCGTCGAGACGGTCGGTGTGGATGCTGCCCGGCAGCAGCAGGTTGGTGGTGATGCCGTAGGGCGCCACTTCGCTCGCCAGCGTCTTCGACCAGCCGGCCAGCGCCGGCCGCAGCGTGTTGGAGAGCGCAAGACCCGGGATCGGCTCTATCACCCCCGAGGAGGCGACGGTCAGGATGCGGCCCCAGCGGCGCTCTTTCATGCCCGGCAGCAGCCGGTTGGCGAGCGTGATCTGCTGCAGCACCATGGAATGGAAATAGGTGATCAGCTTTTCCTCGCTCATCTCCTCCGTCGAGCCGGGCGTCGGCCCGCCGCTGTTGTTGACGAGAATATCGACGCCGCCGAGCTTGTCCTGAGCCGCTTGCGTGATGTTTTCGACGAAATCGGCATCGGTGAGATCGCCCCAGATCCAGTCGGCCCGGCCGTTGCCGGCGGCATTGATCTCGGCGCAATTGTCGGCCAGCCGTTCGCCGTTGCGGCCGCACAGCAGCACGTTGACGCCCTCGCGCGCCAGCGCCATGGCAATGCCGCGGCCAAGGCCGCGCGACGAGGCCAGCACGACGGCGCGTTTTCCCTGAAGTCCCAGATCCATCACCTTAACTCCTATAAAATTGTCAGAATGGAACCTTGCCCGGATTGAACAGCCCGTTCGGGTCGAGCGCCGCCTTGATCTGGCGGGCGAGCAGGCGTTTGACCGGATTGCCGAAGGTCTCGTAGGCGTGGCGCTTTTCCTGGCCGACACCGTGCTCGGCCGAAAAACTGCCCGCCGCCTCGCGCACGCCGCTATAGACGGCCGCCTCGATCTCCAACGCCCGTTCCGCCGAAATGTTCGCCGTATTGGTGATCGACAGATGCAGGTTGCCGTCGGCGATATGGCCGTAGACATAGGCGCTATGTGCCGGATCGACGGCCGCCAGCCGCGCCCGCATCTCCGCGACATAGGTATCGAGATAGCTCGGCGGCAGCGAGATGTCATAGGACAGCGCCGCCGGATGCAGGCGGTAGATGAATTCGGATTCTTCGCGCAGCTGCCAGAACTTTCGCGCCTGGTCGAGCGACTGGGCGACGATGCCACCGGTCAGCCCCAGTGGCTCCCACAGCGTTTCCAGCCCGGCCTCGAACAGTTCCATCGTCCGCTCGATGCTTTCGCCGGAGAGCTCCAGCAGCAGCACCGCCGGCGTTTCTTCTTCCAGCCAGCCCGCGTCGAAGCCGAAGATACCGGCGGCATCGCGGAAGAACTGGCGCCACATCAGTTCCGCGCCCTCGACCAGCACCTCCGGCCGCGCCTGGAAATGCCCGACGATATCGAGCGCGGCCTGCGCGTTCGGCACGCCGATCAGCGCTGTCGCCCGCTCCGTACGCCGGCTTTCCAGCTTGACGACGACGCGGGTGACGATCCCCAGCGCGCCTTCCGCGCCGATGAACAGGTGCTTCAGGTCCGGTCCGGCGCTGACCTTGACCACGCGGGTGAGGTCGCTGAAGATCTCGCCGTTCGGCAACACGGCCTCGATGCCGAGCACCTGATGGCGCATGACGCCGTTGCGGAAGGCGAGGATGCCGCCGGCATTGGTGGAGACCATGCCGCCGATCGTGGCCGTGCCGCGCGAGGGCAGGTCGATGCCGGTCGTCAGCCCATGTTCGGCGGCGGCCTCCTGCAGCGCCTGCAGCGTCACGCCGGCCTGGACGACGGCGGTGCGCTCGGCCGCATGGATGGCCTCGATGGTCGCCAGCTTCGCCGTCGAGATGATCAATTCCCCTGGCCGGCTGATGCCGCCGCCGACAAGGCCGGTGCGCCCGCCCTGCGGCACGATGGCGATGCCTTCCGACGCGCACCAGCGCACCAGGTCGGACACGGCTTCGACGGTATGGGGCAGGGCCATGACGCCGCCCTGAAAATTCAGCGGATGCTCCCCTGGCGCGCGCGTCGAGAGGTCGTCGGGGCCGATCAGGCTCATCTCCAGATCGAGCGTTTTCAGCCTGTCGAAAAGTGCTGCGGCTGCGTCTTCGGCCATGCTGCGTCTCCCATTCCCGCCGATTGCCCGTCGGCTATGGCGTAGCGCCCCTGGCGCAATAAATGCAAGCGCTGGCGGGAAAAACCGAAAAATAATTATGCAAGCGTACAATGGGGCGAAACACGTCGCATCCAAGCTCGACAAACCCCCTTGCTTTTGACAAGAGATAAACAAACAGGCGTATCGGCTGTGCCGTGAATTTGGAGACTGAGAGCATGAGTGAACCCCTCGACCTCCCCGAACGCGAGAGCATGGAGTTCGATGTCGTAATCGTCGGTGCTGGTCCTGCGGGGCTTTCGGCGGCGATCCGACTGAAGCAGGTCAATCCGGACCTGTCCGTCGTCGTGCTGGAAAAGGGCGCGGAAGTCGGCGCCCATATCCTGTCCGGCGCCGTGGTCGATCCCATCGGCATCGATGCCCTGTTGCCCGGTTGGCGCGAGGATGACAGCCATCCCTTCAAGACCGAGGTGACGGACGACCATTTCCTCTTCCTCGGCCCGGCCGGCTCGATCCGTCTGCCGAATTTCGCCATGCCGCCGCTGATGAACAATCACGGCAATTATATCGTCTCGCTCGGCAATGTCTGTCGCTGGCTGGCGACCAAGGCGGAAGAGCTTGGCGTCGAAATCTATCCGGGCTTTGCCGCCGCCGAAGTGCTCTATAACGACAAGGGCGCGGTTATCGGCGTCGCGACCGGCGACATGGGCATCGAGCGCAACGGCGAGCCCGGCCCGAATTTTACCCGCGGCATGGAACTGCTCGGCAAGTATACGCTGATTTCGGAGGGCGTGCGCGGCTCGCTGGCCAAGCAGCTGATTTCCAAGTTCAAGCTGGATGAGGGCCGCGAGCCCCAGAAATTCGGCATCGGCATCAAGGAGCTTTGGCAGGTCAGGCCGGAGAAGCACCGCCAAGGCCTCGTCCAGCATTCCTTCGGCTGGCCGCTCGACATGAAGACCGGTGGCGGGTCTTTCCTCTATCACCTGGAAGACAACCTCGTCGCCGTCGGCTTCGTGCTGCACCTGAACTACAAGAACCCCTATCTCTTCCCGTTCGAGGAATTCCAGCGTTTCAAGACCCATCCGGCGATCCGCGACACGTTCGAGGGTGGCAAGCGCCTGTCCTATGGCGCGCGCGCCATCACCGAGGGCGGTTACCAGTCGGTGCCGAAACTGTCCTTCCCAGGCGGGGCGCTGATTGGCTGCTCGGCCGGCTTCGTCAACGTGCCGCGCATCAAGGGCAGCCACAATGCGGTGCTGTCCGGCATCCTCGCCGCCGACAAGCTGGCGGATGCGATCGCGGCTGGCCGTTCTCACGACGAGCCGGTGGAAATCGAGAATGAATGGCGCAAGACCGCCATCGGCAAGGATCTGAAGAAGGTCCGCAACGTCAAGCCGTTGTGGTCGAAGTTCGGCACGGCGATCGGCATCGGCCTCGGTGCGCTCGACATGTGGACGAACACGTTGTTCGGCGGCTCGCTGTTCGGAACGCTCAAGCACGGCAAGACAGACGCCCAAAGCCTCGAACCGGCGGCCAAGCACAAGAAGATCGACTATCCGAAGCCCGACGGCGTCCTGACCTTCGACCGCCTGTCCTCGGTGTTCCTGTCGAACACCAACCACGAGGAAGATCAGCCGATCCATTTGCAGCTCAAGAATCCGGCTTTGCAAAAGACTTCGGAACTGGACGTCTATGCCGGCCCGTCGACGCGCTACTGTCCGGCTGGCGTGTACGAATGGGTGGAGAAGGACGGTCAGGAGGTCTACGTCATCAACGCGCAGAACTGCGTCCACTGCAAGACCTGCGACATCAAGGATCCAAACCAGAACATCAACTGGGTGCCGCCGCAAGGCGGCGAGGGGCCGGTCTATCCGAACATGTAAAATGCCAAGAGGCCGGCGGGTGATCCGCCGGCCTCTTGCTTTGATGTGATGTTTTAAAGCAGCGTGCCGCTCAAGATCACCAGCGCCACGCTGAAATAGATCACCAGGCCGCTGACATCGACCAGCGTCGCAACGAAAGGCGCGGAGGCGCTGGCCGGGTCGAGCCGCAGCTTCTGCAGCACGAAGGGCAGCATCGAGCCGGCCATCGAGCCGAAGGTGACGATGCCGATCAGCGCGGCGAAGACGGTCAGGCCGACGAGCTGCCAGTGCGGACCGTAGTCGTAGAAACCGGCCGACTGCCACAGCGCGATGCGGGCGAAGCCGACGAGGCCGAGAATGCCGCCGAGCACCAGCCCGGTCGGCAGTTCGCGCAGCGCCACCCGCCACCAGTCGGAAAGCTTCAGCTCGCCGAGCGCCAGCGCCCGGATGATCAGCGAGGTCGCCTGCGATCCGGAATTGCCGCCGGAGCTCATGATCAGCGGCACGAACAGGGTCAGCACGATGGCTTTTTCCAGCTCGGTCTCGAAATGCTGCATGGCGCTGGCCGTCAGCATTTCGCCGAGGAAGAGCGCGGCCAGCCAGCCGGCGCGTTTCTGGATCATGCCGGCCATGCTGATCTTCATGTAGGGCTTGCCGAGCGCCTCCATGCCGCCGAACTTCTGGGCGTCCTCGGTCGTATCGGCGATCATCGTGTCGATGACGTCGTCGACGGTGACGATGCCGAGAACGCGGGCATAGTCGTCGAGAACCGGCAGCGCCAGCAGGTTGTTGGCGCGGATCAGCCGGGCAACCTCTTCCTGCGGCGTCAACGGCGTGGCGCTGACCACGCCGTCGCGGCGGGCAACCGACAGGATATTGGCGTCAGGCTCGCCCATGATCAGCCGCCGCAGCGTGACGACGCCGAGCAGATTGCCATGCACCCGGTCGAGCACGTAAATGGCATAGATCGTTTCGCTGGCCTTTTCGACCTTGCGGATATGAGCCAGTGCATCGGCGACGGTGCAGTTTTCCGGCACGCTGACGAATTCCGTGGTCATCATCGCGCCGGCGGTGCGCTGTGGATAATGCATCAGATGCTCGACCGCCCGCGCTGTGGCCGGATCCAGCCGTGCGAAGATGACGTTGCGGCGCGTCGCGTCGTCCATGGCCTGGAAAAGGTCGGTCACGCGGTCATGGGCCGTGCCCTTCAGAAGCTTGACGGCCTGTTCGACAGGCAGCGCGGCGACGATGTCGGCGGCGTGATGCAGTTCCGGCCGGGCCAGAAGCGCTATGGCCTTGTTTTCCGGAAGGCTGGTCAGAACCTGGGCGGCCTCGGCCACGGTCATGCCGTTCATCTGCTCGACGCGGTCGGCAAGCGATGGCATCCCGGCAGTCGGGTTCAGAAAGATACGGGCGGCGCGGCCGGCCCGTTCGGGAAAGCTTTGAAAGTTCATATTGCTCGCCTTTCCGTCGATCGCACACCCCGTGCGACCGCGTGGACGAGCTGACGGGCGTCAGACCACGATGGCCGCTCGGGGCTTGCTCAATCGACCGCTACTGTCGCTTGGCATCGTAATGATGGCTCCGTTGAACTCCGCGCGGGTGAGAAAAAGTCAGCGCGTGAGGCATGAGGTGAGCCAGTTTTTCCCAAAAGTCAAGCGACGGAATGTCGCAGCCGGTGGAGCGGTCGCAAGCGCGTGGCGGCGCCGGATTTCCGCCGCAGAGGTTAAGCGAAAAGACGGTGTGTTTACCAGGCGTTAACCATGTTCTCCGTAAGTTTCGCGTCATCAACGAAACGTTTACGAGAGCGAGCCGATGTCGATTTCCCGCCGCCACCTGTTGCTCGGATTGTCCGCCATGCTGGCCGGCTGTACCGCGCAGACCTCCAGCCAACTGGCCAATTACGGTCCTCGCCCGGACGAGAAGCATCCCATGCCGGCGATGCCGCTGGAAAAGGTCAAGCCGGAGCTGCGCCGCCAGGAAGTCGCCTATGCGACCGAGCAGGCGCCGGGCACCATCGTCGTCGACACGCCGGCGCGCCGTCTCTATTACGTACTCGGCGCCGGCCGGGCGATGCGTTACGGCATCGGCGTCGGGCGCGAAGGCTATGCGCTCGCCGGCAATGCCTATGTCGGCCGCAAGGCCGAATGGCCGAGCTGGACGCCGACGCCCAACATGATCCGTCGCGATCCGCAGAAAAACCTGAAATATGCCGGCGGCCTGCCTGGCGGGCTCACCAATCCGCTCGGCGCCCGCGCGATCTATCTTTATCGCGGTGGCAACGACACCATGTTCCGCATTCACGGCACCAACCAGCCCTGGTCGATCGGCCAGGCGATGTCGAGCGGCTGCGTGCGCATGCTGAACCACGATGTCATCGATCTCTACGAACGCGTGAAACCCGGCACCAAGGTCGTTGTCCTGCAGGCCTGATGCGCTGCAAATAGAAGCGGAATACGAAAAGCCCGCGCCTTCACGCGGGCTTTTCGGCGCTCGCCGCTGCTTCATGTCGCAGCCGTGTCAGATCGAGGCGCATCTGGAGCGACATCGCGCACCCGTCATGCAAGACTGCCATGCGATTGAAAAGAAAGGTCGGGCGATCCGTTCGGGATTGTTGAACGGCCTCGCTTCGCATGTGCAGGATTGGGCGCGGCGGTGCGCCGGTCGTGTGCGGATGTCACACACCGCCAGATCAAGGGAACGAGACATGAAGAAACTGCTTGCAACGACCTGCCTTGCCGTCGGCCTCATCGGGTTCGGTGGCGCAGCCAACGCCGCCTGCGGCGATGTCACCATTGCCAGCATGAACTGGCAGAGCGCCGAAGTGCTCGCCAGCCTCGACAAGTTCATCCTCAACGAGGGCTATGGCTGCAAGGCCGAAATCATCGTCGGCGACACCGTGCCGACCATCACCTCGATGGTCGAGAAGGGCGCCCCGGATCTGGCCCCGGAAGGCTGGGTCGACCTGTTGCCGGACGTCGTCAAGCGTGGCCTCGACGATGGCAAGCTGATCGGCGCTGCAACCGCACTTTCCGATGGCGCCGTGCAGGGTTGGTGGATCCCGAAATACATCGCTGACGCCCATCCCGACATCAAGACCATCGACGACGCGCTGAAGCACCCGGAACTCTTCCCCGACCCGGAAGACGCCAGCAAGGGCGCCGTGCATAACGGCCCGCAGGGCTGGGGCGGCACGGTGGTGACAGCGCAGCTCTTCAAGGCCTATGGCGGCGAAGCGGCGAAGTTCACGCTGATCGATACCGGCTCGGCTGCCGGCCTCGATGGCTCCATCGCCAAGGCTTACGAGCGCAAGCAGGGCTGGGTCGGCTATTACTGGGCTCCGACCGCGCTGCTCGGCAAATACGAGATGGTGAAGCTCGAGCATGGCGTGCCCTATGACGCGGCCGAATGGAAGCGTTGCAACACGGTTGCCGAATGCCCCGATCCGAAGAAGAACGACTGGCCGAAGGACACGGTCAAGACGCTGGTCGCCAAGCCCTTCTCCGAGAAGGCCGGCCCCGAGGTCATGGATTACCTCAACAAGCGCGCCTGGACCAACGTCACCGTCAACAAGCTGATGGCCTGGATGACCGACAATCAGGCAAGCGGTGACGATGGCGCCAAGCATTTCCTGAAGGAAAACGAAGACCTCTGGAGCAAGTGGGTCTCGCCGGAAGCCGCGGAAAAGATCAAGGCGGCGCTCTGAGCCGTTTTTGAGCGCATACCGCGCCGGAGACAGGAAAAGCGCGTGCCGGTTCGCCCGGCACGCGCTTTTTGCATTTCAGGACTTCGACAGGATACCCGTGGAAAGCGCGACACCGGCGCCGGTGACAAGGGCAGCGAGCAGGGCGGTGAGACCAACCGGCTCGCCGAGCAGATAGCCGCTGCCGAGCGTCGCCAGCACCGGTGTCAGCGCCGTGAAGGCGGCGGCCTGCGAACCGCCGAGCGCCCGGATCGCGGTGCCATAGGCCAGGGTCGCGACGAGGCCGGAGAGGATGCCCTGGCTCAGGACCTGCGGCAGCAGCTCGGCAAGGCTTGCCTGGGTCACATGCTGGCCGAAGACGGCGACCAGCGGCAGGTTGAGCAGGAAGGACCAGGCGGCGATGATCGCCGCACCCTGCAGGGCGCTTAGCCCAGACCGGCGGAAGGCATGGGTGAAGCCGGCCCAGAGCAGGGCGCCGAGCGGCAGCAGCACGAGACCGCCAAGCGTCATGCCGCTGCCCGTCAGGCTGCCGGCCAGCAGGATGGCGACGCCGGCGACGATGCCGCTAAGGCCGAGCAGCCGCATCCGATCCGGCCGCTCGCCGAAGAGGAGTATGCCGATCAGCGCTGTCGCGAGCGGCATGGCGCCGCCGAGCAGGATGGCGGCCGGGCCGGCCGGCGTCACCTGCAATGCCGTTGCCGCCACATGCAGGAAGACGATGCCCGAGCCTGCCACCATCGGCAGCAGGATGCGCAGGGGCACACCGCGCGGCAGAAGTCCGGTGCGCCACCAGACCGGCGCCAGCACCAGTGCCGGAATGCCGAAGCGGATCAGGCCGATATCGATGGAGTTCAGCGATGTCGCGGCCGATTGGCGCGTCGCCAGCATCCAGGCCGCCCAGATCAGCACGGTGACGACGGCCCCGGCATAGCCGGTAGCCTGCGAGGGAGTGTCGGTGTGAATGTCGGTAACGAGGGCCATGGGTCCGATCCTTGTCGCTGGAAGCGATGACGATGACGATGACCGAACTCTAGCGCTGCGGGGCAGGGCATGTCCTTGCGTTCTGTGGCTTGAAATTCCCCACTGGCGCAATATCCTGCCAATATAAATGCGTGGAGTTCCCGATTATGCCAAATCTCGATAAATTCGATATCGCCATCCTCAAGCTGCTGCAAAACGATGCGCGCGCTACCAATGTCGAAATCGCCGAAAAGGTGAACCTGTCGCCGTCGCCCTGCCTCAGGCGCATCCGCAATCTGGAAAATCCGGCATCCTGCGCGGCTATCGCGCCGATATCGACCGCAAGGAAGTGGGGCTCGGCCTCACCGTCTTCGTCGAAATCAAGGTCGGGCTGCATTCGCGCGACAATGCGCAGGCGCAGCAGGAGGCGCTGCTCGCCATACCCGAGGTGGTCTCCTGCTTCCTGATTTCCGGCAATGCGGATTTCCTGGCGGAGGTGGTGGTCGAAGACCTCTCCGCCTATGAACGGTTGCTGACCGAAACCCTGCTGACCATGCCGGGCGTCACCGACATCCGCTCCAACTTCGCCATCCGCTCGATCAAGACCGGCGGCCCGTTGAAGCTTCCCGAACGTTAAGGATCAGGCGCGCGCCTTTTCCTTGCGATCCAAGATGTAGGAGACGGCAAATACGCCCGCGCCCGCAATCGACAGGAGTGCGCCGACAAAGCCGGTGGCGGCGAAGCCGTAGCCCCAGGCGATGACGAGGCCGCCGAGCCAGGCGCCAAGCGCATTGGCGATGTTGAAGGCGGAATGATTGGAGGCGGCGGCCAGCGTCTGCGCGTCGGCGGCGACATCCATCAGCCGCGTCTGGATCGCCGGGCCGGCGGCGAAGCCGCAGCCGATCAGGAAGGTGCAGAGGCACAGCATCGTCGGGCTCGCCGCCGTCAGCGAGAACAGCGTGAGGATGACGATGTTGTAGAGGATCGAGCCGCCGATGGTGTTCATGATCGAGCGGTCGGCCAGCCAGCCGCCGACGATATTGCCGGTGATCATGCCGACGCCGAACAGCGCCATCAGCACCGAGACCATGCTTTCCGGCATCATCGCCACCTTGGTCGCCGTCGAGGCGATGTAGGTGAAGACCGCGAACATGCCGCCATAACCGACGGCGGCGATGCCGAGCGTCAACCACACCTGCTTGCGCTTGAAGGCGCCGAGTTCGCGCTTGAAGCTCGCGCCTTCCGCCACAGTGTCCCTGGGCAGGTAAAGGAAGATCAGTGCCACCGTCAGCAGTCCGATGGCCCCGACCGCGAGGAAGGCGATGCGCCAGCTGAAAGCCTGGCCGAAGAAGGTGGCGACCGGCGTTCCCACCAGTGTGGCCACGGTGAGGCCGAGCATGACGCGGCCGACGGCGCTCGCCCGCTTGTGCGGCGGCGCAAGCGAGGCGGCGACCAGGGCCGCGACGCCGAAATAGGCGCCATGCGGCAGGCCGGTGACGAAGCGCAGCAGGGCGAAGCTTTCGAAGCTCGGCGCCAGCGCACTGAAAATATTGCCGACCGCGAAAATGCCCATCAGCAGCAACAGCAGGTCGCGCCGCGCCATGCGCGCCGCCGCGACCGCAATCACCGGCGCACCGATGACGACGCCGAGCGCATAGGCGCTGATGACATAGCCTGCCTGCGACGGGGTGACGCCAAATTCCGAGGCCATGTTGGGCAGCAGGCCCATGATGGCGAATTCGCCGGTGCCGATGCCGAAGCCGCCGACGGCCAGCGCCAGCTCGATCAGGATGGCGGCCAGCCGCGAAACCGGGGCCGGAACGGCAACGGGCGCCTGAACATGATCCTGATCTTGCGAATCGGTCGATTGGCCCGGCGAATCCAGGTCGATGGCGGCGAATTTCGTCATGATATCCTCTTGAGGCGCGCAAACGGCGTTTCGCTGCCACGTCGGGCAGGAGCGCCGGTTTTCGGGCCGCACGATGGGGAAATAAGGCTGTCAAAGCAATTTCGCCCTTTATCGGTCCAAGGCGGGCGCGCGTCGAGAGGCATTTTTTGCGCTGCGGCAAATTTTTGGTCAGCTGTGGGCTGGTTGCATCAGATACCCTTTTAACTTCCAAGGGCAGCAACTATCTCAGTCCCCGGATCGCAAACCAGGCACGAAACGGTTGGCATATGAGATTAAAGGCCTTTCTCAATCGCGACGGCGGCACCTTCAGGACGACCGATATGGCCGAGTATGAAAGGCTGGCCGAGCATATCTTCCGTCAGGCCGGCCACGATTTCGACTGCGTCGTCGTCTCGGGCAAGGATATCGTCGAGACGATGCAGCGGGAAGCGGCGAGCGGCGATCTCGACGGGCTGATCGCCGGTGGCGGCGACGGCACCATCTCGACGGCCGCCTCGATCTGCTGGAAGAACGGCATCGCGCTCGGCGTCATTCCCGCCGGCACGATGAACCTGTTCGCCCGGTCGTTGAAGTTGCCGCTCGATATCCGCGTCGTCCTCGAAACGCTGGCCAACGGCCATGTCGAGGCCGTCGATATCGGCAGCGCCAACGGCAAATCCTTCGTGCATCAGTTTTCCGCCGGCCTGCATGCGCGCATGGTGCGCTACCGCAATGCCATGACCTTTGCCTCGCGGCTTGGGAAAATGCGCGCCAGCGCCCGCGCCGCCGTCGGCGTGGTGTTCAATCCGCCGGTCTTCGACGTCGAGTTCAAGGTCGACGGCCATATGCAGCATCGTACGGTCTCGGCCATCTCGGTGTCGAACAACGAGTTCGGTCCCGATCCGCTGATGTTCGCCGACAATCTCAAGGGTGGGCGGCTCGGCTTTTATCTGGCGCAGGAAATGCGGCCCGCCGGGGTCGCGCGGCTGGCCTTCGATATCCTGCGCGGTCGGCTGAAGGACAATATCGACGTCACCGCCATGGCCTCGACATCGATCGACCTGCATTTCCCGAAAGAGGGCGGGCGCAGCAATTGCGTCATCGACGGTGAATTGCTGCCTATGCCGCGCGACGTGGCGCTGCGCCTGCATCCGGGCGAACTGAAGGTGATCGTCGGCGATCCGCCGGTCGCCCCGACGCTGATCGAGCGCGTCGCGGCGGTGCTTCCCGCGGGCCGGCCCGCGGGACTGGATGCCTGATCAGAGACGCGGCAGATAGGTCTGGTAGTCGAAGTCCGAAATGGTCTTCAGGTAGAGCAGGGCTTCCTTGCGCTTGGTGACGCCGTAGAGCTTGCGATACTCCTCGCCGAAGGTATCGGCGATGAAGGCGGAGGCGGAGAATTGCTCGACTGCCGCCAGGAAATCGTAGGTCAGCCGTTCGGCATGGCTTTCGACGCCAGGCTCCGTCGCCGGGCCGGGATCGAGGTCGTTGTCGAGACCGAGCAGCATGCCGCCGAGGATCGCGGCCAGCAGCAGGTGCGGATTGGCGTCGGCGCCGGCGACGCGATGCTCGACGCGGGCGGCCGGGCCGTCCTTGTCGGGGATGCGGATCGCCGTGCCGCGATTGCCGAAGCCCCAGGTGAGATCGACCGGCGCGAAGGAGCCGGGCTGGAAGCGGCGATAGGAATTGGCGAACGGCGCGAAGATGAGTTGCGCGTCGCGCATCGTCTGGAGCATGCCGGCGCAGACGGATTTCAGGCGCTTGGGATCGCCGCCCTTGGCGTCGAGCACGTTCTTCCCGTCCTTGTCGATGACGCTGGCATGGACATGCAGGCCGGAGCCGGCGTGCTCGGCATAGGGCTTGGCCATGCAGGTGGATTTCAGCCCGTGATGGCGGGCCGCCTGTTCGGCAAGACGCTTGAGGTAGATGCAATCGTCGGCGGCAGCCAGCGCATCCGGGCGGTGCAGCAGGTTGATCTCGAACTGGCCGGGGCCGAATTCCGCCGTGGTGGCGTCGGCCGGCAGGCCTTGAGCCTTGGCCCAGCTGCGCAGCGTCTGCAGATAGCCTTCGAGCGCATCGACGGCGGACATGTCGTAGAGCTGATAGCCGTTCGGCTGGCCGCGATAGGTAAGGCGTTGCGGCGGACGCGGGCGGCCGGTCTCGCGCCAGTCGTCTTCGACCACGTAGAATTCCAGCTCGGTGGCGACGACCGGCGTCAGGCCGCGCGCGTCGTATTTCTTCAGCACCGAGGCGAGGATGGCGCGCGGGTCCATGAAGCTGGGCGTGCCGTCGAGCTCATGCATGGTTGCCAGCACCTGGGTCGAGCCGGCCGGGGCCCAGGGCATCGGCGCATGCGAACGCCGGTCGGGAATACACACGCCGTCCGGGTCGCCGATCGACAGCGACAGGCCGGTGAGGTCGTCATTGTCGTCGCCCCAGATGTCCAGCGACTGGGTGGAGGAGGGCAAGCGCACGCTGCCTTCCCAGACCTTCTTTTCCGCTTCCAGGGGGATCTGCTTGCCGCGCAGGTCGCCGTTCATGCCGACGAGAAGGATTTCGATACGCGGCGGAGCGCCGACAACGGATGTGCCGGCGGAAGAGGAAGCGTCTGTCATGGATGATGCTCACAAAGGAAAAACTTGCTTTCTGTTATACGAGCGAAAAACAATTCTGCGCAATCCCTTGCAAATCCGAATTTGTCGCGTCATCTTCGGCGCGCGATCAATCTGCCTTCAATCAGCAAGTCAGCGCAGGGGCGGCAAAAGCGCCGCCTGTCGCCGTTCGCACGGCCTGACTGTGGCGAGGATATTGTCATGAACACACATGTTGCCCAATCCAATCTCGGCGCGATCGATGCGGCCCATCACCTGCATCCGTTCACGGATATGAAGAAGCTGAATGCCGCCGGAACGCGGATCATCCAGCGAGCCGAAGGGGTGCATGTCTTCGACAATCACGGCAAGAGATATCTCGATGCTTTTGCCGGCCTGTGGTGCGTCAATATCGGCTATGGCCGCAAGGAGATCGCCGACGCCGTCTATCGCCAGATGAACGAACTGCCCTATTACAACACCTTCTTCGGCACCACGACCGAGCCGACCATCCTGCTGGCGGAAAAGATCACCGCCCATGCCGGCCCGCATTTGAACCACGTCTTCTTCGCCGGCTCCGGCTCGGAAGCCAACGACACCTGGTTCCGCATGGCCCGCGTCTACTGGAAGGCGCTCGGCCATCCCACCAAGACGACGGTGATTTCCCGCAAGAACGGCTATCACGGCTCGACGGTTGCCGGCGCCAGCCTCGGCGGCATGAAATGGATGCATGAGCAGGGCAACCTGCCGATCCCCGGCATCGCCCATATCAACCAGCCCTACTGGTATGCCGAGGGCGGCGACCTGTCGCCGGCCGAATTCGGCCTGAAGATCGCCCGCGAGCTGGAAGAGAAGATCGACGAACTCGGCGAGGACAACGTTGCCGCCTTCGTCGCCGAGCCGATCCAGGGCGCCGGCGGCGTCATCGTTCCGCCGGAAACCTACTGGCCGGAAATCGCCCGCATCTGCAAGGAGCGCAACATCCTGCTGGTCGCCGACGAAGTCATCTGCGGCTTCGGCCGTCTCGGCTCGTGGTTCGGCCATCAGCATTACGGCATCGAGCCGGATCTCTGCCCGGTCGCCAAGGGCCTGTCCTCCGGCTACCTGCCGATCGGCGGCGTGCTGGTCAGCGACCGCGTCGCCGACGTGATGATCAACGAGGTCGGCGATTTCTTCCACGGCTTCACCTATTCCGGCCATCCGGTCTGCGCCGCGGCGGCGCTGGAAAACCTGCGCATCATCGAGGAAGAAAAGCTGGTCGAGCGCGTGCGCGACGATATCGGCCCCTATTTCGCCAAGGCTTGGGGCAGCCTTGCCGACCACGACATGGTCGGTGAAACCGTCTCCGTCGGCCTGATGGCCGGCCTGCAACTCGCCAAGGACAAGAAGACGCGCCAGCGTTACGCCAAGCCGGACGATATCGGCACCATGGTGCGCAATGTCTGCGTCGAGAACGGCGTCATCCTGCGCGCCACCGGCGACCGCATGCTCGCCTCGCCGCCGCTGACCATCACCGAAGAGGACGTCGACCTGATGGTCTCCACCCTGCGCAAGGGGCTGGACAAGGTCTGGGCCGAAGCGAAGGACTGATCGTCCCGAAGAACCACATGGAAAAGGCGCCGAAAGGCGCCTTTTCTCTTTGGGGATGGGCGGCCCTTACTGGAACGCCGTCTCGTAAAAGCTGCGCAACTTGCGCGAATGCAGTGCCTCATTCGGCATCGCCGCCAGTTTCTGTACGGCGCGGATGCCGATCTGCAGGTGCTGGCTGACCTGCGTCTTATAGAAGGCGGTCGCCATGCCAGGCAGCTTCAATTCGCCATGCAGCGGCTTGTCGGAGACGCAGAGCAGCGTGCCGTAGGGCACGCGGAAGCGGAAACCGTTGGCGGCGATGGTGGCCGATTCCATGTCGAGCGCGATGGCGCGCGATTGCGACAGGCGCTTGACCGGCCCACGCTGGTCGCGAAGCTCCCAGTTGCGGTTGTCGATGGTGGCGACGGTGCCGGTGCGCATGATGCGCTTCAGCTCAAAACCCTCGTAACCGGTGACTTCGGCGACAGCGGCCTCCAGCGCCACCTGCACTTCGGCAAGCGCGGGGATCGGCACCCAGACCGGCAGGTCGTCGTCGAGAACATGGTCCTCGCGCACATAGGCATGGGCAAGCACATAGTCGCCGAGCCGCTGGCTGTTGCGAAGCCCGGCGCAATGACCGAGCATCAGCCAGGCATGCGGGCGCAACACCGCGACATGGTCGGTGATCGTCTTGGCGTTGGAGGGGCCGACGCCGATATTGACCATGGTGATGCCGGCATGGCCCTTTTTCTTCAGGTGATAGGCCGGCATCTGCGGCAGGCGGCCAAGCGTCAAATCCGTCTCCGGCCTGTCGGAGCCAGCGGGCGTGACGATATTGCCGGGCTCGACGAACTCGGTATAGCCTTCGCCGCCTCTGGCCATCAGCTCGCGCGCGAAGGTGCAGAATTCGTCGATATAGAACTGGTAATTGGTGAACAGCACGAAATTCTGGAAATGGTTCGGGCTGGTCGCCGTGTAGTGGCTGAGCCGCGCCAGCGAATAATCGATGCGCTGGGCGGTGAAGGGCGCGAGCGGCGCAGGTTCGCCCGCCGGCTGCTCGTATTCGCCATTGGTGATCTGGTCGTCCGTGTTGTTGAGGTCGGGCGTGTCGAACAGGTCGCGCAGGGGCACGTCGGAAAGCGAGGAGCTGGCTTCCGCCTCGACATAGGCGCCTTCGCCAAAAGCGAAATGCAGCGGGATCGGCGTCGCAGATTCCGAGACGAGGATCGGAACATTGTGGTTTCGCAGCAGCAGGTCGATCTGCTGCTTGAGATAATGCCGGAACAGTTTCGGGCGGGTGACGGTCGTCGTGTAGATGCCGGGCGCCGTGACGTGGCCGTAGGACAGGCGTGAATCCACATGTCCGAAGCTGCTGGTTTCCAGGCTGACCTGCGGGTAGCAGGCGCGGTAGCGGCCGATGATCGGCGCACCCTTGGCCAGCGCCTTGAACGCCTCGGTCAGGAAGGCGGTATTGCGCTCGTAAAGCGCGGTCAGCGCATCGACGGCCTCGACGGCATTGTCGAAGCTTTGCGGTTTGAACGTCTCGGGCGAGACGAAGGGTAGCGGAGAGATTCGTTTGTTCATGCGCCAGTATAGGAGCAGAACGGTGACAAGCAAAAGATCCTGCTCGAATATCCCGCAAATTTCCTCAGAGGATCGCGGTGCAATAGGGGCTTTCGGTGTGATAGCAGGGGGCTGCGGTGCCGCTGCGCATCTTCAGCGGCGATTGCGCCGAATGGTTCACCGCCGCCGAAAAGCCCATGGCGAAGACGAAGGCGCTGAGCATGATGATGGTGAGGCGGCGTGCGACGACTTCCATGGCTGTTCCCCTTGATATTCCCGATCCCACTTGATGATCTCAAAATGGAACACTGCATCTGAATACCGGCTGAGACGGCCGTTCATCCTGGGTTCAGCCGCACCCTTCGAATGCGAAAAAAGATATCGAGCGGATTCGTGGTAAAGCAAGGGTTGAAATCCAAGTCTTGCATTTTCGTAAAATTCGAGGCGAAACCCTTCATTTGCAAGGGCCGGAATGTTTAATCGAATCCTGCATTTACCGCGTGTTTGCATTTTGTTTGTCGCCTCTTAAGCATGCATTTTAAACGCGTGTTGAAAGCCCTCTGGCATAGTCAAGCCATCAAACGAGCAGGGAAAACCTGCCGCCCCGACCGACCGGACAAGCCCCGAAAAACAAGGGCGACGGCCGCAAGGGGAGCCCTTCAAGGGCGATCGAAACAGGGACTTGGAAGACCAACAGGCATCAACAGGGACAAATCCGATGGCACGCTTTGAAATTCGCAATTCCGAAATGGCCACCATGGGTGGCGAAGCCCGCGCTGACGTCCTCTGCGATATGGGGCTGATGTATGCGACCGGACGCGGTTGCGACATCGATCTGGTCGCGGCGCACAAATGGTTGAATATCGCCGCGATCAAGGGGTCCGACCGTGCCGCAGAACTGCGCGCCGATCTCGCCGCCACGATGAGCAAGATGCAGCTCGCCGAGGCCCTGCGCGCCGCCCGCGAATGGATGACCCATCACTGACATGGACTTTTTGACGACTGGAAACCGCGACCGGCAGGAACAAGGCCGGCGCGGTTTTGTCGTATCTAGCCTATGCTTTTCAGGACTTTCGGTAGCGTTTCGGCCAGCAGGTCGAGATCGGGCTGCGGCCCGACACTGATGCGGATGCAGCGGTTGAGCGGCGCGACGCCGGGCATGCGGATGAAGACGCCGTGCTCCATCAGACCGTCGACGATGGCGCGCGCATAAGTGCCATCGCGCAAGCAATCGACGGCGACGAAATTGGTCGCCGAGGGCAGGGCGACGAGACCACTGTCTCGGGCGATGACGCCGATCCGCTCCCGCGCCGCGGCGATCTTCCCGACGACTTCATGCAGGTAATCCTGATCGGCCAGCGCCGCCAGTGCTGCCGCCATGCCGATGCGGTTCATGCCGAAATGATGGCGGATCTTGTCGAAGGCCTGAATCGTGCCGGGCGTGCCGATGGCGTAACCGACCCGCGCGCCGGCCAGACCATAGGCTTTCGAGAAGGTGCGGGTGCGGATGACGTTCGGCCGGTCGAGCAGCGAGGCAAGCGAAGGAAGGGCGCTCATCGGCCCGGTCTCGCAATAGGCCTCGTCGAGGATGACGAGGCAGGTTTCCGGCACGGCGCGGGCGAAGGCCAGCACCTCGTCCGCCTCCCGCCAGCTTCCCATGGGATTGTCGGGATTGGCGAAATAGACGAGCGTTGCGTCTTCCTGGCCCACCGCGTCGAGCAGGCCGGAGAGATCCTCCCTGTCACCGGCATAGGGCACGGTGACCAGCCGGCAGCCGAAACCGTTGGCATGATAATTGAAGGTCGGATAGGCGCCGAGCGAGGTGACGACGGTCGTGCCCGGCTCGACCACCAGCCGCACGATCAGTCCCAGCAGGCTGTCGATGCCTTCGCCGATGGCGATATTATCAGGCCGGATGCCGTGATGGGCGGCGAGCGCCTGCTTCAGCTCGAAGTTTTCCGGATCATTGTATTTCCATGTCTCCGCCGCCGCCGCTGTGATGGCTTCCAGAACCGAGGGCGCCGGCCCGAAACCGTTTTCATTGGCGCCGATGCGCGCCCGGACCTTGAGGCCGCGCTGGCGCTCGATGGCTTCGGGGCCGACGAAGGGAACGGTGGCGGGAAGGGCGCCGACCAGCGGCGTGAAGCGCGAGAATGTGGACATGCGGGCAGGAATTCCGGGTGAAACGATGGTGGCGAACGGTCGCCACCATAAAGCATTTCCAGGAAAAGTGGGAACCGGTTTTCCGTTCGGAAATGCCACAAAACAAAGGGATGCAGTTTCATGGCTACTGCAAACCGGTTTCGCCAGATGTGTTCAGTGCGTCGTTTCGTGCCCCAGCCGCAGCACATGCATCAGGAATTCCTGGGCCAGCAGCATGTTGAAGCCGATGGTGACGATTTCCTCCTCGCGGGTGATGATCGTGCAGCCGATCTCGTCGCGGATGCCGAGGATCTCCAGGAAGAAATTGTTCGGGAAGCTGAGATAGGGGCTGACCTCCAGCACGGCGCCGTAAAGCGAGATGCTCTTGACGATGCAACGGATATGCGTCTTGGCGCTGAGATGATGGCCGACCAGGATGATCCGGCCGGGAATATGGGTTTGGTAAGGTTGCAGTGTCCGGTCCGGGCGGTCGAAACCCTGTCTTGTCTGGCTACGCGGGGTCAGGGGCATGGTAACCTCCGTTTCTCCTCCTTGGGATCTTGAAGATAACAGAGGAAAGCTGCCGTCCCATTGATGGAATGGATAAAATGCCGTGCAGTGTGAAAAGCACATGCTATGAGTGTATTTTCGGGGGCGAAAGCAGCAGGCGCCGAGACCAGCCGGTTCGCTGGCGAGGATGGGCCGCGTCAGCATGGGCGAGTGCCTCGCCCTCGATACGGAGGTGAGAATGATGTGGTTCATCCCCATCAGGATCGCGCTGACGATAAGAAAAACCCGGACGAGCTGGTCAGTGACCGTCCGGGTTGAACTTATAGGATAGCTAAACGGTTGGCAGAGCGCGAACTCTGCCAACCACTCCGTAAAAATAACGCAAATCCCCGCTTTTGCAATATAGAGGTTAGGCAGGGCATTTCCCGGAAATGCGAAAACAGAGATGTCGGAGGAATGACGTGACGGGCAGGTTGATTATTGTGGGCGCTGGGCAGGCCGGTTTCGCGCTGGCCGCCAAGCTGCGGAATTTGAAGGACACGCGTCCGATCACGCTGATCGGCGCGGAAGAGACGCTGCCCTATCAGCGCCCGCCGCTGTCCAAGAAATATCTGATGGGCGAGATGAGCTTCGAACGCCTGCTGTTCCGTCCCGAGCAATGGTTCAAGGATAACGATGTCGAGGTCCACCTCTCCTCCTGGGTCGAGAAAATCGACCGGACGGCCTGCGAAGTCGTGATGCAGGACGGCACCCGCCTCGGCTACGAAACGCTGGCGCTGGCAACCGGCTCGACGCCGCGCCGCCTGCCGGCCAGCGTCGGTGGCGATCTCGATGGCGTCTACACCATGCGCGACAAGCGCGACG
The DNA here is from genome assembly GCA_017305935.1 of Hyphomicrobiales bacterium. Taxonomy (GTDB): domain Bacteria; phylum Pseudomonadota; class Alphaproteobacteria; order Rhizobiales; family Rhizobiaceae; genus Metarhizobium. The sequence continues at coordinate 56,977 of JAFKJU010000007.1, read as the reverse complement.
CCGACCTGCTGACCGGCGAAATGCGCGCCGGCCGGCGGCTGCTGGTCATCGGCGGCGGCTATATCGGGCTGGAGGCGGCGGCTGTCGCCCGCCATCTCGGCCTCGAAGTCACCGTCATCGAAATGGCCGAGCGTATCCTGCAGCGCGTCGCTGCCAAGGAAACGGCCGATATCATGCGCGTCATCCATTGCGACCATGATGTGGTGATCCGCGAGGGCACCGGCCTGACCCGGCTGATCGGCAAGGACGGCCACGTTACCGCCGCCGAATTGTCGGACGGTTCGGTGATCGAGGTCGATTTCGTCATCGTCGGCATCGGCGTCAGTGCGAACGACCAGCTTGCCAAGGAAGCCGGCCTCGACGTTGCCAACGGCATTGTTGTCGACGAGTTCGCCCGCACCTCCGACGCGAACATCTTCGCCATGGGCGATTGCACCATGCTGCCCTGGCGCGGCCAGCGCATCCGCCTGGAATCGGTGCAGAACGCGGTCGACCAGGCTGAAGCCGCCGCCGCCGTCATGATGGGCGGTGAAACGCCCTATGACGCCAAGCCGTGGTTCTGGTCGGACCAGTACGACGTCAAGCTTCAGATTGCAGGCTTCAACCTCGGCTACGATGCGACGCTGCTGCGCCCCGGCAGCCGCGAGGGCAGCGCCTCGGTCTGGTATTTCAAGCAAGGCAAGCTGATCGCCGTCGATGCCATCAACGACGCCAAGGCCTATGTCTCCGGCAAGAAGATGATCGAAAACGGCATCACCCCGGACAAGACCTTGCTGGCCGATCCGGCCACCGATCTCAAGCAATTCATCGTTTAAGGATTTTTCGATTATGCCTGCGCCGACAAACCGCCTCAAGGCGGCGCTCAAGGAAAATCGCCCGGTCTACGGGCTCTGGCTCGCCATGGCCGACACCTATGCCGCCGAAATCGCCGGTGGCGCCGGCTTCGACTGGCTGCTCGTCGATGGCGAGCATGGGCCGAACGACGTGCGCAGCATCATGCGGCAATTGCAGGTGCTGCAAGCCTCGCCGTCCGAAGTGGTGGTGCGCCCGCCGGTTGGCGAGAGCTGGCTGATCAAGCAGCTTCTCGATATCGGCGCCCGCTCGCTGCTGGTGCCGATGGTCAACAGCGCCGAGCAGGCGCGCGATCTGGTGCGCGCCTGCCAGTATCCGCCGAAGGGCGTGCGCGGCGTCGGCGCGGCGATTGCCCGTGCTTCCGGGTTCAATGCGGTGCCGGATTACGTGCAGACGGCGGACGCCGAGATCTGCCTGATCGTCCAAGCCGAAAGCCGCGCCGCCATCGACGATCTCGAACGCATCGTTGCGGTGGAGGGCGTCGACGGCGTCTTCATCGGCCCCGCCGATCTCGCCGCCGACATGGGCCTGCCGGGGCAGGCGGATGCGCCGGAGGTCCGCGCCGTGGTCGAAGACGCAATTCGCACCATCCGCGCCGCCGGCAAGGCGGCCGGCATCCTGACGCTCGACGATGCGATCACCCGGCATTATGTGAAGACCGGGGCCACCTTCGTCGGCGTCGGAACCGACGTCACCTTCCTCTCCAGCGGCCTCAAACGGCTTGCGTCGTCATTCACCGTCCGGGGCGGTGAGGTGGGCTCGGGAGCGAGTTACTGACGGATTTGCGGGAACCTGCGGGGCGCATGGGCGTTAGGCTTTCACAGTCTGTGAGGTGTCGGCCATGGTAATCCGCTATCCGAGTTTTTATGACGACGGCTTCGTGCCCGAGCGATCGGGTCGCGAGGCGGTCGAGGCGGCGGTCACCCAGGCGCTTGCCTCGGCCTATGACATCGATTCGTCGCAAATCACGGTGACGACGCTCGGTTCCTATGTGATCCTCAGCGGCATGGTGCGCTCGCCTTTCGAGCGCCTGCGGGCAGAAGAGATCGCCGGCGATATTGTCGGTGAAGACTATGTCCGCAGCCGTCTGCTGCATCGCATGCCCTGAGACATGCAAAACGCCGGTGCTGTCCCACCGGCGTTTTCCTCAAATGTCGAAATCCGTCGCGTCAGACCAGTCCGATCCACAACGGAACGGCCATCATCGTCATCGCGGCAAAGCAGAGCAGACCCAGCTTGAAATGGTTTGCCCGGCGGGTGCGCGCGCCCGTCCAGTCGTATTCCATGAAAAGCGCCCCTTTCCTCCGTACATGAAGGTCGTTTTCCTTAGACGGGCGACATAAAAACAAGAATCCGGCGCAGAGTCGAGAGCGACCCCCGGATTCTTTAGGGAGCAATTAACAATCTTTAATATTTGGTTAACGCTAACCCGGACTCGGCAGGGTTGCCGCAGACAGGGTTAGGGCGGAATTACCGTTTTACAAGGCTTGAAAAACGTCCCGAACAGGAGTCTGTATGGCGTGTATCTTATTGATTCGGGGACATTTTTATGCGCAAGGCGGATGCGGAAACCATTCTCGGCGGCACGTCGGATTCGGCCGGCAATGCAAACGACAACGGTTCGCAGGCCCTGCACGCATTATTCCTGGCGCTGCGCTCCGGCGACGAGCGCGCCAGCGCCGCTCTGGCGCGGATTGCCCGCCAATACGACCTGGCCGCCATGGCGTTCGCCGGCTGAGAGGGCTCTCTCGCGTTAGAGCGCTTGCGCTTTCCGCGAGAAAAGCAGAAACGCTCCATCTCTTTGTTTTCACGCATTTCCGGACGCGAAACCGCTTCGCACTTTTGCTGGAAATGCTCTAGCGGCTGTTGACCAGTCCGAGCACCAGTTGCTGGATATTGCCGCCCTCGCTCATTTCCACGCGGTCAAAATCGCGGCTGCGCTGCCGCTGCGTTTGCGAGAGGGCGCCGAGTCTCTTGGTCATCTCCGCCTTGATCTTTGTGCAGCCGGGATCGTCCGGCACCGTCAGGCCGATGGTTTCCGCTTCGATGGCATGCACCAGATCACGGATATAATCGCCATGCACCTTCTCATGGGCGCGGACGCCCTCGTAAAAACGCTGCCAATGCGGCTGCAGCGCCGCCGGCAGTTTGCCCTTCGGCTTGGGAAGCACATAGGTGATGATCAGCTTCGGCACCGCCGACACCAAGACGCAATTTCCGCCCTGCGGTTCGTAGTTGCGCCTCCAGGTCAGCTTGAAGCTGGTATGGGCGATGGTGCGCATGCCAAGGCTGATTTCCGGCCCGTTGCGGCCGATCGCCTCATATAGCTCCGCCCCGGTCTGACCGGAAACGGGATAGGATTTGATCTGCTCGACCGCCTGCCAGTCGCCCGCCCGCGCCGGCAGTGCTGCGAGAGCCGCGGCAAGAAAGCATATGCCTGCCTTCACGCCAGAGTCTCCGGCACATTGCGGCGCAGTTCGTCGATCCAGATGCGGGCATTGCCATCGGAGGGCGCGCGCCAGTCGCCGCGCGGCGACAGCGAGCCGCCGGAAGTGACCTTCGGCCCGTTCGGCGATGCCGAGCGCTTGAACTGGCTGATGGTGAAGAAGCGGAACAGGAAGGTCTCCATCCATTTGCGGATGATGGGCAGGGGGAATTCCCGTCGCTTCTCCGCCGGGAAATGCGGCGGCCAGGCGCCGGCATCGGTATCGCGCCAGGCATGCCAGGCGAGGAAGGCGACCTTGGAGGGCTTCAGCCCGAAGCGGGTGGTGTAGAACAGGAAGAAATCGTGCAGGTCGTAGGGACCGATCTTGTCTTCCGTGCTCTGGATCGCGCCGCTTTCGTCGGCCGGCACCAGTTCCGGCGAGATGATCGTATCGAGGATGCTTTCCAGCGTCGAATTGGCCGCCGGGCTCAGGTCGCCGGTGCGCGCCACCCAGCGGATCAGGTGCTGGATCAGCGTTTTCGGCACCGAGGCGTTGACATTGTAATGGCTCATCTGGTCGCCGACGCCATACGTACACCAGCCGAGCCCGATTTCCGAGAGATCGCCGGTGCCGAGCACCAGCGCGTTGCGCTGGTTGGCGGCGCGGAACAGGAAATCGGTGCGCAGGCCCGCCTGCACGTTCTCGAAGGTGACGTCATAGACCGGCTCGCCGCCGGAAAAGGGGTGGCCGAGATCCTTAAGCAATTGCAGGGCGAGCGGCCGTATATCGACTTCCTCCGCCGTGATGCCGAGCGCCCGCATCAGCGCCCAGGCATTGGTCTTGGTCTCGTCGCCGGTGGCGAAGCCCGGCATTGTGAAGCCGAGGATATCGCTGCGCGGCCAGCCGAGCCGGTCATAGGCGCGCGCGGCCACCAGCAACGCATGGGTGGAGTCGAGCCCGCCGGAAATGCCGATGCACAACCGCTTGATGCCGGTGGATTTCAGCCGCTTCATCAAGCCATGGACCTGGATGTTGAAGGTCTCGTAGCAATCCTGGTCGAGCCTGGCGGCATCGGCCGGCACGAAGGGAAAGCGGGCAACGATACGGTTCAGGCCGATATCGCCCTGCGGCGCGTCGAAATCGAAACCGATGCGGCGGAACGTCTTGTCAGGGCCGAGGTTCAACGTCGCGGCATCGTTGAAGGTGCCGGTGCGCAGCCGTTCCAGCCGCAGGCGCTCGACATCGACATCGGCCATGCACATCTGCGATCCCGCGGGAAAGCGCTCGGTCTCGGCCAGCAGGCTGCCGAGTTCGTAGATGCAGGCCTGCCCGTCCCAGGCAAGATCCGTGGTCGATTCGCCGGGCCCGGCGGCGGAATAGATGTAGGCGGCCCAGTTGCTCGCCGATTTGGCGGCGCACAGCAGCTTGCGGGTATCGGCCTTGCCGACGGTGATGTTGCTGGCGGAGAGATTGGCGAGGATGGTCGCCCCGGCCAGCGCCCCGAAATCGGAGGGTGGGGCCGGGGCCCAGAGATCCTCGCAGATCTCGATATGGAAAGTGAAATCGGGTCGGTCGGCGGCGCTAAAGATCAGGTCGGTGCCGAAAGGAACGGTCTGGCCGGCCAGCGTGATCTGCGTATTGCGCACGTCGCGGCCGGAGGCGAACCAGCGCTTCTCGTAGAATTCGCGATAGTTCGGCAGATGTGTCTTCGGCACGACGCCGAGGATGCGGCCGTCATGAATGGCGAGCGCGCAATTGTAGAGCCGGCCGTTCTGCGCCAGGGGCGCGCCGACCAGCAACACCGGCCGCAGCGAGCGGCTGGCGGCGAGAAGCTCGGCGATGCCCGCTTCGACCGCATCGAGCAGCACCTCCTGCCCCAGCAGGTCGTCGATCGAATAGCCTGATATCCCGAGCTCGGGGAACGCCATCAGCCCGACGCCGGCCGCATGCCCCTCGCGCGCCAGCGCCAGCGTGGCGGCGACATTGGCGGGCGGATCGGCGATCTCGCAGGCCGGGGTGCAGGCCGCCACCCGAATGAAGCCCTGATCGTAAGCCGATGCAAAATCCATGAAAGCCATCCCGTCGTCGATATCCCGGACCCGCCGCCTGTCACGGCAACGCGCGATCGCGGCGGGCGTTCCAGTGATAACCTTCGCAAACGCGCTTGGCCATCCCTTCCAACGGGCGTCGGATCAGCGCGGCTCGACGCGGCAGCTCAGATAAGTCGGGTCGAACTGGGCGAGCGCCGCCAGCCGCGGCCAGTCGTGAATGGTGATCGTATGGTTCACCCAGCTCAGCAATCCGTCGTGGCGCAGCGGCTGCAACGTCTTGTTCAGATGCACCACGGAAATGCCGAGCACGTCGGCGAGTTCCATCTGCGTCAGCGGAAAATGGAAGCTGAAGTCGACGGTCTTGCGCACCGCTTGCAGCCGGTAGAACAATTCGCACACCAGATGCGCCAGATGCGCGCGCTTGGAACGCCGTCCCATGGCGACGATCCATTCGCGATGGATCGCCCCGTCGATCAGCGTATCGAGCCAGAGCAGGCGGGAAAGATGCGGCTGCGTCTCGGTCACTTCCTTCAGCGCCGCATGGTCGGCGAAACCGACATGGCATGAAGAAAGCGCGATGATGCCGTGGTCCATTGTCTTCAGCAGAAAGGCATGCAGATCCATGAAATCGCCGGCGACATGCAGGGCGGTGATCTGCCGCGTACCGTCAGCCATATATTTGTAACGCGCGGCAAAGCCGTCGAGCAGCACGGCGCTGTGCTGCGGGCGCGCGCCTTCGGAAACGATGTCCTCGTCGACATCGAACACGCGGTCGCGCGACACCAGCCGCCGTAAGGTTGCCTGTTCCTCGACGCTGAGGCTATCCCGATTCATGAAATTGAGCAGAAGAGAATCGATCAACACGCGCCCCGCTAAAATGCATCGGCGTCGGGTAAACCAAGCGGGCGGGACCGACATTTAACTTTTACAGGTCGGCACGAAAATCAGTGATTTTGAAACTGCCAGTGCCTTCAATAGCTTCACGGCGGTCACCCCTCTGGCCTGTTGCAAACTTGCCGAAGCGTCGCGAAACGGGGAAGCCGGGAGATGGCGCCTGGACGAAAGTCACTGGACTTTGGACTCCAGTGCTGCAAGATGCATCAAACTGAGACGCGCGAGCCCGTATGCTGATCGATCGACACCTGCTGGATGAAAAACTCGCCCACTTCGAGGAACGCGCCCTCGACGTCTCGGCATCCCCGACCGTATTTTACGCCATGTCCATCGCGCTGCGCTACGGCGATGCGCGCGACATCGAATCGACCATATCGATGGCGCGGCTGCTGCGCGAATCGGCGCGCAGCATCGATTTCAATGCATGAGCTTGTAAAGGCCGTAGAGGCCGATCAGAGCGGCTGCGGCCAGCGCTGACAGAAGCCCGAGCCGCTTCTCGATGAAATCGCGGATGGCTTCGCCATACCGGTGCAACAGCCAGGCGATCAGCAGGAAGCGTCCGCCGCGCGTGATGACCGCCGAGGCGACGAAGGTTCCCAGCGACACGTTCACCACCCCCGCCAGGATCGTCACCACCTTGATTGGCGGCAGATGCGCCAGCCCGGATGTGATCAGCAGCAGCAGGATCGTCTTGTAGTCGACGGACGCGCTGAGATGCTCGAAGGTGTCGAGCTTGCCGTAGAAGGCGAGCACCGGCTTGGCGATCGATTCGAAGGCGAAGCGGCCGATGAACCAGCCGGCAATGCCGCCCAGCACCGAAAAAACGGTGGCGAGCAACGCATAGCGCCAGGCCCGGTGCGGCCGCGACAGGATCATCGGCATCAGCAGCACATCGGCCGGCACCAGGAAGATCGAGCTTTCCAGGAAGGCGATGATCGCCAGCCACCAGGCGGCGGAGGGACGTGCCGCCAGGGTAAGGGTCCAGGTGTAAAGGCTTTTCAGCATGGGTGGCGCGACCGGTGGTGGGAGGAAAGGGCGGCGGATTGTCCATAGTCCAAGCCGCGCGCGCTTGCAAATCCCTCTGGTCTTGGCTGCATTGCTTTCAGGTTGGTGTCAGGCTCGGCGCGCAAAGGGAGCGCAATGACCCATGCGCGCCCGCGGATGATGCCGGTCTTTTCGGCTTCCCTCGTGCGCTGGATTGCCTCGACGGAGCCGCCATGACAACAAGAACCGACCGACGTTTCGCAATCGGCAGCGCAACCCTTTCCCTTCTCGTCGCCTTTTATCTGCTGGCGGTCTTCAATCTCGCCTTCTGGCGCCATGCGCTTATCGGCTTCGGTGGCGTCAACGCCGCGTTCCTCGCCTTTTCCGCGGCGCTGACGCTGCTGACGATCGCCGGCATGGTGGCGCTGTCGGTCAAGTATCTGATCAAGCCGTTTCTGATCTTCCTGCTGATCAGCGGCGCAATCGCCTCCTATTACGCCGATGTTTTCGGCATCGTCATCGACCGGGAGATGATGCGCAACGTCGTGGTCACCACGCCGCAGGAGGCGAAGCACCTGATCACGCCGCAATTCTTCCTGCATGTGCTGTTCTACGGCGTCGTGCCGTCGCTGCTGGTCGCGCTGGTGCGGGTGCGCCATCGCCGCTTCCTCGGCAAGCTTGTCCATAACTCGGCGATCGTCGTGGTGAGCCTGGTGCTGGCAGCCGGGCTGATCCTGTCGCATTTCGCCGCCATCGCCTCGACCGTTCGCGAACATCACGAGATGATGGCGCGCATCAATCCTTTCGGCCCGATGAGCGCCGCCATCAATCTCGGCATCATGACCTATGACGAACTGACCCTCGTGCGCCGGCCGATCGGCACGGATGCGCATGTCGGTCCGCTGGTCGCCAGCTCGTCGCGGCCGGTGGTCACGGTCATCGTCGCCGGCGAGACCGCGCGCTCCATGAATTTTTCGCTGAACGGCTATGCCAGGCCGACCAATCCCGAACTGGCGGCGCTCGACGTCCTGAATTTCACGCATACGACGAGCTGCGGCACGGAAACCGCCGTGTCGCTGCCCTGCATGTTTTCCGTCTATCCGCGCGTGGATTATACCGATCGCAAGGGGCGCTCGACCGACAGCCTGATCGACATTCTGGATCATGCCGGCATCGATGCCTATTGGTGGGACAACAATACCGGCAGCAAGGGTGTCGCCGATCGCGTCAGCTATGAAAGCTTCAACGATGCCAAGGATGCCCGTTATTGCCGCGAAGGCGAATGCGACGACGGCATCTTCCTCGACAGGCTCGATGCGAAGCTGGCCGGGATCACCAGGAATACCACCATCGTGTTGCACCAGATCGGCAGCCACGGCCCATCCTATTTTCTGCGCTATCCGGAGGCGTTCGAGAGGTTCCAGCCGGCCTGCCACACGGCGCAGCTTACCGATTGCAGCCCGCAGGAAATCGTCAACGCCTATGACAATACCGTCCTCTATACCGACCATTTCCTGGCAAGCGTCATCGGCCTGCTGCAGAAGAACGCGGCGCGCATCGACGGTGCGATGATCTACATGTCGGACCATGGCGAATCGCTTGGCGAAAACGGCCTTTACCTGCATGGCGCGCCTTATGCGCTGGCGCCCGAGCAGCAGACGCATGTGCCTTTCGTCGCCTGGTTCACGGATGGCTTCGCCAGCCGCACCGGCCTGTCGTTAAGCTGCCTGCGCGCCAAGGCCGATGCGCCGATGTCGCATGACAACCTGTTCCACACCGTGCTCGGATTGATGAATATCGAGACCTCGGTCTATGACGGCGCGCTCGATGCCTTCGCTTCCTGCCGGGCGCCGTCCGGCAATGCGCCGCTCCAGTCGTGACGGCTGACATCGTGAGCATCCGCACCCGTTCTCGCCAGTCGAGGTTTCGCTGCCGGCCTGGCCCGGTCGTCTATTTCGCCGCGCTGCTGTTGCTCGCACTCAGCCTGATCGCGGTCGAGCGGACACGGACGGAGCCGCAGCCGCGCCCGCCGCTTTTCGCGCCCGAGCGTCTTGCCGGCTGATCCCGGTATTTTCCCTTCCCGCGTCGGTTTCAGGCGTCTGTCAGCTTGGGCAGTCATGGATCGACGGTAATGTACGAGGTGTCCCATGTCCGTGCTGTTGATCGAAGATGACGAAACCATCGGGGAGGCGGTATGCAGTCACCTGACAGCGGCCGGAGAGGATGTCTTCTGGGCAAAGACACTGGCCGAGGGCCGGGCGGCACTTGCCAGTTGCGACGTGGTCATCCTCGACCTGCAATTGCCCGATGGCGAAGGACTGGCCTTCATCGCCGAAATCCGGGCGTGCGGCGTGACGACGCCGCTGATCGTGGTTTCGTCCGTCAACGATGTGCGCAGGCGGCTGGATTGCCTGCGCGCCGGCGCCGACGACTATCTGGCCAAACCCTTTCACCTGCGGGAGCTTGCCTTGAGGGTCCGCCGGCTTTCCGCAGACCGGCCGTTCGCCGGCCGAATCGCGGCGGCCGAACCACCGCCGCGATGCAAGGCTGCCGCTGAACCGCAGCCTGCAAGACGAGGCGCCTGGGCGCGGCTGCGCGGGTACCTCAGCGTCAATCGTCCGATAGTCGCCATACCCCTGGCCGTGGCGGTGACGATGGGCGGCTATCTCGGCTATCTGCAGATATCCGGTAATTTCCACACCGTGATCGAAGGCGAGCTATACCGCTCCGGCCAGCCGACGGCGCATCGGCTGGAACGCTACATCGTCACGCATGGCATCCGCACGGTGGTCAACCTGCGTGGCCCCAGCGCACAGGACTGGTACAAGCAGGAAGTCGCCACCGCCGCGCGGCTGAACGTGCGCCACATCGATTTCGCGATGAGTTCCGGCGAGGAACTGACGCCGGCGCGGGCCGACGAGATCGTCGCGCTCCTCAAGGATGCGCCGAAGCCGATCCTCATCCATTGCCGGGCCGGCTCTGATCGCACCGGTCTGGTGTCCGTTCTCTATACCGCCCGCATTGCCGGCCAGCCCGAATCCAGGGCCGAGCGGCAGCTATCGGTCTTTTATGGCCATATCGCCTTGCCTTACATTTCGAGCACCTTCGCCATGGACGAAAGCTGGGAAATGCTGGAGCGCTATTACGGCATCAGCGAGGATATCGACCGGGTGGCCGCGGGCGAAGCGGCGCTGGACGAGGAAACGGGCTGAATCGCCCGCAAAGTCACATCGGCCTGGCCGTCACGCGGTGCGGTCGAAGAGGATTCGTGCTTCGAAGCCATCCTCGCGCCCGGGTGCCGGCGAGCGCAAATCGAGCCGCGCCTGCATATGCGCCAGCATCCGGTCGACGATCGACAGACCGAGGCCGGTGCCGGTGGCGCGTGTCTTGCCGCGACCGAAACGCTGGCGGATGGTGTCCAGTTCATCGACGGTCAGCGCTGGGCAGTGGTTGCGGATGGCGATGGCGCCGTTCGAGGCCTCCACCTCGACCGGCGTATCGGCGCGGCCATGGCGCAGGGCGTTTTCGATCAGGTTGCGCACGACGATGGCGAAGGCGTCCTCGTTGTAAGGGCCGACGAGGCGAAGATCCGCCGGCCGGCGGTAGAGGATGCGGTTTTCGCTGGCGCCCTGCCGTTCGAAATCGTCGATGACGACGTCGAGCACCGGCGTCAGGTCGGTCATCGCCGCGCTGGAGCCGATGCCGGCATCGGCGCGGGCAAGCTGCAGCAGCTTTTCCGCCAGATGCACCAGCTTGACCAGTGAGGCCTCGATCTGCTCGGCGCGGCGGCGCGGGCCGTCCTCCCGCAGCAGCGAGATCAGCAATTGCGTCTGCGCCAACGCACCGGCGATCGGGGTACGCAATTCATGGGCGCTGTTGGCGGTGAATTCGCGCTCCGCCTCGAAGGCAGCCTCCAGCCGGCCGAGCAGCAGGTTGACCGAACGGCCGATGGAGGCGAGTTCCTGCGGCAGGCCGGTCAGCGGGATCGGGGCCATGTTGCCGCCGTCCTTGCGTTCGATCGCCTGGCGCAGATCCGCAACCGGCCTCAACGCCCGGCGCACGATGATCATGATCAGCCCAGCGCTGACCGGGATCAGCACCGCAAGCGGGATGAGCAGCGCCGTGGCGCCCTCCGTCACCGCTTCCTGACGATTGGCAAGCGCATCCGCCACCTGGATGAAGAGCGTGCCCTCGGTATTGGCGGCACTGTAGAAACGGTAGGTCCGGTCCTGAAAAAAGCCGGTGACCAGAGGCGCGGAGAAAGGCGCCGCCGGTGCATCGCGCGAGCGCAGCACCACTGCGCCGCTCTGGTCGCGAACCTGGTAGACGAGATATTCCTCCTCGTTTTCCAGCGCCTGCTCGTCCAGTCTGCGCGTCTCCGGCGAACCGATCCGTTTGGCGAGATCGTCAACCATCAGCGGCATCAGCCGCTGGGCGGTTTCCTGCAACGAGCCGTCAAAAATCTCGTCGAATTCCTCACGCATGACGAAGGCGCCAAGACCGGCGGCGAGCAGCCAGAAGCCGGTCAGCGCCGCGATCAGCCAGGCGATCAACTGCCGTGTCATCGGCTCTCCATTGTTCTCGCATCCCCGACCGGCATGCCTGGCGGTCGCGGCTCAGGCAGCCGATCCGCCGCAGGTTTCGCTCATCTTGTAGCCGACGCCGCGCAGCGTGAGAATGGCTTGCCTGCCAAGTTTCTTACGCAGCCGGCTGACATAGACTTCGACGGTGTTGCTTTCGATCTCGGAGCCGAAGGCATAGAGCGCTTCCTCGATCTGCCCCTTGGAGACGATGGCGCCCGGCCGGGCGATCAAAACATCGAGCACCGCCCATTCGCGCCCGGAAAGGCTGACCTCGTCCTGGCCGGCCACGATCTGCCGGTCGGCGCGGTTGATGCGAAAATCGCCGAAGGCGAGGACAGGCGCGACGTTGCCGCCCGCCCGGCGGCTGACGGCGAGAATGCGCGCCGTCAATTCGCCGAGATCGAACGGCTTGACGAGATAATCGTCGGCGCCGCTGTTCAGCCCCTCGATGCGGTCGGAGATCTGGTCATGGGCGGTGAGGATGATGACCGGCCTCGCATCGCTGCGCCGCCGCAGCGCCCGCAGGAAATCGATGCCGCTGCCGTCGGGCAGGCGCAGGTCGAGCAGGATCAGCGCGTAATCGACGACGCGCAGGGCATCGCGTGCATCGCCCAGCGTCTGCATCCAGTCCACCGCATGCCCCTGGCCGGCGACATGGTCGCGCAGGGCCTCGCCCAGCACCGGATCGTCCTCGATCAACAATATGCGCATTGTCTGCCTCGCTGAATGTCTGACGCTCGCCAACCCGTCGCAGAAACGCCCGCGCGAGCGTAGTGAAGTCTGCTGTCATCCACAATCTTGCTCCCATCATGGCGAGCGAAAACGAAGGTCGGAGCTATTTCATGGATACATCTTTTAAGTGTATTGACGATTGTCAATCCGATCGCCTCCTTAAATCCGCGATCGCCTACCGATGATTGTCCCTCATGGTTTCAGGGGATTCCGGCGAATGCGGGAAGGTGCCGGAGCCGTGGCGCTCTCAACCTACGGTAAAACCTTCATTCTGAAAAAATTATCGTTTATTTATCTATGCTTAAACGGATTGATTCTTGTTCTTCACCATGCATTAATCATGTCGGAACTGTGGCCATGTCGGTCTGAACCTCCAAGGAGGCCGGAATGTCTATGATCGATCGATACAAACCATCAGTCGTTAAAATTCCCGACATGGGCGCATGGCGCCTACAGGAGATCGACCGTTTTTCGTGGCTTCGGCAGCGGAGGACGAAGGTCTGATGGAGCGGCTCAAGGGAAAGCGCATCTATGTCGCCGGGCATCGCGGCATGGTCGGATCGGCCATCGTCCGGCGCCTGGCCTGCGAAGGCTGCGAGGTTCTGACCGCGACGCGGGAGGAACTCGACCTGCGCCGACAGGCCGATGTCGAGCGCTGGATGCAAAGTCAGCGGCCGGATGCCGTGTTCCTGGCCGCAGCCCGAGTCGGCGGCATTCTCGCCAACGAGCGCTACCCCGCCGATTTTCTCTACGACAACCTCGCGCTGGAAACCAACGTCATCCAGGCCGCGCATCGCGCCGGCGTCGGCAAGCTGTTGTTTCTCGGCTCCTCCTGCATCTATCCGAAACTTGCCGCCCAGCCGATCGCCGAGGAGGCGCTGATGAGCGGCGCGCTGGAGCCGACCAACGAATGGTATGCGATCGCCAAGATCGCCGGCATCAAGCTATGCCAGGCCTATCGCCGGCAATATGGTGCGGATTTCATCGCTGCCATGCCGACCAATCTCTACGGCCCCGGCGACAATTTCGACCTGCAGAGCAGCCATGTGCTGCCGGCCCTGATCCGCAAGGCTCATGAGGCCAAGCGCGCCGGCGCCCGCGAGATGAACCTGTGGGGCAGCGGCACGCCGCGTCGGGAATTCCTGCATGTCGACGATTGTGCCGATGCCTGTGTGCACCTGATGCGCGGATATTCCGGCGAGGCCCCGGTCAATGTCGGCGCCGGCGAGGATATCGCCATTCTCGACCTGGCGCGGCTGGTCTGCAAGGTCGTCGGCTTCACGGGCTCGATCTTCCTCGATTCCACCAGGCCGGACGGCACGCCGCGCAAGCTGATGGACAGCGCGCGGCTGCGTGGGCTCGGCTGGGCGCCGCGCATCGGATTGGAAGCTGGCATAGAGGAGACCTATCATTGTTTCCTGCGCGGCGATTATCGCGAGCGCCGTCTGGAGGATGCGGCATGAGCTTGGTCTTCGGCGACAGCTTGAGAAAGTCCAGCCAGGCGCGCACCGCCGCCGTTTCGGCGCGCCGCATCCTGATCTATGCCATGAACCATGCGCCGGAATTCGTCGGCGTCGGCCGCTATACTGGCGAAATCGCCGATCATCTCGCCGCCTCCGGTGCGAATGTCACCGTCATCACGACTCCGCCGCATTATCCCGACTGGTCCGTGCAGCCCGGCTATCGCAACCGTTATTCGGCCACTGTCGAGAACGGCGTGCGGGTGCTGCGCGCCCCGCTGTTCCTGCGCCGCCCGATGAAGGGCGTCTGGAGGCTGATCGCCCCGCTTTCCTTCGCGATGAGTTCCGCGCCGCTGGCGCTCTGGCATATTCTGCGGCATCGGCCGCACACCGTGCTCTGCATCGAGCCGACGCTGCTTGCTGCCCCCGCCGCGCAATTGGCGGCGTGGTTGGTCGGGGCGAAAGCCGCCCTGCATGTTCAGGATCTGGAGGTGGATGCCGCCTTCGCGGTCGGCCATCTGAGCGGCGGCTGGCTGAAACGGCTGGGGCTTGCCTTCGAGCGCTTGACCGTGCCGCGCTTCGACCGCGTCCTGACCATCTCCAGCCGCATGGCCGAACGCCTGGCCGCCAAGGGTGTCCCGCCCCAACGCCTCTGCGTGGTTCGCAACTGGGTCGATCTCGCCGCCATTTATCCGCTCGAAGGCCCAAGTCCCTACCGAACCGAACTCGGCTTTGCGGAAGATGATTTCGTTGTCCTCTACTCCGGCTCCATCGGCGCCAAGCAGGGTCTTTCCGTCCTTATGGATGCCGCTGAACGCTTGTCCGAAAACAAGCATATCCGCTTCGTCATCGCCGGCGAAGGCCCGGCAAAGGCCACCCTCCAGGCTCGCCATGGCCACCTGCCGACCGTCGTCTTCCTGCCTTTCCAGCCACAGGCGCGGCTGAACGCCTTCCTCAACATGGCGGACCTGCATGTGCTGCCGCAGGAAAAGGACGCCGCCGACCTGGTACTGCCCTCAAAACTTGGAGCGATGCTCGCCTCGGGAAAACCGCTGCTGGTCACCGCCGAACCGCAAACGGAACTGGCCGCGTTTCTCGGCCCGGCCGCCACCCTGACACCGCCCGGCGATGCCGACGCCTTGGCGCATACCATTTCCCGCGCCGCACACGGCAATCTCCCGGACGATGCCGAAGCACGGCGTGACCGGGCGCGGCAATTGTCGCGCGCCGATGGTCTTGCCGCGCTCAGCCGCCTGTTGTGAGCCGGCCATGGCGGCTGCGCTCTCACTCCGGACCCAGTACGACAATCTCGGCGACGAGATCATCAATGCGATCCTGTTGAAGGAGCTGGCGCAGCGCATGCCGGTTCTGGCGCTCGGCCATGCCGTTCCCGACTGGTATCTGGCAAATCTCCGCAATCATCTCGGTCCGGCCTGGAAAAACGTTGTCTGCCACGACGATCGCGCCGCGTTCGCCACAAAACTGCTGCGAAAAGGCCTCGGCCGCGCCCGCCATTGGCTGTTCACCGCCTGCGGCGATGTCGGCGGCACAAGGTCGCATTATCGCCGCGATGGAATGCTGGCGATGATGACCGCTTTGCCGTCCTTGCGCCTGGCGTCGGTCGGTGCGTCCTGCGCGAACCTGTCTGCCTCGAAGGCGACTTTGCTGCGACAGGCAAGCCGCCGGGGCGCGCTCATCGGCGTCCGCGATACCCTGTCTGCCGCCACACTTTCCGCACGGGGTATCGAGGCGATGCTCGTTCCCGATCTTGCCTTCAAGCTGCCCTGGTCGGCGCGGCCCGACGCGAGGCGGGCAATCCTGAGTTTTCGCGAGGTTGCCGGACAGGATCGGGCGGCTCTGCTTCAGAGCTTGGCGGGCATCGTCATCTCGGTTCGCCGCGCAGGCTTCCAGCCGGCCATGACCTGGCAGGTGTCGAAGGACGAATCCTTCTGCAAGAGCCTCGCAGACGCCCTCGGCATCCCCGCCATCGATTGCCTTGGTTCGAGCACCGGGCGCTTTGAACGGGCTATGACATTTTACGACGAGGCCGCGCTCGTCGTCAGCAATCGCTTGCATGTCCTCCTGATCACCGCCGCGCGCGGCGGTGCGCCTTTCGCCATGCTGCAGCCGGGCGAGGCCAAGATCGCGCCGCTGCTATCCGATCAGGGCATGGCCGATTGCATCCTGCCGGCGAACGGCGCCGGCTTCGATAGGCTGCTCGACGATCTGCCGGCGCGACGACAGGCCTGGCAAGGTATCTTTGCCAACAATTGTGCACAACTGGACGCCTGTTTCGACCGGCTGGCCGGGGCGGAGGGGTAAATGGCGCTCTCCGTCGCCTTGCCGCTGGAAAAGGCGAGGCCGCATCTGGCCTCGGCCATCCGCCTTGTCCTGTTGCTGACGGTGTCGAAGGGGCTGGCGCTGGCGGCTTCCATCGTCATTGCTCGCCAGTTCGACCGGCAGGTTTCCGGCCTTCTGTTTTTCGTCACCGGTCTCGTCACGCTCAGCCTTTCCTTCACCACGCTCGGCCTGACGGCTTCGGCCAGCTATCATTATGCCCGCAATCTCGCCCGCCGGCGTCTTGCCCGCAACCATCAGGCGCTGTTGCTGGCGCTCGTTGTCGCCTTGCCATCATCCGCCGCCTTCGGCCTGCTGGCGCTGGCGATGCCGGAAGCGCGCGAGACGGGGACGACGGGATTGATCCTTGCCGTGACGCTCACCTGTTTTTTCGCGGCGATCCGGCAATGGGCAAAGACAGCGCTCGCCATCGAAGGCCAGCGGGAATGGAGCCTCGTGCATGACGGCATCCTGTTTCAGGCTGTGCTGGTGCCAGGCCTTCTCCTGTTGCCGGAAAAATCCGCCGCCGCCGCCCTGATCGTTCTGACCCTTGCCGCGGTGATCGCCGGCCTGCCGGCGCTGTGGCATGCCGCTTCCTATCCGCATGGGCCATGGATCCTGCCGCCGCGTCGCTATGCGAAACGGCTGCTTGCCATCGGCCTGCCGGCGATGGCGGCGCAGGGCAGCGCGCTGTTGCTGAACCGGCTGGATGTCGTCATGCTCGGCCCGCTCTCGACAGCCGGCGCGGTCGCCGATTATGCGGTGGCGATGCGGCTCACCTATATGGCCGGCCTGCCGGGCGAGATCGTCACCATTCTGCTGATGCCGCATCTGGCCGCGGCGGCGGCAAGCCGCGAACCAGCCCGGCAATGGCGGCTGCTGAAATTGACGATGGTGTCACAGGTGTTCGCGACAGGTCTCGTCGCCCTGCCGCTGATGCTGTTTGCCGGCGATGTCGTTACGCTGGTTTTTGGCGCGGCCTATCTTTCGGCCGTGCCCGTCTTTCTGCTGCTGCAGGCCGGCAAGCTGCTGACATCGGCGTTTTCGCCGGCGCTGGCCTTGTTCACCGGTCTGGGCTACAGCGCTGCGCTCGCCCGCACCAATCTCGCCGCCGCTGTCATCAACCTGCTCCTCAATGCCGCGCTGATCCCGGCTTGGGGCGCGCAAGGCGCGGCAGTGGCGACCTTCTTCAGCCTGTGCTTGATGGCGTTCCGTTATGCCGCCATCGCCCGTGATCTCCGCCGGCGGGGAGGTGCCCATGCGTCCTGAACCCGCCCGCCGGCAAAATCCGCTGCTGCGCCAATGGCTGCTGTTCGGCGCCGGGATCGGTATGGCGCTGGTCTATTCCGGCTATATCCTCGCCTGGACGCGGACGAGCGGCACGGGCGAGGGCAGCTTTGCCGAAATCGGCGTGGTTCTGGCCTTCGGCATGGGCCTGATTGTGCTCTGTGCCTGCCGGCGCGAAACGCGGCTGCGCCTGTCTCACTATGCGTCCTGCCTGCCGCTGCTCCTGTGGCTCGGCATGTCCTTCATCGCGGCGCTGGCGCAAGGAGAGGGAAAATTCATCGCCTGGCTGGCCTTCGCGTTGCTGCTGTTTGCGCTGATGGCCCATGTCGATATCGCCCGGGCGCGGTTGGTCGAGGCGTTCCTCGTCCTCGGCCTGATCGAAGCCGTCGCCTTCCTGCTTTTCAATCGCGAGGCGCTGTTTGCCTATGCCGGCGGTCGTGGCCGCGTTTCCTTCGACAATCCCGCCTACACGCTCAGCGCCTATGCCATGTCAGGCGGATTGCTGGCGGCGGTCTACAGCTTCGTGCATCTCGGCCGGGCGAGACTGATGTCGCTCTGCGTGCTGGCGCTCACCGTCACTATCATTCTCGGCACCGGCACCCGCTCGGTGCTGGCAGGGGTGGCCGTGTCGGTCACCGTGCTGCTGACGCTCGGCGGCGGCATGACCGCGCCTGGCGGCCTGCGCCGCACGTTTTTCACAGGCGGCGCGGTGGTCGCGGTAATGGTCATCGTCCCCGGCCTGTGGGCTCGGCTGTCGCAGACACTCGAACTCGTCGTCACCGGCCTCGGCTCGCTGTCCGGCGCCAATGCACTGGAGCGTTCGGCGGAGGGGCGGCGCTATTTTCGCGAGATCGGCTTGCAAAATATCGCCGATCACCCTTGGGCGGGATCGGGTTTCATGACACGCCAACTCGATTTCCCGCTATTGCAGGCGGCGCAGGATTTTGGCCTGTTCCTCGGTGCCTGCTTTATCATCGCCGCCCTGCTGCTGCCGGGCCTCTGGTCGCTGAAGGCCCTGCGGCACGGGCGGGATGCGGAAAAATTCATCGCCGCCCTCTTTATCCTCAACAGTCCGCGCCTGTTCCTGCACGGTACGCCGTATGACTGGGTCACCTTCACCTATCTGCTGCCGGTCTATGGCATGGCGCTTTGCCGGCCTTTGCCGAACCCGCGTCCTGCCGCCCGGCTCCCTGCATTCTGGCCGGAGCCCATCGATGGCTAGAGTCAACGTTATCTATCACCACTATCCCCATTATCGCCGCCCGGTGATGGAAGCGCTGGCCTGCAGCGGAGCGCATGATTACCGCTTCTGGGGCAGCCTCGACGATGTCGCCGGCATAAAAACCTTTCGCGGCGATGCCCGTATCCCCGTCCGCCCCCTGCGGTTTCGCCTGCGCGGGCCGTTCTGGCTGCTCGGCGGCTATTGGCCGGCGGTGCTGGATCGCAGCGCCGATGCCCTCATCGTCCACGGCCATCCCAACATGCCGGCAAGCTGGCTGATCGGCCTTGCCGGCCGCCTGACGGGCAAGCCGGTGCTTTACTGGGCGCATGGCTGGCTGAAGCGCGAATCGCGCTGGAAAGCGTTTTTGCGGCGGCTGCATTATCGCCTCGGCCAACGCGTCCTGACCTATGGCCTCCGCGCCCACCAGCTTGCGTCAGCCAGTGGTTTTCCAGCCGAACGGATCGTGCCGGTGTGGAATTCGCTCGACTGGCCGGCGGCGCGGGATGTGCTGCATCGGCTGGAAACCGAAGGTGTCGCGGCCGTGCGCCGCCGTCTCGGCCTGCCGCCTGCCGCTTTCGTCGTCCAATGCTCGGCGCGGCTGATGCCGGTCTGCCGGTTCGACCTGCTGCTGGAGGCGGCCGGGCTTTTGAAGGGGCGCGGAATGGAAACCCATGTCGTGCTGATCGGCGAGGGGCCGCAGCGCGCCGCTTTGGAAGCCCAAGCCGAAGAACTCGGCGTCAAAATCCTGTTCCCCGGCGCGATCTATGAAGAGGCGGTGCTGGGCGCCTGGATTTTCGCCAGCGATGTCACCGCCAGCCCGGGCAAGATTGGCCTCAGCGCCATCCATTCGCTGATGTACGGCACCCCGGTCGTCACCCATGGCGACATGGACCGGCAGATGCCGGAGGCCGAGGCGATCATTCCCGGAGAAACCGGCAGCTTCTTTCCGCCCGGCGATGCGGCGGCGCTGGCGGAAGCCTTGCTTGCCTGGCGGGATAAGAAAAGCGCTGCGCTGCGCGCCCGCTGCAGGGAGGCGATCGAGACGCGCTACAATCCGCAGGCGCAGGCAGCGATCATCGATGCCGTTGTCAGCGAGGTCTGCCATGCGCGTTGAACCGCTCGACGCCTCGCTGTCGCGCCCGCGCCAGGGCGGCCCGAGCTTTTCGCGGCGGAACCGGCTGTACCGGGCGGTCTGGCGTCTCGCCTGGCTGCTGCTGGCGGCGTGGACGCCGCCCTTTGCCCGGCGGTGGCGGCGCGGCCTGTTGCGCGCCTTCGGCGCGACGATGCAGGGCAGCGCCGATGTCCGCGCCAGCGCCCGCATCTGGTTTCCGCGACACCTGACCATGGGCGACGGCTCGGTGCTCGCCGGCGGCGTCACCTGCTACAACATGGCGACTGTCACCATCGGCGAGGGCACCATCGTCTCGCAAGGAGCGCATCTGTGCTGCGGCTCTCATGAATTGGAGGATCCGCATTTCCAACTCGTCGCCAAGCCGATCCGCATCGGCCGCCATTGCTGGATCGCGGCGGAAGCCTTTGTCGGGCCGGGCGTGACCGTCGGCGACCGGGCGGTGCTCGGCGCCCGCTCCGTCGCCTTTGCCGATCTGGAGGCAGGCGGCGTCTATGTCGGCAATCCCGCTCGAAAAATCCGCGAGCGTGGGTGATGACGACGCTTGCCGTCGTCATTCTTACCTATAACGAGGAGCGCCACATCGTCCGCGCCCTCGACAGCATCGCCGCCATCGCCACGCAGATATTCGTCATCGATTCCTTCTCGACGGACCGCACGGTGGAAATCGCCCGTGCCCGTGGCGCCACCGTGCTGCAACATGCCTTCGTCAATCAGGCGCGGCAATTGCAATGGGCGCTGGAGCACGCATCCGTCACCACCGACTGGGTGATGCGTCTCGATGCCGACGAGGTGGTGGAGCCAGCGCTGGCGGCTGAAATCGCCGCGAAGCTTCCGAACCTCCCGCCCGAAATCACCGGCATCAACCTGCGCCGCCGTCACATCTTCCTCGGACGCTGGATCCGTCATGGCGGGCGCTATCCGTTGATCCTGCTGCGCCTGTGGCGACGCGGGCAGGCGCGGGTCGAGGATCGCTGGATGGACGAGCATATGACGCTGACCAACGGCCGCGCTGTCCTCTTCGATGCCCCCTTCACGGATGACAATCTCGGCGATCTCACCGCCTTCACCGCCAAGCACAATGCCTATGCCACCCGCGAGGCGGTCGACGTGCTGGCACGCCGCTATGGACTGGCGGCGGCGGAGGCGCAACATCTGGCCTCGCGGCAGGCCGCCTTCAAGCGTGCGGTGAAGGAGAGGGTCTATAATCGCCTGCCGTTTCCAATCGCCGCCCTCGGCTATTTCCTGTTTCGTTATATCTGCCAGTTCGGCTTTCTCGACGGGCGGGAAGGGCTGATCTATCATGGCCTGCAGGGGTTCTGGTATCGCTTCCTGGTCGGCGCCAAACTGCAGGAATTCGACCGTGTCTTGCGCAACCTGCCGACGCCGGAGGACAGGCGCGCGATGCTGGCGCGCCTGTCCGGCCTTCCGCTCTGATGATCAGAAACCGAGCGCCGTCAGCTTCGCTGCAATCGCCCCGCCGATAACGGCCATGGCGGCCGGCGTCAGATGCACGCCGTCGCCCTGCAGGCAGGAGGGCGGCACGCGGTTTGCGGCCAGCGCGGCCAGATCGCCGGACGAGCCGTCCGACAGCGCCGCCAGCGCCGGATGCGGATCGAGATAACGCGCCCCGAAGCGGCTCGCCAGCCAGCCATTGCGCTGGTCGACCGCACCGGCCAGAGCGGCGTTATTGGCGCGGCGAGTCGCGCCGACGAAGACATGGCGCGGGCAAAACGTTGCCATCGCCTCGAAGATCGCCTTGTCTTCCTCGACGCTGACGCCATTGGCGTCGCCATCCCAATGGACAAGCGGGCAGCCGGCAAGGCCGGGGTTCGGCTGCATGGCGGCAAGCTGGGCGGCGATGGCGCTGCCGCTGATGCCGGTCGCCAGCACCTGCCGGCTGGAAGACGCCTCCACGCCCTGCTCGACGGAGGCGCCGCCGATGCTGGCGACATAGCTGTCGCCCACCGCCCAGACGAACCAGCCCGGCACCACCTCGCGATTGAAGAAGGCAGCATCGAGGATCTGCCCGGTCCAGTCCTCGCCGCCGGCCGGCGAGGTGCCGAGCCGCAGCCAGGCCGCCCCCGCCGGCACCATCGAGCCGACTTGGCTGCCGAACAGGTTTGTGCCATCGAGCGCCGCCAGAAACCGCGTGGCGCCATTGCTCGAAAGGTGCAGCCGGTGCTCGCCATTCAGCGTCACCAATGCGGCGGGTATCGTCAGCGTGATGCGGTTGACGCCGTTGCTGTCGAGCAGGATCGACAGCGTGCCGTCCGTATTCAGGCCGATGCGGTAGCGATTGCGCGCCCCGCCATCGTCGAAGGAAAACAGCACACGAGTCGCGGCCGGCAGGCTGGCCGGCATGCGAAACCGCAGGAGGGCGGTGAATTCCGGTGCTGAAAAACCGCGAAACGCGGCTGCCTCCTTCACCGAGAAATCGTCGCCGATGACGGTGCCGTTGGGGCCGCTGGCGGTGCGCAGCGCGATGTAGGACGCAGTGGCTTCGGCCGCGAAAATCCGCTGCTGGGTGATGTTGGCGGTGGTGGCATTGGCCGGCAAGCTGTTACCGACAGGCGAAAGCGATGTCGCGCGGCTGGAGACGACCAGCGGGCTGGACGAGCTGGTGCCGCGCCGATAGGTGGCCTTCATGCGATAGGCCTTGCCCTGCACGGTGGGGATCGCGCCGGAGCGGATGGAGGGGTTGGTCAGTCCGCTGCCGCTCATTTCCAGAGCGCCGGCATTGACGGCGGCCGTCGCGCCGTTCACCGCCGTCCAGTCGCCGAGGCCGGCGGACAGGTCGCCATTGGCGAGCAGTTCCGGCGCATCTGCCGCAACGTAGTCGCCGATCGTGCGGGTGATGCCGCTGGCCACGCCGTTGATTGCCGCAAGGGTGGCGGATTCGCTTGCGAAGACCGCGCCATCGAACCAGCCGCGATTATTGGCGGCATCGAGCATCAGCAGGGCCGGCAGGCCAGCCATGTCGCGCGCCACCCAGTCCGGTGCGCCGTGGGGAAGGCGCAGCGTCGCCGCGCCGAGAAGGTCCATGGGAAGGCCGAGCATCACGGTTGGCCTCCGCGTCCGGTCGGATCGAGTTTCATGCCGTCTCTCCTTTCGTCCTTCAAAGGCTTCGATGGTAGAAGCGAACGGGAGGGGTGCGGACGGCGGAGGATGATTTTTGTCAGCCGCCAAGCACCAGACGAGCCGCAATCGAGCCCATGACCACGGCGATCAACCCGTCAAGGATGCGCCAGGCGAGCGGCTGGGCAAACAGCGGGCTCAGATAGCGCGCGCCATAACCGAGCCCGAAGAAGAACAGGAAGGAGGCGCTGGTAGCGCCGAGCGCGAAGGCCAGCCTCTCGCCGGAAAATTGCGTCGCGATCGAGCCGAGCAGCGCCACCGTATCCAGCCAGACATGCGGATTGAGCCAGGTCAGCGCCAGGCAGGTGGCGAGCGTCGCCTTGAGCGGTGTGCCGATGCCGTTGTCGACCTTCAGCGCATCGGTGGAGGTCATTGCCGATCTGAGGCTGCGCAGAGCATACCAGAGCAGGAAGGCCGCGCCGCCATAGCGCATCGCCGGCTCCAGCCAGGGCATGAGCGCGATCACCTGCGCCAGGCTGGTGACGCCGAGCGCGATCAGCAGCGCATCGGAAAGCGCGCAGGCCAGCACGACCGGCAGGACATGCTCCCGCTTCAGGCCCTGCCGCAGCACGAAGGCGTTCTGCGCGCCGATGGCGACGATGAGGCCGAGGCCCATGGAAAGACCGGTCATGTAAACGGAAGGCGACATGAAAACTCCTGGGGACACGCCCGCCTGCCTAGCTGTCGGAGCGAGTTTAGGCTAATTAATCCTGCTAAATAGAGATTAGGAAAATTAACGACATGTTCGATTATCCGGCGTTGAAGGCGGTTGCCGCCGTGGTCCAGACCGGCAGCTTCGACCGGGCGGCACGACGGCTGAACGTCACACCCTCGGCGGTGTCGCAACGGGTCAAACAGCTGGAGGACCGGCTGGGCGCAGTGCTGATCGTGCGCGGCAATCCCTGCACGGCGACGGAGCAGGGGCAATGGCTCTGCCGCCATGTCGAGCAGGTGGAGATGCTGGAGGGGCGGCTGGCCGGGCAATTGCCCGCACTGGCGCCGTCCGGCGAACCGGCGGAGCGCGTCACGGTGCAGATCGCTACCAATGCCGACAGCCTCGGCACCTGGTTCCTTGCCGCCGCTGCCCGCTTTGCCCGCTCCAGCGATTACCTGCTCGGCATTGCCGTCGACGATCAGGATCACACCGCCGAATGGCTGCGGCGCGGCCGGGTGCTTGCCGCCGTCACAGGGCTGGAAAAGCCGGTGCAGGGCTGCCGCCGTCTGTCGCTTGGCAGTTTGCGTTATCGCGCCACCGCCAGCCCGGATTTCATGGCGCGGTATTTTCCGCGAGGCGTGACGGCGGAAGCGTTGTTGAACGCCCCGGCGATCACCTTCGACCAGAAAGATCGGCTACAGGCCGGTTGGGTGCGGCAGGTCACCGGCGCGGATCTGTCGGTGCCGACCCACTGGCTGCCCTCGACCCAAGGCTTCGTCGAGGCGGCGCTCTCGGGCATGGGCTGGGGCATGAACCCGCAGGCGCTTGTGCGCGATCACCTTGCCAGCGGCCGGCTGGTGGATATCGTCCCCGGCGTCACCGTCGATATCCCTCTGTTCTGGCAGATCAACCGCATGGCCGCCGACCAGCTTTCCGATCTGACGCGCGCCGTGGTCGAGACCGCCCGGCAGGCGCTTGTCGCCTCATGAGGCGGGCGTTGGCATTTGGAAGACAGGCGTTGTCCAAAGCCCCTTCTTCCCCTCGCGAGGAAGGGGCTTTCGGCATTGCGTGCCTGCTTTCATCAGGCCGGCCGGTCGCTGAGATAGGCGCCGTAGCGGTCGCCATAGGCCTCGCTGGAATCGGCGGCGGCATAGGCCGGCATCTGCTGCCGGTCGACCTTGGTCAGTACCGCGCCGAGGCAGCGATCCTCGATGATGCCGGCGCCGACCAGCGTGTCGCGCACCAGGACGCGTGACGGGCCGCCCCATTCGATGGCGAGGATGAAGCCGTCGATGATGCCGGCCATCGCCCGGCTGTCGATAACCGGCGCCAGCGGCGGCAGGTCGAGCAGGATGTAATCGTAGTCGTGGCCGGCCTCCTGCAGGAGGCGCGCCATCGCCGCCGAGGTCAACAATTCGGCTGAATGGCTGATGGGACGGTGCGCGGCGGCGGGCAGGATATGCAGCGCGCCCTGTTGCGCCCGCGCTTGGCTTAGCGGCAGGCCTTCGGTCAGCACCTCGACGAGCCCCGGTCGCGCCGACAGGCCGATCATCCGGCTGGCGCCCGGATTGCGCAGGTCGGCATCGATCAGCAGCGTCCGACGGCCGGCGGCCAGAACCTGCGCCAGATTGACCGCCAGTGTCGTCTTTCCCTCGCCGGGAAGAGTGGAAACGACGCCGATGACTTTCGCCTGTTTGCGCAGCCGGATATCGATGGCGAGCCGGCAATTGCGCAGCGTCTCTGTGAAGCCCGAAAGCGGGAAATCGAGCGCGTGGCGGGCGAGGTCGTTCCCTGTCTCGGTGAGCGGTATCGCACCGAGATATTCGAGGCCGAGCAGGCTGCGGATCTGCCCGCCATTGCGGAAAAACCGCTCGCGATATTCGCGCAGAAGAGCCATGCCGCAGGCCGCGGCCGCACCGGACAGCACCGCAAGCGCCATGACCAGCCCCTTGCGCGGGCTGCTCGGTCCTTCCGGCAGGCGCGCTTCGGTGATGATCCGCGCATCGGTCAGCGGAAAATCCTGGCCTTGAACCGCATCCTGGTAGCGGCGCAAGAAACTTTCATGCAGAAGGCGATCATTTTCGGCGCTGCGCTCCAGCGCCCCTAACTCCGCCTGCTTTTCGCCGGCGAGCGCGCTGTCTCGCGTCGCCCGCGCCAGGTTTTCGGTAAGATTGACCTCGCGTGAGCGGGCGACGTCGAGGTCGCTGCGATAACCCTCGGCGATGCGACCGAGTTCCTCGCCCATCAATCGGCTGAATTCCTGCATGTCGCGGCGCAGGCGCACCGCCTGGGCATGATCGGCGCCGAAGCGGGCGCGGATGTCCGCCTCGCGTTTCGAGGCTTCGAGATAGCGGGCGCGAAACGCGGTGATGACGGCGTTGTCGAGCGCATCGGCAACGATGGCCTCGCCGCTGCCGCTCGCCAATATCGCCTCGATGCGATCCAGCCGCGCCTTGGCCTTCGCGGTATCGGCCCGCGCGACGATCAGCGCCGTATTGAGATCGGCCACCTGCTGGTCGGGCATCGACCGGTTGTTGGCCGGCAACAGTCCGTTTTCGGCCTTGAAGCGCTGCACCGCCAAATCCGACGCCACCGACTGTCGACGCAAGTCCTCGATGCGCTCGGCCAGCCAGTCGCCCGCGCGCCGCGCCGCCGCATAGCGCGCTTCAAGCTTGTCGGCGAGATAGGCCTCGGCGACAGCGGTGGCGACGGCGCGGGCATGCTCGGGCGAGGGGGATTCGAAGGAGATGGTCAGCACATAGCTGCGCCCGACCCGCTCGACATCAAGCCCCTCCTGCACGATGGCGAGCGCCTGCCGCCGGTCGCGCACGTTGCTGCTTGTCTCACGTGCCGCTGAAAACATGCCGCGCAGGGCGCCGAGCAGCCGACGCGGTAGCGCCCCGACGGAGCGGACCGGCGCCATGAAATCCGCATCCCGCTCCAGCTGTAACCTGTCGACCGCCGCAAGCCCGATGGTTTCGGACCTGATCAGCTCGATCTGGCTGAGCACGGAGGCCTCGTCGTCCACCGCCCCGCCGAGCGTCGACAGCCTTTGCGTCATGTCGGAAGTGCTGCGATCGATCAGCACGCCGACCGAGGCGTTGTAGAGTGGCATGGCGGTGAGCAGATAGGCGATGGCGAGCAGGCAGACGGCCGCAAGCGTCACCAGGCCCGCCTTCCATTGCCGCCTGACGATGCCGAGGATGACAGCGACATCGATCGAAATCCCGGCTTCCGGTGGCTCCTGTTCCGGGGTGCGGGCGAGCAACAGCCGGTTCATGACCGTCGCCCGGCCTTAGCACCGGCGCCAGCGCCACCCGGCCCTGGCGCGAAATGCATCGCCACTCTGCCTGCCTGTGCGGCGTCCCTGGCCATGGGCCCATCCCCTTCTTTCCCGATCGTGAGATTAACCCTTTCCTGCCGCGTGACAATGGTATTCATTGCATCATGAACACTTTTAAAGTGTGATCGATTGTATCTGACACGACATCGCCAGGAGGCGGAGAGGGCAGGTGGCAGGCGCGACAACCGGACGGATCGACAAGACCGGAGCACGAAACGCACAAGACGCCGCGCATTGGCTGCTGCGTGAGCGCCAGCCCGGCGACAGGCGTGTTCTGTATCTCTCCACGTTTGCCATCCTCTGTGCCATCGCCGCCACGGTGTTGTTTGCCAATGGCCAGCGCAATCTGCATCGCTTGCTTGGCGCTCAGCAAATGCGTGTCGTTCAGCCGGCGCTGCCCGTGATGCGGGAGAAGCCGGCGCAGGCCCGGCATCTGCCGCCGCGGTATTTCTCGACCGAGGATATGCCTGCCTTTTCGACCTTCGTGCGGCTCACCAGTCTTCCGGCGCAAAATCTCTGCCGTTTCCTGGCCGAGGCCGGCCTGCGCAACGAGGGCTGGCGTGCCAGCGAGCTCGATCCGCGCAGTCATGAATGCCCCTCGGTGCTGCGCCTGTTTTCCGCGGCACCGGGCGGCGGTTTCGACACGGTCTTCGCCGATGTGAAGGGCGATGCCGCCGGCCGCATCCTGCGTCTGCGCCTGAAGATCAGCGCCCGTGATCGCGTCAACCGCACAATCCTGAACGCCAGAGCCGCCGCGATTCTCGATTTCGTGGTGTCGGAATCCGGCTGGTCGGACCTTTCGGGATTGGGGAGCAGGGTGCTGGCATCGGGCGATTTCAGTATCGAAAGCCATGGGCTGCGCATCAGCCGCCGGCGCGAGCGGCTCGCGCCGGAAAGCGACAATCTCGTGCTGACGCCGATCTTCGAAACGCCGGCGGCGCGCAATGCCTATGACTATTTCCTGGCGACGCACCGCCTGCTGCCGGTCGCCCCCCGCAACCGGACGACGCCGGAGCAATGGCATCGCTTCCTGCATCATGGTCTTGCATCGCAGTGGGATATAAATGCACACGAACGCGTCTTCGCCCGGCTTTTCCCGCCACCTGGCTGAAGATGGTCGATACGTGTTATGAGTGTTATCGCTGTAACTTTATGCAATTGACTCTCGATATCACCCATGTTCACTATGGGTTAACCAAACATCTTCCGGCAGACAGGCCGGCGGCGGGCAAGCCCGGTCGCCGAACCCTGTCGTCATGCTTTTGAGCGGGGAAACATGCAGCGTAAGGCATGGGGTATCGCGTTTGCCGTGCTTGTCGTTCCGCTTTTCGGTTGCAGCGCGTTGCCGGGCTCCGGTCCGGATATGCAGGCCGTCGCGGCGCAGACGCGCCAGCAGATACGCTCCCCGGCGGGGGCGGCCGGCATAGAGTATGCGCTGGTGGATATCGACGCGCGCGTGCTTGGCGTGGCTGCGCCGGTGACGCCGCTGGCCTTTGTCGCCGCGCCCGGCGTTGCGCGCGGCGGGCCGCCGACGCCGGTCCTGGGTGTCGGTGATGTCGTGCGGGTTTCGGTGTTCGAATCCCAGGCGGGTGGTCTTTTCATTCCGGCCGAGGCCGGCGCGCGGCCGGGCAATTTCATCAATCTGCCGGCCCAGACGATCGATCGCGACGGCGCGATCGGCGTGCCCTATGCCGGCAAGGTGCGGGCGCTCGGCCGCACGGCGGAGGCGGTGCAGAGCGATATCGCCGCCCGCCTTGCCGACCGTGCCATCGAGCCGCAGGTGGTCGTGTCGATCGAAAAGACCCGCTCCATGCAGGCCTCGGTTCTCGGCGCCGTGCATCAGCCGCAGAAGGTGGAACTGAGCCCTGCCGGCGAACGCCTGCTCGACGTCGTCTCCGCCGCCGGAGGTCTGAGCGGCCCCGAGCGCGAAACCACCATCACTCTTCAGCGACGCGGCCGCTCTCTCGTCACCCGCTACGACATGCTGACTGCGGACCCCTCGAAAAACATCTATGTGCTGCCGGGCGATACCGTGCTCGTCAACCGCAATCGTCGCACCTTCCTCGCCTTCGGCGCCGCAGGGCAGAACGGCCGCATCGATTTCGGCGAAACGGACCTGACGCTGGGCGAAGCGCTGGCCAAGGCCGGCGGCCTGCTCGATGCCCGCGCCGAACCGCGCGCCGTGCTGCTCTACCGCCGGATCGATGCCGGCACGGCGCGTCGCCTCGGTCTCGATCCTGCCCGGTTCGGCGGTGATATGCCGGTGATCTTCCGCTCGGATCTGCGTGATCCCGCCGGCTTCTTCGCTGCCCAATCCTTTGCGATGCAGGACAAGGATATCCTCTACGTCTCGAATGCGCCGACGGCGGAGCTGGCGAAATTCCTCACTTTGCTGCGCGGCGTGACGGCCCCGGCGCGCGACATCGCCGACACCCGGCGCTGGATCGGCGACTGAAGCATTTCCGGGAGACGCGTGAATCGGCATCCACCTGAAGATACATGAAACCTTTAGAGAACGGCGGCGCTTCGGGCGGTGACCTTGAGCACCGTCAGCCGGCCGGTATCATAGGCGCGGGTATCGATGCCGATACGTCCGGGGCCGGCGGTTGGTTCAGGCGAGGGCGTATGGCCATGCACGACGGTGGCCGGCAGGCCGGAGCCTTCCGTCAGGAACGGCTCGCGGATCCACAGGAGATCCTCGTCGGTCTGTTCTTCCAGCGGCACGCCTGGCCTTATGCCGGCATGGACGAAGATATAGCCACCGATCCGCAAGGCGATCGGCAGGGTTTCAAGAAGCGTGCGATGCTCGTCCGGGATGGCTTCACGCAGGACGCGCCTGAAGCCGGCCGAATCCTCGCGATAGCGCTCGAGCAGCGCCGTGCCATCGAGCCCATAGGAATGCAACGTTTCATTGCCGCCCATGTCCAGCCATTGCCGATGTTCGAGTGGGTCGTCGAGAAAGCGCCGGAACAGCTCTTCGTGATTGCCGCAGAGCGCAATCCTCCGCAGTCCGGTCTCGACGCTGTCTCCCAGATGCGAGAGCACGCCGGCGGAACTGTCGCCGCGATCGACATAATCGCCGAGAAGGACGACGAGGCCGGGACGGCCGCAAGCCTGGATATCGGAGCGGATGCGATGTTCGGCCACCAGCAACAGGTCGAGCCGGCCGTGAACATCGCCGATTGCATAAATGGAATAGGGCGGGTGGCCGCTGCCGAGATCGATGCGCCGCCGGCGCGGGCCCGGCCGCTTCTCCGGAGAGGTAAACAAAGACCTGAACATTGCCGCTGAATTTCCCCATCGCCCCTGCGGGCGCATATTTACGCGTCCTGGCCGATCCGGCAAGAGCGAGCAGCCGGCGTTCAGGGCCGGATGTAGGACAGCGCGGTAATCAGCACCGGCACCAGTTCACTGACCAGCGCGACGAGCGCCAGGACGGTCAACCCGACCGCTTTCGCCCGCCGTCGAAACCGCTCCGACGAACTCTCCGGTTCAGGCACCGGATCATCGGAGCCCGGCGGAAAAATCTCGATTCTGCCGCGGGGCTCGTCCATGCCTGTGTTTTCCGAGTACCTGTCGCTCTGATGCGGGTGGTTTATCAAACCCGGTTTCTGCGCCGAATTTGTGACGCCGGCAAGCGGAAAACCACCCGTGTCGCAACTCGCCGGCCGGTGACCGATGCATTGCATCACCGGTGTTCACGCCTTTTTCCGCTTAAAACCGCAAACGAGATTTTTTCGGAAAAAGCGGAAAATCGCAAGAAAAGCGCTTGATCCTAAAAGTCGAAGCGCCTATCAGGGCTCCACCGGAGAGGTGGCCGAGTGGTCGAAGGCGCGCCCCTGCTAAGGAAGTTTCCAAGCACATTCCGACCGTATCTAAGCTATTGTTTTTTCTTCTTATTATTGTCAACGACAAAATTTTCAACATCGTCGTGTGACGCATACGTGACACCTACCTTTTTCGCGCCAAAAACGCGGTCGATGATGTCACGGTTTCCATCCCCTTCCACATAGGTCTCCATAAGCAGCCGCCGAGATTTCCAGCCGCCGTGATCTGCTGTCGTCGCGACATCAACGGAGTTGCGGACGATCATTTCCGTCGCAAATCCATGGCGCCCGAATTCATGGCTTGTGAGCCGCTGGAGACCGGCCTTGCTCACGACCTTGTCGACACGCTTCTTGACGGTCGATCGGTTCGCGGCCGCGAAGACGAGAGTAGAGTGCGATGCCCGGATGTTCGCCATTGCGATGACCATTTTGCGCGTGAGGAACACCTTCCTCGGCACGGTCTTGGTTTTGCGCAGATATGCGACACCTGTCTGAAAATCCACATCGTCCCAGGTTAGCCGGCAGGCCTCCGACACGCGCGCAGCCGTCTCGAATAGGAACCGGGCAATCGCGGCCGTTTCGGGCATGTCAAGTTTGAGGGCGGCTTTGCAGAAAGCATCGATCCACTCTTTGCTGCCCGCCGGCCGGACGACGCGTTCTTCTTTGAAGCGCTTCACCGCCAGGCGCTTGCACTTCCCGGCATCGGCTGCGTGATTGATGATGGCCCGCATCGGGGTGATGACCTGCCGGTTCAGGGTCGCTGGGCTGCCGTTGGGATAGATCGCGCGCGCGGCCTTCCTGATTTCCTGCCCGGTAATGTCTTTGATCTTCCAGCGCATGAAATATTTCAGAAGCTGCGGGATATAGCGCATCCCCTTGCCGTCGTCGGTGTAGAGCTTCACGGCATCAGGGAATATCAGAACCGCTTCTTCGCCGTGGACAGCCGCACGACGGACGCGGGCTTCGTGTTCTGCCGCGATGTCTTCCGCGAGCCTTCGGTCACTCGTGTCAGCAGATTGTCGAGTTCTTTTTCCGTCCACCGTGAAACTGTATTGCCAGATTTCTCCCCGGCGGTAGAGGTTGGGCATTCCTTCGGCTCCAGTTTCGAAGTCTCGATTATTCGGTCAATGTCTTCCGGCATGAGGAACATGCAGCGGCCGATGACGCGACAGGCGCCAATCTGGCGGGCCTTCGCGCGAAGGGTGCGCTCCGATATTGGCACGCCGGCCTTCGCAAGCATAGCCGTTGCTTCTGTGGGGGATATTGCGCGTTCGAGTGCCGTCACCTCTCGCTCCTTTCTATCGTCTTCCCGCCCTCCAGCGCTGCCTTACCGGCTTCGGTGATGCGGTAGCGGATCGGATTGAAGGAGAAGCTACGGACCAGTTCTTTTCGCTCAAGAGCCATGAGCGCCGATCTCGCTGCGCTTCCGCAGAGGCATGGGGAGCAACCAAAGTTGCCCTCAGCGATGTCGCGCGATGACGCTCCGGCTAGGTTGTCGCCAAACTTGTTCAAGTTCTCAAGCGCGCGTCGTTGGTTCCATGTCAGCTTCACGTCTCAATCTCCAATGCTTTTCGGCCGACTTCGGTGATGACCCACCGGCGCGGTTTCATGATGACTTCGGCCAGGCCGTTTTGTCGGCAGAATTGGCGAACCCTGTCTTGAGCACGGTCTGCCAGTGGCAACACCCGATGGTCACGCACGCGTTCGAGGAAATCTCGGTGTTCCGGTGTCAGCTTCATTCCCGCTCTCCTTCGCGGTCGGGATGGGGAAGGGCGCGGATCAGAGAGGCGATGCCAGCGCTTGCCGCCTGCTCCCCTTCCCATCTGCCCACTATGGTTGATGTCGGGTTGCGGCCAACAATCGGTCTCGACGGGCCAAAGTCTTTCGCCACCTTCGCCGCCTCTTCCAACGCTTCCCGCCGCGCCGTCACCCGCGCCTCTGCAAGCTGCTGGCGGAGAGAGGCGAGCTCGGCAGTGAGCTTGTCGACTACCGCGAGATGATCTGAATGCTGAACGTAGTCGCCGTTCTTATGCTCGACCATGCAGGGACCGACATGACCTTCGCCGGCCTCGTCGTAACGGGTGATATTTACTTCTCGCAGACGTTCCACGATATCCTGCTCAGCCATGGTCGCCTCCGTTTTCAAGTTCGGAGGGCGGAGGGATGATCATAGACCGACGGTTCCAGTTTGAGACGAAATTCTCTTTTCGTCCAAACTCAACATTGCTGCTGGCTTGGCAACTCCTGCACGCGATGCACGATCCCCCCGCGTTCTCACCATCCTCGATATCGATACGCTCAGCCTCTCCACCGCAGAACGGGCAAGGTTTCAGGTCAGCCATGGTCGCCTCCGGTCGAGTTGAGATTGATCTTCGGAGGGTCTCGGAAGCGGAAGCGCGTCTTGCTCTCGATCTCAGATTTCATTTCCTCGGTCATGAAGACGCTGACATAAACGCCCGACCTGTAGAACCGGTGGTTGAACGGCCAGATTTCGCCGATGTATGCGCCTGCCGACAGAACGACAGTGAAGAATTCGCCAAGTGACGTTTTGCTCAGGTTCGGGCTATGGTGGTCATGGGAATGAAACCACCGCGCGCCGGCTTGCTTCAAGTGGATCGGTTCACTTGCCATTCTGTTCGCCTCCATTGGCCGGGGCGGGCGGGAGAGGGCGCCAAGCGATGAGATGCAGGCCGGCATGGGTATCAGGATCGCGACCCCACCATTTCCCGTCTGCAAACCATGCGACATGGCACGCCGGGGCATACTTTTTACCTTGCCATGACGACGACCCGAAGCCGAGTATTTCGGTGCCGTCCTTCGGCGCGCTCGACATGTCGGTGGTCCACCCATCCTCTGCTGGCGGCTGCGGGGCGGCGGAGAGCATGGCAGACCGAACAATTTCACGAATGCGGGCAGGGCCGCCGGCAGACTTGTGGTTATCGAACCACTTCATCTCATCCGTGCCGCCGGCTGACCTACCTTGCAGATAGCCCCATATCTGGCGGGCGAATTTGTCCTCCGCCCCTTCCGGCACGCCCACCGGCCGCGCTGGTGCGAGGTCGTCAAGCACGGCTAGCACGTCTGAGGCATGGTATTCGTTACCCGCGTCGAGAAGGTCATGCTTTACCATCCATGAGAGAACGGCGTCTGCAATGTCGTCGGTCGCCGGCTGCGCTGGTGCGGTGAGGGCGGAGCGAATGCGGGTCTCGTAGTCGGATTGAGCGGCGGCTTTGGCGGCTATGAGCGTTTCGAAATACTGAGCTAAAGAACCAGAAAATCCGCGGGCCTCAAGCTGGTATGGGTACGCCATACCAGCATATTGGGTAATGACGTAAGAACCACCAAACAGCGCGTATGCATGATGTCGTTGATGTTCTTTGCGCCACTCCATCGCCTTGACCACCACCGGCTCCTGTCCTTGCGCGGCGAGGGCGGCGGAGAGGGCATCGCGCAGTGCGTCGTAGCGCGCCTGCTCATCATCATCGAGCGAGCCTTCATCGGGTAAATAGATTTCGATGCCGCATTTCGCCGCGAATGCATCTGCGGCTTTCCGCATCATCTCCTCGCTCACAGCGGATTTAACTGCGTCAATCATGGCTGGTGTCCTGTAATTTGGTGAGGGCGGGCTTTGAGTTGTGCTGGGCCAACTGCCGTTCAAGTCCACGGCGCTTGATCTCGTGGGCTACCTCTTCGAAACGCTCATTCCAACATTCGCTGATGCCGCCAGCCTCAACAAATCCACGGTCTATCACCGCATCGACGGCGGATTGCTCATCAATCAGATCAGCGTCGCTCAAGTGCCGGGCTAAGACCTTGTTGCGCAGGCGCGCGACGCGCTCCCGCATTCGGTCGAACTGGTCGGAGGAGTAGAGGGCGGTGAACTTAGTTCTGGTTCGGATATCAGGATGAGGCTCCGGCTTGCGAAAATGAAGCTCCGTATCGAGCCACGATCCATCGTGCCAATACCGGTCGACCATCCACGCTACTGGCGCATCCTGGTTGGTGGGGGAGGTCATGGCTCGTCACCCTCCTCGTCTTCGTTACAGGGAAGCGGCTCGCCGATCAGCGCAACCACGGCTTCTTCAAGCTCTGCCACCGAGCTGGAGCAGAAACGGTCGTAAACCGCTGTCACGGCCGCCTTGACAATCCGCTCCTTGGCGTCAGTCGGTGCAGGCGCAATCGCGTTCAGCATTCCAACCTCCTTTCGGAATTGGCTGGCCAGCCATGACTGCGGCCTGCATGGTGCGGTAGCTCGGGCGGTCGCTGCGGAACATCGCCTTGGACGGGTCGCGCATGATCCGCAGCCCAGGGGCATTGTCTTCCTGATTGACCCACCAGTCAGCGCGTGACGGATCAAGCTTCAGTCTTGCTTCCAGCTTCTTCCGGCCAAAGAGGAAACAGAGGTCGCAGTTGCCCCACTCTGTTTCGCCGTCTTCATCGACAGCCAAGTTTAGATCGAAAGGCTGGCTATTCCACCACTGCAGCACGTCGGCTTTGACGGCGCCTGCATGCTTTAGCGGAACTATACGGCCAGGCACTTCGCGGTCGGCGCGCTTCTCATCCGCACGCAGGCCAACGACCGATGCCCATTTCTTCCAGCCGAGCCAATGTCGGGCATAGGCCTCAAGGCGCTTGATCTTCAGGTTTTTGGTGCAGAGCCGCGCAATGGGATTTGGCAGCATACGTTCCTGCCGGATGACCGCATCAAAGGGCTCTCCGTCTCGCGAGGCGGTAGCGTGGTCAACGATGATCGTCCGATGCGGTGCCTGGGTAGCATATTCCAGCCAAGCAATTTCGACGCCCCAATGCGTCGAGCAATCACGGACAAAGTCAAGTGTCGCTTCATGCTCTTTGCCGGTATTGGCAAAGGCGACTTTGATGTGGTCCGGTAGAGTGCCGCCGTGGGCGTCAATGATGTGCTTCAGCAGATAGCCAGACGTGCGCCCTCCGCTAAAGGAGATGAGAGCAGGTTCGTTGATGAGATAGGGGTCGCTCACGATTGCCCCTCCTTGCCGGAGAGGGCGGCGCGGACAGCCTTGATCACTGCATACATGCCTTGATGCTTGCCCATGAGGACATTCGCCTTCTTGTGGGCCTCATGCTCCGGCGCTCCGAATTTGCCGGTGCTTGCCTTAATCTCGAAGCCGCAGCATTCTGGCTTGGAGAACTGGTCGAGTGATCGGCAATATGCCGCGTCAGCTTCTTTCGATAGCGTGTTCAGCGCAGCCTCCAGCGCCTCTATGCACCGGTCTTTGGCTTCGGAGGCATGGAAAGCGGCAACGATTGATTTGTACTGCTCGTATTCCGAGACGTCGTAATCCATCCACGCGGCTTGATCGGCTTCGGAAAGCAGCGCAAGATTTCCGCGACCGCGCCCATGAAAGAACGCATCCCTGATCAGCGCATTCAATCTGAAATGGAGCTTCGTCGCCCGCAGCGCCTTCTCTCGCAGGGAGGTGTCTTCGGTCATGCTTCACCGCCCTTCGGGGCCTCGGCGTAGATAACCGTGACCATCTGGGCAGGTACGCGCGCCTTGATGTTCCCGTCGTGGTCATAGACCGCATAGAACGGCACCGGAGCGCACTGACCATTCTCGGCATAGGCGACGATCTTGCTGGTGGATTTGTCAAAACGAGCATCGGTCGAATAGCCGCCAGCATCTTCGCCAGGATACCAGATCGAGGTGATAGGACGCTCGTCCATGTGAATGAGCGGAATGTCGTTCATGCTTCACCTTTGGATTGGAGGGCGCGGAGAGTGGCGAGGACGATTGCGATAGGCAGACACGCATGCTCGGCATGCGCCTCTTCACCCATCGGCAAAGGGTCTTCTTCCTCGTCTTCGGAGGATTGATTTCCCCGCCTCTCCGACCAAAGGTCCGCGCAATGGATAGAAGTGCCACTTCCAAGGCTGATTAGACCGCCCCACCCCGGCAGAACTCGCTCCGCCAGAGCTATGGCGGCGTCAACCGATGTGGTGACGGCTGGGACAATGATCAGCCGACCGTCCGCATCCCGTGTCTCGTCTATGATGTACGGCGGCCACTGATTGGTCGTTGATTTGACTTCAAGCCAGTTGCGGGTTGTGCCCGGCGTCGTGGCAAGCCAGATTTGAGCATCAACCTCCCGATCCGGCCCCATGGCTTTCTCAAGCCGTTCGATAATCCCCGACAGGTCTGCCGACTGGATAGGTGCAGTGTTCTCCCCCATCACGCACCATCCTTCCGAGCGGCACGGCCTTCGGCGCGGGCGATTGCTGATACGGCGAGGGCGTAGGCCTCTTCCATCGCTTTATCGTAGGCCTTCATGGAGAAGGCTGGGTTGCCGGTCTGATCCTCGGCGGCAACAAAGGCCTTGAGCGCGCGGTACATCGCCGGAGCAGCCGCGCCGAGCAGAGCGTTCGCTCTTTGCTCCTCGTAGGTGATGGTGTCCGACATGGAGAAATCCGCAATGTGCCGCGTACCCTCGGTATCGTCATCGTCCGGGTAAATATCCGTTCCATTGAACGTGCGCCAATCGCCGGCAGTATGCGCCGTCTTCTCCCCCTCTACCGGGGATGGGGTGAGGGGTGCGCTCAAAGCTTTTCTCCCGCGTTTCGAAAGACTTGCTCGATCTTCCCGCGAACCTTTCCGAGGTCGCTGCAAAGCTCACCATCACGAGAGCGCGCGGAGCTTGATAGGCGGTTGAATGCGAAAGCCATGACGGTGTAGGCGTCCCTCAATGCCGTGGCGGCGTCCTGCGGGATCA
Organism: Hyphomicrobiales bacterium; assembly: GCA_017305935.1. Lineage (GTDB taxonomy): Bacteria > Pseudomonadota > Alphaproteobacteria > Rhizobiales > Rhizobiaceae > Metarhizobium. Next base: position 19,311 of record JAFKJU010000007.1, on the reverse strand, counting down.
CCTGCGTCGTGGGTTCCTGATCATGATCAAAGGCGTCTGTCGCCTCATCCGACAGGATCGCAAGAACGAGATCAGAGAGTTTGCCGGCGGCTTGGTCGACAACCTCGGCATCGTTGGACGCCTGCACTGTCCTTGCCAGTGTCATGAGCAATCCGCGATCTTCGGGATAGGTGCTGAATGGTTTGCTCATACCCGCTCCCCTCCGCCTTTACGGGCGGTGAGAAGGGCGGCGCGGCCGGCGTCGGTTATTGTGACGCGCCCTTTCTCCCACAGGATAAAAGCTTTTTCCCTGAGCCCATGCCACGGCTCATAATTTGCGATCATCTCTTTGCGTCGGTCGGAAGGCTTGCTGGTCACCGTCTCCAAGACCAGCCGTTCTTCTGCCGTCAGTTCTGGCTCGATGTTCAAGGCGATGATAGCCGCGTTGAAATTGGGGAAATCGATCCCGTCAACGCGCCATGTGCTGGTCGATGTTTTGGTAGCCTTGTCATAGCGGTCGTATCGCGAAAGGCGAGGCTGCTGAACACAACGCATCAGATAGGCGAAAAACGTCTTGCCGCCGTTGTAGTGCGCGTCTTCTCGCAAGGTCCAGTTCTTTGCCGGCCCTCCGTCATCTACCGGGGAGGTGGGGGTGGGAGAGGATGGGGTGGTGGTCATGGTCAGAACCCCCGCTCGTCTGGCTGGCGAGGCTCATCGCCTGGGAGCAGATGGCTAACCTGCATTGCTTTCCCCTCACGGGTGACGCGATACATCGGACGGCAGGCTGAGACGTAGTCGACTGAAACGTAGTCAGCTTGGTCAAGCTCCAAGCCGAATTCTTCATCCTCGGTCATCGCGGAAGCTTTGGCGCGTGCTTCTTCTAAACTATCGGCGTTGATCGTAGTTTCGATGCTGCCGGTAACCACGAAGGTCACGCGATATTCGCCAGCGCGTTCGTTTACGGAGAAATCTGCTTTGTTCGGTGCTTCGGTCATTTCGTCCTCGCAGAGAGAATGATGGTGAGGGCCGCTTCGGTATCCCCGGTGACGGCGTAGAGATCGCGAGCCACGCGCAGCGGGTCGATGCCCTGGCGCTGCCAGAACGCCCGCTCGTCGCCGTCGTGCTGCTCGCGGTGCTCGTCGCGCGTCATCGGCACAGTCCACGCGTCGTCCGGCTTCTGCTGGCCTCCGGTGTGCTTCTTCCGGTATACCGGATCGCCGTAGCGGATATGGCAGGCGTCACAGCCGTAGGCTCCGGAGATGACAGAGGGCAGGGTGCGGATGAACGCCAGGTGCTTGTCGTCCGTGATCCGCTTTGTCTGCTTGCTCGACGGGTCGAGGGTGAAGGCTTCGGGGTGGCGTCGGATTGCGAAGGGCATTTATGCGGCCCTCCCGAAAGCATCCTCAGGGGTGACGCCGAAGGCGCCGGCAATGAACTCGATGGCCGCCTCAAGGTAGGTCTCGAACTCCGCTTCGGACATCGCATCGAACGCGATCGATGCCGGAACCAGGACCGTGAAGCCCTTCACCTTGATCGGGTTCGTGTGGCCGGTTTCAAGCTTGACGAGGGCGTGAAGGGCATTAGCGTTCTGGGCGCAGCCGGTGGCGTCTACGACCTTTTTCAGGAACGAGAAGTAGAAACGGAGACGAGGCGGATAGCGACCGGTGTGCAACGATACCTTGATACGCTGATCGCTCGGCTGATCTCTGATCCATTCGCGGTCGGCTTCCATTTCGCCTATGAGGGCATCGCCGCGCCTCATGACGTAGACGGGAGGGTTTTCGTTCTTCGCCATGGTCAGCCTGCCATCAAGGGATGATTGCGGATCGCGTCGAGATCGTTTTGATTGACAGGCACCGGCGGGACGCCATAGCGCCGAACCTTATCGACGACCTCGGCAAGCTCTTCGTTGAACTGCTTCACGGCGGTCGCGATACCGGCGATGTAAGCCTCATCGCGGTATGCCCGCTTTACGAAAAGCGGGAGTTTCGGCCAGTAGACGACGATGTCGATCCATTCGCGCTCGGCAACCCAAAGCGCGCCCTGGCACTGAGCCTTATGCTCCGGCGGGAAGTCATCACGGAAAAGCGTTTCGATCAGCAGGTGAGGGAGCTTCGACTTGGCTTCGAACATCCCCCTGTCACCGATCAGGCCGTCAGGGCTCGCCCCTTTGTCTCCGTTGCGGATGAACCCGACGCGCTGGATTTCAGCGTCGGCGATGAAGGAGTACTTATCGCGGGCCTCCTCTTCCATGACATGGCCCCGGTCCATGTGCGCGTTGCTGTAGCCTTCGGTCGGCTCACCGGTCACGACCTCGCCGGCCAGCTTGTACATGTAGGTTTTGCGCGTCTTGCTTTCGCCGCCGCTGCGGCCGGATGCCATGACGGTGTGAAATTCGGAAGCGGTCGGGATGCCAGCGCGGGCCTGAAACCACTCGGGGGAATTCTGGTCGAAATCGAAAATCTGGATCATGCCAAAGCCATTTCCATTTTTGCTCTCTTCTGGTTCAGGAGGCGCATGGCGTCTTCGAAATCGGCGGCCATCATTTCAGGGATGGAGTTGATCTTGCCGAGGCGGCAGAATTGCTCTGTGTCCGAACCGGTAGCCTCCAAGATGTCGCGAATTATTTTCGCTTGCTCGGGCGTGATGAATTCCGGCTCGTCCTTCGGCGCGGCGTTCCCGTCACGGTCTTCTCCGGTCGAAATGTTGAACAACATGCAGAGAAGGTAGCGCCGGCCGTAAGTCGCCGTGCTGCCGAACGCCTGGGTGCCGGTCTTGTTTACCGCACCCTTGGCTCCAGCGCCGTCTACCGGGATTTCGCCAACGCCGTTGCGGACATGCCCGGCTTCATGGCTGATTTCCCACAGCACGCGAAGTTCGCCATTTTCATTGTATCCGTCAGGCTGGAACGATACCGCGAACCCATGCTTGTGTATGATCGGCATGGCCTGCTGCTCGATCGCCGAAAGATCGGCATAGGTCGAGCGCGTGTGCGTGTTGTTGCGGTTTTTGGTGACAACAGGCAGCTCGGCTTGGCACTTCGACATTGCCGAGAAATAAGCCCTCTTAGCGTTTATCTCGTCGTCTTCGCGGGCGCGTCGGCGGTTTCGCTCCACCTCTTCGTTTCGCAACTGGAGCATCCGCTCCAACTTGTCGATAGATGCGTTCTCGTCGAGAACGACGCGTTCGATCATCTGGATAAAGGGATCGGGACGATTAGCAGCCTCGAATTGGTCGATAGCCGCGCCTTCGCGGCGAACATCAATGGCGGTGCTCATAGTCAGAATTCCATCGTGATGTGAGGGATTTCGCCGGCAACGACAGCCAGCACGATCTTCCTTGCGGCCTCTTCTTTGAGGCCCTGTGCCATCAGCGCGTCCTTAGCCTCGCCCATCAGGCGACCGCGATGCTCACGGTCCCGCTCACGCGCCTCTCGGGCTTCGCGTTCGGCGCGCTCCGCTTCCTCGCGCTGGCGCTCCTTGCGGGCGGCTTCCTCGCGAACGGCTCGCGCTTCGGCTTCGGCCTTTTCGATGGCCGCCTGAGCTTTCTGTTCAGCTTCAAGCCGGGCGGCCTCAGCCGCGCGCTTTTCTCGCTCTGCAGCTTCTTTCTGCGCCCGCTCTGCGGCTTCCGCCTGACGCTTCACGTTTTCGGCATATTCTGCCTTCTCGCGGGCCTCACGATCTGCCGCCTCTTTGGCGATCCGTTCATTTTCGAGGCGTTCAGCTTCGGCCCGGTCACGCTCTTCTTTTTCAGCGCGCAGCTTCTCCAGTTCGATCCGGTCGGCTTCAGCGCGCTGGTGCGCCTGGAATGCGGCGTTGAGCTTGTCAGTAGCGATGCGGTGCGCAACACGAGCCTGCTCCTCAAACTCTCCGAGTTCGGAGTTGATGACGATCTTTTCTTCAAGCTCGTGGAAGAGGACGGCGAACGGCTGTGGCTCTCCACCGATGAAACCGTTCCCGCAATCTTCGATCGCCTTCAGGATGGCCTTGCAATACTCGACGCGAGCTTCTTCCTGCTTCTCCCAATCGTCCAGCGGCCGGCGAGCCTCGGAAGCCAATGCGTCAAGTTCGGTCTTCACGGTGCGGCGCTTCGCATCGACCTCGTTGATCTGCTTGCGTGCAGCCTCGTTAAGCTTCTTGCCGGCGTCGTCGATCGTCGTCTTGTGCCGGGTGATCTTATAAGCTTCCGAAGCGATCTTCTTTCGGCTGGTCGCCGTCGAGAGATCGGGTACGAAATCCGCGATGCCCTTCTTAAGATGAGCAACGAACCGGGCGTAAAGTTCGTCATCCAGAAGAACGGAGACGGGGTTTTCTTCCACCTTGGCGACGACGTCTTCCAGCGAGCCGGTTTCGATTTCAGGATCCCGCAAAAGCGCGACAGACATCAGACGCGAGCCTCCAACTGGTATTGACGTTCGGCCCGCTCCAGCGCGAGATAGCCGATAGAAAAGATGACGGCGCAGAGCGATATCGCGATGCCGATCGCCAGCCACATTTCGACGCGGCTCTTCTGCTGGATCAGGACATGGCGCTGATCGATGCACGGGCCGTCACCGCAGTTGCAGCCAAAGCACCAGGATGAGCATTCAGGACGAGCGACCATCTTCGTCACTCCGCAGCAATCAGCGTGGGCCGGTTGCGATATGCGCGCCGGATTTCCGCTTGGGTGAGGGTGGTGGGTTCGAATGCGTCAGAGATGCCTTCAGAGAAGGCGTCACACGCAGAGCCGAATGCGTCCATATCGCCGCCAGCGAGCCAAACGAGGGACGCCATGTTCTCAATCACGGTCTTTGCCATGCCTTCGAAAATGGCGCGGTTGTCGGCGTCGCTGTTGCGCAGGACACTGAATTCGCGGCCCGCAACGGCGACATCGGTGATGATCTTGGTAAAGGCGTCGCGGATCATCAGATCGTTGAGCGCAGAGGTGAAGTTTTCAGGAAGATTGGTCATTGCCGTCTCCTCGGGTGATCCGTTTCGAAATCCACCGACGAGGGTGGATGCCGAAGGGGATCAGGCGTCGGAATAGATTGGGTCCGTGGACGAATATCCGCGCATGGCTGCAGCGTGAGCGATCCACTGATCTTTGGTCGGGGAAGTGGTCGGCAAAATCCGATCAACTTCATCGCAAACGGCGCGCCACTCAGCGTCGGTAAGCGCGTATTCTTCAGGATACAGGAAGCCGTAGTCGCCATCTGTGCAGTTGTGGAGCTTGGCCTCTACCGCGATCTCCCTGGCAAGCTTTCTGATGTTCATATCCGCCATCCTCATCTGAACTGGTGTATTCGTTTCGATGAGGTCAATGTATGGAAAACTCATAGGTGCGTCAAGCGGAAAATATGGAAAAGTCATAGTATGTGAGGTCCGCAAATCCTAAGCCATCGCTCCGCGCCGAATCACTGGCACAAAAAAGCCCGCCGGTGAGGGCGGGCTGGGGGGCTTTAGAGGAGTACCGGTTTAGGCGGCTGAGCGATACTCAGCGATACCGGCCTTCGCCGCGAAAACTGCGTCAACCGAAGAGGACAATATTTTGCGTAGCGCAGCATCAGTTTTGTCGTAGTCCGACAGGACGATTGCAGTTCTCGGGCGTTCGAACATTGCCGAAATGTCACCCATCTTCATGTGTGCCGAGGCAATAGATGTATGGGCCGGCGTCACAAACTCGAAGACGGCATTGACACGGTCGCCTTCAATAATGGCAGCGCCAACATCCCAAGTCTTGGACGTGCCAAGAACGGTTGCGTCAAAGACGGCCAAGTCGCCGAACGCCTCAGTGATACGGTTGACAAAAAGCTCGCGGGACGCCTTCACCTTTTGCCGATCGAGTGCGCTCAGGGTCCGGTCAACGGAAACCGACGACGCATTTGCAATAAGTGCAACTGCCGCCGGGAGTTGATGACGCTTCACTTTAAGGATGAAAAAGGATCGCTGATCGTACTCAACTGAGAAGCGCTTGGCGACATCGCTGGCTACTCTGGAGAACACATGGCTTGCTCCGAACATCTCGGCGCTTAGGCTTGCTTGGCCATCGTCAGAAACGAAAAAATTTCCGTCATCTTGGTCAAGGCGCACGACAACGCCGGTACCATTCGGATACGTGACTGCGGTGGTGATGTAAGCTGTGCGGCCTTCCACCATCGCATGCGAAAGAGACCGCGCGACCTCGTCGGCGATCACTTGAAGGTTCTCGTTGGTTAGACCAATTGAGGTGACCATGGCGGCGGCGGGACATCCTTAATGCTCGGGCACTTCCAAACCTGCCCGCAAAAGTTAAGATACTCTGCGAATGTGGTAACATTCTGAGGTAAAGGAAGTGCTACGCCCGGTCGGTGCTGAAAAAAGACGGAGACGTCACGCTCCCTATTTAGGGCATAAGGATGCCACCGATCAAGGTAGGTGGCAAGGCTATGTTCATCATCGTCAAATCTCGGATTGTGATGCGGCTTGAGCGGCCTCCACTCAACCGGATTTAGGCGAACGGTTCTATTGGTTGTAGCAGGAGAGGTGACTTCAAGCTGACCGTAAACGTTACGTTCCCAAGTGTTAAGAGGCGTATTTAGCCGGGCCGATGCCCCGCCGCCCAGTCTTCCGTTCAAGCGCACAGAGGCGGTCCATTGAAGGGTTCCGGTTGGTCGGTGAAACAATTTTTCCCATTTGGGGACCGAGTCCAACTCTTTCTCTGCATCGTTCACCATATCCAAGTGCTCAAAGAACCGCTGCAGCTGCTCTGGCGTCAATGCGTCTTCCCCTCGCGCCTGGCGATGTATTCAGCGTTCAGCAGATCGACGAGGTCGTCAGCAATCTCCATGTCGAGGTGATCCTGCGCGACGCCGTTCACCTCGGCCGGGAAGCCTGTGAAGATGTCGTAAACGGTCCATGTCCCGTCACCCTCCGAGCGCATGTCGTATCGGTTGTCAGGCTTTGGATTCTCGGCCATCGCTCCCTCCCTGATCGCCTGCCGGAACGATATCTTGATTCACCAGCACAAGGGAAGCGACTCCCATAGCGGGAAACCGCAACATTTAGTCGCCGTTAACGTTTGTGAATAGATTCCTAAGATTGTTCTTGTTTCGTTCTCATTTTCGAGTCATGCTCGGGGCCATCAACAGCGTAGCAGGGAGTAAAAGCATGGCATCGTATTATGTAGTTCAGAGCTTCACGTCCGGCAAAAGCGGCACGTTCCCAGACACTCCAATCCAGGCGCAGAGCGTCGACCAGGCGCGCAGGCTGGCACAGCGCCTCGCCGCGAAAAAGGAAATGGTAATCGCCTTCATGCGAGATGGAAACCCGAAGACGGGCGATTATGGCGACCCGAAGCTCATCTTCGCCTACGGTAAGGAATTGCCGGAAGAGCTGGCGGACATGGAGAAGGTTTGATCGGCCATTTCAGGAGACGTCGAAATGATAGAGTTTGAGGTCCGCAAGAAAAGGACCCGCGCGCAAGCGATTGCGGGCTTCAGGGCGCTCGCTGATGACCTATCCTTCAACGAAATGCGCCAGATCGTCGAGCGCGACGCTACTCTGAAGATGATTTTGCTTTTGCCGGAGCCGTTGGTTGATCAAGCTCTTGCGATTGGTAGGGCGCTGCAAGCTTGCGCAGCACATCGGCATAGCTTGCCTGAAGATCAGGAGGAAGACTATCGTAAGCCGTAAGGATTTCGCGGTACTTCGATGCTAGGTCGACCATGGGCCCTGTGCCACGCATTAGCCATTCAAATCTGACTTTGAACCGGCGAGCGTAAAGCTCGCCCTTGTCGGCGCGAAAGCCTGAGCTGCCATTTTCGTGGCCTGAATAAGTCCCGTATGGCACGCCGACGGCAGCCGCAGCTTCAGCGGCACTTTCAAAGCCGGCCTGCTTTCTCGCGGCCACCAATCTCTCGTGTAACTCCATTCTGTGATTATCTCATAATGACCTATGGAAAACTCATTGACAAAAATCTATGAGTTTCCCATAGTATGAGCATGACACACGAACTCGACGTCAAGAAACTCCGTGAAGCGCTCAAGATGACGCAGGCACAGCTTGCGGCTGAGGTTGGCGTTGACCAAAGCACAGTGTCTCTTTGGGAGACCACTACCTCGAAGCCGCGAGGGCCAGCAAGAAAGCTGCTCGACATGCTGGCGTCGAAGAAGCGTGTTCGTTCTTCGTGCCGCCGCGAGAGCGAGACCGCAGCATGAACGCCAACGCCCAACTCAAAGCCTATATCGATCGCATCTTGCGTTGCCGCGAGGCGGAAGACCTCGCCAAGGAAGACACGAAAGCCGTTTATGCCGAACTCGCTGCTGAGGGCTACGAAAAGGCCATCGTCGGTCAGGTCGTGACGTTCCTGCGCAAGCGTGAAAAGGACGGCGACAAACTGTCCGAGCAGTCGGCCAAGTTCGACCTGTATTTGGAAGCCTACGAGCGCCCCTCGCACGCGCATACGCGTGTAAGGGACGACGATGTCAAGCCGCGCCTGATCAAGCAGGTCGTCGACGGCATGCAGACCGAAGCCGGCCGCGCCGCGCTGGTCGCCGCTGTCGATATCATCGTCGAGCGTGAAAAGGCGGAACAAGCTGAGCCGGGGGCAGCCGCAGAGGTCGCCGGCGATGATTTGCGCGAACCTGCTGCTGCGGAGCAGGGTCAAATTATCCGGGAAGGGGATGCGCCCCGTGAAACCGGCCGCTTCGGCGGTGACGCTTCGTGCCCGGATACCGGATCGCAGATGGACCGCGCCACGGAAGGCTCTTTCGAGACCGGAAGTGAGGCAGCGGAAAAGGGGCGCGAGGCAATCCCGGCTGGACCGGAAGGCGCTGACCTGAGCCATGCTGGAGCCGGTGAAAGCCCGGCAACCCAAATCACAATCCCCAGCGACGACAGCGAAGCGACCGGCAATTGTGCCGGCGATGCGAGCGTCGATGCCAACACAGGAGGCAGCCATGTAACAGGATCCTCCACTCCCGCCGCAACGACGGCCGAAGGCTATGCATCTGCGCCTTCGGCCAATCGGTTGGCACTTCGTCCTCATTGCCTCAACCCTGGAGAGGCTTGCGGAGGCTGGGGATCGAACCACTGCCACGCCTGCAAACTGGCGATGAAAGAGAAGGAATTGGCATGATGGTAATCTCTATGGGCGATGACCAAACAGCGCACCGCGTCATCGAGTGCCGCGGCATTCCTCACAAGCCGATGATGGGGCTGGAACCGCCGCGTTTCGCTCCGCGCCAGTTCGAGCCCCGGTTCTCTCTGGATTTCTACAACCTTCAATACTTTTGCCAGAGCCACGGCTTCGAAATGAAGCAGGTTCGGCGCTGGTATCGCCTTCGGAAGATTGGCGCGAAGGGTAACCCCAAGCTTCTGACGCTGAAGCAGCTTCACGCGGAAATCGATCGGCAAATTCGCATCCCTCTCGGCCTTGAGCCGATCCTTCGGAGGGCGGCATGACGATCAACGAAATCCTCTTCGCCTACTGGCTCCCCGGCTGCGTCCTTCTCGCGGCTATCGCTGTCCCGTTTCTGGCCGATGGTGACGATTTCCCAGATTGACCGGTTACCCCTCTAAGGCCGGTCAACGGCCCGCGCCGCCATCCTCCCTCTCGTCGGCGCGGGCAACTCTCAACCTCAACCGCTTGCTCGCCGTCCTAAGCACGACGGCCTGAACAGCGGACGCAAGGGTAACGAAGGGGGCCGGGAGCGGAGGCGGATCGCTCCCGGCGGCAGGACCAAGCGGCGGATCGGCCCTGCTGAACTGAATTATTGAAGCCCCGCGAGCGGCGGGCCTGGAGAGATCATCGACCTGATTGGCGTCTTGGCCGGTGTTCTCTCCATCAATCCCGCTCTTGTGCATCGCAAGTCTCTCCTAAGCAAAGAGACAGTCGCACAAGGGCTTTGAAATGTACGGCAATAATCTTTCCAGATCCGGAAAAAAGGTTTCCGAGGTTGAAATGAGCAATGCGGCGCTGATTGAGGCGAAAACCTGGGCTGATGACCTGATGTCGCGCGAATTTAAAGGTCGCGGCGACAAGGAATATTTGGCGCGTTACCGCCTCTCGGAACGCACTGGCGTCTCGGAGAGCTACCTCTACCGATTGCAATACAAGACCCGCGACATGAAGGACGTGGCCGGTTCTGTCTACCGGGCGTTGAAACTCGCTTACGACGAGGCATGCCGCAGAAACGAAGAAGCGGCGAGCCGGCACCGAGCCGAGCGCCTCAGCCTGGATGAGGAACATGAAGCGGCTGACGAAAAGCGCAGTGCAGCGCCTATGGGAATGGCTTCGGCTTCTCTGGAAACGACGAAAGAAGCGGAGGACTAAACGATGAAGCCGGCCGACGCGCTACGCGAGGAGATCACCTTTCTCGAAGACGAGATTAGAGGCCTTCGCAACCGGATGGCGAAGCAGGACAACGCTGCCCAGGTTCAGAAGCTGGCGATGCTGTCGCGCCTCCTGAGCCGTTGCACGCGCGCGCTGGAATCGCAGCTGACGAAAGAGGTGTTGACATGACGTGGATGGATGAAGCCCGCGCCGTCCTCAAGCGCTACCACGACGAGACACCAGGGACGGTATCGCTTGAGGACCGTAAGCGGCACCTTCGCCAGATTTGCCCGGCGCACTTTCGCTCGACTAGTTGGGGGCGCAAGGTGTGGCCAAAGGCTTGCAAGGAATACTTGAAGCGGTTCGAGCCGATAACCAAATCGGACGCTGCAATTCCGGTCGGGCACCTTTCGCCGCTTGAGAAAATGATGCGGAGGGCGGCTCCGTGACCGCAGCTCCATCAGCACGCGGCCTTTTCCGCGCCACAGGCAACAAGGCTAAGCCCGTGTTCGATCTGATCAACGGCGAAATCGTTGAGCTTGTTGATGGGTTGACGCGCGAGAAGGACGATTTCTACCCGACGCCGCCAGAACCGACGCGCGCCTTCCTTCATGCCGAGATCGACCGGCTGCGCGACTTCGAAACCATCTGGGAGCCGGCGGCCGGTGACGGGGCAATGGTGCGCGAGATGGAAACGCTCGGACTAACAGTTCGCGCGTCGGATCTCGTAGACCGAGGCTGCGATGCCGATATCCGGTCGTTTTACGATTTCCCGGTCGCGCCGTCGCCGGCCATCGTGACGAACCCGCCGTTCTCCGAATGCGGCTGGGGCAACGGTAAAGCCCGCTGGCTCTATCACGCTCTCGATACTCTCGACGTCGAGTACATGGCGCTGCTCATGAATTGGTCATGGCCTGGGGCCGGCGGGCTGGCCCCATTTCTCGCCAAACACCCAATTTCACGAATTTACCTGATGACTTGGAAGGTGGATTTCACCGGCCAAGGCGCTCCACCGATGCTGAATGCTTGGTTTTGTTGGGACAAGCGGCACAGGGGAGAGACGATTTTCCGAACGCTGCGACGGTCGGATGCAAGACAGGGAGAACTATTCAATGGCTGAATTTGTTTTGCCCTGTGGCCGGGTCGTACTGCTTGATGACGCCGATCTCCATATCATGGAGGGGCGCCGATGGTTCTCAGCACGGCGCGGTCTGGTTTGGTATGTTGATGGCCGGCTTCCGGGTGAGCGCTCTGGAATCCTTTTGCACACGCTGCTGACAGGGTGGGCACGCGTCGATCACCAAGACAGGAACGGCCTTAATAACCGGCGCTCCAATCTTCGACCATGCACGCAGCAACAGAACCGCATGAACACGGTCGCAAAGACTGGCAAGAGGTTTAAAGGCGTCTTCCCAGCGCGCGACAAATTCTACGCGATGATTGGGAAGAACGGCGTTTATTACAGGTCAAGAGGACATCTGACGCCAGAATCTGCGGCCCATGCATATGACCAGATGGCAACTCGTCTTCACGGAGAATTTGCTCGTCTCAACTTCCCGAATGAAGGTGATGTTGCCCTGCATATGCTCGACCGCAAGGACGCGCGCCAGGCGGAGCTTTGCCTATGACCTTCTCCGATCGCGACCTGATCAAGATCGGCCGTCTGTTCAATGGACGAGACGGCGAGCATGACACGGCGGAGATTGCCGAAATCATAGGCTGTGATGAGGAGGACATCTACAACGCCCTCAACGCTGCCCGTGACGCATACCGCAAATACAATAGATGGCACCGCGAACACCAGCAGTCCGTCCGCAACAGGGTAGGGGCTCGAAGATGACGATCCACCTATCGGCCAAGCATGGCGCGGCGTTTGCTCCCGGCAAGTCGAAGCGCAACAAGTATGGTTCCGAAAAGACCTTGCTCGACGGAATCCTCTTCGACAGCAAGGCTGAAGCCAATTTCTATGCGGCTCTGAAGCAGCGCGCGAAGGGCGGCGAGGTCACCGACATCGAACTTCAGCGCCAGTACGATCTGATCGTTCATGGCGTTTTGGTTGCGCGCTACCGTGCCGACTTCGTGTTCTTCGACCGCATCGCCTGCGCGCGCCGCGTCGTCGACGTGAAGGGCGTTGTCACTCGTGACTTCGCCATTAAGCGGAAGCTCATGAAGGCGTGCCACGGCATTAAGGTAGAGGTGGTCAAATGAGCAACCGCGCGTGGATGCCGCTGCATATCGCGGACTACCTCGCTGACACCGGCCACCTGACGGCAACCGAGCACGGCGCCTACCTGCTGATGATCATGCACTATTGGCAGAACGGCAGACTGCCGGCCAACGAGCGCGTGATCGCGCGCATCGCCAAGCTCTCCGCCGAGCAGTGGGAGGATAGCCGGGACATTCTCGCCATGCTTTTTGGCCCCGACTGGACGCACAAGCGCATCGATGCGGAGTTGTCGAAAGCTGACGAGATCATCGAGAAGCGCCGCTCCGCCGCAGAGGCCCGCTATTCGAAGGGCAAGAAAGGTACTCAAGATGCAAATGCACTACATGTGCAAAGCAAATGCAGTGATACGGGCGCGTTACCGACAACCTCTGACCTATCCTCACTACGTTCGGATCAATTCGAAGAAAAAAAGCGCGAGCGCGAAGATTTCGATGATTGGTTTGGTTCCTGGCCATCCCAAGCCAGCGACGACGACGACGACGCTTTCGCTGCTTGGGGTTCTCTGACGCCTGAAGACCGCGCTAAGGCCCGCAGCCACTCGGCAGCATACGTCGAGGCAGCCCGCGCCGGGGGGCGAACCACGATTTGCTCCGCGGCGAAATACCTTCGCAAACACATGTGGACTCGCATCAAGTCAAAGCCCCCTGATCCGCCTCCCAAGCAGATGGTGGCACTTTCCACAGCATCGAAATTCAAGACCCGCGAGGAATACCTCGCAGCAGAACGAGCAAGATCAGAGCGGAGTTTTCAGCGATGAACATGTACGTCAAGGCCAAGGAATACGCTTCCGCTGATGAAATGATGGCTGAATACAAGGCTCGGCAAGACCGGACACGTCACCAGCAAAATCACGAGAGTGCGATACGGAGCTTGCGCAAGCAGAATTCCGACCTCCGGGCCGCACTCAACAAGGCGAATGCCGAGCGCATGTCGCTGGCGAAGGGACTGATCGAGGCGCGCGGCGAAGTGTGCGAGAAAGTCACCGAACTCCAACGGCTGCAGACGCGCCTTGCTTCCCTCCAGGCAAGAATCCCTGACGATATCCCCGAAGCTCTGCCGGTGAAGGACATCATCGTCGCAACGCTGTTGGCGTATCCGGGGATTTCTCTCACAGAGATTTTTGGCCAGGGCCGGAGGAAGCCCGTTGCAGATGCGCGGAAGGCATGCATGCGCGCCGTCTACACCCAAAGGCCGGACCTGTCGTCGACGCAGATAGCGGCAGTATTCAAACGCGACCACACCACGCTCTTGCATGCCGTCGGTGCCACAGCCCGTTCGAAGGCGGCCGAATGAGCGACCCGGTCAACCATCCTCCGCATTACAACAGCCACCCCAGCGGCGTCGAATGCATCCAGGTCGTCGAGCACATGAGCTTCAATCTCGGCAATGCCATCAAATACATATGGCGCGCGGACCTCAAGGCGGATGCAATCGAAGACCTCAAGAAGGCGGCTTGGTACATCGAGCGCGAACTGCAGCGCCGCGGTACAGGCAAGACTGGGCCGGGGCCATGATCGAGATACCTGCCGATCAGATCAAAATCGAGACGTGGCCTATCCCAGGCATTCACCATCGCGGAGGTCAGCATGTCGGCAGCTACCCCGGCATCAGGGTCACACATTTGCCGTCCGGGATCGCGGCCTACGTCGAGAGCAATCGCTCCCAGCACATCAACAAGATGATCGCCATGGACATGATCATGGCGGCCATCACTCATCCGAAATTCAGGTGACGAGGCGAGGAATAGGCGGAATGGCGAAACGTAAGCGCAAAACAAAGATCGGGAATTTTGACCTGACCGCGGTTGGCCACGGCCAAGCTAAACCGGAATTGAGCGAGGTCGATAATCCGCTCTACAACGGCGCACACGATGGCGAGACGTGGAATCCAAGAAAGGTGCTCGCGGTCAGGAACATGAAGGAAAGCGCGCTTGTCGTGCTGGAGCAACGCAACCTTATCGACCAGGCGCAGGCAAAGGCAGGGGAACGGTTCCGACGTATCTGGGAAGCCCTCGGTGGTGCGGGCGCGGGATCGTTCGATTACAGCCGCGAGCCGGTCGATGGTGGTGGCCCGAGGTCCGCGCTGTCCGATCGGCAAATCCAGGCCGGTATCGATCTTGCCGACTGCCGCCGGGTTCTCGGGATTGGCTATGACGTCATGGTGAAGATTGCCGGCGAGGGGCGGGCTGTGTCCGAGATGGCGGAGAGCAAGAACCTTCAGCGCGCCTATATAGAAATGTTAAAGCAGGGACTGACGGCGCTGGCGGTGCATTTTGGGTATGAAAACAGCGGAAAGTTGAGAAAAGCGAGTTGATAGGGATTCCATTCGGAACCTGAATGCTATATAGAAAAACTATAGTGGTGATTTGCGCGGAGCGACCGGCAAATCACCTTTTTGATTCCGGAACGACGCGCTTCCGACAGTCGTCCGGTCTAAAGATTCTCGGAGCGTGCTTGCAGAGTAGGGAGACGGTCTCTTAGATGCCGGAGGCGACACGAAACCGGTCAGTACCCGTTCCCGCGACGGTGGGGAGAGGAATACCGGGCCAAAGAATTCGAGGCGACCGCCTCAACGATCCGATAGGGCAAACAGGCTCCCGTAGCGGCAACTGGATAGAGCCCCGGCCGCAAGGTCGCAGGTTGATGGTTCAAATCCATCCGGGAGCCTGCCTATCGGGCAAGTATTCCGCCCCGCTGAAATGCGAGGGCAAACAGAACATGACGGCGGACAAGGCTATGGCCCGTGAGGCTGTTGGGAAATGCGGGAGGCTTGCGCCGTTTCACCGCTACCCTGACGACCAAGCCGGGGTAGGAAGCGAGTGGCCGTCATGACTTCATCACCCACTTGTCGCGCGTCGACAGGCTCAAGGCGCGAATGCCTTGCTTATTCACAGATCGAGCGGCGGATTGCAGCCGAGTATGGGGTAGTCCTGCAACGACGCCCATGCGAGTTGGTTAAACGGCAGGGAAAACCCCGCGTAGACCTCCGCCCATTGGGCCGACTACGGTGCGCTCGTAAACAGATCGGGAAGCCACCGCATACGGGCGGTGGAGCGAAGACCCAGCGCCGTATATTGCTGGTCCCGCTTGAACGACGGTGGTTGCGTCCCGTCCTTCCCGAGCCTTATTCATCGCTGCCGATAATATGGCCAGCCAATCGGGTCCATGGTTACGGCAGGCGATAACAAGATCGGGAAGGCCTCCGCTGCGAAGCATAGGCTGGACCAAGAGCGAGGCGCGCAAGTCCCTTCGCCTTCCCGACCCCAATCATGACGGCGGCGCTGAAGGAAGCGCAGGGAACACCGGCATCTTCCTCGCCCGCGATGCGCTGATGCTAGATGCGGTCGCCCGATGCCAGCCGATATCAAGCTCGGCCCGTCATGATTTACAGCTTTGCGAAAGGCTGAGTGAT
The DNA here is from genome assembly GCA_017305935.1 of Hyphomicrobiales bacterium. Taxonomy (GTDB): domain Bacteria; phylum Pseudomonadota; class Alphaproteobacteria; order Rhizobiales; family Rhizobiaceae; genus Metarhizobium. The sequence goes on along the minus strand of JAFKJU010000007.1, from coordinate 3,403 downwards.
TAAACGAAACCGGGTGGCACTCCCGCTAAGAAACGCCACCCGGAAGCGTAGCGACTAGGTCGCCTTACTTTTTAATCGTCTCCACAACGTGGGTACGGGGCTTCGCCTTGGCCGTAGAGACCTTGGTGAAGCGGCCGGTCACCGCACTGCGGCCGATCTTTGTTGCCTTCGCCATTTTGTTCACCTCCTTCCTCGGGCGGATGCCCGCGCTCATAGGCATGCTGAGGAAGTGTGATTTCAGGCTAATGCAACCGCCGCAGAATGGCCCGAGTCGCTGTTGTCGGCAATAGACGCCAGAGTTTCCTAACGGCATAGGGCAGGCTGGTTAAATGCGGGGCATGCGCCAAGCCCGTTGTGAGGTACAATGAGGCTGCACCTGGTTTTCGAAGTGGGAAACGATGCCCCTCTGACGGTATGGGGTTGCCGATGGCAAGCAATACGAAGTGCCATCCATCATTCGGGTGTCACGGGCAAGATGACCGTCGTCATCGCCGACAAGAGGCCGATAGCACCGCTGGTCATCCGACCGACTAGCCACAAAAGCTCATAGTACCGGCCAGAAAGTGTATCCCTCCGCCGAAGGCCGTCTGCCCTGACTTGCTGATTGGCGTTAAGTCCATGGCTTATGTCATGCGCTACAATCATTTCCCCGATTGAGGTTTTGTCCGCCGATGATCTTGGCCGCCGGCGGGATTGGTCGGACGAGGAGAAGGTCCGGATCGTCGAGGAGAGCCTGCAAGGTTTTCGGCAAGGCTCGGCGACGGCACGGCGATATGGACTTTCGCGGTCATTGTTGACCCGCTGGCGTCGGGAATACCGTAGTGGCCTTCTGAGCGGTTCCGCTCCAACTGGCTTCGTGCCACTTTCGATTTCGCCGCCAGCGGCGGCATCTTGCGAGGTAGCCCCACCTCTCCGATCTGAGGACAACAAGACGATCGAGATCGGGCTGCCGAACGGGCGACGGCTGACGATTCCGGCCTCGCTTGATCCGACGATCCTCGCGCGCCTGCTGCCGGTTCTGGACGCGCCATGATCGCCTTTCCGGCCGGGGTGAAGGTGTGGATCGCGGGCGGCGTGACGGATATGCGTTGCGGTATGAACAGCCTGGCGCTGAAGGTTCAGCAAGGTCTTGGCCGCGATCCTCATGGCGGCGAAGTCTTCTGCTTCCGAGGTCGCAAGGGTGACCTGATCAAGGTCCTGTGGCATGACGGCGTCGGCATGTCGCTCTACATAAAGCGCCTTGAGGCGGGCAAGTTCATCTGGCCGGTCAGCGAGAATGGCTCCGCCGTGCCGGTCTCGGCGGCACAGTTGGGATATCTCCTGGAAGGGATCGATTGGCGCAATCCACGCTGGACGCAACGGCCTGCGGCGGCAGGCTGATCATAATCATTCCTCTGTTTTTGTTGGGCTTTCAGCATGTGACATGGTAGCTTTCGGCCATGGATGATGCTGCTTCGGAGATAGCCAGATTACGCGCCGCGCTTGCGGCATCGGAAGCGCGTGCCGCCTCCGCCGAGGCCGATCTCGCGCAGGTGCGCGCCGTCATGACGACCTCCGAGGCGATGATCCGGCACCTCAAGCTTGAGATCGCCAAAATGCGCCGCGAGCAGTACGGCCAGAGTTCGGAACGGCGCGCCCGGCTGATCGACCAGATGGAATTGCAGCTCGAAGAACTCGAGGCCGACGCCACCGAGGACGAGATCGCCGCGGAACGCGTGGCAGCGAAGATCACAAATGTCTCCGCCTTCGAACGCCGCCGGCCAGCCCGTAAGCCGTTTCCCGAGCACTTGCCGCGCGAACGCGTGATCATCGAGGCTCCGGCGCACTGCGCCTGCTGCGGCTCGGCCCGGATCGTGAAGATGGGCGAAGACATCACCGAGACGTTGGAGGCGATTCCGCGCCAGTGGAAGGTGATCCAGACGGTGCGCGAGAAGTTCACCTGCCGGGACTGCGAGAAGATCAGCCAGCCACCGGCACCTTTCCATGCGACGCCGCGTGGATGGGCGGGACCGAACCTGCTGGCGACGATCCTGTTCGAGAAGTTCGGCCAACATCAGCCATTGAACCGCCAGGCTGAGCGCTACGCCAGGGAAGGCGTCGATCTCAGCCTCTCCACGCTGGCCGATCAGGTCGGTGCCTGCGCGACGGCGCTGCAGCCGATCCATGATCTGATCCGCGCCCATGTTCTGGCCGCCGGGCGGCTGCATGGCGACGACACAACCGTGCCGCTGCTGGCCAGAGGTGCAACGCGGCAGGCACGGTTATGGACTTATGTGCGCGATGACCGTCCCTTCGCGGGCGGCGCGCCTCCTGCAGCCCTCTTCCACTTCTCACCCGATCGCGAGAAGACCCATCCAAATCGACATCTCGCCGGGTGGCATGGCACCCTGCAAACCGATGCCTATGGTGGCTACAACGACCTTTATCGTGCGGACCGCGGCCCTGCACCGGTAATCAGCGCGCTCTGCTGGAGTCATGCGCGGCGCAAGTTCTTCGAGCTGGCCGACATCGCCGGCAACGTGCGCAAGGGCAAACCCGCTCATGAGATATCGCCGGTCGCACTCGAGGCCGTGGCCCGCATCGACGCTTTCTTCGATATCGAACGCGACATAAACGGATTGCCTGTCGAGGACCGGCTCGCAGCACGCCAACAACATGCTCGTCCGCTCGTCGAGGAACTGCACGACTGGCTGATGGCGCAGCGCACCCACATGTCCAAGCACAATCCCGTCGCCAAGGCGATCAACTACATGTTTGAGAAGGAGGGGCGCTGGGAAGCCTTCACCCGGTTCCTCGATGACGGCAGGCTTTGCCTTTCGAACAATGCGGCCGAGCGCGCTCTGCGTGGGATCGCTCTGGGAAGAAAGGCATGGCTGTTCGCCGGTTCCCAGCGTGGGGGCGAGCGCGCTGCCTTCATGTATTCCCTGATCGTCACGGCAAAGATGAACGATATCGATCCGCAGGCTTGGTTGGCGGATGTCCTCGCCCGCATGCCCAACCTTCCCGTTTCACGACTGCCGGAACTGTTGCCGTGGAACTGGACCGCCGCCGGCAGCGCACGGCAGATGGCGGCCTGATGGCGCGACCGACCCATGTCTACACGATCGAATACGTCGCCATGCTGATCGGCGAGAACCTCGAACTCGTCCAGGAAATTGCCAGCAACTCAGACAACATCGACTACGGCGAGATGATCCATGCCTATGACGGCAGCGAAGAGGGCATCACGACCTTCACCGACCGGGGCATCGAAAGCCTAAAGGAATTCCTCGCCGATATCCGCACCTGGGATGGCGGTGTCCGACAGTTCCTTGTGGACGAGCAATGCGATCCCACAAGGATCGAACGCATCATGGCAGACGAGCCGAAATCATAAACCCCGCGGCCTTCGCCGGATGGATAC
>JAFKJU010000045.1 GCA_017305935.1 Hyphomicrobiales bacterium | reverse complement strand
ACGGAAATTTTTAGCGCGTTGTTTCCTTCAACAAATCCTAAATGGCCAGCTTATGCCGGCGAAAAGGGCGTTGATCCTGACGATATCGAGTCAAGAGAGGGATGGAAGTGGCGCAACCGCTTCTTGGATGCTCAGGCCATGTGGGGTCATATCTTTTACGGTCGCGATGTCTTTGTGACTTCCGACCGAAATTTCTCGAAGAGATTGTCCGCTCATTCGCGTTTTAGAGACATTGAAATTGCAACGCCAAGTAAAGCGGCTTCATTGCTGTAACAATGCTGGTGATAATTTGGCACTTGGATGAAAGCGCGCCGGCCGGCATTCCGGTAGCGGTTATTCGCTTCCCCAATTTCGAAGCAAGGAAGCCGGGCCGTCGCCTCGCCGACCTTCCGAGATGGCCGGCAAGACGGCGATGGGCAGGCGGCCGGGCGGCCACTTGGAGCCTTCTGCCTGTTGCTATGAGCTTTCAGCGATCCGGTCTTGATGGTCGGACGAAATCCGATGCCGTCAACCTCTGCATAATAGAAAACCACAGCGAGAATCAGCATTGCGCGAGTTGCAGACGCATGTTCAAGTCATAGGCGTGATTCTCAGGAACGTTTATGTCAAAAATTTCATGGCCATTCAAAGTACGGAAGGCAAATAAATTTGCTTTAAGAGAACTCGATGACAGCGACTTCCGTGCGCTACTCGTTCTCGTGCGCGATAGGGAAAAAGCTCGCAATGGAGATGCGAGAGCAAAAGCAGTAAAGCGGCGACTGATACTAAGGAGACGTGTAAAACGCAGGGTACCGTTTAGCCGAACTCTGCTTATATCTCGTTTCCAGGAGTGCAAGATGCTTGCTGCGCTGGTACCGGATAGAGAGATTCGCTGGCGGAAAATAACGCAACGTCGTAGTGGCGGTCATTTAACGTGCAAAGAATTTTCCTTCATCGATAACCCTCTGAAGACATTTGAGTCTCTCAAGGCAATTGCCGTCGCTGAATGCGAGCGCGTTAATTTCAGGATTGATTTCTTAGACGAGTATGTAACTGACATCGGCCCTTATCTAGTCCTAGGCTTAATGCGGGAAAAAATGGCGCCCCTTGCGACAGGGGGCGGTGTACACCGCCGAGTTGTGAAAGTCCTTGAGGCATTGAGGCTCCGCGAATTCCTTCGAATGCGGTCTTTTGGCCGTGTTCCGATGTATGACGTCTGGGCCTTCCCCCTCACGCGCCGCAGAAGGGCCGGGTCGACGAAGACAGACAATATGGCTTATGAACCATCGCGCGTTGAAATAACGGCTGATGGCATCGCCGCAAACGTAAATAACTGGTTGCTCGAGTTAACTCCCCCGAGGGAGCTTACAGACCACGGCCTGGCAAAGATCAGAGCAACAGTGGGAGAAATCTTAAACAATGCGGAAAGACATGGGCCGGTAGGTGGCGATGGTGATTGGATCACTGGTGGTTTTATGGCGAGGCGGATTGACCGCGGGGGAGTTACCGCCCACGTTTGCCATCTCTGCTTCTATAACGAAGGGCGCACCGTCGCAGAGACCATTAACAATGGGCCTCGTGCGGTCAAAGCACAAATCGAACGCTATGTGGCTAGGCATAGGAAATCCGGTCTGTCGCCCGAGACGCTGGCCACTGTCTTCGCGCTTCAGGATGGCATTTCGCGAGTGGAGCAAGGCGACGGGCAGCCGAGCGGCGGGACAGGGCTGATGGACGTCGCCGAATTCGTAAATGAAGTCGGCAAGCTACCGATAGCCGGCAAAAGTCCGAAAATTGCTTTAATATCGGGCCGGAGCTATATTAAATTCGACACCCCCTATCTTAACGGGATTGTGTCAGGTAATACCGAGCGCCGACTTCAGTGGTTCAATGTCGATAACGATGTGTTGAAACCACCAGCTGAGACACACGTTATCGACCTGCCGTATGCTCTGCCTGGCACGCTGATAACTATGAGATTTGCGATTGATGGCTCTTTTGACGGGACGTAGGGAAATGACCACCGTCCAACTGGACCTGGATAAGCTCGCGGGAAGCGGAAAGGTGAAGAATCTTTCCGGCAAAGAGCGGGGCATTGCCGCTCGCGCGGAACTGCATCTTGATGAACTAGACCGAGACGATAATACCGTTGAGGTGCTGGTGCCAGATTACGTTGACGCTATTTCGCCGTCTTACTTTCAGGGGCTGTTTTCCGGTAGCATTCAGCGGCTTGAAGGCAAAAAGGCATTTTTAGAAAAATATAAATTCATCGCGAATAGCCGGGTTCTACGATGGATCGATATTGGCATTCGCAACGCGACTTCGAGCCGTGAAGACCTGATTTAATAATGGGGATTTATCTTGGAGTACACGGCTGCTGATGTCGTTGCGGGCGTGTCTCTTGTGGTATCCATTTTGGCGTCCGTCTATACTTGGACAACTGAAAAGAGACTTCGAAGCGCCGCCCGAACCGTTGGAGAATACGACGCCTGGCTCGTAACGCCTGTCGAGGCGAAGCTGAACACGCTTGAGGTTATCTCAATGAGCCTTACAACTATGCTCGCGGACGTGGACGAGCCGGTTGAACGGATCGAGACCTTATCGAAAGCGATGAAGAGGGAGTTCAATCCTTGGTACTTCGCATGTGACGCGCTGTGCGCTACCCAAGGTGACAAGGTACTCACGGAAATAAATGCCGCTTTGTTGCGCCTTGTTGACGAAATGCTTCAGATCGAAAACGACGTTACTTTCCTTACAGGCGAAGAATGTAGCAAAAGAGTTGCAAGAGCCTGCCAAGCCTTCGTTACCAGCGCACGCGGTAGTCTTAGGGCGCATCGTTTGGCTGTGTCGTAACACAGCTTTCCCCATCAGGCAGCCGCCCGCGGCATGTTGGACGACATAGTGAGCCGGCACCAAGCGCGGTTGACCTCGTCCTGCTTTTCGTCCGGCAGCTTCTTGAACTGCTTCAGCGGCATCCCAAGCCCGAAGGCAAGGATTGCAAGATGCTGGTTCGGGCCTCTGATTACCCGGATCCTCGAATGCTGCCACATGTTCGGCAGGCGGTAGGTTCCAATTCCGTCAATCTCGATTTCCGTCAGCATGGCAGCCTCGCGAGAAGAAGGGGGCGACCGGTCCCGATTGTTTATCAATTAAGAACAATTTCCGGCGAATGAAGATGTATTGCTGAACGATCCGCCGGGCAAGAGGAGGGATCGGCGAGCATGACCAATTCTGCCTACCTTGCGGAATTCAGGCAAGGATTCGCCGCCAAGTGGTTCAGAATTATCCGTTTATTGCCCTCCTGGAAGCACGCGTCATGGACCGGATTCGCTCTTTCCAGTATACTTCGACCTGTCAACCAGGGCCGGCATGAGGTCGGTGGAACAGCGAGGAACACATGCCCTATTCGACCTATGGCGGCCCTTACAGCGGCGGCCCGCGCGGTGCCAGCGAAGGGTTCCGAGAACGGTTCAACGATTCATTTCGAACCGACAACGTCGTAAATCCCGGAATCCCCGGGATGGGTTCATTTAGCGATCTATCGACCGCTCAGCGCCGGCAATATGCTGAGGCGTTGGCCCGTGCCGCAGCCGCTGCCGGTGTACCGGTCAGCTCCATTGCGGCCCCGCCGTCCCCGGCGACAAGCTTTGCACCGGCTGCTCACGTATCGCCAGCTCAAGCAGCCATCGCCGGTATTGCCTCGCCTGCACATGGCGTTTCCTACCACGGCCCTTCAACCACTTCCTACGGCCCGAATGCCGGCGGTAATTTCGGGCTTTCTCCTGCAGAACTCGGAATAGCGAGCGACGTAGTGCCATCTTACAATGGGAGAATGAGCCCGAAGGCAGGGACGATATTCGGCGGGCTGCTTGGAACGGTCGTTGGCGGCCCGATTGGTGGCATTCTCGGGGCGCTGGCAGGAAACAAGATTGGTGGCCGCGGTATGCCGGCCGGCGGCCCTGGCGGGCCTTTCGGCGGCCTGCTGGGAATGATCGGCACTTCGCGCGGGGACGGCCTCGGCGGCGCTGGTCCTGGTGGTCGGGATAGCAATTCTGGCGGGCGGTCGAGCGGCAGCGCGGGAAGCTCCGGCGGTGGTATGGGCGGCCGGGAGCGAGGGCGACGGGGTTGACTGATCGGTGTTCGGGGGTGTTGCCCAATGCCCGTTATCAACGTCACGTAGAGGACCGCCAAGCCGGGGAATTACCGGTTTGAAATTGCGCGCTTGGCTGTCGCGGTTTCAACGGATATCGTTACTCCCGTCAAACACTCTCAACGCCTAGTTCGTAGGCGGCCAATGGAGAAGTCTAGATGAACATCAAGCGCGGCTTGTTTCGCTCGTGGGTGGTCGTAAGCCTTCTTTGGCTGGCCGTGACAAGCCCCTTGGTCGTGGGAATGGCTTCGGGAGACAAGTGGGTGAAAGGCTCCGAATGGTGGGAGAAAGAGCCGTTGAATTTGCTGCCAGTACGCTGCGAAGAGGCTAAGGGGCAAGCAGGTTCGGACTACCAGATAGCCGCCGCGTTCGAGCCGTGGAATAAGTTTCGCGAGCCGGGGCAAGCTTGCTTCTACACGCTAGAACATTTTCGTGCGTTCTGGCCGGAATACGAGAACATGGACAAGGCCGCCGTGTCGAAAGCGTTGTACAGCAAAATTGGCTGGTCGATGGTCTTTGACGGCGACCGCTTCGAAAATACGAAAACCGCTGCCATGATTGCCATTGTGCCGCCAGTCGCAATTTATTTGATTGGCCTGCTTGTCATGTGGGCAGTGGCAGGATTTCGCAAGAGCCCGATGCGCGCGGCCGAATAGGTTATGGAGTATGGATGGCTTGCAGGAAGCAAGAGGGAGGGGCATCCGGAACGATTGCTCCCTCCCGATGCGTCAGGTTTCGTTTGGAAGCAGACGGCGCGGCTGTGCGGGTACACGACCTTGCTTGTTTTCTTGAGCCCCCTGATCTTCATTCCCATCATCTGCCTGCACCTGACCGACGCGCGATATCGAAGGAAGTATTTGATCGCGTGTAAGGGTGCCGCCCGTTTCCGCCGCAAGCTCAGTCGCTAGAACCTTCGCCCGGGCGTCGAGAAGGAAGGTCGTTTTCACACTCGGATTAAGCGTCGCCTCCTCATACGCCTTTGCCCAGTTGGCAAGGGATTTCGCACTACGAGGCTTTGCAAGCACTGACGATAGCGCGCGGCCGCCAACCAAACTGGCTATTGTACCCATCGGGTTCGAAGCAAGCCCGTAGCCGGCAATGCCGGTTAGAGCGCTGCCTGCCGTACCACTTGGGTTTGCATACTGGTTCAACTGCTTGAAGCGCTGAGACACCGTGGCGATATCCTCCAGCGACTTAGCGAACTCCTGCTTGCCCCCGAACAGAAGCGATTTGCCAGTGTTCGAAAGCTTGTTGTACTTGGTCAAGAACTGATCAGGCGAGAAGTTCCCGCTCCCTTCATTCCCCAAGCGGGCAATCACGCCGGAGGCAATCTCATCCCAAGTGTCTTTACCAACGGCACCGCGCACCTTCATGAGCCCATTTTGATCAGCGCGGGCGGTAGAGCCGGCCATTGCTTCAATCCGAGAAAAAATGCCCTCGTCGGAAGTCTGTCGTCCGAGAACGCTTTGTAGGGCTTCGCGCTCTTTCGCGACGCTCGCCGCTAGTGCGTTCGCATCATCGAAAGCCTTTGTCGCCTTCTCACCTCCAGCGCGCGCGACAGCGTTGCGCAGGTCGTCAGTCAGGCCGCCGTAGATGCGTTTAAGTTCCGCTTGGCTCATATTGGACGGTATCAGGGACGGATTTTCCAGAAGCTCGCCCACAGACGTTCTCAGGTCTTTCAAGCCCTGATAGTTCAGGCCGTCCCTAGACGATAGTGCTTTTTCGACGAGGCCCACCGCGCGAGACCGCCCGGGGACTTGGGAATTGGTTCGGCTGGATAGGATTTCTCCAGCAATTTTGGCCGTGCGGTTCAGCGGCGTTACTACGTTTTGGGTGACCAATCCATCGACGGCGTCATAGCTTGCTTTGACACGGTCCCCCAGGGTTGTCTTGGCATAGTTCTCAATACCGTCGCGCGCCATACCGCCGGCATTGGCTACGCTTCCCGTGCCGTATCCTTCACGGACGCGCACAGCGGCATCCTTCAAACCTTCAACGGCGTCAGCGCTGGCTTTCCGCAAAGGCGAACCGGCGAAGGGAGCATTGGCAATTGTTTTCCCTGCCTGTTGAATTGTCATGCTGTCAGAAGTGGCGGCGCGCGGAAGATCAACGCCAAGCCGTTGCCCAGCTTCGGCGACTTGTAGACCTTCCGGCTTTGGTCGCGCCGCCCGCACAGTTGGGGAAAGCGGCATTGATTGTGCCGGCGAGGCAGGAGAAGCCCACATGGCAAAGTTTGCCGCCTGTTCAATTGCTTCCTGTGTCGGGCGACCATCGGGCCCTGTCAATTGGATTTCCCCGTTGTATGCGCGACCGGGCAGCATCGCGGCATCCACGGCGCTCCTGGCGGCCCCGCTGATGAGGCCGGGAATGGCGGCGATTGCCCCGGGAACCGCCCAACTGATTTCCCCGGTGGCGGTGTCCTTGCCAAGCGGCAGAACCGTGCTTCGCTGGAATGTACCTTCCTGAGAGGTCGGCGGCGTTGGATTGCCTACACCGGCCTCCGGTTTGAAGTTGCGCACATCGTCGAGTTCGACCCCTTCGGAAGCGATGTAGCCGTCGATATCTTCAATAGGCGCGTTCTGTGATGCCATCTTGGCAACGTTGCGTTTGATGCGGTCGAGATCAGCCATATCTTATTCCAATCCATAGCGAGTTTTGTAGTCGTTGGCTCGCGGCTGGGATGAAGAGGAAGGCTTTCCCTCTCCCGAGCGCGGAGCCTTGTAGGTTGGGCCCGCATCACGTCCCATAGAGGCAAGAGCCGTCTGTCGATTTCTCCGCTTCTGATCGATCACTTCCTTCGAGTCTCCCGGCTGTGGGAAATACTGTTTATCCGCGTTTACGAACTCTTCGGGCGAAATGACTGCACCAGACTCACGGCGCATCTGCGCATTGATGAAGTTGCGTCGAGCCTGCTCGTACTTCTGGAAGTCGCCGCTCACGAGCCAATTTTCAGCAGCGTCGGGGATCCAATCGTTACCTCGGACAAGGTTGTCCCAAATGCCCGTACCCGCGTTGCCGACCTGCGAAAGCACATCTTCAGCTTCCCGCATACGATCAGAGAAGCCGGCGGCCTTCCTCTCGTCGATAGTGACTTTCGGCTCAGTAAGCTTGATCAGGCCGGGCCGCTGCTGTTGGCCAGCTTCTGGGGCGGGGCCAGGCATCGGCATGGGCGCAACAGCAGGCGAAGCCCCGCCGTCCCCGAAAAGGTCGATACCGCCCCCGGATGGAGCACCGCCAATCGGCTGAGGAGTCTGGCTGCCTTGCTGGCTGAATACACCTTCCGGCGTCATGAAGATGATTTCACCGTTTTCCCCGGTGATGGTCTTGCCGGCTCCAAGCTGTTGCGCTTGTTCCTCCGTAATCTTGCCGCTTTCCATCAGCCCGTTGAGCGCCTGCGCTTCAACTGAATTGCCCGCAAACCGGAAAGCGCCGTTCGGATTGGATGCTCCAATGGCCCTTGTTTCACCGCTCTCAGGATCAAACAGAGTGGTGTCCGATAGCTTCTGCCAGTTCTTTTGCGGCTTCTTGTTCAATGCGTCGAGCTGTGCCTGCTTATAACGCATGTCGAGCTGATAGGCGGGGTCATTTTGATCGGCCAACCGCTTCGCCCACGCATTATATGCGTCAGGTGCCGGCAAGCCGCCAAGCATGGCCTCAGCAAGATCGGGAGCTTTGATGCGCAATGTTTGATACGTCTGATTTCGCTGGAGCGCTTCCTTGGCTTTCTCCTCCTTTCTCTCATTCATCTTCGCAGAATAGGCGACGAGTTCGGGGATGCCGTCAAACCCTTGGCCCGGCGGGCGCTGGCCGTTCATGATCAATTGCATGGCGATCAACATGCGCGGATCGGTCATATCGAAGAAGCCGCCTTGACCACTCGCACCGTCTGGCCGTTGCATGCCAGTCAGGGAGCGTTCCTGCTACCCCGACACCACCATGACCAATCCTTCGCGGTTTGGATACCGTCAGCGTCTCACCGCTGAACCACGCGCAGGAGAGATTTCCGCTCTCCCTGCACCCATCGGCCAAAGAGCGTTCCTGCCCCTTGGAACCCTACGGACTCCTCGACCGCCTCTCGCCTACAGCAATCGTAAATTAGAATCCTCGCCTTTATTAGCAAAAACGCGAAAGCTGCGAAACAAAGCTCATTGCCTCGTCCCCTTCCGCCCATTCCCTTCCGCGTGGATCAGGTCATCCAATAACGAGCTTCCTGCCTTTATCGTCTGATCTGGTGCCATATATGGAAACCTATCATCGGCTGCATAGATTTGGGCAACAGCACCATCGATCATGTGCGAGTTAAGGACCGCAACCTCGGCTCTGTCGACCTTTCTTCTTAAAGATTGTCCGCCAAACTCTCCTGCAATCATTATCTTAGGCGAAAGTGGAAAAAGCACCGCCGTGCCCGGGAGGCCAAAGCCCAAGGGCCGGCCCAACAGCCTTTCATCGGTGGCGATAAGATTAACAGGATGGTCGCATGTAACAAAGCCGCCCGAATTTTCGTCCGAAATGAAAATCTGCCAGTTGCGTTTCATCATTGTTTGAATGGCGAGATGATATTGAGGTAGTTCGAACCGTGCCAAGGTCGTCGTCGGAACTACGACATCGTATTCGTCCGAAGTGATAAACTCTTTCAGTTGTGCGTAGGAAATGTTGTCGGGCACCGTGTAACCCGCATCCGACATTCTCTGCCGGACGGATATCCAGCGTTCTTCGCTACCCATAACCAGCTTTCCTACCTTGCGATAAACGTCGTCAAGGAAGCTTGAAATGTTCATCCGAAATCGCGGATTTCTCACAGCCAGCATGGCCATCAGGTTGAAAATGACAAGCCTATCCTCTCCGTCCGGCATGTCGACCAGATGTATGAGGCGGTTCAATGCAGTCGCGGCCTTGGCTTCGAAGGAAGCATAAGCGTTTTCCAATGAATTAGGATCTAGACCGTCAACCTCTATCCGATTGAAGTCACGTTCCGCCGCTATATTACCGCTTCCCGTAGCGAAGGTCTTACGTTGTACGATATCAGTCACATAGGTTCGAGCTTGTTTGCGGGAACCCGTTGTAAACTGCCGAAGATATAGCTGCGGCACATAATGATGTTTGCGAGCTTCGGACAATGAACGACCTTGTAAAGTTTCGATGGCTTAATAATGATATTATAATCACCATTCTGAATATAGCCTACCACGGCGCGGCCAACCGTCTTGCACCTTTGGTGCATTTTCCGGCAAGCCGGAAAACCGCCTATTGCAAGGGAAAACCCTTGCAATTTGTCCGCCTCCCGTGGCCGTGCGAGGCTATCGGGACAGGGAACATCGCTTCCGCCCTCTGGGCGGGTTCAATGCTGCCTGCGGCACGCATCGAACAGGGAACAGGATAAGCGACATCATGCCTATGGGGTATGGTTCAGGGCGTTGGAAAGCGTGCCGCGTCCGACCTTCATTTCCTTGGCCATTGCAGTGATGGTCATTTGTTTCGTTCGCAGCCGCTCGCGCGCTTCGGCGATCTGATGATCATTCAGCTTGCGCGGACGACCCAAGACCTTGCCACGCGCCCGCGCCGCCGCAAGCCCTTCCTTGGTGCGGCGTGACAGCATCCGCCGCTCAAGCTCGCATTGCGCCGACATTACCGTGAAGAAGTAATAACCGTAATCGGTGTTCACATCGATGGGCAGGTTTATCACCTGAAACCGGACACCGCGCTTTTGCAAGGCGCTGAAAGCGTTCAGCGCATCCCGCGCCGAGCGATATGCTCTGTCCAAGTCCCAGACCACGAAAATATCGCCTGTTTTCAGGCGGCGCATGACCTTTTCATAGACAGGGCGGGTTTTGCTGACGGCAGACAGGGTTTCGATGTGGAGTTCATCGCAGATGGCCGTCAGCCCGTCAATCTGCCTGTCCGGCCGTTGCTCTTCCGTCGAAACCCGTAAATATCCGATTTTTCTCATATTTCCTGCCATTCGGGTAAATTTGCTTCTCCCGAACGCTATGCCCTGAAATCGTCCCTTTTTCCCTCGGCCAAAGCCACCCCGAAATGACTGCCGTCATTAAAGTATCGGCAGTCCATAATTCTTTATCACAACTATAGAGTAACACAGATAAAGAATTTATGAAAATTGTTCAAAAATTGGACGTATATGACCCGCGCACGCAAACTGAAAACATCTGTAATACTGGCGGGAAGCCTTGTGTTTTCAATGCAGGGAACGGCTTTTGCAGAACAACAATTCGATGCAGACAAGGTTATGAACCAGATGTCCGCAGACGAACGCATCTCCTATATTGCTGGCGTAGTCGAAGGATTGGCTGGCGCACGTTACATGAAGGATGGAAAGAAGTCCGAAGGCATGAACTGCATTTATGACTGGTTCTACGAGGACAAATCCACGCTCCGAACGATCCATGACGCATTCGGCAAATATCCAACCTATCCGCCGGGGTCGATTATGGACGTTCTGGTAAAACAGAAGTGTGGTGAATGATGTCAGCAATCCCGCGCCGCTCATGGATCAAGGATTTTGAACGGGCTTCCGGCATCCGCGACGAGATTTATCGCCGCGAACAGCTTGCCCGTTTCGAGGCTCGTGAACGTGAGAAGCAAAAGAACGAAGACAGGGAAATGGAATTGCGCGACATGGAAATGTACGCGCTTGTCCAGATGGTGATTGCTTCCCCCGAACAGGTCGCCGATTTCAAACTCCAACTGGATGATTACGACGCAAAGACCGTTGAAGCGCTGATCGAAAACGAGGAAGCGCTCAAACTTGTTCGCGAAAAAATGGAAACCATGCTTGAGGAGGCAGAAGTGCTTCCCGATGGTCGCAGGGTATTCAAGACCAAAGACGGACAGCGCGTTTTCGATGAACACGGGCAGGAAGTTCCCCGTGACACTATCGACCCCGACAGTATCAGTGCGAAGAAGCCACTCTGGGAAACATTCCGAAACGCAAGGATTGAAGAGCATCGCCTGACGGAAGAACGTGAAGGGCTTCTTGAATATCAGAACAAGCTCGATTCCGCCCGTGACCGTCTCGACAAGGGCGAAATCACCACCAAGGAGCTCGACGCGCTCAAAGGCGATCTTGAGAAATCCATGCCGGACGCGGTGCGGGCGAAGGTCGGCAACGACAGACTGGAAGCCGAGAACACCAACAGCCAGAAACTCGAAACCAATGCGCCCGTATTGCCGAACAACATGGACGCACTCATGCGCCAGACAGGTTTTGGCGGGCCGTCCGGCCCCTAGGCAATTGCATCATCATGGAATAGCGGCATCTGCCCTTGTGCGGCCAGATGCCCGCATTCGCGCAAAACGCGGGGTGTGCGGCGAAACATGGCAATTCGTTCATTCTCTATCCGCTGGTTCGAGAAAGCGACTGGCATCTTCTCCGGCCTCGATGTTCTCATCAGCGCAATCTTGCTCACCTACGGCGCAGTGACGATCGACAACAAGCTGGTGTTCCTCGGAACGCATTCCATATCAGAATTGCGCACAGGTGACGGGCAGTCCTACGGCGAGCGGTATGTCTTCAAGAACCTGACAGGCCATGCCGTCAGCCCAAGCGACAAGCCGCTGTTTTTCGTCTGCGGCGGCAAGCTCGATTTCAGCCCGAAAATCATCCGGAAAGAAAATCCCTTTGAGCGCGATTGCTACGGCTACTGGTTGAAGGACTATCTTTTCCCGAATGAAAGCCTGTTTTCTCTTCCGGCAGAAGCCGGAATGACGATCATTGCGGGTGACAGGGATATATCGGATTACACAGGAACATACGCGTTTATCGTTACGTCCGTTGCCATACTTTTCACGATGCTGTTTTTGATCGTATCAATCGCTATCTGGTTGATACCCGCTTTGATGATTGACAATGCGTATCGCCGTTTTGCCTTCATCGAAAAACGCCGCGCAAAAATCGAGAAATTCATGGACGGGTATTATGAGTATTCGATCATATTCCACATCTGGTTTATGTTCGCTTTCTTGTTTGTCCCGTATATCGTGTTTTGCGAATACCTGATCCGGCTGGCGCTCAAGCTGGAGGATTGGAAAAGGGGCAGCGCGGCGGGGTATTCAGATTTCCTTGCATTTGTCCGGCATATTGCCGTACAATGAGAAGAAGGAGATAAACGCATGACACAGGAAAATACTCGCACCGCCCGACTGGAAGCACGCATAGCACCGGAGGCACTCGCTATCGTCAAACGCGCCGCCGAGATGGAAGGGCGTAGCGTGAGCGATTTTATTGTGTCGGCGGCACAAGAGGCAGCGCGTCGTACAATTGAAGAAAATCAGGTTATCCGGCTTTCCGTTGAAGACCAGACCCGTTTTGTCGATATGCTTCTCAATCCGCCGGAGCCGAGTGCCGCGCTGAAACGCGCCAAAGCCGCCCATAATGCATTGATCCTCAAATAGCATGACCATGCAGTTTGAAATCGCGGCTCTGGCATCAGGCCATGACCGCAAAAGCTTTTCGTGCGGCGTGGCTCCGCTTGACCGCTATCTCAAGGAACAGGCAGGGCAGGACATCAAACGCCGTGCAGCCTTGTGCTACGTAGCCTGTCCTCATGGCGAAGACCGGATCGCCGGATATTACACGCTGTCCGCTGGAGACGTTGCCCTGAAAGACATGCCGGAAGATATAGCGCGGAAACTACCGCGTTATCCGGTCGTCCCTGTGGCAAGAGTTGGACGGTTGGCAATTGATAAAGAGTTTCAGGGAAACAGGCTTGGCGCGGCCTTGCTCTGGGATGCGGCTGACCGTGCCTTACGTTCCGAGATGGGCGTATTTGCGCTCGCCGTCGATGCAAAAGATGAACAGGCCGCAGATTTTTACCGCCACTTCGGGTTCATAGCTTTTGCTTCCAAGCCGTTGCAGTTGTTCTTGCCGTTGGTGACCATCGCAAAAACTGGCGCTTAGGCACCTTAAATCTCGTCCTGCAATGCACTCAAGATCGCCTCTATATCGTCGTCCTCGCGCGTTATCGGCGCAGGTATCGGCAACGATAGCGGCGCGGGGTGGCTTGCCTTGCCGAGCCAAGCATATTTGTCGGGCTTTTGCCGCACGTCGCGCAGCATGCTGGACATTTCAGGGCGCTCCCAGAAATTCGGCATATCGACAGTAAAATAACCGTGGTCACGGGATTCCAGAAGGCCGGACTCGCCGCCCGTGGCGCGGCGCACGTCCTCGACCTGCAAGAGCGGGCGGGATTGTTCCGAAAGATTGTCGCCAGACCCGTTGACCTGATTCATGTTGACGTTGAAGCCGCGCACCATGACGGAGGTTTTCCCCGAACGGTGTTCTATGTCTTTCAGCGTGTCATTGTCTGGAAGACCGCGATAGAGCGTGTGCCTTTACCGGCTTGCGCATCAATCGCAACGGGTTCGGTGCCGTCGTAGATGAGCGGCTTGCCGCGATAAAAACCGAGTTCAATGCCGCGCCGCATCCGGCGCGGCACCTGATCCAGAACGATACCGTTCATAGCAGCCCCGATTGATCCAGCGCGTCATCGTCATTGAGGGCGGCGTTGCCGAGCTCGCCGGACGGGTTGGCATCCAGCATCGCTTGCAATTGCGCCGCCGCCTGCGCTTCGGCGCGGACGCGGGCAATGCGTGCTTGCGCCGCATCCTCCCATGCAAGGCGCTGCTGTGCATGGGATTCGAACATCCAGAAAAACTGGTAAATCTCCATGATCTTGCCCAAACTCATCCGCGTTCCTCCTCATCGTCCCAGCTTGCGAAGCGGAAGGGTTCGGCCTCGCTGGTTTGCGGGGAAGGTTTTGGCGGTGCGGGAAGTTGCGGCGCTGGCGGAATGTACGTTGTGGCGGGCGGTGTGCTTGTCCCTTCCTGATCCGCCATCATGATCTCAATACCAATCGAGCCGAGCACATAGCCGATGAGCAGCATGTAATTCAGATACTGCCATTCGACGGGGATAGTGAAAACGACCTGCACGAACAGCACGAAGGTCGGTACCAGAACCGCGCCGAGAATACCTCGTCCGACGAACGCCCGCGCCTCGTGCGGGTGCAGCGTCCATTTGCCGAGCGTCACGGGGCTGTTCCATGCGAAAATCGCAAGGATAGTCAGGACGAAGGCGACAAAGGCGAGAATGGCGAACAAAAAGATTGCCGCCGCGCCGATCAGGGCGCAGACGATAGCAACCGCCATCCCTGCGCCATTGTCGTTGTTGTTGGAAGACATGCGTATTCCTCCTTTTTGCTTCAAGGATCAGCGTTCGAGTTTGAGTCCGAGGGATGGGGATTGAGTCACGGCACGGGACTGGCTTTGTCCGTCCTGCCCGCGTGAGAATTTGAGGTAGCGCCCGATGTCGGCGCGCAGGGACAGCAATTGTTTGGCCTGCTTTTTGCGCAATTCCCTGAACTGCGTTTGCAGGACGGCGCGCTGCTCAAGCTGCTTTTCGATCAGCTTTTGCCGCTCTTCCGTCTGATGAAGACGGGTGGCTTGCGCCTCCATCTCATTCAGCGCTCGTATCTTCTGGTATTGTCCCGTCAAGCGGTGCCACAGGCCGCGCAAGCCTTTCGGCAGGCGCTCCGCACGGGCGCGGGTTTGCTGTTCGGCTTCCGCCTTCTGACGCTTTTCCAGCTTTTGCCGTGCGCTGCGATGTAGGCGCGTCATCTCCTGCTTATATTGGCCGAGCTTGTCGGAACGGCCACGGAATTGCTGGCGGGATTCCTCGATATGACGGCGCAGGGCGGGCGTCATGCGCTCGCCGATGGTCTTGCGCGTGTTCTCGACAGAGGAAAGGTTCTCGCCATCACCGAGGCGGGCGCGAACCTCTTTCGTCTTCACGTCCAGCATACGCGGCAGCGACCAGACCTCGCCCGCATGGTCGAGAACGACGAAGCCGCGCTTGTCTCCCTTGGCGAGAAAGAAACCGCGATCCTGCAAAGAATGTTGAAACGACCCCAGATTGTCGGAACGCTTCCAGCAATCCTGCAACGCCTGTTTGAGCCAGCGGGGATCGACGTCCTGCCGTTTTGCCTGTTGCCATTCGGCGAGGGAAAAGTTGGTGGGGTTGCGTTCCGCCGCGTTCTCAAGGCCGCGCGGCATCGTCCAGCCGTGATCGAGGTACAAATCCCGCGCCACGCTCATCAGCTTTTGTTTGAAGAAGGGCAAGGTCCGCGCCGTCATGGTGTCCGCGTCGATCCGCGACCACACACAATGCGCATGGCGGCGGCCTCCCTTCTCGTGAAAGACAATCGCGCGTGGCTGGCCGTCCAGACCGAGACGGTTCTCGATCCGGTCGATGGTTTCTTCGAAGACCGAAGCCGGAACCCTTGCGTCTTCGGGCGGGCTTAACGACAGGGAGAAGAGGTAATTCTTGCAGCGCGTCCCTAAACTGACCGCTTCGATTTCCTTGAATGCCCCATGGAGATCGTCCGCCGCAAATCCGCGAAGCTCGTGAAGGCTGACATGCTCATTGTCTTCCATCTTCAAGAGATGGGCGGCGAGGTTCTGACCCGATCCGCGTTGACTACCTTTGAGGATCATTCCCGATCCTCCGGCTTGAGGCCGAGCGCGGTCATAAGCAAACGGCGCATGTGCTGCACATCCGCCAGCGTGCCGCACAGTTCGGCTTCCGTCTCCGGTGTCATCGGCAATGCGCCGACATTGGCGAGGTGGGCGAGCTGGTTCAGGTTGTTCGCAACACGGGAGCGCCCGAGAAGAGCAAGCGCCTGCGCAAGAGCTGTGCGATCTTCCACCGCCAGACCCGTCCGGCGGACGCGGACAGGCAGCGGCGTCCCCAGAACCTTCGCCTTGATATAGGCACCGAGCGGAGCGCCCGCGGCCTCAACAGCCAGGCGGGCGCGTTCCTCCGGTGACAGGCGAATCGAAAAGGGCGGAAGCCGTTTCTTGCGCGGCGCCGGCGGTTTTGCGCTTGCAGCCGCCGCACGCTGAAATGTCTTGGTCAATGACATGGCCGCGCCCTCCTACGGTGAAGGCGGGGCCGGACGGGCCAGCGACGTGTCCTTTAAAATCTGCTCCCAATGAGCCAATTCTGTAAATATCTGGTTCGATAGGTCGCCGTGGGGGCGCACCATTTTTTTCTTGCGCGCTGCCGTCATCCAACCAATTTCGCGAGTTCGCCTTCGCTCTACTTGGGTGCGCCATTTTTTCTTTCGCGACGCTGCCTCAATACGATACGCTGGTTCACATTCGCTGTGCGTTGGCCTATCAGGCCTTGTTGAATTTCGGCGATATTCGCGCCCATATGGCGGCTTCGAGAGCGTGGCACGGTTTGATTTTTTTCAATCTTTGGCCCCGTTTCCTGCTTGCGGCCATCGGTCTTTGCGACAATTTTTGATTGTTTTCCGGGAACATTTTTTCGCATAAACAATTCTAGTTATGCTGCAGGATAGTTTGCTTATCCCTACGCATGATCCTGCGGTGTCCCTACTTCTAGTCAGCGCTCCTTGCCCGGCTCTTTCGCCGGGCTTTTCTTTTCGGCGCGACCGCGCTGGCCGTTTTTGCCCATATGGCAAAGCGAAGTCCTCACCCAGTCGCAGTATTGAGCGTTTGATCGACATTCTCTAAGATTCGATTCGGTGACTTGTCAGTTGCTACAATTTCCAGTGCCCCTGCTGCACCGACCTCATAGGCAGCAGGGGTCTTTTGTTTTGGCCATCAAGGCAAGTGAGATCGGCGCGATACTGAAAAAAACATTGCGTGTGCGGCTTGCCTTTGCCGCGCGCCTGGGCAAACGTGGTCTGATGAGTATTTCCAGGCTGGCATCCGAGACCCCATGAGAGACGCAGTGATCGACACTTTGACCGGCATGTATTTCACGGTTGACGACGAGGACGGTGCCTACGGAACCGGTCAGGTTATACGCCTTGCTGCCGAAGGGGTCTATTTCGTCCGTTTCGACGGCAATGAGGTGACGCTGCCTCTGGAACTGGCGACCATCGGGGAGATGGTGGAGGCGACTGACCAAGGATACAAGCTCTGGCGATTCTTCGACACGATAGAAGAACGGGACAGGTGGATCGATTGGCTCGACGCTCCGTCCAAGCCTCGCGTTCTCTCGCTTGTGAAGCCGGTCAAATAGATGGAATAGGTCGGCCAGCCCTTTGCTGGTCATTATTGGACGCAGGACATTGCGGTCATGCGGGCAGCCATATCCAGCCTTGATTGACCGTAATGTCGATAATATGCAATTTATGAGATTATTTATTATTGATGCAACTCTGAGTTAAGAGAAAATTTGATAATCGATATCAAACTCCAGGTAACTTTTCCCTGGAGGGTTGCATGTCACTGTCCGCCTGGATTCAAAGCCGTCGCATTTCGCAACATTATCGGGCGATCTCCAAATCGCATGCATTGATCTGGTTCGCGCCGGATGGGATCATCAAGGGCGCAAACGAGAATTTTTGCGCTGCGCTTGGTTATTCGCTGCAGGAGATCATCGGTCAGCATCACCGGATTTTCGTCGGCGCGGACCTATCCGCATCGCCGGCCTACGAAACTTTCTGGCGGGAACTGGCGACCGGAAAGCCACAGGTGGGGCAGTTCCGGCGTCTTTCCAAATCCGGGCAGGATGTGTATATCGAAGCCTCCTACGATCCAATTCTTTCGGACGGCAAAGTGATCGAAGTCGTGAAGATCGCCGCCGATATTACCGCCACCAAACTTCTCTCGCTTCACAACCAGAACAAGTTGCGCGCGCTCGATGCCTCCCTGGCGGTCATCGAATTCGATCTCGATGGAAAGGTGCTGGATGCCAACGAGAATTTCTGCCGTCTGATGGGCTATCGGCTGGAGGACATCAAGGGCAAGCCACACAGCACCTTCTGTGAGGCCGATTATGTCGCATCGAGCGAGTATGGCCGTCACTGGGAGCGGCTGCGCAACGGCGAACTTCTAAGCGACACCTATATCCGCAGGACTCGCGATGGCGCGCGCGTCTGGGTCCAGGCCTCCTATAACCCCGTCGCCGACAGCCGTGGAAAAATCTATGGTGTCATGAAGTTCGCGACCGATGTTACCGCCAGAATGAAATCGGTCGATACTCTCGGCAATGCCATCGGCGAACTGGCGCAGGGGAATTTGACATCGCAGGTGCCACAGCCGCTCGACAAGGCGGTGGAGCGCACGCGTACGGATTTCAATGCGGCGGTGACGACGCTGGACCGAACCATCGGCGAGATTTCGATGACCGCCCGCGATATTGCCGGCACCGCCGGTGAAATGATGGCGAGCGCCGATGCCATCGCCAGGCGGACGGAGCAGCAGGCGGCATCGATCGAGGAGACCGCCGCCGCGCTGGCGCAGATCACCCAGACGGTGGGCGATACCAGCAAGCGCGCTGGCGAGGCAGGCGCCATCGTGCGGCAGACGCGCAGCGCCGCGGAGGAATCCGGCGCTATCGTCCGCGATGCCGTTTCGGCGATGGGTCGGATCGAGCAGTCTTCGCATGAGATCGCCAATATCATCGGTGTGATCGACGAGATCGCCTTCCAGACCAATTTGCTGGCGCTGAATGCCGGTGTGGAAGCGGCCCGCGCCGGTGAAGCGGGCAAGGGCTTTGCCGTCGTGGCCCAGGAGGTGCGCGAACTGGCACAGCGTTCGGCAAAGGCTGCCAAGGAGATCAAGGCGCTAATCACCGTCTCCTCCGAACAGGTCAAGGCGGGCGTTTGCCTCGTCGACAGGACAGGGGCGGCGCTGACGACAATCGTTGCGCGGGTTCAGGAGATAGACGGCAATGTCAGCGCTATCGTCGATGCCTGCCGTGAGCAGGCGATGGGCGTCACCGAGATCGGCCAGGCGGTGAACGTGCTCGACCAGGGCACGCAGCAGAACGCCGCGACCGCCGAGGAGCAGAGTGCGGCCAGCAACATGCTCTCCGAACGCGCGGTGGCGCTGACGCAATTGCTGGCGCGGTTCCAGATCAGCGATCGGTTGGGCGCGGTCAGTTCGCACAGGGTTGGTGCGTCGGACGGCAGAGGCGAAGTGGCGGCGCGCTTTGCCAAGCCGCGGCTCGTGAGCGGTGCCGCGGCGGCGGTCCGCGAAAACTGGGAAGAATTTTAGGCGGCCGCATTTCAGCACCCGATAAAAAAGCCCCGTACGACGCACGGGGCTTTTTTCGCTTTGATCTCCAGGTCGGCTTAGTTGAACCGGCCTGCGGCGTGGGCCAGCATCGTGTAGACCTTGCCGGTATCGGAGGTCAGGTAGGATTGGGTCACCGTCTTGTCGCGGTCGGTGCGGGCGACATCGCCGAGCAGCTTTTCGAAATCGGCGATGTAGCGATCGACGGCGGTGCGGAATTCCGGCTCGCGGTCATACTTGCGCTTGATCTCGTCGAAGGTCTGCTGGCCCTTCAGCGTGTAGAGGCGACGGGTAAAGACGTCGCGCTCGCCGCGCTGGTAGCGGCGCCACAGCTCGACCGAGGCATCGTGATCGATGGCGCGGGCGATATCCACAGACAGCGAATTCAGCGATTCGACCACATGGCGCGGGTTGCGCGTGTCACCGTTGCGCGGCTGGGCGGCGGCTTCCACCGGGCGCGGCTGCGGCGCGCGCGCCGGCTCGGCCTGTGGAGCTTCGTCACGCGAGGCGCCGCGCAGCAGGTCGCTGATCCAGCCGCCGGTTTCCGCGCCGCGCAGAGCCGCTTCAGTGGTGAGCGGTGCGGGAGCGGGGGCTGGGGCGGCGGGCGCAGCCGGCGGGGCGACGACCGGGCGGCTCATCGAAATGCTGCCGCGCAGGCCGAAGCTGTCGTCCGGGCGAAAGCCTTGCGTCTCGCGCGGCTGTTCTGCCGGCTGCGGCGCCGGGCGGCGTTGTTGCGGCTGGGCCTCGGCCATGGCGCGCAGCGACGGCTCGGAGACTTCGAGATTGCGCGAGGAACGGCCGACGATCTGCGAGATATCCTGTAGCGCCTTGATCTGCTCGGAGACGGCGCGGCGCATGGCGGCGGCACTTTCCTTAGCCTCTTCCGGAAGATCGAAGGCGCCCTTGCGCAGCTCGCCGCGGGTGACGTCGAGTTCCTTGCGGATCTCATGCGCCGAGCGGCGAATTTCATCGGTGGCACCGGCAAAGCGGTTGACGGCTTCGTCGACGGCTTCGCGAAGCGCGGCGCGCATCTGCTCGGCGGCGGCGCCGGACTTCTGGCCGCTTTCGGCCAGCAGCTTGTCGACATCGGCCAGCGACTGGCCGACGCCGCTGCGAACCCGGCCGGCGAGATCGCCGGAGCGCTTCTCGGCTTCCGTGAAGGAGTGTTCCAGCGCCTGCCGTGCGTCCTGCGAGGCCTTGACCACCATGTCGCGCATGCCTTCGGCAGCGGCTTCGGCGCGCTTTTCCGCATCCGAGAGAACGCGGCCGACTTCGGCAAACGAGGTCTGGATACCCTGACGCAGATTGCTGGTCGCCTGGCTGGAGCGTTGCTCGGCCTGATCGAAGGCGCTTTCCACCATGCCGGCCAGCGAACGCATCGACGATTCGATTTCGTCCGAACGCTTGACGAGGCCAACGGCGAGGTTGCGCAGAGCTTCCTCGCGTTCCTCCAGCGTGCTGACCAGATTGGTCTGGGCAGCCGAGAGCAGGTCCGTCGCCTGGCCGAGCATCTTGGAATGATCGCCGAAGCGGGTGACGATGCCCGAAACCTGCGCCAGCGTGTCGCCGGAGATACCGGCCAGGCGCTCGACCTTGCCTTCGAGGAAGCGTGTCGAGGTCGAGACGCGCTCGGCGGCCTTGTCGGCGGCTTCAACGAACTGCGAGGTCGCGGCTTCCATCGTCTGGTTGACGCCGCGAAGGTCTTCGCTTGCGCGGTTGACCACCGAAGCGATGCCGGAATTGCTTTGGGCAAGCCGGTCGATCAGGCCGTTGACGCTTTCGGCCAGGGTGCTTTCGATAGTCGAGAGCTGGTTGGCGGCGCTGTCGGCGCGGGCGGTGATGGCGTTGATGAGCGCGGCATTCTCGGCACGCAGGCGATCCGCGCCGGTCTGGGCGGCGGCCGTGATCTGTTCGGCAGCGGCGCGGCCGATGGCGGCGTAATCGTCGATGACCGGCCGCGCCTTCTCCTCAATCAGGCGGGCAAGTTCGGCGGAGCGGCCGGCCAGCATCGAATTCAGCTCACGGGTGCGCTCGTCGATGGACGAACGGACCGAGGCGCCGCGGGCTTCGAGCTGGCGGTCGACGTTGGAAAGCGATTCGTCGATTTCACGGACGCGGGCGTCGATGCCTGTGCGAATTGCGTCGCCACGGGCTTCGAGCGCACGGTCGACATTCGACAATGTCTCGGCGATCTGCTCGGTGCTGCCGTGCAGGGCGGAGCGGATGGCATTGCCGCGGGCTTCCAGCGTGCGCTCGGCCTGTGACAGCGTGCTTTCCAGTTCCGTCGTCTTGGTTTCCAGCGTCGTGCGCACCGATTCGCCGCGCGCATCCAGGGTACGTTCGGCTTCGGCCAGCATGTCGGCCAGTTCCGAGGTGCTTTCATGCAGTGTGGTGCGGATCGAGGCACCGCGCTGCGTCAGCGCCCGTTCGGCCTCGCCGACGGCCTGGGAAATCACGTCGCTGCTCTGCTGCAGCGAGCCGCGAATGGCATCGCCGCGCGCTTCGAGGGAGGCCTCAGCATTGGCGAGCGTCTGCGAGATGGCGCTGACCTGGTTGCTGACCAGCCCTTCGGCCTCGGCCACCTTGTTGACGATGGCATTGCCGGCGGCCGAGAAGGTCTGGGCGACGGCGGCGGCCTGGGCTGCGAGGCGGTTCTGGGTTTCGGTGACGCGGCCGACGATGCGGTCGGCGCGCTCCTCCACCGACTGGGTGAACTCGGTGTTCTTCCGGTCGATCTGGTCGAGGAACTCCGCGCCGGTGCGTGACAGGATGTCGGCGGTGCGCATGGCTTCGGCGTCGATTCCCTGCGTGGCATCGGTGACGGCATGGCGCAGCGTCGAGGCAAGGCCGCTGGCCTTTTCCTCGATGGTGCGGGTGACGTTGTCGAGGCCGACATTCAGCGCCCGGTTCATGGTGTCGAGACGTTCGTCGAGGCGCTCGGTTCGGCTGTCGAGGGTTTCGGCCAGTCGTTGCGCGCGGCTTTCGACACTTTCGGCGAGGCGCGTGGCACCGTTGTCGATCGTCTGGGCGATCTCGGTGCGGCGGGCATCGAGCGATTCGGTCAGGCGGTTGGTGGCTTCGGCGCTGCTGCGCTCGATGCCGTGAACCTGCATCGACAGCGCCTCGGCAAGCTGCCGCCCGGTGGCGCCGACGCGGTCGACGATGCCTGCAGCATTGTCTCGCACCTTGTTGTCCATCAGCGAGAAGCTGGCTTCGACGCGAGAGCCGGCGTCGTCGACACGGCTGGAAAGCGTTTCGGCGGAGCGATCGATGCGGGCAGCGGTCTCCTCTGCGGTGACTGCAATGCGGCCGGCCGTGTCGAGCATGCGGTCGGCAATATGGCCGGTGCTGTCGCGCAGGCGCTGGTCGAGGCGCTCGGCGCTGGCGTCGATGGCCTGGCGCAGCGCGGTCTCGCGGTCTTCCAGCGACATTTCCATCATGCTGGCGCTGGTGGCGATGGTGGTGCCGATCGATGTCGCCTGTTCGGACAGCATGTGCTCCAGGCCGGAGCGGGCCTGTTCCAGGGCCGAGCCGATCATGTTGCCGCGCTCGTCCAACGTGGTGCGAATCTGCTCATGGGCGCCGCGGATACGGTCCTCGGTCGAGCCGAGCGTCGTCTCGATGCCGGCAATGCCGCCGGAGACGGTTTCGGCGATGCGGCGGGCGCCGCTGGAAATCGCCGTCTCCGCCCGTTCGACGGAAGCGCCGAGCACCGAATCGATGGCATTGCGGCCGGCTTCGATCAGGGCGCTGAGATTACCGGTCTGGCCGGTCAGCGACGTCTCGAAGCGCTGCTGGTTGGTCTCGAAGGTCTCGCGGATCGAATCGGCCTGCTGGCCAAGCGAGGCGGCAATACGATTCTCGGCATCCCCGAGCGCCTCGATGGCGGCGGTGGTGCGTGTTTCCAGCATCATGTCCAGGTTGATCTGGCCATCGAGAAGGGCATTGCCGAGCCGCTCCTCGCTGTTCTTCAAGGCCTGGGTGATGGCTTCGCTGTGCTCGCCGAACGTCGACGTCAGGCGCTGCTGCGTTCCCGCAACGGAATTCAGAAGAGCGCCGGTGCGTTCTTCCAGCGTCAGGTCGAGACGCGTCTGGCCGTCGCGCAGGGTTTCGGCGATGCGCTGTTCACTACGCTCCAGCGTCGAGGCGACGTGGGCGGCGCCGTCGCCGATCACCTGGTCCAGACGCAACTGCCCGTCGGCCAGCGAGCCCGCGATGCGCGAGTGGCCGCTTTCGAGCGCCGCCGCCATCGAGGCCGCGCGCTGGTCCATGGCGGCGGCGATGCGCCGTTCGCCATCGGAAAGGTGCTCGGCGAGCGCGCTCGTGCGCTGATCGAGCGCCTCTGCGATGCGGCCCTGGCCGCCGGTGACAGCGTCGATGACCGCATCGGCGCGCTCGGAGAAGTTTTCCTCGAACCGGGTGCGCGTCTGCTCCAGTGTGCCGAGCAAGGCGTCGCCACGCTCGCTCATCAGCCGCTCCAGACGGTGTTCGGTCGAATCGAGGGCGGAGGCGATCTGGTCGCTGCCGAGACCCAGCGCCGTGGTCATTTCCAGCATGCGCTCGGTCATGGCGGCATCGAGCTTCTCGGTGCCGCTGGCCAGCGCGCCGGCGACGTCGCGCGTGCGGGCGCTGAGCGTCGAGGCGATGTCGGTGCTGGCGGCCTGCAGGCGGTCGGCGATCTCGGTCTTGCCGCCGTCGATCGCGGAGGTGATCTGGTCGCTGTGCAGGCCGAGCGTCGTCGCCATTTCCAGCATGCGGTCGCCCAGGGCGGAGCCGAGGCGTTCGGTGCCGGAGGCCAGGGTTTCGTTGATTTCCTGGGCGCGGGCACCGAGCGTCGAGGCGATCTCCTTGCTGGTCGTCTGCAGGCGATCGGCGATCTCGGCCTTGCCGCTGTCGATGGTGGAGGTGATCTGGTCGCTGTGCAGGCTGAGCGTCGTCGCCATTTCCAGCATGCGGTCGCCCAGGGCGGAGCCGAGGCTTTCGGTACCGGAGGCCAGGGTTTCGTTGAGTTCCCGGGTACGCGCACCGAGCGTCGAGGCGATCTCGTTGCTGGTCGTCTGCAGGCGATAGGCGATCTCGGTCTTGCCGCTGTCGATGGTGGAGGCGATCTGGTCGCTGTGTAGGGCAAGCGTGGTGGTCATGTCGAGCATGCGCTCGCCAAGCGTCGCGTCGAGCTGTTCCGTGCCGGAGACGAGCGTAGCCTGCATCTCCCGCGTGCGGGCGCCGAGGATGGAGGCGATTTCGCTGCCGGTGGACTGGAGCCTATCGGCGATCTCGGTCTTACCGCTGTCGATGGCGGAGGCGATCTGGTCGCTGTGTAGGGCGAGCGTGGTGGTCATGTCGAGCACGCGTTCGCCGAGCGCCGAACCGAGCTGTTCGGTCCCTGCGGCCAGGGCGCCGCTCAGCTCTTCCGTGCGGGCGCCGAGGGCGGCGGTCAGTTCCATGCTGCGCAGGTCGATCTCGCTGGCCATGTCGGCGGTCTTATCGCCGATCATCGTGGCGAAGTCCGCCGTGCGCTTTTCCAGGGCGGAGGAAATGCTGCCGGCGCGGTCTTCGAGCGCGCGGCTGAGGTCGCCGGAGCGTGCCTCCAGCGTCTGCGACAGTTCGCGGCTGCGGCTTTCCAATTCGCCGGATAGGGTGGCAGTGCGTTCGCCGAGCATGGCGGAGAATTCGACCGCCTTCTGTCCGATGGCGCTGGCGATTTCTTCGGCACGACCGCCGACGGCGCGCTGGAATTCCTCCGAGCGGGCATCGAGCGTGTTCGACAGTTCGCGGCTGCGGCTTTCGAGCGCGCCGGAGAGGCCGGCGGTGCGTTCTTCGAGCATGGCGGAGAATTCGTCGGTGCGCTGGCCGATGGCGCCGGAGATTTCCTCGGCGCGATTGTTGAGCGCGCGGTGGAATTCATCGGTGCGGGCGCCGAGAACGGCGGCCATTTCCACCGTCTTTTCGCCGAGCGCGGCGGTGATTTCGCCGGCCGTGCTTGCCAGCACGCCTGAAATGTCGTTGGAGCGGGCGTGCAGGCTGTCGGTCAGGTCGCGCATGCGGCTGTCGAAGCTGCTTTCCAGCACTTCCTGGCCGGTGCCGAGCGCGGTCGCCAATGCGAAGGAATGGTCGCTCAGCGAAGCGCCGAGGCGGTCGATGCTGGAATTGAGGATGCCGTCGATGGAATCGCTGCCGCCGTTCAGCGTTTCGCTGATGCGGGTCAGGCTTTCCATCAGCTTGCTGTCCAGCGAGCCGACGCGGTTTTCGAAGGCTTCGGTGAATTCCGAGACGCGGTCGTCGAAGATGGTCGACAGCTGGTTGACGGTGGTCTGCAGCCGTTCCTCGAAGAAGCCCGAGCGCAGGTCGAGATCCATGATCGTGTCGTCGATGCTCGATTGCAGCGACTGGCGGAAGCTGCTGCCCTTTTCCTCGATCGAGCTGTTGAGCTTGGCGAGCACGTCGTCGAGCGTGCCGGCCAGCGTGCTGTGGCCGCCGGTCAGGGTGTCGTTGATCTCGCGGGTGCGGGCGATCAGGCTTTCGTTGAGCTGCTGGGCGCGCTCGTTCAGGGCTGCGTTCAGGCGCTCGGTGTTCTGGTCCAGCGTCGAGGCGCGGGTCTCGAACTGGTCGAGCAGTTCACGGCCGCGCTCGCCGAGCGTGATGTTCAGTTCCTCGAGGCGGGTGTCGAATTCGTTGGTCAGCGCGAAGCCGGAGGAATTCAGAGTCTGCAGCAGGGTTTCGGTGCGGCTGCTGAGCAGGTTGCCGATGGCTTCGGCGGCGGCGTCGGATTTCTCCGTCAGCATCGCCGCGCGGGTGTCGATCAGCGAGGCGAACGCCTCGCCCGACGTGGCAAGGCGGATGGTGATCTCCTCCGTCGCCAGCGACATTTCTTCCTTGAGCTGCTCGTTTGCGCCGGCAATCGTGGAGCGGATGCGCTCGACATGGTTGACGATCGCCTCGCGCTCGCTGCCCAGTTCCTGCACCAGGCCGCGCACGCGCATTTCATTGTCGGTATAGCTGCGTTCCAGCGCGTTGACTTCGGAATGGACGAGGGTTTCCAGTTCGGCGGCGCGAGCGATGGTGCGCTCGATGCCCTCGTTCATCGCCATGACCTCGCGGCGCACGGCCTGGCCGACGGTCATGATGCGCTCGGAGCCAATCGTTTCCGGCTCGGACAGGCGCAATGCGACTTCGGCCATGGAACGCGCGGCGTTGCGCAGGTCATGCGCGCGGGCGATCATGATCGCGAAGGCATAGATCAGAAGCAGCGGCAGCAGCGTGCCGATCAGCAGCGCACCGGCGCCGGGAAGGGCGATGAATTCGGCGAGCGAGCGCACCTGCCAGATCTGCGGCGAAAGCAGCATCTGCGCCAGGCCGAAGCCGCCGAGGACCCACAGGGCGCTGACGATCGTCGCCATGCGCAGCGCCGGCTTGAGCGAGCCACCGTCGAGCGACTTCATGATACTGGCGGAATTGCGCCGGCTGGCGTCGTTGGCGGCCGACGAGGGCGCACGCTGCCCCTGGGCGGCGTCGGGCGCGCGGCGAGGCTGGGCCTGCTCGCTTCTCTGGCGCGGCTTGTTCACCGCTCCCTTGGCATCCGGCTGGGCCTTCTGCCGCGGCGAGGATTTGTCGTCGCGAAAATTGATCTGCAAGGCGTTTTCCAACGCCTCATATGCCTTTTCGTCGATCGACTCGTTGTTCTTGTTGTTCGCCATACGATTTACGCCTCGCTACACATCGGCTTCGTTCGCACTGTTACCGGCAACCGCCATTCAGCCGGAAACGCATCACTCCGCTTGGAAACCGGGGGCGCAAACAGCAAGCTGCCGCGGCCCCGGCGAATTCCGATCTGACGAGATACCCGCTTTTTCGTCGCATGGGTATCTCCGGGACAGCCCGTCCGGCCGGTCCGCGGACCTGAGGACGGCATTTCACCCTTTTTCAGAAGTACCGTAGTGACACATTCGGCAGACAGAGACAATTCGACCCCACCCGGACGCCCTTGCCCCGCAGGCTTTGTTAACAGTTTTTAAAGCAATTCATCCCTAAAAAACAGTTATTTTAGCCATGTTTAGCCCATATTAACCATCTTTGATGTTTTCCGCCCTGATTGCGCCTGAATTTAACGGGAATCCAGCGCGGCGGGTTACAGGATGTTTCCGACCGGAAGCACATAAAAAGGAAATTGGCATATGGCAGCGGTCAGTATCGCTTTCGAAGCTCCCGAGAACGTCACCGGATACCGCGCAGCGCCCTCGCGGCCCATCGATCTCGTGCATCTGGCCGGCCAGACCATGGGCGACAAGGCGCTCGAAATCGAAGTTCTTCAGACCTTTGCGCGCCATGCCCGCGCCAGCCTGCAGGAAATTGCCCATGGCGACCGAGCTGGCGCGGCGATTGCCATCCACCGGCTGAAGGGCGCTGCCGCAGCCGTCGGCGCCTTCCAGGTTTCGGCCGCCGCCGAAAAGCTTGAAGCCAGTCCCACAGACGCGGCCCTGTTCGCCGGCGTCGACGCAGCCGTCCTGGAAGCGGAAAACTTCATTCTCAAGCTGTGTCGATAAGAAACGACGCGCCCGCTTTCCGGGGTTGTGAGAAAAGACCGGGTGTCTCACTTCCGGTCTCGGGCGAGGGCATGGAGCCATGCCTGCCATCCGCGCGTCACTGATTGACGCGCATGACGAATTCGTGGAAGAACGGCCATTCGATTGGAATGACTGAACGGAATCCGATGCCATGACCAAGCTTACCATCCTTGCCTTCGACGGAACGCGTTTCGATCTCGATGTCGAGAACGGGTCGACGGTGATGGAGAATGCCGTGCGCAATTCCGTGCCCGGCATCGATGCCGAGTGCGGCGGCGCCTGCGCCTGCGCCACCTGTCATGTCTATGTCGACGATGCCTGGACGGAGGCCGTGGGGCAGCCACAGCCGATGGAAGAGGACATGCTCGACTTCGCCTTCGACGTGCGTCCCACCTCGCGTCTCTCCTGTCAGATCAAGATGACGCCGGCCCTTGACGGGCTGGTGGTGCATGTGCCGGAACGGCAGGCTTGAGCTTTCAATCCTTCTCCCATGATGCGCTCAAAAAAAGCCTCGCTCTCTTTGAGGAGGAGCGAGGCTAGGAGGGCGCATCACCATATCAGGCGAGGGAGGAAACACCTGCGGTTGACAGACGCGCCAGGAGAACCCGGATTGATGCGATCAATGTATTCGTATCGGCTGCTTTAAGTTGAGACGACTATACTACGCTTGCGGCGGGATAGCCATGCCGAGAAATGACCGGTTATTGACAGGGGTCGAAGCAAGCCTCGCGCAAGCTTCGGATCGTTTCTGACAGGCCGTTTTTCGACTCGGTTCCGGCGGCGCCCCTGAAAAGGCTCAATCCTGCGCGGAACGGCCGGATAGCCGGTAGCGCATCAGACGCGTCATCCGGCTTTCGAAATTCGCCGCCTCTATCCGGTCGAATCGGGCCTGGTCGCGGTCGTGGTCGTCCAGTTCCCGGCGGGAGACCTCCGCGACGCGGGCCTGCAGCACCTTGCAGGAACGTTCCGCTCCAAGGCGCGAGAAGCTCTTTTCCATCTGCCGGGCATGGTTGCGGGCGATCTCGGCATGGCGCTCCTCATGCCGCTTGATATCGGCGGCGAGCGTGTTCCAGATCATCGCCAGGCCCTTCGAGGCATTTTTCGGGCGGTTCCAGCGCGGCAGGATCAGTTGCGTGCTCAGCGTAATCAGCACCTTGTCGACGCGGCAGAGATGGCCGGTCTCGGCATAGGTGACCGAGCCGCCGAATTTTATGCGCGTGGCGCCCGGATGGCGCATGGGGGAGGCGAGCGTCTTCGGCCCGTGCCTCGACAACGCGTCGTCCAGCTGCTCGGCGGTGGCGCCCTTGACGGTGAAATAGCGGATGCTCTTGCGGATCACGACCTCGGCGTTTGCGCCGGTGGAGGCAAGCGTCGCGGTGGCAAGCAGAACAAGAAAAAGGCGCGAAGCAGCGGATCTGGTCATTTCGTCCTTGGCAGGCGGGTTGAAACCACGGCAAGCTTGCGGCATAGCGGCGGCGAAGGCAACACGCTGCCGCACTTCTCCAAACTTTCTGACCGGGGATCGTTTTTCGGTGACAGTTTTGACAACACGCATCTGGCCGGTGGCGCATGGCCGCGCGCTGGCGCTCGGCGAGACCGGCCGCCTGATGGCGATCGTCAACGTCACGCCCGATTCCTTTTCCGACGGCGGCGAGCATGCCGTCGCGGCGAGCGCGGTGGAGCATGCGCTTAGCTGCGTCGGAGAGGGCGCCGACATTCTCGATATCGGCGGCGAATCGACACGGCCAGGCGCCGATCCTGTCTCGGCGGCGCAGGAGCAGGACCGCGTCCTGCCGGTTATCGAGGCGCTGGCGGCGCGCACAGATGCGCTGATTTCCATCGATACCTACCGGGCTGAGACGGCGCGGCTGGCGATTGCCGCCGGCGCCCATATCGTCAACGACGTCTGGGCCGCGCAAAAGGAGCCGGAGCTTGCGACCGTCTGCGCCGAAGCCGGCGCCGGGCTTTGCCTGATGCATACCGGGCGTAACCGCGAGCGGCTTGCCGACGTCATCGCCGACCAGCGCCTTTTCCTCGACCGCTCGCTTGCCATAACAGATGCGGCGGGCGTTTCCCGCGAGCGCATCGTGCTCGACCCGGGTTTCGGCTTTGCCAAGGAAACGCCTCAGGCCAATCTGGAGTTGATGGCGCGAAGCGATGAACTGGCTGTCTTCGGCCTGCCTTTGCTGGCCGGCACATCGCGGAAGCGCTTTCTCGGCAATGTCACCGGCCGCGACGCCAAGGACCGCGACGTGGCGACGGCGGCGACGACGGCGCTGTTGCGCATGAAGGGCTTTGCGATTTTCCGTGTTCACAATGTCGCAATCAACATGGATGCGCTGGCAATGGCGGATGCTATGCTCGCCTTCCAGACAAAGCCTTGAGCGGAGCGGCGGCATGAGCGGCACCTACACCATCCACCTTCAGAACTGCGCCTTCTTCGCCCGCCATGGGGTTTTCGAGCAGGAAGAATTCCTCGGGCAGCGCTTCTTCGTCGATGTCGAAATGGAGGTCGACCCAGGCGATGCGCTGGAAACCGATTCGATCGACAATACCGTGCATTACGGCGAGGTGTTCCAACTCGTCGAATCGATCGTGACCGGCACGCGCCGCTACCTGATCGAGGCGCTGGCGCATGACATCGCCAAATCCATCTGTCAGCAGCATCCTCAGGTGCGCCGCGCCAGAATCACCGTGCGCAAGCCCGGCGCACCGGTGCCAGGCATTCTCGATTACGTCCAGGTGAGCGTTGAGCACCGTGCCTGAGGCTTTAGCGCATCGCGCGACGCTGGGTCTCGGCGGAAATCTCGGCGATCCCGCCCGCGCCATTGCGGATGCATTGCAGGCGCTCGACGCCCGCGACGATTGTATGGTCAGCGCCGTCTCGCGGCTTTACCGCACGCCGCCCTGGGGCAAGACCGACCAGGCGGATTTCTTCAACGCCTGCGCGGAACTGCACACCGTGCTTACACCGGCAGAACTGATCGCGCTCTGCCTCGATATCGAGCGGCATATGAAGCGGGTGCGCGACGCGCGCTGGGGGCCGCGCACGCTGGACATCGATATCCTGACCTATGATGATTTGACGCTAGACAGTGAGCGACTGGTGATTCCGCATCCGCGGATGCTGGAGCGCGGCTTCGTGCTGATGCCACTCGCCGATTTCGCCGGCGCAATGGTCGTTTCCGGACGGCCGGTGTCCGATTGGCTACAGGCGGCCGATACCACGGGAATCGAGATCGCCGATGGCGATCCCGACTGGTGGCGGCGCGCCTGAGAGGTCAGCGCTTGAGATAGGCACGCGTCGCGTAGAGCGCGATGGCGGCGGCATTGGAGACGTTCAGCGACTTGATCTGGCCGGGCATGTCGAGGCGGGCGAGCGTGCTGACGGTCTCGCGCGTCTTCTGGCGTAGGCCCTTGCCTTCCGAACCCAGCACCAGCGCCACCTTGTAGCCCGAAAAGCTGTCTTCGAGAACCGCCGGTCCCTCTGAATCGAGGCCGAGGGTCTGGAAGCCGAGGTCGTGCAACTCGGCCAGCGCATCCGCCAGATTGGTGATCTGGATATAGGGAATCATTTCCAGCGCGCCGGAGGCGGATTTGGCGAGCACGCCCGATTCGGTCGGGCTATGGCGAATCGTGGTGATGACCGCGCCGGCATCGAAGGCGACAGCCGAACGCATCAGCGCGCCGACGTTGTGCGGATCGGTCACCTGGTCGAGAACCAGGATCAGCGGGCTGTCCTTCAGCGCTTCCAGCCGGCGCACGGGCAGGGGACGGGTTTCCAGCATGACGCCCTGGTGTATGGCCTCAGGGCCGAGGATGCGTTCGATCTCATGCGGCGAGACGATATCGACGGGAATGCCGAGCGTTTCGGGCTCGACCTCCAGCCGCGCCAGAGCGTTCTGTGTGACGCTGAGGCGCACGTTCTTGCGCTGCGGATTGGCCAGTGCTGCGCGCACGGTATGCAAGCCATACAGGAAGACCTGGTTGGCCTCGAGCGCCGGCGGCTTCCAGTCCTTCTGGCCGGCGCGCTTGCGGCTGTCGGGAGTGGGAATCTCGCCACGCTCTCGGCGGGCATCGCGATGAGCACGCCGCAGAGTGGCGTAATGCGTGTCGCGGGCGGATTTATCGTTGTCTTTGTCCTTGGTCATGGCGCTTTATATCGGGGGGAAAACCGGCCCGCTAGGGACAATCGCATGGACGCGCGCAAAGACGCCACGGGCGGTCGCCGATGGTTTTTCGACCGAAGCCCAGAAAAATCGAGCTTTCCACAGCCGCTGTAAAAAATCGAATTTATTCATGAGAATGCGTGTTGACAGATCGGATCGGGGAAGTCATATACGCCGCACAGACAGCGGAGCACACGCTACGAAGTCGAGAAAACTTGGCCTTCCGACCAGGACGAAACTGGAGAGATGCCCGAGTGGTTAAAGGGGACGGACTGTAAATCCGTTGGCTCAGCCTACGTTGGTTCAAATCCAACTCTCTCCACCATTCGTCCTCGGAAAGCGCCAGACCCTGCGGGTATAGCTCAATGGTAGAGCAGCAGCCTTCCAAGCTGAATACGCGGGTTCGATTCCCGCTACCCGCTCCATCTGTAACTTCCGAAAACATACTCGTTTGATGTCTTAGGCCTGTGCGATTTCAGCTCGTTAACCTGATTTGCGCAAAGCCGAGAATTATCGCTTCGCCGCTGCCCGCTGCAAATATTTAAGTCTTGCGCATTTATTGCGAAAGCCTTAAACGGCGGCACTAAACCCGTTCGCCGGGTCTCCTCTTACCGATCCACAGGAAGCATTCAAATGGCAAAGAGTAAGTTTGAGCGCAACAAGCCGCACGTGAACATTGGCACGATCGGCCACGTCGACCACGGCAAGACGTCTCTGACGGCTGCGATCACCAAGTTCTTCGGTGAATTCAAGGCTTACGACCAGATCGACGCAGCACCG
>JAFKJU010000044.1 GCA_017305935.1 Hyphomicrobiales bacterium | reverse complement strand
GGTATCTGCTGCAGGCGCTGCGTGGCCTGCTGCTCGCCGATTACCGGCGGCGACTGGCCCTCGGCGCTCGGAGCGACCTGGAAGATCTGGTGCAGGATACGCTGCTGGCCCTGCATGCGCGCCGTGACACCTATGACCGGACGCGGCCATTCACCGCCTGGTTCTTCTCGATCGCCCGCTACAAGCTGGTCGATCATTTCCGGCGCGGCGGCGGGCGGATGCTGGTCGATCTCGACGAGACGCTCGAAGCTGCTTCCGGCGAGGATGCGCTGACCGCCCGCATCGATGTCGAACGCCTGCTCGACGGCCTGCCGCCGCGCCAGCGCGAGCTGCTGCGCCGCGTCAAGCTCGACGGCGAATCGATTGCCGAAGCCGCCGGCCGCGCCGGCCAGACCGAAACCGCCGCGCGGGTCGGCATCCATAGAAGCCTGAAGGCCCTGGCCAGAAAACTGCGGGGAGAGACGTGAGCAATCCCGACGACCTTATCGAAAGCCTGGTGCGCGACCTGAAACCGATGCCCGCCCATGCGCTGGAGCGGCGGATGGCGGCGCTGGTGCTGCCGGCGCTCGGTCTGTCGCTGCTGGTGATGCTGGTTTTCTTCGGCTTCAGGGTCGACATGGCCCATGCGTTGAGCCTGCCGGTCTTCTGGATCAAATCCGCCTACAATGCGCTGCTCGCCATCCTCGCCTTCGTCGCCATCCGCAGGCTGTCGCGGCCGGATGGCGATGCCGGGGGGATCTTCGCCGGGTTCGGCCTCGTCGTTGCCGCGATGGCCATCGTTGCGGGCATACAGCTCGCCGTTTCACCGACGGAAAGCTACCGTGTTCTTATTGTGGGCGGGTCGGCGCTGCATTGCCCGTTCCTGATCCTCGGTTTTGCGCTTCCAGTGCTCTATGCCAATTTCTCCCTGCTACGCAAAAGCGCGCCTGTCGATCTGAGGCTTGCCGGGTTCGTCGCCGGTCTTGCTGCCGGTGCGGCGGGGGCCTGGGTCTATTCCTGGTTCTGCACCGAAAACGGCATGCCATTCGTCTTGCTCTGGTATTCGCTCGGCATCCTGCTGGTCGGCCTGATCGGCGCCCTTGCCGGGCCGCGCCTGCTGCGCTGGTGAGCAACGTACCCGATCCTTCCGCCACCACCTTGCCAGCCGCGCGGTTTTTTGATCTGCAGTGACGATCCGATCTCGCGCGCTGCATTTCGAGTCTCGCCATGTTGAAAGATTTTTCCCTCCAGAGCCTGTTCATGGGTTGCCTCACGGCCTTTGTCGGTTTTGCCAGTTCCTTCGCGGTCATCATCCAGGGCCTGAAGGGCGTGGGAGCCACCGATCTCGAGGCGGGATCGGGGCTGATGGCGCTGTCGGTGTCGATGGGGGTCTGCGCCATCGTGCTCAGCCTCGCCACCCGCCTGCCGATCAGCATTGCCTGGTCGACGCCGGGCGGGGCGTTGCTGGCGACCACCGGCGCGGTCGTTGGCGGCTTTCCGGCGGCGGTCGGGGCCTTCATCGTCTGTGCGTTGCTGATCGTCATCGCCGGGCTGTTCAAGCCGCTGGGACGGGCGGTGGCCGCCATTCCGGCGCCGCTTGCCAATGCCATGCTGTCCGGTGTCATCATCGGCCTGTGCTTTGCGCCGGTGAAGGCGATTTCGGCCGATCTCTGGCTCGGCCTGCCCATCGTCGTCGCCTGGGTGGTGATCGGTTCGTTCAAGCGGCTGTTTGCCGTGCCGGCAGCACTTGTCGCCTTCGTGCTGGTGCTGGTCTTCGGCGTCGATATCCCGCCGGATGCCTTTGCCGCCTTGTCGAAATCGTTGGCGCCGCCGGTCGAATTCGTGCTGCCGGTCTTCAATTGGCAGGCGCTGGTCTCCATCGCGCTGCCGTTGTTCATCGTCACCATGGCCTCGCAGAACATTCCCGGTATCGCCGTGCTGAAGGTCAATCGCTACGAGCCCGATCCGGGGCCGCTGTTTGCGGCGACCGGCCTGTTTTCACTGTTCAGCGCCCCCTTCGGCGGCCATGCCGTCAATCTGGCGGCGATCACTGCGGCGATGTGCGCCGGGGAAGACGCCCATCCCGATCCGAAACGGCGATATTGGGCGGCGGTGATCGGCGGCCTCGGTTATGTCATCTTCGGGCTGCTGGCCGGCGTCGTCACCGCCTTCGTGGCGCTCGCCCCGCCGATTCTCATCCAGGCGGTGGCCGGCCTTGCGCTGATCGGCGCTTTCTCGGGTTCGGCGGTTGCCGCCTTCCAGGCGCCGGAGACGCGCGAGGCGGCGGCGCTGACCTTTCTCATCACCGCGTCGGGCGTGTCCTTCGGCGGCATTTCCGGAGCCTTCTGGGGCTTGCTGGCGGGCGGCGCGATGCTGGCGCTGCAACGCGCGGTGGCGCTGGCAAAAAAGTGAAACGGCTCTTGCGTCGCCCTGGAGCCATGGTTATAAAACTTGCCATGACCATTCGCACCGCAACAAATTTTGGCGACCGGGCGCAGATTTCTGCGAATGCCCGTCCGTGCGGTGGCCTCTCGCTTCTTAGCCTCGACCTTACGCGCGGTTGCCGGGTCCGTTGAGGAGCGCCCGGCGGCCGAACCCGCCATGGCAATCGCTCCTCGCAAACTCACCAGATCTATAGACCCGATCCCCGTGGACCCCTGTGGCCTGAAGAGCCCGTCTCGGGATTGCGAAGCAAGAGACATGACGATGGACGCGAACAACCATTCCTCTCACGAGAGCCAAGCCGACAAGGGGCAATCCCACAAGGGTATGCCGGCGGCTGGTATCAAGTACCAGCCCTATCCGCAGATCAAGCTCAGCGACCGTACCTGGCCGTCGAAGACGATCACCAAGGCGCCGGTCTGGTGTTCGGTGGACCTGCGCGACGGCAACCAGTCGTTGGTCAACCCCATGGGTCATGACCGCAAGGCGCGGATGTTCCAGTTGCTGCTCGACATGGGGTTCAAGGAAATCGAGATCGGTTTCCCTTCGGCCTCGCAGACGGATTTCGACTTCGCCCGCTGGTGCATCGAACAGGGCAACGTGCCCGAGGATGTGTCGTTGCAGGTGCTGGTGCAGTGCCGCCCGGAGTTGATCACCCGCACTTTCGAGGCCCTGCAGGGCGCCCATCGCCCCATCGTGCATTTCTATAACTCCACCAGCGAGTTGCAGCGCCGCGTCGTGTTCGGCAAGGATGTCCACGGCATCAAGCAGATCGCCGTCGATGCAGCCAAGATGATCACCGACATGGCCGCGAAGGCCGGCGGCGGCTTCCGTTTCGAATATTCGCCGGAAAGCTTCACCGGCACCGAGCTGGAGGTGGCGCTGGAGATCTGCAACGCCGTCATCGAGGTGGTGCAGCCGACGCCCGAGGACAAGCTGATCCTCAACCTGCCCTCGACGGTCGAGATGGCGACGCCCAACGTCTATGCCGACCAGATCGAATGGATGTGCCGCAACATCGACAAGCGCGACAGCGTCATCGTCTCGCTGCATCCGCATAACGACCGCGGCACCGGCATCGCCGCCACGGAACTGGCCCTGATGGCCGGCGCCGACCGCGTCGAAGGCACGCTGTTCGGCAATGGCGAGCGCACCGGCAATGTCGACGTCGTCACCCTGGCGCTGAACATGTTCACCCAAGGGGTCGATCCGGAGCTGGACTGCTCCGATATCGAGCGCATCAAGTCGGTCTACGAATATGCCAACGAGATGGTCATTCCCGAGCGCCATCCTTATGTCGGGGAGCTGGTCTACACCGCCTTCTCCGGCTCGCACCAGGATGCGATCAACAAGGGCATGAAGGCGATCAAGGTCGCCAACAAGCCCTTGTGGGAGGTGCCTTACCTGCCGATCGACCCGCAGGACGTCGGCCGCACCTACGAGGCGATCATCCGCATCAACTCGCAGTCGGGCAAGGGCGGCATCGCCTATATCCTGCAGCAGGATTACGGCATCAACCTGCCGCGCAACCTGCAGGTGGAGTTCCGCGAGGACATCCAGCGCATCACTGACGAGGAAGGCAAGGAGCTGCCCTCGAAAAGCATCTACAACCGATTCATGGAGCGCTATGTCGAGCAGCCGCAGGCGCGCCTGAAATTCGTCGATCACCACACCTATCCGGTCAGCGAGCAGAAGGGCGTGCGCATCGTTTCCGCCGAGATCACCGACAGGGGCGTGACCAAGCAGATCGAAGGCCGCGGCACCGGTCCGATCGACGGCTTCATCAATGCCCTGTCGATCTATCTCGGCATCGAATTGTCGGTGGCGGATTATTCCGAGCATTCGCTGCAGCATGGCTCGAATGCGGCTGCCATCGCTTACGTTGAGGTCGAATATCCCGGCGGAAAACTGTTTGGCGCCGGCATCAACAACAACATCGTCACGGCGTCGCTGGAAGCGATCGTCTCGGCCGCCAACCGTGTGCTCGAACTGAAGGGCTGATGCCGTCTCCGGCGGAAGGGCAAGCCTCTTCCGCCATCCCTGCCTTCACAAGAGGGACGACGCCTTTTCAGCGATCTGCGTCAGCGTCGCCTCGGAGGACGGGCCGACGACCACGTAGGACGCGTTGGGCCGGGTCCAGGAAATCAAGCCGATGTCGTCGCGAATCGTCTCGTCCAGGCCTTGTGTCTTGGTGCCGGGCGCCTTGTTGCTGGCCTTCATGAAACAGATGGCGATGACGTCGTCGTCATCGTTGCGATAGAGCAGTTCGCCGACCGGTTTGCCCTCGGCGACCAGTAGCCGGGCGCCGCGGAATTGCAGGCCTTCGCCGGTGAGGTCGGGCAGGGCGAAGGAAACGCCGACGCTTTCCGTCAGCCATTCGACGATATGGTCGGCATCCGAGGCCGGCACCTCGGCCAGATGCCGCTGCTGGCGGGAATAGACGCGATGATAGGCGGCGATGTCGTCCAGCCAGCTTTTCGCCGGCAGTGCGGCCAGCGCCTGCGGCGCCAGTGCCGCGCCCGTGGCCTGTGCGCCCAAGAGATAGCCGATGCCGCCGCCGACGAGAAACAGGAATAGGCCGGCGGCCAGCGCCTGCGGGCCGGTGGGCGCGATGCGGATGGTGCGCAGCAGCGATTTCAGCGTCAGGCGCGGGCCGGGCTTTTCGCGTGGGGGCGGCGCCTGCTTGATGGCGCGCACCAGAGCCAGCGGAACCGGTTCCTTCACCAACTCGTCCATGGCGGCTGTGCCGGTCTCCGAGCCGCGCTTCAGCCGCTCGAACAGGTCGCGGGCATCGCCGTTCGTCGAAAGGAGTCGTTCGAGTTCCTGCTGTTCGTCCTGCGCCACTTCTCCGTCGAGAAGGGCCGACAAACGTACCTCAAGCGGCTGCTTTCGAAGATCCTGCATTCGGCTCACGCTCTCCTTGCTTCTTCCTCGGCCACAATCATGGCCATTTTCAGCCTGGCCGCGGACAGGCGCGCCGTGACGGTGGCGACGGGAATGCCGAGAATTCCTGCTGCCTCTCCATAGCTGCGCCCCTCGACGTTCACGAGCACGAAAACACTCGCCAATCCCTCGGGCATAGAGAGAATCGTCTCATGAAGCGGGTGGGCAGAAGAGATTCTTTCACGCGATGCAGGATCGTGGCTTGCCTGCGTGGCGCGGGGCGGGCGTTTTCGCGCTTCCTCCGCCCAGAGAGTGCGGGTGAGGGTGTAGATCCACTCGT
Source organism: Hyphomicrobiales bacterium (assembly GCA_017305935.1). Taxonomy (GTDB): domain Bacteria; phylum Pseudomonadota; class Alphaproteobacteria; order Rhizobiales; family Rhizobiaceae; genus Metarhizobium. The sequence continues at coordinate 30,016 of JAFKJU010000044.1, read as the reverse complement.
CCAGCCTGGCTTCGCTCTCATGCATCGGGCTTTTGGCGATGGCGCGCTCGCAGGCTTGCAGCACCAGCGCGTCAGCATCTGCGGCATCGCATGCCAGCGTCATCGCGAAACGGCGCAGCTTCGGCAGCAGCCCGACCAAGCTGCGACGAAGGTCGTCCATATCCGATACTGCCGTTTCATGCATTGCCGTTCAATCCAGACGCGCGGGAACGCGGTTGTGAAGCCGATTATGATGGAGTCTTGCCAGATCATGCGCCCGTCCGGCAGTTTCCGAGGGTACAAATCCCAGGGCTTGCGCGTGCGCATTCCAAGGTATGAATCAACCGACCGCCCTCTGCAAGCGGTTTTGGTGGCAACCGGGCTAATCCAGCAGGGTGACGCGGTTCTCCAGCGCCATTTCGCGTCCATCCGGCGTAAGCCCGTAGCGTTCGCACTCCAGATGCCAGGCGCCGGCGCTGCCGGAAATGTGGAAAAGATTGTAGGCGGCCGGCGGTTTCTTACCGCCGGGGCCCTGCGAGGCGGAGGCGATGCCGACCACCGGCACCGGCCTCGTCTGGCCGCGCAGCCAGTAGGTGGTGTTGAGATGGGTATGGCCATGCAGCACCAGTTCCGCCCCGCCCGAGGAGATGGCGGCGGCGAAACGGCGGATGCCGAACATGCGCTTGTGCGGCGACGTCGCGCCCCGGATCGGCGGATGGTGGATCAGGACGATGCGGAACAGCCCTGCCTCACCGGCGGCGCGCAGCATGTTGACTGTCTCTCGCGCCTGGCGGCGGCCGAAATAGCCGCTGGCGGAAAAGGGCGGCGTGGCGATCGAGGTCGAGCAGCCGATCAGCGCGACGGGGCCGCGCACGCGCATATAGGGGAAGATCTTGCGCTCCTCGTCCCAGGCGGCAGGGTTGTTGTCGCCGCGCACATAGCCGTACCAGGCGTTCATCGCCTTGTCGTGGGCGCCGGCGACATAGGCGTCGTGGTTTCCGGGCACCACCGACGTGGTTTCCGGCGAGCCGACTTCCTCCAGCCAATCGGCGGCGGCGCGAATCTCGATGCCGGTCGCGAGGTTGACGAGATCGCCCGTTATCGCCAGATGATCGGGCGCCTGCCGCTCGATGTCTTCGAGCAGTACATCCAGCGTATCGGTGAAAAGATGCTTGCGCCGGTTGCGATGCCAGTTCACAAACCCGGTGATGCGCTTGGAGGCCAGTTCCCGGAAGGTCAGTTTCGGCAGAGGCCCGAGATGGACATCGGAAATATGAGCAAGCTTGAACATGGGGCGCAGACATAAAGCATTTACGCGGAAAGGGGAAACCGGTTTTCCGGCTGGAATTGCGACAAATCAGAGCATTTTCAGCCGTGGACGAAAGCGGGCTTTCCCATGGACATGTGCGACAGCAGGACGTTGACGAGACCGTGGCTTCGAGGAGCACAATAAAATGATGGCACGCCTCAAGCCCCGGCTGAAGATCATCGCCACCCGATTGCTCACCTCAAACCTGCACCGCGTCTTCGCCGTGACGCGTGGCATGACGCTCGGCGTGCGCGCCGCCTGTTTCGATGCGGAGGGGCGGATCTTCCTGGTGCGCCACACCTATGTGCCCGGCTGGCATATGCCCGGCGGCGGCGTCGAGCATTACGAAAGCGCCGGCGACGCGCTGGTCAAGGAGCTGCGCGAGGAGGGAAACCTCGAAATCCTCGGCCAGCCCACGCTGTTCCACATTTATTTCAACCGCAACGCCAGCAAGCGCGACCATGTTCTGTTTTACCGCGTCGACGTGCGCCAGACAGCGCCGCGCCCGCCGGACCGCGAGATCCGCGACTGCGGCTTCTTTGCGCTGGATGCCCTGCCGGACGGCGTGACACAGGCCACGGTGCGGCGGCTGGCGGAATTGCGCGGGGAGGAACCGCCGGCGATGATCTGGTAGATCGCCTCAGGCCGCAGCCAGCCTTTCGCGCCCATGTGGGGCCGTCAGGTCCAGTTCAGGGCCGACGGGAACGATGCGGGTCGGGTTGATCGTGGGATGGCTGCGGTAATAGTGGTGCTTGATGTGGTGGAAATCCACCGTCCCTGCCACGCCCGGAACCTGATATAGTTCGCGTAGATAGGCCAACAGGTTCGGATAATCGGCGATGCGGCGGATGTTGCATTTGAAATGTCCGACATAGACCGGATCGAAGCGCACCAGCGTCGTGAACAGCCGCCAGTCGGCCTCCGTCAGCCGGTTGCCGACGAGATAGCGCTGGCGGGACAGGCGCTCCTCCAACTCGTCCAGCGTCTCGAACAGTTTCAGGACGTTCTCTTCATAGGCGTCCTGCGTCGTCGCGAAACCGGCCTTGTAGACGCCATTGTTGACGCGATCGTAGACACGGTCGTTGATCGTATCGATCTCGGCTTTGAGATGCAGCGGGCAGTAATCGTCGCGATTGCCGGTGAGATCGTCGAAGGCGCTGTTGAACATGCGGATGATCTCGGACGATTCGTTGCTGACGATCGTCTGCGTCTTCTTGTCCCAGAGAACCGGCACGGTCACCCGGCCGGAATAGTGCGGATCGGCGCGGGTGTAGATCTGCCAGAGGTATTCGGCGCCGAACAGTGGGTCGGCCATGCCGTCCTTCTCCGTATCGAAGGTCCAGCCGTTTTCCAGCATCAGCGGCGAGACGACGCTGACCGGGACGATCTCCTCCAGCCCTTTCAGCTTGCGGAAGATCAGCGTGCGGTGCGCCCAGGGGCAGGCGAGCGACACGTAGAGGTGATAGCGGTCGCGCTCGGCGGCAAAGCCGGCCTGGCCGCTCGGGCCGGCGCTGCCGTCCTTCGTCACCCAGTTGCGGAATTGCGAGGCGGCGCGCTTGAAATGCCCCTTGTTTTCCTTTGTGTCATACCACACGTCCTGCCAGACGCCGTCGACGAGCCGTCCCATGTCAAATCTCCTGTCGTTATCTGGCGGCTAAGATAGACCGTGGCGCGCAGCTGGCGAGACGCCAAACAATGAACGGTGCGTTTTTACCATTGGACAAACGAATATTTTCTGATATCCGCTTTGCCATTCTCTTTTTGGAACCTGATCGATGACGACCCTTCGGAGCCTGCGACGACGCTGATGATCTCAAACACGCCAAAATGGCGTGGCTGAATACATCCGCATGTCCGCATCCTCCACGGTACAGTCTCACCATGCTCAAGCACGATCTGGTCTATCTCACCGAAGACGCAACGCACGACGCCGTCATCGAACTCATCAACGACGAGGCTTTCGGCCCCGGCCGGTTTACCAAGTCGTCCGCGCGTATCCGTGAGCAGGGGCCGCATGACCGGGCGCTGTCCTATGTCTGCTGCGACGATGGCGAAACCATTGCTTCTGTGCGGATGACGCCGGTGCTGGCGGGTTCGGTCAAGGGTCATCTGCTCGGTCCACTCGCCGTACGGCCGTCGCACAAGAACCGGGGCATCGGCCGCGAATTGGTGCGGATCGCCGTGGACGCGGCCCGGCGCAAAGGCTCGGAAGCCGTCATCCTTGTCGGCGACGCTCCCTATTACATGCCGCTCGGTTTCGAGAAGGTCGCTTATAATGCGCTGACCTTTCCTGCGCCTACCGATCCCGCTCGGATTCTGGTGGCGCCGTTTGCGCCCGATACGCATTCGCGGCTGAAGGGTGTCATTGCCTGGCGGGACAAGGCGGTCGAGGCCGAGGCTGTCGAACGGTTGCTGAAAAGCGCCTGACGGCAGCTATCGCCTGTAAGGCATAGAGTGGCGCCCCGTCTCCCTTCGGTGGGGAAGCGTGCCCAAGGGGCCGAATGAGGGCTTTACCCAACCAGCCGCTTCTGCAGGAACCAGCGAGTGCGCCCCTCGGGAAAATCGTCGAGAGCGCCAAAAACCACAAAACCCTGTTTTTGATAGGCGCGCAGTGCCGTGGGATTGAAGGTATCGATCCAGGCGCCGTGGCAGCCGCGTTCCATCGCCTCGTTTTCGGCGGCAGCGAGCAATCTTGCCGCAACGCCCTGGCCGCGCAAGGGTTCGGGCACGAACAGCCATTGCACATAGAGCCAGCCCCAGGCGGTGAAGCCAGCGATGCCGCCGGTGACGGCATCCTGCTGCCGGAGGAGGACCGCTAGGCCTTCCCGGCCGGAAGGGCCGACATCGGCGGCGTTATAGGCGCCGAGCCCGTCGCCGAGCACGGCGATGTCGTCGGGGGAGGGCGTTGCGGTCACCTCCAGCGTGAAGGGCGCCGTCATCGTCCCTCGCGCCACCACATCGAGGCAAAGGCGAACAGCAGGATGGCGACGCCGAGGAAGCCGGCGAACAGCGGCAGCGTATCGATGCCCTTCAGCACCGTCTCGTCGGTCATGCGGATCGCCATGCGGCCGGGATCGGCGCTGCGCACCACGCCGCGCACCGGCAGGATCGGCGGCAGGTCGATGCTGCCGCCGGCACTGGCGACGCGGGTGACGAGGCCGTTGGTCTCCGCCGCCAGCGGCTTCAACGTCTCGGTGGTCGAGACCATCGCCTTGAATTCCGGCGCATCGACGGCGCCGATATGCACCAGCGTCGACAGGGTGCCGTTCTCGATCTCGAACAGGCCGGTTTCGTCGACCTTCTGCTCGGCGCGGTAAAGGCCGGGCTCGGTCAGCGACAGCGGCACCTGTTCGGTGCGGCCGGAGGGATATTTGACGGTGGCCGGGCCGGGATCGTCGCCGACCGTCTGGCGGGTGATTTCCAGCGTGCGGCCGCTCGCACGCGCCGTCAGCGCCTCTTCCTCCAGCGTCGGTTCCTTCATCAGCCAATGGGCGATGCGACGATAGAGCTGCACATGCGGGCCGCCGCCTTCGAAGCCGCGCGCCCAGAGCCAGCCCTGATCGGACAGCAGCATGGCGACGCGGCCTTCGCCGGCGCGGTTCAGCACCAGCAGCGGGTGGTTGTCGGCACCGACCATGACCGTCTGGCCCTGCGGCGGATCGACATCGACGGTGCGGAACCAGCGGCCCCAGTTTGGCGGCTCCTGCGTCGCGCCATCGAGGCCGCGGGTGACGGGATGTTTCTTGCCGGCTTCCGACAGGCGCGGGTAAAAGGGCTTTTCGTCCATGCGGCCGGTGGGGGCGGCCGGCAGCACGGTCGCCAAGGGCGTCATGGCGATGGAATCCTCGCCCGCATGTTCCGGCCCTGCCGCGATCAGCAGCGCGCCGCCCTTTTGAACGTATTGGGCGATGTAATCGTAATAGAGGATCGGCAGCACGCCGCGATGCTGGTAGCGGTCGAAGATGATCAGGTCGAAATCGTTGATTTTCTCGACGAACAGCTCGCGGGTCGGGAAGGCGATCAGCGACAGCTCGTTGATCGGCGTGCCGTCCTGCTTTTCCGGCGGGCGCAGGATGGTGAAGTGGACCAAGTCCACCGAAGCATCGGATTTCAACAGGTTGCGCCAGGCGCGCTCGCCGGCATGCGGCTCGCCCGAGACCAGGAGCACGCGCAGGTTCTCGCGGATGCCCTCGATCAGGTGGACGGTCTTGTTGTTGGTGGCGGTGACTTCGCCGGGCAGTTCCGCCACGGTGAATTCCAGCACATTGTTGCCGCCGCGCGGCACCTTGAAGGTGAAGGGCGTATCCTGCCCCGGCGTCGCCGTCAGCGTGGCGATCTCGGCGCCGTTCATGCGCACGGTGACGTTTGCCGCGCCGCCCGGCGACGGTCCGTCGTCTCGGACGCGAAAGGTCAGTTCCTGATCCTGATTGACGAGGCCGAAGCGCGGGCCGCGGACGATCTCGATGCGGCGGTCGAATTCGTTTTCCTTGCCGGTGATCAACCCGTGCAGCGGCGCGTCGAAGCCGAGGGTTTCGGCAGAGGCCAGCAGGTCGTGGATCTGGCCGTCGCTGATGAAGATCGCGCCGCCGATGCGCGCCGGCGGCACATCCGAAATGGCGGAGGAGAGGGCGGAGAACAGCCGCGTCGAAGGCGAATCGGAGTCTTCGTCGTCCTTGGCCTCGACGAAGCGCGGCTCGATGCGGGGGAAGCGGGAGAGGCGGTCCTTGAGCTGCGCCAGGGCCTCGTCGGTCATCGCCTGCCGTTCCGGCGTCTGCTGGCTCTGGCTGCGGTCGACGATCACCGGCACGACGGTGGAAAGCTGCTCGCGATCCTCCTGCATCAGGATCGGATTGGCGAGCGCGCCGAGGAGTGCCACGGCCGCGAGGCTGCGGATCAGCGTGCCGCGCACGCCCTTCCACAGGCCGAGCGCGGAGGCCAGCACGACGAGGACGGCGAGCCCGGCCAGAACCGCCCAGGGCAGGAAGGGGGAGAAACCGATGGTCATGCTATTGTCCCAACCGTTCCAGCAGGGCGGGCACATGCACCTGGTCGGCCTTGTAGTTGCCGGTCAGCATATACATCATGATGTTGACCCCGGTGCGGAAGGCGTATTCGCGCTGCATCTCGTCCGGCGGCACGGTCGGCAGCACGGGGGCGCTGTTGGCGTCGATGGCCCAGGCGCCGGCGAAATCATTGCCGGTGATCATGATCGGCGACACACCGTCGCCCTGCGAGGCGGTGGCGCTGGCATTGCGCGCTTCCTGCCGCGCCTCGATCCACAGCGGGCTGCCGGAATAACGGCCCGGGAAACTGGAGAGCAGGTAAAAGGCCTTGGTCAACACGTGATCGCCGGGCACGGGTTCGAGCGGCGGGATATCGAGATTGGCGAGGATTTCCTGAAGGCGCTCGCCGTTCGGGCTCGTCGCGCCGGACTGGTCCAGGGCGCTGAACTGGTCGCGGGTGTCGAACAGCACGGTGCCGCCGGAGCGCATATAGGCGTCGATGCGGTTGATCGCCGCCGCCGAGGGCATCGGAGCGGTCGCCGAAATCGGCCAGTAGATGATCGGGAAGACCGCCATCTCATCCTTGGTGATATCGACGCCGACAGGCGGGGCCGGTTCCAGCGTCGTGCGATAGGTGAGGTATTCGGTGAGCCCGTTCAACCCCTGCTCGGAAATGCGGTCGACATCCGGCTCGCCGGTGACGACATAGGCGAGATGGGTGTTGGTCAGCCGGTCCATCAGCACGTCGTCGCCGGGTTTCGAATCGTCAGCGCGGGCTTGCGGCAACGGCATGAGGGCCACGGCGCCGGCGACGAGAAGCAGGGCGGCAGTGGCGCGGCCGGCCTGGCGCAGGCGGCGGGCGAAGGCTCCGTTCATGAAAAGCACAATCAGCGTGTCGGCCATCAAAAGCACGAAGGCGAGGGTGAAGAGCGCGGGCTTGGCTGACCAGGCCTGCTTGCCGATCAGCGCCTCGCGCAGCACGGCGGTGCCGCTCGGTGCCGGCGGCAGCGGCTTCAGCACGGCGCCGGAGGGAAGCAGGTTGAGGGCGGTGAAACCGTCTTCGCTGCCATAGAGGCCGGGCGGATTGTCGAAGGTCGAGGCGGTCTTGGCGAGATCGCGGCGCGGGTCGAGCGGCTTGGCGGCGCCGGTATCGGTGACCAGCGCGCCCTTGGCGTCGAGCAGGCGGAAGGGCGGCAGGGCCTCGGCCGTCGTTGCGCCGCCGGCTTCGGCGGTTGCGCCGCCCGAGCGGGAAAGCTGCACGATGCGGCGCAGCATCTCCACGAACTGCCCTGATATCGGCAGGTCCGACCAGGTGGCCTCGGCGCTGACATGGAAGAGCACGATGCGGCCGCCATTGACGGCGCGGGTGGTGACCAGCGGCGTGCCGTCGGCAAGGCTCGCCCAGGTGCGCTCGGCCAGATCCGGCGTCGGTTCGGCCAGAACCTGTCGCTTGACGAGAATGCCGTCCGGCCGTGCCATGCCGGCGAAGGGACCGGTTTTCGGAAAATCGGCAAGCGGCTGCGGCTCGGCCCAGGACAGCGCGCCGCCAAGCGCGCGTTCGCCTTGGCGTAAGACCACCGGCACCAGCGGATCGTCGGCGGGGGCGGCGGCAAGGCGCGGGCCGGCAAAGCGGATCAGCGTGCCGCCATTGGCGATCCAGCGCTGCAAGGGCGCATAGGTCTCCTCCGGCAGGCGGCCGATATCGGCCATGATGATGACGGAGGGGTTGGACGACAGGATTTCCGGGATGGATTGGGCGAGATCGGCGACCTTCGGCTCGATCAGGTCGGCATAGGGCTGCAGCGCGCGGTTGATGTAATAGAGCGGCGACAGCAGCGGCTGGAATTCGTCTCCGACCTGGCCGGAGAGCAGCGCCACGCGGCGGCGCTTGAAGCCGTCGTCGAGCAGGTGAACCGTGCCGGCATTGGCGAGACCCTCGACGCTGACGCGGGCGAAATCGTTGCGCATCTCGAAGGGCGCGGCGACGGTGCCGGTCGCGACCGTCTCACCGGGGGCGAAATTCAGTGTACCGTTGGCGATCGGCCGGCCCTGTCCGTCCTGCGCGGTGAGCGTGAAGGCGGCGGCCGGCCCGCCGTTCAGGCGGCTGGCGGTGACGCTCATCTCATCAGCGCCGTTGGCGACGGCGGTCAGGGCAAGGGCGGCCGTGCCGTCGCCTTCGATCAGGCGCAACTGGCCGGGCTTCAGGGCCGCCAGATCGGTCAGCGTCGTGTCGTTGTCCCCCGTGGCGATGCCGTCGGTCAGGAAGGCGATGGTGCCGGGGGCCTGGCCGTTCAGCGCGGCGCGGATCGCCTCGATGGCGCGGGCGCGCTCCGGCAGCAGCGGCTTGACGGTCGCGGCCAGTAGTTTTTCACGGGCGCGGGTGGCGTCGGTGGGCACGGCGTCATGGGTCAGGTCGGCGGTGAAGGCGAGGCTGACCGGGCGATCCTGCTTTTCGGCGTCGTCGATCAGGGCATTTGCGGTTTCGAGACGGCGGTCCCAATCGCCGGCGGCGGCCCAGGAATTGTCGACCAGCAGCACCAGCGGCCCCGTTGCCAGCGCCGTGCTGCGCTGGTTCACCACCGGATCGGCCAGCGCGAAAATCACCGCTGCCGCCAGCAGCATGCGCAGCAGCGTCAGCCACCATGGGCTTTGTGCCGGGGTCTCCTCGCGTTTCAGCACGCGGGCGAGCACGGCGAGCGGCGGAAAGGCTTCGGCGCGCGGTTTCGGCGGCGTCAGGCGCAGTAGCCACCAGATGACCGGCAGCGACACCAGCGCCAAAAGGATCGCCGGATTGGCGAAGGCGAGGGCACTCATGCCATGCCTCCATGCGATGCTCCGTGCGGGCCGGCGGCGGGCATGCCGGAGAGATACATATGCACCGCGACCAGCGCCTCGGAAGCGAGACGGTCGGTGCGGTGGCTGACGAAATTCCAGCCGAGATGGCGCAGCGACTGGCCGAGGTTTTCGCGACGGGCGCGATAGACGGTCTGGTATTCTTCGCGCAATGTCTCGGCGCGGCCGGCGACCAGTTTTTCGCCGGTCTCGGGATCGATGAATTCGGTGCGGCCGCTATAGGGGAAAAGCTCTTCCGCGGGATCGGAAATTTCCACGACATGGCCCTGCAACCCGCGGCGGGCGAGCGGCGCGAGGCGGCCGATCACATTGTCCGTATCGTCGAGAAAATCGCCGATCAGCACGAGGTCGCTGGCGACGCGGATCATGCGCGTATCCGGCAGGCCGGCGGTCGGCGGCGCATGGATCAGCGCCGTCGCCAGCCGTTCGGCGGCGTTGCGGGCGGCAATCGGTTCCATGATGCCGGGGCAGCCGATGCGTTCGCCGGAGCGGGCGAGGATCTCGGCCAGCGCCAGCATCACCACCAGCGCCCGGCTTTCCTTAGAAACCAGGCCGAGGGTGGATTTGTAGAGCATGGAGGGCGACATGTCGGCCCACAGCCAGATGGTATGCGCCGCCTCCCATTCGCGGTCGCGCACATAGGTATGGTCGTCGCGGGCCGAGCGCCGCCAGTCGATGCGCGACAGGCTTTCGCCATTGGCATAGGGGCGGAACTGCCAGAAATTCTCGCCGATGCCGCGCTTGCGCCGGCCATGCCAGCCGGCGATCACCGTATTGGCGATGCGTCGCGCCTCGACCATGCAATCGGGCACGAGAACGGCGCGCTGGCGCGCCCGCGCCAACGCATCCTTGCCCGGTGTCGGAGTGACGATCTCGCCGATCGAAGCCAAGCGTTTTTCCTTATTTCGCGCATTTCCTGACGGAAAACCGGTGTCCACTTTTCCGGGAAATGCTTGCCTTAGTTACGGGCCTGTTTCACCAGCCCGGCAATGACATCGCGCACCGACATGCCTTCGGCGCGGGCGGCGAAGGTCAGCGCCATGCGGTGTTGCAATACCGGTTCGGCCAGCGCATGCACGTCGTCCAGCGACGGCGCGAGGCGGCCTTCATACAGCGCGCGGGCGCGGGCGCAGAGCATCAGCGCCTGGCCGGCGCGTGGGCCGGGGCCCCAGGCGACATGCTTATCCGTACCGGCATTGCCTTGGCCGGGACGGGCCGAGCGCACCAGCGACAGGATGGCGTCGACCACGGCATCGCTGACCGGCATCTGGCGGATGAGTTTCTGGATTTCCATCAGCCGGCCGGCATTCAGCACCGTTCCGGCCTGTTCCTCGGCAAGGCCGGTGGTCTCCAGAAGAATGCGGCGCTCGTCGGCCAGTTCCGGATAATCGACATCCACCTGCATCAGGAAGCGGTCGAGCTGGGCCTCGGGCAGCGGATAGGTGCCTTCCTGCTCCAGCGGGTTCTGGGTGGCGAGCACATGGAAGGGGGCCGGCAGGTCGAGACGCTGGCCGGCGACCGTCACATGATATTCCTGCATGGATTGCAGGAGCGCCGATTGCGTGCGCGGGCTGGCGCGGTTGATTTCGTCGGCCATCAGCAATTGCGCGAAGACCGGGCCCTTGACGAAACGGAAGGAACGGCGGCCGTTCTCGTCCTGGTCCATCACTTCCGAGCCGAGGATATCCGAAGGCATCAGGTCGGGCGTGAACTGGATGCGGTTGGCATCGAGGCCGAGCACGCCGCCCAGCGTATTGACCAGCTTGGTCTTGGCAAGGCCGGGCACCCCGACCAGCAGCGCATGGCCACCAGAGAGAACCGCGATCAGTGTGTTCTCGACCACCTTCTCCTGGCCGAAGATGACCTTGCCGACCTCGGCGCGCACGGCGGCGATATCGGCCAGCGCGCTTTCGGCGGCGGCGACGATCGCCTTTTCATCCAGGCCCGCCTCGGCGGCGTTCATCATGCCCATCTCGTTCTCCATCACGTCATCAGGCGATTCGTGCATTCGTGAACGACATGCCCTAGACTTGCAACTTATTCCCAAGTTTACGGCTGACAAGCGCGTTTCGAATGACTAGTTCCTTGTTTGTCGCATGTCGTCATCACAAAACCGCTACCCACTTTTGTGCGACATGCTCTATCTCGTGACTGTCTTTCTCAAGGCATTCACCCATATGCCCTAAAAGTAAACCGGGACACAAAGATGGCAGGGGAAGAAATCGGCAAGACGACGGACGCTGCGGGACTGGCGGCGCTGATCACCCGCGCCGCCGCCGACAGGAACGACGGCGCCAAGGGCATGCCGCCCGTGGAGCGCTGGAATCCGCCCTTCTGCGGCGATCTCGACATGGAAATCCGCGCCGACGGCACCTGGTTCTATCTCGGCACGCCCATCGGCCGTGCGCCGCTGGTGCGGCTGTTTTCCACAGTCTTGCGCAAGGACGAGGACGGCAAGACCTATCTGGTCACGCCTGTGGAAAAGGTCGGCATCCGTGTCGTCGATGCGCCCTTCGTCGCCGTCGAGATGAGCGTGGGTGAGGAAGACGGCGAACCGGCGCTGACCTTCCGCACCAATGTGGGCGATGTGGTGACGGCCGGGCGCGAGCATCCCTTGCGTTTCGTCATCCAGGGGGAGAATGCCGAGCTGAAACCCTATCTCCTGGTGCGCGGCCGGCTGGAAGCGCTGGTATCGCGGGCGGTGATGTACGAGCTGGTCGAGCTGGGCGAGGTGATCGATGTCGAGGGGCGGGCAATGTTCTGCATCCGCTCCGGCGGCGAAATTTTTCCGGTCATGCCGGCCGACGAACTGGACGCCCTGTCGCGATGACGCTCGACCTGCCGCTTTATTCCGCCGCCGAATTCCGGCGCCGGGCGCTGGCCCAGAAGGGAGCGCCGATCGATCTCGCCTTCCGCGAGCATGGAGATTTCCTGCTCAATCCCGATCTCTGGGCCAGCCTCGAAGGTATCAGGCTGAAGGATGCGGCGGTGCTGGTTCCCGTGGTCGACGACGGCGACGACGCCAAGGTGATTTTTACCCAGCGCACCACCAAGCTGCGCAAGCATTCCGGCCAGATCGCCTTTCCGGGCGGCGCCATCGATCCCGAGGATAGGAATGCCGAAAGCGCCGCGCTTCGCGAGGCGACGGAAGAGATCGGGCTCGATGCCGGTTTCGTCGAACCCGTTGCCCGCCTGCCGCAATATCTGGCGGCGACCGGCTTTCGCATCACGCCGATCCTGTCGGTGGTCAAGCGCGGCTTTCACCTGACGCTCAATCCGCATGAGGTGGAAAGCGTCTTCGAGGTGCCGCTGTCCTTTCTGATGAACCCCGCGAACCACACGCGCGACAGCAGCGTCTGGCAGGGCATCGAGCGGCATTTCTACCGCATGCCCTATGAGGACTGGATGATCTGGGGCATCACCGCCGGCATCGTGCGCACACTCTATGAAAGGCTTTATGCATGACCAATCTTGGCGGAGAAGACTGGTTTCGCGATCCGGCCCTGACGCGGGTGCTCGACCTGCTCAACCGCGATAGCGGTGAGGGGCGGGTGGTCGGCGGCGCGGTGCGCAACAGCCTGATGGGCCTGCCGGTCAGCGATATCGACATCGCCTCGTCCCTGCCGCCGGAAAAGGTCATGGAGCGCGCGGCGGAAGCCGGCATCAAGGCGGTGCCGACCGGCATTGCGCATGGCACGGTGACGCTGGTGATCGACGGTCGTCCCTTCGAGGTGACGACGCTGCGCCGCGATGTCGAGACCCATGGCCGTCACGCCACCGTCGCCTTTACCACCGACTGGCAGGCGGACGCCGAGCGCCGGGATCTGACGATCAACGCGCTTTATGTCGACCGCAACGGCGATATCGTCGATCTCGTCGATGGTTTGCCGGATATCGAGACGAAGACGGTGCGCTTCATCGGCGATGCCGCCCAGCGCATTGCCGAGGATTACCTGCGCATCCTGCGCTTCTTCCGTTTCTTCGCCCATTACGGCAGCGGCCGCCCGGATGCGGCGGGCCTGCGCGCCTGTGCCGCCGCGCGCGACAAGCTGGCGACGCTTTCGGCCGAGCGCATCTGGTCGGAGATGAAGAAGCTGCTGTGCGCCGATGACCCCGGCCGGGCGCTGTTATGGATGCGGCAGGTCGGCGTGCTCACCGCGATCCTGCCGGAATCGGAAAAATGGGGCATCGACGCCATTCCGGCGCTGATCGCCACCGAAAACGCGCTGCGCTGGACGCCGGACCCGCTGCTGCGCCTCGCCGCCATCGTGCCGCCGGATGCGGCGCGACTGGAGGCGATGGCCAAGCGGTTGCGGCTATCGAAGGACGAGGCGGCGCTGCTGCTCGCCTGGGCGAAGGCGCCCGTCGTCGCGGAAACCATGGCGCAGACCGCCTTCGATCGGCTGCTTTATGCGCATGGGCCGAAGGGCATCTGCGTGCGTCTGAAACTGGCCTTGGCTTCGGCGCGCGCCAAGGCCGAGGGCGGCGATGTCGACGCCATGCAGCAGGCGGCGCGGCTGACCGCACTTCTTGCCCGTGCGCAAAGCTGGAAGAAACCGGATTTCCCGGTAAGCGGCGCCGATGTGCTCGCCGCCGGCCTCGCCGCCGGCCCGGCAGTCGGCAAGGCGTTGCAGGCGCTGGAAAAGCAGTGGGTCGAGTCGAATTTTTCGCTCGATCGGGCAACGCTGGTCGACCGGCTGGCGGAGATGAAGTAGGGCTTCCGTCGTCATGCTCGGGCCTGTCCCGGGCATCTGCAACGTATTGATTTTCGAGACGTTAGCAGATCCTCGGCACAAGGCCGAGGATGACGAAAGAGAGGTTTTCAGCCGTCGCTATCGTCAGGATGCGGCGCGTTGCGGGGCGGCTTCGTCGACGATGCGGGCCTTGATGTTGTCGATCATGTTTTCGCGGATGATGGTTTCGCCGTGGGTCGTGCGCATGTGCTCGACGGCGCGGCGGACCACTTCGGCATCCTCCGTGGCGTGGGTATGCCAGTCGCAACCCGGAACGAGCGTACCGCATTCGAACAATCTCATGAGACTTCTCCCTTCGATCTGCCATCGAAAACCGGCGAGCCTCTCGGGAGGCCCGCCATCACATGGCGTTGCGCCTTGCCGAAGGCAAAACGCGGAACGGGCGAAAAAGTTCACCGTGGACGCGGCTTTTCGGTCCGCTCTAAAAGAGCCTTACTCGGGAATGGCCCAGGCCTTGAAGCAATCCGAAGATTGGTAGCGGTCGGCCGCGGCGTTTCTGGCGCGTTCTTCCGGGATGCCGCTCTGCTGGCCGGCGAGTTGCAGCTTGACTTGTTCGATGAAAAAGGAACGGGGCAGGTCGCTATCGCTGTTCTGCCGCAGATTTTCGGCAAGGCGACCGATGAATTCCTCCGTACCGAGCTGACGGGACGGGTCAGCGGAAACCTGATTGCCGGACATGCTGGCATTCTCAGTCATGCTCATCCTCCTCCGATGGAATCACATGACGAGACGATATCATGCCGCCGACGCGGCATGAATCACTATTTCAGGAGGATATAAAACTTTACGGTATCCGGTCTTTTTGTCGCATGTCACAAAACTGCTACCTTAGGGCCAGCGCACCATTGGCGGCAGCGACGACAGGATCGATTCGACATTGCCGCCGGTCTTAAGGCCAAAAATCGTGCCGCGATCGTAGAGCAGGTTGAATTCCACATAGCGGCCGCGGCGCACGAGCTGTTCGTCCCGATCTTCCTGCGTCCACGGTATATTGAAGTTCGAGCGCACGATCTTCGGATAGACCATGGCAAAGGCGCGGCCGACATCGCGGGTGAAGGCGAAATCGGCATCCCAGCCGCCCTTTTCCTCCGGCGAATGCAGCCAGTCGTAGAAGATGCCGCCGATGCCGCGCGGTTCGTTGCGGTGCTTCAGGAAGAAATATTCGTCGCACCACTGCTTGAAGCGCGGATAATCGGCGACCGGGTGGCGGCTGCAGGTGATCTCCATCGCCTTGTGGAACAGCACGCTGTCGGCATCCTCGTCGGTGCGGCGCCGGTCGAGCATCGGTGTCAGGTCGGCGCCGCCGCCGAACCAGTGCGAGGTGGTCACCACCATGCGCGTGTTCATATGCACGGTCGGGACGTTGGGGTTGATCGGATGAGCGATCAGCGAAATGCCGGAGGCCCAGAAACGCGGATCCTCGGCAGCGCCCGGAATCTGGGCGCGAAAATCGGGCGCGAATTCGCCGTGCACGGTAGAGGTATGCACGCCGACCTTCTCGAAGACGCGGCCTTCCAGCATCGACATGCGGCCGCCGCCGCCTTCGCCGTCGTCCCGCTGCCAGTCCTTGGCCGTGAAGCGGCCGGGAGCACGATCGCTCAAAGGCCCGGTGAGTTCGTCTTCCAGCGCCTCGAAGGCGGCGCAGATATGGTCACGCAGGCCCTCGAACCAAGCGCGCGCCTCCGCCTTCTTGTTTTCGATGTCTTCCGGCAGGCCCTGCGGCAATTGCGGTCTTTCCATCTTTCACTCCCGGCGATTCCTCGGGCCAAACCCCGTTTGCCGCCTTATACCCGGCCTCCGCCGGCCCGCAAGACATCTCTGGCGCGAATGTGCGCGGCGAAATGACTCGCAAATGGCCCGATGCCGCATTATCTTCGAAACGAGAGGTATCGTATGGCCAAGGTTCCCGGACCGCCGTCCCTCGACGGCTTGCGGCAGCGCATCGCCCGTCACCGCCAGCAGACGCCCGAGCGTGGCGCCGGCCAGTTCGTGCGCGAAACCTTTACGCTGACACGGCCGGAAGCCCGCGCCAAGGCGCGCGAATGGTTTGACGCCTTCCCGAAGGCCGCCTATTGGACCGAGGTGGAAAGCTGGCGCCAGCTCGAAGGCGATCGCATCGAATTCACCATGCGCCGGTTGCCTTCCGCCGATTGAGGCGTTTTCCGACGAAATCAGGGATTTTGCGGGATCGTTCGAATTCTAACGATTCAGCAAACTTTCTGGCAACCGGTCCTTGTCATCATGGCTGCAAGATGACGGCCTTGGAACATGACCGTTCCGAATCCTGCGGCATGAGGCCGAGGCCGCATCTGTTCTTTTCTCGACCTGCCGCCGCAACCGATCTGTCAAGAAAGCGGAATCGCGAGTCCCCGCAAGGGATTGGGCGAGTCGCTTCACGCCTTGTCTGATCTTTCTCCCCGTTCCTCCGCCTGGGGGCCACGTTCCCTTTGCGGACCGTGGCTCTTTTTTTGGTGGTCAGCGCGCCGGCTTGGCGCGGCGGGCGCGGCTTTTCGACGGCAGGGCCGGCTTTTTCGGCAAGGGCACGGAAATTGGCAGAGCCGGCGGCGCCGGTTCGGCGAGCGGCGCCGTTTCGATGGTGGCGATCGCCGTCAGCGGCATCGATGCGGGAAGGGCGGGCGCTTCGCCTTCTACCGCGATGTGGTCGTCGGTCGGAGCGGCGTCATCTGCCTTGGCTTGCGGCGTTTCCGGGGCAGCGATGGTCTCGACCGGTTCCGGCACGGTTTCCGCCGGCGCACTGATCGGATCGGCGGCGAGAATCTCGCGCAGCACATTGGTGACGTCGATATGGCCGGGGACATCGGTGTTGGTGTGATGCCAGGCGCCGGAGACCTTGCGGTCGGTGGCGATGAAAGGCTGGGAATTCATCTCGCCATACCAGTCCCACTGGCCGATGACGTCGATGACGCGGGTAAAGGCCGGCGGCATGGCGATCTTGCCGCCGAAGGTGACGATGCGCGCCGTATCGGCGATCGCCTGGATGCGGGCGGCATCGATATCCCGGAGCTTGGTCAGCGCCTCGGCAAGCAGGCTATTGCCGCGCGAATGGGCGGCGAAAAGCGCAATTTTCGCGCGCGGGTCGGCGAGCAGCGCCAGAACGGTCTGCATGTCGCGGCAGCGATCCTTGCATGCGCCGGCAGCGGCGTTCTTTTCCGGATCGACGCCGTAATGCGGCCGGCCGGACAACGCGTCGATGCTTTCGAAACCATGCCGCACCTGGCCGAGCCAGCCGAACAGGAAGGAACCGCCCATGGCCTCTCCGATGGCATCCGCCAGACCATAACCGGGCACGACGGTCGCGACGGGCTTGCCCACCGCATCGGCGACATTGCGGGCGAAGGCGGCGGCGCCCAGCGCCGAGCCACCGGCGCCGGCCAGTGCCAGCACCGAGACATCGGACCCGCCGCGCAGGAAGAATTCATCGAGCGTATCGCATAGCGTCAGCGATCCCGCCCCGCTCGGCGGCACGATCAGCAGAGAGCCGACAGCGGCCAGCGAATCCGAGATATAGAAGGCCTCTTCCGGGGTCACGACCTTGATATCGTAGAAAAAGGCGTCGAGGGCCGTGTTGCGTTGCCGCAACGGCTCCAGCGACAGGTTGCGCAGCGGCGCATGCTGAAGACGCTCCGGCAAGCTGAGAAAGCGCGCAAAGCGCGTCAGGTTGTAGGTGAATGCGGTCTGGAACATGCGTGCTGGCTCCGGGCTGGCGATCACTTCCAATAGTGTCGCATACCCGTTCGCAATTGCCAACCTCTTTGCTGCGATGCACCTAAAGCATGTGCTGAAATATGCCGTTATATCGTCTGGCGTAGCGCTTCGCCGACGATCATCGCCGCCGACATCGCGACATTGATCGAGCGCTGGCCCGAGACCATGGGAATGAGGATGCGGGCATCGGCGGCCTCATGCACGGCATCGGGCACGCCAGCGCTTTCGCGTCCGAACAGCAGGACATCGTCCGGCCGGAAGGCAAAATCCGTATAGCGCCCGGCTGCTTTGGTCGAAGCGAGCACCAGCCGGCGGTTTTCGGCCTGCCGCCAAACTTCGAAAGCGGCCCAGTTGACGTGGCGGCTGAGGGTCACGGCAGCGAGGTAATCCATGCCGGCGCGCCTGAGATTGCGATCCGACAGGTCGAAACCGGCGGGCTCGACGATATCGACGCCGAGGCCGAGGCAGGCGGCAAGTCTCAGGACCGTGCCGGTATTGCCCGGTATGTCCGGCTGATAGAGCGCAATCCGCAGGCGCGTCATATGGGTGTCTCCTTCAGACTATCGCTGCGCATAAAGCATGTCGCGCAAGAACATGCAGCGGTTTTGCTATGGCGACGCACGAAAATAGCCGATTTGAAACGCAAGGCGTGACATGGGAGATTGCGATCGGCATCGACCGGCATGCACGCGGGACCTGTGGCCGGGCTGCAACGCCTGCGCGCCGGGCTTCAGGAAATCCGCACATTTTTTCGCCATCCCTCTGTGCAAAACTTTTGGACTGCGATACAAAGCCGCATCTTCAACGCCGTTTCAGGGAGGGTTCCATGGATATTGTTATTCGCCTGCTCCTCCCAAAGGCTGCCGGATGGCGGCAGGCGTAACGAGCGAATCTTCGCTTTTTCTTTCCTGATTTCATTTCAATCCGTCGCCGGGAACAGGTGTCCCGCGATCGTTTCCGGACCCCGCCGCTCCACGCCCTAGCCGTGTCGCGGTAACCTGTCCGGACGGATCATTGGAGCTTTTCATGTTTGGCTGGTTCGAACAGCGACTCAATCCGTTTCCGTCCGAGGAGCCCGGCCTGCCCCCGAAGGGGCTGGTGGCCTTCTGCTGGCATTATACGAAGCCCGCCTGGCCCTGGCTGCTGCTACTCGGTTTCTGCTCGATGCTGATCGCGCTTTTCGAGGTGTTTCTCTATCAGTTCCTCGGCAATATCGTCGACTGGCTGTCCTCGGCCGACCGCGCCACCTTTCTTCAGAACGAAGGCCGCCACCTGTTTTGGATGGCGGCGCTGCTGCTCATCGGCCTGCCGCTGGCGGGGGCGGTGCATACCGTGACCATGCATCAGGTTCTGGCCGGCAATTTCCCGATGATCGCCCGCTGGCAGATGCACCGCTTCCTGCTGCGCCATTCGATGACCTTCTTCGCCAACGAGTTCGCCGGCCGCGTTTCGACCAAGGTGATGCAGACTTCGCTCGCCATCCGCGAGGCGGTGATGAAGATCATCGACGTCTTCGTCTATGCGGCGAGCTTCTTCATCTCGATGCTGGCGCTGGTGTTTGCCGTCGACTGGCGGCTGGTCATCCCGCTCGTCGTCTGGATGGCGGCCTATGCGCTGATCCTGCGCCATTTCATTCCGAAGCTGCGCCGGCTTTCCAGCGAGCAGGCCGACGCCCGCTCGATGATGACCGGCCGCGTCGTCGACAGCTACACCAACATCGCCACCGTAAAACTGTTCTCGCATGCGGGGCGCGAGGAGGATTATGCCCGCGACGGCATGGATGCCTTCCTCGGCACGGTGCATCGCCAGATGCGGCAGATCACGCTGCTGAACATCCTGGTCGACATCAACAATGCCATCGCCCTGTTTTCGATCTCGGCGGCGAGCATCGCATTCTGGCTGAACGGCACGGTGTCGGTCGGCGCCATCGCGGTCGCCATCGGACTTGCCATGCGCATCAACGGCATGTCGCAATGGATCATGTGGGAGATTTCGGCGCTGTTCGAAAGCATCGGCACGGTCTATGACGGCATGAGCATGATGACCAAGCCGCATGACATCGTCGATACCGGCGATGCCCGGATGCTGGCCGCGCCGAAAGGGGCGATTCATTATGACCGGATCCGTTTCCATTACGGCAAGGACAAGGGCGTCATTCAAGATCTGACGCTGGATATCCGCGCCGGCGAGAAGGTCGGCCTGGTCGGCCGCTCGGGTGCGGGCAAGACAACGCTGATGAACCTGCTCCTGCGCTTCTACGATCTCGAATCCGGCCGCATCACCATCGACGGGCAGGATATCTCGATGGTGACGCAGGACAGCCTGCGTGCGCTCATCGGCGTCGTGACGCAGGATACGGCGCTGCTGCACCGCTCCATCCGCGACAATATCGCTTATGGCCGTCCCTCGGCGACCGATGCCGAGATCATCGAGGCGGCCAAGCGCGCCAATGCCTGGGAGTTCATCTCCGGACTCGAGGACATGCATGGCCGCAAGGGACTGGATGCGCAGGTCGGCGAGCGCGGCGTGAAACTTTCCGGCGGCCAGCGCCAGCGCATCGCCATCGCCCGGGTGTTCCTGAAGAACGCGCCGATCCTGGTCCTCGACGAGGCGACCTCGGCGCTGGACTCGGAGGTCGAGGCCGCCATTCAGGAAAATCTGTTCGCGCTGATGGAGGGCAAGACGGTGATCGCCATCGCCCACCGCCTGTCGACGCTGACGGAAATGGACCGCCTGATCGTGCTCGACAAGGGCGCGATCATCGAGACCGGCACCCATGCCGGGCTGGTCGCGGAAGGCGGCATTTATGCCGACCTGTGGAATCGCCAGTCCGGCGGCTTCCTGGCCGACCAGACGGCGGCTGGCGAGGATGGGGAAACCGAGGCGGCGGAATAATCCGCCGCCTCGTCAACCAAAAACCAGGGAGGGGACACATGACCGACGAGGACCGGCTGTATCACGATGCCGATCTGGCGCGCTTTTACGACATCGACAACGGCTGGGCCGACGATCTCAGCTATTGCCGCGGATTGGCCGAAGGCTGCGCCAGTCTGCTCGACCTCGGCTGCGGCACCGGGCTGTTCGGCGCGACGATGGCAGCCATCATACCGCGCGTCGTCGGCGTCGATCCGGCGCAGGCGATGCTGGATATCGCCGCCGCCCGTCCAGGCGGCGACAAGGCCAGATGGGTGACGGCTGATGCGCGCAGCGTCCGGCTTGGCGAAACCTTCGACCTCATCGTCATGACCGGCCATGCCTTCCAGGTTTTCCTGACCCGCGCCGACCGACTGGCCGTCCTGAAAACCATTGCGGTACACCTGTCGCCGCAGGGCCGTTTCATCTTCGACAGCCGCAACCCGGAATTGGAGGAATGGCGCGAATGGACGCCCGCGCTTTCGGAACGTCAATTCACCCATCCGCAATTGGGCGAGATGTTCGCGTGGAACGACGTCTCCCACGATCCCTCAACCGGCATCGTCACCTACCAAACGCACTACCGCCACCTTGTCGACGACCGCACCGATTCCGCCTCCTCACACCTCGCTTTCGCGTCGCGGGCGGAAATCGAGGAACTGGCGGGCGAAGCGGGCATGAGCATCGAGCGCTGGCTGGGGGACTGGAAGGGTGCGGCGTGGGCGGAGGATGCGCCGGAGATCATTCCGATCGGAAGGCTGGCGCGATAACGCACAAAAAAATCCGCCCGGCGGATGGTGCCGGGCGGATTGTCGATTGCTTTCCCCTCGTCAGACCGGTTGACTAAATCCGAGAAGCTCGGCAAGGCCGTGTCCAGGGGTTGTCGTATCCGGGGCATGCAGTCCCACCAACTTGACGCCGATATCGCTGCCGTAATCGCCGCCCTGGAAGACATAGAGGCCGGTTTCGTTGCCGTCCATATAGTCGAACGCCACGGTTTCGCCCTGTTTGACGACGTGGTCGTCCGAAAGATACTGCAGGGCGGCGTCGAGAAGGCTGCCTGAGAGCTTGATGGAGACGGATTGTACGCCATTTTCCGTGACATGTCCGATGCCGTCCTTCACGGTGACGCTGTAGCTATGGCCTTCGAAGGTGAAACTTGTGTTTGAAACACGTTGCACGACATCATGTCCCGGCAGATTCAGATGGTCCTTCTCAAATTCGAAGCCGCTGATCTTGTCCTCGCCGCCGATCTTGGAGTCGGTGTGGATATTGTTTTTCAATGCGTCTACCGCGCTCTCGGCAGTCGTTTTGGCTTGAGCGAGGTCGGCGTCGGTTTTCTCGCGATTTTGATGCTGGTCTTCCGTTTCTGCCAGAGCGTCCCGCTTGATCTTTGCGCCGCTCAGATCGCTTTTTGCCTTGTCGAGAACGTCTTGCGCATGGTCCTTCGCGTCGTCGGCCTCTTGCTTGTATGCATCGACGGCCGAGTGAAATTTGTCGAGGAAGCTCGTTACCTTGAAGTCCTTCGAGTCATTCGGAATGGCGTCAAGCAGTTTTGCTTTCAGATCCGCGGGAATGATATTGCTGGTTTCGATCAAGGACTCGAGGCCGGATATCGCTTTGGTGATCGCTCTCGAATCGAAGGCGAATGCGAACAGCGCCTTGATCGCAAAATCCAGTTTGCCGACGGCGTCGCTCAGCGTTTCGGCGATTTTGTCGGTGACAGTCGCGACACCGAGAGCGACGTTGGCCTTGTCGACGGCTTTCTCGGCAGCCGTCACGTCGTCCTTGGCGGCGTTCAAGGCGTCTCGGGTCTCCACGGCGTCGCGTGCAGCGGAGGCGCTTGCGATAGCGTCCCGCGTCTCGCCATCCGTAACGCCGTTGATCCGGATGGTATCGACGCCCGATGAAGCGCCGTCGATCTTGATCACATCGGCATCGAGGCCGCCTTCGATGAAGTTGGAGCCCGAAGCTGCCACAAGGATGGTCTGCGTTCCGTCCGAGCCGGAAATGCAGACGCTGCCCGTACCGCTGATCTGATGGTCGGAAGCGGTCTCGGCATCCATCGTCACGTGAAGATTGTCTTTCAGTTGCAGGCTGACGCCTTCCGGCAAAGCCTTGCTGGCGATATGCACGCCGTCGGTCGTGTCGATCGGACCGTTAGGAAATGTTGCTACCGTGCCGCCGCGATCGCCCGTCAGGAGTGCAGAAGGTTCCTGTGGCTCCGGCGGGAATTCGCTGAATACGGCGAACTTTAATTGCGGAGCCTCATGCTCGACGATGCTCTGGCCGAGGGTGATCGCGCCGGTGGCGTTGCTTTCGAAGGTGATGCCGTATGAGGCCGCGCTCTTTGCGAGAGTTTCGACGGGAGCATGGTTGTAGATTTTGAAAAACAACGGCGTGCCGCCACTGCTGCCATCACTGCCGCCCGTGCCTCCGGGAGCCTGGCCCTGGTTTTGCAACAGCTTGAGAATGGCCGCATCGGCTTCCTCGCCCGTGCCCGGATCGGTCTTGGTGACCGCAGTGATGAAATCGCGGCCGATCTGGGCGGCGGTGTTGCCCCTGTAGGCGTCGATTTCGAGTTGCAGGTCGAGATGGCTGGTGAAGATGTTGGCGGCGTCGATCTTGGCCTTGACGGTAACTAGGTCATCGCCCTGCGCGCCATCAAGGATGGCAATCGCGATATTGTTGATGGTCAATTCACCCGAGGCAAGCTTGGCGAGGAAGAAGTCGATGCCGGTCTTTTCGCCGTCGCGACCGAACAGCGACTTGTAGATCGAATTGACGACCTGTTCGTTGCTCATGCCTGTGAAGCGGCTTTGATACTCGCTTGTTTTCGTCAGGTCTCCGATGCCCCTGAGATCGGCACCGTTCTTGGTGACGCCGTTGAAATAAGCCAGACCACTCGGATCGGCAGGACGCCCGAACAATGCGACATAGATACCTTGGATGCTGGCCATGGTTAATACTCCCTGAACACCATTTGGAGCTATGTACCCAGGTTCAAATTAGTTAATCAATCGTAAAACGTTGGATTAGTTAATCCGCCCAAAATTATTCGATAATATCCTGTGTCAAAGTTTATTGCGCTGATCGATTTCTTCCGATCCCGAAAAGAATTATACACCAATGATTGTTTATTCGATCGTATTGGTTGTGAATTGATTTTGAGAGAAGAAAAAATCGACTCTGGTCATGACGATTGTCAAATGGCATGACTTGTCCGATTGCAATGGTATCGTCGAATTTTGGGCGTCCCGTTTCGATCCCGGCGCATGCCGAAACATGCGGCGGGTACACACCTTACAAAAATATAATCCGCTCCATGCTTTGTCGGTGGGTTGGAAAGGGCCTATATCGCCGGCATGATCATGCGCGCGATATTTCAGCTGTTCGAAAACTGGATCGATCCCTATCGGCGTAGCGGCGATCTGCAGCCGCCGCGGGAGACGCTCGGGTTCATTCTCTTCTATCTGAGACAGGCCAAGGCGCCGTTTTTCGCCATGCTGGTCGTCGGCGGGCTGGTGGCGATGGTGGAGGCGGGGCTGTTCTGGTCAGTCGGGCTGCTGGTCGATATGCTGGACAGTGCGCCGAAGGAAGCGGGCTGGGACGGGCTGCTTGCCATGCATGGCGGGGCGCTGGCCGCCATGGCGCTGTTCGTGCTTGTCGGGCGCATGACGGTGGTGGCGCTGAATGCGTTGCTGGAAGAGCAGACCATCGTTCCGGGCTTCTTCAACATGATGCGCTGGCAGGCCTATGTGCATGTGGCGCGTCAGTCGCTCTCCTTCTTCCAGAACGATTTTTCCGGCCGCATCGTCTCGAAGGTCTGGGCGGGCGGGCAGGCGACCGGCGATCTCATGGTGTCGCTGTTGCAGGTCGTCTGGTTCATCCTGATCTATGCGCTCTCGACCATGGCGCTGGTTGCGGCGCTTGACTGGCGGCTGGCGGCGGTGATCGCGGTCTGGCTGGTCGGTTTCGGCTTCATCGCCCGCCATTTCGTGCCGCGCATCCGTCGTCTCGCCCGCGCCTCGGCCGAGGCGTCTTCGATGCTGAACGGGCGGCTGGTCGATTCCTATGCCAATATCCAGACGCTGAAACTCTTCGGCCGCGAGACCGACAACGACCATTATGTGCGCGACGGCTTCGACCGTTTTCAGCAGGCGGTGATCGCCTTTACCCGGCATATCACCGGTGTGCGCATCGCGCTTTCCTTCCTTTCCGGCCTGATGATAGCAACGATCGGCTTCCTCTCGATCGACCTGTGGTTTGCTGGCGCGATGACGGCTGGCGGCGTCGCCTATACGCTGGGGCTGGTGCTGCGCCTCAACATGCTGCTCGGGCGCATGATGACCCAGTTCAACGCCATCATGCGCAATCTCGGCACCATCCAGAACTCCGCCGAACTGATTTCGCAGCCGATCCGCCTCGTCGACCGGCCGGATGCCGGTGACCTCAAGGTGACGCAGCCGGAAATCCGTTTCGAAAACATCACCTTTCATTATGGGCGTGGCAAGGGCGTCATCGACGACCTGTCGCTGACCATCCGTCCGGGCGAAAAGGTCGGCATCGTCGGCCGCTCGGGGGCGGGCAAGTCGACGCTGGTCAACCTGCTGCTGCGTTTCTACGATCTCGAAAGCGGCCGTATCCTCATCGACGGACAGGATATCGCCGGTGTGCGCCAAAGCTCGCTGCGCGCCCATATCGGCATGGTGACGCAGGATACGGCGCTGCTCAACCGCTCGATTCGCGACAATATTCTCTTCGGCCGCGCCGATGCCAGCGAGGAGCAACTCCTCGAGGCCGTGCGCCGGGCCGAAGCCGACCGCTTCATCGGGCAGGTACAGGACCAGCGCGGTCGCAAGGGTTTCGATGCCCATGTCGGCGAGCGCGGCGTGAAACTTTCCGGCGGCCAGCGCCAACGTATCGCGATTGCCCGTGTCATGCTGAAGGATGCGCCGATCCTGGTGCTGGACGAGGCGACCTCGGCGCTGGATTCGCAGGTCGAGGCGGCGATCCAGTCCAATCTGGAAAAGCTGATGCAGGGCAAGACCGTGCTGGCCATTGCCCACCGCCTGTCGACCATTGCCAGCCTCGACCGCCTCGTGGTGATGGATCGCGGCCGCATCGTCGAGCAAGGCACGCATCAGGATCTGATCGCCCGTGGCGGGCTTTATGCCGACCTCTGGTCGCGCCAGTCGGGTGGCATGATCGCGGCCGATTTTGGCGATGAGGAGGGCGGTGAACCACAGCCGGTTCCTGCACTGCATAATTTCTGAAGACGTGACAGGCTTCAGGTTAATCATGCAATATTTTTAGGGCGTTACGGCGCTTTTTGCGCGTCGTTCGTGATGTTTGGCGCTGCAATGGCGAATTGCGAAACCAGTCCGTAATGGTTCGAGCCGAAGGCGTCGGCGATGCGTCGTGTCTCGATCAGTTCGGCCGGCTGCCTTGCAAAGACGTGGTCGATGGCGATGCCATAGGCGCCGGCGCGGATCGGCCAGGTGCGCGGTTCGCTCGGCGCCGTGGTGAGGCCGCCCTTGCGGATGAAGGCCTGCATGTCGGGCGCGATTATATCGGAGTTGAAGTCGCCGGCGACCAGCAGCGGCCCCTCCGCCGCCTCGATCAGCTCGCCCAGATTGTACAGTTCCTCGTCATGATAATGGTCGTAATAGGGCTTTGTCAGGTGGGTAGCGGCAATGTTCAGCTTCTGGCCGGCGAATTCGATGCGGGCGAGCGCAAACCGGTTCCGGCGCAGGTCACTGAGGCTGGCCTTCATCGTCTCGACGAAGGGGCGGCGCGATAGGAGCAGCAGGTCGCAATCCTCGCCGCCGGTCTCGCAACCGATCCGGTGCGGGAAGAGGCGGGCCAGGCGATCGAGCTGCGAAAACAGCGGTCTCGCTTCCAGGATCACCGCCACATCGGCGCGTGAGGAGAGGATATAGTCGGCGATCCTTTCGCCGTTCTCGCTGTTGTCGCCCATGATGTTGAAGGACAGCAGCCTGAAATGCGGTGCCGCCAGCGCCTGCGGGCTGGGGTCGCGGCGGAATTCCTGCAGCATGATCAGCGCATGCACGACCAGCGCCGCAGCCCAGGCCAGCAGGAAGACACCGTAGACATGCCGGCGCAAGGCGAGCGCAACCACCGCCCCGGCCAGACAGGCGAGCGTGGCATGCAATTGCAGGCTATAGAGAAAGGACAGGAGCCAGGATTCGCGCAGGTAGCGCAGCGAACAGGCCGCCAGCACCAGCGTCAGCAGCACGCACAACACGCAATACAGGGTCGATCTCATCGGCGTTTGTCCGGCGGGGAAACAAGGGGCGGGTCAGGAGCCGCGATACCACGCCCGATTGCCGGCTTGCAATGCGGCAGGGCCCCATCGGGCATCGGTCGGCGATTCTCCGTTTGCTCGATCTTCGGCGGCATCCCGATGAAATCGCCGCAAAATTGGCCTGGGAGTTGCCCGAAATCAAAGACGTTGAAAAAAGTGTGTCCGAATTCCGCGACATAGTGCCCGGAGCCCTTGTCGACACTGGACATAATTTGCGATCAAGCATAGAACGCGCCGGATTGCCGGGGAATCTGTGGCCGAATTGTGTCCGCTCGGATTCGCCGGTTTGGGGGCAATGCGTTATTGCGAAGATTTGCGCAGAGGATGGTTTAGCCGTGAGCGAACACGAGACGACAAGCGAAACCCTTGGCGAGCCTACTCGCCGTGATTTCCTGTATCTGACCACGGGGATGGCGGGTGCCGTCGGTGCCGTTTCGGTTGCCTGGCCGTTCATCGACCAGATGCGCCCGGATGCGTCGACGCTGGCGCTCGGCGCCATCGAGGTCGACGTCTCCAGCCTGACGCCCGGCATGTCCCTGACCGTCAAATGGCGCGGCAAGCCCGTCTTCATCCGCAACCGCACGGACGACGAGGTCAAGGCAGCCAAGGCTGTCGAGCTTTCCGACCTCAAGGATCCGATCGCGCGCAACGCCAATATCGCGGCCGACGCACCGGCGACCGATATCGATCGCTCTGCCGGGGAGAACCGGGAGAACTGGATCATCATGGTCGGCGTATGCACCCATCTGGGCTGCATTCCGCTCGGACAGGCCGGGGACTTCGGCGGATGGTTCTGTCCCTGCCATGGTTCGCACTACGATACGGCCGGCCGAATCCGCAAGGGCCCGGCGCCGATGAACCTGGCCGTGCCGACCTTTTCTTTCGTCAAAGATACAGTGATCAAGATCGGTTAAGGGGATACTGATTCTATGAGTGGTCATTCAAGTTACCAACCAGCGACCGGCCTTGAAAAGTGGATCGATTCCCGCCTGCCATTGCCGCGTCTTGTCTATGACAGCTTTGTCGCCTATCCGGTTCCGCGCAACCTGAACTATGCTTACACGTTCGGCGCCATGCTGTCCGTCATGCTGGTCGTGCAGATCCTGACCGGCGTCGTGCTGGCCATGCATTATGCCGCCGACACGTCGGTCGCCTTCGTGTCCGTCGAGAAGATCATGCGCGACGTCAATCACGGCTGGCTTTTGCGCTATATGCATGCCAACGGCGCATCCTTCTTCTTCATCGCCGTCTATCTGCATATCGCCCGCGGCCTGTATTACGGTTCGTACAAGGCACCGCGCGAAATCCTGTGGATCCTTGGCGTCGTCATCTATCTGCTGATGATGGCGACCGGCTTCATGGGCTACGTCCTGCCCTGGGGGCAGATGTCTTTCTGGGGCGCCACCGTCATCACCGGCTTCTTTTCGGCCTTCCCGTGGGTCGGCGAATGGCTGCAGCAGTTCCTGCTCGGCGGCTTCGCGGTCGACCAGCCGACGCTGAACCGCTTTTTCTCGCTGCATTACCTGCTGCCCTTCATGATCGCCGGCGTCGTCGTGCTGCACGTCTGGGCCCTGCACGTCACCGGCCAGACCAACCCGACCGGCGTGGAGGTCAAGACCAAGACCGATACTGTGCCTTTCACACCCTATGCGACGCTGAAGGATGCGCTCGGCGTCTCGGTCTTCCTGATCGTCTATGCGTGGTTTGTCTTCTACATGCCGAACTATCTCGGCCATCCCGACAACTACGTCATGGCCAACCCGCTGAAGACGCCGGCCCACATCGTTCCGGAATGGTATTACCTGCCGTTCTACGCGATGCTGCGCGCCATCACCTTCAACGTCGGCCCGATCGACTCCAAGCTTGGCGGCGTTCTGGTGATGTTTGGTGCGATCATCATCCTGTTCTTCCTGCCTTGGCTCGATACCTCGAAGGTCCGCTCGGCTGTCTATCGCCCGTGGTACAAGCTGTTCTTCTGGCTGTTCGTCGCCAACGCCATCATGCTCGGCTGGCTCGGCGCCCAGCCTGCGGAAGGCATCTTCGTCGTCCTGTCGCAGCTCGGCACGCTCTATTACTTCGGCTTCTTCATCGTCGTGATGCCGCTGCTGGGGCTGTTCGAGACGCCGCGCCGCCTGCCGAACTCCATCACCGAAGCGGTTCTGGAAAAGAACGCGGCGACGGCGAAGGCCTGAGACAAGCGACTGAGAGGGAATCACATCATGAAAAAGCTTGTAACAAGCATCCTGTCGCTTGCTGTCGTCGCCATCATCGGCTTTGCGGCTCCTGCCTTCGCCGAAGAGGCGAAGGGGGATGCACATGCGGAAGGCGGCACGCCGCATTATCCGATCCATCATCCCAAGCAGGAAAGCTGGAGCTTTGCCGGCCCGTTCGGGCACTACGACAAGGCTCAGCTTCAGCGCGGGCTGAAGGTTTATTCGGAAGTCTGCTCCGCCTGTCATTCGATGAACCTGGTGCCGTTCCGCATGCTGGAGCATCTCGGTTATTCCGATGCCCAGGTGAAGGCTTTCGCCGCCAATTACGAAGTGCAGGACGGTCCGAACGGCGACGGTGAAATGTTCACCCGCAAGGCGGTCCCGTCGGATCACTTCCCGTCGCCCTATCCGAACCCGGAAGCGGCCGCCGCCGCAAACGGCGGTGCGGCTCCGCCCGATATGTCGCTGCTCGCCAAAGCGCGCGGCGTTACCCGCGGCTTCCCGCAGTTCATCTTCGATATCTTCACGCAGTATCAGGAAGGCGGGCCGGATTACATCTACTCGCTGCTGACCGGCTATCAGGATCCGCCGGCCGGCGTCGAAGTGGCCGAGGGCACGCATTACAACCCGTATTTCGCCAACGCCGCGGCGCTCGCCATGGCGCAGCCGATCAGCAACGACCAGGTCACCTATGAAGACGGCACGCCGCAGACGGTCGACCAGTATGCCAAGGACGTCGCCGCATTCCTGATGTGGGCCGCCGAGCCGCATCTGGAAGAGCGCAAGCGGACCGGCTTCATGGTCATGGTTTTCCTGGTGATCTTCACCGGCCTCGTCTATCTGACGAAGAAGTCGGTCTACGCCAACAAGGAACACTGAGACGTTCAGGTTTCCGGTTTGAAAAAGGCGGCCTGCAGGCCGCCTTTTTTGTTTGGCCA
>JAFKJU010000043.1 GCA_017305935.1 Hyphomicrobiales bacterium | reverse complement strand
GCGGCGAGATCGCCCAGGAGATGACGTTCCCGCCGACGCGGCCGATCACGGTCGGCATGGCCGCGCCGAGCGCGTTTGTGCCCTGACCGCGCTTTACCAGCACCGCCTTGTCGCCGCGAATTTTGAAGGTGCCGCCCAGCTCGCGGGCAAGTTTCTGCCCCAGATGCAGAAAGCTCTCCGAGGCTGACCAGTAGGGCCGGATGATAGTCGCGAAGGCCGGATCGATGGTGATGCCAGAAAGGCCGGCTTTCGTGGCGGCCTTGTCGAGAAACTGTTGCAGCGAGGCATCGTCCATATGATGCGACTGCACGTCTTTCTCCTTGCCTTTTGCGTCGAACCCCTTGGCGGTAACCGAGAGCGTGCGACCGCCCCCTCGCGAACCAGACGAACGCACCGAATCCACCTTGCCGGTGAAGATCGATGCGCCCTGCAGGAAGACCTGGACGCGCGCGCCCTCGGCGGGCAGCTTCACCTGGCCGCCGGCATCGTCGAATTCGAGGCTGCAGGTATCCGAGGCGGAGCCCGCCTTGTCCGAAACCGTGATCTGCAGCAGGAAGGGCCGCATGGCCGAGGTCAGGTCCTGGCCATCGACCAGAACGCGCCATTGTACGCTCCATGGCATGGTCAGTCTCCAAACAGCGAGACGACCGGCCGATAGACGAAAGCGTCGCGCGCTGGCTTGTCGGGTATGGTGAGGATAGTGCCGAGCGGCAGGAAAGGCCCCAGCGCCGAGACGCCGGGATTTTTGGCAAGCGTCTCCTCGAGGAGCGATCGCCCGTCGACGCCATAGGCCTGATGCAGCAGCAGCTCCACCGTCATGCCCTCGCGTCGGATCGTGAAAGTCTGAGGCATGGAGCTACTCCAGCATACCGAACAGCGACAGGATGGTGCCGATGATGGCGGGGGAGGCGCCCTCCGCCGTCACCTTGGTCAGCGAAATCGAGTGCTCGACGAAGAAGCCGACGCCATCGCGCATCAGATCGCGGTGGCGTTCGGTGATGCTGTCGATGACGAACCAGCCCAGCCGCCGGCCATCCCCGCGCAACACCGGAAGCCTCTGGCCCGAGACCCGAAAGCCATGCGCCATCTCAAGCTCGGTCATGCCGCCAAGCTTGAAGGGGAGGATTTTGCCGGAAAGCGTGATCTTGTCTTCGCCTTCGCCCATGAACTCCCGCCCCTGCATCGCGCCGATCAAGGCTTTCTGCGCGAAGTCGGCCGAGGCGCTGCGCTGCACCTCGTCGACGCTGAAAGGCCGGGTGTCGATCATCAGTGATCCGATCGAATACAGCATCACGCCACCCCATAACTCATGTCGGCATGCAATCCGGCCATCTCTTCGCGCAGCCGCCGCGAGATCGAAGACGACACCTGGTTGGCGAGCTTCTCCGGGTCCGTCGCGCCCGTGACATGGATGCCGCCGAGGTTGATGTTGATGTTCGGATTGGGAGCCGGGTTCTTGATCATGACATCCTGCACGCCGGACGGTTGACGGATCGCTTCGATGCTGGCGCCGTCCAGCATCATCGGCCTGGTAATGCCGAGATCGTCAGCCGTCTTGCCGGGCAGCGTTTCCGTGGTGCTGCCACCGATCCCCATCTGTCGAGCGCCTCGAGCGTTGTCGAGGGCTTGCTGGGCAGAAACCGAGGGCGGGGCAGACGCGCCGAAAAGGGAAAGGATGTCATCCTTATTGAACCCGAGGAGGCGCTCGAGACCCTCGCGAAACTGTTTCTGATTTGCGACCTGCTCCTCAAGGGTGTCGCCAGGAGTGAATTGCATCATCTCTGACATCGCACCGGGAGCCGCAGCTACCGAAAACCCCTTTAGCCAAGTCATCATCGTTCCGAACATGCCAACTTCAGATGCTGAAGGGCCGCCGACCGGCACACTTGGTTTGCCGCCTGGCTTTGGAATAGTGCCGCCGGATACAATGTCGGCAATCGATCCCACCGTTTTCAGCGCCCCAATGATCGTGGAAGCGCCGGACAGAAGCATCAACGCCGCTGCCAGACTGCGGATCGTGCCAGCAAGAAACGCGATACCCGCGCCCCAAAGCATGATTTCCAAGCCGTAGGGCGCCATCGAGGCCAGGAACTGCGCGATAGGGTTATTGGCGATCGCGTCCGCGAAACCCCGGAACTCCCTTCCCCAATTTTCGAAATTGGCAAAGATGCGGCCCAGAGCGTCAGCCGATTTCGAGCCGTCAGCGGCGCCGAGCAGCAGATCGCCAAGATCATTGATAAAGGATCGGATATCGCTATCCGGTGCAAAACCCTGCATGAAGCCCTGGAAGGCTTTGCTCATCTTGTCGAAGATGGTTGCCCGCTCGCCAAGCGTATCCAGGATATCGTTGACCCCAAGCGCCGCATTTCGGATCGTCGGCAGGAAGCTTTCACCGAACGTCTCGAAGATGTTGTTGAAGCGGTTGCGCAAGAGCTGCAGAACGTTCGCCGTGGTGTTGGCGCGCGCCGTATATTCGCGGAAGGCGCTACCCCCGAACTTGGCCTTGTCGCTAACACTGTCGAGCGCCTGGTCGAGCAGACCGAGATTGCCGATCAACGGCGCAAAGGCCTTGGCCTCGTCACCGAAGAAATCGGAGATCAGCGCGATATGCCGGTCCTTTGGCATTTTGGCAATCGCCTTCAGGACACTCTTGATAGCTCCGGGCGCATCCTTTTGCATCTGCTTGGCCAACGTCGGCAGATCGAGGCCAAGTGTAGCGGCGACTTCGCGCTGACTTTTCTTGGCAGAATCGCCCTTCGTCATAGCCTTGATGACATTCTGCATCGCCGTACCCGCCGTTTCGGCTTGCGCGCCGGCCGCGATCATTGCGCTGCCCATGGCCGCGACCTGCTCTTTCGTCAGGCCGCCCATCTCCGCGAGAGAACCGACGCGCAACATGAAGTCGGTGACGTCCTTCGCCTTCGACGCCATGCTGTTCGACAGATGATTGATGGCATCGGCCATGTCGCCGGTTTCCGCGACCGTCAGGCCGAGCTGCGTCTTGAGCTTGGCAAGGCTTTCGCCGGCATCGCCGGCCGACATGTCGAAGGCGATCCCGACCCGGGCCGCCATCTCGGCAAATTCCTTCAGATCGTTTGTGGCCACGCCGGATTCGGCGGCCGAGGCAAACAGCGCCGCCATGTCCTCGGATGCAATCGGCATTTCGGTGGACATCTGCTTGATGGTCTGGCGAATGAAGTCCAGCTGCTGGTCCGTACCATCGACCACCTTTTTGACGTCGGCGAAGGCGCTTTCGAAGCGCATCGCCGCGCCCACGGTGGAATCAACACCGTGCGTCACACCGAGATAGCCCGCGCCAAGCGCCAGGACCTGACCCACCATGCCCCGGAATGGCGCCATGAACTGCGTCTGCTGACGCTGGAAGCTGGCGATCGCGCCGCTGATATGACGGATCGGAGACGTGACCTCGTCCAGCAGCGAGATTTTGAGGCGGCTTTCGAGAGTGGCCATGGTCACGTTCCTTTCTGGCCCGCGAACATCTTTTGCGCGCGGCCGTAATAGAGCAGCAGTTTGTCAGGCGACCAGGTTTCGAGGTCGCCAATGGGTGTATTGCTATGGTGCGAGAGCCAGAGAACTATTCCGATCCAATCGCGGGAGGCCGGGCGTTTCCCATGAGGCCCTTCGTCTGCGCCACGATGACCTTCAGGTCATTGGTCGAAATCTGGCCGAAGCTATCGCGATCCAGGCCGCACAGACGCGTCAGCATGGTCATCGTCTGCTTGAGAGCGTTGCTTTCATCCGAAGCCGCAATGAGATCGCCGACAGTCGGTTCGCGGAATGTCAGTTCCGAAACGGTTTGGCCGGCATGCTGAATGGGCTTCGAAAGCTGAACGGTGACGTTCGTCATTTACTTTTCCCTGTGGTTGCATAGAAATCGCGACAGCTTGCGCGATTGCTTGGAAGGTTTAGTTTTGATGGGTGACGTTGATCAGGGGATCGCGCTTTATCTGTTCGCAATAATCGGCGGCGCCATGGGAAGCAGAATTGTGCGCGCCGACTACTGGCGAGGAGCTTTAGCAACAGCGATCGCACTTGCCGTTACAGCTGCAGTTTTTACATCTGCAGGGTCCAATAATCAGCTGCTGGCGAAGATCGGCGTTTTCGTCGCGATGGTAGTTGCTTGCGGCGCTTTCCGCCTTCGGGGCATCCAGATGGCAAGCACCATCTTAGGGGCATACGCTGGAGCGGTCGCCGTGCTCGCCTACTTCTTTTGGACAAGTCAGTAAGTAGACGGCACGATTGCTGGAAGCCTAAGCCCCCAGCGCGCGGCGGTGATTGGCGAACAGGTCGACACCATTGCGGCGGAAAATCCGCTCATACCAGTCCCAATAGAAAAACTCCTTGCCGTCGAGCGTCAACTCGTAATGCGTCACCTCGGCAAAGGCATGGGTGCAGCCCGCGAAATCGGCCGGATCGCTTTCGTCCGGCTGCCAGCTGTTGACCACGCCTTCGATGATCGCGCGCGCCGGCACGACACCACCGCCCCCGGGGGCGCGGCGACTGTAGGCTCCGGCAAACACCCAGCGCTCCGGCTTGCCGCAGCCGTTGAAGATATCGGCATCGATACCTTTGACCGAGAAAGCCGGCTCCAGCGCCTCGACGCGCGGCAGGCTGAAATTGACGGCGCCGACGCCGCCGCCCGGGTTATGCTCGCCGGTGGCGAGCGTCAGCTCCGGCATGGTCAGCGACGTGATCGAGATCGCGCGCGAGGTGTCGGACTCCATGGCCCGGCGGACGTCGACGGCCGTGAGAAGATAAAGAGCAGCTTGCGCCATGTGTGCGGGTCC
This sequence comes from Hyphomicrobiales bacterium, assembly GCA_017305935.1. GTDB lineage: Bacteria > Pseudomonadota > Alphaproteobacteria > Rhizobiales > Rhizobiaceae > Metarhizobium. The sequence goes on along the minus strand of JAFKJU010000043.1, from coordinate 32,460 downwards.
TTCTTAGGAGACGGTGCTGAGACGGGCGATGATGTCGGCGACCAGGCCTTCGACGGCCGGGCGATAGCGCCGCACCTCGTGATGGGCGACCTTGAAGGCGGGCGCCGGCTCGATGCCAAGATTGACGGTCAGGTGGCCGAGGCGGATTTGCTCCGGGCTGTTCTTGTCGGCGCGGAAGGCGACGTCATAACCGAGGATGTCGTCATCGGCCTTGTGGTCGCGCAGCATGAACTTGATGCTGTTGAGCCAGGCCTCGGCGAGATCGGCCGTGATCTTCCGGCCGAGGAATTGCCGGGTGATTTCCATCATCTTGACGGTGAGGTAATCGGCCCCGCGCACCTGGTGGATTTGCTTCCACAACTCGCCGGTCGTGGTGTTGTCTGTCCCGATGAAGGTGAACCCGCCATCGGCGACCGCACCGTCGACGCCGCTTTCGCCCGCCACGACGATCGCCACTTCGCTTTCCAGCATCTGCTGGCCTTCGGTCGAGCCGTCGAGAAAGGAGAAGGGGATTTTGCGCGACAGGCCGGCCAGACCGTAAAGCGTGCGGTTGGCGATCGGGTTGAACGGCTTGCCGCCATTCTCATTGTCGACCCGCATGAACAGGCCGATCGCGCGCGGGCCCATCGGCCGGGTGACCAGGCTGGGCCCTTCATAGACACGGGCCGCGACGCCGACAGGCATGATGCGCTCGGAACTCAGGGTTTCGCGGGCATCGATGGCATTGGCGGACGAGGTGTCATCGACGTCGATCACCGACGTCGCCAGCAGCCGTTCGCACGCGGCATGAAGGGCGGCCGCAACCGGACCGGTCGTGTCCAGATCGAGGCGATAAGCGCCGCGACCGGCCCAGATCAGGCGCGGCGTCGCGTTCACGGCCGAGGGGATGGCGGCGATGTTCGTCGGCGCCAGCGCGGCCGCGATGTTGGCAGCAGTCGCCGCGGCGTTCGCACCTTCCGTCACCCGCAGAATGGTGACATCACCGCCGGCGTTCAAGCCGGAGAGTTGCGAATTGATGCCATTGACGGCATCGCGCAGCATGCCCGTGCCAAGCTTGGCGACCATGCCGGCGTCGCCGGTGGAGATGCGCACCGGCGTGCCGATGGGATAGGCGGCAGCATCGGCGTCCGCAGAGGTTTCGATCAGCAGCGCCTTGGAAAAGTCCGCGCCAAGCGCCGGGACGGGCTCATCCGCCGGGCGCGAGAAAGTCATGCCGAAAACGGGATCGCTCACGGGTGGCTCCTATGGATGTTGAGAATGCGCCTTGCCCAAGGGCTATGGGGCAACGGCCCGGCGAGCTAGCCAAGCGGAAAATGCCCCTGTGAAGGGACTTGTGTTAATAATTGCCGCTCACCTAAACGGGCCAATGATTGTCTTCGGCGAAATCCGCAGGGATCGGGTCCATGGCCTGCAGCGCGAAACTCGCCTGGTAGATCGGCTGCCGCCAGGTGCTGGCGGCGAGCAGGATTTGCTGCCATTCCAGCGCCGTGATCGTGACGGCGCCCGACCCCGTGCTGATCAGGATTTCGCCGCCGGGCTGGCCGAGGTTGAGATAGGCCTGCGCCAGCGGCGTGACCTCGTCCATCCACTTGCGCATGTCTTCAGGCGTCGTATCCATGTGGTGGACGCCGCGCGCATCGCCGAAATCGAAGTCAAAGCCGAGAGCGAGGCGGCGTTCGCGCTCGGCGATGACGTCGGTGGGGGATGGTGGCGGAACGTCCGGGAGCACCACGACGAGGCCACCGTTGGCAATGCGCCACCACTCTTGCGGACCTGGAAGCAATTCGTCCACGACGATGCCATTCAGCTCCTGCGCGATGCGCTCGGCAGCCTGGCTTTCGGTTTCGTCATCGACAATGTCGGAAGGCATCACGAAGCGTATTGCGGGATGGTCGAACCCCACCTGAGGGAAGGCAATATACATGGGCGTTATCCGAAGAGGGCGATGCTGAAAGCGATGTCGGCGCCAGTTCCTGACGACGAGTAGGTGTTGACTGTCGTACTTGTCCCGGACGTCACCACTCTTACAGGGCCGTTGGTTTGCGTAGTGGCAACCGCGACGACGTTCGACTTTCCTGAGTGGGTTATTGTGTAACCGCCGGTGCCCCCCTTCGTGACAGTTACGCCACCCCCAAGTGTCAGGGCTACCGTTCCGTCAGAGTTGACACGTAAGGCGGCGAAGCACGCAACGCCTGTAGGAAGCAATTGCGTCGTCCAAGTCGATCCGTCGCCAACAATTCCATACCCGGCTGCCGGGGTAAGTGCCGCGATGGCCGCCAGAAGCGCATTGAACGCCTGAACGTTGGTGCCGATTGCTAAGCCTAGATTGGCCCTCGCCGTTGCAGCATTGGCAACATCGGAGAGGTTATTCGCTGCCAGCAATTCGCCGGCAACCATAAACTTCGTGAACGCAATCGCGGTCGTGCCGAGAGTGCCTCCGTCGTTGCTCGTGCAGAACCACAGCGTGTTGTCGTTCGTCGTGCCTTCGGCAACCCCGAACAGGGCGCCGGGGAACTCTGCCCAGGTATCGAATTCGCTTGAACGCGCCGGAGAGGCGGAAACGACGTAGATGCCATTCTGGCTGGCGGTCGTCTGGTTCTTCACCAACACGAGATCGCCATTCACAAGGGTCACCCCATCGATCACCTGTCCAGCGACGAGGCCGGTCGAGATCGTGATGTTCGCGGTCGTAGCCGCCCGCACCCGACCACGCTTGCCCATGCCGATCAAAAGACCGTCGACATACTGCTTCGTCGCGGCATGCATGGCGAGCGACGGATCGGCGAAGAGCGTCAACGCGCCGGTCATCGTGCCGCCCGACAGCAGCAGCCGTGCCGCAAGGTCGGTCGTCAGGTTTGTGACGGTCGATTGCGCCTGCGTGCCGGTGTGATTGGCGCGATTGAGAAGATCGGAGACGAGATAGCCACCATCCTTGATGATCTTGCCCGTCGTGCCGTTGAAGACGGCAAGACGATCCGCAATGCTCGACACCGGGCCGTTGACATTGCCTGTCCCGACAGGCCCTTGCGGAATGCCGAAATTCAAGATCGCGTCTTGGGCGGTTCCGACGTTGGTGACCGTGGCAGGTGACCCAGCCGCAAGGGTCGTTACAGTGCCGACCGCTACCGTTGCGGCAACACCTTGAGGGCCGCGGATGTCGCCAACGTCCTGCGTGGTCCCGTCACCATAGGTGAGGATCAGGTGATAGCTACCATCGACCTCCGCGCCGGTGACGCCGTAGCCGCGCTCGCCGCGAAGGTCAGGGCCGGTGACCCATTCTCCATCCGGGGCAAGAATTTCGAGTTGCGTGCCGACCCAACGATGCGAGATCGCCAGCGTATCGAGCGCGCGGTCGATCAGCGCCTTGGTGTCGCGGATGATCTTCGCCGTTTCGATCGCCTGACGGGCGAACGTCTCGGCATTGGCGCGCGACCGATCCGCCTGGCTGGCAAACGCTTCAGCGCGCGCCGCTTCTGTGCTGGCCATGGCCGCTCCTTAGGTGAGACTGTAGAGGAAACCGGTGACGGAGCACGAACTCTGGGCTGCCGTCAGCTTTCTCGCTTTAATCGTTGTGCCGGGTGGAAAAACGGCTGTCGCGTTCAGGACGTTGCCTGATGTGTTGTATGCGCCAACGCCGTTGACCAAGACGGTTTCATATCCGGATGTGCCGACATGGCTGACGCTAATCTTTGCGACGAAAACCTTGTCGCCCGGCACACTGATCGTGTCGCCGTCCGCCAAAGTAGTCGCAATTGACATAGGGCTTGGTGTGCGCGCCATCAGGCATCTCCCAGGAAGAACATTTCGGAGTGGATATAGTCAGATATCGCGACAGCAGCCGCGATATCGTTGACGGTCGCCTTGCCGGGTAATCCAGTCGCCGGATTGAAGGTCGGAAGCTGGATGGCGCCGGTCAGCGTCATTGCCGTGAGGTCCGTCAGGACGCGCGGGTTAGACCAGCCACGTCCGCGGACCCCGCCGACGACCTCTTCATGCAGGTACGCGCGCGCAGTGCCCAGATAAGCCGGGACAACCACATTGTACTTTCCATCGCTCGCCCGCTGATAGGTCAGCCCCGTTGCCTCATCGCTGACCTGATGGGCCACCGGCGGCGCCACGAAAATCCAGCCGACGCTGGCGCTGACATATTGCGTCAGCTTGCCGGTCTGGCCGGCCCATGCGCCGGTCGCGTCGACCGGCACGATGTAGGCGTCGCCAGGCGTCGGCGAAGACGGCGGGTCTTTTAGCGTCACACTCTTGACCGCGAGATTGTAAACCCGCAGCGGCATTCCAATCGTAGTGCGCAGCGCGGCAATCTGGGTGTTGACGTAGTTGTGGGTCGCGTAGCTCGTGCCCTCGATCACCAGCGTGATATTCGCCGTGTCGGAAACGAGAATGTCCATGCCGAGCGTGATTGACTGCTCGGTACCCTCAGATGTCGAGGTTTTCTGCGTAGCGGCGACCACGCCAACAAACAGCAGGACACCGGAACTGTCGAGAATGCCTGTCTCGCGGATGGTGAAGCCACCCACGGTTTCGTCAAAGATGCCGTCGATCTTGAGAACGTTATCGACGCGGTTGATGGCGGCGATCGGCACAGCAGCTTTTTGGTTGACAAGTTGGGTTTGGGTTTCGAGCGGCGTGACATAGTTGCCGTTGCCATCGCCGACGACGAACTGTGAAAGCTCGATTGGGTCGGCACCTGGCAGCAGGGCAGCCGTAATCGCTGCCTGACCCGCAAGGGTCGGGATTGCATAAAAGCTTGCCATCGTGGTTCCTTAAAGTCTGGGGCCAATGCGCATCACGATCCTTTGGCGGATCGCGGCGCCGACAAATGTCGTGCTGGCCGTGCGCACTTCGGCAACTTCAGTCGGCGGACCGATGCGTATCGAGATGCGCATGCGGGTTTTGCCGCCAAAGTAGACCGCAGCCGGGCCGGCGGCACGTCGCACATCAATACCGGTCAGTTTGGTGTGAGCGTTCTTCGCCTTGTTCGCCGCACGCACCAAAGCGGCATGGTCGCCCAGCAGCCATTCGCGGGCAGCATCGATCGTCACCGACAGGCGGAAGGTATAGGCCTGCCGACGTGGTGTCGTTTCGAACCATTCGACCACCTTGGCCGAATAGCCCATGGGAGCAAGCGCTCGATCAATGGCCGCGCGCGTGCCCTTAACGCGGTGAACCGCAAAGCTGGCGGCGGTGACTGCACGCTGTCGCTCTTCCGGCCACGCCGACGAGAACTCGTCGACCGAGCGCTCTTCGGCGAGATATGGCAGCCACGCCAGCGGCACGTCCGCGACCGACCGCGACGCGGCGATCAGGCCGACCGGATCGCGCGCCGCAAGCTCAGCATCAACAAGATCGAGAGCCGTTTCCCATGGCGTCGACGAGCCACGCGGCGCCAGCGATATGACCCATTGCGGCTCAAACGTTGCGGTCCAGTCCATCAGCGCACCACGACCGTAACGACCGGCTCCTCGCCGACAGGGATTTCCAAGTGCGACGGCTGCACATCGTCTTCATCGACGACGGCTTCGTCGATCACAGGCAGGCCGTCCGTGCCAACAAGGCTCAAGGCCGCTTGTCGACCTTCTTTCGAAACACGCCGCCAGATGCGGCGCATTTTCTCCTGATAGGCTTTCAGCTTGGCGATCGCCTCAAGTCGGATAGCTTCGGCGTCGGTGTAGCTGCTGACATACAGCGTCGCAGTCGTCGTGTAGAGAAGGGGGCGGGCCGCTGCGATGGTCACGCGGGCACCAAGCGGACGCACCGACTGATCGTCACGCACCGGCCGCACAACAGATGCGCCGCTTGAGTAAATGACTTCATATGCATCAAGACGTGCCGCAATGACATCGACGATGCCATCGGATGGTACGCCATAGCCCTCCCTGCCCTGCAACACGACCAGGACTTCACCGGGTTGAACGATACCGCTTTCCGGCCCGATGGCGATCGCGTCATAGACACCAGGATGCGCATCAAGCGCGTGAAACACATATCCGCCCTGCGGCCCGGCGACGGACAGCGCTTCCCAGGCGAGACGCGCCCGCAAACGCAGGCTGTCGTCGTCTTCGAGGATCTCCGGCGTATTGGTCAGTGGATTGGCAAGCTGCACCACGCGACGCGTTACGCCGTAATCTGCCGCCCTCCAGTCGAGCAGCTCGGACGCCGACCCAAGATATGTTTCGGCGACGGCATCATCGATCGCCTGAAGGCGCAGGCGGTCACGATAGGCCGCAACGCGACTTAGGATCGACCCGGGGTTGGCATTGAGACGGCCGACATCCCAATCGATACCGGCCGCAACAAATTCTTCCGCAAGCCGGGTGAGTGTTTGATCGAGCAGAGTTTGGTATGGCTTGACGGCGATAGTCGGAGGGGAGCCAAGCTCCAATAATTCAGGCGCCTCGAAACGCCACGCTGCTGTTACGACAACCATCTCATGCCTCATCAATCAGGCGTTGGCCATCAAGCCTTGCCCAGGAGTAAGTGCGAACCCGATGACGCGTTCGACCGTAAAATCACCAAGGTGGCCACGCGGCCGGTAATCGGCTTCTATGGAAAGACCTGCTCGACCTGCGCGAATTTCCTCAACCGAACCGGTCAAAATGATCCTGCGAACAGCAAGGCGGGGCTCCCAAAGTTCGATGGCCGTCGCGATCAGCTGTTGCCATGCCGCGAACAGCGATGGTGTCATCGCCCGACCAAGCAATTCCCATACGCCCGAGCCAAATTCTCGGAGCATGACGAGACTGGAAAGCCGCGTTGAGAGGATGATCTCGACGCTCTGATAAGTCGACGCGAGATTGTCGATTATCTTGCCGGTGCGACGATCGAAATCAGCCATCGGGCGCACCTGACCTTTTCCATTCGGCTGGCTCCGGCTTGCTTGCCGGCGAGATGCGGCCGAGCGCGAGATCATAAGCGGCTTCAGCCGAGGTCAGACTCACCGTTTTCGCGTTGCCGACGGCACCGCCATTGATCCAGGCCACGCCCGGCTTAATGCGGAATTCGATGGAAGCCGTATTCGGCTCGCCGGTGTCTGCCGCGGAGGCATTCTTGGTCATGGTTCGCTCTCCTGTTAATTGGCGGGTGGCTGTGTAAGGCCACCACCAGGGACGATCCCGCCATGGACATGGCTGGATCCGATATTCTTGCCGTCGTGCTCGACACGCCCGCCCGAGACCGACAGGCCAGACCCGTTGATGACGACGGACACGCCATCCGCCTCGATGGTCAGGGCGCCGGCCGCCACGGTGATGCGCACACCAGCGTCGGCAAAGACATTGGCAGCCATATCGCTATTGGGGCTGGCGTTTTCGTCGGAATAGCCGCCGCGAAACATCACGCCTTGCCGGGGGTCGCCGCTCGGGTTGATCACGCCGACGATCTGTCCCTTCTTGAGCGGGATGGACGTCTTGCCGGTCTCCGGATGCGGGTAGAACGGCGACAGGAAGGGTTCCGCGTCCGTCCCGCCCAGCCGCAGGCGATATCCCTTTTCGGCATCGACGACTTCGACAGGGCCGACCTTCAGCGAATTGCCGAAGGCGGTTTTCAGCATCTCGACATCGAGACGCATCGCCAGAAACTCCGCGATCATGAGGCCACCGTCACCGGTTCGGATTGATCGATTTCGATTGTTCCGGCCGCCATGGGCGGCGTGGACCGGTTCTCGTCTTGCGCAAGGGGCCCGAGACCCAAGGCCAGCAATTCGGCGGCCGTCATGCCATTGCGGCGATGCAGGGCCTGCCAGGTCTCATTGGTCCCGGCCAGCAGCGAACGCATGGTCGAGGCCTGCGTCTGATAGATCGGGTCGCTGGACGCATCGAGCGCGCCGAGGAACCGCATGAAGGGGCTGGCCGGGTCGAGCGCCTCACCCTTGACCGGATCGTCGATCAGGTCGACCGTGAGGCGGATTTGATGGCCAGCCAGACGCTGGCCGTCTTCCGTGTTGCGCGCGCCGGCATAATCGATCTTGCGCACGCCGTAGTGCAGGCCCCGGTAAATCTCGGCCCAGGCATTGTCAGGATCATTCAGCGCATCGAAAATCTGACGCTGCACCAGGTCGAGAAACAGCTCGAAGGAGCGGTCGGACGCGGGGATCGCAATCCCGACAAGGGTGCTGACACCGGTATTGTCGTCGACCTCGGTCATGGCGCTGGCGACTGCCATCTCGAAGACGATATCGCAAAGCCCGTTTTCGATCAGACCCCGGCCGGTGACTTTTTCGACCTTGCCGATGTCGGTGTAGACGCTGATGAAGGGACTATCTTCATCCGTGCGAAACGAACCGTCGGCGGCAATGTCGAGCGCCCCGTTCGGGCTGTCGAGAACATGGCCGCCAACAAGCGTCTGACCCTTCAGCGCCTCGACGGCGGCCGTGCGCAGGGCGATGCGTGCAAGGCTCATGTCAGATTTCTCCGAGTTCGAGGACGAGGCGGAGATTTCCGCGATCGTCGACGTGAAGGACCTCAAACCATGGCTTGGAAGAGCGAGACAGCGCCCGCACGCGGTCTCCCTGCCGAGGCATCGGTCCCATGTACGCGGCGCGGTCTATGAACAGCTGCGACTTGCCGGCGGCCAGGCGCGTGCGCCAGGAACTGGCGAAACCGCCCGCGATGTTCGTTTCCTTGCCATCGGCGACCTTCAGCACCGCATCGATGTCGACGGCAGCGCGGGTCGTATCGACCTGCCCGCCCTTCAGGAAGGACAGACGGACAGGTTCGGCGTGGCTGGCATCGACAGCCGCGACCGTCGATGCCAGCATCTGGGCGCGGCTTTCGAATACCGGCATGTCAGCTTGCTGCCGAGGCGGCCGCTTCGATCGCCGAAACGATTTCGTCCTTCGTCTTGGAAGGATCGATCGTGATGCCGCGCAAGCCCGCTTCCGCGATCAACTCATCCTTGGTCATTTTCGCCAAGGGTTTTACCTTGGACTCGCCATCGTCGGCCTTCGCCGCTTTCTTGCGATCGCGCAAGGTGGCGTCAGCCGCGTCGGCAAGCGCGGCGACTTCCTCGGTCACCTCGCCAGCCCAATTGCGGGGGATGGTGACCTTCTGGCCATCATCGTTCCTGTATTCGAAGCGCCGTTTGAACCGTCGAAACATGTCGACCTCCTTTTAGTTGCCGACCGTCAGCTTGATCATCACCTGGGGACGGGTGCAGATCGGCAGAAGGTTGGATTCGGTGTGGATTTCCTGCCCCTTGCCGTGGGGCAAGTCCTCGGTGGAGACGAAAATCTTGTCGTCAGGGTTGGGCGCGGTGTTGGCGTTGCCAATCGTGTCGGGCGGCGCGTTGTAGCGCTTGAAGTAATCCGTCCCGAGCGGCACCAGGATTGCCTCATCATTCTCCACGGCTTCCTTCGTGATGAAGGTCCCGTCCGGCTGGCGCACCTTGAACTCTTCATCGATGCGCTCGAGGCGCATGCCGGCGAAGGTGAAGCTGTCCTCGACTTCATCACGCGCCGGGTTTGCCGTCGCGCCGGGATAACCCTTGAGCGCGTCCAGGACCTTCTGATGCGACACGTATTTGTCGAAGAAGGTCGTGCCGGCGAGCACCACGGCGCCGCGCGAAGCAGCACCGCGCAGCTCACGGCGCAGCAACGCCTTGGCGGCCCGGTTCTTCGCGGCGACATCGGTCGTGGTGGTGTCGAGCGCGAAATTGATCGAGTGCTGGGTGAAGTCGAACTTGCTGTAGAGATCGACCAGCACCTTGCCCTCGGCGTCGAGGATCAGGCCGTTCAAGGCGCCCCAATCGAGGAAATTCCACGTCGCCTCGTGCTTGTTGCGCATCGAGCCGAGCTTCTGATTGTAGATGCCGCCGAGCGTCTGGAACACACGATCTTCGCCCCATGCGAGGATGTTTTGCAGGTCAGACGGCTTGATCGCGTCATCCAGCGGGAAATGCGGGATGCCGATATAGACGGCCTGGCGATCGGCGCCCATGTTGAGGTTGTTTTCACCACCGCGCTCGCGGGCGGGGATGATGGTGATCTCGTCTTCGGTGACGCCGATGCGCACATAGGTGGTGGCAATCGGTTCGTCGGTGAAAATGCCGAGCTGGGCTGGCCGACCCGTCCGATATTCGGGGACGTTGATGCTTTCGGTCAGCTGGTCGGGTGCGAATTCCGGCGCGCTGAGGTAGTCGATGACAGTCGCCATGGATCACACTCCATTACGGGCAACGATGCCCTGGGCTTCGAGGGATGCGAGAGCGGCGGCGCGCTGTGTCGCGTTGATGCCGACCGGCCAGACCAGCGCCTGAAGCACGACCTGGGCGCGGCGCTTCAGGTTGACGACGATCTTGTCGGCCGAGGTTGCGTCGGCGTTCTGCAGGATGATGGCCGCAGCAGTTTGCGTGCCGTCCGATGCGGCCGGGGCGAGCGGCTTGAATTTGCCGGTCGTGGTGACGCGGCCGAGAACCGTGCCGATGACGACGACGCCCGAGCCCGAGGCCAGCACGTCCTCGTCACGCGAGAAGCGGTTCTTGCCTTCGTCCTTGACGACGTCGGACTCGGTTTTCAATGCAAAGGTGTCCATGTCTGTGGCTCCTTACTTTCCGCCGTGGCGGCGCTTCATGTCCGCTGCGAGGTTGACGCGCATCTGCGGCGGCTGCTTGCCACCCGAACCGGCCTTCTGCTCGCGATTGAGGCCGCTTGCCTGCATGCGGCGCGGCTGGAAATCCTCGACGAACTCCGGCTCCTCGGCGCCCTTCGGTGCCAGAGCCAGCGCCGTTTGGCTGCATCGGCGGTGAGGCCGGTAGAGAAGAAATGTTCGGCGAGCTGCTCGCGGCCCTTTGCCTCGTCGAGCGACATGATCGCGGTGCGCCGTTCGCGGTCTTCGCTGACCGCCGTCTCGGCGCTCGCCTGGGCGGCGGCGAGGTCAGCCTTCAGCTTGGTATTTTCGGCGGCAAGCTGATCCGCGCGTTCCTTGTCACTCATGGACGTTTCCTTTGGGAGGGGCGGCGCAGCGGGCGCCGGGTTGGCGGTCGACATCGACCAGTTATGCTTCTTCGCCAGGGCGGTGAGGCGCTTGGGAGCCTTGGCGAAAAGGCGGTAGTCGAAGGCAGCGGCCATGGGGGAGGCCTGCTCGGTGGTTTCGTCGGCAAAGCCGGCGTCAACGGCCTCCTGTGGGGAAAACCACCGCTCATCCTTCATGATCTGGCGGCATTCCTCCGCAGACTTTCCGGATTTTGCGGCGTAGACGCGCGCATAGGCGGTCGCCAGCGCCTCCAATGCTTCGATGGTCTTGCTATGGTCGGCCGAGTTGCCCCAAGTCATGCCGGCCGGATCGTGGATCATCATGACCGAGCCTGCCGTCATGGTGACGGTGGCCCCGGCCATGGCGATGAGCGAGGCGGCAGATGCCGCGATGCCTTCGACGATAATGTCGGTGCGCCCGGTCCGGGCGGTCAGCAGGGCGTGGATCGCCGCGCCTTCCGATGCGATGCCGCCAGGCGAGTTCAGATGGACAGGCAAGTCTGCTGCATCGTCGACCTGCGCAAGCGCCAGGACTACGTCAGACGACGTGAAGCCGTCGTCAAAGTAATAGTCACCGACGGAACCGGTGAGCCGAAGCACACCGTCCTGCAAGATAGCTGCCATGTATGGGTCCTCAGTAGGGGCGCATGCGCCCGGAGACTGCGTAGCGGGTGCGCGCCGGCGTGATCCCGCGCGCGATCTGGCATTTGCGGATAGCCTCGTCGAGCGCGCGTCGGACCTCGTTAAGGCCGGCATTCGCGTAACGGACCATGTCCTGGTCGAACCGGTTTTCGGTGACCATCTCGCCCATGAGCAGGGCTTCTTCGACCTTGCGCAGCTTGACCGCCCTGGCACACCAGTCGACGGCAAGCGGATCGGGTTCGTCGACCATTATGCTGCAACCTTTTCTGGATCTCGCCGCCCATCGGCCGCTGCACCTTCCGGACCCGCGCCACCCTGTGTTCGTCCGAACGGATGTGGCACGCCGGCTTTCTCGAATTCCGCTATTTCGCGGCCGAGCTGCACGATTTGCTCTTGGCCATTCCGGCCACGACGGGCGCAGATGTCTTCGAACGTCGAAATGCCAAGCTCCAACTCAAGCTTGTCCGCCATGGCGGTCTTATAATTGTCCGCAGACGGCGCACCAGGACCGTTCCATTCGGCCTGGAAGAAGCTCTCGCGATCGCGCTCGAAGGCTTGGACGCCACCCTTGATGCGAATGCGCCCCTTGGCGATCATCTCCTCGAGCCAGCGTTCATAGATCGCCTGCAGGAACGGCACGACGATGCGGTTGCGGCGGCGCAAGACGACGGGCCAGATGGTGGCAACCGACATCAGCACTGACGAATAGGTCGCGTTCGAATGATCCATGGAGAGGGATTCGAACGTGACGCCGAGGCAGCGGGCGATTTCGCGCAGCAGATTCTGGAAGAACGCCACATACTCGCTGCCCGGCGTCGACGCGGTATGCATCTCGAATGTCTCGCCGGGACCCAGATGATTGATCCGGGCCGCGTCCGACATCGAAATGCCCTTGTCCTTCAGCGCACCGATGCGCATTTGCCAGACTTCGAGCAGGTCCTGCTGCAAGCCGCCGATGAATTCCGTCCAGGAGCCATCGGTTTCGTCGAAGCCTGCCGGCGGCCGGATTTCGCCGAGCGTTTCGAGCGCCTGGAACGCCTGGTCGCTCGGTTCCGGGCTCTTTATCGTCGCTGCAAAGATCGTCTGCAGCAGCGCCCGGGCCAAGGTGGCGTCGGCCAGCTGGTCGGACTGGGCAAGAACCTTCAGCGCCGGCGCGATGACGGAAATACCGCGCGGCGAATTCACGTGCTCGCCACGATCCATGATGTGGATCACATCGGGAGCATCGATGTCGCGATCGCGATCGATACCGCCTTCGCGCACGCGGAAACGATAGGCGATCGCGCGTCCGTCTTCGTCCTCGAAGATGCCCTGGTTGAGCCCTTCGGTCTCCCGCGAGACACGTGGGCAGCGATGCGAGGCGATCAACGAAACCTTGGTCTGCGTTTGCAAACCAAGCCGGCGGCATTTGCCAAGATCCATGGTGTCGAGGATGGCGAAGGCCTCACCGGAGCCAAGAAACGACCGAAGCTCCGCATCCGCCATGTCGGCGATCGTCGCCTTGCCGGCAAGGTCGCATTCTTTCGGGTTCCAGGCCCAGCGACGCCATTCTTCCTCGACGTTGCGGCACCATTTCGCGGCCTGCTTCGGGGTATACCCGAAGGCCTGTAGCTTGGCGCGGCAGTTTAGGCGAAGCTCATCGCCGATGGTGTCGCACAGGATTTGCGTGACAGCACCGGCGATCCAGCCGCTGTTGTGCATGAAATCGACCGCGAGCGCCGCAGCACGTTCGGCGGCCTCACGGACATCGATCTTGGCGTCCCGGGTGATCGCCTTGCGCATGCTGAGAACGCCCGAACGGTCACCGCGCAGATAACGCGCGGTAAAGCGGCGGCCCGGTTTGGGTGCGGCCGGCACTTTGGCACTGGTCGCCTTGACCCGGATACGCGGCTTGGCGTCCGTCATGTATATGACCTCCATCGTTTTCGCTGGTGACGCGGTTTGGCCGTCGGCGTTGCTTCGGGTTCGGCTTCTGCTGGCGGCTGTGCCGGCTTCTGTGGCGGCGCGGTGCTGGCGAAGAGACCGTCCTCGAAGTCGAGCTGCTGATCGGGCACGGGCACCTCGCGTTCCGCCTCGAGGCGATCCCAGATCGCGTCGGGCAGGCTGCGAATGCCGTATAGGATGGCGGCGACCTCGGCCTGGTTCATGGTGTCCAGGGCTTCGTTGTCGACCGTGTCGTCCTTGTGCCACTTGTACTCGACGAAGCCGTCCTTCCGTTTCTTCGGAACACGACGTTCGGCGGTCAGCTCGCGGTAATATTCGTCCTCGAGGCCGCGCGGGAAAGCGACGTAGCCGCGATCGAGCGGGTCTGTCTTGGCGACGTTTCGATACAGCGCCATCTTCAGCACCGAGGCGTTGAAGTTGTAGAAACGTTTCGAATATCGCAGCAGCTTTCCGGTCTTGGTGTTGCGTTCCTTCTTGACGCGCTGGGTCAGCGGCGCGCTGTCAGTGTTGGAACCGCGCACCATGACGAGAAGGAAGGACGGGTGCTTTTTCGCCCATTCCCACACCTCCTCGGTATAGGCGTTGCCGTCGATCGCCACCTTGTCCAAGCCGATCTTGCGCCCGTAGCTGTTGACCCATTGCTGTTTCAGCATCCCGTCGAGGCGTTCCTGACAGGTCTTGTCCGAGATATGGCCGGGGATGACGCCGAATTCGACGACATAGCGGCGGAAGTCCCGGCCGAAGGCGACAACCTGCCATTCGACGCGGTCGCCCTGGCAGTCGATACCCATGGTCAGCACGATCCCGCCGGCCGGTATACGTCCGACCGGATAGGACGATTCCGCACCACGATCGCGCAGCGCCTCCCAGGGCGGCGCCTCGCCGGCTGCGACATAGGCTCGACCGACGGTATCGTTCAGAAACGTCTGTTCCGACGCCGGATCGCCCTTGGCACTCAACCATTCGCGGGCGATGCGCTCCCAGCTTTGCAGCGCGGAGATAACCGACCACAGATGAAACGAGCGATGGTGGCGCTTGGCAGACGGGTTGTGCGCCCGCCACTCGCCCTTGCGCGCGATCTCGGCGCGGTGATGCTCCTCGATCGTACAGCCGCATTCGATGCAGGTGAAATGGGCGTCTTCCGGTCGAGCCTCGTCGAGGTTCGACAGCATGTTTTCCCATTCCAGCGTCTGCATATGTTCGCAATGCGGACACGGGACGTAGAAATGCTCCTGGCTGCCGTCCTCGAAATTGCGGGTGATCCGGCATCCCGGCATCACCAGCGGTGTCGAGATTTTCAGGATCTTGGCAAACTCGTAGCCGCGCGAACGGCTGTCGGCCTGCTTTTCCGGGTCGCCGGCCGAATTGGTCTCCCATTTCGACAAGTCGTCCTGCACCTGGCGGGCCATGGAGACCTGCGACAGCGAGGCGGCCGAGTTGGCGCCGGATATCTGGATCGCGCCGCGCCCGTCGAGGCGTTCCTTGTAGAGGACGCTGTCGAGGCCATCGCGGTTCTTCTGCGGAAAGACCTTGGCCAGCGCCGTCGTCCCGCGCAGCATCGGGACAAGCTTCATCTTGCTCCAGCGCTGCGCGTTGTTTTCGGTCGGGTGGACATAGAGGATGTCCCCCGGGTCCATGTCGATCGAGCCCAGTGTGAAGATATTGGCGACGACGGTGCCGCCGAGCTGCGCCGATTTCGCCACCGTGACGATGCGGCAGGGATCGGCGGGCGACAGCGCCCGCAGAATTTCGTCGAAGTACGGAAACAGGTCGCGGTTATAGCGGCCTGGAAAGGGGCTTTCGCGTTTGGAGAAGACGATATTGTCTTCAGCCCAGCGCAGGTAATCGACTTCAGGCGGGGGCGACCAGATATCGGCCAGCACCTCGCGACCAATGCGCACGGCATTGGCAACGTTGACGATGATCGATGTCATCAGTTGATCGTTTCGATTTCCTCGGCCTCGATCACGGCTTCGACCGCATCGGGCAGGTTGTCGGCGTCAAGCTTTGCCGCCTTGGAGGCCTTGTCGCGCACCTTGCGGAACTCGCCCCGCAACAAATGCAGGACGTCGCGCTGTGGCAGCTTGAAGGTCGAGGCGATTGCGGCGGCGAAGTCGGTGAGCGAGCCCTCAAAGGTGAGGAGCATCGAGGATGCCATCCGTATCATTTCTTCGCGGGCCGTGGCGACCGTGGTCAGCTGGCCGGCTGTCTGGGCATCGGCGATCGCCGCGTTGCGGTTGGCGCGGCGGATTTGCTCAAGCTTTTCCTGCTTGATGACATGATCGATGCTCGGCTTTCTCAGTTCGTCCGGCTCGGGGTCGCTGAAGCGGCGGCGATCCATCAACGGCATGTCGTCGTCAGTGTCGAGCCGCGTATCGATGCCATTACCGAGGCGTTGCGAGATGTCGAGCGTCAGCCGAAGGTCAGCCCGTGCACGCTCGACGATGATTTTGGCGTTGCGGCCGTGGCCGACGAGCGCGGCCGAGGTGATCTTGCCTTGGGCAAGGTATTGGCTGATGCGGCCCGGCGTGACGCCGATGATCGCCGCGAACTCGCCTTTGGAGACGGCGTCATTCATCGACTTTACTGGCCTCTTTAGTTGTTTAGCCCGACTTTAGAAGTTTAGGCTTTGAATTTAGCGTCAGACTGGCGAAATTCGGCAGTCGCGCGACCCCGCACCTGGGCAAAGCCGGCGGAACGGTCCCTGAATGGGGGGGGGTGGGGCGCCCCGCCCCCCCCCCGAGGGGGGAGGTACCCCCCGCCCCTCGGTCAGGGCATGAGCTTGGCGAGGACTGCCTCGACCCGGGACCGCAGCAGCGGCCCGGCGGTGGTGAGGAACGCTTGCCGGGTGGCGCCTGTCGTCATCTCCTTGGGGATGAAGACGCCGGAGCGGGCATAGGTGATGCGCGTTCCCGAACGGTTCAGCCTGTAATAGGCATGGCCGTTGAACTTATCGACCGTCTTGCGATCGGGGAAAGCGCCGCCCTTCATGAACGCGCCCGGGTAGAGCGTCGTCTTGCCGAAGGGCTTGGCCACAACGCCGCCTTCGGTCTCTTTCGCATTCAGATATTTAAGGCGGATGTTCCCGCCCCGCGTGACCATGTCGTAGGACAGTCGCCCGGGTCGAGCGCTTGTCGGATCGCCGACAGCCTTGACGATTGTCTTGCGCGGCAGGCCCGTTTGCTTCGTCAGGTTTCGGATGACCTGTGTCTTCGCGCGGCTGCCAACCTGGTTGACGATGCGCGGCATGACTTTCGGAAACTGCTCGTTCAGCTTGGCAATGCGCTTGCCGAAGACTTTCAGGTTGGCGTCTGCCCATGTGATGGAAACTTGTGCCACCGATCATCCCCTTGAGAAGTCGCTACCGGTTACATGACAGCCTCCCCAACGTTCGGGTGATGCAACGTCTAACCTAGAACGCGAAAAGGCGACCCGAAGGCCGCCTTTTCGTTTCCCCGGATGACCACCGGGCTGCGTCAGATGCACGGTAAAAAAAGTCGGCTGCTAGCCCGAACAGCACCTTGCATCATCATCCTGGAGAACATGGCTTGCGCACTGACCTTGAATCGATGTTCCCGTTTTCGGGATCGTCAAGGCTGGGTTGCTGAGCGCCTGTTCCCTGTGACCTACCGAAACCGTGGTCATCTCTGCCGCCGTTGTTTCGCAGCGGGATAATGAGGCTGGCGACACCGCAGTGGCCGTTGCCAGATGACTCTCACAGCTTTTCCAGAAATGCAATAGGCATTTTATCGAGCGGCATCGCCGACGCTGCACCTTCGATCTGAAGCCGAGCGGTAGGTTTACGTCTCCACTTCACATCAATGACAACGCATGTAAGGCCCGCCCAGAACCCTTGCTTGACCCGCACCCGCGACCCCTGCCCGATCGTCTTATCCGTCTCCATGGCGCCGATTTCTGCGTCGGAAAGCTGCCACCAACGGTTCAATTCCCGGTCGGAGATAACATGGTAACCCGTTGGGCCGCTTACGAAACCCGTCACGCCTTGCCGCTCTTGCCTGCGCAGGCCCTCGAAGGCTTCCGCCGACGGCACGATACGCACCAGAAGATAGCCAGGGAACATCAGGCGCTCACCCTCAACCTTCTTTCCGCGCTTCACCCAAACCACTTTTTCGCTCGGCAAAAGCACCTGGACGCCCGCATCGGTCAGCAGCTTTTCAACAGAAAATTCCTTGCCACCCGAAACCGTCAGGCAAAACCACCGAGCGCTTTCCCGGTCTGCCTCGACCAGCTTGGCCGAGGCTTTGGCGAGCTGTTGCCTTGCGAGCCGCAGCCGTCGCGTGACGCGCTGCTGCCGCCACCGCTGCCACCCACGCTCGGAATCCGAAAGTGATTCGGTCCCGGCCTGGTGAGCCCCGGCCCGCCTGCCCTTCGTTTTCACCATCAAAAAAGACCCCTTGCCTGCTTTTCGAAGCCCGCGATTGCGGCCTCGACTTCCTCATGGAGATTTCCGGCCAGGTCCTGGACTGGCGGGAAATAGATCACCTTCCCGATCGGGTCGGGAAACGGCCAGTCCCGGCGTTCATGCGCCGCGACCCAGGCTGCAAAAATCGGGCTGTCCGGCAGCACCGCGACGAAACCGTCGGAAAGCGCCTTCATCGCCGATGGCGCGTGGAATTTGTGCTTGGACTGGAAGGCTTCCAGCATCGCCACCGCCTTCGGCCAGCCATGCCGCCGGCGCTTGTCGCGCAGCAGGGTTTCCTGGCTGATTTTTCCATCCCGGATCATCGCCTGCTCGGTTGCGGTCAGCACGATTCGCCCGGTTGGCGGCTGCAGGAGCTGCCAGAGCCACCAGGCCATCCAGAGCGGCCCGCCGAAGGGCGCATGCAGCCGCTCGGGCAGCGGCTCGGCGGCTGGAGCCTGCACGTCCTGCCAGCGCCGCTTGCGCAGGTAGACCGCCGGACTGGTGAAGGCATGGCCGTCCGTCTGCGCAGCGATGTAAGCCGGCGTAAGCGCGATGCAGTCGGCACGCTCCCTGTCCGAAAGCGAAAACCAGACCCGCTTGGCGGTCGCATCGCTGTAGTCGGCGAAGCGTGGCCACGTCGGATACCAGCGCCGGAAGGCGCGCTCCACCTTGCGCCGGTCGGGCTGGCTGGGCTCGCCCGCGCCCGCCCGCTCGTCTGAGATGTTATCTGAGATGTTGTTTGAGGAGATCTTATCCTGGTGTAATTCCTCCACCACCTTCGAGCCCTCATTTCCACCAGCTTCGGACGCCATTTCCACCACCTTTTCGCCAGTTGGCGCGTCGGCGACGCCGCTATCTGGCCACCGCGCCACATAGTCGAGCCGACGCCATCTCTGGCCATTGAGGCGCCCCTGCCGGATATCGATCCAGCCGGCATCCTCCGCGACCCGGAGATGCTTGAGCACCGTCTTCTTGCTGCGGCCGGTGCTTTCGCAGAGTTCGGCAATCGTCGGGAAACACGACCCGCCGTTGCCATCCATGTTATGAGAGAGCTGCAGCAGGATGTGCTTGGCCGTCGCCCCGAGATCGGAGGCCGAGACGGCATTGCGCCAGCGCCAGACGCGCGATTTTTGCGCGCGCGCTTCGCCGGGTTGCTGCATGTGTTCGTGTCGCTGCATTGCTAGTCGGTTTCCCTCACGCGTCGGATTGCGCCCGGTCGGACGCATCGGGCGCAGACCGGGAAAGACGGAGCATGACGGCGCGCAGATCGTCGAGCGCGCCGGCGAGATGACCAGGCAAGAGCCCGTCCGCGCCGCGCGTGGCATGCAGAACGGCATGGCGCATGCGCAAATACTCGACGCCGAGCAGAAACCGCCGTTCTTGCAGCAGCAAGCGGATCGGATCGAAGTCGCGATAGACGACGACGTCTGGCACCGTCAGCAGCCAGCGAGCGCGCTCGACAGCCGTTTCGGCGTTCGCGAGGATTTCGACAATGGGAAGGAGCTGCATTATCGCCCGCCCTTGTGAATGGCCGCAGCGACCTGGTCACGCATGGAAGCGCAGACCGTCTCCACACTGGCGTAGAGATCACGCAATTCCGCTTCCATTTTGCGGATGCCGCCCATGGCGCGAAAGGCTTCCGCCTGCTGCTCCGCCAGCTCTCGGAGCCGCTCCTCCAAGACGCGCATGCCATTGTCCAGCGCGCGCAGGTGCGGCGCCATGCCCTCCGGCCCGAACATCGCCCCGCGCACGTCGGAGACCCATTCTTTCGGGCAGCCGAGTTCCTGCGCCACCCGCGCGTCGGTCCATCCCTCGCGATAGCCGACCTCGGCATTCTGGTAGACTTCGATCAGCTTGAGGTTGATCACCTGTTTGTCGTCGAAGCCCGGAACGCGCACGGCGGCGACGTCGATCACCGCCGGCACGGCTGGCTTTTGCCCTGTCGTCTTCATCTCAAACCCCTTCGAAACCATGACACGCGGACGTCGCCGCGCGCATTGTGGGCAGCGAATCTTCGCCCCCTTCAATTCCCATCCTTGCTTTCGGAAGTGCGCGGCAATGGCGTCTGCCGGCCGCCGCGAGGCCCCGCGCTTGTGCGCGAAATAGCCGTGCGCGCCGCATTCGTCGCAGGTGACCTTTGCCGCCAGGACGCGCTCGCCATGGGCTTCGATCGCTTCCTCTTCGAAAACAGGCGCGCTCATGTGACGGCCCGACCCAGCCGGCCGGCGCCGCTCGAAGCACCAAGGGGCGCGTCGTCGAAACGGCGCGCCCTTATCGTTTCCGCTGCCATTCCCATCCTATCCCCCGTTGCGCTTCCAAAGCTGATAGCTGCCGCGCATGTGAATCCACGCGGATTGCGCGCGCGGCTTTTCGTTCAGTTCACTTTTCGATTGGATGCCGAGTTCCTGCTTGAGGCGATGGTCGGCCAGTTCCTTGCTGTCGACAGGCCCGCCCGGCGTCGTCTCAGCCAGAAACCTCCAGAACGGCCGCTCATTCAGATGCATTGCCGCGTTAGCGGCAAAGTCGCCCTCGCGCATCGGCAACTCGCCCTGGTCCCCGGGCGCATCCTTGCCCGCCTCGCCGGACGCCTGCAGCGCGCGCAGCACCTCCACCGCCCGCGCCCGGGCGCGCAGAAACAGAATGGTGTCGTCGAGCGCACCCACCAGAAGCTCGATTTCGCCCGGCAAGGCATCTGCGGTGAAAGTGCAGATCGTCACTTCCTCGCCGGTCGAGCGACGCGTGATGAGACCGCACCCGCCATCGGCAAAAGCCTGCGTCCAGGCATCGCCGCCCATGCCGGCGACGATATCGGCCAGCCGCAACATGCGCCGCTTGTCTTGCTCGAGCGTCGGCCCCGTCATGCCGCCACCTGCTGTCGAGCGAGATGATTGCAGTTGGCGGCCACCAGCGCCGCCGCAACAGGCGGGCAGACGGAATTGCCGACGCAAGATACCTGCACCGACTTGGTGAACGGTAACCAGACCGGCCCGCCATTGTGGCCGACCTGCGGTTTCGACCAGACGCCGTCGATGACGTAGTCGCGCGGGAAGCCCTGCGCATTGTACAGCTCGCGCGGCGTCAGCATGCGCATGCCGATATCGACGATGACGAAAGTCTCACCGTCGATCTCCACCGTCACGAATTCGCGCGCGTCCCAGAAACCGTAGGAGCGCAGGAAATCCGCGACCTGCCGCGCCCGGGCGGCCTGGGCTTCGGTGAATGGTGGAACGCCGAGTGTGGCCGCGACATGGCCGAAACGATCCTTGGTCGTTACAGTGCGCATCGGATCGTCACCACGCTGACCGTCACCGATCCCGTAGTAGGATTGCAGGTAGGGCGCGACCAGCTGGGACTTGCCCATGCCGCGCGCCATGACCGTGCCCGAAGGCGCGTCGGCGCGATGGCCGGTCGACGTTCCGAACTGACGGGCGATATAGGCAGCGACAACGTTCTGGTGCGAGCCGGTTTGCGTGATGGTCGAGCCCGGCGCGCCCATCGGCCGCCCCGGATTGACGCCGCCGATCCGCCGGGCATCGTTGTTGTGCTGCGCCATGAAGGCGCAAGCTACGGCATGCTTCACGCCACCTGCGACGACAGTGCCCAGCGGCTTCTCGATATCGAGGCAACGCGGCGCCTGCCCTTCCCGCTCTCCATATCCGGTCTGAAACAACGTCGGCGCGACCAACGTCAGGCCCGCGCCGCCGGCGGTAATGGTATGAGCCGGTTGGTCAGCGCCGTTGAAAGGTTTCCCGGCATTGCGCATCGTCATGATGTGCGGCGCAATTAAGGATTTTTCGCCGCGCCGCGCCGCCGTAATCGTGTTGGCCGGGCTGCCCACATCCTCAAGGCGGGCACCATGCGTCAGGTTGACGATGAACGGCCGGCTGGCCTGCAACACATAGCGATGCAGGCCACGCGCAATGCGGGCCATACTGTTGTCGGCGAGCGGACGGACGGCTTGCAAGCCATAGGCCGCCTTGATCTCGGCCGCCGTGTCGAAGATCGAAGGGCAGAGAATAGACCAGTCGATGCAATCGGCCATGATCGGCCAGGGCTGCTTGCGGCCGGCGAGAACATCGGCGTCGTCGGGCTTGCCATGCGTCGGCTGCGGCCAGACGATCTTCTGGCCGTCGAAGCGGATGATGATGAACAGACGCTTGCGGATCGTCGGCGCGCCATAGTCGCAGCCGCGCAATTCGCGCCATTCCAGCTTTCCGCCGAGACGGCGCAACGTCTTGCACCATTTCTGGAAGGTCTCCCCCTTCTTGTCCGGATCGGGCCGCAGGCCGCGCGGCGTCACGATCAGCGGGCCGTAGTCGCGGAATTCCTCGACGTTCTCCATGATGATCACGTCGACCTTGCCGCCGCTTTTCTGGATGCGTTCGGTCCAGCCCGGAATGATCCAGCAAAGGTCGCGGATATTGCGCTCCACCGGCGCGCCGCCCTTTGCCTTCGAGAAGTGCTTGCAATCCGGAGAGAACCAGGCGAGCCCGACATGCCGGCCGCGCAGGTAGTCGAGCGGGTCGATACGGAAGACGTTTTCCGAAAGGTGGAGCGTATCCGGATGATTGGCGGCATGCAGCGCCAGCGCCGCAGCATTGTGATTGATGGCGATATCCGGCGAGCGGCCAAGCGCCATCTCGATCCCGGTCGACGCCCCGCCACCGCCGGCGAAGCTATCGACGATCAAAGGCTCATCCGCCCAACCGCGAGAGCGGGCGAACGCATGGATATCGGGAATGCTCATGCCCTCGAAAAGCGAGCCGGCGACCATATTCATGCCGCACCGCCTTTCCCGGCAATGATTTCCCGCGCGGCGGCGAAGATGAGCGACACCGACGATAGATCGCGCGTAAGCGCGCCGCCGACGGGCCATTCGAATTTTTCAGCATCTTCGCTTGCAAATTCCCGCTCTTGCCAGCGCTCCACCAAATCCCAATCTGTGAAATGATCGAGGACGAGGCTTTCCAGCGCGCTCCATGCGCACTGCTCATCCCATTCCGGCTCGTAATAGCCAGACGGGGCCCCGACCATGATCGTGCCCTTGCGGGGATGCACAGGCGGACCCATGACGATGCGCCGGCCGGCTCGCGTCGTGAACACGACTTCAGCCCCGCGCGGCGTGCCCCAGCCATTTCGACCCTCATAGGAGGGATGGCACCGCCCCCGATCCCAATGCTTGCGGTCGCCGATAAAGGTACCGTGGTAGTTTTCCCATTTTTCGGACGGGAATTGCTCGCGATCGTCGCCCAGCTGGAGCAGCAAGGGTGCGGCGCGCTTGCACAGCTTCTTGAGGATGCGCAGGTTCATGCCGCACCGCCTTCCAGATCGAAGCGGACTTGCTCGGACGGCCCCACTGGTTCCGATGGCGCAAACATGTTCGGCTGTCGATAGGCATCCTGGACGCGCCGGCAGGCGATGTCGAAATAGCTCTCGTCAAGTTCGATGCCGATGAAAGGTCGCCCAGCCCTGACAGCAGCAACACCGGTCGACCCGGAGCCCATGAACGGATCGAGGACGATCCCGGCCGGAACGAAGCCGAGGCACCATGACATCAGCGCTACAGGTTTCTGATTTGGATGGTGCTTGACGCTATGGACGATGTTTTCCTCGCCAGCACGCATGATGCCGCGCCAGAGGTGGTCAAAGATGCGGTCAGGCCCGGGCTCGCTGCACCAAGCCAGTTCAACATCGCTACCGGACGGCAAGGCAGTTTTGCCGCAGAGCTTGTTCCAGACAAGCCAGCGTCGCCGAGGCAGCAAGACATGATTGAAGTGGTTTGCACCCCAGATGATCGAAGGTGCGCCAAGCGCAAAAATGAAGGACGGGTCGAACGGCTTGTCATCCCCAGCGATCGGCTTGAAATCCCCGTCCTTCCGGCTGAGAACTTTCCCCGCGCCCTTGCGAGCCGAATTATGCCCGCTTTTGTACGCCATGCCGTAAGGCGGATCGGTCACGACAGCGTCGACCTGACCAAGCCCCGGCAGGATATCGATGCAGTCGCCGAGATACAGTTTGCACTGCCCGATGACCTCGACCCGCTTTGCGTTGACAACGCCGCTCATGCATCCACCTCCTTTTTCGCCGGCGTGAGCATGCGCTTGAACATCGAGATATCGGTTTTCCGCTCAATCAGCGGTCGGAAGTGACTGTAGTGCCAGCCGCCCGCAATTTCTTCGAAGGCGAGCCAGACGGCTGACATCGTAACCAGCCTCGTCCCGGCCTGAATCCCCGCAATCGTCAGAACCTCATTCAGCATCGGAACCCGCACCGGCCCCGGCACAATGAACCTTTCGTCAGTTGAGACCGCCCAGTCCGGCCAGTCCCCATTGATGCAGACCACGCGCTGCCCCACCACGAAATCGCACTTCATGCCGCCACCTCGTCATTCGCTGCGCCGGCAGCTTCGAACCCCCAGAAATCCCACTTGCCGTTCAGCCGCACGTCGCCTTCGACCAGGCTTTCGCGGCGGTTGAACAGTTCCAGTTTGCGAAGCTCCGGCCATTGCCGGTCGATCTGCTCGGCAAACCATGCCGGCTTGCGGCTATGCGCGGTCTTGCGCTCGGCATAGAGCGAGGGCGGGTTGTCGCCGGGCAAAGGCGCGATCGAGACCTTGCCGCGCTTGCCGATCAGCAGATGTTCGTGCCGGTCGCGCACATGCCGGCCCATGCCGATGTCGATCTTGTCCCAGACCATGCCGGAGATGTATTCGAAGCCCCAGGCGGTCAGCACGTCGATGCCGTGATGCAGCCGGTTCGCCGGCACCCAAAGAAAACATTCGGCCGAACTGGTCGCCGGGCTGCGATCGCCGGCGCACAGCGCCTTGATGTCGTCGAGCGGCATGGAGGGATATTTCAGGCCCTTGTCCTGGCCGGTTTCGTCGCTCCAGGCTTCCTGTTGCCATGGCGGATCGGCATAGAGGATCGGATAGGCCGCACGCGGCAGCTCGCCCGCGACCCGGATTCCGCGATCGGCGATCACGTTCAGAAGCCCCAGCCGCACATCGCGCGAGCGGCGCATGGTCGCGGTGCGGATCACCTTGCTTTCCGCCGCCACGGCGCGATCGCCGGCGAGCAGCTGGCGTGCATAGCCTTCCTGCGCTTCCGGCGTCGCCAGTTTCTTGAGATGATCCAGCGTCACGCCCTTGTCATGGCGCGAGCCAGCCAGCATCTGCAGGGCGGCCTGCGAAATCTTCGCGCCGCGCTCGGCATCCAGCTGCACGGTGCGCTCTTTCTGCCCGGTCGCCTCGGCCGTGGCGGCGCTGAAACGCGCAGGCGCCGAGCCTTCGCAGTTTTTGCGAACCCTCGAATGCTGGTTTGCCCCGACAGCCGTTTCCGGGAACTTGACGAGATAGATTTCCTTGCGCCGCGCCGTAAACAGCGCCCGTTCCGACGCCGACAGATCGGAGCGGATCAGGTTCTCGTCGATTTCCCAAAGCGCGCAGTCATAGGCATCGCCCGCCTCATGGAAGCACAGGATGGTTTCGCGCCCCAGCCGCCGGCAGGCTTCGAGCCGATGACCGCCGGCGCTCAACATCGCGGTCGGGGCCGTCTCGTCACCGAAGACGGTAATCGGCATGCGCAGGCCATCGCGCCCGATCGAATCCATGAACGATGCCACCTTGGCCTCATCCACGCGCCGCAGGCGATTGCCGGTGATGATGCTGGCGATCGGCCGCGCCACGGCCGTCTTGCTTTGAGGCTCGCTCATGATGCACCGCCCTGCGCCCGGGCCCGGCCCGCCGGCGTCAGCGAATAGCGAAAAGCGCCATCGCCGAGCCGCTCGAGCGCCACCAGTCCGGTCGAGCCGATGGCGCGCAGCAGCACAGAGGTGCTGTTGCCGAGAAACCGGGACCGAAAGCCGCGATAGTCGGGATAGCGATCGTGAAGCGAGGCCAGACGCTGCAAGGCGCGCAGCTGACCGGGCGTAATGCCGCCGCTCATAGCGCCCCGCCTTTCGCAAGCCGCCGATCGGCCGCCACGATCGCCGCGACGATCTGGCGCGCCTTCAGGCCACGGCGGCGCAACCGGGGCACCAGGGCCACGGGAAAGGAATAGGCGGCATTCGCCATCGCCCGCCGCACCGTCACCGGCAGGGCATCGAAGGCGGCCATGCGTTTCTGGCAATCTGGACGCGGCGGAATCATGTGTCGCTCGCTCCCGCCACCGCGCGGGCCCAGAGATCGGCCGGCAGATCGCCCCATTCGCGGGCGGCGACCAGCTTTTCCCGGATCTCCGCTTCGCCTTCGTTGGCGATATCGTTCATCAGGTCGTCGACCAGGCTGGCCGGCTCCATCTCGACCCGTTCGGCGATCGTCATGCAGGCCTGGCACACAGCCTCGCCCGAGCTGACGACGCGCCCGTCGCTCCCGCTATAGATTTCGCAGTCGCAGCGCTCGCAGATCGTGCCGTAATCAGCCGCCAGCCAGTCGGCAGGCCCGATCTGATCAGGCTGCATGCCATCCCATGCGGCCACCCGGTCGACGCAGTCTTCGCCCATCGGGAATTCATCGACCTCGAGCCCGAGCCGGTCGCAATATTGCAACCAGGCCTGTTCCGCCGTCGGCGCATTGAACGCACGCCAGTCCATTTCGCCCGGCGTGCCGCAAATCCACATCATCGTCGCGGGCTTGGCGATGGCGGGCACGGCCGCAGCGGGAACGGCCGGCAGCGCCGGCAGGGCAAACGCTGCGGCGCTGGACAACAGGAAGGATCGGCGGGACAGGCCTGTCATTCGACCCTCGCGATGCGGTCGAGATAGGCCTGGCCGAGGCCGGTCAGCAGCACGGTGCGGCCATCCTCGCGCAGATGCGCATAGCCGGCCTTACTGCAAGCCTTGGCCAGCACGAGCAGCTTGCTTTCCGGCAGGAGCTGGACACGCCCGCCCTGGGCACGAACTAGGGACAGGAACCCACGCGCGCCATCTGGCAGGGGCTTGGCAAGAAGAAGGGAAAACTCCCGTTCGCTCATCATGCCGCCGCCTTCCTTTCGAGGGCCCATCCCTGCCCCCAGATCGTGTTGATCGAAACGCCGAACGGTTTGATCTTCCGACGTAGTTTGCAGATGAAAACGTCGACGATTTTGATACCCGGCTCCTCCGATCGGCCGCTGTAGAGGACCGCCATAAGAGACTGTTTCGTCGCCATTTCTCGGGAAGCCAGGTGCGCGAATACGCGTGCCTCGTTTGCGGTGAGCTGCCATTCTGGTGGCGACATAAATTCGAGTGGCGATAGCGCCTCCTCCAATTGCCGCACACGTTCTTCCAGCTCGCCGACACGATTGCGCAGCGCATCCTCCAAACTATCCACGCGCCTTCCTCCGGTTCATGAAAATGACCGAGGCCAGCGCCCGCCAGATGGGCGCCTTTCGTTCGGCCGCAAAGCGGCGCGCCTCGGTCTCCAGATAGTCGGGCATGGCGATGTAGAGGGCGACGATGCGATCGGCGTCGATTTCGCCCTTGTATTCCTTGTCGAACAAAAGCCGCTCGACGGCCCGGATCAGATTGGCGGTGACGGGCGCAGCGCCCGTCTTGGCGCACACCTCCATTACCTCCCGCGCACCCTTCACGTGGCGGCGGTTTTTCAGGGACATGATCGCGCTGATCGCCACGCAGTCGCGCGCCTTGTAGCGCGCCATGGGCGGCGGGTTTTTCAAGAGGCGAATGCCGGCCCGTTCACAGATGGCCGCAACATCGAGCGCGTCCTCGTCACCAGCCGCCACAAGCGCTGCATGCAGCTGCGTCGCAGTCACCTGGATGCGATCGCGATTGTGGCGCACGAACGCGCTTGCCCGCTCACCCACCGCTTTGGCTCGAACGACGAGAACCGGCATGGTTCCGATCCCGCCATGCGTCACCGCGCCGATGGCCGTGTGCTGTCCATCGATCACATGCAGCTTGCCCTCGACATCGACGACGATCGGCGGCTTGAACGCCAGCCAGGACCACTGCGACACGATCTTGCGGATCAGCCGCATGGAGCGATCCGACAGGCCGCGCTGGTATTTTTCGTCGACGAAGAGCGTGACCGGATCGACCTGGCGCACTTCCGGCAGCCAATCGGGCAGAGCCGCCGGCGCGACGTCCGGAAGGTCGAGGCCGTTGATCGGGCGAAGTTCGGGAGAAGATGCGCCGGCCGCGTCCATCGCTCAATCCTCCCCGTGTCCGGTCGCGAGGCCGGCGGTGACGCCGCCCAGCGCCTTGATGGAGGCAAGAGAACCGCGCAGATCGCTGGTAACCTGCTGCAAGCCGGCCGCGATGCGGTCGACGCTATGGGCTTCAGCCGGCGTCACCCGGCCGTCGGCGATCGCCAGCGCCACGCTATTGGCCAGCTCGCCGACCAGACGCATCACTTCGGCATGGCTAGCCATGACGCCGATCTCCGCTTGCCGTTCGACATCGGGATCGGTCAAACGGCGACCTTGCAGCTCCGCCAAAACTTGCGTGATATAGGGGATGCCGCAATCGGCCTGCAGAGCGACGACGGCCTGCAGGGGGCATGAAGGTCGGATCGTTGGGATCGCTCCAACGCCCCACTGTGGTTTTGCCGTAGCTATGCTTTTCCTCGATACGGCGCAGCGTGCCGCACGCTTCGATCAGGTCGCGCTGCGCGGCCTTGACCCGGTACATCCATGCTTCAGTGAGACGCATTCTCTTTGTCCTTCAAAAGGGTAAGCGCGTCCCGGCGCGGGACAAACGCACTGCGTTTCCCGTCGCGGGACAATGGTGATGTGTGTGAAGGTCAGTCCGTCAGATCACGGGGGACCGCATGCATATCGAGACGAAAAAATCGGCCGGGACGGTCCGCCAAACAAAGTCTGTCCCGGCCGAGGCGCTGCGGCGCCTGACGCTCCGCAGAGGGGAACAAGGGCAGCGCCGGGGCGGTCCTGCAGGCCATAACGCCATGACCGGCCCCGGCGCACGGCCTGTCGCGCATACGTCTTCGCGCCAGACCGGATCGAAAGAGAGCGCCCCGTCGCGCATGGGAGGAGGAGTGACGCGACGGGGCTATGCCGCAAACGGGAGGAGGTTTGCACGGCAATGGGGGAGGAACGTTGGACGAGGCTCATTCTGCAGTCTCAGTCGGAGGCGGGCCGTACAGGTCCGGGCGCAGGATATGACGCGAAACCCCACTGACTTCTTCGACCGCCAACACCCGCTTGGGTGGCACCTGCGGCCACTGCAAAACAGCCGCCGCTGTGATGCCAATACGGCGCGCGAGCTCGCTAGCACTGCCAACACGTTCAATCGCAACATCAAGCGGAGAAGGGTTATTGTCCATGGCCGCATATAAGCAAAACTTACGTATTTCAGCAAGTGATAATTACGTAGACGCGCAATTGCCGCTTAAGCCACTTATAAGCATGGCTAAATCACCCTTGGCACTCGCTGTAGGCACCGCAATTCGCACCGCGCGAAAGCGTCGAGGTCTTGTCCAGCGCAACATTGCTGAACCGCTTAACATCGACATCGCCGCGGTAGGTATGTGGGAAGGCGGGAAAAACCTTCCGAGCATGGAGAACCTCGTTAAGGCCGCGGAAGTTCTACGAGTGGATTCCACGGCGCTTGCCAAGGGCGAGCTCGTTTATCTCGACGACGACGGCCTTGGTGACGCGGAAATTGTTACCGGCCCCGCGCCGCTTCCGATCGGCCCGATGGATGTTCAGCTACTTGGCGTGACATACGGTGGTGACGATGGCGATTTCAGTTTTAATGGAGAGGTTGCCGGGTTTGTCAGGCGACCACCAGGCATTGCCCATTTGCGAAACGTGTTTGCTCTCAATGTTCTCAGCGATAGCATGGTCCCACGCTATGATCCCGGAGAAATGATCTATGCTGGGGGAGTTGAGCCAGTTCCAGGCGATCACGTAGTTATTGAGCTATTCGGCGAGGAAGAAAGCCAAGCCGGAAAGTCATATATCAAGAAGCTCAAGCGCCGGACTGCCAAAGAAATTATTGTCGAGCAGTACAACCCGCCGAAAGAAATCTCCTTTGATCGCTATGCGATTAAGCGGATATTTCGGGTAATTCCGCTGAAAGAACTATTTGGTTTCTAAGCACGGCGGCTTCGATCCGAGCTCGATCAAAATCGCGATCATAATAGGCCTGCACCGATATCGTTTTCCCGGGCCGACCCTCATCTTGGCAGGTCGGGCAGCTTAGTCGTCGGCCCAGATCGTAGAGGGGTGTATGCAGCGTCACGCCGCGGCGCGCGAGCTCGGACGGCTTACGCCAGCGCGTACGACCGCAATAGCTGCACTCAAGATTGATCATGTTTGCATCTCCGAGCAGCTCATCAGGGACAGGCGACGCCATACCAAAGCCTCCTTTGTTCACGTTGTGTTCTAATAATTGATTCTTTTCCCGCCTGAGTCGAGATGTAAATTTCAAGACACGCTTATAATTATCGCTTGCCCTAAAACATAATTATTGCTTATATTCTTCTTATGCCTCGCTTGGCTAGATGCTGAGGTGTGCAGGCCAGTCCATAGGAGAAAGCAATGAGCAAGCAGAATCAAAAGACCCCAACGCCGAACACCATCGCTCGTCAGATGTATCGCGATTACATCGATACCGGCGCGCAAACCGAGGAAGACTTCCTGCGCCTTGGCTATCTGCGCGACCAGATCGCGAACGCCAAAGACGCTTTCGCGCAGCTGATGCGCAGCGAAAGCGCGATGGCTGCCTAAAAGCCGGCCCCTTTCGGTGACCGGCTCTACCCCCACGGGAGCCGGCATCCGAAACGGACCGTCGTTTCAGTCAGACAGGAGCGATCATGACAACCACCATCACCGTCAAGGCAGGCCATGGCTGGCCCGTTCGCGTGCAGGGCATCGATCCGCATACGAGCGAAGACATTCCCATGTATTCAGGCCTCGTCGCCGCAGGCGAGACACGCGATTTCATCTGCCATTCGGCCATGGACCTGCGCATCCACGAAATCCAGCCCGACGAGGTCGCAGCCGAGAAGGCTGCAACGGACGCCACCACGGCCGCGTGACGATCCGCTTCGGTGACCGGCTCTACCCCCACGGGAGCCGGCATCCGAAACGGATGAAGGAAGCCGCAATGCGCATGACTATTGCCATTACCATGCCGGAGCACATTGAGGCGCATCCGGCCGATGTGCTGAAAAGCATCGCCGATGCGATCCGCAAACCCACCGCGCCACAAGCTGCGGTTTGCGAGGACAAGCTCTCCGCCATTTCGGAAGAGCCGCCCCATACCTTCCGCTTTCGCCTCGGCCAGTTCGTGACCTTTCAATCGGTCCTCGTCGGCGGGCTAAAAGGGTCTATCGAATCCCGATCGCAGCATCGTCAAGGTCCCGACAGCTACAGCGTGAAATGGCACCCCGCCCCTGACCGGCCGCCAGTGTACAGCACTTTCAACGACGAAGCATTGTCGCCGGCATAACCCGCGATCCGCTTCGGTCCGCCGGCGCCAAAACCGCGCCGGCATCCGAAACGGATGAAGGAAACCCCACATGACCAAGGAAGAAACGGCCGGTCTCATCGACCGGAATGCCGGCGCGCGCCTGCGTGCAGTCCGCGCCGATCGCGGCATCAGCCAGTCTGCGCTCGGCGATGCCATCGGCGTCACCTTCCAGCAAATCCAGAAATACGAGAAGGGCACGAACCGCATCTCGATTTCCCGGCTGGTGATCATCTGCCAGGCACTGAACTGCCACCCGATGGACATCATTGGCGAAGGCGTCGACGCGCCCACGTCCGCCGCACCGCTGGTCGATCTCGCCGCCGAAAACGCCAAGCTGCGGCGCGCCGTGCAGGCGGTCCGCAAGATCGTTGGCGGGTACGCCGAGCGAATGGGCATCGACGACATTGACGATGTGTCCGCCCCGGCTGGGCCCCAAGGCATAACCCATGCCCCGCAAACCCATTGACCCGACGCCGGCGCGCGATCGCTGCCGAGGCGTCGCCTTCGGCATCCTGCTCAGCGTGCCGGCCTTCGGCCTCCTGGCTGCCCTTGTTTACTGGTGGCGGCCGTGAGCGTCGCTAGCGCCCGCCCGCAATCCAGCCTCTACCGCGTCACCTTTTTCGATGGCCGCAGCATCACCGTTGCGGCCGCCAATTCGCTCGTGGCCGAGGCCAAGGCCTGCCGGCAACACCCCGGCTTTGTCCGCACCGTCAAATTTCTCCGAAAGGTCGAAGCATGACAGAGAAAAAGCAGAAGCGATCGCAGTCGCGCCGCAGGTCGGATGCCGCCTATCGCAAGGGATACCTGGCCGGTCGGCAGGCGGCGCTGGCCGAAGGCGTCATCGACGAAGCGCGCATCCAGCTTGTGCAGGCCATCGATGGCGCCGCCGCCGCCGCCCGCGCCCGATCGACCGCCCCGGCGCTTGGCCTGGCGGGATTGATGGTCGCCGCCCTGTCTTTCAAGCCGGCGCTCGTCTCCCGCTTCATGGCCGAAGGCGTCAACGCCTTTCTCCCGGGCGAAGCCGACATTCAAGAGCTGC
>JAFKJU010000042.1 GCA_017305935.1 Hyphomicrobiales bacterium | reverse complement strand
GTCGGTGGAGAAGCCCAGCGCCATTGCTTTCGAAATGGCCTTCTGGTTGTTCTTCATGCGTCCGGTGCGCGTGATCGCTTCCGTGTTCATGATGATTGACGGCGCGACGTCCTCGGTACCGAGGAAGACGGCGCGCAGCTGCACGTTCGCTGGCAAGGTAGACAAGGGGTTCGGAACACGCGCATCCATCGGCACCCAATCCGAGGCGCCCTCGGGCTTCACCTCCCAGACCAGCGACGTGAAATCCGGCGCCCAGCCTTGGTAGATCATTTCCAGTTCCGACATGCCGCCGGTGAGCTGCAGGTTTTCCATCGGAACGACGGTGCGCGAGGCGGCGAACCGCGCCGCGTACAGGCGGAAGGAAATATCCTGCTTGACGTCGCCCTGTGCCCAGATGCCATCCGTGCAAAGGAACATCGTGCCGCCCTGGAAGGCGTTGTCGTCGGATGCGGCCACCTGATGGTTGCCCGTGGTCACCGTGAAGAAGGCATAGCGCTTGCCCTGTTCCAGCAAAGTTGGGCGGAAGGTGAACTTGTTCCACTGATTGACGGCCAACTGGCCTTGCGGCTTGTTGACCTGGACGATGACCTTTTCAAAAGTCGGCGCCCCGGTCGGGCCGACCTCGGCAATGCAGAGCAGGACGTCACCTTCGGAGCCCACGCGCGTGAAGTAAAGCTCGATCGACGTCGCAACCATGACCTGGCTGCAGACGAAGGTCTGGGCATAGACCGCACCGGAGAGGCCGAATTCCTCGACGCGATACGAGGTATAGGTCGAGGTGTAGCTGTCCTTGATGACGCGCTGGACGGCATACTCCTTGTGGCCGCCCTCCGATCGCGGGTCGTTGTTCCAAGGATTGTCGGTCTGGCCCTTCGACACCCACGTCGCGCCGTTGGTGTTGAAAATCTCGTTGGCCTTCTGCGATCCGACCTGTCCCCAGCCGGCGGCGTTTTCGCACACCGTAACCGTCTCGCCATAGCGCAGGCGCGTGTTGGAAACCGTGTGTTGGACGGCCGTCTTGACCGTGTGGACGGTGTTGGAGATGTCCTTCTTCAGCTTGCCTTGCGGGTTCTCGATGCGCAGCCGTTCGGTGTAGGCCGGCAGCAGCAGCGTGTTTTCCCAGAAGCTGATATCGGTTGCGGCCGGGTTGAGGACGCGCAGCACGTTTTCCTGCTGGATTTGGTAGGGAAAACGAATGCCCTCGTTGATGCGGAAATCCGCCCCCGCATAGGTGAAATCCCAGAAGGCATTCCGCAGCAGGCCGTTATCGTAATAATAGTTCCGCGCCTCGTCAGGAAAGTTGAGGAGCTGGCGCGCGATCGAGACGTCGCGCGTGATCTGGCGGAAGAGCTGCGCGTCGGGGATTTCGTCAAACTTGGCCGCCAGGTTGGCGACGTCGGTCTGCAGGCTCTGGGTCAACTCGACGACGACGCCGATCGACAGCTCGACCGTGGTCAGACGCTGCTCGATCTCATAGACGGTTTTGACGCGGGCGGCCTCGTTGGGGACGATCTCAGCAATGCCGGTATTGCGCAGCCGCACGAAGGCGACACAGCAGTCGTTCTCGTTGATCGCCGGCCGCGCCGCCGGTGCCACCATGATCGAACCGGTCTGCACGATGACAGACATATTCCGCCGCGTCGCCTTCGGGGTGCTCTGGTTGACCGGAATGCTCTCGGTCAACGGCTCCTCGGAGGTTTCGAAAGGCCGCATCGAGCTGACGAGGTCTTCCGAACCGCGCAAGATGAGCGCGACCCACCGCTCGTCGGAAGCGACAACAGGCTTGAAACTCTGCAGGTTGGCCTGCTGCGTTTCCTTGGCGCCGTAGACCTCAGTGCCGGCATAATATTCGCCGGAGGTAAGGTTGACGATGTCGGCCGAGGCCTGCGACACGGTGACGTGCGCCCAATGTGCCGGCCAGCCGAGAGCGCCGCTATCGCGCGCATCGAAGGCATCGCGGGCGCTGACGCTGATCGCGGTCAGATCGTCCGGCGCGATGATCTCCGCCTGAGAAAAATTGATCACGTCCATGGGATTGGTCTCACAAGGTTTCGCGGTCGATAAATCCGCTGAAAGGCAGATCGTCACCGAAGGAGGGGCGGTCGCCGAAGGTCACCCGGCGACGCCAGGCGAAGGAGACGAGGTATTCGGTCTCCGGAGCCTTGGCGACGCGCAGCGCTTCCTTGGCGCGATGGATCGGGGTTAGGTCAATCGTGCGCAAGGCACCGAGGCCGGCAGCCGAGCGACCCAACACGAAGGCGTTCACCGGCTTCTTGAGCGCGACCTGCACGAGCCATCGCGCCTTGAAAGCGGGGTGATTGAGAGGGGTGATACCGAGCGCCGAGCGCCCGGCGATAAAGCGGGCCGGGTAAGCCACGCTGTCAATAACCTCAGCATCGACGAACCCGAGGCAGCGGACGGCCGCCTCGTGCGTGCCCTTGATCCGGCTGATCTCGGGCCATTCGACGATCACTTGTCTCTTGCGCTCGACTGACCAGCTATCATCCCACAGATCAACGCTTTCGTGCTGGGCGAGCCATTTGAGCCATTCGGGCGGGGTTGTTCGAGGGTCGAGGGTTTCCCGGAAAGGTATAGGGAGGGGCTGCCCGGAAGCATCAAGAAAAGCCCTCTGGAATGCCGTCGCATTGCGCGGCGGCAGGATATCGGAAAGGGCCATGGAGCAAGCTCTCGGTTTCTAGGGCCGAACGGCGGCGATGACGTTGATTTCGGTTAGGACAGGCACCGAATAGGGGTCGGGTTCGATCGCTACTGGATCCAGATCGGTGACGGTGATGACATTGTCGCCGTAGGCGACCCCAGCCAGGAAGCCGGCAGGGATTTCGCCCCCGATCGTCATTCTCTTGTCGGCCTCCCGGCGAATTCGGGCGACAACGTCCGCCTTCACGAAATCTGGGCTCGGGCCTGGCCGGGTCTCAATTGCGAGGTTCGCAGTATATTCGACGCGAACCGCATCGAGCACGGCGACCGAGACCGCTTCAGGCTTCACATGAGGGGCGCGTACAGCAGCCGATATCGCTGCCTTTTCGCTAGATGTCGCTAAGCGGCCAAAAGGGCCAATGATGACAACATCGGTGTCGCCGCGCCGACCGTGGACGTCGAAGCCGTTGACGCGCGCATCCCACAGCCCAAGCGAGCGATCTGCATTTTGAGGCCATGTCGTCCACGCCTCATAAAGATAGCGGTCAGCGGACCCGGCAGACGCGATATCGAAGGAAAGGAGATACCGACGCAAAAGAGAGGCGTCGCTTTCCATCTGCGCTGGCTGCCCCTCGACGGGAGACGGGATTTCCAGACGTTCGATCCCCTGCCGAGCAACCACGTTATCGAGGTCAGAACCTTTTGCGAAAGGCGTCAACACGCCCTTGAGCGCGTCGTTGACGCGGCCGCGAAGACGGTTTTCTCGGGTCGCAACGGCTTCGACCAGCTTCTTTGTGATCGAGCTTTCGATTTGCAGCACCGGGGCCACCGCCGGAAACCGCGCGACGAGATCGCTCTCGATCGCGGTCCTATTCGCTTCAAAGTCGAGTGGCTCGATGACGCTCGGGAAGGGCAAGCCAGAAAAATCGATAACGCTCATGCTGCCAGCCTCAAGCCTTCGTCTGTGCCGTTAACGGTGACCCGTCGCGCGCCTTCGATGGAAAGGTCGCCGAGCAATGCTCGGGGTCGGTAATAGCCTTGGATCTCCGCTCGGAATTTTCCGTTGCGACCCACGCTGACCGGGATGATCTGGACCACTTTAAAGCGGGGCTCCCATTGATCGATCGCGGAGGCTACAGCGGAAAAAAACGCCAAGATCGTTGACGAATTCATGTTCTCCCCGAGGAAGTGCGGCACGATCGAGCCAAACCACTCGCGCATGCTGCGTTCACCGAAGGATGTCGTGAAAATTTCTTGTAGGGACTGCAGGACATGGGGCCATCCTTCGACGTTGGCCCCCGTCACAGCGTCGATGTCGATGCTTGGATCGAGGGCCATTTCGTCATTCCCCTGTCAATCAAACAGCCGCGCTGCGCTTGTCGTTAATCGCCGCAGCGATTGCAGCCTTGTTCTCGCTCGGGTTGATGGCGATGCCCGCATTCTTGGCGATCTCAAGAAGCTCTTCTTTCGAATGGCTTGCCGGATCGATAGGCGGCAGGGTCGCCGTAGCGCTGCCCGACGGCTGAGGGTTCTTCACCTCGGATGCAGCAGCCGGAGTGCTATCGGGCGCCGCGTCCACTGCCGTGCCCGTTGTTCCGTCGAGCGCGGTCGTCGTGCTCACGGCCTCGGGTTGCCTGGCGCTCAAGCCTTCCGCTTCGATGCGCGCCGGGGCGTCGGCAGGGTTTTCGCCGGGACGAAGGGGATTGTTGCTATCGACGAACTCGCCGGCGTCGATATCAACTGGCCGCCGAACGCCGGTCTCGACGTCCACGTCGGAGGCGGCCTCGACGTTCTCTTCGTTCGGCGCAGAGCGATCGGGATAAATCACGCGAACGTCGTCGCCTTCGATACTGAGGATGATCCGGCCATGCTGCCCGACGGCGCCGAGCAGGAGGCGAACCTCATCGCGGCGCACATCGATAACGGCTGTCGCGGCGCGGCCGTCGCCGCCGACGCGCTCGCGAAGCATTTCTTGCAGGGTCTTCATAGACTTTCTCCTAAGGGTTTCGCTCCCGCGTCTACGGGATGCGGAAGAACGGCCGCCCGGTGGTCGGATGGCCGCATGTTGCTGTGTGCCCCTCCCGGCAAACCGGGATGCCCCCAACTCGGAATTTCGTGGTGCCCTCCGCCATGGTCGGCGCGCCGGTATGCGGGGGGAAAGGCGGGTGCGAGGCGACAGCATCGCCGACGACGACGACCGCGTTTCCTCGGACCTTGAACTTCGCCGCTTGGGCGCCGAGCTGAACGCCGCCGGCGACATCGATACCGACGCAAGCAACGCCAGGCATTGCAGCCTCCATCAATCGAATTGGTAATCCGCAGCGGTGGCGCGGATGCCGTCGCTGTAAATCTCAAAGGACGTCCCGCCGACGGTGACCTTGACGCTTTCGCCCTTCAGGACAACCGTGACCGATCCGAAAGTCAGAACATTCTCGTCGCCCTTGTCCGATGGCGACTTGTTCTGATCGCTCCATGTCATAGGCAGCGCGACAGCCTGGCGCATATCGCCGCCCGGAGCAAAAATCGTCATTTGCTGCCCCTTCGTCGGGGGCGTGTGCGCCTTTAGCCCGCCGGCTATCTGGGCATAGAGCACTTTCGGGGAAAGCAGCGGGCCATTGTCACCTTCGCCGAGATCGAAGCGCACCCAGCCTTCGGCCGGGTTTACCTCCTCAACTGGTGCATGCCGGATCATGCCCGCGACACGCTTCTCAAGCGCGGAGAGGCGCGCATGCATGTCAAGAAATGGGTTAGGCATCAGGTCTCGCCCTCATCTGGCGGCAGGCTC
The DNA here is from genome assembly GCA_017305935.1 of Hyphomicrobiales bacterium. GTDB lineage: Bacteria > Pseudomonadota > Alphaproteobacteria > Rhizobiales > Rhizobiaceae > Metarhizobium. The sequence continues at coordinate 32,548 of JAFKJU010000042.1, read as the reverse complement.
GCCTCGATGCTGTCAGCATCGAGCACCATGCCATCCGGCAGGATCGTAAGCTCTGCCAAGGGGGCGCTATCCGCCCCGCCGAGCGGCGCAATGCCGATCGATTGAGCTTCCTCTTCGGTATAACCAGCCATGATCGCGCCGACGGTGTAGACCTCGGGCCATCCGATCGGGACGCCCTCGATAGCCTGCCGCACGATCGCGCCGAACGCCTCATAACCCGGCTCCGCATCAAGCGCCGCGAGGAATAGCGCAAACGGGCTGCCCGGCGCGGGCTGCTGGCCGAAAGCTGGCTCCGCAAATGCCTTTATCCTGTATCCAGTTTGCCGAGCTGCGAACCGCTCGCCTTCCTTTTCGGGCAACCCTCGCCGGGTAACCGTCTCCTCGATCGCTTTCGCTATCGCTCGGAAGACCTTCCCCCATTGCCCGCCGCCGGCGCCGAAAAGGCAAGCCTCAACCTGCCGCATAACGATCGCGAGCGACATTTCGAGGTTGGCGTCCGTGTCCGCGACCTGAACGCCCGTCCCGCCGTCACCTGGCAGGGCGACAGTCTTCCCAATCGCCACCTCGATAACAAGATCGATCGTGCGATCACCATTGTGCAGGTCACGGCCGCTCGGCTTGCTGGTCTCGTCTTCCGTCGAGATCGCAATGAAGGGTTCGGGGCCGGCCTTCGTCGTGAGCTTGTCCACCGGAAGAATAGCGCTGTCAAAAACGCGTTTGCCCGCCAGTGTCGCATTCTTAAGCGCCATCACGGCCGACAGCCGCAGCGCGAGGCCTACCATGCTCATACGGGTTCACCCCAAAATTACTTGAACGTCACCGCCGTCGCCGTCATTGACGGCAGCAACAACGAAGCGCGGCGGTGGCGTCTCGTCGGAAAGCTCTACGATGTCGCCGCGCACGAGCCGGTAACCGAGAGCCGCATAAGCCGCTCGATCGATCCACATCTCAGCAGTCGAGGCGGAAAGGCTTGCGCCGTCGCGCGCCGATCCCCGGTAATCCGTCGCCCCACCGGTGGCGGCGCGAGCGATCGTCGCGCGGATGCCGCTTTTTACCGGACGATCCGGGTCGGGGATCCTCGTGTATTCGTCCCCAAGCTGGGGAATAATGCTGATGCCCTCGCCGAAGAGCCTATCAATATCGGCCTGCATGGCCGCATCGATGTCGTCAAATGGCGAGGGCATGATTTATTCCTTCCGATTACGTCCGCTTGCCGCGCATCAGCGCGCCCGGGCGGGTGCAGATATGCAGGGCGTTACGCTGCGTTTCGCCGTTCACGCCCTTGCCGTTCTGCATCGGCCACTGCTTCGCGTAGGTGCGTTGGCCGAGCGTGTTGACGGTTTCCACGTAATCGGCTGGCGCCCAGTACGTGCGGAACAGCCCGCCCAAGCCGAGCGGGATGAATTTCGCCTTGTCGGTCGGAATGCCCATCAGAGCGCCGTCGCCGCTGCTCTCGATCGCGCCGTAGTTTTCCCAGACAATGCCACCGAACTGGAAGATCGGGTTCTCGCCTCGGTCAGCGCCGACGAAACTGTCGCGGAGGAAGGCAGCCTCGCTTGTGCCCTTGTAGGTGTCGCGGACTTCCTTGTTCGTGAGCAGGTCATCGAAGAAGTTGTCGCCCACGAAGGCATGGACACGGCGGAAGGACAGACCACCGACGGCGGCGCGGACCGCACGGATCAGCGCAACGCATTTCTTCAGGAGCGCGCCATCGGTTGCGGCCGTGTTGTCGAGGTCGAAATCGATCTCGGCGGCCTGAGAAACGCCGAACGTCTGGAAAAGGTCGAGGGTCTGGCCGCCCTTGTAGGAAACGATACCTTGGATCGCACCGATGCGGGAATATTCGTCGGTGAGGTCGAGGTCGTCCATGTTGACTTGGATCTTGCTCGCGACAACGCCCTGAACGGTCTCAAGGGCAGTTTCGCTACCGAACGCGCGGACGCCTTGAACTTCGTCGGCGTTTACCGACCAGTCCCGCTGGAAGTGCGGAACCTGAATGCTCTGGATCGAGCGCTTCGGCATATCGCGAGTTTCGCCGGGCCCACCACGCGGGGTCGGCGTGACAAGCTGCAGAATATCGCCGATGCGCTCGATGCCGATCGATGTCGTCGTTACGCCGCTTCCCTGAAACAGCCCGAGGTCGTTCAGGCGCGACGGGCGCGGTTTCACATCGCGCAGCGCATCGGTCAGAGACGTGACGCTGAACGCATCCTGATTAAAAATGTCCAACATGGACGATTGCTCCTTCTGTACCGCGCACGGCGGCGGCCCGCGCCTCAACTGGCCGCAGGTTGGATTGCTCTCAATTGTGGGAGGTCGGGGCCGCGCCTGGCGCGGCGGCCCATCAGTATCGGGCGATGATGCCCTTGGCCGCGAGCTGGGCGACCTTCGTCGCCTTCTTACCGGCATCGTTCACGGTGCTGTCGAACGACAATGTGTTGCCGTTCCACTCGGCGTCGCGCGTGATAGCGGCGACCTTCTGGTCAGCGCTGGTCGCGTCGCAATTGTACAGCGCGATCGCAGCGCCGACTTCTGCCCCCTCCTCGCCGGTGATCTCGGCGTTCGCGCTCGGCACATACTTGCCAGAGGCCGTGACCTTCCCGAGAACCATGCCGGCGACGATGAGGCCGGCGCCGGCCGCAATGACGATGTTGTCGCGAGAGCGATGAAAGTTCGCCTCGCTGAGAAGCCCTTCGGTCGAGTGGCGACCTTCGGTGAAAATGGTCATGTTCGGAAATCCTTGCTACGCGCAGGGCTGGACCGCGCTGCGCCTGTTGATCCTGGCTGCCGAATGCCGGTTACGAGAGCCGGCCGAACGCCTTTGCCCAGCCGCCTTTGACGGCCTCCGGGGCGGCACCTTCCGGCTTGCCGCTCTGGCCGATCTCGCGCCCTTCGTTCGCCCGTTGCGCGAGTGGCGGGATTTGCGAGGCGGCCGAGATGCTCGCGGCCGTTCCGGCCTGCGGTGCGTCCTCCGGCAAGCCGGCGAGAACGCCCTTGACCGTCTCGGAAGAGAAGCCATTGGGATCAAGTGCAAGCTTGAGCGCTGTCGCCTGCCGCTTCTCAGCTTCAGGCAATGCCATGATCGCTCCGATGCGCTCGCGCTCGTCTTTCGCGCCAGCCTTGCGGCCTTCTGCTTCGCCCTCTGCCTTTCCGACAACTTTCCCGGCATTCTCGCCCTCGATACGCGCTGCCTTGAGGCCGGTTTCGCTTACGCCCGCGTCAGCTGCGGGCAGATCGTGACGATCCATTTTCACACTCCTGGGGTTTGTGGACCTGCCCGCTGCCCGAGCGGGGCGGGATAATTCGGCCAACACCTCGTCGAGAGAGGCCATTCGATCCGCCAAACCGGCGTCGATTGCCTCTTGCCCGATGAAAACGTCGGCCTCGGTTTCGCGCGCCTTCTTGGCGCTCAATCGCGCCTTGCCGCGCCCGGCCTCTACGGTTCCGAGGAACTGCTCGTAGAACGCCATAACGTCCTTCTGCATGTCTGCGCGGACGTTTTCGGGCAAAGGCCCGAATGGATTGCCGTCAACCTTCTTTGCCCCGGCGTGGATGAGCGTCGGGCGAATGCCCTTTGCGTTCATCTCTCCGGAGCGGTCGAGGTGCATCATGACGACACCGATCGAACCGACGAGAGACGTTGGCGAAACGACGACTTCATCGGCCGAGCTGGCAATGCCGTAACCCGCACTCGCGGCGACATCGTTGACAACGGCGACGATATGCATCCTCTTCCGAAGGCTGCGGATCTTGGTGGCGAGAGCCGCCATTCCGGTCGCCTCGCCGCCATAACTGTTCATGTCGATGACGAGGTTTTGCAGTGCGCCGGCGTTGGCCTCGGCCGCAATCTCGTCGAGCTGGGCGGCAATCCCCTCATACGAGGTAAGGCCGGAGCTTGCTCCGACCCATGCGCCACGATTGACGAGTGAGCCATCCACAGTGATCAACGCCGTCTTGCCGGCGGCGCGGGTGAACCGGCGCCGAGATCGGCCGTCCTCTCGATCGTGCGAGCCGATGAACCGGCTCGCATCCGGCTTGGGCTTATCGTCATCGGCGAAAGCCCCGAGGCTGATGCGGCCTTCAAGGACGCTATAGATCGTTTCCGCCTTGGCGGGATGGATCAAGAGCGGCCGGTTGAGGACGCGATCGGCAAGCATGGGAAGAAAATTCCCCGTCATGACATTCGCCCCCCAATCGCAAACCGGCTCGGCCGGCCAGTGCCGGTTTTCCCTGCACATGCGTCTCCGGCTTCGATGATCGCCCGGTTCAGCATGTCCATGTTGGCCGGGCTATATTTGACGCGACGTCGGGTGCCGTTGCCTTGCTCGAATTCAGCCTCTACGACCTGGCCTCCTGTCATCCACCTGTCTCGGACCTCGCGCAGGGCAGCGAGGCGACCGCAGGGATCAGCCTCAAGTGTCGGGATTACCGCCATCGTTGGCCCCTTCGTCCGGTTGATTTTCGATTTGCTCAGTCGCCGTCAAAGACTGCGGATAGAAATTGTCAGGAAGCCCGTATTCCTCCCGCAGTCCGCTTTCGCGCGCTCGCTGGGCATACTCATCCTCGATATCGAGGCCGAGATCGTCGGCGATCGTTTGGTCGGACATGATCCCCATGTTCCTATAAAGCTCGTGGGTCTTTGCCGCTTTCAGATCGTCGGCGACCGGCTTCGGATCGCCAGTCCACTTCGATCGGCACGCTGCCGCGCGGTTGGCGATGAAATTGGCGACGCCGCCGGGGAACGGGATTTCGCCAGCATCGATCTTCTCTTCGAGCCACGCTTCATAGATCGGTTGAAGGAAGGGTGAGAGAATGAACTTGCGCCGTGCCTTCGTGATGGCGAAAATTTCGTTCACCGCCATCCTGACGCTCGAATAGGTCGCCCCTTCGTAATCCCCGGTGGCGCTCTCGTAGGTGAGCCCCAGGCACCGGGCCATCTCTCGAAGTAGATGGAGCGAAAATTCCTTGTAGGCGGTCGCCGGCTGCTCCGGGGAATGGAATTGCAGCTTTTCTCCCGGGAACATATGCGCGATGCGGCCGGCAAAGCCGACGTCGATCGGGTGCCCCTCGCCCCAGCCGTCCTTCGCGGCCATGAAGATGTCAAATGGCGTTCCACCCTGCGCCAATAGAAGCGCTTGCTCCTTAGGGTTTAGAAGAGCCCGCAACGTATCTTCCGTTGGAGCCTCGCTTTCAATCGAGGCGGCGAACACCGTCTGAATAATAGACGCGAGGAGCGTGGCGTCGGCAAGCTGGTCGAATTGCTTCGCAACCCGCAAGATCGCGACCAGGATCCCAATCCCGCGCGTCTGACCGGGCAGACCCGAGAACACATGGATCACCTTGGGGCGCCCATAGCTATCGCGCGCGATAACCTCGAATTCTTCTGTGCCCGTCAGCGGGTTATCCCGGCTCACAACATAGCTCATCGGCATGCCGTCGGCATCAACGCGGACACCCGAGTGAAGGCGACTGAAGGCGTCAGAGCGGTTGACGATGCGGGTCGGCGAAAGAAGCCGAACCTTCGTGCCCGTCTTGCTGCCGCGCCGGATACGATAGGGAAGCTCGGCGAGAATTTCTCCGAAGACGACCCACATTTTGAAGGCCGCCTCGGTCATCTGCGGGATGGTCAGGCGTCCCTCGATGTCGCATTCAAGCGGCGTGTTAGACCAAAGCTCCCACTTCGCCTCAACGAGCTTCCGCCAATCCTGCGCCGCCTTCTCGTCCATGCCGAAGAGGTCGTTTTCCGGCATAGCGCGCAACCGCAGGCCACCGCCGACCGTGTTCGCTGTCGCCTGGTCGATCATGCCCGAGATCCAGCCGTTGTTCTGCCACATCTCGACCGTGCGGGCCGCCGCCGCCGTCCATGCGACGGCGACGTCGTCACGGCTTGACCGCAATGCCGGCAGCCAACGGCTAAATACGGTGCCGCGACCGTCGCGCATGTATCCGGCGCGAGGGGCCAGCGGGCCGGAAGGGGTAACCGTCACCGGTGCAGGACCGATGCCGACAGCGCTCCCGATGCGGGCCAGAACTCCCATGGGCGATGCTCCTTAGAAGCGCCGCCCCATATTTCGGAAGCGGTCGCGGATTGAAGCCACCTTTACGGCAGCAGCTTTCTCGATTTCTGTTTCCCGAGGAGACGGAGGAGCTTCGAGCGCTTCGAGCTCCCGTTGATAAACCGCACCCGTATCGTCTGTGGCGTCGTCGGCGACGGGCGGCTCTGCCTCTGGACCGGGACGCTCCACTCCTTCGGGGATCGCCTGAACGTTGAGCATGTAAGCGGCAGCCGCCGCCAACGCCTCGGCGTCAAGGAAGTGGTTGGCCTTCTGTCGCGGAACCCAAGTTGGCTTGAGCTTTGGCCCAAGAACGCGGACTTCGCTAACAAGCTGTCGAGCGTAATCCTCGTATTCGCGCTCATCCTGAGAAAACAGGAAGAACGCCCCGGGCTCGTTCATCGGCGTCCGCAGCCGCGAATGAACAAGGCTCTTGAAAAAGTCCGTGTTGATGTGGACGAGGTCGATCGAATACGGGGACAGCTTTCCATTCGGCTTGACCTCGATTTTGCTGACAACGAACGGTTTACCTCCCAGGGTGTCCCGCCCTTTCGTCGGCATGGCGAGGAACGTGTGACGATGCGTCCACTCGTAGACCTTGTGCTCATCGCCAGCGTCCGATTTGTTCGGACGGAAGCCGCTATCGATGAAGACTTTCTCGACTATGAGGCCGCCTATCGGCGTCATCAGCTTGAGCGCTAGGTCGCTCCATACGAGCGGCTCGCTCGTATCACCTAGCAATTCTCCATAATCGAGGAGCCATGATGTGCCCCGCGATCCGAAGCCTCGAATGACATAGATCAGCGATCGCTTCTGAACGTCCACGCCGGCGACGATGCGCAAAACGCCGAGAGGAACCTCAAGGCGCCCGTAAGGAAGGCGGTGCTTTGCAACCTCGCGCCATTCCGGCATATCGCCATGGGCGCCGGGCGTGTAGAGCTCGGCGAAACCCGCGTTAACAACGGTCTGGATCTTGTCCTCTTCACCGCTTTGCAGGGCCGTAACCAGGCGCCGCGCGCGTGCGCCCCACGTCACGAACGGCGACGTCAACCCGCTCGACCACTGCGACCAACTGTCGTTCGCCGGATGGTTTCGGTCCGCGAGCGCATCCTCAAGCGTCTGGCGCGGCGCGATCATGACGCCGCGTTCATTCATCCAAGGTTTGTGGTCGGTGCCGCCGGGCTCGACGTTGTTTTCGAGAACCCCGCCGCAATTCGGGCAGCAGAGAAAAGCCGTCCGCGCCGCAGTCGTCGGGTCCGCATCCTTCTCCCACCGCAGATGCGAACGCATCGGAATGAAATATTCTTCGCAGTGGAAGCAAGGCCAGGCCCAATGGTGGCGCGTGCCTTGCTGGAAGAGCCGCCATATCGGCGACGCAATCTGGTCTTTCTCGCCAATCGCCCAGAATACCAAGCCATTGACCGGGTCTTTTTCGGTTTCGACGATACCTTGGGAGCATGTCGAGATCGCCACCGACACGGCATCGGCGAAGGTGTCGCCGCGAGCGACCACCAGTCCCCACGGGTCGCCCTGCCCTTTGATGTTCGCAGCCATTTCGTCGTACTCGTCCACGATGCCTATCGCGAAAGGGTCGGATTTCATCGACGCGGGCGACCCGGCATAGCCGAGGCGCACGCGCACGCCGCGCACCTTTTTCACGAGCGTCTTGCTCTGCTTCCCCGGCGCCACGAACTTCGAAAGGCGCTTGGCCTGCTGAAGCATGTGCTCAAGCCGGGGCTCGAACTGCGTTTCGACGAACGTCTCGCCCGGGCCGACATAAAGGATCGGCGCCGGCCGCACGTCGAGGCGCTGGCCGATCACGTCAAGCAGCGTATCCGTTTTGCCCGACTGTGCTGAGGTGATCGCGATCACGCTCGCATGCGACCGCGCCCATATGCGGCGCGCAAACGGCACCATGTACGGCGTCAGGCGCGCGTTACGCGGACCAGGCTCGCCGGTCTTCGACGAATACGACCGATTGTCGGCGGCCCACTCGTCCGGCGGGACGTCGTCAATCGGCGTCAGGAAGGCTGCCGCCCTCTCGAAGAACTCGGGCAGCTTCAGATAGGCGCTTCGCGACTTCGCCTTGCGCTCTCTTGACATGTCTCTCAATCCGATTTCGCTCCGCGACGTCGCGCGTGATCATCGCTGGCAACATCGCGAACGCTTCGGCGCAGGCCGCGATGACGTGATCAACTGCAGCCGTCGCCTCTTTCGCCGGGACAAGGTCGCGGCTCTTGATCTGCATTCGCTGCTCGATCTCCGCCGCGCGCGCATCGCGAACGCGGCTATCAGAAGCCGTCTTTGTTGTGCGCTTTGCGGTGTCCTTGAGATACCGGATATATCCGCTTACGGCAGCGTCGAGGCGGACCCAACCTCGCTTCTCACGAGGTATCCAGCCCTCTTTGATCAGCTGGCGGACCCGCTCAGCACTGAGGCCATCTAACAGCGCCGCCGCCGCATCGATCGAAATGAGGCTGGCGTCTTTCTCGTCGTCCCCTGACATCAGCTCGCCCTTCCTAGCTTAGGGGGACGAGTTGAATTCGATAGCTCCTACCAGGTTCAAAGCTGTCGAGGTCCGCCATCGGCAAATTGAGCGTGAAGCCACTGTTTGCGCTCTCGTGCTCAGCGACAAAGACATATTCGACGGGTCGCTCGCGGCGGCTATCGACGGTGACATGCGAGCATTTGAAAACGTTGTACATGGCGGCCACCTGTCAAAATCAAACCGGGTTTTGAGATTTCATAAAAATTGGCGAAACTCGGGGGGATCTGGCCCCGCGTAAGGCGGTGGCTGGGTACGGTCCCTAAGAGGGGGGGGTGGGGTCATGGTGGGGTCGCCCATCATACCACACCTCACCCGAGACATGCAAGAATAAAGTTGGATTTCTTCCAACTTTCTTTCACTTTCTGCGCCGATCGTTGGATGTATTCCGCATTCCTCTAGACCTTCAGCATCTGAGAAAGTTCGTGGGCGACGCGGGCGGGAAGCATGTCAGCCACGGTCTCACGGAAGATGCGCTCGCTCTCGCCTCGAACCAACTCCTCGGGAACCGATGGCCCGAAGAGCTTCTCGATGGGGAAGCGGTTGCCCGATGTTCGAACGAAGACGTTTCCTCCGAGCTTCTTCGATACCGTTCCCGGCCGTGGCCCCATGAAGGCAGATTTGTGGAGATGCCACTTTCCTCCATACTTCGCCTTCGTGCCGGCTTTGATCTGGCGAGGGCGGAAATACTTGAGGGAGATGGGCGACCCTGTCGCCCAGACGACACCCTCGATCACCGAGCCTTCTGCTGTCGAGGCAAGGCGCTTCTTGACCTGGCGACGAACGATCGCGGTCGGGATATCAGACTGCTTTCGGATGGCCTTGATCACGCGGCCATGGACCGTGTTCGTCACCCGGTTAACAGCGCGCGCAAGGGCCTTATGGGCCTTTGCGCTGCCGACCGCGCCGAGCTGGTTTCCGAAACGCTTGATCACGTCGTCGAGCGGTCGAACGATGATGATCGCCATCGCGCGTGTATCCGATAATAGAGGGGTATGGAGTGAAGAGAGGCAGGAGCAGCCCGCTTGCGTGACATCCGCTCGGGGCTTGTCGCCCCGGCTCCTTTCACGCTGCGCTGCATCTCTCTCTTGTCGCTGCGCGCACGGGTAGGCTGTTCGCGTGAAGAAAAGCCGCGATTTGTCTCAACTGTAAAGCTGAAGAAATCCAACTTGTTACACTTCCTAGTGTAAAATATGCGGGATTTTATGCGCTAAGTGGTTTGAAATGTCTGGCGAAACAAGAAAGTTTCACGATGCGCGGCGGGAACGGGCCGTTTTGGCCGTTGCGGCTTGACGTTGAAACGATTGGATAATCCGCTTCGCGGTCGGAAATGTGTGACATTCTTCGCCTATGTCACTAAATGTCACTGCATGAGAATATCTACGCGAAACGCGTTGATTTGCAGGGGTTTTGCGATGTTACGCCTATGTCACGTTGCCGCGTTAGCTGGCTCGATCGCCGCAGGCCTGATGGGGAGCGCCGCCGGTGCATCGTCAACGGCCGCAACAAGCCCCAGCTATGTGATTTGCAAGGGCGGTTTCCGCCATGATTGCGTCGTGGACGGCGATACGTTCTGGCTCGGCCGCATGAAGGTCCGGCTCGCGGATATCGACACGCCGGAGATCACCGACGCGAAATGCGCCAGCGAGCGGCAGCGCGGTGAGGCTGCGCGCGACCGGCTGCTTGCGTTGCTGAACTCGCGAGAATGGGAGCTTGTGCTCGACGGGAAGGATCGCTACCGGCGTGCGCTTGGGCGCTTGGTCAGCGGCAACGCCGATGCTGGCGCGATCCTCGTCAGGGAGGGTTTCGCTCGTCCTTATGGTGGCCATCGCCGGCCTTGGTGCTGACCATAGAAGCAAGCTTTTCGTTCAACTGGGCGAGGGAGACCCCCACCTGAGTTATGCCCCGCACGACTTGCTCGTAGGGCGAAGACATCGCTTCGGCGATGATCTCGGCGAGATAGCGGTCATTGGCCGGGCCGATGGGGTCAGCCGCGAGGGCAAGTTCGCGGACATCGGTCGCCCGGAAGGCGAACGCATTGCCGACGACAAAGCGCTTCGCCTTGAAGGTGCGGCAAAATCCGATCCATTTCCTCACTGTGTGGTCATCGCGTGTCGCGTCGGCCGTTGAGCCGTTGACGCCGAAGAAAGCATAGGTTGGCCAGTCGGCCGGCGCGGCGAAGCTGCGCTCAAGACGATACCGGTATAACCCGCACGCGGAAAGAATTGCGCTCACCCTCTTATCTCCTCGATATGCGCAGCGAACCGCCGCTGGATTTCAGCTTCCGCCGACTTCTCGGACGTATAGGCCCATCCCGCGATGAAAGAATACCAGCCGCAGGAGCATTTCACGACATACTCGTCGCTCCTCTCCCGGTATTCTGACGATCGCAGATGCGGCGTCGCCTGGTGATCGGGATCAAGCTCATCCCAGACCTTGACGAAGCAAAGGCCCGCGCCCGTGTCCACCCGGCATGACTGGCCCGGCTGCGCGCCGGGCACTTCGTGGAACCTGCCTCTATTGTCGCGCCAGCCGGCCGCCATCAGCGCACCTCGTAAGCAGCGAGGGCTTCGTATACGAGGCGCTCAAGGTCGTTTTTGACGCGCTCGGCCTCCTCTATAGCCGTCCTGATTTCGGCATCGTCGGCAAGAACGGCTTTGATCGCTTCGACCTCGTCGCCCGGACCAGTGTCGCAAGAGAAAAGCCATTCGATATCGTGGAGAGCCGTCGCGACCTTCATCATGTGCGCCGCGAAAGCTCGCTGAAGCGTCGTCTCCGCCCGGCGCTGGATCTCCTGCGCAGCATCGTTGACTTGGACATAGACGTAATTCAGAGACCCACCGCTCATTGATGGCCTCCATTGGCCGGAGCGAGCGGGAGACGGTCCAAACGCTCAATCTCAGCAACGATCAATGCAGCGGCTTTGACGAGGTCGCGCCGGCGGCTACTCGGCTTCCACCACTTTATGTCCCAAGGCCAAAGTTCTTTCATCCATGCAGGCGTGCCGGATGCCCCAAACTCATCCATCACAGCCCGATCCGGGCCGTTCATGGTCGCGCCGACAGCGTAGATGCACCCTGCCTTGGCAAGGCTGTAATCTTCATGCGCGTCGTCGTGCTCGACGCTCCAGCCTTCGGCTTCGATCTGACGACGACGTTCCGCAAGGACATCGTTCACGGCTTGGCTGGGCATCCACCCTCCTTCTGCTGGAGGCTGGGGGGCGGGCGCGGTCGCAAAGAACGTCCCGTATGCCGCCAAGCCGAACGCCAGAGCCTGGGCGCCGGCGATGTTGCGGACAGCATTCTTCATCTCGTCCGTAGGAGCCGGCGGCATCATCTTCCAGCCGACGGGGACCGAGGACAGGACAGGCATCGGGCCGAACGCCTCGGCGAATTTCGTAACCGAGATCGCGATCGCCGCGCCGCCGTGCTCGACCTTGCCGCCGCCGGTGATCGAGGTGGCGGCCGAGATGGCGTCGAAGGTCTTCTGATAGGGCCAGCCGCCATTCGGCTCACATTCCTCATATCGGAAGGTATGTGCCGGCCCGTCCACGGGCTCGCCGGTTTCGAGGTCCACGACAGGCGAGCCCTCCAAGCATGCCGCATGGCACGCGCCCATTTCTACATCCATCGAGCAGATGTCGTTCGGGTAAATCGGCTCTCTGCAGATGTCGCATCGGCCGCCAGCTTCTTGCTTGACGGTGGCCTTGGGAAGAGCCGGCCCGCCGCCCTCTACCGAAAGCAACAAGGCAGCGATGTCTCTGACCGCCTTGATAAGACGGTGCCCATCCATATACTCCGGGCGCATGCCACCAATCTTGACGAGCTGGCCGTCCTCGAATTCCAGAACTTCGCGAGTGACTTTCATTGCACTGTCTCCTTTTCGGCGATCGCGCCTGCGACAGCACCGCCGACGGCGCCGGCGAGGCTCATTCTCAATTCCGGGGTGTTGCGCTGGCCGAGAAACGGTCGAAGCGCCTGCGAAACAGCGATCTCGATCGCCTTGTCGAGGAGCGCGTCAGTCTGCGTCGGCGCGGCCGGCGCGGGCGCCGCGTATTGCGCATCGAGGTCGGAGATCGCATTCAATGCGATCTCCGTGGCGGCCCAACCGTCGAATTTGTAACCGGACGCGTCGAACGAAACATAGCGGATGATGGCCGGGATAACTTCCCAATCGTAAGCCCATCCGCCCCACGCTTCCTCGCCGTTGATGGCCTTGCCAGCTGCGAATACGCGCAAGACATAGCGCGCAAGATCGTACGACGCGTGCCGCGCTTCAACGGTGCCCACATTCTCGCGCCAGGCACCGACGCCAGCCTCATGGGCGGACGGCTTGTGCCTGGGGTCGGTGACTGCGTTGATCCATTCCCAGACGCAGAGAGCCGCCTCAACCTCGTGATAGGTGAAGGAGCCGCGCGCCGGGTCGGTCAATTCGTTGATACGCTCGATCGCAGCGGCAAGATCGCGCTTCGCCTCAACCAATTTGCTCCGCTGCTCGCCAGCATCCTCGATCGACCGGGTCGCCGTCCGGTGCCACATGGCGGCCACCGCCCGCGCCTTGCGCGCGTCTTCGAGGTATCGGTTGTTCGCTTCAAGCAGGTCCGTCACGCGGCGGTTGGCGACCGCCCCAGCCTGCTCGGCGAAATCGACGAGTGCCATCACATCTTCGTGGCGGAGCTCATGGCCCCTGCTTCGCGCCTTGGCGACGGCCGTTTGCACGTCATGTTCAAGGTCGGTCATTTGCCCTGCCCTCTCTTCTTGAGCCAATATTTTGCGGTGAATTTGGTGTCCTCGTTCATGTCGCTTTTGAACGCGATCCATTCGAGGTAATCGGCCGGCGCCTCGGAATAGAGCAGCCCCTTCGCCTTGGTGCCGAAGTTGATGCGATGCAGGAGCGCCGGATATTTTGAGATGGTGACCAGCTCGGCGACCGTCTTTTCGCGGAGGAGCCGGCGCAAGATGCGGGCCGTGACGTAGGCGTCGGGGAGCGCTCTATGCGGCGGTTGCGCGAGCGCGGGGTCAAAGTCGGGCTCGGCGTCGATGTCGAGCCAGTAGCGGAGCGCCTGGTTATTGTGCCTGGGGGCATCCGGCCAGACGACGAGCGCGCTCTTGTAGGTGCAAATCCATTCCCGACCGTTGCCATGGTGGAAGGATTTCTCGAACTTCGCATTGTGCGCGGCGAGCACATCATGCTCGCCGCAGCCGTCGAAGAAATCACCCCAGAGCGACGACAGCGACGACGCGTCCTCAAGGTGCGCTTCGGTAATATGGTGGACGGCCTTGACCTCGGGCGGGATCGGCCCGCGCGGCTTGGCGAGCGCCGTCCACGCGTTGCCGATTTTGTCCGTGGCAAGGTCGAGGTCTATCCGGCCAAGCTCGATGATCTCGGCGCCCTGCTCGGGGTCCTCGCCGGTGGTTTCGCAATCCCAGATGCGGACGATCTTCGGCGCGTCGTCAGCGGGGAAAAGGTCGTTCATCAATATTCTCCCTGAAGAAGGACGTCGTTCGGCGAGTGGTCGATCGCGAGCGCGGCGGCCAGCGGACGAACCCAAATCGGCTGGCTCGACAGGACAAAGGTCTCGCCGGCGCGGGCGAGGAGGATGGTCGTTCCCATGACGCCGGCGATTGCTTCAGCGGCAGCCGGCGGCACAGCGTTACCGATGCGCTCTCGCCATGCGGCATCCGACGCGCCGTCGAGCGAGAAGTCCGGGGCGAGCTCGTCAGGATCGACGAGCGATTGCAGGGCGGCCAGCTCAAGCGTCGTGAAGGGGCGATGCCAAGTTCCATCGAGCGCGCGGATCACGGCGACGAGGCGATCCTCCGGCTTCGGCAGTGCCTCAATCGGCTGGGGCTCGACGTCGCGAGGGTCCGCAACGGCGAACGGCCCACGGTCGTATTTTGCAAAGCCGGGCACCGCGCGCGAGGTATCGTCCCACGTCACGACACCATAATGGCCACCGGTTTGATAGTGATCACGCTTGGCATTAAGGCCGACCGGCCGGGGGTCAGCAACGCAAATAGCCCCGTTCGACGGCGAGTGTCCGCTCGTCACCGTCCCAGCACTACCGCCCCATTCGGTAACGCGGTAGCTATGCTTGTAGCGTGAAGCCTCCTCGCCGCCGGTGCGCGGATCGGCCACCGCGAATGCTCCGTTGCCGGTGGTCGAGGCCGCGATCACCGTCCCCGCAGCTTCGCCATAGGCCGTCACCCGATATTTCACATGGGCCTTATCGGCCAGGTCGGACGGACGCGGGTCGGCTACGGCCAAGCCGCCGGCCGGGCCGCCCGGTCCTGCAACCGCCGGCGACGCGCCGACCCACGGGACGATGCGAAAGACATTGTTGAAGCGCGGCTTCCCCTCGATGCGCGGGTCGGCGACCGAGAACGAGCCCTGCCCGGGCGACTTCACGTTGATCACGGCGCCCATCGTGTCGGCCCACTCGCGGACACCATATTGCGAATACTCGTTGCCGTTGGCCGGGAAGCGAGGATCCGCAACGCTGAACGAGCCATTGGTCGGCGACGATCGGCCGGCAACCACGCCGGCCGTCTCGCTCCAACCGACGACGCCGAGCACGCCGCCATGCCACTGCGCATCCGGCAGGATGCCGAAATCGCGGAGGTGCCCGTTCTCAACCGCCAGCTTATTGAGCGACCGCCAGTCGGACCCGGCTTCTACGAAGGCCAAGCGAACCCATGTCTTCCATTGCAGCGACGGCATGCGATGCATCGGGCCGGCGGCCAAGTCGCCGGGCAGCGGCAAGGCTTCGAGAATTTCACCGACGCCCCGCAGCCGGCGACGCTCTGGCTCGTAGAGGAATGGCGGCACCTTCTTCTGATGCCGCGCGACCAGGAGAAAGCGCTTCCGGCTTTGGCCAAGGCCGCCGATCTCCCCGCAATCGTGCGTCGTCTCGGCGACGGCATAGCCATAGCTGCGCAAGAGTGCGACAATCTGGTCGAGAAGGCCGCGCCCGCGCTTGGCAATGCGAGGGACGTTTTCGAAGATGATCAGCTCGGGCGGATCGTCCTTGAAGGCTTCAAGCATGAGCCAGACGCCGCGCAGGGTCAGGGCATTGAGCGCCTGGTACTTGTCCGTGATGCTGGACTTCTCGGGCAGCAGGCCGGAGAAGCCTTTGCAGGGCGCCGACAAGAACACGATGTTCGGGAACTCCCCGGCAGCGGCGAGGAAGACGTCAAGAGGCGATGCCTCCCGCCAGCCGGCCGGCGGCTCCTTTCCATGGAACGCGCAGTATTGCTCGCGGCTGAAAAGGTCCATGACTGTGCCGGGCGCGCCAGCGCGCCGGCTGAAGTCGCGGATCGACGCGGGATCGCTGTCGATGCCCCCGATGCAGCGGAACTTTGCCCGCAGGCTGCCAACCCGCGCTTGGCCACGATTAAAGCCGCGAGCGCCGCCGCCGAGGCCGCAGAAGAGATGGAAATGCTTGATATCGACATCGATGTATGAGGCGGTCATTCACTACCCCTCCCGAGATCAAGACCTATTTGTTCCACCTTGGCGGCGGTCGGCGCGGGCGCATCGAGCATTGCCGGTTGGCGAAGCTCTTGACGGATGCGCCGGCAAGCCGTGGCGAAATAGACCGGGTCAATCTCGATGCCGATGAAGGATCGCCGCTGACGGACACACGCAACGCCCGTCGTGCCACTGCCCATGAACGGGTCGAGGATAATTTCCGCGTCTGGCACATGGCCCAAACACCATTCCATGACCGATATCGGCTTCTGGAAAGGATGCGCGCTCGGCGCATAAGGGTCGCCACCATGCTCAAGCGCCATGGCCGATCCCGCGAAGATTTTCTCGAAGAGATAAACCCCGCGCCCCTTGGAGAACCACGCGACCTCGCCATCGCCCAGGAAGGTTCCGTAGGCGTGCGGGCGGCGCTTAGACCAGACGAGGAATGATCCCGGTCCCAGCAAATGCCCGAAGTAGTTCGCGCCAAAAAGGATTTGCGCCTTCCCCAAAAGCATAGGTCGGGGGTCGAAGGGACCGGCATCGCCAGCGATCTTGCCGTGAACCGAACCTTTCCCGCGCCGCGCGTTGCCGCCACTGAAACGTGAACTGTCGCCGGGGTGGTCCGCGCCGTAGGGCGGATCGCTGACGACGGCATCGACCTTGCCCAGCGCCGGCAGGATTTCCATGCAGTCGCCGAGATACAGTTCGCATTGCCCGATGACCTCGACGCGCTTCGCCGCCGGGCAACGCTCCTGCAGAAGACGCGCGCGATTAGCCGCAATTGCAACGTTGTAGCTGTCGAAGGCATCGCGGCGGGGATCGTATTCGGTCATTGCGCCGTCCCTCCCCGCCGCATCTCAAGCGCAACCCGGGCATTGACCTCGGCAGCGATAAGCGTGCCGAGCCCCTCAATCACCCCCTTCTCTGCCGAGCGCCTAACGATGGGGTCGGTGATCTTCGCGATGAGGTAGGCCTGCGCATGGGTCAGAGCGGCGATCGCCGCGTTGATGTCCGGCTCGCCGATCTCCCGGCCAGCAACGGCAAGAGCCTCGATGACGGCGGCGCTGTAGAGCGTTGCCTTTTCGTCCGTGTTCATTTTCGGCCTTTCTTCTCGTTTGGCTTTCGCCATTTCTTGAGCCCGAGCAGGCGGGCGATTTCGTTGTTTGAAAGGGTTCTTTTCCGCTTGAGGGCTTTCCACTTGGCCTCAAGCTCGGGCGGGACGTCGTATCCACGGCGGGCCGCGTTACTCAGGCGCTGCAATTCCTCGCGCCTGGCTTTGAAGCGTTCTCGCCCCCGCTGGTCGCGGGCGGCGGCGAATTCGGGATCGGAATGGAGATTGCGAAGGCGGGATGATCGGTCGATCGGCTGGCCCTGGCCGTCATTTGTCACGGCGTCGTCATTCACCACGCCAAGCCCTGCGGATTGCCTCGACCGTGAGCCAGAAGAAGACGGCCGCGCTTATCAGCGCTACGCCGCCGGTGGCAGCCGCCGAGGCTAATGCGTCAGCGTTCGCCATCGCCGGACCCCACGTCGTCGATAGGCCAGTCGGTCGGCGCCTCAGCCGGCACGACGACTTCATAAGACATGATGTCGAGAGGCGTCCCCGTATGGCTCCACCAAAACGCTCCGGCAGGTCCGACGTCATAAGTACCGTCGCGGCGCACGACGCTGACGATAAACGCCTCGCAGACTGGTCGGTCGCCGCCAGCCCATGCGGTATGACTGACCGGCACGGTCGAAGGCGCGGCCGTGATCGAGCATGTCGTGCAATAGATGTGACCTGCGCCGTCGGCCGTCACTTCCTCGTCGGTGCCGAGGACGCCATGACAGGCGCCGCAGCGACCGAAGAAGCCGCCGGGCAGGCAATCCCCAACGAGCGCCCTGATATCCTCAAGGCGCAGGTTTGCTTCCCGGCCGGCTTTATAGGTCAACCCGTCGATGTCGTCGGCCAAGCGGTCGAGGGCAGTGAAGATCTCGGATATTTCCTCGCGCGTCATCGCGCGGACAGCAGCGCTCTCGCTCATGCGACGCGGCTCCCTTCCATCTGGGCGTTACGGGGATGCTTGGGCGATAGGGCGGCGATGGCCGCCTCCATAAGCTCGCGGGCGTCAACGCCATCGCGGGCAAGCTCTCTGGCAACCGCCAGCGCAGCTATCGGGTTCTCGGCCACCATGGCCCGGGTCAGCTCGCCGACCATTAGTGCAGGCCGCCAGGCTCTTCGTGGCTTCCGAGACCGCCGCCGACGACGACAACATCGAATGCGACCTCGCCGCGCAGCAGAGCGGCCGAGACGACGTTAGCGCGGACAGCGGTCGAAAGACGCTCCCGGGCCTCGCGCATCAGCTGCGCGACAACCTCAGGACTGATCGAGCCGCCGCCCTCGATGTTCTTGATCTGCTTTTCGAGGCGGTCGCACAGTTTGTTGGCTTCACACATGGCGCACATTGGCTAGCCTTTCGTTCTCGGTATCGCTGGGGATGCAATTCGATCGCGGGCCGAGGCCCGCCGCCGAATGGCGTCGGTCAGTTCCAAACGTCTTCTTGTGTGAGGGTGTCGATCAGCCGGTTATCGTCGGAACCGATCATCGGCAAATCGATAGACAGCGTGCGGCCGTAGTCTCGCCCACGGAAGTGCTTGTTCACGTAGAAGCCTGCGCGCGTCTCGATTTCGGCAAGCGATAGCTCGCCGTCGAGCAACGCAACGGTTATGTCCATCACGATATCGTCGCGAATGTCCTGGGGCCAATGGCGCGGCACGGCCTTGTAAATGCGCCGCTGCAATCCGCGTGGATCGGCGTCAAAGGCAGCGCGACTTTCCTTGCTCCATGCGGGAGCGTTGGCCTTCCGCTCGGCCTCTTGCGCCGCCTTCGTGGCTTCACGCGCGGCCCTGGCTACTGCCCGCTCCTCGCGCCGGCGGAGATTGTAATCCAATCGCCATTGCCTATCAGCCTCTCGCCGCTCTAGCGTCCTGTTTGCGAAATAGCGCTTTTGCGCGGCGGCTCGCAAAGCCAGGCAGCGGGCCTTCTGCTCTGGCGTCATCTTCGCCATGCGCTCTTTCTCTGGGTGGCGCTTCCTATAGCGCTGCATTGTTGTCAGCGCTGCCCATGCCTCGGGGGTGTATCCGAATTCGTTGACGTCGCTCACCGCCTCAAAACTCCGCTGAAGCAAAGACGGCGCGAGCGAGATCAAGAGCGTCGTGAGCCTTGCGGATTGAGATGCCGCCGGCGCATCGACCGCGAGGCTCGTAGCGAGACGGCGCCGCGTCGTTGCCGAATTCAAGCTCAAGCGTCCGCTGCCAAAAGGCGTCGCTTTCCTCAAAGGCAGACTGGATTTCATGCGTCATGATGTTCAGCGAGGCCATGTCGATACCTCGCGGAGCGTGCCAGCGCGCAGCATCGTCATCACGCGAGCCCTATCGAAATCGAACTCGCCGAGGCCTGCGATCAGGAAGCCGCGCAGCCCGACGGCCGACGGTATTTCCTGCGCAAGAAGGTTTTTGCTTCCTTTGAAATCAATCGCGAACATCGCGTCTCTCCATCAATCAATCCGTGACAAGCGAACCGCTTGCATGGACAGAAAATACGGAAAGTCGGATTTCAGCGCAAGTGTTTTGTTGGATTTAATCCAACTTAATTTTTCGTTAGAAGCGCCACTCGAAGGCGAGAACTCGATCGAGCGTGGAGCGCTGGCGCCTGAGGCCGGCGCTGATGATGTAATCCCGCAGCCCGGCGGCCCGCATCGCGCGAGCCGCCATTTTCCAACGCTTTGTGCGATCGAGAACGGCGACACGTCGGCCGCCCGGAAGGTAGATCGTGCGGCTGAGATAAGCAGCGCCGGTGACGTACAGGGCAAGTCGTGCGTTCATCTTCTGCGGCCTTGATCAATGCGGGAATGCATGCGTTGGATACGGAAATAATCCAACGTATCCGCAATGTCTTGCATTTTTTCCAAATCGGCCGCCTCAAGACGAAGCCAATGCTCGCCGGCGAAAGTGCCGTCGTGCATCGTGCCGCGAATGACGATGTCCATAAGGAAGTGCGTCATCCCCTCAAGTCCGAGCTTCGGTCCAAGGCGCGGCTTCGCCGGCTTCGTCGATGCTTGGTTGACGCCCGGCTGAAGCTTTGGCGTGAGACCCTTCTCGGGCTCGTCGATCGGTGCGGGGCCGAGGTCTTTGAGCTTGTCAATCACTCCCCGCCTCCGCAATGAAGGCCGCACTCGACATCGTGCTCGTCATCGCCGATCTCATCGAAGAGCAGCGGAGACCGACGCACATAATCAGCAAGGGCCGCAAAGCTGATGTCCTTATCGAACCAGCCCGTAACACCCTTTCCGCCACGAGGCGTCGTCTCTTGCGTTATCCACCAGTCTACCGCGTCAGGTTGGTCACGGATAATTCGCTCGCGGATGCGCCTTCCTTTGAGGAAGCAGAGATCGCAATTTCCTTCCCAAGGTTTCAGGCCGAGGTCGAACGGCTGAGACGCCCAAAATTCCATCACGTCGGCCTTTCGCACCTTTGCTTTCGAGAGCGGGTACGAATTTCGCCGACCATGCTTCTCAGCGTTGGCGAGGCCCTTCAATATGCGGTGGCCTTCGTCGTAGCGCAGGCCGATCACCTCAAGGTAGCTCGTCCAGCCGAGAGACGCGGCGAAAGCCATGAGCGTTCTCACCTTCAAATGCTCCGTACAATAGCGCTGCATATGGTTCGGCGGGCGCTGCTTGCGGTCGATCAAGTCGCGAAACGGCTCGCCGTTTCTGGCTGCGCTGTTGTAACCGACCTCCTCAAAGCCGGGCTTGCGGGGGAGCCATTGAAGCCAGTGGATCAGAACTCCCCAACGCGACCCGCACTCGAATACAAATCGGAGGGTTTCTTCGCGCTCTTTACCGGTATTGGCGAAGGCGACCACAACGTCGTCGGGAAGCTGCCCGCCGTGCGCCTTTATGATCTCGTGCAGCATGAAAGCCGAAGTCCGACCGCCAGAAAACGAGATGAGCGCCGGTCCCTCGATGCGGTATGGGCTCGTCATAGCGCTTCCCCGTAACCAACGCTTTTGCCGGCATCAGTCACAACGACAACATAGCCGTCCATCCTGACCAAGCCGCGTCGGATTAGCGGCTGCAGGTAACGCGTGCTACCGTCGATGAAGCCTATATCGACCCGGGCGAACCGTTGGGAGCACAGGTAGGCCAGGAACGATGCGGCTGCTTTGCTGAGGTCGCGGTTCATAGCGGCACCCCGTCACGGTGGAGCCCCGTTGCAATCGCAGTGAGCGCGCGATCGCGGAACCGGTAAGCGCTCGCCCGGCTCATCTCGCCTTTGCGCTCGATCGCCTTATCGAAGTTCAGCTTGTGGACCTTGCACCGGAGCCAGAGGTTGAGGATGCGCGCGGAGGTCGGATGGCCCGGCACAGCGTACTTTCCGGGCCAATAGAGCGCCGCGATCATGGCGCTGACCTCCTTCGGCTTATAGCGCTTGCGCGGTGGCGGCGGCTCAAGCTCGCTGTCATCCGCATTCTCGCGGAAGCCCCAGCCCTCCTCGGCGAAATCGTCGAGGCTGGGGACGTAAGTCGGATATAGCGCCCGGACCTGCGCCGGCCCGGTTGGGCCTGCATGGTATCGAGCCCAGCGGACGGCCGCGATCAGCCGCTCGCGCACAAGCTTCGGGGTCCAAACGTCGGAAAGGTCTTGATCGTGCATGCTCAAAATCCGGGCTCTGGAAATTCTTCGTCAAGGAACGGCAGGTCGTCGGCCGGCCGATCGTCTGGCGGCGGATCGTCCTCCTCTTTCCTCTTTCGCTTCGGCGCCATGCCGGGCGGCGGAGCAAAGCCTTGCACGGCCTTTCCGGTCGCCCAGATAAGCTCGTCGTTCATGCCGATGATCCGCTTGTTGTAGAGAGCCTCGCGGGCGCGATGCAGCGCCTGGCGGACGGCCGCCTCCTTCTTCTTCTTCTCCTCCTCGGGCAGCCCGTCGAAGTCGTCGCTCTTCTCGACGGTGAAGAAGCGCCTCGTCAGTTCCTTTCGGGGCACAGCTCGCGCGCCGTCAGCGAGCTTCGCCTCGATCGGCGCGGGCTGGCGGATGACGGGATCGTCCAGAATGTCATAGAGCGCGCGGAGGAGCTTTTGGTTGGCGCCGCCGAGCTGGATCGCGCTGGGCTTGGCCGATGTCTCGCCGGTGGCGCCGGCCGGTGGCGCCACGACGCAAGAGGTGACCCGATCGCCGTCGCCGTCATGGCCTATCTCGACCTGCGGCAGTACAAACCGGAAGGATACGCCGTCTTCGCCGTCCTTCTGCTTGGCGATCACGGCCTCGCGGATTTTCCGGCCGTCGCTGTCAGAATGGTCGGGAACGTGCCGAACAAGGATGACATTCTCGACGTTGGCGAAAAGCGAGGTATGGCCTCGCGCCTTGGTGCCGCCGGCATTCATGTGGTGGACGAGCATGACATGCGCGCCGGTCGCTTGACGGATGCGGTCGCAGCGCGCAAGGACGAGGCCCATATCCTTCCCGTCGTTTTCGTTGGCGCCCGGCGTGGCCTTGTTGAAGGTGTCGATCACGAGCAGTTCGAGCGGCACGTCGAAGGTGCGAGCCCAATGCTTGCATTCTTCGATGAAGGCCTCGGTCGGGTCGTCGCTGGAATAGAGATCAAGCGGCGCCTGCAGCAAAACGACGGGCAGCGGCTCGCGCGCGCAATCGTGGTGGATCCTGTAGGCCGGGAACCGCTTGCGCCGCACGCCGACCGCGCTCTCGCCAGCCTGATAAATGACCCCGCCGCGCCGAACGCGCTTGCCGAACCAATTCACGCCCCGCGCCACCGCCATCGCAATATCGATCGCGAGGAACGATTTACCAGACTGGCTCTCGCCGAGAAGAAGGGAAAGCTCTCCCTTTGTCAGGACGCCCTTGATCAAGGCCTCGTAGGAGACGCCGGGCAGATCGAAATCCAGCCAGGGCACGGCGCCGAACTTGCTCTCGAATGGTGTCGCCTCGAAAAGCTTGGCGGCTTGGGCGGCCTCGTAAAGCTTCTCGGCGCTGCCGCCGGCGGGTAGCCAATCGTCTACGCCGCCCTTCGGCGGCAGGCCGGGCAGATCCAGAGTTCGGATGCGCTGCGCATAGCCGATCAGTTTATTCCCGACGAGATCGCGATGCTTCGCGCCGGCGTCGTCGTTATCACGAAGGATGGTCACCTTCGCACCGGTGAACCACTTGACGATGTCCTCAGGGAACTTGCCGGCCCCGCCGGTATTGCAGGTCGCCGGCACGCCGAGATCGCGCAGCATATCGACCTTCTTCTCGCCTTCGACGATGAAGATTTCTTCTCCGGCCGATATATCTTCGAGCAGCTCTGGCAGCCGGTACGGGAGCGGGACCGTGCCCTTAACCTCGTATGACCAGCCATTGCGCTTGCTGCTGTCGGGCTTGCGCTGAACGAATGTCTTTTCGTGTCCCTTAGGGTTCTGCTCGACCGGGACAGACCAGTCATAGCGCGCGACCTGATAGGAGAGCGCCCCGTTCTCGTCGCAATAGTCATAGGTCTTGGTCAGCTCGCCGTGCTCGGGGACACGGTTCGGCAACCAATTCCCATGGCGATCCAGCCTCGGCCCTGCATTCCGGTTGCTGCCCGGCCGCGCCTGGCGCGTGGCCAACTCGTCGCCGCGATCCTCGACATAGTAGCCGTGCTCGCGAAGCCATTCGACGGCCTCACCATTCGCGCGGCCGGTCTCGCGCTGGATAAGGGCGAGGACGCCGCCCCCCTGCCCCTCGCTGTGGTCGAACCACGTTCCCTTTTTCAGGTCAACGGAAAGAGAACCATGCGAGCCGAACCGTAGCTCGTCGTTGCTCGAAAGCTGCTTGTTAGGTTCACCGAATAACTCGCGGGCCACCGCCGCCGCGTGGCGGGCGAATTGGTCGCTTTTGCTGTCGTTGCTCGACAATTCCTTAGCCCCTCAATCAATCAATCCCGGCGCGACCTGCGCGCTCTTCCTCGCTGGCATGAGGCAGCCGCCGTCATCGGCGGCGGCTCACTGGTCGTCTCCGAAATCGCTGAAAAGCGGTGTGGTGCGGACGCCAATCCGCTGGTCGATAATCGAGCAGGCATAGAGCCAGCCCGCGACAGCGTCGCTCTCGTCGGTGTTCTTGACGTCGTGGCCTAGCGCCTTGATCTGCCGGAAAACGTCCTGCTTGAGCTGACCGTTCTCTCGCCGCCCGGCGCCTTTGGGCCGGGGCGGGAGAATATGGGACCGGATCGAGGACGCCTCAGCCTCTCGAATATCGAGAACGCCGCACCCGTAGGCGGCCGCCTCGGCTACCATCGGCAGGCCGATCAAGGTGCGGATCGCCGGCCCGCTTGTCTTCTTCATGTGGCGCGGGTCGCGCGGCGCCTCGAACACGAAAACGTTCGGCTTGAATGCCTGGAAGCGGGTAGCGACGAACTTGAAAAGGCCCCACGCTACTGCGGGGCTGTCGCTACCTTCCGGCGCCAAGCGCACCGAGCCGAATACCGGCTTGCCGCCGACCGGACCTTCGCACCATCCTGCGAAGCGGGCGATATCCATGAAAAACACGGTTTTGGCTGGATTGCTCATCGCACGTCCCTCATCGGCTTTGCCTAGACCAGCTCGTGTTGCGACGGGATGACGCTGACGATCGTGTCGCGGTGCAGGATGCATTCATACCGGCGCGTCTCGCGGCGGCGACCGGGGCCGGCGTGCTCGGTCTCGATCCGATGGCCGTAGACCGTGCCATCGGCGACAAGGTCTTCGTTAAGCTCGAAGAGGTTCGGATGGTTGCTGGCGAAAAGAAACCAGACGTCGCGGCTTTCGCCGTTCTGCGAAATTTTGATCGTGACTTGGGAGATCATGGGGGCTCTAATCCGTGCAATCCGCTCAAAACAAAGGGGGATGAGCATCGGCTCATCCCCCCGCTGCCGCGCCCTGCGGGTCTGATCGCAGGGGGCAGAAGGCGCCGGCTTGGGAGGTGAAAATCCAGCGGCGCCAAGGGCGTGTCAGTGAACCCCGGCCGGCTCGCCGATCAGGCTGGAAACGACCGGGTCGGCCTTCGCCTTTTTACCTTCGCTCGCTTCGGCGCGATCGACGATCCGCTTCAGCGTCGGAACGAGATCGTCGAACATGTCGATGCTGTCGAACATGCCGAGCTTGTCCGCATAGTCGATTACGCCGCGAAGGGTTGCTTGCTGCTGTGCCGGCTCCTTCTTGGAAAGGCCGACGACGACGCCGAGCGCTTTACGGTCGAGCCCATATTGCTCGACCGCATTCTTCGTGGACTGGCCGGCCAAGCCAGCGTTCTCGCTGGCCTGCTCCTTATGACGGTTGATCTCCTTCACGACGCGCTTGAGATCGGTCGCCGCGATACCGCGAGGCTTCGACGCCTCGGCGGGGGTCATTTTCTTAGCCACGATGGGCCTCCATCTTTTTCGTTAGCTTGGCGCCCGGCTTGGGGATGTCAGACGGCCACTCCGCATCGCCGGGCAGGTTCGGCGTGGAATTCGCGGAGGCCTGTTGCTCACGCTCCCGAAGCTTGGTCAGCGCTTTCTCGCTGATCTTGACAGGAGCAACGCGGGGGACGTCCTGCGGCCAAGCTGCATCCTTCGGCCAGAGCCAGGAGAAGCGGCCGACAACACGGTCAAACGACTGGAAATTGAGCCCGGTGCGCTTGAACCGATAGACGAACGCTCGATCGTCAGCGACCAGTTCGGATGCAAACGTGACGGGAAATCCCGTGGCTTCGACATAGGCGTCGAAAAGCACGCGGAGGTTAGCGCGAGCGGTTTCGAGGCTGCTTTTGGAAAATCGGTTGTTATCCATAACGCCGAAATTAATTGGATATTATCCAACTTTCAAGCGGATTTCGAAAAGGACTAGCAATCCCTAATAGGAAATATTAGTTTGCAGCATCCATAACGGATTGGATTGATTGAAGGATTGCATATGAGCGAAAATCTTCGCAGACGCATTCAAGAGCGCCTCGAAACGCTCGGAATAAACCCTTTCGAAGCCGAGCGGCGCGCCCACCTAAAGCGCGGATATATCAACGATTTGCTGATCGGAAAGAAGACGACGTTCCGGGAAAAAGCCTTACCAGCTTTAGCGGACGCGCTGGAATGCGATATCGAGTATCTGACCGGAGCAGCACATTCACCGATCCGGACTGCCGCCGCGATTGAGAACGGCATGCGGCTTTCGGGGATCGCCGAGGCCGGTGCCTGGCGTGATCCTGCAGTGGAAAGCGTCCCCGATGCTCCGCTACCTATCCTTCCCGACCCCCGTTACAGCCCAGACGAGTTGGAATTGTACCTAGTTCGAGGCGATCATGCGGCAAGGCTGGGGATAACCGACGGATCAGTCGTATGCGTTCTGACCAGCACGAAAGCAGTTCGAGAGCGCGATATCGTCCTCGTTCGCGTGCCCGCTGGTAATGGAACTTTCGAAACAACAATCCGTGTTGTGTCGGGCGGCGCTCTAAGCGCCCGCCCGGCATCAGGCATCGTCATTCCGGCGTTGTCGCTTAAGGAAGTCGAAGTGATCGGCTTGGTAATCAGCTCAATTCGCGTCTTTGGCGACGCTCACTGATTATACAAAAAAAATTCAATAAACAGAAATCTATACATGGGACGGGGGAAAGGGGATAAAACCCCTTTCCCCCTTATTGTAGTTTTTATTTATACGCCGCGTGCGCGATCACGCACATGCGCCCGCGCATAGAGCGCCCAGGTGAGCGCACGCGTTAGCCGATTTCCTCCAAATCTCAAGCCCACGCGTCAAAAATTAATTATTCGTTTGTGCGGATTTCCTACTTGCCCGCGCCGTTAAATTTGGATTAAATCCAACTCACAGGCGTTAACCTGCGCTTCGATTGTTGGATTGATTGGAAATATCCGCGGACGGTTATCCCGCTGCAATCCAGCACATTGATCGCTTCCATACCGCCTCCGACGCGAGTTTCGTTGACATGGCTCCTCGACAGAAGGGCTCAAACCGTCCGACGAATGCGCCCCGTTAGTTGTGAGTTTTATTGGAGAAACAGGCGATGATTATCACCAAAAGCGTTTCAGCAAGCACCGCAATTTCAAGGGTAATCGCTCGCCAGATGGCTGACGTCCTTGTCGCGGGGTCGGTCGCCGACCTGCGCGACGAAGACGCATGCGTAGCGCGCCTCACCGCCCACGGCTTCGGATCGCTTTCCATTGCAAACGTTGGTGATCAGGCCCGTGCGCTGGCGAGCGAGATCGTCATGGCCTCGGCCGGCTGTCGGCGCCACACCCCCGACGACCGCACCTTCGCGTCCTCGCCGGCGGCTGACGCCGAGCGCGCTGGTTATCGCGCATGAGCGAGGTTGTCGTAATCCGCCCTCGGGATCGCGCCGCATGGCTCGCCGCCCGCAATCGGGATCTGACCGCTTCGGTTATTGGCGCGCTCTTCGGCGAGCACGAATTCACCACGATTTATCAGCTCTGGGCGCTTAAGACCGGCCGCGACCAGCGCGACGACGAGGAGACGCCGGCAATCCAGCGTGGGCGCCTCTTGGAAAGCGTCGCCGTTCAGCTTCTTCGGGAGCAGTTTCCGAAATGGAAGATCGCGCATAACGCCGCCGAGAACGTTTATTACCGCGACCCGGTCAACCGGCTCGGCGCCACGCCCGACGTCATCGTCGATGCGCCTGGTCGCGGCAAGGGGGTGGTCCAAATCAAGTCCGTCGAGGCTTCTACGTTTCGCCGGAAATGGCTGGACGAAGACGGTAACGTCGAGGCCCCGCTTTGGATCGCGCTGCAGACCACGCTTGAGGCGCACCTGACTGGCGCCCAGTGGGGTGCGGTCGCTCCGCTGGTCGTCAGCCATGGCCTCGACATGCCGCTCGTCGATGTTCCGCTGCTGCCTGGGGTCGTCGCCGCAATGGAGGAGCGGGCTCGCGAATTCTGGCAGATGGTACATGACGGCTGCGAGCCAGAACCCGACTATTCCCGCGACGCCGCGCTTATCGAGCGCCTCTACAGCCAAGGCGACGCCTCACACGAGGTTGATCTGACGGCAGATAACCGCGTCCCGGCGATCATCGCCGAGCGCAGGGAGCGCATTGTCGAACGCGACGCCGCGCAAGATCGCATCAACGAGATCGACGCCGAGATCAAATCGAAAATGGGCCATGCGCACGTCGCTCATGTCGCCGGCGGCCGCAAAATCACATGGAGGCCGCAAGCGCGCGCCGGCTTCTTTGTCGAGCCTAAGACCACGCGCGCGCTCCGTTATCCCTCAACCTGAAAAGGATTGGCCGCTTTGGAAAACCGAAAGCCGATTTCCGAGCAGATATTCGGGCACAACAAAGCCCCGCTCGAAGAAGTTTTGAAGAACGACTTCGCCGACCTCGAAAAGGAGGTCGATGAAGCCGTCGCAAAGATCAAGGCTCGCCCGACGAAGATCAAAGACGAAACCGATTTCGCTGCCGTCGGCCGGCTGGCAATCGACGCCGGGAAGCTGACGAAGCGCATCGACGGGCTGCGGAAGGACGAGACCACGCCCCTCTACAATGCGCAGAAGGACATCAAGGCGCATTTCGACCTCCTCGCCGCGAAGATTGAGACAGCCGTGCAGCCTCACCAGCGCGAGGCCGATAATTACACCCGCGAAAAGGCCGCCCGGGAAAAGCGCGCTCGTGAGGAAGAGGCAAAGCGCCTCCGTGACAAGGAAGATGCCGAACGACAGAAGGCGGAAACAGCTACGGGCAGCGCTGCCGCGCGTGCTGAAGGCCGCGCCGAGGCAATCGGCGCCCAAGCGGACGCGGCCGAGCGCGCGGCCAACATCAGTGCCGCCGATGCTGTCCGGACGAAAGTTGCCGGTGGCGGAGTAGCGACGGCGAAGCAGTCTTTGGCTTTCGAGATTACGGACTATGACGCGATCGATCTCAACAAGCTCCGACCGTATTTCAACCGCGACCACGTCGAGGCCGCCATCCGCTCGATGGTCCGCGTCCAGAAGATGAACACGAACCTGCCGGGGGTCGATGTCCGATGGGACACGAAGGCGGCCTTCCGATGATGGAATTCGACCGCATCTCGAAAGAGGTCGAGCGGCAAAACCGCTCTGTGACGCGGTGGGCGCGCATCGCCTTGATCGGCGCCGGCATCTTCTGGCTGTTCTGGATGGCCTTTGCCGCCGTAGCCCTCTGGCTGATCGGCCGCCTGCTGAACGCCTGGTAGGCGCCAGCCCCTCCCCAAACCCCAAAAACAGAGATTTGACTATGAAGGCTCTCGTTATTGATACCGAGACATCGGGCCTCTTTGACTTCAAGCAACCTGCCGATGCCATCGGCCAGCCGCGCCTTGCGCAGTTCGGCGCGATCTTCTGCGACCTCGATCGCGAGGAGATCGAGGAGCATCGGGTCGGCATGCTTATCCAGCCCGACGGCTGGGAAATGGACCCGGGCGCTGGCGCTGTGAACGGACTGACAACCGAGTTCCTGCGCGAAAACGGCGTCCCCGTGTCCGAGGCGCTGAACGCCTACGAGAAGGCAATTTTGGACGGATACACCGTCGTGGCCTTTAACGCGCAGTTCGACACGAAGGTGATGCGCGCCGAGTTTCGCCGCGCCAGCCGGCCTGACCTCTTCGAGCAAACGCCGAACGTATGCGTCATGCGCCCCATGATGAAGCTCGGCGTCGTGAAGGCATCGGGCGGCGGCGGCTTCCCGAAACTCTCCGATTGCTGCGCGCACTTCGGCATCGCGCACGAAAAACGGCACGACGCCATGGGCGATGCCGAGGCCGCACTCGCGATCCTGATTGAGTTGAACCGCCTCGGGATGATCCCGCGCCCCCGCGTCCACTACGCGAAAAACCGTCCCTAACGGACGCCGCCGGCGGCATCTCGCCGCCGCGCGCGAACCCCTCACCACGTAAGGAGGCCAGCAGTGGCACAAGACATTGAGAAGGTCGATCCCGCAACCGGCGAGATCATGACGATGACGGAGCAGCCGCTCGCCGTCCAGCTTCAGCAGGCCGAGCTTAACCAGGCGGTGACGACCGCCAAATCGTTCCCACGCTCGATCACACGCGCGGTCGAGAACATCATGACCTTGGCAACGCTCGACGAGGAGAGCGCAAAGGAATGCGTTTATGCTCTGCCTCGCGGCGGCAAGCCGATCAAAGGCCCAAGCGTCCGCTTTGCTGAGATCGTCGCCTCGCAGTGGGGCAATTGCCATACCGGCTCCCGCATCGTCGCCGTCGATAAGTTCGACAAGGTCGTCGTCGCCGAGGGCGTCTTCATGGATCTCGAAACCGGGATGAAGCGCACGGCGCAAATTCGGCGGCGCATCAGCGATCGCGACGGTCGTCTCTTCAACGACGACATGATCACCGTCACCGGCAACGCTGCCGCCTCGATCGCCATGCGCGAGGCGATCTTGAAGGGCATTCCGAAGGCCGTTTGGCGCAAGGCTTACGAGCGCTGCGAAGGCGTCATCGCCGGCGACATCAAGACGCTCGCCGTGCGCCGCGACGAGGCGATCAAGGCATTTGCGGTCTGGGGCGTGAAGCCCGAGCAGCTTTTCTCGGCCTTGGAAATCGGCGGCCTCGACGATCTGGGCCTCGACCACCTTGGAACGCTGACCGCGATGTTCAAGGCAATCAAGGCCGGAGAGCAGAAGGTCGAGGACTATTTCCCGGCCTTCACCGACCAGAAGAAGGCGACCGACGCCGCCAAGGGCACGGCCGCCAAGCTCGGCAAGATTGCCGAGACCGGCAACCAGCAGCAGAAAAATGGGGCCAAGGCCAATGAGCAAGGTGCAGGCACGAAAGGCAAGGATCAAGGCAAGGCGACTGAAGGAGCGGGCGGCGAAGGTCGAGACGCGGGCAGCGCAGGCGGCAAAGTTGCGAACGGCAGTGATCAGGGCGAAGGCCCTCGGGACGAGCGAAACGGCGACGAAGACGACGCGAGCGGCTCGGCTCGGGAAAATGCTGGCGATGACGGACAAGATGACGGCGGCCGCGCCGGCGATGGAGCGGAAGCGGGCGCCAGCACCGAAGACCGCGTCTTTACCGACGAAGAGATCGAGGCGGCCTACCAGCGGGGCTTGAGCGCGAAAAGCAAAGGCGTCGCACGGAAGGCGATGCCGCCCGAGTGGCGCGGCGAAGGCTTCGAGGCGCTGGCCGACGCGTGGGTTCGCGGCTGGCAAGACGGCTAATCCGCCGGGCGCGGGTTAGTCGCCCGCGCCCCGTTTCCAATCTCGGGGCCTTTCACAATGGACACGAAAGAAGAAATCAACCGGACGATAAGCATCCGGCTTGCCGCCCTTTGCGGATCGAAAAGCATCAACCCCGGCGACCTGGCCGAGGCCGTTGGTCTCTCTCGCTCGCAGATCAATCGCATCCTCGCCGCGAAAGCTGCGATGTCGGCCGCGCACCTTGTGCTCGCAGCGAAGCGGATCGGCGTGACGACGTCCGTCATCACCAACGAAGAGAAGTTCGGAGAGCGCTCGCGATGAAAATTCACCCAACCGTAACCCTCTCCCGCGTCGAGCAAGCGGTCGAACGCCGGATGTCGAGCTTGGACAATCCCGGTTTTTGCGTGGCCTGCGGCGCTGATGCCGACGGCTGCGAGCCGGACGCGCGGGAATACGAGTGCGAGGTCTGCGGGGAACTTGCCGTGTACGGCGCCGCTGAAGTCTTGATGGAGTTGGCGTGATGGCGGTCGAAAATAGAGGCCGCTTGTCGGGCCACACTGTCGAATACGAGATCGAGGGGACCGAAGCCGAAGTTGAGGCCGAGGTTGCGCGTGTCTTGGGTATGTATCCGCCACCCGGGTACGGAACGTGGTTCAATTGGCCGCCCGGGTCGCGAAACCGCAACCTCGCCCCGACGGACCTCGGCAACGGCCGATGGATCGCGCGCGGTCATCGATCAACCTCTTGCGATTGAGGTGACCGATGGCTCTTTCTCCTCAACAGGACGGCGCGATACAGGCTGTCAATGCTTGGCTTGCCGACGCCGGCGGCCCGCAGGTTTTCTACCTCGCCGGATATGCTGGCACCGGCAAGACCACGATCGCCAAAAAGCTCGCCGAGGACGCCGGCAACGTCGTATTTGCTGCATTTACCGGCAAGGCCGCGCTCGTCTTGCGCGGTAAGGGCTGCGACGGCGCTTCGACGATCCACTCGCTGATCTACAAGCCCGACGAAGACGCGGATACAGGTCTCACCAAGTTCAAGATTAATCGCCACGACAGTGACGCGAAGACGGCCGACCTCATCGTCATCGACGAAGTGTCGATGGTCGGCGAGGAGCTGGGCCGCGATCTGCTCTCATTCGGTCGGAAGGTGCTCGTCCTCGGGGATCCTGCCCAGCTCCCGCCGGTTGGCGGCGAAGGCTTCTTCACCGCGCGCGACCCTGATTACATGCTGACCGAGGTTCACCGCCAGGCTGCGGAGAGCCCGGTCCTGCGGCTTGCGACGACCGTCCGCGAGGGCGGCCGGCTGGCGCT
>JAFKJU010000041.1 GCA_017305935.1 Hyphomicrobiales bacterium | reverse complement strand
CACTCCTTCCTGCCGAGCTTCAAGGGCGCCAATCCCTACAAGCAGGCCTTCGAGCGTGGCGTAAAACTGATCGGCGCGACGGCGCATTACGTCACCGCCGATCTCGACGAAGGCCCGATCATCGAGCAGGACGTGGCGCGCATCACCCATGCGCAGTCGCCGGAGGATTACGTGTCGATCGGCCGCGATGTCGAAAGCCAGGTTCTGGCCCGCGCCGTGCATGCGCATATCCATTACCGCACCTTCATCAACGGCAACCGCACCGTCGTCTTCCCGGCCAGCCCCGGCTCCTATGCCTCGGAGCGCATGGGCTGACATCGTCGAGCCGAAATTTTTGCCATCCGGACAAATTTTTCGGAACCATTGCGACGGGCAGACGTTCTGAGGCGTCACGCTCCGACATCCAATGGATCGGAGAGGTTTGATACGATGCGTGAAGTTTCGGAGCGGACTACCCGTTCGCCGTCGCTTCGAGCGTTCAGCGGGCGGGCAGGAAACTGCCGGCGGACCTCGCCCGGCTGAGTCTTTCAGGAGTCTTGCGGCTACGCGTCATTTCGGTCCGCGCCGGCAAACAAGCCGGCGCGGACCTTTCATTTTCAGGAGTTCTTGGCGGAGGGCTTGTCTTTGCTGGCGGTTGCGATCTGCATGCGGGCGAGCAGCAGCAATACGATCAGGCAGGCGAAGGTGGCAAACAGGGCAATGAACCAGTGGCCGAAACCGAGTGCCAGGCCGATGCCGCCAGCCATCCACATGCCAGCGCCGGTCGTCAACCCGTTGACCCGCCCGCGGGAATGGATGATCGTGCCCGCTGCCAGGAAGGCGACGCCGGCGGTGACCGCCTCGATGACCCGCAGGGGGTCGATTCGGACCTGCGGATCGGAAAAACCGGCCATATGCACGCTTTCGATGGAGATGATCGCAAACAGCGTCGCCGCCATGCAGACGAGGATATGGGTGCGCAGGCCCGCTGGCCGGTCATGCACCTCGCGTTCCCAGCCGATCAGCCCGCCGAGCAGGATGGCGGCCGAAAGCCGGGCGAAGATGACGGGGTAGGGGGTCTGGGTCTCGTGGTAGAGGTCAGCGATGATCTGGTCCATGGTCGCGGCGTTCTCCCTGCGTGGCGGCGAGGCCGGGCCTTGCCTTTCCGCGGAAAACGCCGAAGTGGGCCATTCGGTTCAGCGCGCCAGCAGGCGCGAGGGCGGAACCTGCCGCCAGCCGGCGGCGATACCCTGGAGGACGACGGCGATCTGGCGGCGCAGCACCTCGGTCTCGACCCGCCCCAGCCGGTCCTCGATGCTGACCGAGACGATACCGTGGACGGCCGAATAGAGCGTGCGGGCGAGCTGGCCGGCCTGTTCTTCGGTGAGTTCGGGATCAAATTCAAGCAGCGGAGCCTCGATATAGGCAAACAGCCGCAGGTGATCCCGCCGATGCCAGTCGGGCAGGGTATCGCCATCGGCAAGCCGGTGCTCGAACAGCGCGCTCCAGCTATTGCGTTCGCTGAGCGCAAAATCGAGATAAGCGAAGGCCATGGCGATCAGGCGGTCCTCGATGGAAAGGTTGCCCGCCTCCGCTGCCAGCCTATCCAGCACCGCGCCGAAACGCGCGAGCGCCCGCGAATTGACCGCCAGCACCAGATCGTCAAAATCGGAAAAGCGCGTATAGATCGAGCCGCCGGAGCACCCGGCCTCGCGGGCGATCGAGCGCGTCGAAACCGCCGCCAGCCCGTTTTCGGCGATCTGCCGCTCGGTGACTTCGAGGATCCGTTGCGTCAGCTCCTCTTTCTGTTCGGGGGAAATAGGCATTCATGCTCCGGAAATTTAATTTTGAGCAGTGCTCAAAAAAGAGATTGAACAGTGATCAAAATTATTCTAGCTTAAAATGAACAGCGTTCAAGCTCATTTTGAGCCGCCGGCGGGGAACGCGCTGCCGGAGGAGGAAACCATGGCCGATACATTCGCGGAAAAGCCGCTCATGCTGTCCCGGCGCTTCGCGCCGCTGTTCTGGACGCAATTCTTCGCCGCTTTCAACGATAATTTCCTGAAGAACACGCTTGTCTTTCTTATCCTCGCCAAGCTGAGCGCGGACGAGGCGGCGTCGCTGGTAACGCTGGCCGGCGCTATCTTCATGGCGCCCTTCCTTCTGCTCTCCGCGGTTGGCGGCGAGCTTGCCGACCGCTTCGACAAGGCCGTCGTCGCCCGCTGGCTGAAGCTCGGCGAAATCGCCGCCGCCATGCTGGCGGTCGCCGCCATCGCCTTCCATTCCATCGAGGGCATGATGGCGGCGCTGTTCCTCTTCGGCGTCGGCTCGGCGCTGTTCGGGCCGATCAAATATGCCATCCTGCCGGAACAGCTTTCCAGCGCCGAACTTCCGGCCGCCAATGCCTGGATCGAGGGTGCGACCTTCATCGCCATCCTCACCGGCACGATCTTCGCCGGCATTTCCTTTGCCGGCGGCGGCGATCACCCGGCTGTCTTCGGCCCCCTGGTCGTCGGCTTTGCCGCCATCGCTTGGGGCGCGAGCTGCCTCATTCCGCGCACCGGGCCGGCCGCACCGGGTTTGACCATCGACGCCAATATCCTGCGCTCCACCATGCGCCTGACCCGCGAGATCTGCGGCGAGCGGCGGATGCTGGTGACATCGCTGATGGTTTCCTGGTTCTGGCTGATGGGCGCGATCATGCTGTCGATTCTGCCGCCGCTGGTCAAGAGCCTCGGTGGAGGCGAGATCATCATCACCGCCTATCTGACCGTGTTCGCGATCGCGATCGCCCTCGGTTCCTCGATCGCCGCCTGGTTGTCGGCCGGCCGTATCGTGCTGCTGCATGCCGTGGTCGGCACCGTTCTCGCGGGCCTTGTCGCCATCGATCTCGGCCTGCTGATTTCCCGCACCCCGGTCGCCACCGTCGAGGTTGACGGCCTGCGCGCCTTTTTCGCCCAGCCGGGCGCCATCCATGTCGCCGTCGACCTGGCGCTCGCCGCCATCAGCGCCGCCTTCCTGATCGTGCCGAGCTTCGCCGCCCTGCAGGCCTGGGCGCAGCCGGAAAAGCGCGCCCGCGCGGTTGCCGCCAACAATGTGCTGAACGCCGTGTTCATGACCGTCGGCGGCCTGGCCGTCGCGCTGTTGCAGGCGGCCGGCGCTTCGCTCGCCGTCATCGCCATCGGCCTCGGCGTCGCCTCGATCCTGGCTGCCATCGCGATGTTCAGGGTGTTGCCGACAAGCCCCTTGCGCGATTTCATCTCGATCCTGATGCGCGCCTTCTTCCGCCTCGAAGTGCATGGCATGGAAAACCTTGCCAAGGCGGGTGCCACGCCGATCCTGGCGCTGAATCACGTCTCCTTCCTCGATGCGCCGCTCGCCATGGCGCTGACCGACAGCCGCGGCATGCGCCAGCCGGTCTTCGCCATCAACACCGATATCGCGCGGCGCTGGTGGGTGAGGCCTTTCCTCAAGATCGTCAACGCCTTCCCGCTCGATCCCACCAAGCCGATGGCGACGCGCTCGCTGATCCGCTGCGTCGAGGGTGGCGAACCGCTGGTCATCTTCCCCGAGGGACGCCTGACGGTCACCGGCAGCCTGATGAAGGTCTATGACGGCGCCGCCATGGTCGCCGACCGCACCGGTTCGCTGGTCGTGCCCATCAAGATCGATGGTCTCGAACGCTCGATCATGTCGCGCCTGTCCTCGTCGCAGATCCGCAAGCAGCTTTTCCCCAAGGTGGTGGTCACCATCGCCGAGCCGGTACGCCTGTCTGTCGATCAAGAACTGAAGGGCCGCAAGCGGCGGCAGGCCGCCGCAGCCGGGCTCTACCGCATCATGTCCGATCTCGTCTTCAAGACCAGCGGCCGCACCGGTACGGTTCTGCAGGAAATCGTCGCCACCGCCCGCGATATCGGCATGGGCCGCGCGGCAATCGAGGATCCGTTGAGCGGAGGGCTCAGCTATGGCCGCATGCTGACCGGCGCGCGCGTGCTGGCCGGCAAGTTCAAGGCGATGTTCCCGGCAGAGGATGCGCTCGGCTTGCTGCTGCCGAACGCCAATGGCACGGTCGTCTCCCTGCTCGGCCTCATGTCGGCCGGCAAGGTGCCGGCGATGATGAACTTTACCGCCGGTCTTTCCAACCTCAAGGCCGCCTGCGCTGCGGCGCAGGTGCGCACCATCCTGACCTCGCGCGCCTTCATCACGCAAGCCCGCCTTGAACCGGTCGTCGACGGTCTGGCGGCCTCTGGCCTGCGCATCGTCTATCTCGACGACCTGCGCGAAACCGTCTCCGCCTGGAACAAGATCGCCGGCCTCCTCCTGCGCAGGCGCCCGCTGGTCGCCCGCAAGGCCGGCGACCGGGCGGTGATCCTGTTCACCTCCGGCTCGGAAGGCACGCCGAAAGGCGTGGTGCTCACCCATGCCAACATCCTCGCCAATGTCTCGCAGGCGGAGGCGCGCGTCGATTTCCACAGTGGCGACAAGCTGTTCAACGTACTGCCGCTGTTCCATTCCTTCGGCCTGACGGCCGGCACCATCCTGCCGCTGGCAAGCGGCGTGCCGGTCTATCTCTATCCGTCGCCATTGCATTATCGTCTCATTCCGGAGGCGATCTATTCCAGCAATGCGACGATCATCTTCGGCACCGATACGTTCCTCGCCGGCTATGCGCGCGTCGCGCATCCTTACGACTTCCGCTCGATCCGCTATTGCTTCGCCGGTGCGGAGCCCGTGAAGCGCTCGACCCGCGAAACCTACATGGAAAAATTCGGCATCCGCATCCTCGAAGGCTATGGCGTCACCGAGGCGGCCCCGGTCATCGCGCTGAATACGCCGATGTACAACCGGCCCGGCACGGTCGGCAAGATGATGCCCGGCATGGAAGCGCGGCTGGAGCCGGTGCCCGGCGTCGAGGAGGGTGGCCGCCTGTTCATTCGCGGGCCGAATGTGATGGCCGGCTACCTGCTGGCGGAAAATCCGGGCGTGCTGGTCGTTCCTGCCGATGGCTGGCACGACACCGGCGACATCGTCACCATCGATGCGGACGGCTTCATCGCCATTCGCGGCCGCGCCAAGCGATTCGCCAAGATCGGCGGCGAAATGGTGTCGCTGGCTGCCGTCGAGGCCATGGCGGCCGAGTTGTGGCCGGGCAGCGCCGTCGGTGTCGTCGCCGTCAGCGATCCGCGCAAGGGCGAACGGCTGGTGCTGGTCACAGACAATGACGGGGCGAACCGCAGCGAACTGCTGGCCCATGCGCGCAGCAAGGGCATTCCGGAACTTGCCGTGCCCTCCGAGATTCTGCACGGCAAGGTGCCGGTGCTGGGGTCCGGCAAGACGGATTTCGCCGGCCTGAAAACCTATGTGACGGACCGGCTTGCCGAAAAGGCGGCGTGACCGCCGGGAAAGGCTGGCCCGTCGAACTCGCGACCTTGCCGGCGCGTCGTCAGGATGCGCCGGAGGCCAATGCCGTTGCGGAGCGGTTGCGCCTCGGTCGGCATTGGGCATGTCGAGGAAATGCTCAAATCGGAACATTTGCGGCCATCGACCGTTGGTCCATCGAGGCTGCCGCCGGCAGCACGATGGAAAAGCCATCAGGAGGTGACGCCATGGCCCAATATGTCGATGAACGCGGCGACGTCGTTTCAACCGCCCGCAAGGAAACCACCGAGCCGCTGACGCCGCGCGAAGCCCGTCAGGGACGGCTCGGCCGCCCGGTGCTCTATGTGCTCATCTGCGGCATCCTGCTCGCCTTCCTGGCTTGGGGCGGCGCGGAAATCTGGGGTGAAGGCGCCAAGCGCAATGCTCCAGACGCTGCTCAGACCACGACGACCACCGGCACCGCGCCGGCGACGAACACGGTGCCGAACCAGCCGACCGGTAACGGCACCTTCGACGACAACGTTCCCGCCGGCACGCAGCAGACCGCCCCGGTCGACCGCGACCCGACGCCGGAATCCGGCACGGGTGGACCGACGCAGCGGGTCACGCCGGACGGAACGGCGCAGTAAATGTAACGCAACAGGCTTGAACAGAGAAGGCGCTCAGTCGAAATCGACGAGCGCCTTGCCGCGTGAAATATCCGTGACCAGGGTTTCGAGCGCGCCGACCGTCTGCGCCGGCACACGCACGGTCAGCCGCGCTCCCGTATCTAAGAAATCCTCGGCAACGATATCCGTGCCCGGCAGCGCCGCGAGCCGCGCCTTCATCAGCGCCAGATCGGAAAAAGCGCAGGTGACCGTTCCGGTCGCCAAGGCGATGACCTCGACCCTTTCGCCCTCGCGCAGGCAGGCGGCCGCCGTGCCGCCATAGGCGCGCATCAGCCCGCCACTGCCGAGCAGGATGCCGCCGAACCAGCGGGTAACGACGACAGCGACGTTATCCAGCCCCTGTCCATCGATAGCCTGCAGTATCGGCTTGCCGGCCGTGCCCTTCGGCTCGCCGTCATCGCTGAAGCGATAGGCCTGCCCGATGCGCCAGGCCCAGCAATTGTGATTGGCGGCGAGATCGGAATGGCCGGCCAGGAAGGCGCGCGCCTCCTCTTCTGAGGCGACGGGGGCGGCATGGCCGAGAAACTTGCTCTTCTTGATCTCCTGCGAGACGGAAACCGGGGCGCGAAGCGTGAACATGGGGATGAGAGGTGCCGCGTCTTGGCGGCGGATGCAAGTTGCGTCGGCGATAAATGACAAGGGCCGCTCCTCGGCGGCCCTTGAAACATCACGGAATGGCGAGATGGCTCAGAAGAAGGCCTGCAGGCCAGTCTGGGCGCGGCCGAGGATCAGCGCATGCACATCATGCGTGCCTTCATAGGTGTTGACCGTTTCCAGGTTCTGCGAATGGCGCATGACATGGTATTCGATCTGGATGCCGTTGCCGCCATGCATGTCGCGGGCCTGGCGGGCGATATCCAGCGCCTTGCCGCAATTGTTGCGCTTGACGATCGAGATCATTTCCGGGGCGAACTTGTGCTCGTCCATCAGGCGGCCGACACGCAAGCTGGCCTGAAGACCGAGCGCGATTTCCGTCTGCATGTCGGCAAGCTTCTTCTGGTAAAGCTGCATGCCGGCCAGCGGCTTGCCGAACTGCTTTCGGTCGAGGCCATACTGGCGGGCGCGGTGCCAGCAATCCTCGGCCGCCCCCATGACGCCCCAGGAAATGCCGAAACGGGCGCGGTTGAGGCAGCCGAACGGACCCTTGAGGCCGGACACGTTGGGCAGCAGCGCATCCTCACCGACTTCGACGCCGTCCATGACGATTTCGCCTGTTATCGAGGCGCGCAGCGACAGCTTGCCGCCGATCTTCGGCGCAGAGAGGCCCTTCATGCCCTTTTCGAGGATGAAACCGCGGATCTGGTTGTCGTGGGCGGCCGATTTCGCCCAGACGACGAAGACGTCGGCGATCGGCGCGTTGGAAATCCACATCTTCGAGCCGCGCAGGCGATAGCCGCCCTCGATCTTTTCGGCGCGGGTGTTCATGCCGCCCGGATCGGAGCCGGCATCCGGCTCGGTCAGGCCGAAACAGCCGATCAGCTCGCCGGAGATCAGGCCCGGCAGGTATTTCTGGCGCTGCTCTTCCGAGCCATAGGCCTGGATCGGATAGATGACCAGCGACGATTGCACGCTCATCATCGAGCGATAGCCGGAATCGACGCGCTCGACTTCGCGGGCGACGAGGCCGTAGGACACGTAGCCGGCGCCGGCGGCGCCGTATTCGGCCGGGGCGGTGATGCCGAGCAGGCCGGTCTGGCCCATCAGGCGGAAGAGGCCGGCATCGGTCTTTTCATCGAGATAGGCGGCTTCGACGCGCGGCGCCAGTTCTTCCTTGGCGAAGGCCGCCGCGCTATCGCGGATCATCCGTTCTTCGTCGGTGAGCTGGTCCTCCAGCAGAAAGG
The DNA here is from genome assembly GCA_017305935.1 of Hyphomicrobiales bacterium. Taxonomy (GTDB): domain Bacteria; phylum Pseudomonadota; class Alphaproteobacteria; order Rhizobiales; family Rhizobiaceae; genus Metarhizobium. The sequence goes on along the minus strand of JAFKJU010000041.1, from coordinate 36,610 downwards.
GATCGCTCCAGGAAAATTGTGCCGCCATTGTCGCCTCCTATGACTTTTCATCGTGGATACCGGTTTCGCCCGGGCGCGGCAACCTCTGTTTACTCATGCCGCTATTCCATTTAGGAATAGGGACCATGGTCCTGCAACGCCGTTTCCTGCCCTCCACCAGCGCACTCGCCGCCTTCGAAAGCGTGGCGCGGCTTGGCAGCTTTTCCGCCGCCGCCAGCGAGCTTTCCTTGACCCAGAGCGCCGTCAGCCGCCAGGTGGCGCAGCTCGAGGACCAGCTCGGCGTGCGCCTGTTCGAGCGTAACGGCCGCGGCGTCTTTCTGACGCCGGAGGGACGCAGCTATTCCGAAACCGTCGGCACGGCGCTGAAGATGCTGCGCATGGCTTCCCTGGATATCATGACACGCCGGCACGGCAACAGCCTCAACCTCGCCATCCTGCCGACCTTCGGCACCCGCTGGCTGATGCCGCGCATTCCCGGTTTCGTCGCCCGTCACCCGGAAATCATCCTCAATTTCGCCACTCGCATCGGCCGGTTCGATTTCGGCAAGGAAGGCATCGACGCCGCCATCCATATTGGCCAGGCGGACTGGCCGGATGCGATCTCGACCTTCCTGATGGCCGAGACGGTGGTGCCGGTCTGCGCGGCGGCCTTCAAGCAGGCGCATGCGCTGGAAAGCCCGCGCGATCTCGCCGGCCTGCCGCTGTTCCACATGAGTTCGCGCCCCGGTGCCTGGGAGCACTGGTTCGCCAGCGCCGGCGAAGCGCCGCCTCCGGCGCAGGGCATGTGGTTCGAGCAGTTTTCGACGGTGACGCAGGCCTGCATCGCCGGGCTCGGCGTGGCGCTGATGCCGGAATTCCTGATCCGCACCGAGCTGGAAACCGGCCAGCTCGTCGTTGCCGTGCCACACCGGGTGAAAAGCCAGAGTTCCTATTATGTCGTGACGCCGGCGGCGCGGGCGAGGGATCCTTCCGTCGCGGCCTTCGTGGACTGGATCGTCGGCGAGGCGCACGCCTATGCCGAACAGGCCTGACGAATACGGGCCGGGCGCTTGCGCGGCCACGGCCCGACACGGCATGAAATAAATGGCTTGAAATAACTCAGTATGCGCATTCCCTGAGGATGCGATCGGGACCATGCCATGGCCCGTCGGGGCCGGACAATGGCCAGATCCCGCACTCCGGCGCCGAACAGGCGCAAGACGCGCCCGGTTTACCGTAACAAGCCCTGTCCGCCATCCACCCAGACGGGGCTGCCGGTGATATGGCGCGCGCCATCCGAGACCAGGAAGCGGATGACATCGGCGACATCGGCCGCATGCCCGGCCCGGCCGTGAGTCAGCGGAATATCGCCCTTCGGCCAGACGACCGGAATTTCCGTCTCCGCCTCGCGACGCAAGGTGGTGCTGTCGTCGATCTCGGTCTCGATCTCGCCGGGGCAGACGGCATTGATGCGGACATTGTGGCGGCCGAGCTCGAGCGACAATTGCTGCACCATGGCAAGCTGTGCGGCCTTGGTGGCGGAATAGGCGGTGGCGCCGGGCGTGGTGAAGGTGCGGGTGCCGTTGATCGAGGAGACGACGACGATGGCGCCGCCCCGTCGCTTCAGCAAGGGCACGGCGAGATGCAGGGTGAGATAGGTTCCGCGCAGGTTGACCGCCATGGTCCGGTCCCACTCCTGCGGCTTGAGATCGTCGATCGGCGCCCAGACGCCGTTGATGCCGGCATTGGCAACGACGATGTCGAGTCGGCCAAAGCGTTTTTGCAGGGTATCGAAGGCGCCGCGCATGGCGGCCTCGTCGGAAATATCGGCGCTCAAGGGGAGTGCGGGGGCGCCGAGCTTTTCCACTTCCGCCGCCGTGCGCTCGATCTCGTCGGGCGTGCGGCTGAGAACGGCGATGCCGGCGCCGGCCCCCGCCAATGCCAGGGCGGCTGCCTTGCCGATGCCGGAGCCGCCGCCGGTGACCAATGCGATTTTGCCGGAAAGTTCCATGCCGGGCGCTTGCCTCCTGCTGTCGTTGCCGCAGCATTCAACAGGCTCGCCGGCGGAAAAGTTCCCGTCAGGTGGACTGGATGGCAGAGAGCAGCCAGTCGGTTCCGGGCCGGCGGGTGAAGGTCCAGACCTCCACCGTTTCGGTCGGATGCGTCAGGTCGCCGGAAACGACACGGCCGCTCGTGCGCTCGACCATGGCGTCGATGCCGGAATAACGCATCGCGACAGTGGCGTATTCCTGCGTGCCCTCGCGCCAGGCTTCGGCGATGTCGCCCTGCACCAGCCGGACGTCGGAAACGACGTTGCGCAGGCCGTTGGTAGCGTTGTCGCTGAGTTCCTCGGCCAGATAGGACATGGCTTCCGGTGTCGTCAGGCGGCGCAACTGGGCGTAGTCCTCGTTGGCATAGGCGGTCTGCACCTCGCGCAGCATCACCTCGAAGCGGTCGAGATCGGTCTGGCCAACCTCGATATCGCTCACCGGCGGCGCTGCGGACGCTACCGCCGGCTGGCGGGCGCTACCCGAGCCCATGGCCGGTATATCGAAGGCCGGCGGACGGCCGGAGCCGGCGGCACTCTGACGCGCGGACATGCCGGCCGGCATCGGCGAGCGTCGATTGGCGAGGAAACGCATGAGAAGCATGATGCCGCCGGCGATCAGCGCCACCTGCAGCAAAAGGCCGAGGAAGCCCGCCATGCCGCCAAAGCCCTGGCCGAGCAGCATGCCGAACAGGCCGCCGAGCAGCAGACCACCCATCAGCGAGCGGCCGAAACCGTTGAAGAAGCCGGGGCGCTGGGCCTGCGGTGCGGCCGGACGCTGCGCCTGCGGCGTCGCCGAGGGGCTGGCCGGCTGCTGCGGCGTCATCGTCCGGTTGATCGGCGCGGCGTCTGTGGGCGCGGTGCGGGTGGCCGGCGGCGCCTGGAAGGTGCGCGTTCCCCGGCTGCCGAAGCCGCCGCCGCCACGGCGCGCTTCCGCAACATCGGCGACGACGAGCGAAGCGGCAAGGCCGATGGCAAGGACTGCAATCACATGGGTATATCGCGACAGGCGCTTGAACATCCATTTCTCCCGAAACGGCCACATGGCCGCGTCCCTGATATAGTGTGCCTTCGCCGCGATTGAAGGGATTTACGGTATTGGTGCGTGGGGCGAGGGGCGGCGCTTCCGTTCTGGCGGCTGTTGCGCGGTGATCTCTGGCTTCGCGCCGGCAATTGCGTGTAAGAGCATGGTGCTAGCCTTTGCGATTCGCAAAGGCTCGACAACGGAGCGGGACATGAAGGCGGGTGCGCGTATTCTGATCGTCGAGGACGAGGCCTTGATCGCGATGCTGCTTGAGGAAATGCTGACCGATCTCGGTTATGAACTGGCCGGAACCGCCGCCACCCTGGCGCAGGCGCTGGAACTGGCCGAGGCGACCGAACTCGAAGGGGCGATCCTCGACCTTTCGCTGGGCGGCGAAAAATCGCTGCCGGTGGCCGATGTGCTGGCCGCGCGCGGCATTCCCTACATGTTTGCGTCCGGCTATGGTCGCTCCGGGCTGGAGGAACCCTATGCCAGCCGCGCGCTACTGCGCAAGCCCTTCGATTTCGACGAGCTGGAAGCCGCGCTGAAGGCGCTCTGATTCAAGCTTGATCCCCGGCCTGCTTCGCCGGGTAGAGCCCGCCGAGCTGCTGGAGCAGGCTGTCCGTTTCGGTGCGCGCATGGGCGCGGGCATTACGCCAGTGCCGGTCGAGATTGGCAGCGATCCGGGTGGCGGCGTCGCCCGCGAGATCGAAGACCGCATCGGCGAGCATTGCCGCCGTCGACGCCGCTTCGAGGCGGGTCGCCATCGCCGAGAGCACCGCTGCACGGATCGAGTCCTCGTCGGCATTGACCTGCGCCATGTCGAGCTGGCGCGCCGCCCGTTCCAGAAGCGCGCTCGCCACCTCCAGCCGCACCGCAAGCCGGCCGCGCCGGATCATCGCAGCCGTTTCCTGTCCCCCTGGCGCGGGCCGGGCGGCGTCGGAAAAAGCGGCGCGAGCAATGCCGACATCGACGGCCGCGTGCATGAGGTCGGAAAAAGCGGTGATCGAAGTTGCCCGCTGGCGCTTGCTTGCGCCGATCAAGGCGTCGTTGCCAAGCACTAGGTTCTGCAGCACTACCGTGCCGCCGCCTGCCGTGCGCTGGCCAAAGCTGTCCCAATCATCGATGACCGTCAGCCCATCCGCCTGGCGGGGGATGAGGACGATCTCGTCGCGCCCGGCGGCGTCGCGGGCGGCCACCGCGATCCAGTCGGCGAAGAGCACGCCGGCGTGAGCCGTCTGCCGGCCCTCGACCCGGAAGATCGAGCCGTTCTGGGTCAGCGCCACAGTTTCTTCCTGGCTTTGCGCGCAGGCGGAAAACAACTCGCCCTGCAGGGCGCGTTCGAAATACGCCTTCTGCTGCTCGTCGCTGCCTTCCCAGCGCAGGATTTCGAGAACCTGGAGATGGCTGCAATAGAGATCGGCGACGGACGGATCGGACTCGGCCAGCATTGCCACGATTTCCGCCAGTATGCCGTTGGAGATATCGATGCCATCGACCTCGGCCGGGGCGCTGATGCCGAGCAGGCCGGAGGAACACAGCGCCTCCAGTTCCTCCAGTGCATGCTGGCGTTCGATATCGCGCAGGCTCGCCTTCGGCCGCAGGCGGGCGGCAAGCGCGCGGGCGACGGCGACGGCATCTTCTTCCTTGCCGATCCGCATCGCCGGCGGCCGGTTGCGATCGCGAAGCTGTGATACCGTGCCCATGCAATGCCTCCTGAACCATCGTCGCCATGCTGCCCTCATTCGGCAAGGCAATGCAAGAGGCCGGACAGGCCCGTCGGGCGGTATCATAAAGGCAGAAATAAGCCAGTCATATGAATGACATGCGCGTTTCCCGCCAACAAGCCAGTTGAAAGACGGCGACAATCGGGCATTAATATTTTGGAAAGTAGCGAGGGTGACCCCTAGGATCAGGCATCGTCGACCAGGGCTTTTTCGAACGTTTCAGGGTCTGGAATCGTTTCTGGCGGATGGCGATTGAACCCAAGTTTCGGCGTTGTTCTTTCAGTGTACCGGCTTCCGTTGGCAAGGCACGAAAGGAGATGGCATGACGATCCATGGCAGCTTCCTCCCTCTCGCCCGGTTCGGCAGCGATGGTGTGTCCGTTCCACGGATCGCGATCGTCGGGCGCGGCTTCTCGGGGTTGATGACGGCGATCGCGTTGTTGCGGCGGGTGCGCACGCCGTTCGAACTGCAATTGTTCGATCCGCATCCCGATATAAGCGGCGGCCAGGCCTTGGCCGGTGCGCAACTGGGCGAAATCCTCAACAGCCGGGTGCGTGACCTCTCGGTTGCCGATGATGATGTCGACGATTTCGACACCTGGCTGCGCGGCAATGCCAGCTTCCGCAATGCCGTGTCCGCCGCCATTCCCGGCTTCCGGCAGATTTTCGTGCCGAAGGGCATGTTTTCCGATTATGCCTATCAGCGCTTTTCCGATGCCCTGGCGCTGCGCCACGATGTCAGCATCCGGGTGCGCAGCGAACTGGTTCTGAGCATCGCGAGGCGCGGCGACGGCCGATTTGCCGTGGCGACCGGCGAAGGCCCGGCGCAGACCTGCGACATCGTGGTTCTCGCCACCGGCTATGGCACGATGCGCGCCGGTAGCTCCCCGCCGCCTGAGATGCCCGGTGCGCGCCCGGTGCGCGCCCGGCGGCTGGCGCCCTGTCCGCATATCGTGCTGCTCGGAACCGGCGTGCGGGTCGTCGACCGGCTGTTCCAGCTTCGCGATGGCGGTTATGCCGGGCGCATCACGCTGCTTTCGGCGCATGGTTTTCTGCCGCGCAGCCATACGCGGTTTGCCGCCGATCCGATGGAGCTGGAAGGCGAGATTCCGCATCGCCTGCCGGAGATCGTCCGCTTCTTGCGACAGGCCTGCCGCACCGCCGAGGAGAACGGCCAGAACTGGCAATCGGTGATGAATGCCTTCCGCAAGCAAGCGCGCTCGCTGTGGCGCGACCTGCCGGCGGCGGAAAAACGCCGTTTCAACCGCCATCTGCGCGCCATCTATGACAGCCACCGCAACCGTCTGCCGGAGCCGCATTACCTGCGGCTGATGCGCGAATTGTCGACCGGCGGCACCGTGCTGCGCAAGGGCTGGGCAGGAAGCTTCTCCGACGACGGCGTGACGGTGCGCTGGCCGGGCGAGGCGCGCGAGGACTTTGTCGCCGCAAGCACCGTCATCGATTGCCGCTGCGCCGCGCCCGATCTTACCGCCCCGCCGCTTTCGGCGCTGCTGCAGGACGGGCTGGCGATGCCGGACGAACTCGGTCTCGGCCTGCTGGTCAACGCCCATGGCGAGGTGCTGGTCGGAGACCAGGCGACCGCCAATCTCTATGCCGTCGGCCCGCTCGGTCTCGGCAGCCTGCCGGATATCGATCTGGTGCCGGAAATCGTCAGCCAGGCCTATGCCGCCGCCGGTCTGGTCGCGCGAACCTGTACGGCGCTTGCTTCAACCGGCTAGACAACGCGCACTTTCCAAGCGGCCGCGAAGCGGATAGACGAAAGGCGACAGTCCGGCGCTAGCCGGCTCCCGCTTCCGGAAGGACATTTTCCGTGCCCCATTCGCACCGCCCGCTGTTTTTGCGCCCGCATCAGGCCTTCCTGTTCGACATGGACGGGACGCTGCTGAATTCGATCGCCGTGGTCGAGCGCATCTGGGCCGACTGGGCGGTCGCTCACGGGCTCGAACCCGAGGTTTTCCTGAAAACCGTCCACGGCATCCGCGCCGCAGACGTCATCGCCGACCTCGCGCTGCCGGGCGTCGATCCGCAGAAGGAAGCGGCCGAGCTGCTGCGGCTGGAAATGGAGGATGTGACCGGCATCGTCGCCGTTCCCGGCGCCGTCGAATTTCTTCACCGCCTGCCGGCGGAACGCTGGGCGATCGTCACCTCGGCCCCGCGCGCGCTTGCGCATCGGCGCATGAAGGCGGCGGGCATTCCCTTCCCGGACATCATGGTGACCGGCGAGGAGGTGGCGAACGGCAAGCCGAGCCCGGAAGGCTACCTGCTCGGCGCCAAGCGTCTCGGCGTCGATCCGCGCCAATGCGTGGTGTTCGAGGATGCGGTGGCCGGCATTCTGGCCGGCGAGGGCGCCGGCGCCGAAGTCTGCGTCATCACCGCCACTCATTCCAGCGTCTACGATACACCGCATTTCTCGCTGGCGAGCTATGACACGTTGGCCGCCTCCGTCGATGGCGACGGATTGCTGCGGCTGTCGCATCGGTAGTTTCGTCATTCGATGAAAACGCGGACGCTGGCGGCGCGGCCGGCGGCGTCGATGACTGTCAGGGTCGAATAACCCTGTCCGTCCGGCATCCATTGCGTCGTGCGCCGGCGCGAGGCTTCGCTGAGCGGCCGGCCGTTGGCGAGCCAGCGGAAGGGTGCGCGGCCGCCCTGCAGTTTCAGGGAAAGCGGCATTGTCTCCGTTCCCTGCTTCAGGCCGAGATCCACGCGTGCGCCTTCCGGCGGATAGATGATGCGCGGCGCGGCTTCGCGGGAGGAGGCCGAGAGCAACCCCTCCGACGTCGTCGCGAAACGGCGCTGGCTCGCCGGCAATTGCGTCTGCGGCAGACGGATGGCGCCGGCCGGCGCACGCGGCAGGGCGGCGATGGCAAGGCCGGACTTGGCGAAGGCTTCGAACAGGATGGGGGCGGCCGAGGCATAGCCGGTCAGTCCGGGCACCGCGCCGTTATCGGCGCGGCCGACCCAGACGCCGATGACGTGATCGCCATCGAAGCCGACAGACCAGGCGTCGCGATAGCCGTAGCTGGTGCCGGTCTTGTAGGCGATGCCGCGCTGGGAGACGCCGAGCGGCGGCGACACGCCGGCAAGGCTGTCGGCGACATTCCATGCCGCGACAACATCCATGATCGGCGCGCCGTCGAGAACGGCAGGCTGCTCGCGCAGCCCATCGCCGAGCCGCACCGGCCTGCCGCGATTGGCGAGCGCCGCATAGAGCTGCACCAGATCCTTGAGCGTAATCCCGACGCCGCCGAGGCCAATGGCGAGCCCCGGCGTCTCGTTGGTCGGCAGTACCGGGCGCACCTCGGCGCGGCGGAAACGCACCATCAGCCGCGTCGGCCCGACCGCGTCGAGCAGCCGCACCGCCGGCACGTTCAGCGACATCTGCAACGCCGTGCGCACGCTGACATCGCCTTGATAGGTCATGTCGAAATTGCGTGGCCGATAACCGGCGAAATCGGCCGGCCGGTCCTCGATGATGGTTTCCTGCGCCACCAGCCCTTCCTCGAAGGCGAGGCCGTAGATGAAGGGTTTCAGCGTCGAGCCGGGCGAGCGGTTGACGCGGGTCATGTCGATCCAGCCGGAGCGGCTGGGATCGAAATAATCGGCCGAGCCGACCTCGCCGAGAATGGCGCCGCTATGGACGTCGGCCATGACGATGGCGACGGACAGGCGTGGCCCCAGTCGCGTCGCCGCCTCCTGCGCCAGGGATTCGAGCGCGGCCTGCGTGCTGCGGCGCAGAGTGGTCTGGTAGCGCGCTATGCCCGGCTGCTTGCGAATGGCGGTTTCTGCAAGATGGGCGGCGAAAGCCGGCAGTTGCAGGCGGCGGTTCGGAACAGGGATGAGGGCGGCGCGGGCGCTTTCGCCGTCGCCGACGACATCGGCCACCGCCATGCGGTCCAGCACGCGCTGGCGCGCCTCGGTGGCCGTCCGCAGATGCCGGTCGGGGCGGCGCAGTTCCGGCAATTGCGGCAGCGCGACCAGCAGGGCGGCTTCGGAGACGCTCAACCGCTTCGGCTCCTTGCCGAAATAGGCGAGGCTTGCGGCGCGCACGCCTTCGAGATTGCCGCCATAGGGGGCGCGGGTGAGATAGAGGTCGAGAATCTCCGCCTTGCTCAGCCGCCGCTCGATCTGCAACGCCCGCACCACCTGTTTCAGCTTGGCGGGAATGGAGCGGCTGTCGCGGGGCTCGATCAGCCGGGCAAGCTGCATGGAGAGCGTCGAGGCGCCGGAGACGATGCGCCCATGGGTGACGAACTGCCAGGCGGCGCGGCCGAGCGCGATGGGATCGACGCCGCGATGCTCCCAGAAGCGCTGGTCCTCATAGGCGACCAGCATGCGCAGGAATTGCGGATCGACATCGGCGGCCGTGGTCTTCAGCCGCCAGCGTCCCTCCGGCGTCGCGAAGGCGCGCAGCAATTGCCCGTCAGCATCCACCACCTCGGCCGAGACGAGGCGGGCCTTTTTCAGCGGCGGCGGAAAGGCGCGGTCGGCTGCATCGAGCCCGAGCACAGCAACGAACCCCGTAAGGAGGGTCGCGACGATGCCAAGCCCGAATTTATGCCGCCGGCGCATCTCTGCTTACTCGGCCTTCAGCACTTCCATGCGGCCCGTTGCCGTGCGCGCCGAAAATTGCGGGCGATACATGTCCTCGACGCTGGCCGCCGGGTGGTCGTAGGTGCCGGGGGTGACTGCGCGCACGACATAGGCCAGCGTCAGCTCGCCCTTGTCGCCATCCGCCCGGTCATAGGCGGCGACGAAACGGTCGCTTCGGAACTCGGTATGCGCCGCCGTCTGCTCGCCGATCCACTCGAAATTGGCAAGCTGGGCGCTGTCGACCAGGCTCGGATTGTCGATCTCGAAACCGGCGGGCAGCAGGTCGGTGATCAGGATGCGCGAAGCCCAGGAATTCTGCTCCGTCACCTTCAGCACCACCACGTAGCGCTCGTTCTGGCGGGCCTCGCTGACATTCGCGGCCTCGCCATCCAGCGTGTAATAGCTGCGCTCGATGGCAAAGCCGTCTCCGCCGGCAGGCAGCGGCTGGGCAGGTGCTGCGACCGTGGTGACCACGGCGCTGACCGGATTGCCGCTGCGATTGGCGATCGCCAGCGGGTTTTCCATCAGCGCATCGCCGCTCACCTGCCGGCGATAACCGCCGTTGACGCTTTCGCCGTTGACCGACAGTTTTATGCTCTTGTCGCTATCCTGCGCGGCCCGCGCCGCCAGCAGCATCCAGGTCTGTTCCTGGGTGCTGGTATAGCGCTTCTGGTCCCATTCCTTGGCGACGACGCGCGACATCTCGGGAATGATTTCCGGGACCGGCCGGGTTTCGGCGGCCAGCGCCAGCACGGCGGCGTCATCACGCAGGGCCGAGCCGTAATCGGAGCGCGACAGGCTGACATTGGTGATCTCGGTCGACATGTTCGCCGCCTTGGCGAAGATGGTGCGTGAGCGCGGCACGTCGCCGTAAAGCGCGAGGGCTGCGGCGATATGCGCCTTGGCGAGCGGCGTCGGGAATTGATCGATGGCCGTATCGCCGTAATAGCGCAGGTCGCTGATCGCCGCCTTGCGGTTGCGGGCCAGCACATAGACGGCATAGGCCATCTCGTTGCCGCGCTCGGAAATGTTCATGTCATAGCCAAGCGCATTCTGGAGGTTTTCCAGCGCCGCGACGAGCGCGGTTTCCGGAACGTCGTATTTCTGCTCGCGGGCGCGGGTCAGGAAGTCGGTGACATAGGCATCCAGCCACAGATCGCCGGAGCCCGGCGCCCAGAGGCCGAAGCTGCCGGTCGACGACTGGTAGGAGAGCACACGCTGGATGGCGTCCTGGACGCGTTTATGGATCTGGTCGTCATCGGCGAGGCCGGTCTGCTTCGCCAACTCGCTGAAATAGAGCAGCGGCAGGGCGCGGCTGGTGGTCTGCTCGGCGCAGCCATAGGGGTAGCGATCGAGGCTCATCAGCAGCGCCGGAATGTCGAAGGCGGTGGAGCGGGTGACGTTGACGCTGACCGCAGCGCCCTGGAGGATGCTGTCGGCCAGCAACTCGCCGTTCACCGTCAGGCTGCTGTTGGCGGCGATATTGACGACGCGGCGTGTGGTAACCGGCAGGGTCGCCGGGCGAACCGGAATGGAAAGCGCCTGCTCGAAGCTGGCGCCATCGGCCCCAGTGAGACGAATGGTAATCTGCCCGTCGCCGGGATAACCGCCCATCAGCGGCAGGGTGACGTTCGCCTTCCCGCCGGCTTCCAGGCGCAGGGTCTGCTGCGCGGCGGAGGGATCGACGGTCACGACCGGGCTGCTGGTGACCTGAAGCTGGTAGTCGCCGGCCGGCGCATCGGTATTGGCGATATCGATGCGCAGGTCGGAGAGATCCCCCGGCGCCAGGAATTTCGGCACGCTGGCTGTGACGACGACGGGATCGCGCACGATCACATCCTGCGTGCCATGGCCGACGCCATGTTTTGACCAGGCGACGGCCATCAGCCGCACCGTACCGTTGAATTGCGGAATGTCGAAAGTGGCGTTCGCCTTGCCCTCGGCATCGAGCTTCACCGGCCCGCTGAAGAAGGCGACCAGCTTTTCGGTGGGCGGGCTGCCGTTCAGCGGCCCCTGTCCTCCGTCGCCGCCGGTGCGAATCCGTCCCATGGCGCCGAGCGAGCCGTCGATCAGGCGGCCGTAGATATCGCGGATTTCAAGGCCGAGCATACGCTGGCCGAAATAATAGCTCTCCGGGTCCGGCGGCTGGTAGCGGGTGAGATTGAGGATGCCGACATCGACGGCGGCGACCGTGACATAAGTTTCCTCCGACGCGGAGACGCCGGTGACCTGCACCGGAACGGTCAATTCTCCGCGTGGAAGAATCTTTTCCGGCGCGCCGAGCGAGACGGCGAGCTTGCGGTCGCCGGGATCGACGGTCAGCCATTTGAGGCCGATGGCGCGCATCGGCATGCGGCTTTCCTGCGCAGCACCGGGGCGATAGAGTGTCGCGGTGACATAGGCGCCCGCACCCCAATCGGCGGTAACCGGCAGGTCGACCTCGCCGCCTTCGGCCGGAATGCTGGCGAGCTTGGTGGCGACAAGGTTTTCCGCGCCGATGGTGACCAGCAATTCGCCGGCAAAGCGCGGGCTGACCTTGAGCCTGGCGGTTTCGCCGGGCTTGTAGGCCTCCTTGTCGAGGGCGATTTCCAGCCCGTCTGGCGTTTCGGTTGATTTCGCCTCGACATACCAGCCGGCGTCGAATTCGACGCTGGATTGCGGGCCGTCAGGCGCGGCGGTCTCGACTTCGAGGCGATAACGGCCCCAGCCGACCGGGGCGGAGATTTCCGCGCCATCGGTGGTGGCGTCGACGCGCCCGCCGGCGACCTTGCTGGTGGTGGTGACCGGTTCGTAGCGCCAGCTATTGCCGTCGCGATACCATTGGTAATTGCGCTGGATCGACAGGAGCGTCCATTGCAGGCCGCTTGCCGACTGCCTGTTGCCGGCGGTATCGACCGAAATCACATGAAAGCGGGCGATTGAATTCTCGCCGAGTTCGCCGTCGAATTCCGGCTTGATGCCGATGGCGGGCTCCTGCGACTGCACCGGCAGCGACAGCTTGCGCTCGACGGCGCGGCCGCCCGGCTCGCGCATGCGCACGGTGACGTCGGCGGTCAGGAGCTGGGTGGTCGAGGGCACGTCGGTGACGTCGACGGTGATGGCCGCCTTGCCGGCCTCGTCGACATCGGGCAGACCTTCCAGCGGAATACGGGTCTCGTCCTCGGCTTCCTCATCAGCGAGGCCGAACTGGTAGCCCTTGAATTTGTCGTCGGTGCGGGTGCGCTTCAGCGCCACGTCGCCTTCGAGCTGTAATCCGGCTGCAGGCGCGCCGTAGAGATAGCGGCCGTCGAGCTCGACTTCGGCCGGTGTTCCGACCGTGATCGATTTTGCCTCGCTCTTGAGATCGAATTCGATGCGGTCGGGAATGAAATCCTCGACGAGGAATTGCTTTTCGGCAATCGCCTGCGCCTTGGGGTCGGTGTAGGCCCGCATCGTCCAGGTGCCGCGCATGGCGTTCGGCAGCATGGCGATGTCGAAGGCATAGCCGCCGAGCGTGCCGGTATTTTCGACGATGCGGCGATCCTCGACGCCATCGGGGCGGCTGACGATGAAGGTCAGCGGCAGGTTCTCGATGGCCGCACCCGTATTGTCGCGGGCGAGCGCCGAGGCATGGACGGTCTCCCCGGCGCGATAGATGCCGCGCTCGGTCCAGGTCAGCAGATCGATGGCGCCGGGCGTGGCACGGCCGGTCACGCCACGGTCGGAAAGATCGAAGCCGGCGCGGGTCATGTCGAGGAAGACGAAATCCTGGCCTTGCCCTTGCGCGGTCAGCACGGCCGGCGCCATGGCGGCATTGCCGCGGATCAGGCCGGCGGTGAAGACGGCGCGACCGTCCGCGTCTGTGGTGGCGTCGCCCAAGACCTCGTTGTTTTTGGCCAGCAATTGCAGCTCGACGCCGGCAATCGGCCTGGCGCTATCCAACGAGCGGGCGAAGACGTTGAGGCCATCGGTGCCGGCATAGGTGGTCAGCCCGATATCGGAGACCACGAACCATTGCGTCGCCTTGGCGTCCCAATATTCGGACTTGTCGCCAATGGCGGCGGCGGTCAGCACATAGACGCCGGGCTTGCGCTGGGGCAGGGCCTCGTCGACCGGGAAGCTGGTGATGACGTCCTTGTTGAGATCGGTCTGGAAGTCGATGGAACCCTGCCAGACCATTTCGCCGAGTTCGTCCTCGATACGCTGGGCGTTGTAGCCGTCCATCTGGGTGAGGAACTGCGAATTGGTCAGCACCGAGGCGATGTTGCGGTCGCCGATGCGATAGAGCTTCAGGTTGGCGCCGGTCGTGTTGACCGAGACGATCGGGATTCCGCGCCGGGCGGTGCCGGGCAGCACGAAATTCTCGCCGGTGAAGCGGACGCTGGCCGAGCGGTCGCGGACATAGATGTCGAGATCGACGGCATTTTCAAGGTTCTCATCGACGGAGGAGGGCAGGCCGGGGCGCAGTGCGATCTTGTAGCGCTCGCCATGCGCGAGGCCTTCGATGCAGATCTGGCTGCCCTTGGCCTCGAGGCCTTGCGGGGCGGCGCCGTTCAGGGTGACGAAGCTGGAATAATCGACATCGGCCTTGACCAGCGGCTCGGAGAATTCGACACAGGCGCGCGGCGTGGCGCTGTCGGTATCGATGGTGTGGTTGACGACGCGAAAGCCTTGGCGGGCGCGCAGGTCGACATAGGCCGCACGCACGCCGGCATCTTCCTTGACGGCGAGGCTGGCCTTGTAGGCGTTGAGCGCGCTGCGCCATGTCTGGTTGGCGGCGAAGGCCTGGGCGAGCGCCGTCAAGGCGGCTGCGCGCGCGGTCGTCGTGCGGCTGAGACTGTAGGCCATGGCGCCCCAGATGGGGGCCTGGCGGGCAATATCGGTGTCGCTGGCGCCAAGTGCGCCCGTGCGGGTCAGTTCGATCCAGAGATCGGCATTGTCCTTGTCGATGGCGATCGCCGATTTGAAGGCGGTAACGGCCCGGTCGAGATTGCCGGCGCTGCGCTCGGCCATGCCGACGGCGGCAAGCGAGGAGGCGCCCTGGCCCATCTGGTCGTCGGCGACCACCATGGCGTCGCGCGCATCGCGCGCCTGCTGCTGCAAATCCTTGGAAATGAAGGCCTGTGCCGGTGCCGGTCCGATATCGCGCTCGGCATCCGGCTCGACGATCTTGCCGGCGACGGCGCCGGGAAAACTGTTCATCGGCCCGAAATCGGACTTGAGGAAGCACCACTTGACCTTGGGATTATAGGTGAAGGCCTTGCAAGCCTTGTCGTTCACGCAGATCGACTGGCAATCCTTGAGAGAGACATTTGTCTCCGTGCGCAGGTCGAAACCGAAGAAATCGGCATCCTTGACGATTGTCACCTGCCGTTCGGCGGCCTCGGCGCCGGCCGGTAGAGCAGCCATCACCAGTCCAAGCAAAGCCGAGAGCCTGAAAAACCCTCTGCCTTGCCGTCTTGTAGCAATTCCGGACGCCGAATCGTCTCGCGCGTTTGCTGGCATTGCTCTCAACATGGATCTCTCTCCCGCAGCACGCGCCGTTGCCCTGGTGTTTGCGGCGCAGTCTTCAAGCTTCCCCCGTCATTGTCAATCGCATCGCCACCGCTTGGCGCAATGTGACCAAAATTGAACATGAGGGTTCATGCAGGAGAGAAAGGGCAAGCGGCGATTTTCTGGCTTGCCCTTAAAAAATCAGGGGAATCGGTATCAGCGCATGAAAAGAGACAAGCCGCTCAGGCGGCGAAGATCCGCATCATCGCCGGCGGTACGACGCGTTCGCGGCGACGGCGGGCAATGGCGTAACGCAGCGTCTGCTCGACGGTGCGCGGGCTTACCGGCTTGCTGAGCACGCCGAGCGCGCCCTGGATGCCGTTTTCGACCATTTCCGGATTGCCCGTCATGAAGATGACGGTCACCCCATAGGTTTCGGCGAGGATACGCCCGATTTCCGGGCCGCTCGCGCCATCGGCAAGATTGACGTCCACCAGGGCGATATCGGCCATCGGCGCGAGATCGAGCGCGCGCTTCTTGTCGCTGGCAAGCCCGATCACATCCGCATCGACCTGCGACGAGGTAACCATGTCCTCGACGTCCATGGCGATAAGCTGTTCGTCCTCGACGATCAGGACCTTGTGGGGCTGCTGTTCGATCATGCCGATTTCGGTTACTCCATCCCTCGTCATGGGGAACTCCTTGACAATCCGATACAAGGCGGCCGCCGCCGCGTTCTGCCTGTCGGAAACGTTGCTTGCGTCCGTCTTGCCTATCAAACGGCGCTGACGAAAATATGTTCCGCCCATGCGCAAAAAGCAGCAGAATGAATGCATTTTCGCAATTGTGTTAATGGAGTGTTAATATTGATTTTGCCGTTCCTTGCCGGCGTCGTGAAAAAAAGCTTAATCGGCAGAACAAGATTATGGTTAAAGCTTTATTAATTCTTCCGGTCTTGCAGGCGCTGTCGGTAGAATTCAATACGGGACAATAAAAAGCCGCGCCCCTTGGGGTGCGGCTCAATCTTTTGGCAGACGATGGAGTTCAGAACTCCATATCGTCCATGCCGTCGTCGCCGGTATCCGCGTCCTCTTCGGCCGCTGCAGGCTCGGCGGCAGGTTGCGGGGCGGCGTTGGCTGTATCGCCGGCAAACATGCCGGCGATGGCATTGCCGAGCAGCACGCCGCCGGCGACGCCCATGGCGGTCTGCGCCGCGCCTGCCAGGAAGCCACCGCCGGCCGGGCGTGCAGGTGGGTTGCCGAAGGCGGGCTGTTGCCCCCAGGGGCCAGCCGGAGCCGACGTCGGGGCGGGGGCGGCTACCGGGCCGCCGATGCCGGCTGGCGGCGCGGGCTGGCGCGCAGAGGCCTGCGGCGACGGTCGCGAACCGCTGCCGAACAGACTGGAGAGCAGGCCGCCGCCCGAAGCCGCCTGCTGCGGCCGGTTGGCGAGTTCGTATTCCAGTTCCTCGATGCGCCGCTGCGCCGAATCGAGGGCCTGTTCCTGCACGACGATGGTCTGGGCCATGAAATAGGGCGCCCCGGGCTGCGCGGCGATGCGCTCGCGGATGAAGCCTTCGGCTTCGCTGTCGCGCGGGCCTGCCTGCCGTTCGACCTCAGAAAGCTTGCCGAACAGGCTTTCGATGGCGTGGCGATCGTTCTGGTCCATCAATGGGTTCCTTTGACGTTGCGTTTGGGCGGAAAGTGCGCCTTACTCGCGCTCGCCGGTGAAATTCAGCAGGAGCTGGAACAGGTTGACGAAGTTCAGATAGAGCGACAGGGCGCCGAAGACGGCGAGCTTCTGCTGCGATTCCTGGTCGATGTTTTCGGCAAACTGTTCCTTGATGTTCTGGGTATCGAAGGCGGTCAGGCCGACGAAGACCACGACGCCGATCACCGAGATGGCGAACTGCAGGGCGCTGGAGCCGAGAAAGATGTTGACGACCGAGGCGATGATCACACCGAACAGGCCCATCATCAGGAACGAGCCGAATTTCGACAGGTCCCGCTTGGTCGTATAGCCGTAAAGGCTGGTGGCGCCGAACATGGTGGCGGCGATGAAGAAGGTGCGGGCGATGCTGGTGCCGGTGAACACCAGGAAGACGGAGGCCAGCGACAGGCCCATCACGGCGCAGAAGGCCCAGAAGGTCATCTGTGCGGTGCGCGCCGACATCGTCTGGATGCGGAACGAAAAGAAGAAGACGAAGGCGAGCGGCGCCAGCATCACGACCCATTTCAGCGGGGTGGAGAAGATCGGCACGTAAAGCGCCGGCGTCGAGCCGACGAAGAAGGCGACGATGCCGGTCAGCACCAGGCCGAGGCCCATGTAATTGTAGACGCGCAGCATATGCTGGCGCAGTCCCTCGTCGAACAGCGCCTGGGTCTGCGCCTGCGGTCGATAGCCGAAACGATTCTGTGTCGGGTTCATGGAAAGGCTCCTGGGGTTGGTGTCGGTTGGCAGCCGGTGCTCAATAGAGCGAGGCGGCGAGTTTTTCGGCCATGCCGTTGAGATCGCCGGCATCGCGGGAACTGGAGACGAGGGCATAGGCGACCTCGCCGATCTGCCAGTATGAGGATTGCGTCGTCCCCACGCCCATCGGCAGCGCCTTCTGCACGGCAAAGCTGCCGGGACGGACGGCGAAGAGTGACAGCACCTCGTTTGCGGCCGGCGCGACGGCCATCTCCACGCTCGGCCCGAATGCGGAGGGGAAGACCTGTACGTCGATGACCTTCCAGTCCGTGGGGATCTCGGGCATGACGATGCCGGTCGCGGCGCGGATGTCGGCGGGGTCATAGGCGGATATCTCCGCCTGCGACGGCATGGTTTCGCGAAGCACCGCCGTCTGGTGGGCGCGCACCGCCTCCTCGACGAAGGGCGGGGGCTGCACGGAGGCAATTACCTGGGTCGCGCCGAAGGGGCCGAAATGGGCGTTCGCCACCCAGCCGGCGCCGACCAGAAGCACGATGGCCGCCGCCCGGCGGAACGCGGCGACGAAGAGGCCGCGCGACAGCGCCGATTCCAGCCGCCGCGCCGCGTCGCGCGTCTGCGGCCGCACCGAAGACCGCTGATCGGCCAGCGCCAGCCGCAACTCGCCCTTGAGGCTGAGATCGGCCATCACCTGCGCGGCAATCACGGGATTTTCCGAAAGATAGGCCTCGACCTCAATGCGGCGGTTAATGTCGAGCTGGTTGTCGACATAGGCGGAAAGATCGGTGTCGAGCACGGGATCAACGGGTTTCATTGTCTTGTCCCCCAATCAGGCGGAGATGGCGGGCGGGGCCGCCTTGGTCCTCGAAATTGCGCAACCGGGCGCGGGCGCGCGAAACGCGCGACATCAGCGTGCCCACGGGAATGCCGAGCGCATCGGCGGCCTCCTGGTAGGAGAGGTCTTCGATGGCGACGAGGTGCAGCGCCTCGCGCTGCTCCTCCGGCAGGTCGAAAAACGCTTCGCGCACCTGGCGCAGCCGCACGGCGTGGTCCTGGTCGGCGGCTTGCGCGGTTTCCGCGACCTCGGCGGCGGCTTCGGCGCGGCGCGCCTGCGAGCGGGAGCGCCGCAGCCGGTCGACATGGGTGTTGTGGACCACCGACAGCAGCCAGCCGCGAATGCTGCCGCCCCGCCGGAAGGTCTGCTCGCGCTCATAGGCGCGCACCAGCGCATCATGGACGAGATCCTCCGCATCCTCGGGATTGCGCACCAGCGAGCGCGCATAGCGTCGCAATGTCGCAAGCTGGCCGATCACGTCGAAAGGGCGTTTTTCCTTGGTCATGACCGGTATACGCTTTCCGCTGCGCACCTATTCCATCGCTGTTTGCTTTTTTTCGCTTTGTCTGATCTAGCGACAAGGAACGGAGCGGATAAGGGCGCGGGCGACGCGGTTACGGTAGCCGGGGTTAAATAATTGGTAGCTTGCCGCGCCGTAACCTTTGTAAACTCCTGTTCCGATTTGCGCGTCGGCACCAAAGGATGAAACAGCAGTCCAGGCTCGGGTGAATGAAGTTCAAGAAATATGTTTGGCCGATGATCGGCCTTGCCGCCGTGGCCTTTTCGATCTGGCTTCTCTACAAGGAGCTGCGTGGGGTGTCATGGAGCGACATGGCCGACAGTTTCGCGGCTATTCCGCTGCATTCATGGCTGTTGTCGGGATGCGCCACGCTGCTCGCCTATGCGGCGCTGGCCGGCTACGACCGGGTGGCGCTTTTGCATCTGCGGCGCAAGGTCTCATGGTTGTTCATCACGGCGACTTCGTTCACCACCTATGCGCTGTCGCATAATGTCGGGGCCTCGGTGCTGTCGGGGGCGGTGGTGCGCTATCGCGCCTATAGCTCGCGCGGTCTGAACGGGCAGGAAATCGGCATCCTCATCGCCTTCTGCTCCTTCACTTTCATCCTCGGCACGCTGCTGTTGATCGGCCTGGTGCTGGTCTTCGAGCCCGATATCGTCGAGCGTTTCGTCGATGTCCTGCCGCTGGATGCCTCGCGCACGACCGGCGTCGTCATCCTGGCGCTGATCGGGATCTATGTCTTCGGCAGTTTGCTCGGCTTCCGTTCGCTGAAATTCGCCCGGTTCGAACTCGCCTATCCGCGCCCCACGGTGGTGCTGCAGCAATTGTGGATCGCGCCGCTGGAACTGATCGGCGCCGCCGGCATCATCTATTTCGCGCTGCCGGAAGCGGGCAATCCCGGCTATTTCATCGTGCTCGGCATTTTCCTCGTCTCGTTTTCGGCGGCTTTGATGTCGCATGCGCCGGGCGGGCTCGGCGTTCTCGAACTGGTGTTCATCACCGGTCTGCCGGACATGAACCAGGTCGACGTACTGGCCGCCCTGATCGTCTTCCGGCTGTTCTACCTGGTGATTCCCTTCGTGATCGCGCTGGTGGTCATCCTCGTCTTCGAACGCTCGCAGTTCAGCGCGCAGACCGACTAGCGCGTTTCCAGCAAAAGTGCGAAGCGGTTTCGCGTCGGGAAATGCGCAAAAACAAATAAGATACAGCGTTTCTGCGTTTCCGTGAAAAGCTGAGGCGCTCTAGCTTTTTTTCTGATCGATGAAGGTCTCGGGCGTTTCGGTGAGGCTGGAGCTGCCGGGCACTTCGGGATGGCCTTCGGAGCGGTCGCGATGCAGCGCGGCGCGGGCAAGCAGCATCAGCGTCACCGGCGTGGTCACGGTCACGAAAATGCCGACGAGGATCTCGTGGAAGACCGGCCGTTGCTGGGTCACCGTAAAATAGATCATCGAGGCCATGACGATGCCGCCCGTACCCCAGCTCGTGCCGAGCGTCGGAGCGTGCAGCCGCTCGTAGAACGTCTTGAAGCGCAGGAAGCCGATGGAGCCGGTCAGCGTCAGGCCGGCGCCGACAAGCAGGAAGAACGAGACCATCAGCGATGTCCACAGCGGCAGGTCGGGGGTAGCGTCGGTCATTCGATCACCTCTCCACGCATCAGGAATTTGGCGAGCGCCACGCTGGACACGAAGCCGAGCAGGCCGATGATCAGCGCCGCCTCGAAATAGATGGCGGTGCCGGTGCGGATGCCATGGGTCAGCAGCAGCAGCATGGAGTTGATATAGAGCGTATCCAGCCCCATGACGCGATCCTGCGCGCGCGGCCCCCGGAACATTCTGACACAGGCGCATGCCATGGCGAGCGCCAGCATGATCTGGGCGATGGTGACCGACCAGGAGAGGATGACAAGGCTCATTCGAAGACCTCCATCAGGGTGCGCTCGTAGCGGTTCTTGATGAGATCGCGCAGCGCCTCCTCGTCGTCGAGATCGAGGACATGGATCAGCAGCGTTCCCTCGTTGGAATTGTATTCGAGCCAGGAGGTGCCCGGCGTGCCGGTCAGCAGCACGGCGAGCAGGGCGAGGCCGGTCTGGCTGGTCATTTCCAGCGGAATGGTCATGAAGCCGGGGCGGCGCGCATGGCGCGGCACGCCCAGGATGATGCGCGCGACGGCGATATTGGACAGCACGATATCGCGAAAGATAACCGAAGCCAGCAGCCGGATCAGCGCCAGCGGCCTGCGAATGCGCGGCTTTTCCGGGCGCAGCGCCGCCATGGCGGCCGAGGCAACCCAGGCGATCGCCAGGCCGAGGACGAGATGGCCGAACGAAAAGCTGTTCAGCGACATCCACATCACGGTCAGCGCGACGGTCAGCAGCGGATAGGGGAGAACGATGCTCATGGCTTGAGAGCCTCCCGGCGTTCGACGCGCTGCAGCCCCAGCACGCTTTCGATATAGGCCGTCGGCGCGTGCAAGCCGCGCGCCGTCGCCTCCATATAGGCCATGACCGGCCCGGCCCGGACTGTAAGCGCCACCGTCAAGGCCAGCAGGCAGAGCACCGGCGCCACCTCGATGACCAGCACGCGCGGCACCGTATGCTCGATCGAGGCCCAGAAGGTGCGGATGCCGGCGCGGCTCATGGCGATCAGCGCCGCAAATCCGGAAAAGATCAACAGCCCCGTCAGCCACCAGACAGAGGCATCGATGGTCGTCGCCATGCCGAGCCCGCCCGGATTGAACATCGAAGACAGCATCGCGAACTTCGCCAGGAATCCCGGCAAAGGCGGCAGGCCGGCGAGCAGGATGCCGCACAGCGCAAAACAGATGCCGAGAACGGCGAGCGTGCCGGGCATCAGAACGCCGACCTCGTCCTCGACATCCTCCTCGTCGGCATCGCCATAGGCTTCCATGGTAACGGCGAGAACGTTGGCGCCGGCATCCTGGCCACGCTCCACCAGCTCGATCAGCATGAAGAAGGCGCTGATCGTCAAGGTCGAACTGACCAGATAGAACAGCGCGCCCGCCGTGACCCCCTGGCCGCTGACGCCGATGGCGGCCAGCAGCGTGCCGGAGGACACCAGCACCGAATAGCCGGCGACGCGCCCCAGCGCCTGCGAGGCGAGTACGCCCACCGCACCGAAGGCGATCGTCGCCATGCCGCCATAGAGCAGCACGTAATGCCCGAAGCCTGCCGATTCGCCGGCATCCGCGCCGAACACCAGTAAATAGAGGCGCAGGATGATATAGATGCCGAGCTTGCTCATCATCGCGAAGACAGCCGAAACCGGCGCGGCGGCGGCGGTATAGGCCGGCGGCAGCCAGAAATTCAGCGGCCACATGCCGGCCTTGATCAGGAAGGCGATACCGAGCACGGCCGCACCCGCTTCCAGCATGATGCGGTATTCATGGCGCAATTCCGGAATGCGGGCGGCGAGATCGGCCATGTTGAGCGTGCCGGTGATGCCGTAGATCAGGCTGACGCCGATCAGGAACAGCAGGGCGGCGCCGAGGTTGACGGCGATGTAATGCAGCCCGGCCTTGACGCGGACCGGACCGGAGCCGTGCAGCAGCAGACCATAGGAGGCGGCGAGCATCACCTCGAAGAAGACGAAGAGGTTGAACAGGTCGCCCGTCAGGAACGCGCCGTTCAGGCCCATCAGCAGGAACTGGAACAGCGTATGGAAATGCGGCCCCGCCTTGTACCAGCGCGCCAGCGAGAAGACGAGCGAGGCAAGGCCCAGGATCGACGTCAGCACCACCATCATCGCCGACAGCCGGTCTGCGACCAGCACGATGCCGAACGGCGCCGGCCAGTTGCCGAGCGCATAGACGGCGGTGATCGCCTTGCCGGCTTCATCCTCGGCGCCGACACGGGCCAGCAGTTGCAGCGACAGCATCAGCAGCAGCACGCAGGCCCCGAGGCTGATCATCGACTTGGCGACGCGGCGGCGTTCGTCGAGCGTCACCAGAAGCGCGCCGGCCAGAAGCGGCAGGAGAATGGGGGCAATGGGAAGATGGGCGGACCACGGCATCATCATCGCGATTTCTCCCGCCCGTCGACATGGTCGGTGCCGGTCAACCCGCGCGAGGCGAGCATGACGACCAGAAACAGCGCCGTGGTGGCGAAGCCGATGACGATGGCGGTCAGCACCAGCGCCTGCGGCACCGGGTCGGTCATCGTCGCCGGGTTGGCGACGCCACTGTAGGGGAGGATTGGCGGCGCGTTCTTCTTCAGCCCGCCGACGCCGAAGATGAACAGATTGACGGCATAGGAGAGCAGCGACAGGCCGACGATCACCTGATAGGTGCGCGGACGCAGGAGCAGCCAGACGCCGGAGCCGGTCATGATGCCGATGCCGATGGCGAGAACGAGTTCCATCAGATCTTCTCCTCGGCGAGCGTTTGCGGGGCCGGCATGTCGGGCGTTTTCACCCGGTAGACGCGAATGGACTGGTGGGCGAGCGCGATCAGGATCAGCACCGTTGCGCCGACGACGAGGGCGAAGACGCCGAGATCGAACAGCATGGCGCTGGCTGCCGGTATCTTGCCGATCAGAGGCACTTCGAGATAGCGCGAATGGGTCGTCAGGAACGGGTAGCCGAGAATCCAGGCGCCCATGCCGGTGGCGGTGGCGATCAACAGGCCGAGGCCGATCCAGCGGAGCGGCAGGATGCGAAGCCTGTCTTCCGCCCAGCGCGTGCCGCCGGCCAGATATTGCAGCAGGAAGGCGATGGCCATGGCGATGCCGGCGGCAAAGCCGCCGCCCGGCAGGTCGTGGCCGCGAATGAACAGGAATGCGGCGAAAGTGATGATGACCGGGAACAGCCATTGCATGATCACCGAGGGCACCAGCAGGTAATCGCGCACCGTATCGCCCTCGGAGCGTTCGGGGCGGGCATCGTCATAGGCGTTCTGGATGCGCTGCTGCTCCGGGGCTCCGAGACTGTCGGCGGCGGGGCGGAAGCGGCGCAGCAGGGCAAACACCGTCAGCGCCACGATGGCGAGCACGGTGATTTCGCCGAGCGTATCGAAGCCGCGGAAATCGACGAGGATGACGTTGACGACATTGCGCCCGCCGCCTTCGCTATAGGCGCGTTCGAGGAAATAATTCGCGATGGCGTCCGGCACCGGCAGGGTCATCACCGCATAGGCGAGCACCGACATGCCGACGCCGCAGGCGACCGCGATGCCGAGGTCGCGCAGGCGCCGCAAGCGGGCCGTGAAAGTGACGCTCTCGTCGATGCGCTCCTCGCGCTTCGGCAGCCAGCGCAGGCCGAGCAGGATCAGCACGGTCGTCACCACCTCCACGAGAAGCTGGGTCAGCGCCAGGTCGGGCGCGGAGAGCCAGACGAAGGTGAGGCAGGTCATCAGCCCCGCGCCGCCGAGCATCATCAGGGCCGCGAGGCGATGATATTTCGCCTGAAAGGCAGCCCCCAGCGCCGCGAAGCTGCCTATCGCCCAGATCATGGTGAAGATCATGTCCGGCCCGGTAAACGAAAGTTGCCTTGCGTGGAAACCGCCCATGTAGAGCGGCAGGAAGGCGGCGACGAAGCCCAGCCCCGCCAGCCAGCGTAGCTGTGGCTGCAGACGGCGCGTGCCGGCGGTGGCTTCCAGCCAGCGCGCCCATTTCCACGAGACGGTGACGAGAATGCGCTCGAAGATGCGCTGCCCCTGCAGGTGGCGGAAGATCGGCGGCCCGTCTTCGCAGGTGGCGAGATAGGATTTGAGCATGATATAGAGAATCGTGCCGCCGATCAGCGCGACGATGCTCATCAAAAGCGGGGTGGTGAAGCCATGCCACAGCGCCAGGCTGTATTCCGGCGGCTCCGTGCCGAGCACGGCGATGACGGCGGTATCGAGGAACGGCCCGATCGACAGGCCCGGCACGATGCCGACGATCATGCAGACCATGACCAGCAGCTCGATCGGCAGGCGCATCCAGTGCGGCGGCTCATGCGGATGGGGATTGGGCAGATCCCGCGGCGGCGGGCCGAAGAACACGGTATGGATGAAGCGCAGCGAATAGGCGACCGCGAAGGCGCCTGACAGGGTCGCGATATAGGGGAGCGCCCGGTCGAGGATCGAATCCGCATGGGTCTCCACCGCCTCGGCGAAGAACATTTCCTTGGAAAGAAAACCGTTGAGCAGCGGCACGCCGGCCATGGCGGCGCTTGCCACCATGGCCAGCGTCGCGGTGATCGGCAGGAAGCGGAACAACCCGCCGAGTTTCCGCATGTCGCGGGTGCCGGTCTCGTGATCGATGATGCCGGCCGCCATGAACAGCGAGGCCTTGAAGGTGGCGTGGTTGACCATGTGGAAGATCGCCGCCACCGCTGCGATCGGGCTGCCGAGGCTGAGCAGGGTGGTGATCAGCCCGAGATGGCTGATGGTGGAATAGGCGAGCAGCCCTTTCAGATCCTGCTGGAAAATGGCGAAATAGGCGCCGAGCATCAGCGTCGCCACGCCGGCGAAGCCGACCAGCCAGAACCATTCATAGGTGCCCGAAAGCGCCGGCCACAGCCGCGCCAGCAGGAAGACGCCCGCCTTCACCATGGTTGCCGAATGCAGGTAGGCCGAAACCGGCGTCGGCGCCGCCATGGCGTTGGGCAGCCAGAAATGGAACGGAAACTGGGCGCTCTTGGTCAGCGCGCCCATGAGAATGAGGATCAGCGCCGGAAGATAGAGCGCATGGCCCTTGATCTGGTCGCCGGCCGCCAGCACCCGGTCGAGATCGTAGCTGCCGACGATATGGCCGACGATCAGCAGCCCGACCAGCAGGCAGAGGCCGCCGATGCCGGTCACCGTCAGCGCCATGCGGGCGCCGTCGCGGGCGGCGGCGTTCTGGTGCCAGTAACCGATCAGCAGGAAGGAGACGATGCTGGTCAGCTCCCAGAAGATCGCCAGCAGGATGAGATTGCCCGACAGCACGATGCCGAGCATCGCTCCCATGAAGGACAGCAGATACGCGAAGAATCGCGGCATCGGATCGTCCTTGGAGATGTAATAACGGGCATAGAGCACGACGAGAAAACCGATGGCGGTAATCAGGATTGCGAAGATCCAGGCGAAGCCGTCGAGCCGCAGGTCGAAATCGAGCCCGAGGCTCGGCAGCCATTCGATCTTGTTGCGCACCACGTTGCCGCCACGCACCGAGCCGTAAAGCACCGCGGTGATCCCCAGCGCCGCGAGCGCGCTGAGGCCAGAGAGCCAGGCCGCCAGGTTTCGGGCATGCACCGGCACGAACGCCAGGACGGCGCTGGCGACGAAAGGTATCGTCAAGAGAATCGGCAGAAGGTCGTTATCGCTCATCGTGCATCCGGCGCGCTGTCTTGGCCTGCGGCATGGTCCGTCCCATCGCGAAGGCGACGGAAACATCTCGTTCGGGCGGCGGGCAGGCGGCGAAGCGGTATCTTCGGCCGGATCAGGCCCGCGACAAATCTCCGCCGGGCGGCGCGCGCGGCGGCGGCAGCACGATGGCGCCGGCGATATCGGCCGCTTCGGCGCCGCGCGGACGAGCAAGGGTTTGCTGCGCGGCGGCGGCGAGCAGCCGCGGCGGCGGTGCGGCGATCGGCAGGCAGGCGAGCGGCCAGACGGTCTGCGGCTGCAGCGCGTCGCGGTCCTGCGACAGCGCCGCGACATCCGAAACCATGTCGTCCTGGCGGGCGGTGCGTTCATGCAGGCGAGTGCCCAGGCCGGCGCCGCCGTTCAGCACCGCAAAGAAGGTCGTGGCGCTGAGGAACAGGGCAAACAGCAACGAAGCAGGGGAGGACAGGCAATGCCTGAAGACGCGATATGTCGTCGTCCCGATCAAACACGATCCTCCAATGGTTACAATGCTTCGTGGGGTGCCCTTGCGATGCCGTGGCGTCGGACGCGACTGTAAGACAGGCAAGGCACCGATGTCCACAGAAACGGTCCTGTTTCTGGATATTTTTTCCCAAACCGGCGAAAATATGACTTGGTGCTGAAAAAATGGATCGATTTCCAGCAGATTGCGCGGTCAATTTTCTATTCCCGACCAATTCGCGGGCTTATTGTCCGGTCTCCCATGCGAATCACAGCGAACGGTTGCGTCGCGTCTTCCGGTTCGGCGAAAGGTTGCTTGCGCCGCCGCCGGTCGAATCGGTTGAAATTTGCCGGATGGCGGGAACCAATGCCGCGGTTGCGCCTTTTACAGCGCGACACAACGCGGGGCAGATTTCATGGTATCGACGAATGGCAGTTTTTCCATCCTTCCCGGAGACTGGACGATGCGGGGCGCGACATGGACGGGGGAGGGCGTCAATTTCGCGCTGTTCAGCGCCCATGCCGAGCGCGTCGAGCTGTGCCTGTTCGACGACAGCGGCGAAAACGAGATCGCCCGGCTGACCCTGCCGGAATTCACCAACGAGATCTGGCACGGTTTCGTGCCCGGCCTGAAGCCCGGCGCGCTCTATGGTTATCGCGTCCATGGCCCCTACGATCCCGGCAACGGCCACCGCTTCAACCCGAACAAGCTGCTGATCGATCCTTACGCGCGGGA
Source organism: Hyphomicrobiales bacterium (assembly GCA_017305935.1). Lineage (GTDB taxonomy): Bacteria > Pseudomonadota > Alphaproteobacteria > Rhizobiales > Rhizobiaceae > Metarhizobium. The sequence goes on along the minus strand of JAFKJU010000041.1, from coordinate 9,451 downwards.
ACTCGCCGGCGAGATCAAGTGGTCGGAGGCGCTGTTCGGCTACGACCTCCTGCATGAGGACAAGGATCTGACCTTCGACGAGCGCGACAGCGCCGCCGGCATGCCGAAGTGCCGGGTGGTGGATCCGAATGCCTATGACTGGAGCGGCGACACGCGCCCCGATATCCCCTGGCCACGCACGCTCATCTACGAGACCCATGTGAAGGGCTTCACCCAGCTCAATCCGGCGATCCCGCAGGAGCTGCGCGGCACATATGAGGGGCTCGGCCACAGGGCTGCGGTCGATTACATCAAGAGCCTCGGCATTACTTCGGTCGAATTGCTGCCGGTGCATGAATTTCCCGACGATTCGCATCTGCTCGACCGCGGCCTGAAGAATTACTGGGGTTACAACACGCTCGCCTTCTTCGCGCCCGCCTCGCGTTATTACGGGCCGCGCGGCATGAACGGGTTTCGCGACATGGTGCGCGCCTTCCACGATGCCGGCATCGAGGTCATCCTCGACGTGGTCTACAACCACACGGCCGAGGGCAACGAACTCGGGCCGACGCTGTCGTTCAAGGGCATCGACAATTTCTCCTATTACCGGACGATGCCGGACGATCATCGTTACTACATCAACGACACCGGCACCGGGAACACGGTCAACACCTCGCATCCGCGCGTGCTGCAGCTGATCACCGATTCGCTGCGCTACTGGGTCGAGCATATGCATGTCGACGGTTTCCGCTTCGATCTCGGCACCATCCTCGGGCGCGAGCCGGATGGCTTCGACCAGCGCGGCGGCTTCTTCGACGTCATGACCCAGGATCCGGTCCTGTCAAGGGTGAAGCTGATCGGCGAGCCCTGGGATGTCGGGCCGGGCGGTTATCAGCTCGGCGGCTTCCCGCCCGGTTGGGCCGAATGGAACGACCGCTATCGCGACACCGTGCGCGAATACTGGCTGGATACCGACGGCACGGCGCCTGATTTTTCCGCACGCCTTCTCGGGTCAGGCGACATCTACGACCTGCGCGGCCGCCGCCCCTGGTCCACCATCAATTTCATCGCCGCCCATGACGGCTTCACCGTCAACGACCTCGTTTCCTACAACGAGAAACACAACGAGGCGAATGGCGAAGACAACAATGACGGCCACGACCATAACCGCAGTTTCAATTACGGCGCCGAGGGGCCGACCGATGACGACGGCATCAATGCGGTGCGCGAGCGGCAGAAACGCAATTTTCTTGCCACGCTGCTGCTGTCGCACGGCACGCCGATGCTGCTCGCCGGCGACGAGTTCGGCCGCAGCCAGCTCGGCAACAACAACGGCTATTGCCAGGACAGCGAGATCAGCTGGCTGCATTGGGAAAACCTGCCGCCCTCGGCGGACGCCTTGCGCGATTTCACCCGCCGCCTGACGGCGATCCGCGCCGAACAGCCGCTGTTCCGCCGCGAAAGCTGGCGCAACACCATGTCGATCACCTGGCTGAACTGCAACGGCGGCGAGCAGACACAGGAACATTGGAACGATCCCGGCGGCACCACCATCGGCGTCCAATTCCATCTGCATGATGAGGTTGAAGGCGAGGGCATATGGCGCGAGGCCGTGCTGCTGTTCAATCCGCATGACGGCATGGTGCCTTTCACGCTGCCGGCGCCTCAGGAGGGCGAATGGCAACTGGAACTGACCACCGCAGATCCGGATCGTTCCGGCGACCGGTTTACCGGCGGCGCCGCTTTCGAACTGGAAAACCGCAGCCTCGCGCTGTTCCGCAAAGCGTAAACCATTGCGCCACAGGACATGCAAAAAGCCCGGACCCACGGTCCGGGCTTTTGCATGAGAGAAGGAAATCAGCCGAGGGCGCGGGAGGCGGGTGTGTGAGAGCCGTCACGCGCCACGAGCAGGGCGGCATAGAGGTCGGCATAACGCTCGGCGCTGCGCTCCCAGGAGAATCGCGCGCGCATCCCCTGATGCTGAAGCCTTGTCCACAGGCGCGGATCGCGGAATGCGGCGATGGCGCGGTGCAGCGCCAGCTTCAGCCCGTCCTCGTTGACCGGATGGAACTGGAAGCCGGTGGCGACGCGGGCCGACATGGCGGCGTCATTGGCGTCGATGATGGTTTCCGACAGGCCGCCGGTGCGGGAGACGACCGGCACGCTGCCGTAACGCAGCGCATAGAGCTGCGTCAGGCCGCAGGGCTCGAAGCGCGAGGGCTGGACGATAGCGTCCGATCCGCCATGGATGAGATGGGCCGTGTGCTCGTCGTAACCGAGGCGTACGGCGACGCGGCCGGGATGGCGCAGCGCCACGCCCGCCAGTCGATCCTCGATATCGTGGTCTCCGCGCCCGAAAACGATCAGCTTGCCGCCACGATGGACGAGATCGTCGGCGACGGTGGCGAGCATGTCCATGCCCTTCTGCCAGGTCAGGCGGCTGACGACCGCAAAGATCGGGCAATCGTCGGAATCGAGCCCGAATTCCGTTTGCAGGCGCGCGCGGTTGGCAAGGCGCGGGGTGATGTCGAGGTAATCGTAGCGTTCGACCAGCGCCGTATCGCTTGCCGGATCCCAGATCGAGGTGTCGATGCCGTTGACGATGCCGACAAGATCGCGGACGCGGGCATTGAGCACGCCCTCCAGCCCCATGCCGAATTCGGCCGTCAGGATCTCGCGGGCGTAGGTGGGACTGACGGTGGTGATGGCGTTCGCCGTCTGCAGCCCGCCCTTGAGGAAGCTGATATCGCCGTGATATTCGAGGCAATCGATGCCATGGCTTTCCGGGGGCAGGCCGAGCGCCGGCAGGATGCCGGCCGAAAACTGGCCCTGGAAAGCGAGGTTGTGCACGGTGAGCACGCTCGGCACATGTCTTGCCCGGCTGTAGCGCATGTAGACGCTGGCCAGCGCCGATTGCCAGTCATGAGTGTGGACGATATCCGGGCACCATTGCGGCATCAGCCCGCCGGCGATTTCGGCGGCGACGGCGGAGAGGGCGGCGAAGCGTTTCCAGTTGTCGGGATGATCATTGCCCTGATCGTCGATATAGGGGCCGCCGCGGCGCTCGTAGAGCGCAGGCGCATGCAGGATCAGCAGGTCGAGATCGGCGGCGCGCGCCTGCAAAAGCGTCGCAGGCCCGCCGAACAGCTCGTCGAACTGCACCACCGGTTCCATAGCCTTGACGGCGCGCAAAAGCGCGGGATAGCCGGGCACCAGGGTTTTCATCTGGATGCCGAAACGGCGAAGATATTTGGGCAAGGCCCCCGTGACATCGCCGAGACCACCGGTCTTCACCAGAGGAAAGACTTCCGATGCCACGGACAAGATTTGCATGAACAATCCCCTTGTATAACGATAGACCAGTCATCGGGACAGCAGGGAACGGGCGAAGACGCATCAGCGCTTCGCCATCGGTGTTCATCGCTGGAACGGGCACGGCAATGGTTCAACGCCCGTTCCGTATGCGTGTTCCGCCGTCTGGAAATTTTCCCGAGGGCTTTGGCTTTACCGGTGCGGAACGGCGTCGACGCTCAGCCCGCCTTTCGCGATGCACGCTTGGCCGGTCCCTTGGCCGTGGCGACCGCCTCGCTCGCGACGATGTCCGCCGTCTCGACGGAGGCGACGCGGATAGGGGGCGCCGCTTCGTTGCCGGCAGCTATTTCCTGGTGGGCGCGTTCCCAATGGATCATGTCCCTGCCCCAGGGCCGGCCTTCTTCTTCCCAAAGTTCGTAGGCACGTTTTTTTACGCGTTCATAGACGGATTCCGTCATGGATCGATCTCCCCGTGTCATGACGCATCTTAACGACGACGCATGACGATAGTTCCATAGAGCGCGGCGGTTGGAAAGATTCCGCGGTGCGACAAAAACGGCCTACATGAAAAATCTTACCCCATACGGGGAACAACTTCACGGCTCCTTCGTTGGAAGCGGCGGAAGGAGACCCCCATGACTCATGTCTATTGCGATATCCTGCCGGCGGACAACGGTTGGGTATTCGTTGCCGATGGCTACCATTCCGCGTCTTATCCCTGCTACGATCTGGCATTGCAGGCAGCCAGCGCCTACTGCGAGCAGCGCGAAAGCGACGGCGCCCGTATTGTCTTGCGTTCGCAAACGCTGAGAGGCGCGATGTCCGCCGTTGCGTCGCCACGGCGCGCGCGGGCGATGGCTCTGGCGGGTTCCAACGCCGTCTCGCACTGATCGGCGCGCTCAGGGCTTGAAACGCCTGCTGACGAAGGACGAACCGGCAATGCCGAAGCGCCAGGGCGCTTCGGCATTTTTCGTGATCCCGATGCGTTTGGAAACTGCGACCTCGCACGGCTCGCCGGGGCGCAGAAAGAAGGGGGTCCTGTCCAGCGCCAGGCCGTCGTGACGCTTGTCGACCGCCAGCGCCGCGCATAATTTGCCCGGGCCGCTGCACAGCGCCGCCAGGCGGTCGGTCGCGCGCCGTTCGATCATGCGCTCCAGCCCGGCATCCGGCACCAGCGCGCGAACCAGCACGGCGCCTGCTTCGGCACAGACAAAGTTCAAACACCAGTGAATGCCGTAGGACCGATAGACATAGGCATGCCCCGGCGGCCCGAACATGGCGGCGTTGCGCGGCGTCGGGCCGGAAAAGCTGTGCGAGGCCGGATCGTCACGCCGATAGGCCTCCGTCTCGGCGATCACTCCGCCGATTCCATCGACGGTCAGGAACCAGCCGACAAGGTCGTGCGCGACATCGACAGCATCGCGATCGAAAAAAGACTGCAGGGAAAGCGAGGTCATCGCGGGCTCAGGCGCCCTGGTCGGCATTTTCGACGCGGGCGTGACGGTCGTGAAGGGCTTGCTGAAGCTTCATCGCCAGATCCAGCAGGCGAGCCGGCACGGCTTCCTTTTCGATCTGGTCGAGCAGCAGGGCCACATGGGCTTCCGCTCGTTCGGCCGTTTCCTTCTGCAAATCCGTCATCGCTATCCTTGCTCCATTCCCTCCGATCCCGACTATGACGACAAGGCGAAGGGTGGGCAAGGCGGATACGCGAAGGCGCAAAAAGCATTTGACTGGCGTTGCACGGATGCAATGCCTGGATGTTTCAACGGGATGGCCGGTCAGATCAATGCGGCTCGCGCGGCGGCGGCGGTGTGCCGCGCGGGATCGCCGTCGTGGTTATCGACACGGGATCGCTGGCCGGAAACGTCTCTTCCAAACCCTCGTCGAGCTGTTCCTCGATTTCAGCCTCGTCACGACTCCGCCTTGCGGTCACGCGAACCGATAAATCGGGGCCTTTCCCCGCATTCGCCTGGTCCTCGGCCTCGGGTAGGTCGTCGTTTTCGATGATCTGCTTCAGGAAAGCCTTGGCCTTCGCCAGTGCATTGGCGCGGCTGACGTCGCTGTCGCTGCGCAGCGAAACGGAGACGACATCACCGTGCTCGCCGACGAATTCGACGGTATACCCCTTCTTGCCACCCGCTTCCGGTAGGACCTGCGTTCCGACGATCTGCACTGGATGCCCTCCTTGACCGCATGGCATGTGGCCCCCATCGGAACCGTTCGCAAGGCAAACGCGGAAACGCTATTGTTGGTTCCCGTTCGGCCCGGAACCAATTTCGCGAAGCCACGTTGAGGTTCGTCACCTCCCCGCACGCTGAAAGGTCATAAACGGTGTCAGAACTACAGCCGAGCGTTGAACTCGCACGGGATGATATCGTCAAGCTCATTCCGGCCTTGCGCGCCTTCGCGCGGACGTTCTGCCGTGATCCGGTCGACGCCGACGATCTCGTGCAGGAAACGCTGGTCAAGGCGCTCGCCAATCTCGACAAGTTCGAGCCGGGAACACGCCTGAAATCCTGGCTGTTCACCATCATGCGCAACACTTTCTATACGCGTGTGAAGATCAGCAGCCGCGAGGTGCCCGGCCTCGAGAACTGCGCCAGCGACAGCTTGAGCCTCGACGCGACCCAGGAATGGAGCGCCCGGGCCCGCGAGGTCGAGGTCGCCTTCAGCAAGCTCGGCGACCAGTATCGCGAGATCCTCACCCTCGTCGTCGTTCTCGGTGAAAGCTACGAGACGGCGGCGGAGATCTGCGATTGCGCGATCGGCACGGTAAAAAGTCGCCTTAATCGCGCCCGCCGGCAATTGTTGCTGGAACTCGGCGAGGAGATCTAGGGTGTTTCCGGTGAGCGCGGGTTTACCGGAAATGCCCTATCTTTTTGCCGCATTGTCCGACGCCGAGGCGATTCCGCTGCCGCTGGAAATGCTTTTGCCGTCCCGGTTTTTGGATATTCTCGGGAACAAGCCATGGGCAGCGCAGTTGGGCCCTCGTTCTGATCGAAGATGACAGGGCACCAATTGAAGGAGACACGCAATGGCAAACAATCCCTATTCCTCCGGAGGATATCAGCAGGATCCCGCGCGCCACGAGCGCGATCACGATGTGCGGGAACGTGGCTCCTCGGAAGGCGGATATTACGGCCGCAGCGGCGAATATTACGACTTCGGCGAGTATGGCGACCGCGACAGGCCGTCCATGGCGCGCGGCTGGAGCCGCGACCAGGAAAACCAAGGCCTGCGCAACCAGCCGAACGCGCCGCATTACGGTCGTGGCGGCAGCTTTACCACCGATGAACGTGACTGGGATCGTGGCTATGGCGATGCCGGCTACAATGCCGGCCGCGGCGCCAGTCGCGACATGCGCTCCTCCTATGCCGGCCAGCGCGACGCCCGCTACCGTGACGTCGCTGCGCGTGGCGCCTATTCCCATGGCCGCGATAGCGACAACCGGGACCGAGACGCCATGGAGCGCGACCGCTATCGCGGCGAACAACGCGGTTTCCTGGATCGCGCCGGCGATGAGGTTGCTTCCTGGTTCGGCGACGAGCAGGCCGAAAGCCGCCGCCGTGCCGACCAGTTCCGGGGAAAGGGACCGCGCAACTACCAGCGCTCCGACACCCGCATCCTTGAAGACGTCAACGATCGCTTGAGCGACGACCCGTCGCTGGACGCTTCCGACATCGAAGTGGCGGTCAGCAAGAGCGAGGTGACGCTGTCAGGCCATGTCTCCAGCCGCTTCGACAAGCGCCGCGCCGAAGATCTGGCCGAGCGTGTCTCCGGCGTCAGCCATGTCCAGAACAACCTGCGGGTCAAATCCACATCCGAGCAGACGACGTCATCGGCGGAGACCGCCCCGACCGACCCCACCGCCAGCCGCCGCCTGATGTGAGCGGCTGATCGGCATGATGGAAGCCGCGCCCCCCGCCATTTGCGGGGGCGTCGTTTTGCCGCCCCGCTGCGGGAACAATTCCGGCGTGGCCCGAGTTCCCCGATCTCGCCCACAAGCTGATGGAGACACCGTGCAGATTTCGCCTCTCTCGACTGCTTCTGCCCTATCCCCCCTCAATCCTGCCAGGGACGGCCAACGCCGGCGCGTCGAAAAAAGCTGGGGCGCCGATCTTCTCGACAATGGCCTCTGCCGTTTTCGTCTTTGGGCGCCGAGCCAGCAAAGGCTTGCCCTCAGGATGGGTGGTCGCGACCATCCGATGACCAAAACGACGGACGGGTGGTTCGAGATCGCGCTCGCCGAAGTCCAGCCGGGCTCCGCCTATGGCTTCGTCCTTGACGACGGAATGGTTGTCCCTGATCCCGCCGCGCGGGCGCAGGCGGCCGATCAACATGGGCCATCGACCATCGTCGATCCGCATTCCTATCGTTGGCAGAGCGTCGATTGGGCCGGTCGCCCCTGGCACGAGACCGTGCTTTATGAGTTGCATATCGGCACCTTTACTCCGCAAGGCACGTTTAACGCCGCCGCTGCGCGGCTGGGCGAACTGGCGCAACTCGGGATCACCGCCATCGAGATCATGCCGGTCGCCCATTTCCCCGGGGATCGCAACTGGGGTTATGACGGCGTCTATCTCTACGCTCCGCATCGCGATTACGGCACGCCGGATGAGATGAAGGCCTTTATCGATGCCGCGCACCGGCTGGGGCTGACGGTGATCCTCGACGTGGTCTACAATCACTTCGGGCCGGACGGGAACTATCTCTCGGCCTATGCGCCCGATTTCTTCCTCCAGGACCGCTCGACGCCCTGGGGCATCTCCATCGACTACAGCCGGCCGCCGGTGCGTGATTTCTTCATCGACAACGCGCTTTACTGGCTGGAGGAATACCGCCTCGACGGCCTGCGTTTCGATGCCATCGACCATATCATCGACGAGCAATCGGACGTCCATCTGCTGGTCGAAATGGCCCGCCGCATCCGCGCCGCCTTTCCCGACCGTCACATTCACCTGACGACCGAGGATGTGCGCAACATCACCGCGCTGCACGAGCGCGACGGAGAGGGCAAGGCTTTGCTCTATGACGGCGAATGGAACGACGATTTCCATCATGTCGCCCATGTCATCGCCACAGGCGAGGGCCGAGGCTACTACGCCAATTATGTCGAAGATCCCTGGCGCAAGCTCGCCCGTGGCCTGGCGGAAGGTTATGTCTATCAGGGCGAGACGCCACCCTCGGGTGATGGCGCCCCTGTCGGTGAAGAAAGCGCGCATCTGCCGCCGGTCGCCTTTGTCAATTTCATCCAGAACCACGACCAGATCGGCAACCGTGCCTTCGGCGAGCGGCTGACCGTCTTGACCGAGCCCGAAACGGTGGAATTGCTGACCGCCCTGCTGCTGCTCGCCCCGCAGATCCCGCTGCTCTATATGGGCGAGGAGTACGGAGAGACCGCCCCTTTCTATTTCTTCAGCGATCTCGACGGCAAGCTCGGGGAAAGCGTGCGCAACGGCCGCCATGAAGAAGCCGAACGTTTCGGCGGCTTTGCAGACGGCAAGACCGCGGACGATATTCCCGATCCCTTGAGCGTCGAAACCCGGCGCGCCTCGACGCTCGACTGGGACCGCCGCGATCGCCTGGACGGTCGCGCCCGCCTGGATTTCGTTCGCGAACTGCTGGCGCTGCGCCGTCGCCATATCATTCCGCTCCTGCCCAAAGCCGGCGCCAATTCCGGGGAGGTTCTGGTGGCCGAAGACGGCGTCATCGCCATAAACTGGATTCTGGGCGAAAAACGATTGGAACTGCGCGCCAATTTCTCGTCCGATCGCCGCTCGGTGCCGGCCGTGCGCGGCGACATCCTGTTCAGCTGGCCCCCGCAAACGCATGAGATTTTGCGCAAGGACAGCGAGCTTCCCCCATCCTCCATAGCCTTTGCCTTGAGGTGACGACACGGGACAGGAGTTTGACCATCCGACAAAACCGGACGGCCGATATTGCCTGGCTTAAATTGGCCTGAACATCGGCATTGTCGCAGATCAAAGACGAGAATACGAAATTTCTCAACGAAACCAGTCACTTCTCATTTTGCTTCATTTTTTTGACGGCGCTCTGTTGACTGTTTGGGTGGGGTGGTTCTATAAGCCCGTTCATCGGCGGCGGCGGAAGCGCTTCTGGCGGCGAGGGCGGTTTGCTTTTGTTGTTGGGTGTTTTTGCT
>JAFKJU010000040.1 GCA_017305935.1 Hyphomicrobiales bacterium | reverse complement strand
GCGCGGGTGGTCGGGCGCGACGCCGTAGCGCACGAGCTGCTGCTTGGAATATTCCGAGACCGTCAGTATCTGCCGGTTCGTTCGCCCGACGAGGGGCGGGAGGAACTTGTACCAGAGGCGAAAGCCCCGCGAATAGGATTGCGGCGTCAGGTGCACCTGCGCGTCGTGGATCATCGTCACGGCGCGCGGGTGAAGAACCGGCCCGAGATTGCACAGGCTGACCAGCGTGCCCTTGCGCGCCAGCAACATCCAGATGCCGAGCAGAGCGGCGGGCACGACGGTGGCGACATGGATCTGGATGGCGAGCGGCGCGTCGAGAAGGGGCGCGAGCGTCATGGCATAACTCCTGCACGGATTGATCTTGCCAATCGGTTGGATCAACGGTCTAAAGCGCTCAAGCAGACATGCGCGGCAGGGCGGAAAACTTCGTGAAAGACGGCATCATGCAATCCACGTTTCGCGAAATGCAGGCCTTTCTGCGCCTGCGGAACCTGTGGATCACCTTCGCGGCGGTGGTGCTGCTGTTCACCGTCACCGGTCCGTTCGGCACCTATGAGCACCTGCGCGCCCTGCCGCGCTTTGCCTACTGGTTCACCGTCCATGCGCTCGCCTGGCCGACGGCCATTGCCTTTTCCATCGCCGGCAACCGGCTGCTCGAACGCCTGACCCCCTATATGTTCATGCGCATGATGACCGGCGCGGCCGTCGCCGCCTTGCCGATTGCCGTCCTGGTCAAACTCATCGACTATGCCTGGTTCGCGACACCGCCGACGCTGGCGGGAGTGGCCGGCGGCGTTCTCTCCTCACTGCCCCTCTGCCTGATATTCTGCGTCATCTCCTACATGACGCTGGCGAACGGCAAGGTCGCTGCGGAGTTCGAGCGACCGCAGCCGGCCGCCGTCGATTCGCAACCGCCCGGCGCGCGTCTGCTGGCCCGCCTGAAACCGCAAAATCGTGGGATACTGCTGCATCTTTCGGTTCAGGATCATTATACGCACGTGCGCACCAACCGCGGCAGCGAACTGATCCTGCTGCGCTTCTCCGATGCGCTCCGGGAAATCGACGGTGTCGACGGCCTGCAGGTCCACCGCTCCCACTGGGTCGCGACCGCCTTCGTCGCCCGCCTGGAGCGCGGGGACGGCAAGCTTACGGCCATCCTCGAAGACGGCACTGAAATCCCCGTCAGCCGCACCTATGCGGCGCAGGCGCGGGCACGGTTCGGTTAAACGACCGGTCAGGCCTGCTTGGCCACCATTGTCTTCGCGGTCCGCACCGGCGCATGGGCGCGCAGGTTGCACAGCGCGCTGACGCTTGAGATCGATATGGAGGCAACGCCGATGCCGGCGATGACATCCACCAGATAATGATTGGCATGCGAGATCGCCGAGACCGCCATCAGCACATTGAGGGCGAGGAACGGATAACGCAGCAGGCGAATATCCCACATCGCCCAGGCGCACAGCACCGCAGCGGCGGCATGGACCGAAGGAAAGGTCACGATCCCCATCATCTTCGGAAAGGAAAAGACGAAATCCGGATCCGAGCGAACGGCGTTGAACTGCTCCAGAAACGCATAGCCGAAATGGGCATTGATATTGTCAAGCGATTGCGGCGCCACCGCATAGACGCTGTAGGTGCCGAGCGCCGGATACCAGAGCGAAATCAGGATCGACAGGAAACACAAGAGGCCATAGCCCAGCACCATGGCATAGCAGCGGGCATAGCGGCCGAATGCGGCAAGCAGGATTGGAATGCCCAGCAGTTGCAGGCCGAAGCTCTGATAGGCCTGCCCCAGGCTTTCCGCCAGAAGCGGACGCGCATCCACGAAACGGATGAAGGCGCGCCAGTCGAAGCCGAGCGCGGCATCCATGCGCATCAGCCGCTCATCCGCCAGCGGAAAATTCGCCCCCATGGCGATATAGGTGGAAAGCCCCACCGGCACCGACAGCAGCAATCCGCAGAGAATGCATTCGAGCAATACCCGCATCGGCTCCATGCGGCGGAACATCGTATAGGCGATCGCGGCGCCGAAGACCGGAATGAGAACCGCGCACAGCTTCATGATCGAGCCGTATTCCACGGCCGGCCCGACCATCCATGCCAAGGCGAAGACGATCCCATAGGCGAGCAGGGTCATCGAAAAGAGCAGCAGGCGCGGCTGCAGGAGCATGGGGCGTATCCTCGGCGGGGCAATCTGGAGAGGGGCAATCGCGCCCCTTCGCCATAAGACACGCCATCGGTAAAAAAACGGGAAAAGGCTAAGCCTTTGCCGCTTCCGAATTCATGGAACCGAGGCCATATAGGCGCGCCCGACCTGTTGTTGAGGAAACTGCATTTATGGGGTTCCGTTCCCCCCCACATTTGCCTATAAGCCGCTTCTAGCCTTTCGAAACGACATAGTGCCCCCGGCCGGTGGAAAACACCGGGACCGGTTGTTCGCGCACGCTAGAAAACGGATGACGATATGCCGAAGCGCCAAGACCTCAAATCGATCCTCATCATCGGCGCGGGGCCGATCGTCATCGGCCAGGCCTGCGAATTCGACTATTCGGGCACACAGGCCTGCAAGGCGCTGAAGGAGGAAGGCTACCGCGTCATCCTCGTCAACTCCAACCCGGCGACGATCATGACCGATCCGGGCCTTGCCGACGCCACCTATGTGGAGCCGATCACCCCCGAGGTCGTGGCAAAGATCATCGCCAAGGAGCGCCCGGACGCGCTGCTGCCGACGATGGGCGGCCAGACGGCGCTCAACACCGCCCTTTCCCTGAAGCGCATGGGCGTTCTCGACCGCTACAATGTCGAGATGATCGGCGCCAAGCCGGCCGCCATCGACATGGCCGAGGACCGCGCCTTGTTCCGCGAGGCCATGGCCCGGATCGGGCTGGAAACGCCGCGCTCCATGCTCGCCAACGCCACCGACATCAAGGATGCCGACCGCAAGAAGCACGAGGCAGAGCGCGCCAAGCTGAAGGGTGAACTCTCCGGCCCCGATCTCGACAAGGCGCTCGACGCCCTCGAAAACCAGTGGAACCTCGGCGAGACCGACCGCAAGCAGCGCTACCTGAGCCATGCCATGGCGGTTGCCGCCCAGGCGCTCGATCATGTCGGCCTGCCGGCGATCATCCGCCCCTCCTTCACGCTCGGCGGCACCGGCGGCGGCATCGCCTATAACCGCTCGGAATTCTTCGACATCGTCTCCGGCGGCCTCGACGCCTCGCCGACCACCGAGGTGCTGATCGAGGAATCGGTGCTCGGCTGGAAGGAATACGAGATGGAGGTCGTCCGCGACACGGCGGACAACTGCATCATCATCTGCTCCATCGAGAACATCGACCCGATGGGCGTCCACACCGGCGATTCCATCACCGTAGCGCCGGCGCTGACGCTGACCGACAAGGAATACCAGATCATGCGCAACGCCTCGATCGCGGTGCTGCGCGAGATCGGCGTCGAGACCGGCGGCTCGAACGTGCAGTTCGCCGTCAACCCGGCCGACGGCCGCCTCGTCGTCATCGAAATGAACCCGCGCGTTTCGCGCTCGTCGGCTCTCGCCTCGAAGGCCACCGGCTTCCCGATCGCCAAGATCGCCGCCAAGTTGGCTATCGGCTATACGCTGGACGAGCTGGAGAACGACATCACCGGCGGCGCGACGCCGGCCTCGTTCGAGCCGTCCATCGATTACGTGGTCACCAAGATCCCGCGTTTCGCCTTCGAAAAATTCCCCGGCGCCTCGCCGGTGCTGACCACTGCCATGAAGTCGGTCGGCGAAGTCATGGCCATCGGCCGCACCTTCGCCGAATCGCTGCAGAAGGCGCTACGCGGCCTCGAAACCGGCCTGACTGGCCTCGACGAGATCGAAATCCCCGGCCTCGGCGCCAATGGCGACAGCGGCGACGACAAGAACGCCATCCGCGCCGCTATCGGCACGCCGACGCCGGACCGACTTCGCATGGTCGCCCAGGCGCTGCGTCTCGGCATGTCCGAAGAAGAAGTGCATGAAGGCTGCAAGATCGATCCGTGGTTCATCGCCCAGTTCAAGGCGATCGTCGACATGGAGGCCCGCATCCGCGAGCACGGCCTGCCGCAGGACGCCGAAAACCTGCGTATGCTGAAAGCCATGGGCTTCTCCGACGCCCGCCTTGCGAGCCTCACCGGCGGCAAGCCGAAGGATGTCGCCATGCTGCGCAACCGGCTGAACGTGCGCCCGGTCTTCAAGCGCATCGACACTTGCGCCGCCGAATTCGCCTCGCCCACCGCCTATATGTATTCGACCTATGAAACGCCCTTCGTCGGCGAAGCCCGCTCGGAAGCCGGCATTTCGGATCGCAGGAAGGTCGTCATCCTCGGCGGCGGCCCGAACCGCATCGGCCAGGGCATCGAGTTCGACTATTGCTGCTGCCATGCCGCCTTCGCGCTGAAGGATGCCGGCTTCGAAGCGATCATGATCAACTGCAACCCGGAAACCGTCTCCACCGACTACGACACCTCCGACCGCCTGTATTTCGAACCGCTGACCGCCGAAGACGTCATCGAAATCATGCGCGCCGAGCAGGAAAAGGGCGAGTTGGTCGGCGTCATCGTCCAGTTCGGCGGCCAGACGCCGTTGAAGCTGGCGGAAGCGCTGGAAAAGAACGGCATCCCGATCCTCGGCACCGCGCCTGATATGATCGATCTTGCCGAAGACCGCGACCGCTTCCAGAAGCTGTTGATGAAGCTCGATCTCGCCCAGCCGAACAACGGCATCGCCTATTCGGTCGAGCAGGCCCGCCTCGTCGCCTCAGAAATCGGCTTCCCGCTGGTCGTGCGCCCGTCCTACGTGCTCGGCGGCCGCGCCATGCAGATCCTGCATTCGGAAGGCCAGCTCCAGACCTACCTGCTCGACACCGTGCCGGAACTGGTGCCGGAAGACATCAAGCAGCGTTACCCGAACGACAAGACCGGCCAGATCAACACCCTGCTCGGCAAGAATCCGCTGCTCTTTGACAGCTACCTGACCAACGCCACCGAAGTCGACGTCGATGCTTTGAGCGACGGCAAGGACGTCTACGTCGCCGGCATCATGGAGCATATCGAGGAAGCCGGCATCCATTCCGGCGACAGCGCCTGCTCGCTGCCGCCGCGCTCGCTTTCGCCTGAAATGATCGACGAGCTGGAACGCCAGACCAAGGCGCTCGCCAAGGCGCTGAACGTCGGCGGGTTGATGAACGTGCAATATGCCATCAAGGACGGCACGATCTACGTTCTCGAAGTCAATCCGCGCGCCTCGCGTACCGTGCCTTTCGTCGCCAAGACGGTCGGCGCACCGATCGCCAAGATCGCCGCCCGTGTCATGGCCGGCGAATCCCTCGACCCGACCTTCGCCGCCTATGGCGAGAAGCCGGATCCGCGCGCGCTGAAGCATATCGCCGTCAAGGAAGCCGTCTTCCCCTTCGCCCGCTTCCCGGGCGTCGATACGCTGCTCGGGCCGGAAATGCGCTCGACCGGTGAAGTCATCGGCCTCGACACCGATTTCGCGCTGGCCTTCGCCAAGTCGCAGCTCGGCGCCGGCGTCGAGCTGCCGCGCGAAGGCACGGTCTTCGTCTCGGTGCGCGACGACGACAAGGAACGCGTCCTGCCGGCGATCAAGCTTCTGGTCGAAATCGGCTTCAAGGTCCTGGCAACCGGCGGCACCCAGCGCTTCCTCGCCGAAAACGGCATTGCGGCGACCAAGATCAACAAGGTTCTGGAAGGGCGCCCGCATATCGAGGACGCCATCCGCAACCGCCAGGTCCAGCTGGTCATCAACACCACCGACGGCAACAAGGCGATTTCCGACTCGAAATCGCTGCGCCGCGCGACGCTGATGCAGAAGGTGCCCTACTACACCACCATGGCCGGCGCCGAATCCGCCGCCCAGGCAATCAAGGCCCTGAAAGCCGGCAATCTGGAAGTGCGGCCGCTGCAGAGCTATTTCGCCTGACAAAAACGAGCGTCCCTTGCGGGGTGCTCCATACTGCGAAGAAGTCTTAAAAGCTTTCGCATCGTCATGCTCGGGCTTGTCCCGAGCATCTTCAGCCTCTTGATTTTATGTGATGTTTGCAGATCCTCGGCACAAGGCCGAGGATGACGCCCGTTTAAGGAATCGCAAGTCGGGCACGGGGCAAAGCGTCCTCTTCGGTCATACTGGCGGCCTGCATCAGGCAGGTCACCGCCTTCAAATCCTCCAGAAAATTCCGCCACTCCACCTCTTTCTTCTGCGGATCGGGAATGCGCAGCAGATAGGACGGATGCACCGTGACGAACAGCGCCCGGTCGCCCTCCATCGCCAGGGTCTGACCGCGCACTTCCGACAACGGCTTGCGCTCGCCGGTCAGGGCCGCATAGGCGGTTGCGCCGAGCGCGACGATCAACTTCGGCTTCACGAGGTCGATTTCCTTCGCCAGCCACCAGCGGCAATGTTCGATCTCCCCCATGTTGGGCTTCTGGTGGATGCGGCGCTTGCCGCGCGGCTCGTATTTGAAATGCTTGACCGCATTGGTGACGTAGAGCCGCCGGCGATCCAGCCCAACCTCCCCCGCCGCGCGGTCGAACAGCTTTCCGGCCGGGCCAACGAAGGGGCGACCGGCGAGATCTTCCTGGTCGCCCGGCTGCTCGCCGACGATCATGACCTCGGCATCGCCAGGACCTTCGCCGAAGACGGTCTGCGTGGCGTGGCAATGCAGCGGGCAACGCGTGCAACCCATCGCCTGGTTCCGCAAGGCTTCCCAATTATTGGCAGGCACGGGCAAGGTTTCCGCCGGAAAGGAAGATTGCAACCGGTCGTGGAACGGCAGGGGTGTGGTCGCCTGCCGCGCCGCCATTTCGGCGACCCGCGTTTCCGCCTCGGCAATAAGCTCGGGGATCAGACGCGCCTCGGGCAGGTTCTTCCAGTATTTTTTCGGCATCTCCGCCTGCATCGCCTTCACCTTGAGGCGGGCGGGATTGAAGATGTTGGAATAATAGATGCGCCAAAGGTCGTCGGTCGCGTCTTCCGCCTCCGGCCTCGCAGCCGGCTCCGGCGTCACCGTCAGCCTTTCACCGTCCCAGGCAGCCGAGCCCTTCGGCGTGGCGATCAGCCAATCCATGTCGGTGAAGCGCCGCTGAAAGAAAGGCGCGGTGCGGGCAACGATAAAATGCTCCGGCTCGAACCAGGCGACGAAGCGCCGGCGCGCGCCCGGCGGCGCGACGATCTCCCGAAACCGGACGAAGGCCGTCATCTTGTGGGCATCGCGGCGCACGGATTTTTCCATCGCCCGGGCAGCGGCCACATCCGCATCCGCATGCACCCTCAAGAGCAGGCGCTCCTCATGCACCAGTCGCCACAACAGCCGATACAGCAGCGCAAAACGCGCCGGATCGCTGTGACAGATGGCGGCGGCGGCGAGGTCGAGAAAGGCGGCCGGCACGGCAGACGTCTTTCCCGCGCCGCCCGCCGGCACCGGCAAGGCGTCGAAATCTAGCCGCGCCTCCGCAGCATCAAACACGCGCCAGTCCACTGCATCGGGAGCAATTCCAGTCTGCAACAGCGCGCGGGCGGCGTCGCGCCATGGCTCGAATGCACCCCTGCCCTCGATGACGGCGGCGTGGATCATAGCAGGCTGAGCTGTTGCGGTTTCGGTTCGAACATCGTTCGCAGGTCGGAGCGGTCGGTCAGCTTCAGCGGCGACCAGCCCTCGGCGGCAACGAAGGCCTTGACCTTTCGGATCGAAACCCCAAGCCGCGCCAGATCCTCCAGCCGCAGCCGCCTGTGCGGCCGGGCGGAGAGAATCGATTTCACCGCCTTGGTGCCGAGTCCAGGCACCCTCAGCAGCATTTCCCGCGCCGCGCGGTTGATATCGACCGGAAATTTTGCGCGATGCGCAAGCGCCCAGGCGAGTTTCGGATCGAGATCGAGATCCAGCATCCCATCCTCGCGCCCGGAAACAATCTCGTTGATATCGAAACCGTAGAAACGATAAAGCCAGTCCGCCTGGTAGAGCCGATGTTCGCGCATCAGCGGCGGCTTGACGAGCGGCAGGTTACGCGAGGCATCGGGGATAGGGCTGAAGGCGGAATAATAGACGCGTTTCAAATCGTAGCTGCCATAGAGACGGGCGCTGGTCGAGAGAATCGCGGCATCACTGGCACCATCGGCGCCGACGATCATCTGCGTGCTCTGCCCCGCCGGCACAAAGCGCTTGCGCCGGCCGGTCTGCAGGGTCGGCTCGCCGGCATCCTCGATTTTGAGCCTCAGATCGGCCATCGAGCGGCGGATATTGGCCGGTCGCTTTTCCGGCGCGAAGCGAGCAATACCGGCATCGGTCGGCAGTTCGATATTGATCGACAGGCGATCGGCATAAAGCCCCGCCTCTTCGATCAGCGCCGGCGAGGCCTCGGGGATGGTCTTGAGGTGGATATAGCCGCGAAAGCCATGGGTGATGCGCAAGGTCCGGGCGATGCGCACCATCTCTTCCATCGTATAATCGGAGGAGCGAATAATGCCGGAAGACAGAAACAGCCCCTCGATATAATTGCGCCGATAGAATTCGATCGTCAGCCAGACGACCTCTTCGGCGGTAAACCTTGCTCGTTCGACATTGCTGGAGGAGCGATTGACGCAATAGGCGCAGTCATAGATGCAGAAATTGGTCATCAGGATTTTCAGGAGGGAAATGCAGCGCCCGTCCGGGGCATAGGCATGGCAGATTCCGGAGCCTTCGGTCGAGCCCAGCCCGCCGCTTGCGGCCGAATCCCGTTTCGCCGTGCCGCTCGATGCGCAGGAGGCATCATATTTGGCGGCGTCGGACAGGATGGCAAGACGATCCTTCAGCGATTTCCTCATTATTTGTTCACTATATGTTCCTTGTCGATGCGTCAAGCCATCATCGCTGAAATTGCTGAAAAGCAAGCGACATCAAGGGAGAAGCTCAGGCGTCGTAAAAGGGCGCTTCCGGTACGGTTGCGAATTTTCTGGCCTTTTCGCCCTGCACTCTGCTATAACCGTTCAAATTGGTTTGTGACATGGTTCCGAAGTTCCGCTTCGGAACCTGTTTCTTTTTGTGTCCGCCAATGAGCGATACGAGGTTCGAAGGACAGCAAAATGGTTGATAAGGTACCGATGACACAGGGCGGGTTCGTCAAGCTGCAGGAAGAACTGCGCTGGCGCCAACAGGAAGAGCGCCCGCGAATCATCGAAGCGATCGCGGAAGCGCGCGCCCATGGCGACCTCTCGGAAAACGCCGAATACCATGCCGCCAAGGAAGCGCAGAGCCACAATGAAGGCCGCGTCGGCGAGCTGGAAGATCTGATCGCCCGCGCCGAAGTCATCGATCTCTCGAAAATGTCCGGCTCGACCATCAAGTTCGGCGCCACCGTCAAGCTGGTCGACGAGGATACCGAGGAAAAGAAGACCTACCAGATCGTCGGCGATCAGGAAGCCGATGTGAAGGCCGGCCGCATCTCCATTTCCTCGCCGATCGCCCGCGCGCTGATCGGCAAGGAAGTCGGCGATTCCATCGAGGTCAATGCGCCCGGCGGCTCAAAGGCCTACGAAATCCTGGCGATTTCCTGGGGCTGAGACCAACCGGACCGGCCAACGGAGTGTCGTGTGAGTGATGTGAGCGAGGTCGAGATCGTCGCGCCGAACTTCAAGCGGCGGCTGTCGGGAGTGACCTCGACGATCATCCAGCTGGTGCCGGTGCAGGCGCGACTCGGCCAGCGCATCGCCACACTCGGCCCCGGCCTGCCCGCCGGCCTGCCGTGTATCTCTTTTTCCGATCTCCTGCGTTTCTGGACGCCGCCTTCACGGCGGCGTCGGCGCGTCTGGCATGCCCGCCGCAACATCGAGATGCTGCCGGCGCTCATGCTGCGCGACCTCCTGCGCATGCCGCTGAAGATCGTCTTCACCTCCGCCTCGCAGCGGCGCCATAGCGGCTGGACGAAATTTCTGGTTGGCCGCATGGATGCGGTGATCGCCACCAGCGCCCGCACCGCCGCTTACCTCACGGTCCCCAACACCGTCATCCGCCACGGCATCGACACCACGCGGTTCTCCCCGCCTGCCGACCGGGGCGCGGCAAAAAGCGCGCTCGGCCTCGATCCGGCGAAGAAAGTTGCCGGCTGCTTCGGTCGCGTCCGCCATCAGAAGGGCACGGATCTGTTCGTCGATGCGATGATCCGCCTGCTGCCCGCGCGGCCGGACTGGATCGCCGTCATCGCCGGCCGCGCCACCGCCAAGCATGCCGGCTTCGAAACCGAATTGAAGCAGCGCGTCGCGGCGGCGGGATTGGCGGATCGTATCCTGTTCGTCGGCGAGCACACCAATATCAATGACTGGTATCGTGCATTGGACCTGTTCATCGCCCCGCAGCGCTGGGAAGGGTTCGGCCTGACGCCGCTGGAAGCCATGGCCAGCGCCGTGCCTGTGGTCGCGACCGATGTCGGTGCCTTCCCGGAACTGGTGATTTACGGTAAATCGGAGATCGGCGCCGTCATTCCCGCCGCCGATCTCGACGCCATGGCAGCGACAAGCGCCGCCTTCATGGATGACGACGCCCGCCGCGAACAGGCGGGCGCGCGCGGACGCGATCACGTCATCGAGAATTTCAGCATCGAGGGCGAGGCCCTGGCGATCGGCGCCATCTATGAAGCGCTGCTGCGCGGAGAGCCGTTACCGGCCCTCACTCCGGCCTAGATTTCCACCAGCCCGATCTTTTTGACCTGGCGGATGGTCAGCATGGTGCGCACCGTGTCCACATGCTCGTTGGCGGTCAGCACCTCGATCACGAAATCCTGGAAATGCGTCAGGTTTTCGGCCACGCAATGCAGCAGGAAGTCGCTGTCGCCCGAAACCATCCACGCCTGGCGCACCAACAGCCATTCGGTGGTCGCGGCCGCAAAGGCCTTGAGATTGGCCTCGGACTGGTGTTTAAGCCCGACCATGCAGAAGGCAACGAGGTCGAAGCCGAGCGCCGGCGCATTCAGCATCGCGTGATAGCCCTCGACGATGCCCGATTCTTCAAGCTTGCGCACCCGCCGCAGGCAGGGGGGCGCGGAGATGCCGACGCGGTCGGCCAGTTCTACATTGGTGATCCGCCCGTCGCGTTGCAATTCGCGCAGGATTTTAAGGTCAATGGCATCGAGTTCGGCACGCACCGGAAAGGTCTCCAGAATCTTTTCGTTTCTTTTAAACGAAGTCGCGAGATACGCAAGAATGTGTCCCTGTTGCGACCGATTATTACCGCGTGCCAAAAGCCCTGTTATTAACGCAACCCTGCCCTTGAATATTTGCATGGAGCAATCGTAAAC
This sequence comes from Hyphomicrobiales bacterium, assembly GCA_017305935.1. Taxonomy (GTDB): domain Bacteria; phylum Pseudomonadota; class Alphaproteobacteria; order Rhizobiales; family Rhizobiaceae; genus Metarhizobium. The sequence goes on along the minus strand of JAFKJU010000040.1, from coordinate 34,518 downwards.
TGAGCCCCATATACGGGCGGCTTCATGCCTGACGCGCCGGCGCGAGCGCGCGACGAATTCGAAAGGAACGATTATGAACGCCCGTCATACCAAGGTCCTGATCATCGGATCCGGCCCGGCCGGCTATACGGCCGCCATCTACGCGGCGCGTGCCATGCTGAAGCCGGTGCTGATCGCTGGCATGGAGCAAGGCGGCCAGTTGATGATCACCACCGATGTCGAGAATTATCCGGGCTATGCCGAGCCCGTCCAAGGTCCGTGGATGATGGAGCAGATGCTCAAGCAGGCGACCCATGTCGGTGCCGAGATCGTCAACGACCTCGTGACCTCGGTCGAACTCTCCCATCGCCCCTTCTCGGTGAAGACCGATTCGGGTGAAAACTGGACCGCGGATACGCTGATCATCGCCACCGGCGCCAAGGCCAAGTGGCTGGGAATCGAAAGCGAGCAGCACTTCCAGGGGTTCGGCGTTTCCGCCTGCGCCACCTGCGACGGCTTCTTCTATCGCAACCGCGATGTGATCGTGGTCGGCGGTGGCAATTCCGCCGTCGAGGAGGCGCTGTATCTGTCGAACATCGCCCGCAGCGTGACGGTTGTGCATCGCCGAGAGGGCTTCCGCGCCGAAAAAATCCTGCAGGAACGGCTGTTTGCCAAGGAGAACGTCAAAATTCTCTGGAACACCGAGATTGCCGAAATCACCGGCACGCCGGCCAAACCGCCGATGCCGCCGTCGGTCACCGGCGCCAGGCTGCGCGATACGAAAACCAGCGCCATCACCGAAATGCCGATCGACGGCGTCTTCGTCGCCATCGGCCATGCGCCGGCGGTCGAACTGTTCAAGGACCAGATCAGGCTGAAATCGAACGGCTATATCTGGACGGCGCCGGATTCGACGGCGACCACCGTCGAGGGCGTTTTCGCCGCCGGCGACGTCACCGACGACACCTTCCGGCAGGCGATCACCGCCGCCGGCATGGGCTGCATGGCGGCGCTCGAGGCCGAGCGCTATCTCGCCGGCATCGAAACCGTGGCCATCGCGGCCGAGTAGAGTTGCGCATTTCCGGGGTGGAAAACCGTTAAACACTTTTCCAGGAAATGCTTTAAGGGGGAATCATGAGGGGCGCAGGAATGCCGCTGGACTGGGACAAGCTGCGGATTTTTCATGCCGCGGCGGAGGCCGGTTCGTTCACCCATGCGGCCGACAAGCTGCACCTCTCGCAATCCGCCATCAGCCGTCAGGTCAGCGCGCTGGAGCAGGATGTCGGCGTCAAGCTCTTCCATCGCCATGCGCGCGGCCTGATCCTCACAGAACAGGGCGAACTGCTGTACCGCACCGCCCATGAAGTGCTGCTCAAGCTTGAAACCGTGAAGATGCAACTCACGGAAACCACGGAGAAGCCAAGCGGCCGCCTGCGCGTCACCACGACGGTCGGGCTCGGCCAGGGCTGGCTGACCGACAAGATTCAGGAATTCCTGCAGCTTTACCCGGATGTGCAGATCCAACTGATCCTCGACAACGAGGAACTGGACGTCAACATGCGCCATGCCGATTGCGCCATCCGCCTGCGCCAGCCGCAGCAATCGGACCTTATCCAGCGCAAGCTGTTCACCGTGCATATGCACGTCTATGCCGCCCCCTCCTATATCAACCGCTATGGCGAGCCGCAGTCGATCGAGGACCTGGACAATCACCGGATCATCTCCTTCGGCGAACCGGCGCCGAACTATCTGCTCGACGTCAACTGGCTGGAAGTCGCCGGGCGTTCGTCGGACAACAAGCGGGTGCCGCACCTGCAAATCAACAGCCAGACTTCGATCAAGCGCGCCTGCCTGCTCGGCATCGGCATCGCCTGCCTGCCGGATTATATCGTCGGGCGCGATCCGGGCCTCATCCAGCTCGCCATCAATGCCGATGTGCCGTCCTTCGACACCTATTTCTGCTATCCCGACGAAATGAAGAACGCCGCCAAGCTGAAGGCATTCCGCGATTTCATCGTTTCCAAGGCCCGCAACTGGAATTTTTAAAAAGCAGGTTTGCGTCGCCTCCGCAGCACGGACGCCCGCGACACAACCCGATATTATCGATTGATAACATGGATTTATCGCGGTTTTCCGAGGCTGAAAACAACTTTCGCGACAGTTTTCATCGATCGCCACGCCTAGAGAGTTGCAGTTTCCGCATGACAGCCATGCGCAAATACCTCTTGAAACCTGCCTGAATACACACCATATCACCCTCAGCTGATGCATATGGCGGCTTTTTCCTCCCAGTGCCGCCGCAGCAGCTGTTCCCCTCTGGAGGTTGAAGAACCTTCACACTTACGGGCCGCGGAGTTTTCCGGCGGCCCATTTTTTTTGCTCTCTGGCGTTCAGTCTGGCTTGCGCTGCCGTCCGCAATGCGAATGCCTATTTTACCAGATGGTCAAAAAATGCATGGCCGCCCTGCGTTTTCGTTCATTGTGCCCTGCACAAAAATCAACCATATTGCACCCAGCTAATGCACATGGCGGTTTTCCTCCCAGTGCCGCCGCACTAGCTGTTCCCCTCTGGAGGTTGAAGAACCTTCACACTTAAAAGGGCCTTGGAGACACTCCAACGGCCCTCTTTTTTTGCCCGCATTTCTTCTGTGCCATCCATCGATCACGCTGTCGTGAGTTGCCATATCGAAGTTCATCGATACATATATCGATAAATCGCGATATATCATTGAGCCGCATGATGAACACCGACGACATTCTCAAGGCGCTCGCCCACCCTGCCCGGCTGCAGATCCTGCTGTGGTTGCGCGAACCGGAACTGCATTTTTCCAGCCAGACGCATCCGCTCGACCTCGGCGTGTGCGCCAGCCAGTTCGAGCGTTGCGGCCTGTCGCAGTCGACGGTGTCGTCGCATCTGGCCGTGCTGCAACGCGCCGGCCTGGTGACGTCGCAGCGGCTCGGCCAGTGGATTTTCTATCGCCGCAACGAAGCCACTATCGCCGCCTTTCTGGCGGAGCTGTCGAGCCTCCTCGAATCCGGCGAAAGCCGGCCCCTCCCAACCCGATCCGAATGACCAACCGAATTTCAATGAAAGGTCAGACAATGACGAGCCTTTTCGATCCCATCACCATTGGGGATATCGCCCTTGCCAACCGCGTCGTCATGGCGCCGCTGACGCGCAACCGCTCTCCGAACGCCATTCCCAACGATCTGCAGGTGGAATATTACCGCCAGCGCGCCGGCGCCGGCCTGATCATCACCGAGGGCACGCCGATCACCCAGCAGGGCCAGGGCTACGCCGATGTCCCCGGCCTCTACAAGCCGGAAGCCATCGCCGGCTGGAAGAAGGTAACCGACGCCGTGCATGCAGCGGGCGGCAAGATCGTCACCCAGATCTGGCATGTCGGCCGCGTCTCGCATGTCAGCCTGCAGCCGGGCGGCGCCCAGCCGGTCGCGCCCTCGGCGATCACCGCCAAGAGCAAAACCTATGTCATCGACGACCAGGGCAACGGCACCTTCACCGAGACTTCGGCGCCGCGCGCGCTCGGCACGGAAGAAATCGCCGGCATCGTCGATGATTTCCGCAAGGGCGCCCGCGCCGCCATCGAGGCCGGCTTCGACGGCATCGAACTGCATGCCGCCAATGGCTACCTGATCGACCAGTTCCTGCGCTCGGGCACCAACCACCGCACCGACCAGTATGGCGGCTCGATCGAGAACCGCGCCCGCTTCCTGCTTGAGGTGGTCGAGGCCGTGACCCGCGAGATCGGCGGCGGCCGCGTCGGCATCCGCCTGTCGCCGGTAACGCCCGCCAATGACGCCTCCGAACCCGATCCGCAGCCGATCTTCAATCATGTGGCTGAAAAGCTGGCCGCTTTCGGCCTCGCCTATATTCATGTAATCGAAGGGGCGACCGGCGGTGCGCGCGACTACCAGCAGGGCGACAAGCCCTTCGATTACGCCGCCTTCAAGCAGGCCCACCGCGCCGCCGGCGGCAAGGCCGCCTGGATGGTCAACAACGGTTATGACCGAGAAAGCGCTGCGGACGCCGTCGAAAGCGGCCGCGCCGACCTCGTTGCCTTTGGCAGGCTGTTCATCGCCAATCCCGACCTCGTGCGCCGCTTGCGCGAACATGCCGCCCTCAACGAGCCGAACCGCAATACCTTTTACGGCGGCAAGGAAGCCGGCTACACCGACTATCCGGCGCTGGCCTGAGATTTCCAGATATATTCCACGCATGCTCGGGCGTGTCCCAGCATGACGTGGAAAGAGACGAAAGCTTTACGATCAATCCAACCGGCCCTGAAAACAAGGGCCGGTTTTCATTTGCAGGCATCAAGCGGGCAGCCGCAGCGAAGGCTGGCGGCCTGCGTGCGCCGGGGGAGCCGGCGGCAGGCAATCGAGTGCGGTGAGCGTCGTGCGCATGGCCTCGTCCAGCGGGGTGCGTGGTTCCTGGCCGAGGAAGGCGACGAGCCTGTCGTTGCGCATCCGCACCGGCATCTGCCAGAGATAGCGGATCTCGCGCAATTCGTGGAAGAACGGCACGAAGGGTGCGGCAAGCGGCAGCAGCCACCACGGAAAGGATTTGACCCTGGGCGGCGCGCCGGCCGCCCGGCCGATGGCGGCGATCAACTGCGTACCGTCCGCATCCCAGAAACCTTCCATCTGGAATTCGGCGAAATCCGGCAGTTCGGCACGGCGATCGACCAGGCGCATCATGGTTTCGGCGACATCCGGGAGGTATGCCCATTGGTGGCCGACGCCCTTGCGGCCGGGATAGGTGACGGAACGCACCGGCTTGCCCGGCGTCACCAGCAACTGCCCGAACCAGTTGTTGGCGGCATTCGGCCCAAAATAATCGCCGGCGCGGACGATCAGCACCGGCACGCCGGTGGCCGACGCCGCCCGCAACCGCTTTTCCATGCGGGCGCGCACCGCGCCCTTGCCGGTCACCGGATGCTGCGCGCTGTCCTCCGTCAGGTTCGGCAACGCATCCGGCCCGAAATTGTAGATCGTGCCGGGAAACAGGATGCGGGCGCCGACGGCGCGCGCCGCGGCGATGGTGTTTTCCAGCATCGGCAGCGACAGCTTGTCCCAGTCGCGATAGCCAGGCGGATTGACGGCATGGACGATCAGGCACACGCCCTCCGCAGCCGCCAGCACCGCGTCGGCATCCATGGCATCGCCGGAAACCCATGAAATCTCCGGCCGCTTGCGCGCCATTTCCTGTGGCGCGCGGCGGGTCAATGCCCTCACCTGCCAGCCCCGAGACAGCAGCGCCCCGGTGACCGCGCCGCCGATGCCGCCGGTCGCGCCCAGGACCAAGGCCGTTGCCACCTGTTGCGTGTTCTGCGTCATGACCGTCATCTCCATTGTCGATGAAGCCAGTATCGTCCAATCCGCGATAAACGAAATTGCGGAAAATTCTGGCGCTGCTATACAAAAATGCATGGCAACGGATCTTTCGAACTGGGACTGGTATCGCACCTTTCTGGCGGTGCTGGAGGAAGGGTCGCTTTCGGCTGCCGCCCGCGCGCTCGGCCTAACTCAGCCGACTGCCGGCCGCCACATCGAGGCGCTGGAGCGCCATCTCGGCCTGCCGCTGTTTACCCGCTCGCAACAGGGCCTGCTGCCGACCGAGGCGGCACGTCGATTGCAGCCGCAGGCGAAGCTGATGGCGACCACCGCCGCCTCGCTCATGCGCATGGCGAGCGGCGAACGCGACGGCATCTCGGGCACCGTGCGCATCAGCGCCAGCGATGTCGTCGGCGTCGAGGTGCTGCCGCCGATCCTAGCCGCGCTGCAGGGCGAACACCCCGGCCTGACGGTCGAATTGTCGCTCTCTGACAAAATCGAAGATCTGTTGCGCCGCGAGGCGGATATCGCCGTGCGCATGACCGCGCCGAGGCAGGAGGTGCTGCTGGTGCGCACTGTCGGCCCTGTTGCGCTCGGCCTGCATGCGCGCCGGGATTATCTCGACCGGCACGGCATGCCTGAAACCCCCGACGATCTCGCCCGCCACCGGCTGATCGGCTTCGACCGGGAGACGGCCTTCATCCGCGCGGCGATGGACGCGCTGCCGATGCTGTCGGGCCTGAGCTTCGCCTTTCGCAGCGACAACAATCTGGCGCAGCTTGCCGCCATCCGCGCCGGCATGGGTATCGGCCTGTGCCAGGTGCCGCTGGCGCGCCGCGAGCCCGATCTGGTGCGCCTGTTCGCGAAAGAAATCGACCTGCCGCTCGAAACTCATGTCGTCATGCATGAGGACATGAAAAGCGCGCGCCGCTGCCGGCTCGTCTTCGATGCCCTGGTTCAGGGACTGAAGACGTTCATCGCGTCCTGATCAGGCGTCGGTGGACCCGGCGCGAAAGGCGCGGCCGCGGAACATCGCGTCGACGATCTCCGGCTCCGGCCGGTCGCTGCCGTCGTCATATTCGCGCTTCCAGACGCCGTCCTTGTCCTGGTAGCTGATGACCGAAGCCTCGCCGGCAACGCTCTGCTCGGCCGCGACGATGCGCACTGCTTCGAGCGCCTCCGCATGCGAGCGAAACGCCTCCGAATAAACGTCGCCGAGCCGATAGGCCCAGCCACCGTCATGCGGCACCACTTCATAAACCACTTTAACCATTCCGTTCACCTCCTTCGAACCGGTGACGCGCCGCGCCGGATCCGGCGATGGAAACACGCGACCTCATCGCCCGGCATCCGCCGTCCACGATCCGGGCACTCCGATCCCGGACAATGCGCCAAAAGCCCCATGACGGCGTGGAAAGGCCCGCCATGGCGTCCGCCCGGGCGGCCACGCCAGGGATGGAGACGCGGGCCGCGAGGGCTCGACAGCGCCCGCCGCTCAGCGAAGCGGGCAGAGTGCGATCGGCCTTGTCCGCCGACGGGTAAGACCCACCGCGAACGGCCTGAACGAGACCGACTATCTCATCAAAATCCGACAACTGCAAATACTCCCCGCCCGGGCTTGCAGCGACCCGCCCGTGCCTTACATTGCCGGACACAAGAGAGGACCGACGCCACATCATGCTGACTATCGCCAGACAGGAACGCCTGCTTCTCCTGCCGGTTCTCGGCGCCATCCTTGCCATGCTGTTCGAGCACCAGCTCGTCGAGGCCGGCCGGCTGGTGGCGCTGCTTGCCGCGGGCGGCCTGATCGTGCTGATCGTCATCGCTTCGATGCGGGTCGCCCATCAGGCCGAGGTGCTGGCCGTCAAGGTCGGCGACCCCTACGGCACCATGATCCTGACGCTCTCAGCCGTGCTGGTCGAGGTGATCATCCTGGCGATCATGATGAACAACCAGGAGTCGCCGACGCTGGTGCGCGACACGATCTACGCAGCGGTCATGCTGGATATCAACGGTATTCTCGGCCTCGCCGCCCTGCTTGGCGGCATCAAGCATGGCGAGCAGCCCTATAACGACGACAGCGGCAAGACCTACAGCGTCATGATCCTGACGGCGATGGGCATTTCCATGGTGGTGCCGGAATTCGTACCCGTCGACAAATGGCATTACTATTCCGCATTCACCATCGTCGCGATGATCGCGCTCTACACCCTTTTCCTGCGCATGCAGGTGGGGCAGCACAGCTATTTCTTCTCCTATGCCTATCCGCGACGCGAAAGGACCGGCGCAGGCCCACATGAACAAGAAGAGGAAAGCTCGACGACGGCGGCTGTCGCCATCATCCTGTTCGGCGTCATCCTCATCGGCGTGCTGGCGGAAACCATGTCGGCGCTGCTCAATCACGGGCTGGAAGGCAGCGGCGCGCCGCCGGCGCTGATGGCGATCGTTGTCGCCGCCATTTCCGCCGCCCCCGAAATCATGACCGCGATGCGCGCCGCCTTGCGCAACCGGATGCAGGCCGTGGTCAACATCGCGCTCGGCGCGTCTTTGTCGACGGTGATCCTTACCGTTCCGGTGATGGAGGCGATCGCGCTCTATACCGGCCAGCCCTTCGTCATGGCCATGACCCCGACCCAGACGGTCATGGTCGGCATCACCCTGATCGCCGCCGCCATCAACCTCAACGACGGCGAGACCAACGCCATCGAGGGCATGACGCATTTCATCCTGTTCGCCACCTTCATCATGCTGACGGCCATAGGGTTGTAATCAACAAAAAAGCGGGCGGGACCGATGGGCCCGCCCGCCTGAACGATAAAAAAGACGGTGCTTACTTGCAGTTGGCGCAGAAACGCTGGATGCGCTTGCAGGCTTCTTCCAACAGCTCTTCCGAGGTGGCGTAGGAAATGCGGAAGTTCGGACCGAGGCCGAAGGCCGAGCCATGGACGACGGCGACGCCTTCCGATTCCAGCAGTTCCGAAACGAAATCCTCATCCGTCTCGATGACCTTGCCGCTCGGCGCGGTCTTGCCGATCAGGCCGGCGCAGGACGGATAGACATAGAAGGCGCCTTCCGGCGACGGGCACGAAATGCCCTTGGCCTGGTTCAGCATCGAGACGACCAGATCGCGGCGGCCTTCGAACACCTTCTTGTTCTTCGGAATGAAGTCCTGGGTGCCGTTCAGCGCCTCGACGGCGGCCCACTGGGCAATCGAGGTGGCGCCCGAGGTCTGCTGGCCCTGGATCATGTCCATGGCCTTGATCAGCTGCAGGGGACCTGCGGCATAGCCGATGCGCCAGCCGGTCATGGCATAGGCCTTGGAAACGCCGTTCATGGTCAGCGTGCGGTCGTAGAGCTTCGGCTCGACCTCGACCGGGGTGGCGAACTTGAAGTCGCCATAGGTCAGGTGCTCATACATGTCGTCGGTCAGGATCCAGACATGCGGATGCTTGAGCAGAACGTCGGTCAGCGCTTTCAGCTCGTCATGGGAATAGGCCGCGCCCGAGGGGTTGGACGGCGAGTTGAAGACGAACCACTTGGTCTTCGGGGTGATCGCCCTGTCCAGATCCTCGGCCTTCAGCTTGAAATTGTTTTCCTGGGTGGTCGCCACGAACACCGGCGTGCCGCCGCACAGCGAGACCATTTCCGGATAGGAAACCCAGTAAGGGGTCGGGATGACGACTTCGTCGCCCGGGTTCAGCGTCGTCATGAAGGCGTTGAACAGGATCTGCTTGCCGCCGGTGCCGACGATGGTCTGCTCCGCAGTATAGTCGAGATTGTTCTCGCGCTTGAACTTGGCGGCAATCGCCTTGCGCAGTTCCGGGATACCGGAAACCGGCGTATACTTCGTCTCGCCACGATTGATCGCGTCGATGGCCGCCTGCTTGATGTTGTCTGGCGTATCGAAATCCGGCTCGCCGGCACCGAGACCGATCACGTCGCGTCCCTTGGCTTTCAGCTCGCGCGCTTTCTGGGACACGGCGATGGTGGCGGAAGGCTTTACACGAGAAAGGGCGTCGGCAAGGAAGGCCATGATGATCGATCCTGGATCTGTTGAAAACCGCCGGATTGTCTGGCTCGGACGCCAGGGCCGGCGTGATGCTCTATGTCGGACTTGGCCCGGTCTTTCAAGCATAAACGCGTTACAGTGACAGGATTTTCGCCCCCGCCCCGAGGCCGGCGCGCTGCGCCGGCATTCGGCGATGCGGAAATCGACCCGCGCGCGGCGAAAAAATCCTATCCGATCTGCGCATCTGGACCGGTGCCTGAAGCTGGCCGCCGGACAGTCGCATTTCGCGCCCTGATGGATAAGGGCCTGCTGGCCAGCGGCCACAACTACGGCCAGTCAGCCCGCTGTAAACGCACCGGTTTTGACCGAAATCCTGTGGAATTTTACGGTTAAACAATCCTCCGCCCCGGTCAGCGTGATTTTCTGGAAAACACGCGTCGAGGGTGGGAGACGCGATTTTATTGCGTTTTCGGGACAGAAATGCATCGCTGGCGATCGTTTTTGTCCCCTTGCGCGGCAATTTTGATCCGTGCAGTGTAGAACCGTTGAAAACATCGCCATGGCGAGGCGCCCTCCGCACAGGGACATCGTAAAAGTTTTGCTTGCCAATTTTTAATAATGGCCTCACTGTGCGACTGTTCGGGCATTTTACGAACATTGGGAAGACCTTAACAATGAATGCGCGCCGGAGACGCAAGAAGATCCGGGCGATCCAGTGAAGACGATCCCATGGGAAAGTCGTTTCACGGTTCGCGGTAACACGGGACCCTTTCCTCACATTTCGAGAACTGCCTGCCCCACGCCCGCTAGGGCAAGATAGTAATGCTGCCCGGTCTGACACGGGCAGAGAGAAAAGGACCTGACGCATGGCCGAGACTGGCACTGTAAAATTCTTCAATACCGATAAGGGCTTCGGCTTCATCAAACCGGACAACGGTGGCGCCGATATCTTCGTGCATATTTCCGCCGTTCAGGCTTCCGGCCTGTCGGGACTGTCTGAAAACCAGAAGGTAAGCTTCGACACGGAACCGGATCGTCGTGGCAAGGGCCCGAAGGCCGTCAATCTGCAGATCGCCGGCTGAGCCTCCGCCGAGGCATTTTATTTCGAGTTGAAGCCCGGCAGAAATGCCGGGTTTTGTCATTCAGGCTTCGTTCAGGATGGCGAGCATAGGGTTGGCTTCATCGAAAGGGCCGACACGGTCGCCCGCTGAACGAGGAAAAGAATGATGCATGCGATGATCAAATCCGCCGTTCTGTCCGTTGCCGTCGCGGCGGCGACGTTGACGTCGATCGCACCGGCAACAGCTGGGGATTATTACCGCCGCCATCATCACGGTGATGGCGTGGCGCTCGGCGCGGCAGGCCTTGCCGCCGGCGTGCTGCTCGGCTCGGCGCTTGCCAGCCGCCCGCGTTATGTCGAGGAAGGCCCCGTCTATGTCGAGCCCGACTACGTGGAGCCGGTTCCGGTCTATCAGCCCCGCGCCCGCGTCTATGTCGAGGATCCCGGCTATGTTCAGCCGGTGCGCGAATTGCGCCCCTGGTCGCCGGCCTGGCGCCGGTACTGCTCGCAGCGCTATCGCAGCTTCGACCCCGGCACAGGCACCTTCATCGGCTATGATGGCCGTGAGCACTTCTGCACCGTCGGCTGAGCCGAAACGGAGCGACGACGATCCCAGGCGCCGGCCGAAAGCCGGCGCTTTTTGTTTGTTCATATCCCACGCAGGAAAGGATTGGTGCGGCGCTCCTCGCCGATCTGGCCGCCGGGGCCATGACCGCAGATGAAGCCGACCTGATCGCCGAGTGGCAGAACCTTGTCGCGGATCGAATCCAGCAATTGCCGGTGATCGCCGCCGGGAAGGTCGGTGCGGCCGATCGAGCCGCTGAACAGCACGTCGCCGAGATGGGCAAAGCCCTGTTTGCGGTTGAAATAGATGACATGGCCGGGCGCGTGACCGGGGCAATGATAGACCTCGAAGACATGATCGCCGAAGGACACCGTGTCGCCGTCGTCAAGCCACTGGTCCGGCACGACGTTGCGCACCGCCATCGGCACGTTGAACATCTTCGACTGCTTTTCGAGGCCGCTGAGCAGCGGCAGGTCGTCCTTGTGCGGGCCGATGACCTTGACGCCGAGCGCCTCGCGCAATTCGTCGGCACCACCGGCATGGTCGATATGGCCATGGGTCAGCCAGATCGCCTTGACGTCGATGCCGTTCTCCTTGAGCACTTGCAGGATGACCTCGACATCACCGCCGGGATCGACGACGACGCCTTCCTTGGTGTCGGTGTCGAACAGCACCGTGCAATTCTGCTGGAAGGGAGTAACCGGGATGACCCCGGCCTGTAGCATGCCCATACGCCTCTCCTTTGGGAAAACTGAAGAGGCATATAGGCATTGATGCCGGCTTTAGACAGTAGAAACTCAGAAATCGCCTGCAACGACCGTCTGATCGGCATGAGCCGAGGGGGTCGGCAGGTTGACGGCGGCGACCAGCAGGCCAGCGACGACGAGTTTCGCCGCAAAGACGGTATAAAGCACCGGTTTCAAGGCGGCGTTGACCTGCGGTTCGCGCGTTGCGGCGGTGGTGATGGTCGTCATGATCCTCTCCTGTATCGATCCTGTTGTCACCCTCGATGGCTTAACGTTTAAAGGTTCGATTTCGATCCCGCTGTTTCCGAAGAAACATGCGAAGCGGCTTGCGGCTGCCCGGTTACCGCAAAACCTGCTATTTTCGTTTGAGTTTTCAGTCACGTTGCATAACGTGCAACCGCCGCAGCTTTCCTGGATATGCTGCGGACGAACAAAGACGAAAGGAAACGACAAGGTGTCAGCGCAGGTGCGGGCGAAAGCCCTGAAGGACGAGCTGCTGGAAACGGCGCAGCAGGACACCGACACGATCGATTTCGAAATCATCGAGCAATTCTTCTTCGCCTATCGCGATTTCGTCTCCGATCCCGACGCGATTCTCGCCCATAGCGGCTTCGGGCGCGCCCATCACCGCGTCGTGCATTTCGTCAATCGCGAGCCGGGCATGACGGTGGCTGCGCTCCTCGATACGCTGAAGATCACCAAGCAGAGCCTGGCGCGCGTCCTCAAGCAACTCATCGACTCGGGCTACATCCGCCAGGTCGCCGGGCCGGAGGACCGCCGCCAGCGCAAGCTCTATCCGACGCCGAAAGGCCGGACGCTGGCGCTCGCGCTCGCGGAGCCGCAATCCCGCCGCATCGCCCGGGCATTCGAGAAGGTGCCGGTGGCGATGCGGCCGGGCATCAAGCTTTTCCTCGAGGGCATGCGCGATAAATAACCCGCTGGACATCATTCTTTTTCCGGTCAGGCCATGACGACGACACAGAAGACACCCCTTTCCGACGACGCCGCCCATCTGCTGGTCGTCGATGACGACAAGCGCATTCGCGCCCTGCTCAACCGTTACCTGGTCGAGCAGGGTTTTCGCGTGACCGTTGCGGCGGATGCCGCCGAAGCGCGGCGCAAGCTGAACGGCCTCGATTTCGACCTGATCGTGCTCGACGTGATGATGCCCGGCGAAACCGGCCTGTCGCTGACCCAGAGCCTCGCCCAGATCAAGAAAGTGCCAATCATCCTGCTGACGGCGCTGGCCGAGGCCTCCTCGCGCATCGCCGGGCTGGAAGCCGGCGCCGACGACTATCTGCCAAAGCCCTTCGATCCGCGCGAACTGGTGCTGCGCATCAACAATATCCTGCGCCGCAACGTCCCGGCCAATACGCCGAAGATCGAACAGGTGATGTTCGGCCCCTATACCTTCTCGCTCTCGCGCAAGGAACTGAAGAAGGGGGCGGAAATCATCCGCCTCACCGACCGCGAGCAGGATATCATGCTGTTGTTTGCCATGCGCGCCGGCGAGACCATTCCGCGCCACGAACTGGTCGGCAACGATTCCGATGTCGGCGAACGCACCATCGACGTGCAGATCAACCGCCTGCGCCGCAAGATCGAGGACGATCCGGCCAATCCCGTCTGGCTGCAGACGGTGCGCGGCATCGGCTACCGGCTGAGCATCGATTGAAGGAGCAACCATGGCGTTGACGGACGTCTTGCGCAGGGAACAGGAACGCGGCGGCAGCGCCCTGCGCACCATGACGCGCTGGCTACGCCGCCGCCTGCCGACCGGCCTTTATGCCCGCTCGGTATTGATCATCATCCTGCCGATGGTGCTGTTGCAAACCGTGGTCGCCTTCGTGTTCATGGAGCGCCACTGGCAGATGGTGACCGAACGCCTGTCGACGGCGGTGACCCGTGACATCGCCGCCGTCATCGATCTCATCGGCGTCTATCCCGGCGAGAAGGATGTCGGCGAAATCATCCGTATCGCCCGAGAGCGACTGAACCTGACGATCTCGATCGAGCCCGGCGGCGAACTGCCCGCACCGCGCCCGAAACCCTTCTTCTCGATCCTCGACGAAATCCTGTCCGACGAGATTACCCGCCAGATCCACCTGCCCTTCTGGATCGACACGGTCGGCGATTCGCGGCTGGTGGAAATCCGCATCCAGCTCGAAGGCAAGGTGTTGCGCGTCTTCGCCCGCCGCAGCCAGACCTATGCCTCCAACACCCATATCTTCATCCTGTGGATGGTCGGCACTTCGCTGGTGCTGATCCTGATCTCGCTGCTGTTCCTGCGCGGCCAGATCCGGCCGATCCTGACGCTGGCGCGGGCGGCGGAGAGCTTCGGCAAGGGGCAGAAATCGCCCGACTTCTCGCCGCGCGGCGCCGACGAAGTGCGCCGCGCCGGCCTCGCCTTCATCCTGATGCGCGAGCGCATCGAGCGGCAGATCGAGCAGCGCACCGCCATGCTGACCGGCGTCAGCCACGATCTGCGCACCATCTTGACCCGCTTCAAGCTGCAATTGGCGCTGGCCGGCGACAATCCCGACCTGCAGGGCATGAGCGAGGACGTCGAGGACATGCAGAGCATGCTGGAAGGCTACATGGCTTTCGCCAAGAGCGAGAGCGAAGAAATGGTCGGCATGGTCAGCCTCTCCGCCCTGTTCGACAAGCTGCAGGCGGATGCGCAGATGCATGGCAAGACGCTGACCTATCGTATCGAAGGCGAGGACGACGTGCAGGTGCGGCCCACCGCCTTCTCCCGCCTCGTCACCAACCTTGCGACCAACAGCCGCCGCTATGCCGGCCGGCTGGACATGGAGGCGCGCCACAGTGCCAAATGGCTGACCATCACCTTCGACGATGACGGCCCCGGCATTCCCGAAGCTGCCCGCGACGACGTGTTCAAACCGTTCTTCCGCCTCGATGAGGCCCGCAATCTCGATGCCTCCGGCACCGGCCTCGGGCTTGCCATCGCCCGCGACATCGCCCGCAGCCATGGCGGCGACATCACGCTCGGCGATAGCCCGCTGGGGGGGCTGCGCGCCATCATCCGTATTCCCGCGTGAAAGACGAAGGAGATCCCCATGAGCGAACCGGCTTCCCACCTGATCGACGTCCGGATCGCCGAGCTTGGCGACTGGCGTGGCAAGACGCTGGCGCGCATGCGCGCCCTCATTCACGAGGCCGTGCCGGAGGTGATCGAGGAATGGAAATGGCGCGGCGTCCCGGTCTGGTCCTTTGCCGGCATTCTCTGCACAGGCGAGACCTACAAGGCGGTGGTGAAGCTGACCTTCGCCAAGGGCGCATCGCTGGACGATCCGGCCAAGCTGTTCAATGCCAGCCTGGAAGGCAACACCCGCCGCGCCATCGATATCCGTGAGGGCGAGACGATCGATGCGGAGGCGTTCAAGACGCTGCTCCGCGCCGCCGCCGAACTGAACCATGCCGGCCGCGCTGCAAAGACGGCGAGGAAGGCCTGATCTCAGATCGGTTTTCCGGCTGCCAGCGCCGCCAGCGTCTGCCGTACCGCCTCCGGCGAGGCGAGGCGGCCGAGCGCCGCGGTTTTCACCTCGCCCGAGCCGACGCGGATCGAATAGCCGCCCATTGCGTTGACGGCGGAAAACATCGATTCGTCGGTCAGGTCGTCGCCGAGCGCCAGCGCCCGCCGGCCGGCAAATACCGGCTCCTGCAGGTAGCGGGCCACCGCCTCGCCCTTGCTGGATTTTGCCGGGCGGATTTCATAGACCATCTTGCCGAGTTGCAGCACCCAGCCATCGCCGGCCTGCGCGACGAAATCACGCATGAGATCGCCGAGCGGTTCATCGAATTCCGGCGCGAGGCGATAATGCGCGGCAATCGCCGCCCCCTTGTCCTCCACGACAACGCCCTTCATCACGGAGGCGCGTTCGGCGAGGCTGCGCTTCAACGCCGCGAAGGCCGGCGTCACCAGGGCCGGCAGGATGGTGCCGTCGGAGCCGCGCATCTCCGCCCCGTGCAGGCCAGCGATGGGAAAATGATACGGCTGGAACAGGCTGTCGGCATAGACCAGCGCCCGGCCGGTAACCAGTGCCAGCGCCCCGTTCAAATGCGCCGAGATATTGTGCAGGTCGGTCGGCAGGCTTGTGGGCACCTGGATGGTGTCCGGCGTCGGCGCAAGGTCGAGCAGCGTGCCGTCGATGTCGAGGAACAACGCCCAGCGGCCGGGGTTCCGGCCGAGATCGTGGAAGACCGCTTCCGGTGAAGCAAGGGCGCCGATGGGAAAATCGGTTGCGTGCATGACAGCCGATCTAGGTCAGCGCCCCGTGAGGGCAAGGGCAAAATCGCTTTCTTTCCGCCGGGCGGCGATGCCACGGAACCACCGTCCTCTCCACGCGTTTCTCGTCACCGATCGGGGTTGCAAACGCGGGGGACGCATGGCGAAAATCAGAAAGAAGCAGGTCGAAGAGGTTGCCGCACCGATCGTCCACGGGGCGGCCGAATTGCCGGCGGTAACGGTCGACGACTACAATCTCGAAATCAAGGATGGCGACGGCTTCATCGGCGACCGCGCCTGCAAGTCCGCCTTTTCCGATAGGCTTGAGGACTGGCGCAAGCGCGTGCGCCGCGCCGGGCCCGATCCGCTCGGCGAGACCCCGACCCGAGATTTCTCCAAGAAGCAGCTCGACGCCCTGTTTTCCGGCGAGGAGCCGCTGGCGACAGCGCTGATCCTCGGCGCGATCGATGATTACGCCGCCGCGTTCGCCGGCGTCATCCAGCGCTTCATGAAGGAGGATCGCTGGAAGAAGACCGAGCGCATCGCCATTGGCGGCGGTTTCAAGCAAAGCCACATCGGCGCGCTCGCCATTGCCCGCACCCAGCTTTTGCTGCGCGCCGAGGGCATCCGCACGGAGCTGTCGATCATCCGCCAGCATTCCGACGATGCCGGCCTGATCGGCGCGGTGCAGTTGATGCCGCCCTGGATGATGAAGGGCCACGACGCCATCGTCGCCGTCGACATCGGCGGCACCAATATCCGCGCCGGCATCGTCGAGCTTCGCCAGAAGGATGCGGCGGATTTTTCCCGCGCCCGCGTGTGGAAATCCGATATCTGGCGTCACGCCGACGACGATCCGCGCCGGGGCACCTCCATCGAGCGGCTGGTGGAGATGATCGACACGCTGGTCTCCAAGGCCGACAAGGCGAAACTCGTGCCCGCTCCAGTGATCGGCATCGCCTGCCCCGGCATCATCGACGCCGATGGCTCGATCCTGCGCGGCGGCCAGAACCTGCCCGGCGGCAACTGGGAAAGCGAGCGTTTCAACCTGCCCGAAGCGCTGACCAAGGCGATCCCGCAGATCGGCGGCCATGATACCTTCGTCATCATGCACAATGATGCGGTCGTGCAAGGGCTTTCGCAGGTGCCGTTCATGCAGGATGTCCAGCATTGGGCCGTGCTGACCATCGGCACCGGCCTCGGCAACGCCCATTTCAGCAATCGGCCCGCGCCAGAGGACAAGAAGCCTCAGAAGAAACCGAAGACCCGGACCGAGCGCAAGTGACGCCTGAAACACGCCGAAACCGCTTTCCTCAAACGGCGATCTGCGCCTGAAGCGCGTCGCGATCCCCTCAGATCCGATCGTGCGTTTCAGGTCTTTGATTTTTCGCATGCCGTTGTCGCAAAACCGCTGCACAGTTTTGCGCGACATGCTTTAGAGTTCGCCCATTGCGAAAGGAAGGAATTGCGATGTCATCCGATTTTTCCGCCATGAGCTGGCTGCATGAACCGCCCCATAGCGAAATGCGCGACGGCACGCTGACCCTTCGCACCGCCCTGCACACCGATTTCTGGCAGAACACCTATTACGGCTTCGAACACGACAACGGCCATTTCCTGCATGAGACGCGTCGCGGCGATTTCATGATGGAAGTGCGGTTTTCCGGGCAATACGAGGCGCTCTACGACCAGGCCGGGTTGATGATCCGCGCCGATGCCCGCCACTGGATGAAATGCGGCATCGAACTGACCGACGACCACCAGCACGTGAGCGTCGTCGTCACCAATCGCCATTCCGACTGGTCGGCGATCCGCCTGCCCACGCCGCCGCAGGCGATGCGCCTGCGCGTCACCCGCATGTTCGACGCGCTGTTCATCCAATATCGCGGCGACGATGCCGACAACTGGACCATGGCGCGGCTCGCCTATTTCCCGCCGGAATTCGAGACGCTGCAGGCCGGCATCATGGCGTGCTCGCCTCAGCGCGAAGGCTTCGAAGCCCGTTTTTCGGAGTTTTCGATCGGTGAGCCGAAAAGCCGCGACATTCACTAATCGCGGCCAGCAAACATCACATCAGCTTCCTGCCGTTCGGCACCGAGCGTTCCAGCGCGGCCAGCACGATGGCGCCGGCCTCGTCCTCGAAGCCGAGGGTCAGCACTTCCGAGCGCATCGGCCCGATCTGGCGCGGCGGGAAATTGACGACCGCCATCACCTGCCGGCCGACAAGCTCTTCCGGCGTATAATGCACGGTGATCTGCGCCGAGGACTTCTTCACGCCGATCTCGGGGCCGAAATCGATCAGCAGGCGGATCGCCGGCTTGCGCGCTTCGGGAAAGGGCGCCGCTTCGACGACCGTACCGACCCGGATATCGACGCGCTCGAAATCGGAATAAGCAATCTCTTCACTCATGAAAATCTTCCACTCTTTCCAGCTCAGCCCGCCAGTTCCTCGGCGCGGCGGCGGGCAGCGGCAAGCGCTGCGTCGAACAGCGGCTGCATGCCGTCCTCGGCCATCAGCACCGAGAGCGCGGCGGCGGTGGTGCCGCCGGGAGAGGTGACGTTCTGGCGCAGCCGCGACGCGTCGTCGGGGGACTGGTGCAACAATTCACCAGCCCCCGAGACCGTTTCCCGCGCGAGTTTCATGGCGAGGTCCGCCGGCAGGCCGAGCTTGCGCCCTGCTTCCGCCATGCACTCGACGAGATAGAACACATAGGCCGGGCCGCTGCCCGACAGCGCCGTCACGGCATCGATATCGCCTTCGCCGGTCACCCATTCGACCGGGCCGCTGACCTTCAGCAGCGCCTCGACCTGCGCCTTCTGCTCGGCATCGACGCCGGCATTGGCATAGGCGCCGGTGACGCCGCGGCCGATCATCGCCGGCGTGTTCGGCATGGCGCGCACCATGGCGGCCTGGCCGAGATGTCTTTCGAGATAGGCGAGCGTCTTGCCGGCGGCAACAGAAACAACCACCGTCTTCGGCCCGACCAGCGTCTTCAAGGGCGGCAGCACGGCATCCATCGCCTGCGGCTTCACCGCCAGGAACAGCACGCCGGCGACCATGTCTGCGGGCGCGGCGGTCATGTGGCGGGCACCGGCATCGGCCATGATGGTGCGCATCGCCTCGGAGGGGCCGGGATCGATGACGACGACGGAGGAGCCGGGCACGCCGTTGCGCAGCCAGCCGGCCAGCATCGCGCCGCCCATGTTGCCGGCGCCGATCAGCACGATCGGACCGTTGGTGGAAGAAATGCTCATGGTCATGCCTCGCCTACGGTTTCGAACAGAACGGCGGCCAGCGCGTTCTTGGCGTCCATACCCGACCAGACGACGAACTGGAAGGCCTGATAATAGGCCTCACAGGCTTCCGCCGCGCTCGACAGCAGCCGCTCGACCTGGTGATTGTTCGGCTCCGCTCCGCCGCACAGCAGCAGCGACTGGCGGAAGATCACCGCCTCCTCGTCGCGCCACAGGTCGAAATGCCCCATCAGCACCTGGCCGTTGATCTGCGAAAGGAGCCGGATCACCTCGTTGACCCGCGCATCCGGCACCTTGAGATCGAAGGCGCAGGCGACATGCAGGGCTTCGAAATCGGCCATCCAGGAAAAGGAAACGTGGTAATCGGCCCAGCAACCGGCGACGGTCATGGCGATCTCGTCCTCGCCGGACCGCTCGAAGGTCCAGTCGTTGTTGGCGGCCACGAATTCGATCATGTCGACCGGATTCGACTGGCGTTGAACTTCCATTTCCATCAGGCTCATGCAGCACCTTTTTGACCGGCGCGAAAACGACGCACCCGGCTTTTAAAAACCCGAGACACGCAAACGCCATCTGAACCGGAACGCGATCACTGACGACCCGGTCACGAGAGACGGGAATACACGGCTACAGCCCGCCGGAACCGCAACGGCCCCGTTTCGAATCATCATTTAAAATCAGTGTATAACGGCAGAGTCTCAAGACCAGCCCCCGAGGCGCGATTTGGCGCGGGGCCCTGTGGAAAGGTGCTGTGAATTTGATTCAGCACAAGAGTTTAAACGACTCTGGAAATTGGCTTTTTTGGGCATGTCCACAGGCCCAAAAAAATCTTGGATTCTTGATGATTTCGCCCGGCGAAACCATCGCCGGGCACCCCCGCGGCACTTACCTGCCGTCGGCGGCGAGGCGGGCCTCCAGGGCGTCGATGCGGGCGCGCAGCGCGTCGTTCTCGTCGCGGGCCTTGATCGCCATTTCGCGCACCGCTTCGAACTCCTCGCGCTTGACGACGTCCATCTTGTTCAGCCAGCGCTCGGCCTGGACGTTGAAGGCGGTTTCCATCTCGCGGCGCACGCCCTGGGCAGCGCCGGCCGCATCGGTCATCAGCTTGGCGAATTCATCCAGAACGCGGTTCGATCCGGTGGTCATGACGGGCTCCTTGCCTGTTGCCTGCGCCGCTCGAAATGTCGGGAAAGGCGGCCTGGAACGTGAGGTAGGGTGTGGATAGTAAGGATGCAAGGAGAATCGTCGCCGGCCGCCCTTCAAGCTTTGATGATCGACCAAGTTTCGGCTTGACCCTCAAGGATTTGGCCGCCATTTTCCGCCGGACGAAACGGAACCGGACCCTTGCTGCTCGCGCCTCAACTCCTGTCGATCATGCCCTTTCCGGATATCGATCCGGTGGCGTTGCAAATCGGGCCGCTGGCGGTCCATTGGTATGGCCTGGCCTATGTCGCCGGCATTCTTCTCGGCTGGCTCTATGCCCGCCGGCTGGCGCTGAAGGCGTCGCTATGGCGCGGCGACGCCTCGCCGATCACGCCAACCCATCTCGACGATTTCCTCGTTTGGGCGGCGGCCGGCATCATTCTCGGCGGCCGCATCGGCTATATCCTGTTCTACGATCTCGGCCCGGTTCTGGCAGAGCCGGTCCGCGCCATCCAGATCTGGAACGGCGGCATGTCCTTCCATGGCGGCCTGATCGGCACGACGCTCGCCATGATCCTGTTTGCGCGCCGCAACGCCATTCCGATGTGGAGCATGTTTGATATCGTCGCGGCGGTCGCACCCATCGGCCTGTTCTTCGGCCGCATTGCCAATTTCATCAATGGCGAGCTCTGGGGCCGGCTGTCCTCCATGCCCTGGGCGGTGATCTTCCCCAATGGCGGTCCCTTCGCGCGCCATCCGAGCCAGCTTTACGAGGCGGCGCTGGAAGGCATCGTGCTGTTCGTCATCCTCAACCTCCTGATCCGCTTCGCCGGTGCGCTGAAACATCCCGGCATGGTCAGCGGCGTCTTCGTCGCCGGGTATGCGGTGGCGCGCATCACCGTGGAATTCTTCCGCGAGCCGGATGCGCAGCTTGGCTATCTCGCCGGCGGCTGGCTCACCATGGGCATGGTCCTGTCGATGCCGATGGTTCTCATCGGCATCGCGATTGCGCTGCGCGCCCGGCGGGCCTGACAAGGGGAGCATGACGGCGTGACGACACAGCTCGGCGACACCATCAAGGCCCTGATCCGCGCGCATGGACCGATCAGCGTGACGGATTACTTCGCGCTTTGCCTCGCCCACCCCGAACACGGCTATTACCGCAGTCGCCAGCCCTTCGGACAGGGCGGCGATTTCATCACCGCGCCGGAAATCAGCCAGCTCTTCGGCGAGATGATCGGCGTGTTCATGGTCCATGCCTGGCAGCGGCATGGGACGCCGGGCGATATCCGCCTTGTCGAGATCGGGCCGGGACGCGGCACGATGATGGCCGACATGCTGCGCGTCGTCGCCCGCCTTGCCCCCGATCTCTATGCCGGAATGAGCGTGCATATGGTCGAGACCAGCCCGAAGCTGCGCGACCTCCAGCGCCAGACGCTGGCCGCACATATCGGGAAGATCGACTGGCACGATTCCTTCGACGAGGTGCCGCGCGGCTTCATCCTGCTCGCCGCCAACGAGCTGTTCGACGCTATTCCCTTCCGCCAGTTCGTCAAGACACCGACCGGGTTTCGCGAGCGCATGGTCAGTCTCGATGCCGATGACGAGCTGACCTTCTCGCTCGGCGTCGCCGGCATCGATCCGGCGCTTCTGCCGGCCGCACCCGCCGGCCTGCCGGACGGCACGATTTTCGAGATCGCGCCGGCCCGTGAGGCGGTGATGGGCACGATCTGCGCCCGGCTGCAGGAAATCGGCGGCTCCGCCGTGATTATTGACTACGGCTATACCGTCACCGCCTATGGCGACACGTTGCAGGCCGTGCGCCACCATGAATTCGACCCGCCGCTTGCCCATCCGGGCGAGGCCGATCTCACCAGCCATGTGGATTTCGACCGGCTGAGCCGTACCGCCGCCGCCAGCGGCGTCGATGTCAACGGCCTGATGCACCAGGGGGATTTCCTGCGCGGCCTCGGCATCGTCGAGCGGGCGCAGGCGCTCGGCCGCAACAAGGACCCGGCGACGCAAAACGAAATCCGCCTCGCGGTGGAGCGCTTGGCCGGCGAAGGCGCCGGCAAGATGGGCGAGTTGTTCAAGGTCTTGCTGCTCTCCCATCCGCGCATCGACCTGCGGCGGGTGCGCCCCGCCGGCGCAAGTTGAGGCCCGATTGACAGCCGGGCGGGCCTTGGGCCAAGCTGCCGCCACCCGTGGGGTGGTGATTTGCCCCGAACGCTCCATCCCGGGACACCGGCGCCGGGAACTATCAGAGGCAGCAGAATGCAGCATGAAACAGGGCCGCGCCCGATCGTCAGCGAGGCGCTGTCGGATACCGGCCGCATCCGCCACGGGTATTTCACCCGCCAAGGCGGCGTCTCCGAGGGCCTCTATCGCGGCCTGAACGTCGGCATCGGCTCGGCCGACAGCCGTGAACATGTCGGGGAAAACCGCGCCCGCGTCGCCGGCTGGTTCGGGGCGCCCGCCGAAAATCTGGTGACGCTCTACCAGGTGCATTCCCCCGATGTCGTCACGCTCGATGGCATCGAGGACTGGCGCCGTTACGGCGAGCGCCCCAAGGCCGACGCACTGGTGACCAAACGGCCGGGCCTGGTGCTTGGCGTGCTCAGTGCGGATTGCGGGCCGATCCTCTTCGCGGACCGGCAGGCCGGCGTCGTCGGCGCCGCCCATGCCGGCTGGAAGGGAGCGCTGACAGGCGTTCTCGAAAATACCGTCGAGGCCATGGTAGGGCTCGGCGCCGAACGCGAGCGCATCGTCGCCGTGCTCGGCCCCTCCATCGGCCGCGACAGTTACGAGGTCGGGCCGGAATTCGTCGAGCGTTTCCTGGCGCATGATCCGTCCTACGAGGCCTATTTCTCGCCCTCGCCGAAAGACGGGCATGCGATGTTCGACCTGCCGGGACTGACCGTGCGCCGGCTGCAACAGGCCGGCGTGCAGGCCGGCCAGCTCGGCCTCTGCACCTATGCGGATGCCGACCGCTTCTTCTCCTATCGCCGCACCACCCATGCGCGCGAACCCGACTACGGCCGCCAGATCTCGGCCATTGCCATCATGGAGGACTGACATGGCATTGCATTTCGAACGCGACGAATACGCCGCGCGGCTGGAGCGCCTGACCGCCGGCATGCGCGAGGAAAAACTCGACGCCATGCTGCTCTTCGCCCAGGAAAGCATGTACTGGCTGACCGGCTACGACACCTTCGGCTACTGCTTCTTCCAGTGCCTGGTGGTGAAGGCGGACGGCACGATGGCGCTGCTGACCCGCTCCGCCGACCTGCGCCAGGCCCGCCAGACCTCGGTCATCGACAATGTCGTCATCTGGGTCGACCGGGTGAACGCCGACCCGACCTCGGATCTGAAAAACCTGCTCTCGGACATGGACCTGCTCGGCGCGAAAATCGGCGTCGAATACGACACGCACGGCATGACCGGCCGTATCGCCCGCCTGCTCGACCAGCAATTGACCGCCTTCGGCACGATCGTCGACGCCTCCTATCTCGTCAGCCGGCTGCGGCTGGTGAAAAGCCCGGCCGAGATCGCCTATGTCGAGCGCGCGGCGGCACTGGCCGACGATGCGCTCGATGCCGCCCTGCCGCTGATCGGCCCCGGCGCCGACGAGGCCGATATCCTGGCGGCCATGCAAGGCGCGGTGTTTGCCGGCGGCGGCGACTATCCCGCCAATGAATTCATCATCGGCTCGGGGGCCGACGCCCTGCTCTGCCGTTACAAGGCCGGCCGTCGCCGGCTCGATGCGCAGGACCAGCTCACCCTCGAATGGGCCGGCGTCAGCGCCCATTACCATGCCGCGATGATGCGCACCGTCGTCATCGGCACGCCGACCCACCGTCATCAGGAGCTGTTCAGCGCCTGCGTCGAAAACATCCAGGCGATCGAGGCGGTGCTGCGCCCCGGCCACATCTTCGGCGATGTCTTCGACACCCATGCCCGCATCATGGACGAGCGCGGCCTGACGCGGCACCGGCTGAATGCCTGCGGCTATTCGCTGGGCGCCCGCTTCTCGCCCTCCTGGATGGAGCACCAGATGTTCCATGCCGGCAATGTCGAGGAGATCAAGCCCGGCATGTCGCTGTTCGTCCACATGATCATCATGGATTCCGACAGCGGTACGGCGATGACGCTCGGCCAGACATACCTGACGACCGACGACGCCCCGCGCGCGCTTTCCCGCCACGGGCTGGATTTCCTCAACCGGTAGACGCGGCACGAAAAGCATTGGCGGGGGAATTCCCCCGCCCGGAATTGACAGGCGGGGCATCGAGCGCCCATAAATCCGCCAGTGAACGGAAAACGCATCAATCCAAGGGAGGCGTCATCGGTGCACGGATCGAAAAAGGCTGTCGCCGCCCTTTGCTTTGCTTTCGGGCTTTCCGCCTGCAATACGACCGATGCGCTGACACCCCAGGCGGATATCCCCAATGCCGGCACCGCTCGCGCCGGCTCCGGGCCGGTGACCCAGGCCGACGCCGAACGGCTGGCCTCCGACAGCGCGCCGGACGCCGCCCCTGCCCGCCCGCCACGCCGCCAGGGCGCGCGCGGCGCCCAGAACACGCTGCAGGCTCAGGCCGAGGCGCTGCAGGGCGGCAATGCCGAGCAACCTGCCTCCGCCCCGGCGCAAACACCGCCCGCCCAGCCGGCCGAGACGGCGGCCGCCGCAAACGGTGAGGCCAGCATCCGCTTCCTGCCGATCATCGGCGCGCCGGTACAGGCGGTGACGCCGCTGTCGCGCCAGCTCGGCACCGATGCCCGCGCCAACGGCCTCGCCATCAAGGCGTCGGGCGATTCCAGCAGCCAGCATATCCTCAAGGGCTATTTCTCCGCCTTTTCGGACGGATCGCAGACGACGGTCGTCTATGTCTGGGACGTTCTCGACGGCAACGGCGCGCGCCTGCACCGCATCCAGGGGCAGGACAGCGTGCCCGGCGGCGGGCCCGATCCCTGGGCAAACGTGCCCGCCTCGGCCATGCAATCCATAGCGACGAAAACCATCCAGGAGTATATGCGCTGGCGCAGCCAACATGCCGGCTGACGCGAGTCATGAAAATTGTCGCGATGTTTTACAGAAGAAAACAACGACGGGCGTTTCTAGCCCCTTGCATTCGCAAATCGGGGCGTTAATAAGCGCCCAACAGCACGGACACACGAGGCGGGCCAAAATGAAGGTTTTCGCAGGCAATTCGAACCGGCATCTTGCCGAAGCGATCTGCAAACATCTTAATGTTCCCCTGGGCAAGGCCAGCGTCAGACGGTTCGCCGATCAGGAAATCTTCGTCGAAATCCAGGAAAACGTGCGCGGCGAGGACGTTTTCGTCGTCCAGTCGACCTCGTTCCCGACGAACGACCACCTGATGGAACTGTTGATCATGATCGACGCGTTCCGTCGTTCGTCGGCGCGCCGCATCACTGCCGTGATTCCCTATTTCGGCTATGCCCGCCAGGACCGCAAGCCCGGCCCGCGCACGCCGATCTCGGCCAAGCTGGTCGCCAACCTGATCACCGAGGCCGGCGCCGACCGCGTCCTGACGCTCGATCTTCACGCCGGCCAGATCCAGGGCTTCTTCGATATCCCGACCGACAACCTCTATGCCGCGCCGATCCTCGCCCGCGACGTCAAGGAACATTACGACCTGAAGAACCTGATGGTCGTCTCGCCGGATGTCGGCGGCGTGGTCCGCGCCCGCGCGCTCGCCAAGCGTCTCGACTGTCTGCTGGCCATCGTCGACAAGCGCCGCGACCGTCCGGGCGAGTCGGAAGTGATGAACATCATCGGCGAGGTTCACGGCAAGGACTGCATCCTGATCGACGACATCGTCGATTCCGGCGGCACGCTCTGCAACGCGGCCGAGGCCCTGCTGAAGAACGGCGCCACCAGCGTTACCGCCTATATCACCCATGGCGTACTTTCGGGCGGTGCGGTCAACCGCGTCACCTCCTCGAAGCTGCGCGAACTCGTCATCACCGATTCGATCCAGCCAACCACCGCCGTGCAATCCGCGCCGAACATCCGCGTGATCTCGACGGCGAGCCTGCTTGGCGAAGCGATCAACCGCACCAGCCACGAAGCCTCGGTATCGAGCCTGTTCGACTGAGAATTTCTCCGTTTCCAAAGGAAAAGGCGCGTCCTCACGGGCGCGCCTTTTTCGATTCTCTCCGGGAGTGGAATGACCGCCGCTCCCCATCTGGCCAGACGGTACCCTCCCCCGCGTTTAAGGGAGAGGATCAGGCAAAAGGACGAAGGCGCCGGGCAACCGGCGTCATTCCGGCTGCTGCTGCTCCGTCTCCGGCTGCGCGTCGGTCGCCGGCTCGTCCGAATCCTCCGGCGTGCCCAGCGCATCCGGTTCTTCCGTGCCGAGCGCTTCCGGCTCCTCATCGAGGGTATCCGGCCCCTTGACCTGCTGGCCGTTGATATCGACGGAACCGTCCTCGCGCACTTCGACCTCCCAGCGCTGCTTGCCGCCGCCGTCGTCCTTGGCAAAGCCCTTGGCCATCATCAGGCCGAAGGAGACCTGGTTGAGCTGCGGATCGGCCTTGGCGGCTTCCTGGATGGCGGCGATGGTGGCGTCGAAATTGCGTGCGATCACGGTCGCGGTCATCGATACCTGCTTGGTGTTTTCCAGCGCCGATGTGAGCTTGCCGGTCATCTCGACGTCATAGGTCGGCGCGCGCGCCGCGATCCGGTCGAAGGTCATGGCCACCTTGCCGTCCGGGAAGATTAGCTTGACCAGTTCGGCGCCCTCGGCATCGCTAATCGGCTCCTTCTTGTTGAAATCCGCCTTTTCCAGGAATTTCCGCAAAAATTCGCCGATCTTCATGTCGGCCATGCTGAAGGAGACCTCGGTCTGCTGCGGCACCAGGCTGGCGTAAACAGGCGGAACCAAGCCTGCCGGCAGGATCGGATCGGCAGCCTTCATCGATACCCCGAAACGCATCGCGTCGCCGGCCCCCGAAAGATTGAGGCCGTAATCGAAGGTCTTGACGCCGAAGCGCGCCTGCGCGGTCGCGACGTTGAGGTTGTTGAGGCGAATGTTCTCGTCGATGGACGAGGCGAAAGGCAACGCGGCGAGAGCCTTCGCCTTCAGTTCCTGCTGCTGTGCGTCGGTCAGGTCCTTGTGCTTCATGTTGTCGAGCACGAAGAAGACGAGATCGCGGATTTCGCGCAACATCGCGCCTTTCACCGTCGCGTCGAAGGCGATGGAATCGGCGGAGATTTCCACCGGCGGCGTATTCGGCGAGACCACCTTCTCGTAAAAATCCGAAAGGGTACCGCTGCCGGTGAAATCGAGCGCGCCGCCGGCCGCATCGGTGCTGGAGACGACATAATTCATGCCGCCGAAGCGGGCGTCGATCTGCTCGGAGCCGCCGGTGGTCGAAAGCTTGAGACCGGAGGCGGTAAACGTGCCGTTGCGCATATAGGCGATAGCCGGGTCGAACAGGCCGGTATAGCTGTAGTTCGAGATGATGTAGCGCATGGTCGCCGGTGCGTCGGCGATCTTGTAGCCGGCGGTGACGTCGAAATTGCCGTCGCCTTCGACCTTCCACAGATCCTTCTCGGCCGGCGTTGCGAACACCGTGAAGGGTTTCAGGCCGGTCACCGTCGTTTCCGGCGGCAGCTTGCCGGCGAGAAGCTTCATGATATCGGTGACGATCTCGTAGCGGCCGGTGGCCGGCTTGACCGACAGAAAGCCGGTATCGAGCAGATCCTTGGGCAGGTAGTGCGTCAGGCTGGCTTTGAGCTTGTCGGCGCCGGCCTGGTCGATATCGGCCGCCTGCGTCGTGCCGCAGGCGAAAAGCGCGCCCGCCAGGCACATTGCGGCCGAAGTCTTACGCTGCATGATGCTTCTCCTTGTTGCAATCAGCGGTATTGTGCGAAGGAGGAGGGAGGGCTGTCAACGCGAAAGCGTCCGGAACAACAGGCAAAACGGCACGGATCGGCAAAACCCGCGCAAGGCTTGCCTTATCGGGCATTGTGTATTATAGCCCGCCCGTCCGCGCAGACACCCTTGGAGGCACCGCGGATGAGAAGGTTTTCGGACCGTCTCCGGTCCAGCGGAACACAGGCATCTTGCCACCGCCGGGCTCTCCAAACAACCTCGAAAGGATATGCCATGAGCCACGCATCTTACGAGCTCAAGGCCGAGGCGCGCGAACGGGTCGGTAAGGGGTCCTCCCGTGAACTTCGCCGCAACGGTTTCATTCCCGCTGTCATCTATGGTGACAAGCAGGCCCCGATTTCCATCGCGCTGTCGACCAACGAAGTCACCAAGCGCATCCATGGCGGTGGTTTCATGACCACGGTTGCCGTCATCGACGTCAACGGCGAGAAGATCCGCGTCCTGCCGAAGGACTATCAGCTGGATCCGGTGCGCGACTTCACCATGCATGTCGACTTCCTGCGCGTCTCCGCCGACAGCCAGGTCACGGTTCAGGTTCCGGTTCACTTCGTCAACGAAGAGAAGTCGGCCATCAAGACCGGCGCCGTGCTGAACGTCGTTCGTCACGAAGTCGAGCTGCACGTTCCGGCCAACGACATCCCGGAATTCATCACCGTCGACCTGTCAGGCTTCAAGGTCGGCGATGCCGTTCACATCTCGCATGTGAAGCTGCCAGCCAACGCCTCGCCCGTCATCGGCGACCGCGACTTCACGATCGCAACGATCGTTGCCCCGGCCGGCGGCATGGCGGAAGAAGCCAGCGAGTAATCGCCGCTTCCGTTTGAACGCCTATAAGGCGTCCTGCCCCGGCAGGGCGCCTTTTTGCTTTGTCGCATTTCCGGAGGGAAAACCGCTTTACACTTTTCCTGGAAATGCTCCGGAACTCAAAGAGGAGTCCGTTCATGCTCGTCATCGCCGGCCTCGGCAATCCCGGCAGTCAATATGCCGGCAATCGTCACAATATCGGTTTCATGGCGCTCGATGCCATCCAGCGCCGCCATTCCTTTTCGCCCTGGTCGAGAAAGTTCAAGGGCGAGATCTCGGAAGGCGAACTGGGCGGCGAGAAGGTGCTGCTGATCCGGCCGCTGACCTATATGAACCTGTCGGGCGAGGCCGTCGGCGAGGCGATGCGCTTCTACAAGCTGACGCCGAAGGATCTGGTCGCCATCTACGACGAGCTCGACCTGCCGGCCGGCAAGGCGCGTATCAAGACCGGTGGCGGCCATGGCGGCCATAACGGCATCAAGTCGCTGGACGCCCATTGCGGCAAGGACTATCGCCGCCTCCGCCTCGGAATCGGCCATCCCGGCATCAAGGAAGCCGTGGTCGGCCATGTCCTCGGCGATTTCGCCAAGGCCGACGCCGCCTGGCTGGAGCCGCTGCTCGACGCTGTCGCCGACAATGCCGCCATGCTGGTCAAGGGCGAGGATTCGCAATTCATGAACCGCATCACCTTGGCGACCGGTGGCAAGCCCGATGAGGCCAAGCCGGCGCCCTCCCCGAAGAAGCCGGCGGGACAGTCGCATATCCGCCAGGCGCGGCCGAATGCGGCGACAAAGCCCCTGCCCGCCTCCGGCCCGATGGCGGATATGCTCAAGCGGATGTTTTCCAAGAAGGGTGAGGATTAGGCCCTATTCTTCCGGCTCCGCCGTGAACAGCAGCGGAAAGCCCGCCTCCTTGCCGAGATCGGTCGCTTCCTTCGCCTTGGTCTCGGCGACATCGCGCGGGCAGACGGTGACGACGCAGGAGCCTTTCTGATGGGCGGTGATCATGATGCGCCGCCCCGCTTCCTCGCCAGTGCGGAAAACCGCTTTCAGCACCATGGTGACGAAATCGCGCGGCGTATAATCGTCGTTGAGCAGGATGACCTTGTAGAGCTTGGGGCGTTCGACCCTGGGTCTGGTCGCCAGCTTCGGTTTCAACTGGGTGCTGCTGCCGGCCATGAGCTTCCCCTACGTCGAAAAATGGACCTGTTTCGACGATATTGCCCCGCCCGGCGTCCTCGGGCAAGGTTTTCGGCCGCAAGGCTTGACCTTCCCCCGGCCATTCCGCAAAAGGCAGCACAGACAGTTTTCCAGAAACGGGTTTCAAGACCATGGGCTTCAAATGCGGTATCGTCGGCCTGCCGAATGTCGGCAAGTCGACCCTCTTCAATGCACTGACCAAGACGGCGGCCGCGCAGGCCGCCAATTATCCCTTCTGCACCATCGAGCCGAACACCGGCGAAGTCGCCGTGCCCGATCCGCGCATGAAGGCGCTGGCGACGGTCGCCGGCTCCAAGGAGATCATCCCGACCCGCATCTCCTTCGTCGATATCGCCGGCCTGGTGCGCGGCGCATCCAAGGGTGAAGGCCTCGGCAACAAGTTCCTCGCCAATATCCGCGAAGTCGATGCCGTGGTGCATGTGCTGCGCTGCTTCGAGGACGACGACATCACCCATGTCGAGGGCCGCATCAACCCGGTGGGTGATGCCGATACGATCGAGACCGAGTTGATGCTCGCCGACCTCGAAAGCCTGGAGCGCCGCGTCGAGCAGACCCGCAAGCGCGCCACCGGCAAGGACAAGGAGTCCATCGCCCAGCTTCCGATCATGGAAGCCGTGGTCAAGCTTTTGAACGAGGGCAAGCCGGCCCGCCTTCTCCTGAAGACGCTGGCGCCGGAAGAGATCGAGATCCTCAAAGGCCTCAACCTGCTGACCTCGCATCCGGTTCTCTACGTCTGCAACGTCGCCGAGGCGGACGCCGCGACCGGCAATGCCCACACCGCAGCCGTCGCCGCCATGGCCAGGGAACAGGGCGCCGAATGCGTCGTCATCTCGGCCGCCATCGAATCCGAGGTCGCCCAGCTTCCGGAAGAAGAGTCCGCCGAATTCCTCTCCGCCCTCGGCCTTGAGGAAGCGGGCCTCGACCGGCTGATCCGCGCCGGCTATCACCTGCTCGACCTCATCACCTATTTCACCGTCGGCCCCAAGGAAACCCGCGCCTGGACCATCGTGCGCGGCACCAAGGCCCCGCAGGCGGCCGGCGTCATCCACACCGATTTCGAACGCGGCTTCATCCGCGCCTTCACCATCGCCTATGACGATTACATCGCCTACAAGGGCGAAGTCGGCGCCAAGGAAGCCGGCAAGGGCCGCGACGAAGGCAAGGAATATGTGGTGCAGGACGGCGACGTCATCCACTTCCGCTTCAACACCTGAGTCGAAGCCTCACCTGCCTTAAGATCGCTGCCGCCCTTCACCGAAGAGGCGGCAGTTTTTCTTTAAAGATCAGCGGTAGCGGCGTGACCGCAAAGCGACGAAAATGCGGCCAGCCGACGCCGATGGTCAGCACTACCAGTCCGACGATCAGCAGCGTCGCGAAGACATAGGTTTCCGGCGCGGCCGCCGTCTTCTGCAAGAGGCTTGCGGTCGCCAGCCCCAGCGATACCAGCCCCGATGTGACGAAGGCACGCCGGTCGATGACCAGGCCTATGGTCATGAACACCGCAACGATAGCGACGACGATCAACGCATCCGGCAGGCCTTTTTCAGCGTTGAACAGGGCGCCGTTATTGAAATCGCCGAGGAAAACCAGGGCCAGCATCGCATAAAGCAGCGCCGGCGCCGCCGCTAGATGCAGCCAGAACGCGACATCCGAGCGCCGCGTCACCCGGAAGCGATCGGAGAGATCGTAGCGCATCGCCGCCGCAAACAGCACCAGGGCACCGGCGAAGAAGATCGCCGCGGAGAGCGACGGATGCACGCTGATGAAGTCCGCCTGTCCGCTTGCCCGCGAGAGTCCGAGGAACAGCAGCCCGGCCGCGATAGCCACCAGCGACACGATCCACAGGCTGAGCGCCAACGGAATGCGATAACGCAGATAGAAAGGCGCCATCAGCAGCGCAAAGGGCGCCATGGTCAGCACGAAATGCAGCATCGGATCCGCGTCCGGCGCGAGCCGGTCCTCGAGCATCACGATGCTGGCCATGAAGATCCAATGCGCGAAAATCAGCGTCAGCACCACCGCCGGCAGGGCCAGCCGCTGCCGCCGCACGAGAATTTCCGCAAGGACGATCACTGCCGGCAATACGCCGAACAGCGAGCCCACGCCCCATATTCCGGCCATGACGATGCAGACGCCGATCGTGATCAGCACATCGTGAAAGCCGCGAATGAAGCGCGGCGCTTCGGTATCCTCCACTGGCGCGACCACATGCGCCTCGCCGGGCCCGGCAATGTCGCCCAAGGCTGCAGATGGCGCCCGGAGCACGACACCGCGCGCCTGCATATAGGGCAAAAGCGCGCCGGCCTGATCACCGGAGATAATGCCCTCGCCGGCGGCGCCGTCGAGCACGGATTTCAATGTCTGCATGAATAAGGCCCCATAAAGCATTTCCAGGAACAGTGCGAAGCGGTTTTCCTTCGGAAATGCGAAAAAGCAAAGGGTGAGATGCGTTCTCACGATTCGGAGAAAGCGGGAATGCTCAATTCGGCGCCACCTTACCCGGACGCAACGCTTTGACAAGGCCATGCACCCTTGCCAAACCACGCCGCCCTCGCCATTGTGCGTCGCAAACGGGACGGATATGCACGTGACGACCTACACTTATGAAGACTTTACACCCGGCCGGGTCTTTCCGCTCGGGCCGATTGCGGTAACGGCGGCCGATATCATTGAATTCGCCAGGGAATTCGACCCGCAACCGATGCATCTCGACGAAAACGCCGGCAAGGACAGCATTCTCGGCGGCCTCGCCGCCTCCGGCTGGCACACCAGCGCGCTGACCATGCGGATGATGATCGACAGCTATATCCTGAATTCCACCTGCCAGGGTTCGCCGGGCATCGACCTGATGGACTGGAAGAAGCCGGTGCTGGCAGGTGATACGCTGTCCGGCCGCTCGGTGGTGATCAGCGCCCGGCCTTTGCATTCGCGCCCCGGCATCGGCGTCGTCAAGCTGCGCCACGAGACCGAGAACCAGCATGGCGAACTGGTGGCGCTGTCGGAAAATTCCGTGATGTTCCGCATGGCGACAAGCCCGGAGGCCGGCGTATGAGGATGCAGGATCTCTATCCGGACATGCGGCTGGAACTGGCCACCAAGCATTTCAGCGCCGAGGACATCATCCGCTTCGCCCGCCGTTTCGACGGCCAGCCCTTCCATATCGATGCGGAAGCGGCCAGGAACAGCCTGTTCGGCGGCCTGTGCGCGTCCGGCTGGCACACATGCGCCCTATGGATGCGCAGTTTCCTCGATTTCTGGAAAGAAGAATGCCGACGGCTGGAAGAGCGCGGCATCGCGCCGCCAAAACTCGGTCCTTCCCCCGGCTTCCGCGACCTTCGCTGGCTGCGCCCGGTCTATGCCGGTGATGACATCACCTATTTCGTGACCCTGAAGGCCAGCCGAGACCTATCCTCGCGTCCCGGCTGGATCATGAACACCATCCTGTGCGAAGGCGCCAACCAGAGCGGCGATCTCGTCGTGCGCTTCGAAAGCACCGTGCTGGAATTTTCCTGAGATAAAGCGGGGTCAATGCCCGCTGAACTCGACCAGCGTGCGCACTTCCACGCCGAGCGCTTCCAGCTTCTGCCGGCCGCCGAGGTCGGGCAGGTCGATGACGAAGCAGCAGGAGATGACGTCGGCGCCGATCTGGCGCAGAAGCTGCACCGCGCCGACCGCGGTACCGCCGGTGGCGATCAGGTCGTCAACCAGGATCACCTTGTCGCCGGGCTGCACCGCATCGCGATGGATCTCCATCTCGTCAACCCCGTATTCGAGGCTGTAGGCGATTCGCACCGTTTCGTGCGGCAGCTTGCCCTTCTTGCGGATCGGCACGAAACCGGCCGAAAGTTGGTGGGCGACGGCGCCGCCGAGAATGAAGCCGCGCGCCTCCATGCCGGCGATCTTGTCGATCTTGGAACCGACATAGGGGTTCACCAATTCGTCCACTGCGCGGCGGAAAGTGCGCGGATTGCCGAGCAGTGTGGTGATATCGCGAAAGATGATGCCCGGCTTGGGATAATCCGGGATGGAACGGATCGAGCTGGCGAGATCCGAAGCAGTCAAGGTCATGAAAACACTCATCCGTGTCTTGATCGGGCACCTCCGGCAGCAGCCGCGCCGCAGGCGCGTTTGCCGTACATGCGACCGGGTTACGCCAGACACTATCAATTGCGGGCCGGCTGGCCAAACAAAAAAGGCGGCCTGCAGGCCGCC
>JAFKJU010000094.1 GCA_017305935.1 Hyphomicrobiales bacterium | reverse complement strand
CTTGGGCACATGAATCTCGACCAGGCCGGGGGCGATTTCCTTTTCACTGCGCGCATCGGTCGCGATACCGAGCGAGACGATATCGATGTCGAAGGTCTCGGCCAGGTTCTTGTAGAGGTGATAGACGCGCGCCTGCCCGCCGTTCATCGGCGGGAAGACGCGAAAGGTGGTGGCGACCGTCAGCTTCGGGCGCATCGCCGGCCGGGCATGGGCCGGTTTTGCCGGAGCCTGCTCAAGAAGGCCCTCCGCCACATGATGCCAGTTGACGCTTTCGACCCGTGTCTTGGCATTTTGGCCCATGGCCCGGGCAAGATCGGGATCGCGCGCGAGCTGCGACAGACGCGCACCGAGCGCTTCGGCGGAAGGCGGTGTCACGAAGCCGGTTTCGCCATCTCGCACGAATTCACAAGGACCGCCGGAATCGCTGAAGGTCAGGACCGGCTTGCCGCTTTTCATCGCCTCGATGGTGACGAGCCCGTAATCTTCGTCATAGGGCACGAAGGGAACGGCAAGGGCATCGGCGTACAGGGCCGGCATTTCGTCATCGGGTACGAAGCCGAGGAAGCGGATGCGAGGATCGTCGCCAGCAATCTGCTTAAGGCGGGCTTCGTCCGGTCCCGTGCCAGCGATCAGCAGGGGAATATCTTCCGGCACATGCTTCATCGCTTCGACGAGAAGGTCGACGCGCTTCGGCCTGTCGAGCCGGCTGCTGGTGAACAGGTACCTGCTTTCGCCCTCGCGGTAATCGTGACGATGCGGCGGAGGATGCAGCACGTCGACCTCCGCTTCCGGCGGAAAGTAGCTCTTGCGATGGCGAACTGTGTCGGCAATCGCCGCATAACGGCGGATGCGCTGCGACGACAGGGCGGCATTGTCGAGGAAATGCACGACGGCGCGGCTAAACGGACCGGGAAAGGCAAATGCGTTTTCCGGTAGCTCCGCCTCACGCAAGGCCCTGAGCTTGTCGAACAGCTCGGGTACCTGATCCGCCGAAGGATAGCCGCCGCTATCCTCCATCCATTCCATCAGGCTTTGCAGCTTCGGCAACTTCAGGACCGAGCTGTCATGATTGCCCGGCGCATAGGTGTCGTAGAGCCCGCGCAGGCGGTGCAGCATGTAGCAGATGTGGTTGGGATGATCGACCATCCAGGCCGGATACTTTCCCGAAATGACACAGTCATAGGCAGAGAGGTCGAGCTTGGAAAAGGTCTCGTAAGAGGAGACGAGATCCCAGAAGGAGCCTTCCGGAGAGAGCAGCGCGACGATATCGCAATCATGCTCGGTATGGCGCTGGAAGTGATCCTGCAGCCCCCACCAGAGATTTTCCGCGCCCCCTAAAGCAAAGGGCACCGGATGCGGGGTGACGATGGCGATTTTCATGGGGCTTCTCCCCCGTCCGCACGATGCGCCGGCAGGTCGGCCAGCAATGTCTCGACTACATACGCCCAAGTGATGTTCATGGCGTCATAGCGCGCGCGGCCGTTGCGTCCCAGCTCGGCCGCCTTGCCGGCATGCGCCATGATCGTTTCCAGGGCCTCGGCGATGGCTTGCGGCTCCGGGGCCGTCACATAACCGGTCTCGCCGTCCACGACGAATTCCAGGGGACCACCGGAATCCGTGCAGGTGATGACCGGCTTGCCGGACAGCATCGCTTCCAGCGTCACATAGCCGTAATCCTCATCGAGCGGCCCGAAGAACACGGCCGTGGCATGGGCGTACAGGCTGAGCATCTCAGCCCGGCTGACGGCGCCGACGAAGCGCACGCGATCGGTTAGCCCCAGCGTTTCCGCCATGGCTTCCAGATGATTTTTCATGCTGCCGGTTCCAGCAAAGATCGCCTGCACGGGAGAGCGGCAGGCGGCAAGCGCCTTCAGCATGAGATCCTGGCGCTTGAGCCCTTCAAGCCGGCTCGGCACGAAGATATAAGGCAGCGCCGGCTCCAGACGGAATTCCTGGGCATTGGCCGGAGGGTGATAAAGCGCCTTGGATTCGATCCCGTTATAGTGACGCAGACGAGAGCAGACCCGCTCCGCAATCGTATAGACGGCGCGGGCACTTCCGGCAAATCCGCCGCCCAGGCTTTCATTGTCCGCTTCGATGATGCGCTGGCGCAAGGCATCGGTTTCTTTCTTGCCCGGCAACCAGCCATAGGGCGTGCCGTAGAGATCATAGGCGGAGCGGTGCTGGTGCAGCAGCCAGATCCGCTTGTCCGGATGGCGGATCATATAGGCGGGAAACTTCAGACAGATCATTCGATCGATCTGGCCGCCGCCATAGGGCAGGAAATTGGCCGACAGGCAATGATCCATCGTCTTCGCCGCCGCACCCATCGGCTCGAAAAAGAACGGCATGGAGATCTTGTGAACCGAATGGCCGGCGGCCCGGACAGCCTCCACCAAACCATCGACCAGAAACTCCGCGCCGCCATGGATGCCGGGCGTGTGAACGGTTGCGATCCCGACCCGCATCAGACTTGACCGTTTTCAACCGGCTTGCGGGCATAGACGGCGTAATCCGGCGGCTGGCGGAACCAGTCGTTGACTTCGGCCGGGGCAAAACCTGTTTCAGATTGAGACAGATCACAATCCGCTTCACTACGGATGATGCGGGCTTCGTCATAGCCGCGAGCCTCGGCGATAAAGCGCAGGAAGTCCGGCGGCAGAGGCTTGTTGTGGGTCGGATCGTAGTTGAAGGTGCAGGCGCCGACGACCAGGTTTTCCGGATTGGGCGTTTCGAACAGGATGACGCCACCCGGCATCAGGGCGCGGCGTGCCTCGTCGAACACGGTGACGAGATCCCGGAAAGCCAGATGCTCGACGATGTGGAAACCGGTGATCGCCGCCAGGCTGTTTTCCGGCAGGCTGCGCAGATAGGCAAGCGCATCGCCGGCGAGCACATCGAGACCGAGGGCGCTGGCCTCCGCCACCATCGAGGCATTGAGATCGATGCCGCGCGTCGCGATATTGTTCCGGCGCAGCAGCGACAGCCATTCGCCGCGGCCGCAGCCGATATCGAGCACCACGCCGCCGGCAGCGACCGGGCCGGTCTGCTTGAAGATCGGTAGATAGCGTTCCGTGCGCTTGCCGATCTCGGCCGTCGAACCACGAAAGCGGTTTTCGAAAGCAACATAGAGGCTGTCGAGCGCATGGTCATCGAGAGCTTCGACGGTTTCGCGCAGCACCGGCTTTTCGGGGAGAGCTGCACGCGCCTCATCGATCAGGCGGCGCAATTGCAGACTTTCCTCGGCAATGAGCCGCCGTGTCGCCTTGAGTTCGGAAAGAGTCTTGCCGGCTTCCTCAATGGCGGTCTGGGTCTGCAAGCGATCTGTGGCCGCTTCGCGCTCATGCAGTTCCAGCCGCATGTCCACGCGTGCATTGTTGCGGCGTATGGCGGAGAGCGAGGTGTTGACGGCGGAAATCAGATCCTGATGACGCTGGGCGGCCCGCGCCAGCCGGCGATTGGTGTGCGGCAGCGACAGGAAATCCATGAACGGCTTGAACGCCCGGCCGATGACCGGCAGGCCGGTCAGACGATCCAGGGCTGCGGCTGGCCACAGCCAGCGGATCTTGACGCCCCGCTCCCGGCCCTCAGTCGAACGGCGAAGCGCCGAGAGAACGCGCACCACACCGATATGGCCGCTGCGCAGCGCCGGCAGATAATAGCTTGCCCCGACGCCATCCATCTCGCGGCCGAGCACGACGCGATAGGCGTTGCGCAGGAAGGTTTCCTCGTCCAGCGCAGCGAATTCGCCGATACCATAAAAGGGACGGTCGAGGGCGACGAGCGTGCTCTCATCCGTTTCGCTGACCAGCGGCACCGCGCCAAGCCCCGTTTGCCGCCGCGGAGCGTTTCCTTCCGAGGCGGGCTGCTCCTTTTGGGCTATTTCGGCACGCACCCTCTCGAGGATGGCATCGATCGTTTGGGGCGAGTTTTCGCCGGCGGCTTTGTTGTCCATGGGAAAACAGCTCTCCTTCAGCGCGTCATGAGCAACGCTCTAACGACAGCGGCAAGGGGGCGCAACGTTTTCATGCGCATGGCCAACCACAAACCCGATCCGGCTATGTTCCGGGAAATATTGCAACTCCGAATTTTAGCAGGAATCCAGATACTTATTACAGAGATTACAAGCAATGGAAAAATACGGTGCTTTTGTAGACTACACTTTTGATACAGTCATTATCCATTCTTTTTAGTAAAATTCTTCTGTCTATAAATAAATGAGTGAGCCACATGACACCAAATGGTGTCAATGGACTGTATTGACCTTTTTTGGGCAGTTAACTAATCCTAAACTTTACGATTGATTAACCAATTCGGATGCGACTAAATACCCCTCATCTCACGAAGACCGTGAAAGCGTAAAAGAAGGAGTCAACCATGGCTAGCATCCAGGGTATTTATGTTGCTTTGTTCGGCCGCCCGGCCGACCCGGCCGGTCTGGCCTATTTCAACGAAGCCACCAACAACGGCGCCAATCTGGACGCCATCGGCGACCTGGCAAAGACGGATGAATATCAGAGCCGCTTCGCCAATATGACTAATGAAGAGATCGTCAACTCGATCTACAAGTCGCTGTTCGAGCGCGACGGCGAAAAGGCCGGCATCGACTTTTACGTCGGCGAGCTGGCGGCCGGCCGTCTCAACATCAACAACATCGCCATCGCCATCCTGGACGGCGCCAAGAACGATGACCTGACGACCGTCAACGCCAAGATCGCCGCAGCCGACATCTTCACGTCCCATCTCGACCTCAACGCCGAGATCGAAGCTTATCGCGGCACTTTTGCCGCTCAGGTCGGCCGCGAATTCCTCGATACGATCACTAAAGATCATCTGGGCACGCCAGGGGAAGCCGATACGGCTATCCTGCGTCTGTTCCCGGATCAAGGCCAGCAGCCCGGCACCGGCGGTGGAAGTTCCGGAGGTAGCTCGGCAACCTTTGTCATTCATCATGAGGGAAGCAGCATCACCAAGTTCGACGGCTCGGCCACGGGCGATATTACCCTAGGCCAGAAGTCGGATGGATCAGCCCCGGTCTCGATGGCTATCGCCAGCGAGAGCAAAAGCTATGGCACAATCCTGACAGGCGAACGCGGAAATCTTCATATCAAGGCAACGTTCGATCCCTCCGGGACCACTGTCGACGCGACACATGGCGTCCACATCGAGTCGCTGGACAGCCTGAAACCGACGGACAGCCTGAAGCTGACGGACGACCTCCATGTATCGCTCAGCGCCGCGACTGCGGACGGCCATGCGATCAGCGGGGCTGGCAGCGTATGGGTGAGCGGCTCCGAGGAAGATCAGACGATGATCACCGTCTCGGCCACCGGAGGCAACCATATCGAAGGCGGTCTCGGCGCGGATACCATCAATATCACGGGCGCGACCGGTAGCGATACCATCGAAGTGCGTGGCACGGACTCCGAAAGCATCGATGCCGTCCATGAAGCAGAAGACACGCTTCATC
>JAFKJU010000093.1 GCA_017305935.1 Hyphomicrobiales bacterium | reverse complement strand
AGGGGATAAGGAAGCCCTGTTCTGCGGGCGGAGAGAACGCGGCTATTGGGGGATAGAAAACGGCAGGCTTGCGACAGGGGCCTTGCCAATGTCCCTATCAAGCGGTGGCATCCTGGGGGGGGGGGGGCAGGTCCATGCCCCTCAACTTCGCCGCTTTCACTGCATTACGCGATCGTAAAATACGCTAAAGGGGGTTATGTGCCGTATGATGGAACTGTGACGGTTGCTGTCTTCAATCGGGCGCAGCGCTCCAGTATGGCGTCCGCAATCGCGATTGTATTCCGATAGCTATGAACGGGCATTAGGCGGCGTTCGCCTGCCGCCGAAATACAAGTTGACTGTACCCGTGTGGTCCTCGACTGATGGGGCGTTGATTGTGAGGGGATGGGATGACGCCCTGATCGACGAGAACTATTTCGGTCTCGGCAAATACCATTGGGCGCTCGAAAGCGTCGCGTTCACGTTCTCGTCGGAACATGAAGCCCGGCTCGAAGCGGCGATTCCTGAAAATGAGCTTCGTAGTGGTGGCAGTGTGAGCTTGCGCTATCGTACAAAAGGCAGCACGACACGGCGCACCTGAGGGAGCGTGGCTGACGCGAATGCTCGGGCGCAAGCCAAAGACACGTGAGCGTCCGGTGAGCGGTTTTTGTCCGGGTACAGATTTGGCTCCAAGCCTTACTCGTCTACGTGAACACGCGGATGCTACAAACAGCGCTCGCCGAACCAGTCTGGCACGGCCGTATGACGCGGGAGGATTATCGCGGCCTTACGTCGCTGATCTATGCTCAAGTCAATCCCTACGACCGATTCGATCCTGACCTGGGCAGCCGGATCGATTTCGGCAAAGTTGCCGCCTGAGCAAAAGTGCGAAAATGCGCGTTGCAAAACTCAGGCGCAAAAACCCTATTTCGTTCAGAACTTAATAAAAAGGGTAATGTTATTGGCAGTCAGAAGGGCCTCATCGCTAAGACAGACAGCAGACCACAAAGATGGGTCGCTTGCGCATTAACGGCGCAATCTCGAGATGACTTCTCGGATGGCTTGAATGACAACTTGGGGACGCTCCAGCTGAATATTGTGGCCGCCATCGACTTCCCGGATGGCCGCGCTGGGGTACAGGTTCGCGAAGTCTGTGCGCTTTGCATTGTCAAATCTGGCGATTGGCGTTGTCGCTTTGTTGGGCGCGACGAGGATCACAACGGGTATCCCGGACGGTAGCTTGGGCGCGGCAAGCACCTCCTGACCCGTCTCGACCAGGGCACCGAATTCTTTTCTCGCCGGTCCCAATAGACCCGCTGCAGCGATCGCCATAGAACTCAGACTTCCACGATGCTCCAACGCGCCAGCTCCCTCGAACTGGGTTGGGTGGGTTGGATCGACTAACACGAGGCCGACGACCTCGGACGGATACGTTCGAGCATAGAGCTGCATGTAGAGCCCCCCGGCGGAATGCCCAACGAGGACGTAGGGTGGTTTTAGGCTTCGGCTTCTCAGCAGTGCACGCAGGTTCGCGACAATGGTTGCGCCATCCCGGGGCTTCGTCGTGCTCTCGCTCCGGCCGATACCGGGCCGATTGTAGGCGAAGACAGTGTTTGTTGCAGAGATATCGGCAAAAACATCCCCCCACGTTTCTTTGTTCCCTGCCAATCCTGACTCGAATACTACGGTGGGGGCGGCCCTCGTGATCTCCGCTATTTCGAAGCGCTCACCGTAGACATTTGAGAGCTCGCTTCCCGGCAGCGATGCACAGCCAGCTAGTAGCAATGCGGTTCCGATGGCACAAAATGTCAAGCTCATAGAAGTGCCCGATCGTGCGAATACGGCTATTGGCATGGCGGCACCTTTGATGCGAGTTCTTGATCGGACGCGATCGAACGCAAGTCGAGATTTTCCGAGAGAGGGAAATAGTCCGCGCCGTCCGTGCGCAGATAGGTCGTCGTCAGCAAGGCGCCCGTCGACAGTCCGACCGAGCGACAAACTGCGACATCGGCCGAAACCGAGAGGGCGACCGGCACGGCTGCTTTCAAAGCACGGTATCGAGCGACGTTCAGCCGTGTGACATCCCCTTCGCTCAGGCGAAATATCCAGATGTGGGCGCCTGCTGTCTCGTAACGGGCCAAACGGCCAGCCTCCTCAGGCGCAAGCTCTTCTCGAAGCACAAAGTTCAGCGTTTCTTTATTCCCTGCGGCACTCCATTGAAGTCGAACCGTTGCACCGCCTGGCCGCGGCTCGAGACCTGGCGGCAAGCGCGCCGCGATCCGCAATTCGGATGGCGAGATTGTACCCAGGTCCAGAGCGGCCAGCCGAGATATGGTTGACATCGGAACGCTACGCATCACCGCGAGGTTTGCGCATCCAGCGAGTGCGAGCAGGGCTAGGAAGGGGAGTTTCTTAAACAAGATTGACTTCTCACATTGAATATAATAATTATCGTTACACAATCATTTACATACGTCAATCGTCAATTCTCAATGGAGCACTTCCCATGATGGTGCGAGCCGCTACCCCGTCAACACTCTTACGCGACCCCCTTCTGACACGCGCAGCGTTTTGGATGTGTTTAATCGTGGCGTTTGGAGCTCTTTTGGATCTCGGTGCTTTATTCTGGGTCTGGGTGTCGCCGGATCGCGTTTCGACGCTGGTGGCCAGCAGAATGGGATTATCTGGCGTTCCGCTGGGATTGGATGAAGTGTCGCGGAGCGCTGGCTTTGGGGTCTCGATGGTCCCGTTGGCAGTGCTGTTGTGGGCGTTGTATCAGGTTTTCCAGTTGTGCCGCAGTATACAAATGGGGGCTGTCCGTTGGGACATAATTGCTTTTCGGCTGAAACGGGTCGCATGGGCCATGCTGGCGATCGCCGCGTTACGGCCTCTCGCTAACGCTTTGCTGTCGATTGTTCTCACCGTCGGGAGCGCACCTGACGAACGTCATATCGTTGTCGCCTTTTCGACGGACGACTATATGATCGCACTCGTCGCGGGACTGATCTTTATCCTTGGGCGGGTCATGCGCGAAGCAGGTTTCGTCGCCCTGGAAAATCAACAGATCATCTAGAGCGATCAGATGGCCATCGTTGTCAATCTTGATGTGATGCTTGCAAGGCGCAAGATGCGCTCAAAGGAACTTGCGGAGCGCGTCGGCATCACGGAACAGAATATATCGCTGTTGAAATCGGGAAAGGTGAAGGGAATACGATTCGAGACGCTCGACAGGATTTGCGAGGTTCTGGTTTGCCAGCCCGGCGACATACTCGAGCATAGTGGTAATGAAGGGTAGGAGAGCGTGAAGGCCGACTTGCAACGGCTCGTCCCTTGACTCCTCCGTGAGGGGCAGACGGAGGCGGCGTACACCATCCCCTCAGATGGTGCAGAAGGAAAATCAACGGGGTGACAATAAACAAGCTCAATGTAGATTCGCGAGAGCAGAACATGAAGCTGAGGAGTGATGTCTGTGGAAGAAATACATAAACTAGCAAAATCAATATTTGAATCTCAACCTTTTACAAGATTTATTAAAGCAGAACTTCACCATATAGATAAAAAGAGTGTCGAGATAAGGTTGCCTATCAGGGAAGACGTTCAGCAGCAACATGGATACGTTCACGGAGGGGCGATTTCATATCTCGCGGACAACGCAATCACATTCGCCGGCGGTATCGCGTTGGGTGGAGATGCCTTAACGTCAGAATTCAAAATCAACTATCTGAAACCCGCCAAGGGTAACTACGTTGCGGCGATAGCAAAGGTAATAAGCACTGGCAAACGTCAGTCAGTGTGCCAGTGCGAAATATTCTCGATTGATGGTGATAGAACAACGCTGTGTGCTATTGCTCAAGGTACAGTGGTAAAAATCTAGTTACTGCGCATGATGCGATGGCATGATAAAAATATAGATATTAGAATTTTGAGGTTTATGAAATTAATTTTCCGCTGCAAGGGCGGCATCAACATTCGCTTGGAATAGCGATAAAAGGCCCTCTTCCATACCGATGGAGTGAGATACATTGTCACCAAAGGTCATACCTCTTTGCACGCTAACTGTGACGTCGAAATCGTCATTGTCAAAAACAACATCGTTTGTGGAAGCTGTCCCGGATTAACGTCGTTGAGAACCGGATTCAAAAAGTCATGAATTGAAGCAAAACTTTGCGAGCATACGGAAGCTTGCGATGAAAGCCCATGCGGTTGCGCTTTCGATAGATTTCTCCCAGTCCTTGGCGAGCCTGCGGCATGTGTTGATCCATGCGAAGGTGCGCTCGACGACCCAGCGCCTTGGCAAAACTTCGAAGCCGTTCGCGCTATCGGACCGCTTGATAGATATACGGTGAGCGCGACGAACACGCCACGTTGTGGCCGAGGCCAGCTTGTGACCGCGGCTACTGGCGAGCGGCTCGGGTCACAGCATAGAGCTGGGTGACCGCTGTTCGGATATGGAGATGGGCCGTTGCCCGGATCTTTCGTCTGTCTTGTGGTGAGAGGCGAAATAGCAATTTCGCGAGCTGCGGATTAACGGCCATGATCGGAGTGATGATGGGTTTGGGGGTTGCCAGCAGGATAGGTGCCCATGTCTCGCCACCGAGTCCCAGCCCCAGGGCAAAGCCGATTGCCCAGGCATCGACTATGGTCTTTCCCTTGTCGCGCATGAAGATCGGGTAGTAGTCGCCAGGGGCGTGGGCGAGGAGATGATCCACTTCGTCATGCCGATTGAGGACGGTATTGACGAGACGTTCCTCGATCGAACCGGGCTTGGTTTGAGGTACTGTT
The DNA here is from genome assembly GCA_017305935.1 of Hyphomicrobiales bacterium. Taxonomy (GTDB): domain Bacteria; phylum Pseudomonadota; class Alphaproteobacteria; order Rhizobiales; family Rhizobiaceae; genus Metarhizobium. The sequence continues at coordinate 753 of JAFKJU010000093.1, read as the reverse complement.
CCGCCAAACACGTTCGGCAACCAGACGGCTGGTGTGACAGGCACGGGGCCAGCTACAATCGCTGCGATCAAGCCGTCGATCGCGCTCATTCCAACAAAGTCGTTATGTCCGTTGCCACGTAGACGTTTATCGAGCTCATCATAGGAGACACCTGGCCGCTTCATGCAGCTTGCCTGGTCTGCTCGGGCGGCCAATTCCAAGGAAGCAGCGTGTCGAGCTGGTTGATCGTCGTCTGGCCGGGACACGCTGCTGATACAAGTGACAGGCGGGGTGTGGGCTATTTCCTGGCCAAGTAACCTTGGCTCCGAAGGCAGGATGCCAGCTCATCGCGGGCCTTCAGGCCGCTGTGCCACGCACCTTGTGCGATCGTCCCGCCATTGAACCTGATTTCGAAATCCTGCTTGTCCTCAATCGCACCGATCAGGTTTGATGGCGTGTGGACGTTGAACAGGACCATGCCCATCGATTTGATCGATCCGAAGTGGATATTGAGCGCCCGCACCCGCTGCGTTTCCCCGGACTGGATGAGCTCCATATTGATGGTACGCGGCTGTTTCACGCTCGGAATGCTCGCTCCAAAGAAGCCCAGAAAGGTGAAATCGTCCGTATCCATCCGGCGAAGGCCGCGGGGTTTATGATTTCGGCTCGTCTGCCATGATGCGTTCGATCCTTGTGGGATCGCATTGCTCGTCCACAAGGAACTGTCGGACACCGCCATCCCAGGTGCGGATATCGGCGAGGAATTCCTTTAGG
>JAFKJU010000039.1 GCA_017305935.1 Hyphomicrobiales bacterium | reverse complement strand
ACGCGCTGGCGGCCATGGCTCTTGGGGAAATAGGGCTGAAGACGAGCCATTTGCTCGTCCGTCAGCCAAAACAAATTACTCATCAGTCGGGCTCCTATACGCCCATCTGAATCACAGCCGTCAGTTCAAATCAATGGGTCCTGACCCTATGGGCTGACGACGTTTGGAGATTTGTTCACCAGCCGGCAATTGCTGGCCCTAAATACATTTAGCGACTTGGTTCACCAAGCAAGATTGCAAATCGCGGCTGACGCCTTGACTCTCGGCTTGTCGTCGGATGACACGCCGCTTCGCAATGGTGGTCAGGGCGCTAAAGCTTATGCTGAAGCCGTGAGTGTTTATCTGGCATTTGCAGCAGATCGTGCTGCTGATGCGTGGAGCGCACAGGTAAGCTGGAGAAATTCCGTTGAGGCATCGCGCAGCACCTTTGCCCGCCAATCCTTGCCGATGGTTTGGGATTACGTGGAGCTGAATCCCTTCAGTTCGAGTAACGGAAACTGGATAGATGCTTCTGTAGAGTGGGTTTACAAAGCGCTGAGCGCATTCTCGCCAGCATCTTTTGGATTCCTGTCTCAAGGAGATGCTCAAACTGTTCGCTATCCTGGGCCATCGGTTATTTCGACAGATCCACCATATTATGACAACATTGGCTATGCTGATTTGTCTGACTATTTCTTTGCGTGGTTGCGCCGTCATCTTAGGGACGTTTATCCGGAGTTGATGGCCACGATTGCTGTTCCGAAATCTGAAGAACTTGTAGCGACCCCGTATCGCCATGGAGGGCGAGAGAGCGCGGAGCAATTCTTTCTAGAAGGTATGAAGCTAGCCGTAAGTAATATGGCAGAGCAAAGCTCAGTATATTTCCCAACCGCCATCTACTACGCCTTCAAGCAAAGTGAGGTCGAAGACCAGGGCGTTGTTTCAACAGGTTGGGCAACCTTCATTCAGGCGGTTATCGATTCCGGTTTTGAGATCAATGCGACATGGCCAATGCGAACCGAGAAGCCGGGCCGAATGATCTCAGTGGGAACGAACGCGCTAGCAAATTCTGTCGTTCTCTCTTGCCGTAAGAAGGAGGCTACCGCTGAGGTAATCACCCGCGCCGAGTTCGTTCGCTCGCTGAAGCGTGAATTGCCACCCGCCATCTCCGAGCTTCAGGCGGCAAATATTGCTCCCGCCGACATGCCGCAATCGGCCATTGGCCCTGGCATGGGCGTGTTCTCACGCTACAAAGCTGTTCTCGAATCCGACGATAGCCCGATGAGCGTTAAGGCCGCGCTTCAGCTCATCAACCGGGAACTCGACGAATATCTGGGTGGCATTCAGGGCGAGTTTGACCCGGACACGCGGTTCGCTATCACCTGGTTCGAGCAGAACGGCATCGGCAAGGGCGATTATGGCGTTGCTGACAATCTCGCCCGTGCGCGCGGCATCTCGGTCGATAGCGTCAAACATGCCGGGATCGTAGACAGCGCTGCCGGCAAGGTCCGCATCCTCGCACGTGATGAACTCGATCACGATTGGGACCCGGAAGAGGACCGTCACCTGACAGTGTGGGAGTGCCTCCAGCACCTAGTCCGGCAACATGAGAAGGAAGGCATTTCCCATGACACCGCCGTCCTGCTGAAGAAGATCAACACTCAGGCCGAGGCAGTGAAAGATCTTGCCTACTGCCTCTACGACATCAGCGCCAACAAGCGGAAGGATGCGAAGGAGGCCACGGCTTATAATGCCCTGATCGCCGACTGGACGGAGCTGACGAAGGCTGCGGCAGCTATCCACGACACGCGCGGGAATCGTCAAACCCGCATGGATATTTGAGGGGGAACGGGACGTGGCCAAAAGTACGCGCCAATATGTGTTTGAGGGTATGGAACTGCTGCCGGCGGCGCTGATCCCCTTCGTCGAAAAGAGACTGGAAACCTCCCTCAAGGGACACTGGCAAGTCCAGGTTCTGGAGAAGCTGCCGAGCCTGCGCCCCAACAGCAATGGCGAAGTTGGTTGGGATCAGGCCGCGCTGTTCAACGCGATGGATCGCTTCTGGACCGAAGCGTTCAAGGCCGTTCTCGGCCGTGCCGAGCGGTCGCTGGTCAACGAGTTGGGAGACGTCCGCAACAAGCTCTCACACAACGAGACCTTCACTTATGACGACGCCGAGCGGGCGCTCGATTCCATGCGTCGGTTGATGGAGGCGATCAGCGCCGGCGAGACGGCCGAGCAGCTCGGCAAGATGCGCGACACCATCCTGCGCACGAAGTTCACCGAGTTGGCGCGTAATGAAGAGCGACGGAAAACCCAGAGACTCGAAATTTCGGTCGAGACCGTGGCCGGCCTGTTGCCGTGGCGGGAGGTGGTCGAGCCCCACCAGGATGTCGCCACCGGCGAGTTTCAGCAGGCGGAGTTCGCGGCCGACCTCGCCAAGGTTCATTCCGGCAGCGCGCCGCCGGAATACCGTGATCCGCGCCAGTTTTTCAGCCGCACCTATCTGACCGAGGGATTGAGCGCGCTGCTGATCGGCGCCGCGAAGCGGCTGTCCGGCAGCGGCGGCGATCCCGTCGTCGAACTGCAAACCAATTTCGGTGGCGGCAAGACGCACTCGATGCTCGCCCTGTACCACATGGCGGGGCCGACGCCTGTGCAGGATCTGTCAGGCCTGGATCAGTTGCTCGACAAGCTCGGCCTAAGCGTGCCGAAGGGCATCAATCGGGCGGTGCTCGTTGGCACGTCGCGGGGGCCGCAGGACGTGTTGAGCGCCGATGGAGGCCAGAAAGTCCGCACGACCTGGGGCGAACTGGCCTGGCAGCTCGGTGGCGCCGACGCCTTCGCCATGGTGGCCGAGAATGACGCCAGCGGCATTGCGCCAGGCTCGAACCTGCTGGAGGCGCTCTTCAAGAAGTATGCGCCGTGCCTGATCCTGATCGACGAATGGGTCGCGTACCTGCGGCAGATCTACAAGGTCGAGGGGCTGCCTTCGGGATCGTTCGACGCGAACCTGTCCTTTGTCCAGTCGCTGACCGAGGCGGTCAAGGCCAGTCCCGGCACACTGCTGGTCGCCTCCCTGCCAGCCTCGCAGATCGAGGTGGGCGGCGAAGGTGGTCAGGAGGCGCTGGCCCGTCTCAAGCAGACGTTCAGCCGCGTGGAATCATCGTGGCGGCCGGCGAGCCAGGAAGAGAGCTATGAGATCGTCCGGCGGCGGCTGTTCAAGGACATCCCCGGCGACAAATTCCATCACCGTGACAACACGCTGAAGCAGTTCGCCAAGCTCTATCGGGAGAACGCCAACGATTTCCCACAGGGCTGCACGGATGAGGACTATCGCCGCAAGCTGGAGAAAGCCTATCCGATCCATCCCGAACTGTTCGACCAGCTCTATACGAGCTGGGGGTCGCTCGAGAAATTCCAGCGCACGCGCGGCGTACTGCGCTTGATGGCACAGGCCATTCACGAGCTTTGGATGAACGCAGACCCGTCGGTGATGATCATGCCGGGAAGCGTGGCCGTGAGTTCGCCGCGCGTGGAGCCGGAATTGCTCCACTATCTCGACGTGAGCTGGCAGTCGATCATCGCCGGTGATGTCGATGGCACTGCGTCCACGCCTTACAAGGTCGATCAGTCGGCGCCGAACCTGAACCGCTATTCGGCGACTCGTCGCGTCGCCCGCGCGATCTTCATGGGAACCGCGCCCACTGCCCAGCAGCAGAACACTGGCCTCGACGACAAGCAGATCAACCTCGGCGTCGTGCAGCCCGGCGAGCGCCCGGCGATCTTCGGAGATGCGCTGCGTCGGCTGACCAACCAGGCCAAGTTCATGCATGCCGATCTTGGCCGGTACTGGTATTCGATGTCGGCGAGCCTCAACCGCATCGCGGCGGACAAAGCTGCGCAGATCGAGGCGGCTTTGGTCGACGTGACGATTGACGCCGAACTCGGAAAATATGTGAACGGTCTTGCGGATCGCGGGCATTTCGATGCCGTGCAGGTGGCGCCGGCCTCATCGGCCGAAGTCCCTGATGAGGCGGGCGGTGTGCGCGCCGTCGTGCTGGGCGTCAAGCATTCACATAACGGACGCGATGGCTCGGATGCGCTGGTCGAGGCGAAAGACATCCTCATGCAACGCGGAAGCACGCCACGTGTCTATCGTAACATGCTGGTGTTCATCGCCGCGGAAACCCGCCAGCTAGATCATCTGAAAGACGCCGTTCGCGCTTCTCTGGCTTGGAGCGAGATCGTCCGCGATACGGAGCGGCTCAACCTCACCCAGAGCGACAGCGCGCTTGCCAAAGCCAAGCTTGCCGAGGCGAACGAAACAATGAAGACGCGCTTGAAAGAGGCGTGGTGCTATCTGCACTACCCGGTTCAGGAGAGCGCCCAGGCCGATTGGGAGTGGCAGTCTGGCAAGATCCCCGCTCAGGACGGGCTGCTGGCGCGGGCGAGCAAGAAGCTGGCGGCTGAAGAAGGTTTGCTCGTCGAACTGGGGCCGTCGCGCCTCGATCGCGATCTGCAGAAATACATCTGGAACGACAAGCCTCACCTGTCGCTGAAGGATCTGCGGGAATATCTCAATCGGTACATCTATCTGCCTCGTCTGCGGGGCCAAGATGTCCTCGTCAAGGCGGTCCAGTCGGCTGTCAGCGGCATGTTGCCCGGTCCGTTCGCTTATGCTGAGCGATGGGACGAGAAGTCGGACACCTATTTGGGACTGGCGATCGAACGCGCGGTAAACGCTGTAGTCGTGATCGACAGCGACAGCGTCATTGTGAAACCGGCTGTGGCAGAGGCCCATCGTCCTGTGCCCCCCCCGTCCGTTCCGGGCGACACGCCCACGGGGCCTGGTGACGGCGTGCAACCCATCGGCAGTTCGCCAGAGAGCGATGGACCGGCTGTGCCGCCGGTAGAAAGAAAGCCAACGCGGTTCACCGGCGCGGTGATGATCTCGCCGGAAAGACCTGCGAGGGACATCCATCAGATTGTTGAAGCCATCGTCGAACAGTTGACAACGCTACCCGGCAGCGAGGTGAAACTTCGACTGGAAATCGATGCGGAGGTTCCCTCGGGTCTCGATCGTGCCAAGGTGCGTACCCTTATTGAGAACGCAAACACTCTCGGATTTACGGAAAAGTCTGTGGAGTAAGAAGGGAACGGCGTTTTCTGAGAGCTAGGCCATTCGCTATCGTCGGTCCAAGATTGCGAGAACCGCCTTCAATGGCCCCCCTCGGCAACGCCAGCGGCTCGCATAGCGTCTCCCAATGAGTGGCCGTTGATCTGGCAGCGGGCGATCACGCGATCAAAGGAAATAACACGTCCGCTACGTCCGCGTTCGGTCTTGCATAGGACGGATCGACCAAAAGCGATCCTGGTAAGTGTTTGTTTCGCTGCTTCACCTGCGGGGTCATGCAATTCCGGTGCGTTGAAGTCAGCGAGACGAACCTCGATCCATTCTTCTGGCCTATCGGTTCGCCCGACGCAAAGGCTGTCGCCATCGCCCACGTATCGTATGGTGCCGGTGAAGGTCGCCCCGAGTTGATTGGGGAGAGGGCCTTCACAGGGATCGGCCGCGGCTGGGGCTGCGAAACCAAACAACACAAAAATCGCGGCGGCGAGGAGTGAGCACTTGTTCATGCTGCTTTCCTTAGAGCGCGATTGCCCCGCTTCTTAGCTAGAAGTGCGCGGACGAATTTGTCCCATTTGGCCATGGCGGCTCGCTTCTCGGGCATATAGTTCCAGCGGTCATAGCTCTTTGAGCTGACGTCCTGAAGCGTGTGATTTTGGAGGCGATCGCGGATTTCCTTAGAGAGTCCTGCTTTGCCAGCCAGCGTCTTCCAGGTTCTGCGCAGATCCCGATTGGTGACATATGGAATCACCTCACGGTCGCGCTGTCGCCACATGAAGGAATAGAGCGTGCCATGGCTGACAGGCTTCGAAGGGTCCTTGGCTGACGGAAAAAACCAGCCGTGAGCGTTGGGTGTGATGGACTCGATCAGCTCGGCGGCGGCGCTGGGTACTGGGATGGCATGAGGCTTGCCATTCTTTGTCTTGGACCAGTCGATTATGCGCTCTTTGGCATCCCACTGATCGATGTGCAGCCGAGCGATCTCCTCTACGCGCTGTCCGGTCAACATGAGAATGCGGACAGCCCTGGTGTAGGGCGGATGGACAGGTGTGTCGGGGCATTCGAGCCACCGATAGAGACGCAGGAATTCTTCCTCATCCAACCAGCGCGTCCCAACCTTCTTGGGTTCCGTCGGAATGCCGGCCGCAGGGTTGTAGACGAGGCGAAAGCGTCGAGAAGAAGACGATCGATAGTCGTGCTCTGATTTCAGGCCCCAGCTAAAGGCAGAACGGATATAGCTACGGACGTGGTCGGCCATCGACCGCTTTCCGCGCTCGTAAATGGGGCGGATTACATCGGTAATTTCCGCAGGCTCGATGTCCCGCGCTGGGCGGTTGCGTCCGAGTGTGTCCGCGACTTTGTTCAACCCCTTTTCGGCTTCCTTCCAGGAAGGCTTCCCTGCGTCCTTGAGATAGGCGACATAGGCTTCGAAGAGGTCCGCGACCGTGCCAGGTCGGGTGTCGCCAGCGATCTTGATGCTCCGACCTTTCTGGATCATATCGGCAAAATCGCGCTGAAAGACCTCTCGCGCCTTCGCGAGTGGCATCGCGGGATACGACCCGAGCTTCTTCTTGATCCGCTTTTGGTCCCGCCACTGCTGAGCCATCCAGTCCGCTGTCACACGTGTTGGCATTGGCTTCATCACCAAAACCAGGCGACCGGTCCCGTGTCCCTCGCCATCGACGAGGCTAAGCTGCTTGCCGGTCTGCTCTACCTGTTTAAGGGCGCGGCGAATTTCTCCATCTGTAAGGCTTGGCACTGGGGTCTCCCGTCGGCTTCCAAGTGGGGTCGCCAGACGGTTTTGTGGGGTCGGCGACTGGGGTCAAAAAGGGCGTCGATCCCCTTAAAACCGACCCCAATATGCCACGATATCCGGCAGTACGACAAGCCAAAAAATCATTGTGTTTCAATGGTATTGAGCATGATCCAGCGTGATGGAAAAGGGGGTAGTGGGATGGTTATGGACGAGGATTAGCGCGGTGGCGGAAAGCTCCAGCGCCCGCTTGACCACCTCGCGCGGATAGACAGGGGTGTGGTCGACCGTGCCCTTTCCCTGCACCTCGTCGGCGATCAGCGAATTGCGCTTGTCGAGGAACAGGATGCGGAACTGCTCGCGCGGCTCATGCGCCATGGCGGCGTGGCAATAATCGATGACCGACGACCAGGAGGCGAGGACAGGGCGGTCTCTGATTTCGCTCTTCAGGCTACGGTGGCCGATGGCGGCGATCAGCTTCAGGTCGAGCGCCACGGCTTCGCCCACGCCCTTCACCTCCTGCAACAAGGCCGCCGGAGCGCCGAAAACATCGGCCAGCGTGCCGAAACGGTCAAGCAGCGCCTTGGCGATCGGCTTGGTGTCACGGCGCGGGATCAGCCGAAACAGCAGCAGTTCGAGAACCTCGTAATCGGCAAGCGCGGTATCGCCATGATCGCGAAAGCGGCTGCGCAGCCGCTCGCGGTGGCCGTGATAATGGGCTTCGGGCTCGGCGTCGGGGCGGCCGATTCCCTTGGCGATCTGGTCACGGCTCGGGGCCTGTTCGGCAAAAAACGACCATTCGTCGGCAACGGTATCGTCGGCCGGCGCGAATGATGAATTGTCCGGAGAACCGCCCGGTTCCTTGGCCATGAACCCGCCTTACGCGCGCTTGATGCCGGGCGTATCCAGGCCGGCGGGGGAGAGGGTGAAGATCTCGCAGCCGGTGGCAGTAACGCCGACCGCATGTTCGTATTGCGCCGAAAGCGAGCGGTCACGGGTCACCGCCGTCCAGCCGTCGGCCAGCACCTTCACATGCGGCTTGCCGAGATTGATCATCGGCTCGATGGTGAAGATCATGCCTTCGCGCAATTCAGGGCCTTCGTTGGCGCGGCCGTAATGCAGGATGTTCGGCGCGTCGTGAAACAGGCGGCCGAGGCCATGGCCACAGAAATCGCGCACCACCGAGCAGCGCTCGGCTTCGGCATAGCTCTGGATCGCCTCGCCGATGGCGCCGGTGCGCACCCCGGGCTTCACCACCGCAATGCCGCGCATGAGGCATTCATAGGTCACTTCCAGCAGCCGCTCGGCGGCGCGCTTGATTTCGCCAACCGGATACATCCGGCTCGAATCGCCATGCCAGCCATCGAGCACGAAGGTCACGTCGATGTTGACGACATCGCCCTCGCGCAGCGGCTTGTCGTCAGGAATGCCGTGGCAGACGACGTGGTTGATCGAGGTGCAGGAGGATTTCGTATAGCCGCGATAGTTCAGCGTCGCCGGCAGCGCGCCGTGATCCAGGCCGAACTGCAGCACGAAACGGTCGATGGTATCGGTCGTGACGCCCGGCTTGACGATATCGACGAGCGCATCGAGGCAGCGCGCCGTCAACTGGCTCGCCTTGCGCATGCCCTCGAAATCCTGGCTGTCGTAAAGGCGGATCGCGCCGGTGTTCCGCAAGGGGGCCGATGCCGCATCGATATAATTCACCATGTCTTCGCTTTCGCAATTCGGGGAGTTTCGCCGCGTTTCGAATCGCGCGCCTGCCCGGTGCCTGGTTTTCGTTTTCGTTCCCAGTCATAATGCAGCCGGTGCGGCTTCGTCCATCGCCATCAGGCCGAGCGGCGCAATTTCCGTGGGGCTGACACGGCAGTTGACCGCATAGGCTTCGACGCCGCGCGCCCGCGCCCGCTGGAAAGCGGCATGATAGACTGGATCGAGATCGCCGCAGAGTCGGAAGCGTTGGCAATCCGCCCGCTGCACGAGATAAAGCATGATGGCGCGATGCCCCGCCGCGGCCATATCGGCCAATTCGTCGAGATGCTTGGTTCCGCGCTTGGTGGCGGTATCGGGAAATTCGGCGATGCCGGGCCGGCGCGAGAAATGCACGTTCTTCACCTCGACATAGGCCATGGGCAGACCGCCGCCGCCAAGCAGCAGGTCGATGCGTGAATTACGCCCGTATTTGCGCTCGCGCTCGATGGTGGGGTAGGCGGCGAGATCGCCGACGAGACCCATGCGGATCGCCTCTTCGGCGAGCTTGTTGGGCAGGCCGGTATTGACGCCGACCAGTTCCCCCTCCGTCTCGATCATCTCGAACATGTGCCGATATTTGCGGGTCGGACTGTCGTGTTCGGACAGCCAGATGCGTGACCCCGGCGTCGTCAGGCCGAGCATCGAGCCGGTGTTCGGGCAGGAGCCGGTGATCGGCTCGCCGGTATCTTCCAGCACGGCATCGAACAGGAACCGTTTGTAGCGCTGCACGAGCCGCGCCGGAACGAGAGGAGATGCAAACCGCATGCAAGCGTTTCAGGATTTGGCGAGCACGAAGGAGCCGGGCGCATCCTCGATGGCGTTCAGCGCGGCGCCGCCCGGCTTGCGCGCCGGCACCTCGCGGTCGCCATGCGAGAGGATCCATTGATGCCAGTGCGGCCACCAGGAGCCGGGGTTCTCGGTGGTGTGCTGCAACCATTCGTCATATTCGCCCCTCGGCGCCTCGCCGGTCCAGTACTGATACTTGTTCCTGTCAGGCGGATTGACGACGCCGGCAATATGGCCGGAGCCGGAGAGCACGTATTCCACCGGGCCGCCGAACAACTGGCTGCCGAGGAAGACAGAGCGGGGCGGCGCGATATGGTCTTCGCGGGTCGCCAGGTTGTAGATCGGGATCTTGATGTCCCTCAGCGACACTGTCTTGCCGCCCAGTTCCATCTTGCCCTGGGCGAGCGTATTGTTGAGATAGCAGTTGCGCAGGTAGAAGGAGTGGTTGGCCGCCGCCATGCGGGTGGAATCGGAATTCCAGTAGAGCAGGTCGAAAGGCATCGGCACCTGCCCCTTGAGGTAGTTGTTGACCACATAGGGCCAGATCAACTCGGAGGCGCGCAGCATGTTGAAGGCGGTCGCCATCCGCGATCCCTGGAGGTAGCCGTCCTTGCTCATCTGCTCCTCGAGCGCGGCAAGTTGCTCCTCGTCGACGAACACCTTGAGGTCGCCGGCATGGGTGAAATCCACCTGGGTGGTGAACAGCGTCGCGGTCTTGATGCGGCGGTTCTTTTCCTTGGCGTGCAGGGCGAGCGTCGCCGCCAGCAGCGTGCCGCCGACGCAATAGCCGATGGCGTTGACGTCCTTTTCGCCGGTGGCCTTTTCGATGGTCTCCAGCGTGAAATCGATGCCCTCCCGGGCATAGGCCGTCCAGTCCTTGTCGCGATGGCGCTCGTCGGGGTTGACCCAGGAGATGACGAAGACCGTATGTCCCTGGTCGACACACCATTTGATGAAGGATTTTTGCGGGTTGAGGTCGAGGATGTAGAACTTGTTGATCCAGGGCGGGCAGATCATCAGGGGGCGCTTCAGCACCTTGTCGGTCGCCGGCTCGTACTGGATGACCTGGCAGACGTCGCTCTGGGCAATGACCTTGCCCGGCGTCAGCGCGATATTGACGCCGATGGCGAATTTCGTGGCATCGGTCTGGCGCAGGCGCAACTCGCCGCCGCCGGCGCGAATATCCTCGGCCAGAAGCGCCATGCCCTTGACGAGATTGGCGCCGCTGCTCGCCACCGTCTCGCGATAAAGCTCGGGGTTGGTGGCGACGAAGTTGGCCGGCGACAGAGCCGCCATGATCTGCTTGACGTAGAAGGTCGCCTTGTGGCGGGTGTGCGGGTCAAGGCCTTCGGCCTCCTCGACCATCTTTTCCGCCCAGTCCGATGTCGTGACATAGACCTGACGCAGGAAGTCGAAGAAGGGATTGCGTTGCCAGTCCTCGTCGGCGAAACGCTTTTCCTTCTTCACCGTCTCGTCGGCGGCCGCCTCGCCGCTCATGCGGCTGAGCGACCGGGTCCAGACATTGAAGAAACTGCCCATCAGTTGCGTCTGCGCTTCCAGCGCTCGCTTTGGATCCGACATCCAGTATTCGCTGACGCGGGACATGGTCTTGATCATGTCGGTGGCCGGATCGGCAACGGGATCGACGCGCTCGCCGCGTTCGCGCGGCGCCAGCCAGGCGGACGCGGCCTTGCCGAGATTTTCCAGGGTGCGGGCGAAATTCATCGCCATCGCTTCCGGATCCTTGACGATGTAAGGTTGCACGCTGTCGGCGTCGAAGCTGGGGAAGAGCTTGCCGCCGCTGGCGGTTTTCTTGTCGTCCTCGCTCATATTGCCTCCACATGCACTGGTTGATTTCGCCCATCCATCCTGCATGAACTTCATCACGGTTTCCAGCGATTTGCGCGCAAGTCTCTTGCATTGAAGGAGCGGGAAATCTACTAAGCTCGCAGGCGCACGCCACAAGGGTCAAAACTCAATCAGCAGAACGCCCAGGCTGTTTGAGTTTTGACCCTTGGAGGACCAGATAGGCGGAACGACGACATGGCAACGATCGCAACGACGAAGACGACGGGTCTAACTCTCCTCGCTCTGGCCGTCTGCGCCGCCGCCATGACCGGTTGTACGGCGATCGATTTTTCCAAGCCGCTGCCGCCGCGTGCCGCCGCGCCCGTCGTCACAGTCACACGCGATCCCGAGACGCTGCCGCGCGACAGCGGCCCGCGCATCACCGGCACCTATCCGAGCTTCTCCGAGCCGCTGACCGCGGCCAACACACAGATGAGCGACCAGGACGCGGTGAAGATGGAGCACAATCTCTCCTCGCTCGCCAAGGCCCGCCGCTCGGGAAGCATTTCCGAGGCCGAATACAAGCGCCGGGTCGAGGAAATGCGCAAGCTCGCCGCCAGCCATGGACCGCAGACGCAGGCCGAGATCGCACAGTAAAGCCGGTCACGCCGAAGCGCGTGACTTTAGGACTTGCGTTTCGGCCTTTTTGGACGCAAATCGTTCGGGGTCCGGGGGCTGGTTAAAATCTGTCGTGAAAGCGGCGGATTGCCGTTCGGGTCAAAGAAATACCGTATCTTCGTGTCTATCAGTGTCTCTGTGCCGCCGGCGTTTTGAACGGGCGGCGACTGATCTGAAACAGGATGAACTTGCGCAAGGGATGGCCCTTGCGTTTTCCATGGGGTGAAAGATGGAAGAATTCCACAAAGTCCGGCGCTTGCCGCCTTATGTCTTCGAACAGGTCAACCGTTTGAAGGCGAGCGCGCGAGCGGGCGGCGCCGATATCATCGATCTCGGCATGGGAAATCCCGATCTTCCCACTCCGAAGGCCATCGTCGACAAGCTCTGCGAAGTGGTGCAGGATCCGCGCACCCACCGTTATTCGTCCTCCAAGGGCATTCCCGGCCTGCGCCGCGCCCAAGCTGCTTATTATGCCCGCCGTTTCGGCGTGAAGCTCAATCCCGAGACCCAGGTCGTCGCGACGCTGGGCTCCAAGGAAGGCTTCGCCAACATGGCGCAGGCGATCACCGCGCCGGGCGACGTCATCCTTTGCCCGAACCCGACCTATCCGATCCATGCCTTCGGCTTCCTGATGGCCGGCGGCGTGATCCGTTCCCTGCCGGTCGAGCCGGATGACAGCTTCTTCGCGCCGCTGGAGCGCGCCGTGAAGCATTCGATCCCCAAGCCGCTGGCGCTGATCATCAACTATCCATCCAACCCGACGGCTTATGTCGCCACGCTCGATTTCTACAAGGACGTGATCGCGTTTGCGAAGAAGCACGACCTTATCGTGCTCTCCGATCTTGCCTATTCGGAAATCTATTTCGACGAGAAGAACCCGCCGCCGTCCGTTCTGGAAGTGCCGGGGGCCATGGACGTGACGGTGGAATTCACCTCCATGTCGAAGACCTTTTCCATGCCCGGCTGGCGCATGGGATTTGCCGTCGGCAACGAGCGGCTGATCGCCGCCTTGACCCGGGTGAAATCCTATCTCGACTACGGCGCCTTCACGCCAATCCAGGTTGCGGCCACCCATGCGCTGAACGGCGACGGTTCCGACATCGCCGAAGTGCGCAACGTCTATCGCCGTCGCCGCGACGTGCTGGTCGAGACCTTCGGCAAGGCCGGCTTCGACGTGCCGCCGCCGGCCGCGACCATGTTCGCCTGGGCGAAGATCCCGGAAAAGTTCCGCCATCTCGGCAGCCTGGAATTCTCCAAGCTCTTGGTGGAAAAGGCAGACATCGCGGTTGCGCCGGGCATCGGCTTCGGCGAGCAGGGCGACGATTACGTTCGTATCGCGCTCGTCGAGAACGAACACCGCATCCGCCAGGCAGCGCGCAACCTCAAGCGCTTCCTCTCGGCGGCAGACGATACGATGCACAACGTCATTTCCTTGAACGCGCATCGTTAAAGGGCATGTCGCGCAAAAGTGTGAAGCGGTTTTGCGATAACGACATGCGATGAAAGACTCTAAGGCGGCCGGATCTCCGGCCGCTCTCCACCTCGAAAATCAGGAAAATCCTATGTCAGATGCCCTTAAAATCGGCATTGCGGGCTTGGGCACCGTTGGGTCTGCCCTTGTCCGCATCCTCCAGGAGCGCAAAGAAAAGCTGGCCATCACCTGCGGCCGGCCGATCACGATCACGGCCGTCAGTGCCCGTGACCGCACGCGCGACCGGGGCATCGACATGACGACCACCGCCTGGTTCGACGATCCCGTCGAACTGGCGGCCAAGGCCGATATCGACGTCTTCGTCGAACTGATGGGCGGCGCCGGCGATCCGGCCGATGCCGCCGTGCGCGCCGCGCTTTCCCGCGGTCTGCATGTCGTCATCGCCAACAAGGCGTTGCTGGCCCGTCACGGCGTCGAACTGGCGAAGATGGCGGAAGAGAAGGGCGCGCTTCTGAATTTCGAAGCGGCGGTCGCCGGCGGCATTCCGGTCATCAAGGCGTTGCGCGAGTCTCTGACCGGCAATACGGTCTCGCGCGTCTACGGCATCATGAACGGCACCTGCAACTACATCCTCACCAAGATGCAGAGGGAAGGCCTTTCCTTTGCCGAATGCCTGAAGGAAGCCCAGCGCCTCGGCTATGCCGAAGCCGATCCGGCCTTCGATATCGAGGGCAACGACACCGCCCACAAGCTCGCCATTCTGACAACGCTGGCCTTTGGTTCGCAGATCGCCCCCGACGACATCTATCTCGAAGGCATAACCAATATCTCCATCGAGGATATCCGCGCCGCCGAGGATCTCGGTTATCGCATCAAGCTGCTCGGCGTTGCCCAGCGGACCGAGACCGGCATCGAACAGCGTGTGCATCCGACGATGGTGCCGCTCGATTCGGTCATCGCCCAGGTGGACGGCGTCACCAATGCGGTGGCGATCGAATCCGACATTCTCGGCGAACTGCTGATGGTCGGGCCCGGCGCCGGCGGCAATGCCACGGCATCGGCCGTGCTCGGCGATATCGCCGACATCGCCAAGAGCCGTCCGGGCGCGCAGGACGTGCCGGTGCTCGGTCGTCCGGCGCGGGAGCTGGAGCCCTATCGCCGTGCCCGGATGCGCAGCCATGAAGGCGGCTATTTCATCCGCATGACGGTCGAGGATAAGGCTGGTGTGTTCGCCGGCATCGCGACCCACATGGCCGAAAACCGCATCTCGCTGGAATCGATCGTCCAGCGGCCGCACAAGCATGTCGATGCCGCCGAGCCGAAGACGATCATCCTCGTCACCCATGCAACGATGGAAGACGCCGTGCGCAAGGCGGTTGCAGCCATCAAGGGCGATGGTTATCTGATCGGTGAACCGCAGGTGATCCGCATCGAGCGCCCGCGCGAGGCCTGATTATAGCTTTGGGCACCGTGGATCGTCTGCGACATGCATTCGCGATAGGGAAACACGATGCCTGAACTGTCCGCCGATCCCGTCCAGCGTGCCTTTCTCGGAGTCGAACGCTCCGCGACCGGGCAGCGCTGGATATCGCGGCTGGACCAGGCCGGGCAGAACCGGGCGCTGGCGATTGCCCAGACGCATGGCCTGCCGGAGCTGACCGCGCGTGTGCTCGCCGGCCGTGGTGTCGGCCTCGATGACGCCGTCGCCTTTCTCGACCCCACCTTGCGCGGCCTGATGCCCGATCCGCTGAGCTTGGCCGATTGCGACAAGGCCGCCGGCCGGCTCGTGCGGGCCATCCGGAAGCAGGAAAAGATCGCCATCTTCGGCGACTACGATGTCGACGGCGCGGCGTCCTCGGCGCTGATGCACCGCTTCCTTGCCCATTTCGGCATCGATGCGCCGATCTACATTCCCGACCGCATTTTCGAGGGGTACGGCCCCAATCCCAATGCCATCAACCAGTTGATCGATCGCGGCGCGCAATTGATCGTGACGGTCGATTGCGGCTCGACCAGCAACGAGGCCTTGCAGGCCGCCGCCGATCGCGGCATCGACGTCGTCGTCATCGACCATCACCAGATGGCCCACGACATGCCGGTATGCCATGCACTGGTCAATCCCAACCGCGAGGACGACCTGTCGGGGCAAGGCCATCTCTGCGCCGCTGGCGTCGTCTTTCTCGTGCTGGTGGCGACGGCCAAGAAGCTACGCGAGGCCGGTGACAACAGAGCCCATACGCTCGACCTGCTGCGCTGGCTCGACCTGGTGGCGCTGGCGACCGTCTGCGACGTGGTGCCGCTGAAAGCGCTGAACCGGGCCTATGTCGTCAAGGGGCTGATCGCGGCGCGTCATATGGGTAATGTCGGGCTGGCGGCGCTGTTCCGCAAGGCGGGGCTGGGCGGGCCGGTCTCGCCCTATCACTTCGGTTTCCTCATCGGCCCGCGCATCAATGCCGGCGGCCGCATCGGTGATGCCGCGCTCGGCAGCCGGCTCTTGACCCTCGAAGATGCCGGCGAAGCCGAAACCATCGCCGCAAAGCTTGACGAACTCAACCGCGAACGCCAGGCCATGGAAGCGATCATGCTGGAACAGGCGGAGGCCGAAGCAGCCGCCGAATATGGCGACGGCTCTGCGGCCAGCGTCATCGTCACCGCCAGCGAAGGCTGGCATCCCGGCATCGTCGGCCTGCTGGCCTCGCGTCTCAAGGACAAGTTCCGCCGTCCGGCCTTCGCCATCGCTCTCGATCCTTCCGGCAAGGGCACCGGATCCGGCCGCTCGATCAGCGGTTTCGACATGGGCCGCATGGTGCGCGCCGCCGTCGATGAAGGCTTGCTGGTCAAGGGCGGCGGTCATGCCATGGCGGCGGGCCTGACTGTCGAACGCGACAAGCTCGGGCGGCTCCGCCACTTCTTCGATGAGCAGGCGGGCAGAGCCGTGGCCTCGCTGGTGTCCAACGAAGTGTTGAAGATCGACGGCGCGCTCGGTGCATCCGGCGCGACGCTGGCGCTGATCGACCAGCTCGAATCGGCCGGGCCCTATGGCGCCGGACATCCGCAACCGGTCTTCGCCGTGCCGTTCCATCGCGTCGTCGATTCGCGACCCATCGGCGTGGCGCATGTGAAGGCGACATTGGAAGCCGGGGACGGCACCCGCCTCGACGCCATCGCCTTCCGTGCCCAGAATACCGCGCTCGGTGATCTGCTCCTGCAGTCGCGCGGCCAGCAGATCCATGTCGCCGGATGTTTGAGCGCCGATTTCTGGCAGGGAACGCGCCGCGTGCAGATCCGCATCCTCGACGCCGCCCGCGTGACATGAAACCGGGCGGTGGCAATCGCCGCTCGCAAAATCAGCATAAAAAGGGGAAGGCAAGTGGCACGCCCTAGGGGAGTCGAACCCCTCTTTTCAGAATGAAAATCTGACGTCCTAACCGATAGACGAAGGGCGCGTGTCGTTGGTAGGCGCCCTCATAATCGGCGAATCTCGCGCCCGCAAGCGGAAAATCGGCATCGTCAGCGAAAATTTTTCAAATGGTCGCTTTGGGAGAGGAAAAAGAGGAGCGTCACGGCGCGCACGAGCGCGTACGGCGCGCTCGCAAAGGTGAAAAACCCTTCCATTTGACGCGTTTCCGCTCTATATCCCGGCCGTTCACGCTCGGGTGACCCGGGCGACATGACACCACCCGCATTCGTTGGCGGGACTGGACGACAGGAGAATTTGATGTCCCAATCCGTTTCCCTGACATTCCCCGATGGCAATGTGCGCACCTACGACGCTGGCGCCACCGGTCGCGATGTCGCCGAATCCATTTCCAAGTCGCTGGCCAAGAAGGCCATCGCCATCGCCATTGACGGCGAAGTGCGCGATCTTTCCGAGCCGGTCACCGAAGGCCGCATCGAAATCGTCACGCGCACCGATCCGCGCGCGCTGGAGCTGATCCGCCACGATGCCGCCCACGTCATGGCCGAGGCCGTGCAGGAGCTGTGGCCCGGCACGCAGGTCACCATCGGCCCGGTGATCGAGAACGGCTTCTATTACGATTTCGCCAAGAACGAGCCCTTCACGCCCGACGATCTGCCGAAGATCGAAAAGAAGATGAAGGAAATCATCGGCCGCAACGCGCCGTTTACGCGCCAGGTCTGGTCGCGCAACAAGGCCAAGGAAGTGTTTGCCGCCAAGGGCGAGACCTACAAGGTCGAGCTGGTCGATGCGATTCCTGAGGATCAGGACGTCAAGATCTATCATCAGGGCGAGTGGTTCGACCTGTGTCGCGGCCCGCACATGGCCTCCACCGGCCAGATCGGCACTGCCTTCAAGCTGATGAAGGTGGCCGGCGCCTATTGGCGCGGCGACAGCAACAATCCGATGCTGACCCGCATCTACGGCACGGCCTGGGCCGAGCAGGCCGATCTCGACAACTACCTGCACATGCTGGCGGAAGCGGAAAAGCGCGACCACCGCAAGCTGGGCCGCGAGATGGACCTGTTCCACTTCCAGGAGGAAGGCCCCGGCGTGGTCTTCTGGCATGGCAAGGGCTGGCGCATCTTCCAGACGCTGGTCTCCTACATGCGCCGCCGGCTTGCCGGCGATTACCAGGAAGTCAACGCGCCGCAGGTGCTCGACGCCTCGCTGTGGGAAACCTCCGGCCACTGGGGCTGGTATCAGGAAAACATGTTCGCGGTGAAATCCGCGCATGCCCTGACGCACCCGGAAGACAAGGAAGCGGACAACCGCATCTTTGCGCTGAAGCCGATGAACTGCCCCGGCCATATCCAGATCTTCAAGCATGGCCTGAAGTCCTATCGCGAGCTGCCGATCCGCCTCGCCGAATTCGGCAACGTGCATCGCTACGAGCCCTCGGGCGCGCTGCATGGGCTGATGCGCGTGCGCGGCTTTACGCAGGACGACGCCCATATCTTCTGCACCGAAGAGCAGATGGCGGCCGAATGCCTGAAGATCAACGACCTGATCCTCTCGGTCTATGAGGATTTCGGCTTCAACGAGGTGGTGGTAAAACTCTCCACCCGCCCGGAAAAGCGCGTCGGCTCCGACGAGTCCTGGGACCGCGCCGAAGCGATCATGACCGAGGTGCTGAAGTCGATCGAGGAACAGTCCGGCGGCCGTATCAAGACCGACATCCTGCCGGGCGAGGGCGCTTTCTACGGGCCGAAGTTCGAATACACGCTGAAGGACGCCATCGGTCGCGAATGGCAATGCGGCACGACGCAGGTCGACTTCAACCTGCCGGAACGCTTCGGCGCCTTCTACATCGACCACAACTCGGAAAAGCGCCAGCCGGTGATGATCCATCGCGCCATTTGTGGCTCGATGGAGCGTTTCCTCGGCATCCTCATCGAGAACTTCGCCGGCCATATGCCGCTCTGGGTCGCCCCGGTGCAGGTGGTGGTCGCGACGATCACCTCCGAGGCCGATGCCTACGGCCAGGAAGTGGCCGAGGCGCTACGCGATGCCGGGCTTTCCGTCGAAACCGACTTCCGCAACGAGAAGATCAACTACAAGGTCCGCGAGCATTCGGTGACCAAGGTTCCGGTCATCATCGTTTGCGGCAAGAAGGAAGCGGAAGAGCGTTCGGTGAACATCCGCCGCCTCGGCAGCCAGGCGCAGACCGCGATGACCCTCGACGAGGCCATCGCCGCGCTTTCCGACGAGGCGACGCCGCCGGACGTCAAGCGCCGCGCCGCCAGGCGCAAGCAGGCCTGATACGAAGGTTTCTGGTGGCGCCGGCATTCGGCGCTGTCAGAATTTCGTCATCTGTGTGTTATATACGCGATTGGAAAGGCCGGTTCGCCGGCCTTTTTGCTGGCCGATCGAGGGGCAACGGATCGGAACCGGCTTGGCAAAACGGGTCCCGTGGGACTGAAGGGGCGGGGAAACCCGGCTGAGATTTGAATTTCGACAAGCTTTCCTATGCCAACGAAAACGATCCGCGGCTGAAGCGCTGGTTCATCCGTTCCATCGAAGGTCTTTCCGGGCGCAATCGTTATGCCCGCCTCTATGAGGCCTGGGCGCGCGATGTGGCGGGCAAGACCGAAGGGGTTTTCGCCCGGATGCTCGATCTCATCGATGTGCGCCTGTCGGTGCGCGGCGAATGGCCGCCGAAAAACCTGCCGGAAACGCCGGTGGTCATCGTCGCCAACCATCCCTTCGGCATCGGCGACGGCATCGCCATCCTGGCGCTGGCCGAGCAGCTTGGCCGTCCCTTCAAGGTGCTGATCAATAACGAGCTTCTCAAGGTGCCGGAAATGGCGCCCTATTCGCTGCCGATCTCCTTTGAGGAAACCAAGGAAGCGCTGGCGCTCAACATGAAGACCCGCAACGACGCGGTGAAGCTTTTGAAGGACGGAACGACGATCATCGTCTTCCCGGCCGGCGGCGTCGCGACGGCAAAGAAGGGTTTCGGACGCGCCGAGGATCTGCCGTGGAAGATGTTTCCCGCAAAACTCATCCAGTCCGCCAAGGCGAGCGTCATCCCGGTCTATTTCGAGGGCCAGAACGGGCGGCTGTTCCATCTCGCCAGCAGGATTTCGCTGACGCTGCGCATTTCACTGCTGATCCGCGAGTTCCGCCGCCTGTCGGGTTCGACCATCGCCGCCCGCGTCGGCCAGGTGATGCGCTGGGAAGAACTCGACAACGGCGACCGCAAGAACCTGCTGACGCGGCTTTACGACGCCGTGTTTTCGATGGCGCCGCCGCGCCGGGCATTCTTGCGCCGGGCCGGCTGATTCGATGTCAGCAAAGCCGCGACCGGGATGACGTTTCAATCCGCCTCGACGTCTTCGGCGGCCTTCGGCGCCTTCATCAATACTTCGACTTCGGTGTTGTGGCCGGCCTCGACGGTGAAGTCGCGCTGATAGATCTTGTCCTTGTTCTTGGCGATGGCGGTATAAGTGCCTTCGGCGAGAACCATGGTCGGGAAGGCGCTGACGCTTTCGCCGACGATATCGCCCGAGCTGGCGAGGATCGACCATGCGGTGTCGGCCAGCGCTTCGCCGCCGGTATCGGCGACCAGCTTGAGGGTGATCTTTGCGGCGCGGTGCTGGATCGTCGCTTCGGTGAGCTTGCCGGCCTCCACCTGGATATCGGCGCGGATGACCGCATTGACGTCGCCATATTCGGAAACGACGTGGTAGGTGCCGGCATTGAGCCGCACGACGGTGCCGGGATCGACATCGGCCATGACCAGGCCGCGCTCGCCGTCATCGCGCACTTCCGCCGAATAGATACTGAAGCTGAGTTCCTTCGGCGGGATGCGCACATCCGGACCGGAAACGGCGTTCAGCACGATACCGCCGGCATCGAGCACCAGCACCTGCTTGTTGACGTCGCCGGCTTGCGGTACGAACAGTTTTTTCGTGGCGCCGGCGCGGCCGAAGGCGACATTGACGAAATAATCGCCGGGCGCCAGCTGGAACCGCGCCGAGCCGCCCTCGGAGGAGGCAACCAGCGGCAGCTTGCCATCGGCACCGGGAATGGGGCTGAAGACGCGCCAGGAGAGGCCTTCCTCCATCGGCTGCCCTTCCGAGGTCAGCTTGGCTTCCATGGAAATTTCGCGCAGGTCCGCCGCCGGCTGGTTGGCGAGGCCCGTCGCCGAAAAGGCGTTCAGCTTCGGCATTTTCGCCGTTGTATCGAGTTGCTTGAAGTTTGCGAACGGATCGTCTTCGGCGCGGATCGGCGCTGTGGCTGAAACGATTGCAAGAAAAAGCAAGCCGATGCGTGCGGCAGTGGAGCGTGGCGACATCTCGACCCGTTGACTTCTATGACTGCTGCCTTCACTTGAAGACCAAGCCGGTGGCAAATTCAAGGCTCTTATCCAGACAATTCGATCGAAAGCGATTGCCGATGACCCAGAACATTTCACTTCGCGACTATCTCGCGGTACGCCGCTCCATCCCTGCCTTCCAGATGCGCGACCCCGGTCCTTCCAAGGCGGAGCTGGAGGAGATCCTGCGTTTGGCTGTGCGGGTGCCCGATCACGGCAAGCTGGCGCCATGGCGATTGGTCGTCTATCGCGGCGCCGAGCGTGCCCGCATCGGCGAGGAATTGCTGAAGCTGCGGCTTGCTATCGAGCCCGAGCTTTCGGCCGAACTGATCGAGGTCGAGCGCAGCCGCTTCACCCGTGCCCCGGTTGTCATCGCCGTCGTCAGCCGCGCCGCGCCGCATGTGAAAATTCCGGAATGGGAACAGATCATGTCCGCCGGGGCGCTGTGCATGAACCTGCTGGTCTCAGCCAACGCCCATGGATACGTGGCCAACTGGCTGACCGAATGGTTTGCCTATGATAACCGCGCCTATCCGCTGCTGGGGATCAGCGACAATGAAAAGGTCGCCGGCTTCATTCATATCGGATCCAGCGATTTTCCCGCCGTCGAGCGCCCCCGTCCGGAGCTTGCCGATATCGTCACCTGGGTCGGCGAGGCCGAGTGAAATAGGCGGCCGAAGACGCCTCAAGCTTCGGCCTCCGGCCCGGCATGTTCGAGAAGGCGGCGGGCGCGACGCAGATCGACTTCGCCGAGCGCGCGGCCATCGGGAGCAAAGCAGGTGCCGCGGTCGGCGGTTTCGAAGAGATCGACAATGGCGCGGGCGCGGGCAATCTCGTTGCGGTCCGGGGTGAAGAGAGCGTTGACGATGGGCAGTTGCGTCTTGTGCAGGGCGAACTTTCCGGTGAAGCCATCGGCCTTGGCCTCACGGCAATCGCGTGCCAGGCGGTCGCTGCCGAACAGGCCGGAGGCGGAGTCGATGGCGCCGATGCCGGCCGCTGCCGCAGCCGTCAGCACGGCGGCGCGGGCAAGCCGCAGGGCATCGCTCAGGCGTCCGTCATCCTCATGGGTGCGGCAGGCGCCGAGGCTTCCGGCCAGCGCCGGCATCGACCAGCCCAGCGCATCCAGGCGCGGCGAGGCGCGGCCCATGTTCTCGCCGGTGTTGAGGATGCCGAGCGCATTGTCGCCGCAGAGCGCAACGATGCGCGTCATGCCCGGATGGATGCCGAAGATCGCCTCGCGGGCCGACAGCATGGCGTCGAGCCGCTGGATATCGGCCGCCGCCCGCACGCCCGGAAGCACGATGCCGTCCGCCCGTCCGCGCGTCGCCGCATCCAGATCCTTTTCCATCAGGCCCGAGGCATGAGGATGGATCAGCACGAAGCAGCGCGCCTCGCGCTCGCGGATGGCGGGACGGTCGCTGAGGAATTGCTGGGTTGCCTCGCGCGCCTGCGCCTTCAGCGGCGGCACGACGCTGGCGAGATCGGCGACCAGCACGTCGGCGCCGCTCTGGCGGCTGTCCCCCAGAAGGGCCTTGTCCAGTCCCGGGACCAGAAGCCAGGATCGCTTCATCATGCTTCCGTCTCGCGAGAGGTGACCGATTGCCGCCGCACATGCGGCTGAACAGATCCTTAAATGGCCGGGACAGCGCTTTCAACCGCCTTGGCGAAGCAGGATGGCATTCGCCGGGGTTCGCGTTAAGAAACATGGTGAAGAAATCTTAAACCATTGCCGGTTACTGTGTTTTCGTGTTTCCGATTCATACGCAGTCTTCGAGGTCACGGTGATCGTTCAGGCATTTCTTCGCTGGGTTGAAGGGGCGAAAACCTCCGACAGGGCGCGTGCCGCCAGGGCTTTGGCACGGGCTTTCCTGATGGAGCGCATCACGTCGCGTGAACGCGACGCGGCGGCCATGGCCTTGAATTACCTGCTCGACGATCCATCGCCGGTGGTGCGGCTGGCTTTGGCCGAATCCCTGTGCGCCAGTGCGGCCGCGCCGCGCACCGTCGTGCTGTCGCTTGCCGAAGACCAGCCGGAAATTGCCGCCACCATCCTCATCAACTCGCCGGCGCTTACCGATGACGATCTCGTCGACCTGATCGGGCGCGGATCGGCCACCAACCGGGCACTGATCGCCGCCAGGCCGAAGCTGTCGCGCGGTGTCGCTGCGGCGATCGTCGAAGTCGGCGAGGCGGTGGAAGTCGCCGTGTTGCTCGACAATCCCGACGTGAAACTCGGACGTGGCACGCTGGAGCGTATCGCCCAGCGCCACGGCCATGATTGCGGCGTGCGCACCGTTCTGCTGGAGCGCGACGATCTGCCGGCCAATGCCCGCCACAGCCTGATGCAGCATGTCGGGCGGGCGCTTGTCGGATTCGGGCTGGTGCAGGCGCTGGTCGGCGAACAGCGGGTGGAGCGTATCGTCCATGAGGCCAAGGAGGTCGCGACGGTGGCGATGATCGGCGCAGTTGAGGCGGGCGAACTGCCGGCACTCGTCGAACACCTGCGCCGCGAAGGGCGGCTGACACCGGCCTTCCTGATGCATGCGCTATGTTCCGGCAAGGTGGATTTCATCGCCGCCGCACTGGTGTCGCTGTCGGGGCTGGAGGAGCGGCGGGTGCGCGCCATCGTCGCCGGCGGTCGCGCCCATGCCATCCGGGCGCTCTACGAATCGGCGGGCCTGTCGCGCGAGATCAGCCCGGTCTTCGTCGAGGCGACGCTGATATGGCGCGGCGCCCATGCCGTCGCCTCCGGGGTTCACGATGTGGCCGAGGAATTGCTTGGCCGCTTTCGTCACGCGGGAACGCCTGCGATCGGCGAATTGCTGGCCATGGTCGAGAAATTGCGGATCGCCGAGGAACGGCAGGCGGCGCGCGCCAGCGCAACACTGGCCGCCTGATCAGACGACTTCCTGCGTCTTGGAAACCGGCGCCGGTTTCGGCGGCGGCATGCTGGCCTCCTGCTCGTCGACGGCGGTCAGTTCCGCCTCGCGCAGCCATTCGCGCCAGATGGCGACCAGCAGGGCCATCAGAACGGGGCCGATGAACAGACCGAGGAAACCCATCGTCTTGACACCTCCGATCAACCCGAAGAACGTCGGCAGGAAAGGCAGCTTGATCGGTCCGCCAACGAGGCGAGGGCGCAAGGTCTTGTCGACGATGAACAGCTCGATCGAGCCCCAGAGGAACAGGCCGATGCCGGATACCGGGTTGCCGCTGGCAATGAGATAGAGCGAAATCAGCGTGAAGGACAGCGGTGCGCCCCCCGGCACCAGCGCCATGAATCCGGTGATGACGCCGAGCGTCACGGGCGAGGGCACGCCCGCCACCCAATAGGCGGTGCCGAGCACGATGCCCTCGCCGATGGCGATCAGGGTCATGCCGGTGACGGTGGAACTGATGGTCGCCGGCACGACGCGGGAAATGCGCTCCCAGCGGGTCGGCAGGATGCGTTCGCCGATCAGGTCGACCTGGCGGGAAAAATCAGCGCCGTTGCGATAGACGAAAAACAACGCGATCATCATGAACAGCAACGTCAGGAAAAGGTGGAAGGCGCCGCCGCCGGCGGCCAGCACCGCGCGGTAGATATTGCCGATATTGGCGCCGCTCGCCATCTGGATCAGTGCGCCGATGGCGCCGGGGCTGCCGATATGTTTCGCCCACATGTCGCCGATCCAGTCGCCGACGACCGGCAATGCCAGCATCCAGTCCGGCGCGGTCGAGCCTTCGCGGTTGGCCTCGATCACCCACATCACCCACTGCCGCACTTCGTCGATCGTGTAGAGCACGGCGATCGTCAGCGGCACGACCAGGAAGGTGAGAATCAGCGCGATGGCGAGGGAGGCTGCGATGGTGGAACTGCCGCCGACATGGCGCTGCAGACGCTTGAACAGCGGCCAGCTTGCAAAGCCGATGACGAGGGCGGCCAGCACCGGAACGACGAAACCGTAGAAGAAATAGATGCCCGCGGCGACGATCAGCACCAGCAGCCAGCGCGCGGCCGAGACTGAGGACACCAGCGCCGTGCGCGGCGGCGTCGCGGGGCCGAGCCAGCGCTGTTCGTTTCGGTGTCTCATCGGTTCCAAGGAGCTCAAAGTCAGTATCTTCGCGGTTTCAGGTCTTCAAACTATGGGAGATCGATGCCGATGTTGCAAGGCGGCGCAACCGCATCTTTCGGGCGATCAACCGCGGCTATTGTGGCAGGCAATGGCTAAGACAATATGGCGAAGCTGCGTTAACAGCTTCGCACCCCGCAGTTTGCGCCCGCCGGACCCGGCGCGCAGCATGCCTTGAGCAGGAAATTGCGACTTAAGGAAGGCTTAACCGTAAATCGCCGTATGGCGGCGATTTACGGCACCGGAACGGAGAGCGCGCTCAGATGTCCAGGTTTTCGGCGAAGGCGGCCCGCTCCTGGATGAAGCGGAAACGGGCATCGGCCTTGGTGCCCATCAGTGCATCCACCGCCTCGCGCGTGCCCTCAAAATCCACCTCGTCGATCGCCACCCGCAACAGGGTGCGGTTGGCGGGATCCATGGTGGTTTCCTTCAATTGCTGCGCCATCATCTCGCCGAGGCCCTTGAAGCGGCCGATCTCGACCTTCTTGCCCTTGAAGACGGTGGAGAGGAGCTTCTGGCGATGGTCGTCGTCGCGAGCATAAAGTGTCTTGCCGCCATGGCTCATGCGATAGAGTGGCGGCACGGCGAGGAACAGATGTCCGCCACGGATCAATTCCGGCATCTCCTGATAGAACAGGGTGATGAGCAGCGAGGCGATGTGAGCGCCGTCGACGTCGGCATCGGTCATGATGATCACGCGCTCGTAGCGCAGATCCTCTTCGCGATACTTGGTGCGCGTGCCGCAACCGAGCGCCTGGATGAGATCGGCGATCTGCTGGTTTGCGGACAACTTGTCGCGGCCGGCGCTGGCGACGTTGAGGATCTTGCCGCGTAGCGGCAGGATCGCCTGGTTGGCGCGGTTGCGCGCCTGCTTGGCCGAGCCGCCGGCCGAGTCGCCCTCGACGATGAACAGTTCGGCGCCTTCGGCGGTGTTCTGGGCGCAATCGGCGAGCTTGCCGGGCAGGCGCAGCTTGCGCACCGCCGTCTTGCGGTTGACTTCCTTTTCCTTGCGGCGGCGAAGGCGCTCCTCGGCGCGCTCGATCACCCATTCCAGCAGCTTGGCCGCTTCCTGCGGATTGCCGGTGAGATAGTGGTCGAAGGGATCGCGCAGCGCGTTTTCGACGATGCGTTGCGCCTCGACGGTCGCAAGCCGGTCCTTGGTCTGGCCGACGAATTCCGGCTCGCGGATGAAGATCGACAGCATGCCGGCGGCCGAAATCATCACGTCGTCGGTGGTGATGTCCTTGGCGCGCTTGTTCTGCGTCATGTCGGCATAGTTCTTCAGGCCCTTGGTCAGCGCAAGGCGCAGACCGGCTTCATGCGTGCCGCCTTCCGGGGTCGGGATGGTGTTGCAATAGGAATGGACCTGCTGGTCGCCGCCATACCAGGTGACGGCCCATTCCAGCGCGCCATGGCCGCCGGTCTTTTCCGTGCGGCCGGCGAAAATCTCGCGGGTGACGGTGAAATCCTTGCCGAGCGTCGCCTGCAGATAGTCCTTCAGGCCGCCGGGGAAGTGGAAGACCGCCTTTTCGGGAATGTCCGAACCTTCCGGCAGCACGCCCGGATCGCAGCTCCAGCGGATTTCGACGCCGCCGAACAGATAGGCCTTCGAGCGGGCCATGCGGAAGACGCGGCCGGCATCGAAATGGGCGTGGTCGCCAAAAATCTGCGGATCGGGATGGAAACGCACGCGGGTGCCGCGCCGGTTATGGACGTCGCCCAGCTCCTCCAGCCCGCCCTGCGGAATGCCGCGCGAAAAGCGCTGGCGATAGAGCTTGCGGTTGCGCGCCACCTCGACTTCCAGCACATCCGACAGCGCGTTGACCACCGACACGCCGACGCCGTGCAGGCCGCCGGAGGTCTCGTAGGCCTTGCCGTCGAACTTGCCGCCGGCATGCAGCTTGGTCATGATCACTTCCAGGGTCGATTTTCCCGGCACCTGCGGATGGTTTTCCACTGGAATGCCGCGGCCGTTGTCGCTGACCGTCAGGAAGCCTTGCGTGTCCATATGCACTTCGATGAAGTTAGCGTGTCCCGCGACGGCCTCGTCCATCGAGTTGTCGATGACTTCGGCGAAGAGATGGTGCAGCGCCTTTTCGTCGGTGCCGCCGATATACATGCCGGGACGCATGCGCACCGGCTCCAGCCCTTCGAGAACGCGAATGGCCGAGGCATCGTAGGTATCGGCGTTGGCGGCCGGCGGGGCAGGGCGCGCTGGCGCCGGTGCCGGCGAAGCCGCAGCCGCCGGTTTGATCGTATCGGCCGGACGCCCCTCGGGTTTGGGGGGCGGGGCCAGCGTGGAAAAGAGATCGTTCTTGTCGTCCATCGAGCTTTTCAGATCGGCTTCCTCAGGCGCATGTCGCGCAACGTTTCGGCGCATGCCGCGTCCTTCAATCCTGATGCCCGGCGAATCGGGCGTGATTCCCGTAAACATATCGGGAACATATTTGGCAACAAGGATTGCGTCGAGCCGTCCGCGATGGCAAGGCTCAACCTTATCCACAACAGGTAAGCGGCCACATGTCCACAGTTCATTTCCGTTTTCTGGCCTTCGCGGCGGCACTTTCGCTGATTTCGCCGGCTTTGTCGCAGGCTGCGGGGCCGCTGAAACCGTTCAAGGACGAGCTGTTTTCGGCACAGATTCTCCTCGACCAGCGCGACGGCGGCGATTTCCGCCATGTCGATTACCAGGAAATGCGCGACATCAACGGTCGCGACCAGATCCCCGAAAAGCGGGTCAAATCCGCCTATGTCTCGCTCGGCGTCCGCAAGGCGCAGGCGAACGAGACGCTGGCGCTGCCCTCCGGCCCGCTGGACGTCTTTCGCGCCGGTCAGGCGGCAGGGGCGGCCTTCACCGTCATCTTCATCCACGGGCGCGGCGGCGACCGCCGGCTGGGGGCCAACGACTATACGTTCGGCGGCAATTTCAACCGGCTGAAGAACCTCGCGGTGGAAAACGGCGGCGTCTACTACGCCCCGAGCGTCAAAAGCTTCGACAGCGCCGGTGCTGCCGGTATTGCCGATCTCATCGCCCATGCGGCGGCGCAAGCGCCCGGCCGGCCGGTGATCCTCACCTGCGCCTCGATGGGCAGCTTTATCTGCTGGGGTATTTCGCGCGATGCGAAGGCCGTTGCGGCCTTGTCCGGCATGGCGGTTCTGGGTGGGGCGACCGATCCGGACTTTTTGAAGAGCGCATTCCATAAAGCGAAAAAGCCTGTTTTCTTCACCCATGGCAGCGCCGACAAGGTCTATGCCGCGACCGACCAGATCGCCCTTTACGACCGGCTGCACAAGGCGGGTTATCCGGTACGTTTTACCCTTTTCGAAACAGGTTCGCATGGAACGCCGGTGCGCATGACCGACTGGCGCGAGGTTCTGAACTGGCTGCTTTCGCGTTGATCTGCAGTCATCCGTGCAAGGCGACGTACAGGGCGCTGGTGATGACCGTCGCAATGGCGCCGATCACCGCGTAATGAACAAGAAGGTCGCTCATGTCTCGTGATCCTTTCCCTCTCGTAGAAACGCAGACGCGAAATCGAAAGTTCCGGCGATCTTCTGCGGCCGAATCGGGCGGACTTGCGGCGGGCGGCCGTGAATCCCGTTGATTATGCGGAAAGTCCGGTTAAGACAGAGACCGAGGCATTTCAAGGGAAGAGCGCCTTGCCGTAGCGTAAGTCGGCTGACGGTACGGTAGGTATTTCCCGCACACGACAAGCAAGGAACGACGAGTATGACACCTGACGTGCGTCCGCTGGTGGCGGGAAACTGGAAGATGAACGGCACCCGCGACTCGCTGGACCAGATCAAGGCGATTGCGGCCGGCGTCAGCGGTCCGATGGCCGCCAGGGTCGAGGCGCTGATCTGCCCGCCCTCGACGCTGCTCTATGTCGCGACCGCGCTCTGCACAGACAGCCCGCTGGCCATCGGCGCGCAGGATTGCCACCAGAACGTCTCCGGCGCCCATACCGGCGATATTTCCGCCGCCATGATCGCCGATTGCTTCGGCACCTATGTCATCGTCGGCCATTCCGAGCGCCGCACCGACCATGCCGAGACCGACCATCTGGTACGCGCCAAGGCCGAAGCCGCCCATGATGCCGATCTCACCGCCATCGTCTGCATCGGCGAGACGGCGGACGAGCGCAAGAACGGACAGACGCTGGATATCCTCAAGCGCCAGCTTGCTGGTTCGGTGCCGGACGGTGCGACGGCGGAAAACACCGTCATCGCGTATGAGCCGGTCTGGGCGATCGGCACCGGCCTGACGCCGACGGCGGCGGATGTCGAGGAGGCCCATGCCTTCATGCGCGCCGAGCTGGTCGCCCGTTTCGGCGCCGCCGGCAAGGTGATGCGCATTCTTTACGGCGGCTCGGTCAAGCCTTCCAACGCGGTCGAGCTGATGGGCATTGCCAATGTCGACGGCG
Source organism: Hyphomicrobiales bacterium (assembly GCA_017305935.1). Lineage (GTDB taxonomy): Bacteria > Pseudomonadota > Alphaproteobacteria > Rhizobiales > Rhizobiaceae > Metarhizobium. The sequence continues at coordinate 20,419 of JAFKJU010000039.1, read as the reverse complement.
CGCTGGTCGGCGGCGCCAGCTTGAAAGCGGCGGATTTCCTCGCCATTTATGGTGCGTATAAAGAATTGCTGGATTGAGAAAACCACGCAGGGGCTTGGAATAGGCCGCGGCCTCATGTAAAGAGCCGCCAAACGCGTTTTGACTTTGCCCTGGTTCAGGGCAGGACTGGAAACCCATGCAGACCGTATTGATCGTCATTCATCTCATGATCGTGCTCGCCCTGGTGGGCGTCGTGCTGATCCAGCGTTCGGAAGGCGGCGGGCTCGGCATCGGCGGCGGCTCCGGCTTCATGTCGGCGCGCGGCACGGCCAATGCGCTGACGCGCACCACTGCAATCCTGGCGGCGCTGTTCTTCGCGACCTCGCTCGGCCTCGGCATCCTGTCGCGCTTCGAATCGCGCCCGACCGATATCCTCGACCGTATCCAGCAGGGCACGGCCGGCCAGGGCAGCGGCGTTCTCGACCAGCTCGGCCCGGCTCAGGGCACCGGCACGCCGGCTCCGGGCGAAGGCACGGCAGTTCCGACCGATGGCGCGGCCACGACGCCGGCCCCGGCGGCTCCGGCCACGAATACGGGCGTTCCGACGGGGCAATAACCCGTCCCCGCCTCGATCCCATCCCGGCAGGTTCGCAAGACCTGCCGGTTTTCTTTTGTTCAATATCCGCCGCCTGTCCCCAGAAAACATCGTGACGATGTCTTTTTAGGGCTGGCGGAATCGTTTGTGAAAAGGTATCCGGTGACTCCCATGGCGCGATATGTATTCATCACAGGCGGCGTGGTTTCTTCCCTCGGAAAAGGAATTGCGGCAGCCGCACTCGGAGCTTTGCTTCAGGCGCGCGGATATCGCGTGCGCCTGCGGAAACTTGACCCCTATCTCAATGTCGATCCCGGCACGATGAGCCCGACCCAACACGGGGAAGTGTTCGTCACCGACGACGGCGCGGAGACGGATCTCGATCTCGGCCACTATGAGCGCTTTACCGGGCGTTCGGCCACCAAGACCGACAACATCACCACCGGTCGCATCTACAAGAACATCATCGACAAGGAACGCCGCGGCGACTATCTCGGCGCGACCGTGCAGGTCATCCCGCACGTCACCAACGAGATCAAGGACTTCGTTACCGAAGGCAATGACGATTACGACTTCGTCATCTGCGAAATCGGCGGCACGGTCGGCGATATCGAGGCGATGCCGTTCATGGAGGCGATCCGCCAGCTCGGCAACGACCTGCCGCGCGGCACGGCGATCTATGTCCACCTGACCCTGATGCCCTATATTCCGGCGGCCGGCGAACTCAAGACCAAGCCGACGCAGCATTCCGTCAAGGAGTTGCAGGCGCTCGGCATCCATCCCGACATCCTGCTGGTGCGCGCCGACCGGGAAATCCCGGAAGCCGAACGCCGCAAGCTGTCGCTGTTCTGCAACGTGCGTCCCTCCGCCGTCATCCAGGCGCTGGACGTGGCGCATATCTACGACGTGCCGATGGCCTATCACAAGGAAGGCCTCGACAACGAGGTTCTGGCCGCCTTCGGCATCGAGCCGGCGCCCAAGCCGCGTCTGGAGCAGTGGGAAGAAGTCTGCAACCGCATCCGCACGCCGGAAGGCGAGGTGACCATCGCCATCGTCGGCAAGTATACCGGCCTCAAGGATGCCTACAAGTCGCTGATCGAGGCGCTGTATCACGGCGGTATCGCCAACCGCGCCCGCGTCAAGCTGGAATGGATCGAATCGGAAGTCTTCGAGAAGGAAGACCCGACGCCCTATCTCGAAAAGGTACATGGCATCCTCGTTCCCGGCGGTTTTGGCGAGCGCGGTTCGGAAGGCAAGATCCTGGCGGCTCGTTTTGCGCGTGAGCGCAAAGTGCCGTATTTCGGCATCTGCTTCGGCATGCAGATGGCGGTCATCGAGGCGGCGCGCAATCTCGCCGGCGTCGAGGAGGCCTCCTCCACCGAATTCGGCCCGACCAGCGAGCCGGTCGTCGGCCTGATGACCGAATGGATCAAGGGCAACCAGCTTGAAAAGCGGGTTGCGGCCGGCGATCTCGGCGGCACCATGCGTCTCGGCGCCTACAAGGCGGCGCTGAAGAAGGGCACGAAGATCGCCGATATCTACGGCTCGACGGATATTTCCGAGCGCCATCGCCACCGCTACGAGGTCAATGTCGATTACAAGGATCGGCTGGAGTCCTGCGGCCTGGTGTTCTCCGGCATGTCGCCGGATGGCGTGCTGCCGGAAACGGTTGAGTATCCCGATCACCCGTGGTTCATCGGCGTCCAGTATCACCCGGAACTGAAGAGCCGGCCGTTCGATCCGCATCCGCTGTTCGCGAGCTTCATCGAGGCCGCGCTGGAACAGAGCCGCCTCGTCTGAGGCGGCCCATTCTGAGAATCAAAGACCCCGGTCCATGCGGCCGGGGTCAGGTTTCTGACAAGTCCCGAAACCTCTCCGCCGTCATGCTCGGCCTTGTGCCGAGCATCCAAGCACGCAGAATAAATCCATTTCCGTCAATGGCCTGGTGAGCGTGAGCAGATCCTTGGGACAATCCCAAGGATGACGACAGAGTGCGGGGCACGGTTTGTCACCAGTCCGACTCCGGTCCATGTGGCCGGTTTTTTCGTTCTTGGAGATCAGATCGATAGGTCGGTCAACATTTCCGACATCCGGTCGATCAGGACGTCGTGGAATTCGTCGCCGAGATCCCGGGCCGCCAGCATGTCCTTCAGTTCCGCGAGCGTCAGCGACAGGATCAGGTGGCCGCGCTGGCGCAGGGCTTCCTGCACGGCGCGGCGGCCGCCGCTGTCGAGGCCGGCGCGGCTAATGACCAGCAGCATGGGGCGCAGGGACGGGCGAGAGAGGAAGCGTTCGGCGGAGAGGATAGCGCCATGGCCGAGCGGTTCGGCCTGGTTGGGAAACAGGAAGAGGCCGTAGCGCCCGTCGAAATCGCTCGAAAGCGCGCTCCAGAAATCATGGCCGGCGGCGAGACGGGCGATCAGGTCGGGGCGAAACAACCCGTCTTCCGGATTGTTCTGCGGCATCCAGCGGTGGAATTGCTCGGAGAAGAGATAACGGATCGCCCGGTCGCAGAGCTGGGCATACCGCTTGTTGCCGTCGCGCATGGGCTTGACGAGGTCGAGATCGGCGGCGATCTTGGCGCCTTCGCCGCGCGGGCGCTGGCGGCCGGATTGTTCTTCCAGCACGGCAAGCTCGGCGGTGAAGACGTCGCCGGTCGAGGGATCGCCGTCGCGCAGGAGATCGGCGAGATTGTCGGCCAGCGACGGCGTTTTCGCCGTCATCTGCAACAGTTCGGCAAAACCCCAAAGCGTGATGCCGAGCTTCTCCGCTTCCTGCCGCATGGCGGGCGTCGTCTGGGCCGAGACGATCAGCAGCGCCGATTTGCTTTTCTTGGTTTCGCGATGGCGCTTCAACTCGTCCAGCGCATTGCGCAGCAGCACGGAATCGATGCGGCGCGAGCGGTAGAATTTCGATTCGACGACGGTGGTATCGGGATCGTTGGGGCGCTTGATCAGGAGGTCGGCGGTCTGGACCGGGGCGCGGGCGACCTTCTGCTTCCAGCCGGATTCCATGATCATGTAGCCGTCGCGCGTCAGCAGCTTTTCGCAGAGCATCTTGAAACCGACATGCAGTTCCCGCTGCCTCGGCGTCCGTTCGAGCATAACGCGATAGTCCCTATGATCCGGCTGATTCGTCATTTGTTAAACAGTTAGAGCGGCCTCGTCGGGTGGGTCCAACGAAACTTGTGCGAAACATGTGGAATTACGGGGATATGTTTTCAGCCGTCGCGAAAAGGACGCAAAAGCAGGATCGGGCAGGGCGCGCCTGCCGGCAATTCCGGCGCATGCGGGCGGCGCACGATCAGGCAATCGGAATGGGCGAAGATTTTCATCATCGACGAATCCTGCTTGCCGAAGCTTTCCACCCATAACTGTCCCTCGCTATCCCGCGACAGCCGGGCGCGCAGATGGTCTTGGCGCTGGTCGTTGGCGGGCAGGGCCAGGGTCGTCAGCGCGGTCGTGGCGCGGTTCGGTTGCGGTTGGCGCGCGAGCGCCGAGAGCAGCGGCTCCATGAACAACAACCCGCAAACCAGCGTCGAGACGGGATTGCCGGGCAGGCCGAGCACTTGCATGGCGCCGAGACTGCCGACCATCAGTGGCTTGCCCGGCCGCATGGCAATGCGCCAGAAATCCAGCTCCATGCCGGCGGCAACCAGCGTCGATTGCACGAGATCATGATCGCCGACGGAAGCGCCGCCGAGCGTCACCAGCACATCGGCATGAGCGGCAATCGCCCGGTCGATTGCGGCGGTGATCGCGGCGCGGTCGTCGGGGACAATGCCGAGATCGAGGATATCGGCGCCGCAATCGCGGGCCAGCGTGGCGATGCCGTATGTGTTGGAGGCGACGATCTGGTCCGGGCCGCGCTGGCTGCCCGGCGTCACCAACTCGTCGCCGGTGGCGAGGATGGCGACCAGCGGCTTGCGATAGACGGTCACGGCGGCATGGTTCATCGCTGCGGCGACCGTCAGCGTCGTGTAGTCAAGCCGGGTACCGGCCTTGAGCACCACTTCGCCTTCGGCAAAATCCTGCCCGCGCGGGCGGATATGGCGGCCCCTGAGGGGGACGAAACCGGTGCGGATACGGTTGCCGTCGAGCCGCTCGGCATCCTCCTGGATGAGCACGGCATCGGCGCCGGAGGGAACCGGGGCACCGGTGAAGATGCGCACCGCCTCGCCCGCGCCGACCGTTCCGGCAAAGCTGCGGCCGGCGGCCGATTCGCCTATGACGGTGAGCTCCGTGCCGATCGATACGGCGTCTTCCGCCCGCAGCGCATAGCCGTCCATGGCGGAGGCGTCGAAGGGCGGCTGCGTCAGGCCGGCGGCGAGGTCTATTGCCAGCACGCGGCCATTGGCGTCATGCAGGGCAATGGTTTCAGTCGTGGCGGTCGGCACGGCCTTGTCGAGCAGGCGTTGCAGGGCGGTGGAGACGGGGAGCAGGCTCATGGTGTCGTCTCGTCGCGGCGGTAGTCGCCGGATTTGCCGCCGGTCTTTTCCAGAAGGCGGATGCCGGTGATTTCCATCGCCTTGTCGGCGGCCTTGGCCATGTCGTAGACGGTCAGCGCCGCGACGGAGACGGCGGTGAGCGCTTCCATCTCGACGCCGGTGCGGCCGGTGAGTTTTGCGGTTGCCACGATCCTGAGGCCCGGCAGGGCATGATCCGGCTCGATCTCGACGCCGACCTTGGTCAGCATCAGCGGATGGCAGAGCGGGATGAGGCTGGCGGTCTGCTTGGCGGCCATGATGCCGGCCAGCCGCGCGGTGCCGATGACGTCGCCCTTCTTGGCATTGCCCTCAAGAATCAGTTTCAACGTTTCCGGCGCCATGCGCACCCGTCCCTCAGCGGTGGCGATGCGGGTCGTCTCGGCCTTGTCGCCGACATCGACCATATGCGCCTCGCCGGCCGCGTCGATATGGGTCAGGCGCGGGCCGCTCATGGTCATTCCGCTGCGAGAATGCCGGCGTCGCCGGTCAGCAGCGTCCGGGTCGCGGCGGCCACGTCGTCCTTCCGCATCAGGCTTTCACCAACGAGGAAGGTGGAGATGCCGCTTGCCTTCAGCCGTTCGCAATCGGCATGGGTGAAGATGCCGCTTTCGCCGACGAGCAGCCGGTCGGCAGGGACCATGCCGGCCAGTTCCTCGGATACCGTCAGGCTGACCTCGAAGGTGCGCAGGTTGCGATTGTTGATGCCGACCAGCGGCGAGGCGAGTTTCAGCGCCCGTTCCATCTCTTCGGCGTCATGCACCTCCACCAGCACGTCCATGCCGAGCGAGAAGGCTTCGTCTTCCAGGCGTTTGGCGTCGTCGTCGCTGAGGCTTGCCATGATCAGCAGGATGCAATCCGCGCCCCAGGCGCGGGCTTCATGCACCTGATAGGTCTCGAACATGAAATCCTTGCGTAGCGCCGGCAGGGCGCAGGCGTCGCGGGCGGCGGCCAGGAATTCGGGCGCGCCTTGGAAGCTCGGCGTATCCGTCAGCACCGAAAGGCAGGCCGCGCCGCCGGCTTCGTAAGCCTTGGCAAGCGCCGGGGGATCGAAATCCGGACGGATCAGGCCCTTGGAGGGGCTGGCCTTCTTGATCTCGGCGATCAGGCCGAAAAGACCGTCCGCCTGCTTGGCCCGCAACGCCCTATAGAAGCCGCGCGGAGCCGGCTGGCCGGCGGCCATGGCCTTGAGGTCGGCAAGCGAGGTGCGCGCCTTGGCGGCGGCGATTTCCTCGCGCTTGTAGGCTTCGATCTTGCGCAGGATGTCCGTCATGGCCGATCAGTCCTTCTCGTTGGAGACGGCGACGAGGCGGTCCAGCGCCGCGGCGGCCGAACCGCTGTCCAGCGATTGTGCGGCAAGCCGCATGGCGTCCGCAATGGTCTCCGCCTTGCCGGCGACGACGAGGGCAGCGGCGGCGTTGCAGAGCGCGATGTCGCGATAGGCGTTGCGGGCGCCGGACATGACGGCGCGGAGTGCGGCGGCGTTGACATGGCCGTCGCCGCCCTTGAGGTCGTCCAGCCGCGCCGGCTCGACGCCGAAATCGCGCGGGGTCAGCTCGAAGGTGCGGATCTTGCCATTCTCCAGCGCTGCCACTTTGGTGACGCCGGTGGTGGTGATTTCGTCCATGCCTTCGCCATGCACGACCCAGACGGTTTCCGAGCCGAGATCGCGCAGTACCTCGGCCAGCGGCTCCACCCATTGCAGGGCGAAGACGCCGAGCAGTTGGCGACGGACGCCGGCCGGGCTGGAGAGGGGCCCGAGCAGGTTGAAGATGGTGCGCGTGCCAAGCTCGACGCGGCTCGGGCCGACATGGCGCATGGCGGAATGATGCAGTTGCGCGAACATGAAGCCGATGCCGGCATCGCTGATGCAGCGGCTGATATGCTCGGGGCTGATATCCAGGTTGACGCCGAGCGCGGTCAGCGCGTCCGCCGTGCCGGATTTGGAACTGAGCGCCTTGTTACCATGCTTGGCGACGGGAACGCCGCAGCCGGCGACGATCAGCGCCGCCAGCGTCGAGATATTGTAGGTGCCGATGCCGTCGCCGCCGGTGCCGACGATGTCGACGGCATCGGCAGGCGCAGCGACCCGCAGCATCTTGGAGCGCATGGTTTCGACGGCGCCGACGATCTCGTCGACCGTCTCGCCGCGCACGCGCAGCGCCATCAGCAGACCGCCGATCTGCGAGGGCGTGGCTTCGCCCGACATCAGGATCTCGAAGGCTTCCCGCGATTCGGCGCGCGTCAAGGGCTCCCGCGACGCGGCCTTTGCGAGCAGGGGTTTCAACTGGCTCATGCCTATGCCTCCCTCGTCGGCCGCGTTTAGCGGACGTTCATCGCCTGGTCGGCGAGCGCGCGGTTGATCGACACACCGTATGCGGTCTGCAACTCGCTGACCATCTGGTCGAGAATGTCGTCGCCGGCGGTCTTGGCGATCTGCGTCACCTGGTCGTCGTTGCGGTCGAGAACGTCGGTCGTCGGCTGCTCGTTGACCTCGGTGACCTTGAGCAGCACCTGCCCGTCGCCATCGGCGGAAACGGCATTGGCGACGGTGCCGAGCGGGCCACCAAAGGCGGCGGCAACGGCGCCACGGCCGAGAACTGGATCGTCGGTGTTGCGGCGCAGGCCGGCCTTCTTCTCGACGGCGAGGCCGAGCGCGGTGGCGACCTCTTCCAGCGGCTTGCCTTTGGCGACTTCGTCCTTGAGGGCTGCGGCGCGCGCGGCAAGCGCCTGCTTCTGCTGTTCGGCCGTCCAGTCGGCGACGACCTTGTCCTTGACTTCGGCCAGCGGGCGGTCGTGTTCGGCGATAATGTCCTGCACTTCGAACCACGCATAGCCGTCATTGCCGAGCGAAACCGGGGTGGTCTCGGCGCCGACATCCGATTTGAAGACTTCGGTCAGCAGCGCACCGGCGCCGGGGATATCCTTGACCGGATTGCCCTGCTGGTCGTTGCCGCTGGCATCGACGGCGGCGACGGTGACGAGGTTGAGCTTCTGCTCCTTGGCGGCATCGGCGAGGCTGGCGCCATTGGCGCGGGCGTCTTCGAAACGGTCATGGACGTTGAGGATTTCACTGCTGGCATTGGCGACGGCCAGATCCTTGCGAATCTCTTCCTTGACCTCGTCCAGCGTCTTGGTGGTTTCCGGGCGGATATTGGTGATGCGGACGATGACCGGGCCGAAGGCGCCTTCGACGACCGGCGTCGTGCCGCCGGCGGCCTTCACCGCGAAGGCGGCCTCGGCAACCTTCTGGTCGACCATGGCGTCCTTGCTGAAATCGCCGAGCAGCACGTCGGCCGAGGTCTTGCCCTGGTCGGTGACCAGCTGGTCGAAGGTGGTGCCGTTGCGCAACGCATTCGCCGCGCCGTCGGCCATTTCCTTGTTCGGGAAGGTGAGCTGCTCGACGGTGCGGGTTTCCGGCGTCTTGTAGCTGTCCTTGCGCTTCTCGAAATCGGCCTTGATCTCGTCGTCGGTGATCCCTGCGGGATTGGCGATATCGGCCGGCTCCAGCTTGACATAGGTGAACTTGCGGTATTCGGGCGCGCGGTAGCGGCTTTTCACCGTGTCGAACCAGGCGGTGAGTACCTCGTCAGTCGGGGCTTTCACGGGGTCGATATTGGCGGAGGAAAGCAGCAGGTAATCGATGCCGCGGCTTTCGTTGCGATAATGCTTGAGGGCATCGACCAGCGTCGCAGGTGGTGTGAAGCCATCCGAAACGGCATCGACGATCTGGGCGCGCACGGCAACCTTGCTGCGTTCCTTGATATAGTCGTTTTCGTTCAGGTTGGCGTTGCGCAGGCGCGTGGTGAACAGCTGGCGATCGAACTGGCCGTTGACGGCATGGAAGGCCGGGTCTTCGGCGATGAGCTGCGCCAGGCGATCCTCGGAGAGGCCGAGATGCATGTCCTGCGACAGCTGATCGAGTGCTGCGCCAGCGACAAGCTGGGCGAAGACCTGCTGGTCGATGCCGAAGGCGCGGGCCTGGTCGGGCGTGAGCTGCGTGCCGAACTGGCGGCTGATATTGGCGACCTGCCGCTGGTAGGCGAGGCGGAACTCACCGGCGGTGACGTTCTGGTCGCCGACCGTGATCACGCTGTTCGACATGTCGTGCATGATCGTCCGCGAGACGCCCCAGATCGCGAAGGACGCGACCAGAAGCAGAAGCAGGCCTTTGGCAACCCAGGTCTTTGCGGCAACTCGCAACGTTTCAAGCATCGGAATGCAAACCTCGTCTTACTTATCGCCCCATGCGGCGAAACAATCGCCGTTCCTTAAATGAAAGTTTCATGGAAATGAAGCTGTGTCGTCAGAAAAGGCCCATATCGGCGCATTCGCGACTAAAATCGGGCGGGGAGGGAACCGAGGTACCCGTCATGCGTTGATGGGGCGACACAGTCCCGAATGGAGGTTCCCCATGGTCGATCCGAAAAGCACCGCCAAGCTCGAAACCGAGGCGGCTGCAGACGACATTTCTGCGCAGATCGCAAATTTGCGCGCCGATCTTGCCAAGCTGACGGAAAGCGTTTCGGCGCTCGGCAGCGGCGCCAAGAATCTGGCGGCGGAAGAGGCCAATCTGATCGTCGAGCGCGCCCGCGAGCGCGTGCGCGAGGAGCCGCTTTTCATGCTGGCCGCCACCGCTGGCATCGCCTATGTCCTTGGCCTGCTGGCCCGGCGCTAGGAAAAATTCGCAGTCATCTTTATCGGCGGGTCGCCTTGCGCAAGCGGGGCGGCCCGCCGTTGCGTTACCGTAACCCGTTTCCCTTGGGTGCGTGCCTGGCCTAATCTGCGTCGGCAAACAGGAACGGATCGCGTGAGCATCGAATTTTCGGATACCAGGGAAAAGATGGGCGACACTCTTCGGCGGACGATCGCGTCCATCGAGGGAGAGACGGTGACGCTGCGGCAATTGATGGGGGCCATGGGTGAGCAGGGGCTGCTGCTGCTCTGCATCCTGCTTTGCGTGCCTTTCCTGATTCCCGTCTCAATTCCCGGCGTCAGCACCGTCTTCGGGGCGGCGATCATTCTGATCAGCCTGGCTATCATGCTGAACCGCATGCCCTGGCTGCCGTCGAAAATCAGCGAGCGGCATATCGAGACCGAAAAATTGATTCCCGCCCTGCGAAAAGGTGTCGATCTCATTGCCCGGCTCGATCGTTTCGTGCGTCCGCGCCTCTCCGCCGTCACCGGCACGGCCCTGGTCAACCGCCTGAACGGAGCGGCGATACTCTATGGCGGCATCCTGCTGATGTTTCCGCTCGGTCTCATTCCCTTTTCCAACACGCTGCCGGGTGTCGCCATCCTGCTGGTGGCGACTGGCATGTTGCAACGCGACGGTGTTATGGTGATTGCAGGCTATGCCTTCCTCGCGGCAACGACAGCCTATTTCACCGCGCTCGCCTATGCGGCCTATAGCGCGGGGCAAGGGCTTTCGGGCTTTTTCGTCTGATCAGAAGCGGGCGGCGAGATCGCGCCATTCCGCCTCGTCGATCGGCGTCAGCGTGGCGCTGCTTGTCGAGACCGGTGAGAAGCCGAACATCTGGTAGAGTTGCAGCGCACGGGGATGATCGAGATTGTTGGTGGTGGTGACCACCTTCTTCGGACTGTCCTGCCAGGCGGCATAGAGAGCCTGCAGCAGGAACCACTTGCCGATGCCGAGGCCGAGCGCATGTTCGATCAGGCCGAAATGGGTGAGTTCGACGATATCGTCCTCGATCTTCAAAAGCTCGAAGAACCCGGCCGGAGCGCCATTGACGTAAAGGACGGTCACCGTGTTCTGCGGTGCATGGACGGTCGCGGCGAGCGCATCGTCTTCCATGCGCAGACGGTCGACCCAATGCCAGCGGGCGCCGACCTGGCGATAGAGATAACGGTAGAACGGCAGCGGGATCTCCGGCGCACGCATGATTGCGGTCTGAATGTTCACCGGAACCGGAAGGCTGGCCTTCGGTGGCGCCGCCATCTCCAGCTTCGTGATGTGAACCGGAAGTTCCGCCGACATTCTCATTCCTTATCCATGACCTTGCCCGTCGTCACGGCGGTATCTGGGCGGGCGCCCCATTCCGTCCATGAGCCGTCATACAACTTGTTGTCGCCATGCCCCAGCGATTCGAGGGCCAGCGTGATGATTGCCGCCGTAATGCCGGAGCCGCAAGTGGTGACTACCGGTTTCGAAAGATCGATACCGGCGCCGGTGACGATGCGCTCCAATTCGGGCAGCGATTTGAAGCGGCCCTTGTCGGCGAAGACGCCGGAGGGCAGGTTGACGGCGCCCGGCATATGGCCGGAGCGCATGCCGGCGCGCGGTTCGGGCTCCGTGCCGTTGAAACGACCGGGGCCGCGCGCATCGGCAATCTGCATCGCGTGAGTGTCGACGATCCGGCGCATGGTCTCGAAATCGACGACGCGGCTGGCGTCTAAACTCGCGTGGAAGGTTTCGGGGGCGAAATCGGGTAGCGCCGTGGTCAGTGGTCGACCCTCGGCCTTCCAGCCGTCCAGCCCGCCATCCAGCACGAAGACATTCTTCGCGCCCATGATGCGGAACAGCCACCAGACGCGCGGCGATGCGAACAGGCCTATGCCGTCATAGACGACGATGATGTGGCGATCGGAAATGCCGAGCCGGCCAACTTCCTCGGCAAAGGCCTCCGGCGTCGGCACCATATGCGGCAGCGGCGTCGAATGATCGGCGATCCTGTCCTGATCGAAGCGGATCGCGCCGGGAATGTGCCCGGCGGCATATTCGGCCTCGGCATCGCGCTTGTGCGCCGGCAGGTAGAAGGAGGCGTCGAGGATGCGGATGGCGGGATCGGCAAGCCGCTGCTGCAACCAGTCTGCGGATACGACGAAACGGCTTGCGGTATCGCTCATCAAAAGGACTCCTGCTTTATCGTATGTGCTTTTGGCTCAGGCCGCGGCGTCCGGCGTTCCGAAACGAATGCGGAAGCGCCTGTTTTCCTTGCCCTTCTTCTCGATCTTCGAGATGTAGATCGGGCCGACTTCCTGCGTCTCGGAAACATGCGTGCCGCCGCAGGGCTGGCTGTCGATGGCGGCGTTCTCACCGATGCAGACGAGGCTGACACGGCCGAGCCCGACCGGCGGGCGGACATTCTTCGATTTGACGATGCCGGGGTTGGCCGCCAGTTCGTCGTCGGTGATCCATTGCACGTAGACGGGATGGTTCTGGGTCACCAGTTCCATCATCTTCGCGGTCACCGCATCCTTGTCGGCCAGTTCGCCCATGTCGATATCGACGCGGCTTTCCTCCTCGCCGACGGCCGCGCCCGTGATCGGATAGGGGCAGACGACGGAAAGGATATGGCAGGCAGTGTGCATGCGCATCAGCTTGTAGCGGCGTTGCCAGTCGATATGCAGAACCAGCTTTTCGCCGACAGAAGGCAAGGGCTGTCCTTCAAGCGGCACATGGATGATGACGTCCTTGGTGGCGCCGGTTTTCGCCGGGCCGAGCAGGATGCGCGAGCCGTCCTCACGCTCCAGAAAGCCGCTATCCCCCGGCTGGCCGCCGGAGGTGGCGTAAAAACAGGTCTGGTCTAACTCGATGCCGCCGTCCTCGTGAACCGCTGTTACCGTGGCTTCGCAGGTGGAAAGATAGAAATCGTCACGGAACAGCGCATTCACAGGCATGGGAGTTCAAGCAGCCTCGTAAGGGATGGAAATATCGGGGTTTTTCTCCATCCAGGCCGGCACCGGCAGACCCTTGGAGGAGAGGAATTCCGGGTTGAACATCTTCGACTGGTAGCGGTTGCCGTAGTCGCAGAGAATGGTGACGATGGTGTGACCCGGACCGAGATCGCGCGCCAGGCGAATGGCGCCGGCGATGTTGATGCCGCTGGAGCCGCCGAGGCACAGGCCCTCGTTTTCCACCAGGTCGAAGACGACGTCGAGCGCTTCCGCATCCGGGATCTGGTAGGCGTAATCGGGCGTGAAGCCTTCGAGATTGGCCGTGATGCGGCCTTGGCCGATGCCTTCGGTGATCGAAGAATCCTCGCTCTTCAACTCCCCATGCTTGTAATATTCATAAAGCGCCGCCCCCAGAGGATCGGCAATGGCGATCTTGACCTTGTCGCTGAAGCCGCGCAGGCCTGCCGCCACACCCGCCAGCGTGCCGCCGGAGCCGACGGACGCGACGAAGCCATCGACCTTGCCATCGGTATCGCGCCAGATTTCCGGCGCGGTGGTGTCGATATGGGCCTGACGGTTGGCAACATTGTCGAACTGGTTGGCCCAGATGGCGCCGTTCGGCTCGGTTTTCGCCAGTTGCTCGGCGAGGCGCCCGGAGACCTTCACGTAGTTGTTCGGGTTCTTGTAGGGCACGGCCGGCACTTCGACCAGTTCGGCGCCGAGCAGGCGCAGCGCGTCCTTCTTTTCCTGGCTCTGGGTTTCCGGGATGACGATCACCGTGCGATAGCCGAGCGCCTTGGCGACCAGCGTCAGGCCGATGCCGGTATTGCCGGCGGTGCCCTCGACGATCACGCCGCCCGGGCGCAACAAGCCCTTCTTCTCGGCATCGCGGATGATGAACAGCGCCGCGCGATCCTTGACCGACTGGCCGGGATTGAGAAATTCCGCCTTGCCCAGAATGGTGCAGCCTGTCGCTTGCGATGCGCCGTTCAAGCGAATCAGCGGCGTATTGCCGATTGCTTCCAGGACAGACGGGTGAAACGTCATGACTCATGCCTTCTCGTTGAGGAATAGGATAGGTGCCCTGTTTTCGGTTCACAAGGCCGATAGATCAAGAAATTCTGTTCCTTCACGGGAAGGCGGCCCGCAAAATTCATCTTTCGTCATGGTGCGAGGCGGCATTCAGCCCTTGGCGAAAACCACCTGCCGCACATCGATGTTGCGGGCGCGGAAACCGGCTTCGCAGTAGAAGAAGTAGAACTCCCACAACCGGCGGAAACGCTCGTCGAAACCGAGCGGCCTCACACGGTCCCAGACCGACCAGAAGCGCTCGCGCCATTCGCCCAGCGTGCGGGCATAATCCAGGCCGAAGCCGAAATCCTTGACCATGGCGAGATTGGCGGCGCGACCGAGTGAGACGAGATGCTCGCGTGTCGGCAGCATGCCGCCGGGGAAGACGTATTTCTGGATGAAATCCGGATTGTCGTGATACTCCTGATAGGATTCCGGCTTGATGGTGATGATCTGCAGGCCGGCCCGGCCGCCAGGCTTCAAACATTGGTCGAGCTTGGCGAAATAGGTCGGCCAGTATTTTTCGCCGACCGCCTCGAACATCTCGATGGAAACGATACCGTCATAAGTGTCGGTCTCGTCGCGGTAGTCCTGGAATTTGAGATTGACGCGCTCGTTGAGCCCGGCCTTGTGCATGCGCTCCCGCGCATAGGCGAGCTGTTCGCGGCTGATGGTCAGGCCGGTGACCTTGCAGCCGACCTCGCGGGCGGCGAATTCGGCGAAACCGCCCCAGCCGCAGCCGATTTCCAGCACATGATCGCCGGCGCGCAGGCCCGCGCTTTCCGCAAGGCTGCGATACTTGGCGGTCTGCGCTGCCGTGAGGTCGCCGGCGCCGGTGGAATAGATCGCCGACGAATAGGTCATCGTCGGGTCCAGCCATTGCTTATAAAATTCATTCCCGAGATCGTAATGGGCGGCGATGTTGCGGCGCGAGCCGGCGCGGGTGTTCTCGTTGCGCCAGTGGCGGAAACGCTCGATGAGCCGCAACAGGCCCTTGGCGCCGTTGGGAATGCTCGATCCCATCTTCTCGTTGACGAGGAAGAGTTCCATGAAGGCGCCTGCGTCCGGGCTTTCCCAGTCGCCGTCCATATAGCTTTCGGCGACGCCGATCGTGCCGCCGGTCAGCGCCCGCTGCGGCAGGTTCCAGTTGTTGAGCTTTATGGCTGCGGCCGGGCCGCCCGCCTTGCCCTTGACCAGAAGGCGGCGGCCATCGGGAAGCTGCAGCGCGAGAGAACCGTTTTCCAGATGCGCCAACTTGCGCATCACCATCTGCGCCTTCAGCGGCAGGCCCTTGAGAAGTCGGGAAATGTTTTCGGGAGACAGGCTTTCGGCATTGCTGGCGAGCGAGTCCCAGACAGGCGAATTCGTCATGAAATAATCTCCAGCAGTCATTGCCTTCATATGCATTAATAATTGCACGGTCTTCATGGCCGTCAAGGGTTTAGGCTATATCTGACACAATTTTGCCGTATTTCCCGCGCGCCCTTTTGTTGTTTCCGGCGCGGATCACGCTGTCCGCTTGACTGCCTCATAGGCTCCCAGCGCCCGCTGACGCGCCTGCGCATGATCGACGATCGGGCGAGGGTAGGTGACGCCCAATTCGATGCCGGCCTTGCGCAGCACCTCGGCCGGCGCTTCGAAAGGACGGTGGATGAACTTGTCCGGCAGGCCGGCGATTTCCGTCACGAAGCTACGCACGTAGTCCCCCGATGCATCGAATTTCTCGCCTTGGAGTATCGGGTTGAACACCCGGAAGAAAGGCGAGGCATCGGCGCCGGTGCCCGCCACCCATTGCCAGTTGGCGGGGTTGGAGGCGGGGTCGGCATCCACCAGCGTGTCGCGGAACCAGCGTTCGCCCTGTCGCCAGTCGATCAGCAGATCCTTGACGAGGAAGGAGCCGACGATCATCCGCACCCGGTTGTGCATGATGCCGTCGCGCCAGAGCTGGCGCATGCCGGCATCGACGATGGGATAGCCGGTCATCCCGCGGGTCCATGCCCCGAAGCGCCGGGAGTCCTCCTGCCAGGTCAGCGCGTCGAAACGCGCATTCCAGTTTTTTTCGGCAAGATCGGGAAAATGGAAAAGCAGGTGATGGCAGAATTCGCGCCAGACCAGTTCCTTGCGGAAATGGATCAGGTCTTCGCGCGGGATGTCGCCCAGGCCGCGCGTGGCATCCCAGATACGGAAGGGAGAGATTTCGCCGAGGGCCAGATGCGGGGAGAGACGTGAAGTCGCCGGACGCGCCGGAAAATCGCGATCCGTCTTGTAGCGGTCCAATGGGCCATCGAGGAACTGTCCCAGTTTATCGATGGCGGCGGCCTCGCCGGGCGTCCAGCTTTGCGGAAAATGCGCGGCCCAGTCCGGTTTCGCAGGCACGCAGTTCCAGGCGTCGAGATCGTCCGTCTCAGGCGGCGCACGGAAAGCAGGGATCGACGAAGGCGCCTCCACCGGCGGGCGCGGTTCGTGCTGGCGCTGGAAGGCGTTCCAGAAGGGTGTGTAAACCCGGAAGGCGCCGCCGCTGCCGGTCGCCAGCCTCTGCGGATCGTGCAGCAATTGCCCGGCAAAGGCGGTGAAGCGCAGGCCGCGTTGTTTTTGCGCTTCCGCGAAGACGCGTTCCCGGTCGAGCCGCTGCGGCTCATGGATGCGGTTGGCGAAGATCGTATCGGCGCCGGTGGCGTCGATCAGTTCCTGCAGGATTTTTTCCGATGGGCCGCGCCGCAGGAGGAGATCATTGCCGGTGGCGCGCAGGGATTTTCGCAGGCTTTTCAACGAATGATGCAGCCACCAGCGTTGGGCGGCGCCAAGCGGTGCGATTGTCGCATCGGACTCGTCGAGGATATAGACAGGGATCACCGGCCGGCCGGTTTCGACGGCCGCCGTCAGGGCCAGATTGTCGTCGAGACGCAGATCCTTGCGGAACCACAGGAGGATGGGAGGAGGAGAGGCCAAGGGAAAATCTCGACTGGCAGGGAAATCGGAAATTTTCTCGCCAGTTAGGGCGCCTCAAGGGATTGCCAAGCCCTTGGCGGACAAAGCCTTTACCGGAACAGCGGCGCGCGTCGGGCGTTTGCCAGCAATTCGGCACGCGTGGCGAAGCCGCCGAACAGTGTCACCAGCCGCTCCTCCTCCTGCGCCGTCAGCCGATAGCGCTTCGCGAAATCGCGCACACTCAGAACTTCCATCAATGTATTGGTGACGACGTCATCGAATTCCACATGCTGCATGATAGGCCCCATAAATCGGTTGGACGTCAAATGCGGAAATGAAAGAAGTGTTCCACGGAAAATTTAAATTCACCTGAAGAATTTTAGGCCTTTTGCACTATCGGTTTGTTTTCCTTTGAAATGGGCAAGAATTTTATTAATCGATTTAATTTGTTTTCCAGAGGAAGAAGCAACAATGGCCGGAATGCTATCCGGCCACATCCCGGTTACATTGGTAAAAACGCTTCAATCCGCCATGGCGGCGACCGGCTCGCGGCCTTTGGCGCGCATGAGAATCTCGAGGTCCACGCTCGAAGGCCCGAATTTTTCGTAGATGGCTGCCGCCTCGTCTTCCTTCATGCCATATCGAGCCGCGAACTGGGCAAGCGTGCACGCTGCCCCGCGAATCTTTTTCGGGGTCATGTCTTTCTCCGTTCCGTCGCTGGAATACCTTGTGAAATAGGGCAGGCGCGGAGTCGGGAAAGGGCTGGCCGGCAGGAAATTCCTCTTTCCGAACAGGCATGCGAGATGTGATCCCCGGCGTGCATTGATTTCGAGCCTGTCCGCGCCCATCTTTGCGGCAGACAAACCAGCCAGATGGAGGATGACATGAGCATTGCGACGGAACGCGCGGTTCTCGCCGGAGGGTGCTTCTGGGGAATGCAGGATTTGATTCGCCGTCTCCCGGGTGTCGTCTCCACCCGCGTCGGTTATAGCGGCGGCGATGTGGCGAACGCCACTTATCGTAACCACGGCAATCATGCCGAGGCGATCGAGATCAACTACGATCCTGCCAAGACCAGCTACCGCGACCTCCTGGAATTCTTCTTCCAGATTCACGATCCGACGACAAAGGATCGCCAGGGCAACGATCGCGGGCCGAGCTACCGCTCCGCCATCTATTATGTGAACGACGAGCAGAAGCGCATCGCCGAAGAGACGATCGCCGATGTGGATGCGTCCGGCCTGTGGCCAGGCAAAGTGGTGACCGAAGTCGAAGCCGTCTCCGATTTCTGGGAGGCCGAGCCGGAGCATCAGGATTACCTCCTGCGCTACCCGAACGGCTACACGTGCCACTTTCCGCGCCCGAACTGGAAGCTGCCGAAACGCAATGACAAGCTGAGCGCCGCCGAATAAATCTCGACAAGGTCTTGAAACGCCCGGTTCCCTGAAGCCCTGGCGTTTACACTCCCGCGAAAGCCTTGAAGCGTCGCGTCGCGCGAAAAATCGCGATTGTAAATCGGAAGGGATGGAGGCCTCGCCCGGAATTGAACCGGGGTACAAGGATTTGCAGGCTTCCTCTCCGATTTGATTTCACGGCGCAATTTGGCGTCATGTTGCGTCCATGTTGCGCCTAGCTGAGCAGAATGTTCGCGGCCTGTGCCAGTTCTGTCCCATCGTCGGTGCGCGGGAAAAGGTGGCCATAGACATCCATAGTCATCACGATTGACGCGTGCCCAAGGCGCTCCTGTACCATTTTAGCCGGTAGGCCAAGGCCACCGTCTTCCTTTCGGTTGATCAGCCAGCTTGCATAGAAATGCCGGAGCGCGTGCATCCCGGCATACTTTGCCTTCGGGAGCGGCTCGCCGTCCTTGCCTATCTTCTTGCCAGGCAACGTCACCCCTGCTTTGACCATCGCTGGCCATAGTCCTTTCTGAACGATGTTGGCGTGTGACCGCGGCTCGCCTTCTGGATTGGCGAAAACATAAATTGGAGAGCCTGCCTGCTTCAGCTTGTGCTCCTTCAGCGCATTGATGACGAGCGGCGGTACCGGGATTGTGCGAACGCCCGCTTCAGACTTTGGCGGGCCGATCTCCCCGAACTCGTCGGCGCGCTGGGTGACGCTGATTTCCGCCCGTTTGAAATTGACATCCTGCCAGCGGAGGCCACGCAATTCCGAGCTGCGCATACCAGTAAACACCGCCGTAACCAGCAGCGGCCGCCAATGCGCGTCCAACGCAGCAACAAACGCCTTGATCTCGTCGCGGGTAGGGATGTCCACGCCGACTTCGACACGTCCTTTCTGTCGTTTCTCCTGTCGCCTGTCGCGGCCCTTTCTGCTGCTGCGAATATCGCGCACCGGGTTCCGCGTCGCGAGACCGCGCTCACTTGCATCCGAGATAATTGAACCAAGGGAAGTCAGCAGCTTCTTCACCATCGCTGGCGAACGGTCGGCTTTCCTTAGTCTGTCCTCAAAGTCACGAACGAGAGGAACTGTCAGCTTGGACAATAGCGTTTGGCCGATCATCGGAATGATGTGGTGATCGAGGTGGCTCTTGCGCTGATTTATGGTCGAGCGCTCAAGGCCGGCGTTCTCGCCAGATGCAATCCATAGGGCGCCGGCTTTCTCCACCGTAACGCTGGCACTGTCCGCAACGTGAACGCCTTCCCGGACCTCGACAGAGGCTGTTGCGGCGAAAGCATCGGCCTCCTTTTGGCTGCTTCATAGATGGCCATGCGGAGGCTGTCAGGCTCGGGCGGATCAAAGCCCCACACGAGCGCCCGCAGAACCGTGCGGTGCATCTCGCTAGGGTTGTGGGCCAGCCGGCGGCGCGCGATATTGCAGCATAGGCCTTGGCTTCTGCGTGACATAACAGCCGCCCAGGTCCGTATTCGTATCCTCAGTCGCTGAAGGCAGGGCATCGCCACAGGGCGCCGTCAATGCCCTCAGCTCGTTCGCGTGGATGACGCCACGCTGATGAGGGAACGACGGCTTTCGGCCAAGCTCTCCCCGGTGGAAACCCGGGATGAAGATCGAGGATATCCGGGACAACTCTTACCTCGTCATCGTCTTGCATCAATCGAAGCGTCCTTTCACCCGTGCAGGGAGGTGAACATGGAGCTGTCGCATCATGGCCGCGCAGCGGCAAAAGCCATTCGGTCACGAGAGAGAATGCAGCGTGAAGGAGTAACGCCAGGGGGGCACAAACTTTGGACACCGGCAGAAGATCAAATCGTTCGCTCGTTGTTTCCGAATTACGGTGCTCTACTCAAGGCGCTGCCTCACCGCACCTATGCCGGCATACGGTATCGGACCATGAGGTTAAAACTCGTGAAGCTGCGGCCTGGTTTCACTGGCAAGGAATTGTCGATCATCCGACGTCGGTTTCTCCAAGCCGGCAAAGATGAGATTATTGCGCTGCTGCCTGGGCATAGCTGGGCTGCGATTATTCAATTCGCCGCGCGCCACGGCCTGCGCAGACCGCCAAAGCCCCTGAAGCTTACAGGGATAAAGGTGATAGATCAGATCAAGCAGCGTTGCCGCGAGCTAAATTACTCAATGAGCGACCTTGATAAAATGGCTAGGGTCAGGACCCATTGATTTGAACTGACGGCTGTGATTCAGATGGGCGTATAGGAGCCCGACTGATGAGTAATTTGTTTTGGCTGACGGACGAGCAAATGGCTCGTCTTCAGCCCTATTTCCCCAAGAGCCATGGCCGCCAGCGC
>JAFKJU010000038.1 GCA_017305935.1 Hyphomicrobiales bacterium | reverse complement strand
GGCCTCGGCGGCGCGCAGTTCCTCTTCCGCCTTGCGGCGCGCCTCTTCCTCGGCACGACGCTTGGCGTCTTCGAGATCGCGCGCCTGCGCTTCGATCAGCGCGCGGCGGCGGGCTTCCATTTCGCCGGCCGACAGGCCGTGCAGGACCTGGCCGCGCGGACGATCGCGATCGCGGTTGTCACGGTCGCGGTTGTCACGGTCCTGGCGCGCAGGCTGCGGACGCTGCTGGTTCGGCTGGTGGATGCGCGGTTGCGGCTGCGCCGGGCGCGCAGGCTGGCTCGCCTGCGGCTCGGGCGCGCGGGCCGCCGGAGCGGGCGTGCTCGCCACCGGCGTGATCGGTTTTTCGTCTTCAGGGCGCATCGGGCGCCGCTTGCGGGTTTCGACGACCACCGCTTTCGTGCGACCGCGACCCATATCCTGACGCACCGTGCCCTGCGTCACGCCCGTTGGCTTCAGGGTGAGGGTTTTCTTGCCCGGTACGCTGATTGTCTTGTCGTCTTTGTTGTCGGTCATTCCGTTCCTGTTCCTTCGGGCAGGGACGGATGCGACATCAGACCCTGTCTTTACATACCTTAAACTCGAAGTCGCGACCGGCACCCGCCGGTGACCGCGTCATTGTCTTGTCTGGGCAGCGACGCCAATTGCCCGGGACTGACCGCCATTGCGGTACTGTTCGAGCAGGTTTGCGCGCTTCACTACACCTTCACCCGCCTGCCCTGCAAGCGCCGCAGCATGGATAAAAGCATTCTGGCCCATCAGTTCCTGCATTTCGCTGTCCGTGAACAAGCGAAACGAGGGAATTTCCGCCTCGGTTTCCATTCCGAGGTGCCAGGCCTTGCGGGCCTGGTCGATCTTTCTCACACCGTCGGCGGCGGCATCCAGCGAGTGGAACACCGCCAAGGCCTCGCCCGAACGCACCGCCGCATCGACCTTGGCCGAGCCAGTGATGAAGCCGCCGGCCTTGCGCCCCAGGTTCATCATGCCGGCAAGCTGGGCAGCCAGCAGCCGGTCGACCATCGCGCCGAGATCGGCCGCGACAGTCACCTCCGTCTTGAGGGCGCGGGCGAAAAGTTTCTTCGCCACCGCCTTGTCCACCAGCGTCCGCTCGGCCTTGACCCAGCAGCCGCGTCCCGGAAGCTGGCGCTTCAGGTCGGGCACGACGGAACCGTCGGGCCCGGCCACGAAGCGGATCAGCGCCTCCGGCGTCCCGCTTTCGCGGGTGACGATGCACATGCGGCCGTTCACGTCGTCACCGGCCGCATCGTCGTCGCCCTCGCGCTTGCGCAATGGCCCGGCCATCATGCGTCCTGCTCGTCGCCCGTTTCATCGCCGGCTTCGGCCTCGGCATCGGTCTCTTCGACCTGCTGGCTCGCCAGTTCTTCCTCGGTGATCCAGCCGGCTGCGAGACGCGCCTGCACGATCATGTTCTCGGCCTCGACGCGCGACACGTCGAACTTCGAGAACACGCCCTCGAACTTCTTGGTCTCGCCGTTCTTGCGTTCGGACCAGCCGACGAGATCGTCCGCGGCGCAGCCGGCGAAGTCCTCGATCGTCTTGATGCCTTCCTCGCCGAGCGCGACCATCATCTGCGCTGTCATGCCGTCGATCTGGCGCAGCTCGTCGGAAACGCCGAGCTTCTTGCGCTTCTCGTCCATCTCGGCCTCGATGCGGTCGAGATATTCGCGGGCGCGGGTCTGGATTTCGACAGCAGTGTCGTCGTCGAAGCCGTCGATCGAGGAGATTTCCTCCAGGTCGACATAGGCGAGCTCCTCGACGGCGGCAAAACCTTCCGAAGCCAGAACCTGACCGACCATCTCGTCGACGTCGAGCGAATCCATGAACAGCTTCGAGCGCTCGTTGAATTCCTTCTGGCGGCGCTCCGATTCCTCGGCTTCCGTCATGATGTCGATGTCCCAGCCGGTGAGCTGCGAGGCGAGGCGGACGTTCTGGCCGCGACGGCCGATGGCCAGCGACAGCTGTTCGTCCGGCACCACGACCTCGATGCGCTCGGAATCCTCGTCGAGGACCACCTTGGCGACTTCGGCCGGCTGCAACGCGTTGACGACGAAGTTCGCCGGCTCGTTCGACCACGGGATGATGTCGATCTTCTCGCCCTGCAGCTCGCCGACGACCGCCTGGACGCGCGAACCGCGCATACCGACGCAGGCGCCGACCGGATCGATGGAGCTGTCGTTGGAGATGACGGCAATTTTTGCACGCGAGCCCGGATCGCGGGCGACCGACTTGATCTGGATGATGCCGTCATAGATTTCCGGCACTTCCATGGTGAAGAGCTTGACCATGAACTGCGGATGGGTGCGCGACAGGAAGATCTGCGGACCGCGCTGCTCGCGGCGCACGTCGTAGACATAGGCGCGGATGCGGTCGCCGTAACGGACGTTTTCGCGCGGGATCATCTCGTCGCGACGGACGATGCCTTCGCCACGGCCGAGATCGACGATGACGTTGCCATATTCGACGCGCTTGACGGTGCCGTTGACGATTTCGCCGACGCGGTCCTTGAACTCGTCGAACTGGCGGTCACGCTCGGCTTCGCGCACCTTCTGAACGATGACCTGCTTTGCGGACTGGGCGGCGATGCGGCCGAAATCCATCGGCGGCAGCGGATCGGCGATGAAATCGCCGATCTTGGCGTCCGGGTTGCGGTCGCGGGCCAGCAGCAGCGGGATCTGGGTCGAATAGTCCTCGGCCTGCTCGACCACTTCCAGCAGACGCTGCAGGCGGATTTCGCCGGTCTTGGAATTGATGTCGGCGCGAATGTTGGATTCCGAACCGTAGCGCGAGCGCGCCGCCTTCTGGATGGCGTCGGCCATCGCGGCCAGCACGATCTCGCGGTCGATTACCTTTTCGCGCGCGACAGCATCTGCGATCTGCAGAAGTTCAAGCCGGTTCGCACTGACTGCCATTCTCGTTCTCCATCAGCCAATTCAAATCGCGGACCCCTCGTGCGGGCCGCGGGATTGTCGAAAATTACTCGTCGTCACTCTGTTCGTTCTGGTTGGCGGCTTCCGCCTTGGCCAGCTTGTCGGCGCGCAACGCGTCGCGGATCAGGTCGTCGGTCAGCACCAGCTTGGCTTCCGCCAGCGCGCTGAACGGGATTTTTACGCGCGGGGACTCGCCGTAGGCGGCCTGGTCGCGCTCCAGCGTGAAACCTTCGGCGTCGACTTCGGCGATCTTGCCGCGAAACCGCTTGCGGTTGTCGAGCAGCACCGAGGTCTCGCACTTGACGATATGGCCCTGCCAGCGCGAAAAATCCGACTTGCGGACCATGGGACGGTCGATTCCGGGCGACGACATTTCCAGATGATACGCCTTGTCGACCGGATCTTCCACATCCAGCACCGGCGAAATCGCCATGGACAGCGCTTCGCAGTCCTCGACGGTCATGGTGCCGTCGTTGCGTTCGGCCATCACCTGCAGCGTCAGGCCGTTCTGGTTCAGAAGGCGCACGCGCACCAGCTTGTAGCCCATCGGCACGATGACCGGCTCGATGATGTCGGCGATGCGGCGGTCGACGCCGGTCTCGACGATCAGCCGCGGTTCGTTGGCGTCTTCAGCCTGGATATCGGCCAAGCGATCTCTCCCTGAAAATTCGGATAAGCATGATCGCGGTAATAAAAAAGAGCGGGTCCGACAGGGCCCACTCTTCATCGAACGATCAAGAATTTGACGTTGATATACGCGCGATCGGCGCAAATTGCAAGGACCGGCTTATTCCGACGCAATTCCGGACGCAAAACCGCTGCACACTTTTGCTGGAATTGCTCTATTTGAGCCGTTTCTTGAGGGATTCGTCTGGATAGCAGGTCGCGGCAATCCCGTTCTTGCCCTGCCAGTCGCCGAGCGAGCGGCGGGTCTTGTAGCCCGGCAGGCCGTCGACCTTGCCGACGTCGTAACCCCTGGCGGCGAGCGTCTTCTGCATGGCGAGCACATCCGAGCGCAGCATCTTGCCGACATCGCCCCAGGTCGCCTTGAACGGGCCGGAACCGCCGGCGATGCGATCGGCGAGATTGCCGATGAACAGCGCATAGAGGTCGGAATTGTTGTATTCCTTGAGCACGTAGAAATTCGGCGAGACGATGAATTCCGGGCCGTGGCGGCCGGCGGGCAGCAGCATCATGCTCTCGGCCTTGGCCTCGTTTGGCGGAAAAGCTTTTCCCGAGATGCGGGCGATGCCCATGCCGGTCCATGCGGAGAGCGGCTTTGCCAGATCCGGGCCTTCCTGCGCGCAGGAGACGTTTTCGGGGATCGTCACCTCGTAGCCCCAGTTGCGGCCGGGCTTCCAGCCCTTCTTGACCAGATAGTTGGCGATGGAGGCCAGCGTATCCGGCACCGAGGTCCAGATGTTGCGATGGCCGTCGCCGTCGAAATCGACGGCATATTTCAGGTAGCTGGTCGGCATGAATTGCGGCTGGCCCAAAGCGCCGGCCCAGGATCCCTTCATCACGGAAGGCGTCACGTCGCCGCCATCGACGATATGCAGCGCCGCGATCAGCTCGGTGCGGAACATGTCCTTGCGGGTCGACATGAAGGCTTTTGTCGCCAATACCTGCACGGCCGAATAGGGAATCTTCGCCGCGCCAAAACCGCTTTCGCGGCCCCAGATGGCCAGCACCACCGCGCCCGGCACGCCATAGGTCTTTTCGATGCGCCTCAAGGTCGCCGCATGGGTGGCGGCGAGCGATTTGCCGGTTGCGGCGAGGCCACTCAGGCGCTTTTCGGAAAAATAGCCGCCGGGGGCGGAAAACTCGGCCTGGGTCTGCGCCTGCTCCTTCGGCGGCCTGGTGCCGGGCGGCACGAGATCGGGCAGATCCCAGTTCAGCGTCACGCCGGCAAAGGCGGCGTCGAAATTGGCCCGCGAGACGCCCGAGGCTTTCGCCTGCGGCCAGATCTCGGCCTCGATCCAGCCATGGAACTGTTTTTCGACCGTTGCCTTATCCAGGGCGAAGGCCGGCAGCGGCAGCAGGGAAAGACCGCAGATCAGCAATGTTTTCAGCAATGTGCGCATGAAGCCGTCCCGTTGAAACTCAGATCGCCGTGCGGGCGCGCAGCGCCGCCGTCAGCGTGCCCTCGTCGAGATAATCCAGCTCGCCGCCGACGGGAACGCCATGCGCAAGCCTCGTGATCTTCACCTCCAGCCCGGAGAGCTGGTCGGTGATGTAATGGGCCGTGGTCTGGCCCTCGACGGTGGCGTTGACGGCGAGGATGATCTCGCGCACGCCGCCCGCCTGCGCCCGGTCGATCAACGTGCGGATGTTGAGGTCGTCAGGGCCAACGCCGTCGAGCGGCGACAGCGTGCCGCCGAGCACATGGTAAGCAGCGTTCATGGCGCCGGCGCGCTCCAGCGCCCAGAGGTCGGAGACATCCTCGACGACGATGATGACCGACTGGTCGCGGCGGATATCGGTGCAGACCGTGCAGGGGTCGATCGTATCGACATTGCCGCAGGTGGAGCAGATGCGCACCTTCTGGTAGGCCTCGTCCATCGCCTGGGACAGGGGGCCGAGAAGCTGGTCCTTCTTCTTGACGAGGTGCAGCGCCGCGCGCCGCGCCGACCGGGGCCCGAGACCCGGTACTTTCGCCAGAAGCTGGATGAGTTTTTCGATTTCCGGGCCGGTGACTCGTTTTGCCATGGCCGCGCTTTTATCCCATGTTTGAACGCGAAGAAATGATCTGGATGAGAGAAGCCGCATGAAAATCATCGCCGTCTGCATCGGCGCCTCGCAAAAGCTGCCCGGCAAATCCTATCGCACCGGCATCGACAAGCGCGCCATCGGCGGCCCGGCCATGATCGACCGCCTCGGCCTCGTCGGCGACAAGGTCTGCAACAAGAAGCATCACGGCGGACCCGACCAAGCGATCCTGATCGAAGGCGAACGCACCCTTGACTGGTGGCGGACGGAACTGGGCCGCGACCTGCCGCCCGGCAGTTTTGGCGAAAATCTCGTCATCGCCGGGCTGGAGAATGGCGATGTCGCGGTCGGCGACCGGTTTGCCGTCGGCGATGTGGTGCTGGAGGCGACGGCGCCGCGCATGCCCTGCGCGACGCTGGCGGCCTGGATGGGCGACCCGCATCTCGTCAAACGGTTCGCGCAGGTCGGGCGGCCGGGCATTTATGCGCGGGTGATCGCGGGCGGCTTCGTCGAGGCCGGCATGGATGTGGCGATGACGCCCTATGTCGGGGAACGTATTCCGATTCCGCGGATGATGGCGGCCTATGGTCGCGTTTCCGAGGACGAACGGAGCCGAATGCTGGCCGCACCGATTGCCGAACGGCTTCGCAAGCGGCTTGAAATCTAGCGGGTGGCAATAGCCGCCGCAGCCCCCGCCATCAGGCCGGCGCTGGTGCGATTGGCGGCGCGGACGGCGCGTTCGCTGCGCAGCAGCCGGCGGGCTTTCGCCGCCAGCGCCACCCAGCAGAAATCGACCGCGACCAGCACCACCAGCATGGTGGCGACCAGTTCGCCCCAGCCGACCAGCGTCACGCCGGCGAGATCGATAATCGCCGGCAGCAGCGCCACATAGAACATCATGATCTTGGGATTGCCGAGCGTCACCGTCAGCCCGGCGAAAAACAGCCGCCCGGCGGAATCGCGCTCCGGCAGCGCCCCATCCTCGACCTTGACCGGCGCGAACCACATCTTCCAGGCGAGATAGAGCAGATAGGCGACGCCCAGCCATTTGATGGCGACGAAGACGGCATGGAAACTTTCGGCGATGGTGACGAGGCCGGCGACGGCGAGGCTGAGCCACAGCACCTCACCCAGCCACATGGCCATCAGAAACGGCAATACATCGCGATACCCCTTGGCGATCACCCGGGCGACCAGCGCCGCGATGCTCGGCCCCGGCGAACCGGCGGCGACCAGCAGCGCGCCGGCAAAGACCAGCAATGAAGACAGCGTCATCATCTCTCCTCCACAGGCAGGCAGACTGCGCCCGCCGAACCGCTCCGGTCAAGAGGACAATGCCCGAGCCGCCGCGCCGGCGGTGCGGAAATAGGAGGCGTCGCGATGCAGCATGGCGGCGGAAAAGCTGCCGTCGAGCAACAGGGCGATCTGCCGCGCGACCGTCTCGGGCGTCGGACGGCCGGCTTCGCGCAGCACGGAGGCCAGCCAGTCCTCGATGCGCTTCTTGTGGGCCGCGCCGCGTTTCAGCGCCGGATGGCCGGGCAGATTGGCGAGCTCCGCCGAGGTGCGCAGGAAACCGCAGCCCTTCCAGCCGGGGCGTTCGGCCCGCGCGGCCAGCTTTTCGAAGATCGCGGCGATGCGATTGGAGACATCGCCCTCCGCTTCGGCGAACCATCGGCTGTAGGCATCGAGATTGGGCTGGTCGCGGTGGTCGAGATAGGCGGCGACCAGATCGTCCTTGCTCTTGAAATGGTAATAGAGCGAACGCTTGGTGATGCCTGCCTCTTCCGCGACCGCATCGACGCTGACGGCGCGGATGCCCTCGCGATAGAACAGGCGGTTGGCCGCTTCGACGATGCGCTGGCGGGTGGGGGTTTCGGGCTGGGTCATGAGGCGAAAGTATACTGACCGGTGAGTATACACAAGCGCGGCTTCTGGCTAGATTGCCGATCCAGGAGAACAGGCATGGACGGCAGGCAGACCGAATTCGAATGCGCCGACGGCGTGGTGCTGAAAGGCCATTGGTGGGGCACAGACGGCACCACCCGCAATCCCGTCGTCATCAATGCGGCGACGGGGGTGAAGGCCGCCTATTATCACCGCTACGCCGCCTTCCTCGCCGAACACGGCTTTCCGGTGCTGACCTATGACTATCGCGGCATCGGCCTGTCGCGCCCGGCCGGGCGGCTGAAGGGAACGGGTTTTACCTGGCGGCAATGGGGCGAACAGGATTTCGAGGCGGCGCTTGCCCATGCGCTGGCGCAAGAGGGTGGCGATCCACTGGTGGTCGGCCACAGCATCGGGGGTTTTTTACCCGGCTATGCGCCGAGTGCTGCCCGCATTTCCCGGCTGCTGACGGTCGGGGCGCAATATGCCTATTGGCCGGATTACCGCCGCAAGGACCGGCTGTCGCTGTTCTTGAAATGGCATGTGGCGATGCCGGCGATCACGCTGGCGCTCGGTTTCTTTCCCGGGCGCGGCCTCGGCTGGCTGGAAGACCTGCCGGCCGGCGTGGCGCTGGAATGGAGTTTTCGCGGGCCTCGCATGGAGGCGCGGCTGAAGGAGCCGTTGCGGGCCACGATCCTCGATCGCTTCGCCGCCGTGCAGGCGCCGATGCTGGCGCTCAGCGTCTCCGACGATCCCTTCGCCACGCACAGCGCCGTCAACCGGGCGCTGTCCTATTACACCTCGGCCGAGCGGCTGAAGGTCATGCTCGAGCCGGCCGACCTCGGCGTGACCAGGGTCGGCCATTTCGACCTGTTCCATGCCCGGCATGGATCGAGCTTCTGGATCGACAGCCTGCTTTGGCTGCGCGATGGCATCAATCCCTGGCCGAGGCGGGTATTCGCCTGATCAGAAAGGCAGCTTGAAGCCGGGCGGGATCGGCAGGCCTGATGTCAGCGCCTTGCTCTTTTCCTGCGTCTCGCTGTCGGCCTTGGTCTTGGCGTCCTTGTGGGCGGCGACGATCAGGTCTTCGAGGATCTCCAACTCGTCTTCCTTGGCGAGCGACGGATCGATCTTCAGGCCGAGCATCTCGCCCTTGCCGTTGAGGCGGACCGTGACGAGGCCGCCGCCGGACCGGCCCTCGACTTCGAGCGCGGCGATTTCCGCCTGCATCTGCTCCATCTTGGCCTGCATTTCCTTGACCTTGCCCATCATGCCCATGATGTCGCGCATGTCTCGTCTCCTGAAATTGCTGTCAAAACTCGATATCGTCGCCGGGCAGGATATCGCCCTCGGCGGATTCGGCAACGGCGGGGGCCTTGGCCTCCTCCTCGTCTTCGACCTCGGCCGCCCTCACCCGCACGTCGGTGATGCGCGCGCCCGGAAAGCGCGACAGGATCGCCGCCACATCCGGATCCTGCCTCGCATCGACGAGGCGGGCCTCGCGGGCGCTCTCCTCCTGCTCGGCCAGCGTCGGCCCGCCTTCCTCCCGCGAGAGGATGACCATCCAGCGGATGCCGGTCCATTCCTGCAGACGGTTCTGCAGGTCGCCGGCCATGGATTTCGGCGCATCGCGCACCAGGGAAATTTCCAGCCGCCCCGGCTCCAGCTTTACGGGCCGCACGAAGGCGCGCATCTGCGCCTTGAGCTTGAAATCGCGGTTCTTGGTGCAGAGTTCGGAGATATCGGCCAGCGAGGAGACCTTGACCTTCGGCTCACTCGCCTGCGGCGGCGCCTCGACCCGGCCGACCGCCATCGGCTCCGCAGCCGGCGCGGCGGCTGCGGTCGGGCGCAGCATGGTCACCGAACCGGAGGAACGGGCGGGCGCGGCCTCGACGGCGCGGGCGGTGACCGGGGCGCTCGCAAAGGCCTGCGCCCCGCCGCCATTGCCGTTGCCGGAAGGCATCGGCCGGCTTGGCGCTTCGCCATTGGCGAATTCGGCGATGCGGCGCGCGGCCTCTTCCGGCGAGGGCAGATGCGCGGCATGGGCAAGGCGAATCAGTACCATTTCGGCGGCACCGGCCGGGCGGGCAGCGGCTTCCACCTCACCGATACCCTTCAACAGCATCTGCCAGATGCGCGACAGGGTGGTGACGGCGATGGTTTCGGCAAATTCACGGCCGCGCAGGCGCTCGACTTCGCTGAGCGACGGATCGTCGGCCGAATCGGGCACGTATTTCAGGCGGGTGACGAGATGGGTGAAATCGGCAAGATCGGTCAGCACCACCACCGGATTGGCGCCGGCCTCGTATTGCGCGCCGAATTCATGCAGGGCGGCGCTAACATCGCCTTTGACGATATGCTCGAACAGATCGACGATGCGGGCGCGGTCTGCAAGGCCGAGCATGGCGCGAACCGCTTCCGTCACCACCGCACCGCCGCCGTGGGCGATTGCCTGGTCGAGCAGCGACAACCCGTCACGCGCCGACCCCTCAGCCGCGCGCGCGATCATGGCCAGCGCTTCCGGCTCGACCGAAATGCCCTCCTTGGCGGCGATGGTGGAAAACAGGCCGACGAGATCGGAGGCGCCGATGCGGCGCAGGTCGAAGCGCTGGCAGCGCGACAGAACCGTGATCGGCACCTTGCGGATCTCGGTGGTCGCAAAGATGAACTTCACATGCTCCGGCGGCTCTTCCAGCGTCTTCAAAAGCCCGTTGAAGGCCGCCGTCGACAGCATATGCACTTCGTCGATGATATAGACCTTGTAGCGCGCCGAAACCGGGCGATAACGCACCTGCTCGATGATCTCGCGGATATCGTCGATGCCGGTATGCGAAGCGGCGTCCATCTCGATCACGTCGACATGGCGGCCTTCCATAATCGCCTGGCAATGCTCACCGGGAATCTTGAGGTCGATGGTCGGGCGGTCGACGCTGTCGGTCTTGTAATTGAGGGCGCGGGCGAGGATGCGGGCGGTGGTCGTCTTGCCGACGCCGCGCACGCCGGTCAGCATATAGGCCTGGGCGATGCGGCCGGTCTCGAACGCATTGGTCAGCGTGCGGACCATCGGCTCCTGGCCGACCATCAGGTCAGTAAAATCCTTGGGACGGTATTTGCGCGCCAGAACGCGGTATGCCGCGCCGGTCTCAGCCTGTTTCGGTTCGGTGTCGCTCATCGCCCTGCCAAGCGTTGTTGGTGACCCCGCTCCAGGATTGTTGGCCGCCGGGATATGGGAGGCCCTGCGGCCGAAAATCGACCGGGGCCGGGAACGCAAAGGGTGGGAGGCTGGCACGATGACCCGTGCCGGGATCGTTAGGGCTGCTTCCTTCCGGACCTGACCCGGTTGGCGAGCGGCGCGTCCACCACCAACCTCCCGCCGCACATATCGGCAATCTCGTCAGCAAATGCAAGCCAGCCTTTCAAAAAACTGCTAGACAGGAAAAAGACGAACGGGAGGACAGGCGTGCAAGGCTTTGAACTGGATGGAAGACTGGCCCGCGACAGCATTTTGTTGACCGAGCTTGGCCTTTGCCAGGTGCGGCTGCAAAACGAGCGCCGCTGGCCCTGGCTGGTGCTGGTGCCGCAGCGAAACGGCATGAGCGAGATCTTCGACCTCCCGCCAGAAGATCAGGCGGCGCTGCTTTCCGAAACCACCCGCGTCGCGGCCGCCTTGAAATCCGTGACCGATGCCACGAAGATCAATATCGGCGCGCTCGGCAATATCGTGCGCCAGCTGCATGTGCATGTCATCGCCCGCGCCGAGGGCGACGACAACTGGCCCGGCCCGGTGTGGGGCTTCGGCAAGGCCGAACCCTATGACGACGCCATCAAAGACGAATTCGTTAGCCGACTATTGAAAGTCCTTTCCGCATGATCCGATCCCTGTTCGACACCGATTCGCCCCATCCCGAGCCCAGCGCCCTGACCGCCTTCGCCCTCAACGACCTCGCCCGCGATTCGGAGCATCGCGCCGAGGATTGCGTCGAGACGGCGCTCTCCGTGGACGGCGCCCATATCCTCGCCTTTTCCGGCAATCGCCTGATCCTCAAGCATGACGGGCAGGTGCTTGATCCGCTGTTTGCGCTTTACGAACTCTCCGACCTGCAGCCGGATCTGGACAATGCCATCCTGCTCGGCCATCGCCAGACCGGCGAGCCGCGGCTTGCCGTCCCGGTCGGCATCGACGAGGAAAACCTTGCCAGCCATTACAAGCCGACCGACGGGCGCAGCCTGTTTCGCGACGGGCTGGTCGACGACGCCCTGCTCGGCGAATTCGCGCAAGGGGCGTCGCTGATTACCTGGAACCGCGACAACCGCTTTTGCGGACGCTGCGGCGGGGCGATGGAGATGAGGATCGGCGGCTACAAGCGCGTCTGTGCCGCCTGCGATCACACGATCTTTCCGCGCACCGATCCGGTCGTCATCATGCTGGCGATCGACGTCGAGGGCGACCGCTGCCTGCTCGGGCGCGGGGCGCATTTCGCGCCGGGCATGTATTCCTCGCTCGCCGGCTTCGTCGAGCCCGGCGAAACCATCGAGAACGCGGTGCGCCGCGAAACCCTAGAGGAATCGGCGATCCGTATCGGCCGGGTGCGCTATCACGCCTCGCAGCCCTGGCCCATGCCGCATTCGCTGATGATCGGCTGCTATGGTGAGGCGAAAAGCCTCGTGGTCAAGCGCGACGAAGCGGAGCTGGAAGATTGCCGCTGGTTCAGCCGCGACGAGGCGGCGCAGATGCTGGAGCGCATTCCCGGCACCGGCGATCACACGCCGCCGCTGGGCGCGATCGCCCATCGCCTGATCCGCGACTGGGTGGAGTGGAAACGCTGACCCGATGACCGCGCCCCGCGCCGAACGGTTGCTTGCGCTGCTGCAGGTGCTGCGCCGCCATCGCCGTCCGGTCACCGGAGCGGCGCTGGCCGCCGAACTCGGCACCAGCCTGCGCACGCTCTATCGCGATATCGCCAGCCTGCAGGCGCAAGGCGCCGATATCGAGGGCGAGGCCGGCATCGGGTATGTGCTGCGGCCGGGCTTCATGCTGCCGCCGATGATGTTTTCGCAGGACGAGATCGAGGCCCTGGCGCTCGGCATTCGCTGGGTCGGGCGCAGCGGCGATCCCGGGTTGGCGCGCGCGGCCGTCAATGCGCTCGCCCGCATCGCCGCAGTGTTGCCGGCCGAGTTGCGCGAAGAGGTGGATGCCTCGACGCTGCTGGTCGGGCCGGCCAAGGGCGCACCCGAAGGTATCGACATCGCCCTGCTGCGCGCCGCCATCCGCGAGCGCGAAGTCTTGCATCTCATTGCCTATGAGGACGAGGCCGGCCGCGCCAGCGACCGCTGCGTCTGGCCCTTCGCGCTCGGCTTTTTCGAGCGGGTGCGGGTGCTGGTCGCCTGGTGCGAGTTGCGGCAGGATTTTCGCCATTTTCGCACCGACCGGATCGGCGCGGTCGAGCCGGCCGGGCGGCGTTACCGGACGTCGCGGGCGGCGCTGCTCAAGCAGTGGCGGGAAACGCAGAAGATCAAGGCGGACATGTAAAGCGATTGCGGCAAAAATGCACAGCGGTTTTGCGTCCGGTACTGCTTCAGGCTGCTGCCGGAATCTGTCAGCAGGCCACGCTAATCTCCTTTCATCGACACGAAAGGAGATCGACATGGCCAACCCCAACCTCTTCATTCTCTACGTCAAGGACCCGGCCGCCAGCGCCCGGTTCTACCGAAAACTGCTCGGCCGTGAACCGGCGGTCGCCGCGCCGAATTTCGTCGCCTTCCCGCTGGATGGCGGATTTACGCTTGGCCTGTGGCGGCAGGAGAAAGTCGAGCCGCCGACGGCCGGCGGCGAGGCGCGCAGCGAAGTCGCCTTCATGATCGCTGGCGACAATGCCATCGCCAAGACCTTCGAGGACTGGAAGGCGGCCGGCCATGAAATTCTTCAGCCGCTGACGGTGATGGATTTCGGCCCGAC
This sequence comes from Hyphomicrobiales bacterium, assembly GCA_017305935.1. Taxonomy (GTDB): domain Bacteria; phylum Pseudomonadota; class Alphaproteobacteria; order Rhizobiales; family Rhizobiaceae; genus Metarhizobium. Next base: position 39,049 of record JAFKJU010000038.1, on the reverse strand, counting down.
CTTCGTCATCGCCGACCCGGACGGCCATCGCCTCAGGGTTTGTGAGCCGGATAAGGAATAACGTCCTTTCTACCCTGCGCGCGAATCAGATCTGCAGGTCGCCACGCATCGGATGGCCCTTGTAGACACCGAGGATGCGGACCTTTTCCGAGAAGAAGCGCAGCTCTTCCAGCGCCCTGCGGACATTGGCGTCGTTGGGATGCCCCTCGATATCGGCATAGAACTGGGTGGCGACAAACTTGCCGCCCAGTTGGTAGCTTTCCAGCTTGGTCATGTTGATGCCGTTGGTGGCGAAGCCGCCAAGCGCCTTGTAAAGCGCCGCCGGAATATTGCGGACGTTGAACACGAAGGTGGTGACCAGCATTTCGTCCGGCGTCCGGCGCTGTTCCCAGTTCTCGTCCCGCGACAGGACGACGAAGCGGGTGACGTTGTTTTCGGTGTCCTCGACGTTCTCGGCGACGATATCCAGGCCATAGAGATCGGCGGCGAGGCGAGGCGCAAGAGCTGCCATGGAGCGGTCGCCCTTTTCCGAGACCAGCTTGGCGGCGCCGGCGGTGTCGCCGGCGACGACCGCCTTCCAGCCATTGTGGCGGATGATCTTGCGGCATTGGCCGAGCGCATGGATATGGCTGTGGACGGTGCGGATCTCGTCCTTGGTCACACCCGGCAGCACCATGAGCTGGAAGCGGATCGGCATGAAATACTCGCCGATGATGTGCAGGCGCGATTCCGGCAGCAAATGATGGATATCGGCGACGCGGCCGGCGATGGTGTTCTCGATCGGAATCATGGCGATATCCGCCTCGCCGCTTTCCAGCGCCACGAACGCATCCTCGAAGGTCGGGCAGGGCAGCGGCTCCATGGCCGGGAACATGTCGCGGCAGGCCATGTCGGAATTGGCGCCGAAATCGCCCTGGAAGGCGATGCGGTTGGTCTTGAGATTCATCGGGTCACCATCATGAGGGGATGCGCGCGGCAAGGATAGCCCGCGCCTTGTCGAGGTCGGCGGGAGTATCGACGCCGAGCGGAACGGAGTCAACGATCTCCACATCGATGCGCATGCCCGCTTCGAGCGCCCGCAACTGCTCCAGCGATTCGCGCTTTTCGAGCGCCGAGGGCCCGAGCGCGACAAAACGCTCCAGCGCGGCGCGGCGATAGGCATAGAGGCCGATATGGTGGTAGAGCGGGCCGTCGCCGTAAGGCGCGGTCGCGCGGGTGAAATAGAGCGCCTTCAACCGGCGTTCCGACAGAGGCGAGCCGACCACCTTGACGATGTTCGGATTGCGCCTGTCCTCTTCATCCGCGATCTCGACGGTCAGCGTGGCGATATCGACGGCGGCTTCCTCCAGCGGCCGCAACGCGGCGCGGATCGTCTCCGGCTCGATGGTCGGCAGGTCGCCCTGGACATTGATGACGGTGCGAACCCTGCCGTCCGGGTCGGCCATCTGCAACGCCTCGAAGATCCGATCGGAGCCGGACTGGTGGTGGGCGCCGGTCAGGACGGCATCGAAGCCGGCGGCGGTGACGGCGGCGACGATATCCTCGCTGTCGGTGGCGACGATGATTCGCCCCACGTCGGCTTCTCTGGCCCGCATGGCAACCTGCACGATCATCGGCAGGCCGCAAATATCGGCCAGCGGCTTGCCGGGAAGGCGGGTGGAAGCCATGCGCGCCGGGATCAGAACCAAAGTTTGGTCGAAAATCGCATTCTTCATGGCCCGGCCTTCTAATGTCTGGGAAAAAGTGGCAAAAAGTCTCACCGTGACCACGATAATGACTGTTGCAACTGCGGATCAAAAGACATAGGTTCCGCGCGATTTCAAGATGGGACCGGTCTGTGACCGCCGGGATGCAAGGGGAGCATGTCCAGATGAATTCTTATATGAACATGGGTTTGGGCGCGCTGCTTGGCACATGCTTCGTCCTGATGTCCGTGTCCATTGCCTCCGAGGGCATCTTTCACGCGCCCGCGCCTGAAAAGCCGGGCTTCACGATCGTCGCCGAGGAAGCCTCCGCCGAAGGTGCTGGCGCAGGCGCCGCCGCAGCGGCCATGACGCCGATCGCCGCCCTGCTCGGCAAGGCCGATGCCAAGGCCGGCGAAACCGTCTTCAAGAAGTGTCAGAGCTGTCATACCGACACCAAGGACGGGCCGAACAAGACCGGTCCGAACCTTTACGGTGTCGTCGGCCGTCCGATCGCCTCGCATGAAGGCTTCGCCTATTCCGCCGCCATGAAGGACTTTTCCAAGGGCAGCACCGTGGTCTGGGATTTCGATCACCTGAACCACTTCCTGCTGGCGCCGAAGAAGCTCGTGCCCGGCACCGCCATGGGCTTTGCCGGCCTGAAGAGCGAAGAGGATCGCGCCAACCTGATCCTCTATCTACACACCATGGCAGACGCGCCGGTCGCCCTGCCCGATCCGGCCGCTCCGGATACGCTGGCCGCGACCAACTAAGGCCTGCTGGATACCATTCGACGAACCCGGCTGTGAGAGATCGCAGTCGGGTTTTTCTTTGACGTCATCTCAATGCGCGAGTAGCAGGCTCCAGGCCGTGACCGTCAGCGCGCCGACGGCCGTGGTGAGCGTGATGGTCGAGGCGGCGAGGCTGTGGCCGACGCCGAAGCGGTTGGCGATCAGCCAGGCATTGACGCCGGTCGGCACCGCGGAGGTCAGCACCATTGCCGCCGTCCATTCCGGCGTCAGACCGAGAATGCGGCTGGCCGCCCAGACGCTGGCCGGCAGCAGCACCAGCTTCAGCACCGACATGCAGGCGGAAATGCCGATATTGCCGGAAATGCCGTATTTGCGCAGCGCCATGCCGAGCGAGATCAACGCCGCCGGCCCGGCCATGCCGGCGATCGGATCGACGACGCTTGCCGCCACTGCCGGCATCGGCAGCCCGGTCAGGTGGAAGACGATGCCGGCGGCAAGGCCGATCACCAGGGGATTGCGGGCGAGATTGGCCCCGACCTGGCGCAGCACGCCCAGGAGGCCGCGCCCGGCGATGCCGCTTTCCTTGCGTTCGGCCTGTTCCATCAGCAGCGTGCCGACGACCATCATGACAGGCAGATGCACGGCGAGCAGGATCGACAGCGCCACGACGCCATCGTCGCCGACGGTGCGTCCGACCAGTGGCAGGCCGATGAACACATTGTTGGCGAAGGCGGAGGAAACGCCGGCGAGCACGCCGATGCGCGAATCGCGGCCGAAAACCCTCGTCGCCAGCAGGTGGCCGGCCGCCCAGGTGACCGTCACGCCGCTGAAATACGCGATCCACAGCCGAAAGGGCGAGGCGCCATGGAACTGTGCTTCGGCGATGGTGCGAAACAGCAGCACCGGCACGGCGATCTTGAAGACGAATTCGCCCAGCGCCTCGCCGACATGATCCTTGAACAGGCCGAAGCGCACCAGCAGCCAGCCAAGCAGGATCATCAGGAAGACCGGAAGGACATTCAGGAGCGTGGCGGACATCGTCGGGCGGAACCTTGGGATCGGACGGGGATGCCAAGGGCTTAAAGGATCGCATGGAAAAGGCAAAGGCCGATGGCGCCGCGCGACGACGCGATTTGCGGCCCGTCCAAAACGCCGAAAGCAGGGCCGAAACCCTGCTTTGCCGCGCATCCTGCGATGCGCCTCGTTGCCGCCGCCAGTTCATCCGTGGTCAGGGCGCCGATCGCTGCGCGAGGCTTCATGCCTCGTCATCTCCGGCTTCGGATACCCTCGTCCGGATCAACTTGGACACATCTATAATCCGCTATCGTGACGCGGCAATGACAGGCGGGCGCGCCCAAGCTTTTCGCATTTTTTCTTCCAAATGCCGGGAAATGCGCTATGACCTGACACCGGCGGGCTTCTCGGCCCGAAACGCTTCCTGGCCCCGAAACGCGCGGGGCGCGCATCTATCCGGGACTTTCTCTTTCATGGCGACTTACGACGTTCTGACCATCGGCAATGCCATCGTCGATATCATCTCGCGTTGCGACGACGATTTCCTTATCGACAACGCGATCACCAAGGGCGCGATGAACCTGATCGACGCGGAGCGCGCCGAACTGCTCTATTCGCGCATGGGACCGGCGGTCGAGGCATCCGGCGGCAGCGCCGGCAACACCGCCGCCGGGGTCGCCAGTTTCAACGGTCGCGCCGCCTATTTCGGCAAGGTGGCCAGGGACCAGCTCGGCGAGATCTTCGAACACGACATCCGCGCCCAGGGCGTCTATTTCCAGACCGAACCGCTGGAAGACGGCGCGCCAACGGCGCGCTCGATGATTTTCGTCACGCCGGACAGCGAACGCTCGATGAACACCTATCTCGGCGCCTGCGTCGAATTCGGCCCCGAGGATGTCGAGGAAAGAGTCGTCGCCGAATCGAAGGTTACCTATTTCGAAGGCTATCTCTGGGATCCGCCGCGCGCCAAGGAAGCCATTCTCGCCTGCGCCCGCATCGCCCATGCGAATCGCCGGGAAATGTCGATGACCTTGTCCGACAGTTTCTGCGTCGGACGCTATCGCGGCGAATTCCTCGAGCTGATGCGCTCCGGCGCGGTCGATATCGTCTTCGCCAATCGCGACGAGGCATTGTCGCTCTACGAAACCCAGGATTTCGACCTGGCGCTCACGAAGATCGGCGCCGATTGCAAGCTGGCGGCGGTGACGATGAGCGAGGAAGGCGCCATGATCGTGCGCGGCGGCGAGCGCATCCATGTGCCGGCGACCAGGATCGGCCAGCTCGTCGATACCACGGGCGCGGGCGACCTGTTCGCCGCCGGTTTCCTGCATGGTTATACGCAGGGGCGCTCGCTGGAAGATTGCGGCCGTTTCGGCTGCCTGGCGGCCGGCATCGTCATCCAGCAGATCGGCCCGCGGCCGATGGCCTCGCTGGCCGAGGCGGCGAAGAAGGCAGGGCTCGCCTGACATTCGGCCGGAGACGATTGCGTCGGCCAATCGCCGCCGGTTCGCTTACTTGAAGGCTTCGCCGGGATAGGCGCCCCAGACTTCGCTCTGCGCCACCCAGCCCTCGGTGCCGCCGGCATCGACATGGCACCAGTCGCCGGTGCATTCCTTGACGCGGAAGACGACGCCGGGCTCCAGCTTGGCGATGACTGAAGACGACGGCAGCGGGTCGCGGCGCATGTTGACATAGACCGCCTCGCCCTTGCCGCGCATCCACGGGGCGGCGATCGCCGTGCGCTCGCCCGACAGCAGCGCATGATTGACCCAGCCTTCGGTGCCGTCGGCATCGCGGATGCGGCGCCAGTTGTCGTATTCCTGGATGATCTCCACCGGCAGGCCGGCCTTGGTATACATCCACGAGGTCGCGTAATCGGTGCTGGGACCGACGCGCAGGTTGACACGCTTGGATTTCAGGCTGACGAAACGCGGCAGCGGCAGGCCGCTCGCCCCCTTCGCCGACTGGGCGCCCGCAAGCTCGACGCCGCCGGCGAGCACGGCAAGCGACAGCGGCAGGACAAGCGCGGCTTTCAGCGCGATACGTCGCATCACTTTCATTCGACTGTTTCCATCCCACGGGTCATGGTGTTGAATTTTCTCGTCTTTCCCGATACGTCCCACAAATTGCGTCCGCTCTCTGCGAGTTTTGTTTGTCTTCGCGACCGGGAGTGATAGAAAATGCCGTGAACGGGAGAATTATCGCCCCACTTGGTTAAAGACCTCTGAACAAGGCGCCGGCGTCCATCATGACAGCGAAGAAAAAACCCAAGGTCTATCTCACCCGCAAGCTGCCGGATGCCGTCGAGACGCGGATGCGCGAGCTGTTCGATGCCGACCTCAACGTCGACGACGTGCCGCGTTCGCGCGAGGAACTGCTGGCGGCGGTGCAGTCGGCCGACGTGCTGGTGCCGACCGTCACGGACCGCATCGACGAGGGGCTGATCGAGGCCGCGGGGCCGGGCCTGAAACTGATCGCCTGCTTCTCGAACGGCACCGACCATATCGACGTCGAGGCGGCGGCGCGCAAGGGCATTACCGTCACCAACACGCCGAACGTGCTGACCGAAGACACCGCCGACATGACCATCGCCATGATTCTCGCCTTGCAGCGGCGGCTGGTGGAGGGTGCGCGGGTGCTGACCGACCGACCCGGCGAATGGGCCGGCTGGTCGCCGACCTGGATGCTCGGCCGCCGCATCTGGGGCAAGCGCATCGGCATCATCGGCATGGGCCGCATCGGCACCGCCGTCGCCCGCCGCGCAAAAGCCTTCGGCATTTCGATCCATTACCATAACCGCAAGCGCGTCAGCCCGGCGACCGAGGACGAGCTGGAAGCGACCTATTGGGACAGCCTCGACCAGATGCTGGCCCGCGTCGACATCGTTTCGGTCAACTGCCCCTCGACACCCGCCACCTTCCATCTGCTCTCGGCGCGCCGCCTGGCGCTGATGCAGCCGACCTCGGTGATCATCAACACTGCCCGCGGCGATGTGATCGACGAGGCGGCGCTGATCAAATGCCTCAGGGAAGGCAAGATCGCGGGCGCCGCGCTCGATGTCTTCGAGAACGAGCCGGCGGTGAACCCGAAGCTGGTGCGGCTCGCCAACGAGAACAAGGTGGTGCTGCTGCCGCATATGGGCTCGGCGACCATCGAAGGCCGCATCGACATGGGCGACAAGGTGATCATCAACATCCGCACCTTCTTCGACGGCCACCGCCCGCCGAACCGGGTGCTGCCGGGGCGATAAATCCCCCTTACGCCTTCGGCTTGCGACGGCGATATTTCACCATATCGAACCGGCCGGCCAGCGAATCATACAGCATCAGCCGCCCGATCAACGGCTCGCCGGCGCCGGTGATCAGCTTGATCGCTTCCATGGCCATCAGCGTGCCGATGACGCCGGTGAGCGCGCCGATGACGCCGGCCTCGGCGCAAGCGGGGATCAGGCCTTCCGGCGGCTTTTCGGGAAAGAGATCGCGATAGGCGGGATAGAGCGCTCCGTCCGGCCCGCTCTCATAGGGTTTCAGCACCGTCAGCGACCCGTCGAAACGACCGACCGCGCCTGTCACCAGCGGGATGCGCGCCGCCTCCGCCGCATCGGCGGCGGCATAACGCGTGTCGAAATTGTCGGAACCATCGATCAGCAGGTGAAAACCGGACAGCTGCATTGCCGCCGTTTCCGGCGAAAAACGTTCCTCGAAACGCAGCGTCGTGACATGCGGATTGAGCCGGGCGATGGCATCGGCCGCACTTTGCGATTTCAGTTCGCCGATGGTGCCGGTGTCGTGGATCACCTGGCGCTGCAGGTTGGACAGCGAGACACGGTCGTCATCGGCAATGCCGAGCGTGCCGACGCCGGCGGCGGCCAGATATTGCAGGATCGGCGCGCCGAGCCCGCCGGCGCCGATGACCAGCACGCGGGCGTGCTTCAGCTTCTGTTGGCCGGCGCCGCCAACTTCCGGCAGCAGGATATGGCGTTTGTAGCGGGCGATTTCATCGGGGCTGAGCGTGTCCATGCCCAAGCTATAGCATCGCTTTCGCCGGCCGCAAACGCCGCCTTAACGGCTCACGGTTCCCCCGGAGACGGTAAAATATTGTGCCCGTTCGCCAAGCGCCGAAAACAGCCCGGCATCGGTGCCGGTCATGAAGGCCTGGCCGCCGAGCGCGTCGACGAGATCGAAGAGCGCGGCGCGGCGGCCGGGATCGAGATGGGCGGCGATCTCGTCGAGCAGCAGCACCGGCGCATGGCCGGTCATGTTGGCGACCAGCCGGGCATGGGCGAGGATGAGGCCGATCAGCAGCGCCTTCTGCTCGCCGGTCGAGCAGCGCTCGGCCTCGATATCCTTGGCCGCATGGCGCACCAGAAGGTCGGCGCGGTGGGGGCCGTCCAACGTTCGTCCCGCCGCCGCGTCGCGGTGGCGGCTGTCCTGCAGCATCAGTTCATAGGTTTCCTCGAGATCGACGGCCGGGCGGTCGAACTGGCCGTCGAGGAAGCCGGAAAGCGTCAGCGCCGCCATCGGGAAGGGCGTGCCGTCGCCGCCCTCGGCCACAAGCCGGGTCAGCAGGCCCAGCATTTCCTGCCGCGCCAGCGCCATGGCGATGCCGAGGCTCGCCATCTGGCTTTCGAGGCCGGTCAACCAGGAGGGATCGAAGCGGCCTTCGGAGAGCAGCCGGTTGCGGCTGCGCATGGCGCGCTCGAAATCGCTGGCGCGGCGGCCATGCGCCGGATCAAGCGACAGCACCAGCCGGTCGAGGAAGCGGCGCCGGTCGGCGGATGGGCCGGTGAACAGGCCATCCATCGCCGGCGTCAGCCAAAGCACGCGCAAGTGATCGGTCAGTTCCTCGATGGTGCGCGCCGGCGTGCCGTTGAGGCGCAGCTTGCGGGTAGCGGAGTCCTCGCCGCTTTCCGTGCCGGTGCCGATGGCGACCTCGCCATCCATGCCTTCGACATCGGCGAAGATCGAAAAGCCGCCGGGCGCCCCGACGCGAGCGACGTCGTCATACGGCGCGCGCCGCAAGCCACGGCCCGGCGACAGGAAGGAGACGGCTTCGAGAAGATTGGTTTTCCCCGAGCCGTTGTCGCCGGTCAGCACCACATGGCGCGGATCGAAGGCGAGGGACAACTCGGCATAATTGCGGAAATCGCCGAGTTTCAGGCGGCCCAGACTGACCTTTTGCACCATCGCTTCCATTCCGGACCGGGAGCACGGCCGCTCCGATTTCTGTTTGACGCATTCTCCAACCGAAAACCGGTTCCCGCTTTTTCATGGACATGCTTCTTGCCGCAGAGCTATGCCGAAGGAAGGCGAATGGCAAGATCGCCAGAGCGCCTTTGCCCCGCTGGAGCCGCCGGCATGGCCAACGGCATCGCCTGCAATTATTCGCATCTGCATATAATAAGGCGACCGCGCTTCGACAATGCGGCTTTACAATAGGGCGCGGGCAGGGTCATTTCGCATAGCGATTGCTTCTCAGATTACTTGCAATTTCATATTCTGTCCCCTAGGCTCCCTCTCGGACGCGTGCCCTGCGGCCAGAGGAAACCGGCTGATGCCGGGCCGTGAGGGCCACCGCGATCTCTTCATGGGGAACAGATCCAATGACTACATCCGATATTCTCTCCGGCTTCGGTTCCGCGCTTCTGTCCGGCGCCGTCAAGGTCGTCGATCTCACCGCGCCGCTCGGGCCCGAAACGCCGGTCATCTACCTGCCGCCGCAATTCGGCAGCAATACGCCGAGCGTCAAGGTTCACACCATCTCGGAATATGACGCGAACGGCCCCTTCTGGGCCTGGAACTGGCTGGAACTCGGCGAACATACCGGCACGCATTTCGATGCGCCCTGCCACTGGATCACCGGCAAGGACCATCCCGACAACACCACCGACACCATTCCGCCGCAGAATTTCGTCGCCCCGGTCAACGTCATCGACCGCTCGAAGGAAGTGGCTGAAAACGTCGATTACCTGCTGACGGTCGAAAGCATCCAGGAATGGGAAGCCGAGCATGGCGAGATCGAGGCGGGAAGCTGGGTGCTGCTGCGCAGCGACTGGTACAAGCGCAACGGCTCGACCGAAACCTTCCTCAATGCCGACGAGAACGGCCCGCATTCGCCGGGGCCGACGGCCGAGGCGATCACCTATCTGATCGGCAAGGGCGTGATCGGCTGGGGCTCGGAAACGGTCGGCACCGATGCCGGTTCCGCCGGCGGGATGAACCCGCCCTTCCCGGCCCACAACCTGATGCACAAGGCCAATCGCTACGGCCTCGCCAGCCTGTGTCACCTCGACCAGCTTCCGCCCAAGGGCGCCGTGCTGATCGCCGCGCCGCTGAAATTCGTCAAGGGCACCGGCTCGCCCGTGCGGGCGCTGGCGCTCGTGGCCAGCTGATTCTGGCTCCTTGCAGGCATTTCCGGACGGAAAACCGCTGCGCACTTTTCCCGGAAATGCTTCGGCGCCCGCCCGCTTTGGCGCTGGCGGGCGCATCCCTCTTCTGTTAACCAGCAGCGAACACACGAGGCGATATTTTTCAGGGATCAGCATGGACGACCGGTTCGCAGGCATGGCGCTGAAGCGCAAGCGGGATACGGCCGAGCCGGCGCCCACACTCGGCGAAATCGGCCTCAACCAGTTCGCCCCCTATCTGATGAACCGGGTCATCGCTCGCTGGAACGCCAATATGGCCGAGGATCTCAAGGCGATGGATCTCTCCACCGCCAAGATGCGGGCGCTCGCCGTTCTTTCCATCACCCCTTCGGTCACCATTAACGAATTGTCGGTCTTTGCCGTTACCGAGCAATCGACCATGAGCCGGACGCTGGATTCGCTGGAGGAGCAGGGCTTCATCCGCCGCCAACCGCGCGTCGAGGACATGCGGGTGCGCGACGTCACCATCACCGAGGAAGGCCGCACCGTCTTCGACAAGGTCTGGCCCACCATGTATGACAGCCTGCTGAAAATGTTCGACGGTGTCGAGGAAGACGAATACCGCGCCTTCCTTTCGGTGCTGCATCGGGTGCTGCACAATATCCGCAAGCACGATATCTGATTTTTCCGGTGAATGGCAGCTTTGCCCAAGGGGCGGGCGGGCGGCGCGACAAAATTCCTTCTCCCCTCTTGGAGAAGGAAACCGGGTGCCTCCAGCCAACATTTTTCATCGAATGCTGGCTACAGCGTCGCCACCGTCTTTAGCGCACCATCCAGCGCCGTGCCGGCCTCATCAAGCAGCGCGGCCTGGCGCAGGCGGCGGAGCCAGTCGGCGCCGTCCTCGCGCTCGACCAGCAGCGGCAGGGACGATAGCACACGATCGAATTTCGACAGTCCACGGGCATGGGTGTCGGAATAGCCCTTTACCAACCGGCGGCAGGCGAGGACTTCGACGGCGAGGTCGTAATTGCGGTTAAGCGTCTGCGTCGCTTTCGCCAGCCATTCGTCGCGGTGCGCCATCTCGCGCTGGTGGCGTAGCGTGCCGCGGCGGATGCGGCGCAGGCCGGAGACAACGTAGAGGCCGAGGAACCAGAACAGCGTGCCTGTCTTCACCCGCCGGCCCTTGTTGACGACACTGTCGAGCCGCTTGAACAGCGTTGGGCGATTTTCGATCCACAGGCCCCAGGATTTCGGCAGCGTGCCGCAGATCTCGTCCATGCGTGGATGCATGTATTCTGTCATGTAGACGATCTGGTCGTCCCTGGCGCCGACCTCGCGGCGCACCCGGTCGAAGCGGCTGGCGCGCACTTTAAGATCGGCCACGCGGATGACGTCGTCATAGGCCATGGCGACGGCGAGATATTTTGCCGCCTGCGCCGTGAAGGAAAATTCCTTGGTCTCGCCGTCGTGCTGGCGGTCGAGGGCATGGAGGGCGGCCATGCGGTCGAGATATTCGCCGGCATAGGCCGGATCCTGGAAATCGGTGAGGCGTTTGACGCCGGCAAACAGCATCGCCTGCGATGCATCAGGGAAATCGTTGCGGATACGGGCCAGCAGCCGGTCGAGTTCGGCATGGCCGGCGGAGGCCGGCAGCGGGTCGAGGCGTTTTTCCGGGATGGCGGAAAGTTTTTCCGCCGGTTTGTCCTTGGCGCGGGCATAAGCGGCGTCGAAGGCGCGCAGGCTCGCCTCGATGCCCTTGCCGCCGGCGCGGATCGTCGCCTCGAAAGCCTGGCGTGCGAAGGGCAGGACATCGGCGGCGGCCAGCGCGCCGAACAAGGCGGAGGAAATGACGCTGCCCTTTTCCACCGCCAGCTTGTCCATATCGAAGGCGATGGTTTTCTTCGCAGCGAAATCGGTGGCGTCGATGACAACAAGCGGATTGCCGGCGCCGTCGCCCGGCGCCTGCTTTTCGCTGACGGCAAAGGCGCGGTGCGTCGAGGCGATCAGCACGGTCTTGTCCGGGGTGACCAGACCGCGCAAGACGGAGCGGCCGGCCTCCATCAGCTCGGCGGCGAGCACGACGTCGACATCGCCCGGCGTCGGCATCAGCGAGAAGATCGGCGCCTTGCCGTCGCGGGTCGGCAGCATCTCGATATAATAGATCGTCGCGCCGGTGCGCTGGGCGACGCCCGGCACCGAGGTGGTCTGCGCCATCCAGCCGTTTTCTTCGGCGAGCGACACGATCCAGTCGGCGAGCACGCCGCCGCCTTGCCCGCCCATGGCGAGCACGGCGAGCGACAGCGGCTTGTCGGTGGCGTGGCGGGGCGTCATCGTCACATGTTCGTTCATCGATCCCGCCTCCTCAATCGGCAAAGACGATGCGGGCGGCATCGCGCCGCGCCTGCAGCCAGCCGATCACTTTGGCGCGCAGGCTCGCGACGAAGCGATCCCAGCCGCTGGGATTGTGGATGATATCGGCGCGGTAGAAGGACGGACAGAGCACGGCGGCCTCCGAAACCTCGCCGCAATTGCCGCAGCCGACGCAATTGTTATCGATAGCGGCGACCGGATCGTCCTTCAGCGGATCGTCGGTATGTTTCACTGACAGCGACGGACAGCCGGAGAGGCGAATGCAGGCGTGATCGCCGGTGCAGACATCCTCATCGACCCCGAAACGCTCCTTGACCATGCGCTTGCCGTCCTTCACCGCCTTGGCGAATTGCGGTTTGACGCGGCGCTGCTTGTTCAACATGCATTCGGAGGAGGCGACGATGATCTTCGGGCCCTCGTCCTTGCTGGTCAGCGCCTCGCGCAGCGTGTCGCGCATTTTCGCCACGTCATAGGTGCGGTCGATCTGGCGCACCCAGGTGGCGCCGAGGCCCTTGACCGCATTGACGATGGAATTGTTGGTCTTGCGGCGCGGATTGAGCGCCCGGGAGGAGGGAATGTCCTGCCCGCCGGTCGCCGCCGAATAATAATTGTCGACGATCAGGATGACATTGTCCTGCTTGTTGAACACCGCATTGCCGACCGATGTGGCCAAGCCATTGTGCCAGAAGCCGCCATCACCCATGACGGCAATCGCCTTCTTGTCCGACTTGACGTTGAAGGCCGAGGCCGCCGCCGGGCCGAGGCCATAGCCCATGGTCGTGCTGCCGATATTGAAGGGCGGCAGGATGGAAAACAGATGGCAGCCGATATCGCCGGAAATGTGATGCGGCCCCAGCTCCTCCTCCACCATCTTCATGGCGGCGAAGATCGGCCGCTCGGGACAGCCGATGCAGAAACCCGGCGGGCGCGGCGGCACGACTTCCGCCAACGCCTTGATCTTCGGATCCTGCAGGATCGGGGTCGGATCGGGCAGCGGCGGCTGGTTGCCGAGCAGCACGCGCTGATGGGTTTCGAGGAAGGATTTTATGCCTTTGACCAGAACCGGAGCGGTGTATTCGCCGCCCATCGGCAGCACGTCCTTGCCGGAAACGCGGGTCTGGAGATCGCGGCGGCGCAAAAGCGTGTTCAGCGCCTGCTCGATATATTCGGGGGCGCCCTCCTCCACCATCAGCACCGCCGATTTGCCGGCGCAGAAATCGACGATTTCGTCGTCGATCAGCGGATAGGAGATGTTCATCACATAGAGCGGCACGGCCGATTCGCCATAGACATCGGCAAGGCCGAGCTGCTGCAGCGCCCGCATGACGCCGTTATACAACCCGCCCTGCAGGATGATGCCGACCTCGCCGGTCTCCGGCCCGAAATGCTCGTTGATTTTTCGCGCCTTGATGAATTCCACCGCGGCCGGCCAGCGGCGCTCCAGCTTCTCCTTCTCATGCACGAAGGAGGCCGGCGGCAGCACGATTCGGCTGACGTCGCGCACCGGGTTTTCCAGCGCCTGGCGCAGCGTGAAGGCAGGGCGGCGATTGTCCTTGGCGACGAACTGGCCGTGAACATGGCAGCTGCGGATGCCGACCTGCAGCATGACAGGCGTATTCGAGGCTTCCGACAGCTCGAAACCCTCCTCCACCGCCCGCACGATCGAGGGCAGGTTGGGGCGCGGGGTCAAAAGCCACAATTGCGATTTCATCGCATAGGCATGGCTGCGCTCCTGCATGATCGAGGAGCCCTCCCCGTAGTCCTCGCCGATGATGATCATCGCGCCGCCGGTGACGCCGCCGGAGGAGAGGTTCGACAGGGCATCGGCGGCGACATTGGTGCCGGCGGTGGATTTCCAGGTGACGGCGCCGCGCACCGGATACATGACCGAGGCCGACAGCATGGCGGCGGCGGCGGCTTCCGAGGCCGAGGTCTCGAAATGGACGCCGAGCTCCTCCATCACGTCCTTGGCATCAGCCAGCACATCCATCAGATGCGAGATCGGCGAGCCCTGGTAACCGCCGACATAGGAGACGCCGGATTGCAAGAGGGCCTTGGTGATCGCCAGAATGCCCTCGCCGCGAAAAATCTCGCCCTCCCCGAGCTTCAGATCCTCGACCTCACGCGCGAACGACCGTTCCGCCATGGCGGCAACTCCCTTATCGTGCGGGCGGGCATGACCGCCCGAGCCCATTTATTTGCAAAATCATATTTTGAGGCGACGTGACCTGTCAATCGGCATTCCATACGGCTTTGGCCGTCGGGGCGATGCAGCTTGCTTCATGCGGCGGCATATATATGCTTGCGCATGAAATTCCATATTGGGCCTTGGGCGGACTTTGCTTCTTTTGCCATCGCGACGGTACGCCGTCTTTCGGACTTGACGACAAGCGAAGCGCGTATATAGTTTAAACTTAAAATATTGCGACGCAACCTTGCATCGCGTGACGCTTGAAGGAGATGGCAATGCGTATCGTCTGCATCGGCGGCGGCCCGGCCGGGCTCTATTTCGCCCTTCTGATGAAGAAGCTGCACCCCGCCCACCATATCACCGTCGTCGAGCGCAACCGCCCCTACGATACCTTCGGCTGGGGCGTGGTGTTTTCCGATGCGACCATGGTGGCGATGCGCGCCTGGGATCCGGAAAGTGCGGCCGAAATCGAGGACGCCTTCAACCACTGGGACGATATCGAAGTCCTGTTCAAGGGCACGCGCCAGCGCACCACCGGCCACGGCTTTGTCGGCATCGGCCGCAAGAAGCTGCTTAACATCCTGCAGCGCCGCTGCGAGGCGCTCGGTGTCGAGCTGGTGTTCGAGACCGACGTCGATTCCGATCTCGATTATCCCGATGCGGACCTGATCATCGCCTCCGATGGCTTCAACTCGAAGATCCGCAACCGTTATCCGGACGTGTTCCAGCCCGACCTCGTGGTTCGTCCGAACCGCTATATCTGGCTCGGCACCCACAAGCTGTTCGACGCCTTCACCTTCGATTTCCGCAAGACGCAGCATGGCTGGTTCCAGGCGCATATCTACAAGTTCGACGACCAGACCTCGACCTTCATCGTCGAGACCACCGAGGAGGCCTATGAAAAGCACGGCCTCGGCGAGATGGACCAGCAGACCTCGATCGATTTCTGCCAGGATCTGTTCTCGGAGGTGCTTGAGGGCGCCGAGCTGATGACCAATGCCCGCCATTTGCGCGGCTCGGCCTGGCTGAATTTCAACCGGCTGATCTGCGGCAAATGGAGTCATTTCAACGGCCAGTCGCATGTGGTGCTGATGGGCGACGCCGCCCATACCGCCCATTTCGCCATCGGTTCCGGCACCAAGCTCGCCATCGACGACGCCATCGAGCTGACGCGACAGTTCCAGGTTCATGGGCATACCAGGGACAAGATCCCGGCCGTGCTCGAAACCTATGAGGACATCCGCCGCGTCGACGTCGCCCGCATCCAGAACGCGGCGCGCAACGCCATGGAATGGTTCGAGGTCGTCGGTGAACGTTATGCCGATACGCTGGAGCCGGAACAGTTCATGTATTCGATGCTGACGCGCTCGCAGCGCATCAGCCATGAAAACCTGCGCCTGCGCGACAAGGCCTGGCTCGAAGGTTTCGAGCGCTGGTTCGCGGAGCATTCCGGCCTTAAGAATGGCGACGGACGACCGTTGCCGCCGATGTTCACGCCGTTCACGGCGCGCGGCGTCACGCTCGCCAACCGCATTGTCGTCTCGCCGATGGCGATGTATTCGGCGACGGACGGGCTGATCGGCGATTTCCATATGGTGCATCTGGGCGCCCGCGCCATGGGCGGCGCCGGTCTCGTCTTTGCCGAAATGACCTGCATCTCGCCGGATGCGCGCATCACACCCGGCTGCCTCGGCTTGTGGAACGACGAACAGGCGGCGGCCTGGCGGCGCGTCGTCGATTTTGTGCATGGCAACAGCCATGCCAGGGTCGGCATCCAGATCGGCCATGCGGGCCGGAAAGGGGCGACGAAGCTCGCCTGGGACGGTATCGACCAGCCGCTGGAAGAGGGCGGCTGGCCGCTGATCTCGGCTTCGGCCATTCCTTATCTCAAGAACAGCCAGGTGCCGAAGGCGATGGACCGGGCCGACATGGACCGGGTTCTGGCCGATCACGTCCGCGCCGCCGAGCTTGCCGCCACCACCGGCGCCGACTGGCTGGAACTGCATTGCGCCCATGGCTACCTGCTCTCCAGCTTCCTGTCGCCGCTGACCAACCATCGCATCGACGACTACGGCGGCAGCCATGAAAACCGCGCCCGCTTCCCGCTGGAAGTCTTCAAGGCCGTCCGCGCCGTCTGGCCGCAGGACAAGCCGATCTCCGTGCGCCTCTCCTGCCACGACTGGGTGGAGGGGGCCGGCAATACGCCTGACGATGCGGCGATCTTCGCGAAAATGTTCAAGGAGGCCGGGGCCGATCTGATCGACTGCTCCTCGGGGCAGGTGTCGAAGGAGGAAAAGCCGGTTTATGGCCGCCTGTTCCAGACGCCGTTCTCCGACAAGATCCGCAACGAGGTCGGCATTCCCACCATTGCGGTCGGGGCCATCTCCGAGGCCGATCACGCCAATTCGATCATCTCCGCCGGCCGCGCCGATCTCTGCGCCATCGCCCGCCCGCATCTGGCCGATCCCTCCTGGATCCTGCATGAGGCGGCGAAGATCGGCCTGACCAACATCGCCTGGCCGAAACAGTACCAATCGGCCAAGTACCAGTTCGAAACCAACCTCGCCCGCGCGGCGACGGCGACACCGGCGAAGTAAGGCAAAGCGATGAGCGGCAGCGGCACACTCGACGGACGACACGCGCTGGTGACCGGCGCCGGCTCCGGCATCGGCACCGCCATCGCCCGGGCGCTTGCGGCGGAGGGTGCGCGGGTGACGCTCGCCGGCCGGCGGCGCGCGCCGCTGGAGGCGCTGGCGGCGGAACTGGGCGAAAATGCCTTCGTCGCCGATGGTTTCGACGTCACCGATCCCGCCGCCATCGCCCGCGGCCTCGATGCCGCCCGCGCCGTCTTCGGCCCGGTGTCGATCCTCGTCAACAATGCCGGCGAAGCGCCGAGCGCGCCTTTCGAAAAGACCAGCCTGGACATGTGGGGCCATGTGATCGGCACCGATTTGACCGGCGTGTTTCACGTGACACAGGCAGTCCTGCCCGATCTCAAGGCGCATGGCGAGGGCGCGCGCGTTATCAACATCGCCTCGACGGCGGGGCTGATCGGTTACGCCTATGTCTCGGCCTATTGCGCCGCCAAGCATGGCGTCGTCGGGCTGACGCGGGCCCTGGCGCTGGAACTGGCAAAGAAGGGCGTGACCGTCAACGCCGTCTGCCCGGGCTTTACCGATACGCCGATCATCGAGCGCTCGATTGCGGCGATTGCCGAAAAGACCGGCCGCACGCGCGAGGCGGCGCTCGCCGAATTCACAAAATCCAATCCGCAGGGGCGGTTGATCCAGCCGCGGGAGGTCGCCTCGACCGTCCTCTGGCTCGCCTCGCCCGGTGCTGCATCGATCACCGGCCAGGCAATTGCCGTGGCCGGCGGGGAAGTCATGGCGGGCTGAACCGTCAGTGAATCATCAGGAACATTCAAACCGGGAGGCGAGCATGGCATTGGAAAAAGGCATTACCGCAAACGGCGCCGGCTATAACGGCACGCAATGGAATATTCTCGGCCAGGTCTATTTTCCGAAGGCCGTCAGCGAAGACAGCTTCGCCTTCGAGACCAACAGCGCGCCCGGCCAGTTCGTGCCGGTGCATATCCACCCGACCCAGGACGAATTCATCCTGGTGCAGGAGGGCGAGCTGGACCTGAAGCTCGACGGCAAATGGTTCAAGGCGAAGGCCGGCGATCTCGTGCGCATGCCGCGCGGCATTCCGCATGGTTATTTCAACAAGTCCGAAACGCCCTGCCGCGCCCTGTTCTGGGTCTCGCCGGCGGGCAAGCTCGAAGACCTGTTCAAGCAGCTTCACGACAAGAGCGATATCGGCGAGATCGTCCGGCTCTCGGCCGAACACGACGTCGATTTCCTGCCGCCGGAAGCGAATGATTGATTTGATTTAAGCCCTTCACCCTAGCCCTCTCCCCGCAAACGGGGAGAGGGGACTTGGCCCACGAACGGCCTTGGTTGGGGAAGCCGGCGCGGCCTATCCCCTTCGCCCCGCAAGGCGGGGAGAAGGTGGCCGGCAGGCCGGATGAGGGGCAGCCGAAAGGCACGAACGCACACGAAAAGGACGACGACGATGAGCGATGCGATGACACAGATGAAGCGCGAATTTCGCGATTACCAGGCGAAGCATTTCCTCTGGTCGGTCAGCGAGGACGGCCGCGTCGCGACGCTGACGCTCAACCGGCCGGAGCGCAAGAACCCGCTGACCTTCGACAGCTATGCCGAGCTGCGCGACCTGTTCCGCGATCTCGCCTATGCCTCGGATGTCCGCGCCATCGTGCTGAAGGGCGCCGGCGGCAACTTTTCCTCCGGCGGCGACGTCTTCGAAATCATCGAGCCGCTGACCCGGATGACGATGCCCGACCTGCTGGCCTTCACCCGCATGACCGGCGATGTCGTCAAGGCGATGCGCAAATGCCCGCAGCCGATCATCGCCGCCGTCGACGGCATCTGCGCAGGCGCCGGCGCCATCCTGTCGATGGCCTCGGATCTACGCCTTGCGACGCCGGAAGCCAAGACCGCCTTCCTCTTTACCCGCGTCGGCCTCGCCGGCGCCGACATGGGCGCTTGCGGCATCCTGCCGCGCATCATCGGCCAGGGCCGCGCCGCCGAGCTTTTGTACACCGGCCGCTCGATGAGCGCCGCCGAGGGCCATGCCTGGGGTTTTTATAACGCCCTGCATGCAGCCGACGCGCTGGACGCGGAAGCGGAAAAGCTGGCGCAGTCGCTGGCCGACGGCCCGTGGTTCGCCCATGGCATCACCAAGACGATGTTCAACCAGGAATGGGCGATGGGCATCGACGAAATGGTCGAATCCGAGGCACAGGCGCAGGCGATCTGCATGGCGACGCAGGATTTCCGCCGCGCTTTCGAGGCCTTCGCCGCCAAGCGCAAACCCGCCTTCGAGGGCAATTGAGACCATGGCCGCGCCCTCCTCTCTTCCCTTTTCCCTGGCCGGCCCGACGCGCGAGCATCTCGACTGGCCCTTCTTCGGGCCGGAGCATCGCGATTTCGTGGAGCGGCTCGATGCCTTCGCCGGTTCCGGCGTGCTCGCCTCGGTCGATCATGCCGATACGGATGCCGCCTGCCGCAAGCTGGTTGCGCTGCTCGGGGAAGCCGGCCTGCTGGCCGCAGCGACCGGGGATGCCGGCCGCAGCGCCATCGATTCCCGCCGCGTCTGCCTTGCTCGCGAAACGCTCGCCTGGCATGACGGCCTCGCCGATTTCGCCTTCGCCATGCAGGGACTGGGCACCGGCGCCATCGGCCTCTCCGGCACGCCGGAACTGAAGGACGCCGTGCTGCTCAAGGTGACGAGCGGGCAATGGCTCTCCGCCTTCGCGCTGTCGGAAAAGGAAGCCGGCTCGGATGTCGCGGCCATGGCCTGCGCCGCCCGCGCCGAGGGCGACGCTTACATTCTCGACGGCGAAAAGACCTGGATTTCCAATGGCGGTATCGCCGACGTCTACACCGTCTTTGCCCGCACCGGCGAGGCGCCCGGCACGCGCGGCATTTCCGCCTTCGTCGTCTTTGCCGACGATCCCGGCTTTTCCATATCCGAGCGCATCGATGTGATCGCCCCGCATCCGCTGGCGACCATCCGCTTCGACGCCTGCCGCATTCCCGCCGCGCGCCGGCTGGGCGCGCCCGGCGAAGGTTTCAAGATCGCCATGCGCACGCTCGACATTTTTCGAGCCTCAGTGGCCGCCGCCGCCCTCGGCTTTGCACGCCGCGCCTTGGATGAAGCCGTTGCGCACGCAAAGGCTCGTCCGATGTTTGGAGCCAAGCTGGCCGATCTGCAACTGACGCAGGCCGGCCTCGGCGACATGGCGACGGGCATCGATGCCGCCGCCCTGCTGACCTATCGCGCCGCCTGGCGTCGCGACGTGCAGGGCCTGCCGACCACCATGGAGGCGGCTATGGCCAAGATGACCGCCACTGAAACCGCGCAAGGCGTGATCGACCGCGCCGTGCAGATGTTCGGTGGCCGCGGCGTGCGCAGCGGCGAGATCGTCGAAAAGCTGTACCGCGAGATCCGCGCGTTGCGCATCTATGAAGGGGCGACCGAGGTGCAAAAACTGATCGTCGCCCGCGAATTGCTGAAAGCCGAGCCGCGGTCATGACCGCCGGCTCTCCTTTGACCAGTCCATTTGACCGGAGAGAATCGATGCACACAATCCTGCAACCCGAAGGCTGGGCCAAGCCGCTTGGTTATTCCAACGGCATTCTGGCGCAAGGGCGCACCGTTTACGTCGGCGGGCAGATCGGCTGGAATGCTGAGTGCCAGTTCGAGTCCGACGATTTCGTCGAGCAGGTGCGCCAGACGCTGAAAAACATCGTCGCCGTTCTGGCCGAGGCCGGCGCGGGGCCGGAACACGTCACCACCATGACCTGGTACTTTACCGACCGCGCCGAGTACCTCGCCAACCTCAAGGGACTGGGCGCGGCCTATCGCGAAGTCATGGGCAAGAATTTCCCGGCCATGGCCGCCATGCAGGTGGTGGCGCTGGTCGAGGAACGCGCCAAGATCGAGATCCAGGCCATCGCCGTCATCCCCGATTGATTTTTTGTCTGTTGCAATTCCGGCAAAACCGCGCTCACGCTGTTTCCGGAATTGCTTTCCTGTCTGACGCATCCCGGAGGCCATCATGCAGCGTTTTTCAACCCATGTCAGCGGCCTGGCCGATGACGGCGTTCTGGTGGTCACCATCGACAATCCACCGGTCAACGCCCTGTCGCAGGATGTCCGCGCCGGCCTGATGGCAGCACTCGTTTTTGCCAAGGACGATCCGGCAATTGCCGGCATGGTCATCACCGGGGCAGGAAAAACTTTCATCGGCGGCGCCGACATCAAGGAATTCGGCAAGCCGCCGGCCGAGCCGCTGCTGCCGACCGTCATCGACGCCATCGAAGCCTTCGAAAAACCCGTTGTCGCCGCCATCAATGGCGCGGCCTTGGGCGGCGGGCTGGAAGTGGCGCTCGCCTGCCATTATCGCGTCGCCGCCGCCGGCGCGAAACTCGGCCTGCCGGAAGTCAAGCTTGGCCTCGTGCCCGGCGCCGGCGGCACCCAGCGCCTGCCGCGCCTGATCGGTCTCGCCGCCGCGCTGGACATGATCGTTACCGGCAAGCCGGTCGATGCCGCCGCCGCACAAGCCAATGGCACGATCGACGCCGTCTCGGAAACTCTGGTCGCGGATGCCATCACCGCCGCAAAACGCTTGGCCGGCACCCCGCTGCGCCGCACCGGCCAGTTACCCGTGCCGCCGGCCGTTGACGATCTCGATGGCATCGCCAGCAAACTCCTCGCCCGCAGCCGTGGCCAGACCGCGCCGGCCGAGGCCGCCCGCCTCGTTCGCCAGACAGCCGAACGAACGCTTGCCGAAGGCCTCGCCGATGAGCGCGAAACCTTTTTGCGGCTTCGCGATTCCGAACAGGCGGCCGCCTTGCGCCACGTCTTTTTCGCCGAACGCGACGCCGCAAAAATCCCAGCCCTGGAAGGCATCCAACCTCGCGCCGTCAACACCATTGGCATCGTCGGAACCGGCCTGATGGGCTCCGGTATCGCCGTCGCCGCCCTGACCGCCGGCTACACCGTGATCGGCATCGAGCAGACGGACGAAGCCGCCGAAAAGGGCCGGAAACGCATCACCGGCCTTCTCGACCGCAATCTCGCCTCCGGCCGCATGACGCCATCCGCCCATGCGCAGGCCGTGAGCCGGCTAACGGTCGCGGGTACGCCCACGGCGCTGGCCGGGGCCGATCTGGTCATCGAAGCCGTGTTCGACGATCTCGACGTCAAGACCGCGCTGTTCAGGACACTGGACGGCATCGTCCGCCCGGACGCCATCCTCGCCACCAACACCAGCTATCTCGATCCCGATACCATCGCCGCCGCGACCGCGCATCCGTCCCGCGTCCTCGGCCTGCATTTCTTCTCCCCGGCGAACATCATGCGGCTGGTCGAGGTGGTCGATTGCGCTGCGACAGCGCCTGACGTACTCGCCACCGGGCTTGCCGTCGCCAAGCGCCTCGGCAAGCTGCCGATCGTCTGCGGCGTCTGCGAAGGCTTCATCGGCAACCGTATCTTTTCCCGCTATCGCCGCGAGGCCGAATTCCTGATCGAGGATGGCGCGCTGCCGCAGGATGTCGATCGCGCGATGGAAGGTTTCGGCATGGCCATGGGGCCGTTCGCGGTCTTCGATCTCGCCGGCCTCGAAATCGCCTGGGCGCGCCGCAAGCGGCAGGCCGCCACCCGCGATCCGGCCGCGCGCTATGTCGATATCGCCGACCGGCTCTGCGAAGCCGGCCGCTTCGGCCAGAAATCCGGCCTTGGCTGGTATCGCTACAACGAGGGCCGCAAGCAGGTCGACCCGGAAGTCGAAACCATGATCCGCGATAGCCGCGCCGCCAAGGGAATCCTCACGCGGGAAATCGCCGACACCGAGATCGTGAGCCGGATCCTCGAAGCTATGGCCGACGAAGGCTGTGCCCTGATCGCCGAGGGCATCGCCCGCAGCACCGGCGATATCGACCTGGTGATGATCAACGGCTACGGTTTTCCGGCTCACAGGGGCGGACCAATGTTTCTTGCGGATCGCCGCAAGGCCTGACTGCTTCCCGGTCGAACATGTCAATCGAGTGCTAACTCCTTGTTTTATTGCATTTCCGGACGGGAAATCGGTATCCACTTTTCCGGGAAATGCTCTATATCTTCGCCATGCTCGACGCGCTCGCCCATTATTGGCCGCATATCCTGGCCGCGATTTCGCTGGTGACCGGCACGCTTGGCGCCGTTCACGCCGCCATGACGAAGGAGGATGTCCGCTCCGCCATCGGCTGGGTCGGCGTCATCGTCCTGTCGCCGCTGGTGGGCGCGGCGATCTACCTGATCGCCGGCATCAACCGAATCCGCCGTGCCTCGATCCTGCAGCATCACCTGATCCAGACAGAAACCGGCCGTCCCGCCTTCGAAGGTTTCCACGTCGAACCGGCGATGATCGCCCAGACCTACGGCAACCGGTTTAGCGCGCTGAAAACCCTGGGCGACCGGGTGACGAAAAGCCGCCTCGTCGCCGGCAACGCCATCGATCTGCTCGGCACCGGCGATGAAGCCTATGCCGCCATCCGGCAGGCGATCGAAGGCGCCGAGCGCTCCATCCTGCTCGAAACCTATATCTTCGACCGCGACCGCATCGGGCTGCGCATCGCCTCGGCCCTTGTTGCCGCCGTGCGGCGCGGCGTGACGGTCCGGGTGCTCGTCGATGCCGTCGGCGCCCGCTATTCGGTGCCGAGCATTCTGGGACATCTGCGCAAGCGCGGCGTGACCGTCGATGTCTTCAACGGCAATGTCATCATGGGCCTGCGCCTGCCCTATGCCAACCTGCGCACCCACCGCAAGATCATCGTCGTCGACGGCGCCGTCGCGTTCACCGGCGGCATGAACATCCGCGAGGGTTTCGCGCGTGAATTCGCCGGAGAACTGACCGGCCGCGACACGCATTTCCGCCTCCGCGGCCCGGTCGTTGCCGATCTCTTCGCCGTCGCCGCCGAGGATTGGCGTTTTGCCAGCGGCGAGGCGCTGAACGATGCCTGCTGGACCATCGCCGAGCCGGTCTGCCCGCCGGGCGAGGGCGTGCTGATGCGCGTCGTCGCCTCCGGCCCGGACCGCAACCTCGAAACCAATCACAAGATGCTGATGGGCGCCTTTTCGGTGGCGCGCCGCTCGATCCGCATCATGTCGCCCTATTTCCTGCCGGACCGCGAGTTGATCAGCGCCCTGATCACCGCCGCGCGGCGCGGCGTCGAGGTCGATATCGTCGTGCCGGCCAAGAACAACCTGACCCTGGTGGACCATGCCATGACGGGGCAGTTCGACCAGCTTCTCAAGCATTATTGCCGCATCTGGCGGGCCGAGGGCAACTTCGATCATTCGAAACTGCTTTCCGTCGACGGCTGCTGGGCCTATGTCGGCTCTTCCAATCTCGATCCGCGCTCGCTGCGGCTGAATTTCGAAGTTGACATCGAGGTTCTCGACACCACCTTTTCAACGGAGATCGAAATGCGAATCGGCCGTGCGCTCGCCGGTGCGCGCGCCGTGACGCTGGAGGGTCTCAGGTCGCGCCCCTTCCCGCTGCGGCTGATCGACAGGATATTGTGGCTCGGCTCGCCTTATCTTTGATGGCCGGGCGCGACATGGCGAAGACGGAAAAGTGAGATGCGATGGACCCGGACACATTTCGGCTGAGGACGCAGATCGCCGCGGCGATCCGCAACCGCAAGAACCGCCCCCTGACGGCCAATGCCAAGCTGCATGACGGACGCCGGCTGCTGATCGCCTCCTATAACGTCCACAAATGCGTCGGTACGGACGGCCGTTTCGATCCCGGCCGCATCGCCCAGGTCATCAAGGAAATCGATCCCGACATCATTGCCCTTCAAGAGGCCGACAAACGCTTCGGCGAGCGGGTCGGCCTGCTCGATCTCGGCCATCTGGAGCGCGAGGTGGGCCTGAGCTGGGTCGGCACGATCGGCGCCACACGGGCGCATGGCTGGCACGGCAACGTGGTTCTTGCCCGCCACAGCATCGTTCGCGATCTGCACCCCGTCACCCTGCCCGGCCTGGAACCGCGCGGCGCCCTCGTCGCCGAACTGGAGTTGAAGAGCGGCGCCCGCCTGCGCGTCATCGGCGCCCATCTCGGCCTGTTGCGCCATTCCCGCCGGTTGCAGGCCAATGCGCTCTCCGGTTTCGTGGCGTCCCGGCGCGACATCCCCACTGTCTTGATGGGCGATTTGAACGAATGGCGGCTGGGGCGAAGTTCGTCGCTGGCGGGGCTGACGCCCCTGTTCTGCGATGTCCCTGCGCCGGTCGCGAGCTTTCCGTCACGGCTGCCTTTGTTTGCCCTCGACCGGATCGTTTCGGACCGGGAGGGCCTGATCGGCTGGTACGGCGCGCATGACAGCGCATTGTCGCGGGTCGCATCGGACCACCTGCCGGTCAAGGCGTATGTGGAGGTTTCCTGAGGTTTTCGACGCCATCGAAGACCGTCGCAGTCGGGAAATGGATCATTTTCCTTGCCGGATATTTTCGGGATGGATTATCTATAATCCATGCACAAACCTGACGAGACACTCGCGAAAAAGATCGAAATGACCCTGAGCGACCGGATCATATCCGGTCGGCTACAGCCCGGATCGCGGCTGCGGCAGGATCATATTGCCGAGGAATTCGGCGTGAGCCATGTGCCGGTGCGTGAAGCCTTCCGGCGGCTCGAGGCTAAAGGGCTGGCATTCAGCGAGCCTCACAAGGGCGTTCGCGTCACATCCTTCGACGTCGCGGAACTGCGCGAGGTCGCGGAGATGCGGGCTTCGCTGGAATCGCTTGCCCTCAAACAGGCCGCCCCCAATCTCACCACCGCGCTTCTTGCGAAAGCCGAGCAGGCCACCGTCCGGGCGGAAAGGGCGCAGAATGTTCATGAGTGGGAAGAGGCAAACCGGGCGTTTCATCGCATGATTCTCGAACCCTGCGGCATGCCGCGCCTGCTGGCCTCGATAGACGATCTTCACCTCGCCAGCGCACGGTTCCTGTTTGCCGCATGGCGATCCGACTGGGAAGCACGCACCGACTACGACCATCGCGCCATTCTTGCGGCGCTGCGCCGGGGACAGGTGAATGTTGCCTGCGATCTGCTCGCCCGTCATGTCGGCTGGATGGGGCGGCGCAAAAGCCCAAGGCCGAGCGTGGAAATTCAAGTGGTCGAAAAGCTTCTCGAGTAATTATCTATAATCTGTATTGCAGCGAGCGTCGAATCCCGATTTTTATCGATTATTCGTAACGACCGGAGATGATTTCGATGCAACACGCAGTTTCGTTCAATTCTCATTCGCTGCGCCGCCTGAGGGCTTGCGGGCTCGCCATCGGCGCAGCGGCCTTGATTGCCGCCAGCGCCAAGGTCCAGATTCCTTTCTGGCCCGTGCCGATGACGCTGCACACGCTCGCGGTTCTCGGCTTTTCCGCGGCAATGGGGCCACGCCTCGGGTTGGCGGCCATGGCGACTTACCTTTGCGCCGGACTTGCGGGCCTTCCCGTCTTTTCGGGTTCGCCCGAGCGAGGTATCGGTTTGGCCTATGCCGTGGGACCGACTGGCGGCTACCTTCTCGGCTTTCTGGTCGCAAGCTGGCTGACCGGCCGGCTGGCCGGCAAGGGCGGCGCCCTGCGGATCGCTGGCGCGATGATGGCCGGTCTTGCCGTCGTCTATGCGCTGGGGCTTGCGTGGCTGGTCATGTTCGTGCCGGCACGCTCCCTCGTCTCGGTTGGCCTTGCTCCTTTCCTTCCCGGCGACCTGCTGAAAATCGGGCTCGGCGTGGCGATGATCTGCGGCTGGCGCAGCCTGCGGAGCGGCGCCGCGCGATGATCCGCAGCGACTGGACTCTCGAAGAAGCGCAGGCCACTCATGACCTGCCCTTCCCCTATCTCATCCATCGCGCTCAGGACGTTCACCGCCGCCACTTCGACCCGACCGTGATCGAGACCGCGAGCCTTCTGTCGATCAAGACGGGGGGATGCCCGGAGGATTGCGGCTATTGTTCGCAAAGTGCCCATCACGACACCGGCGTCAAGGCGACGAAGCTGATGGAACTGGAGGCTGTCCTCGGCGCTGCGAGGCGGGCGAAAGCATCCGGCGCGCAGCGATTTTGCATGGGCGCGGCCTGGCGAAGCCCGAAGGATCGCGACATGGACAAGCTCTGCGCGATGGTCGAGGGTGTGCGCGACATGGGGCTGGAAACCTGCATGACGCTCGGCATGCTCTCGCCGGGACATGTCGAACGCCTGAAGGCTGCGGGCCTCGATTTCTACAACCACAATATCGATACGTCGCCCGAATATTACCGCGAGATCGCGACCACCCGGACGATGGATGACCGCCTGGAAACGCTTGATCGCGTGCGCAAGGGCGGCATCAGGGTGTGCTGCGGCGGTATCCTTGGAATGGGAGAGGAAGTCAGGGATCGTATCGCGATGCTTGTAACGATTGCGACCCTGCCTGCTCATCCAGACAGTGTCCCGATCAACCTCTGGAACGAGATCGGCAATACGCCCGTGCAGAAGCGGGCGAAACCGGTCGATCCCTTGGCGCTCGTCCGAACGGTCGCCCTTGCCAGGATCCTGATGCCGGAAAGCGTGGTGCGGCTGTCGGCCGGGCGGACCGGCATGAGCGAAGAACTTCAGGCGCTTTGCTTTCTCGCCGGCGCGAACTCCATATTCGTCGGCGATGCCCTGCTGACGACCGGCAATCCCGCTGCATGGCAGGATGAGGACATGATCGGCAAGCTCGGAATGCGCTTTGCGCCGGCGAGAGAAAAGCCACCTCGCTTGCCGCCGAATGAGATCGTTGAGCCGGTTCAGCGATGCGATCCGTCTTAAGGGCGGGTGCGGGCCACGATCGATGGAGGCGGCCCGATATTCGCCGCCGGTGACGCCATCATCGTTCCCGGCGGTATGATGCATGAGATCGACGCGCCGGAGACCGCCGTCTCATACTGGTTGGCGGCTCATGAACACCGGACCCCATTGGCTGACAAGCACCGAAGCAGTGGCGAGATGTCTATTCCGCCAATGCCACGGATATCTCGTTGGCTGTCTGGATGACGACCGGCGCGAGGCCAAGAAGGCGGCCGTCCGGCATGCGCTCGGCAGGTCCTGATACGCTGACAGCGGCGAAGACCCGCTGGGTGGAATCGCGGATCGGCGCGCCGATACAGCGCAGTCCGGTCTCGATTTCCTCATCGTCGATCGCGTAGCCACGCTGGCGGATAACGGCCAGTTCGGCAAGGAGCGTGTCGAGGTCGGTTATCGTGTTCGGCGTGTAGCGCTGCAAGCCTCCGCCGACGATACGGCGGATGAGCTCTTCGTTCTGAAACGCGAGAAAGGCCTTGCCGACACTGGTGCAATAGGTGGGCGCCGCCTGCAGCGTCGTGCGGCTGGCGGACGTCATTTCCTCGCGCTCGACGCAGATCATCTGGCTGCCGTCGAACATGTGCAGATGGATGATCTCACCCGTCAGTTGCTGCAACTTGGCGACATGCGGATGCGCGCGCGTCGGGGTGTCGAGGCTTGCCAGCACGCTGCTGCCGTAATGAAACATCTTCAGGCCGAGGCGGTACCCCTGACGCCGTCCATCCTGATCCAGCATGCCGACATCGCGCAACGAAACCACGATCCGGTGGATCGTGGTTTTCGGCAGGCCCGTCGCCTGGGAAAGCTCCGCCACTGTCATGCTCGGCTTGTGGCGGGAGAAACTGTCGAGGACCAACGCCATCTTTCGCAGCGATTTCGCGCCCGCATCGCGGCTTTCATGAGCGCCTTCCGTTGCCGGCTCGGCAACTGACCCATCCTCGTTCTCGGCGTGACTGTCCATGCCCGTATTCACTTTCAATGTCCCGATATTACCAGCCGCGCCTTGACTTCCAGCTTTCGCGCCGCTGTTTCCAGCACGAAGCAGACGGCGAAATAGGTTAGCGCAAGCAGGCTGAATACAACAAATGGTTCATTGGTGCGAATGACAACTTCTCGCCCCAGCCGGGTGATCTCGCTGATGCCGACAACGGAAACGAGTGACGTATCCTTGACGATCAGGATCGCCTGCCCCAGCAATGAGGGGATGATCGCCATCAGCGTCTGCGGCAGCGTAATGTCGCGCAGGCGCTGGAACAGGCTGAAACCGAGCGCGATCGCCGCCTCGTTCTGACCCTTGTCGAGGCTGCCGAGGCCGCCGCGGATGATCTCGGTCATATAGGCACCATGCGACAGCGACAGAGCGATGATCGCGGTCGCAACCGGCCCGATGTCGATGCCGAATTCCGGCAGCCCGTAATAGACGAGGAAGATGAACATCAGAAACGGCGTGCTACGGAAGATATAGACATAAATGCCGACCAGGAACCGCAGCGCACGCACGCGCGAGGACGCCAGCAGCCCGCCGAGGATGCCGATGCCGAGCGCGGGGAAGAAAGAGACGAAGGTCAGAAGCAGGACGATTGGAAGTCCGGTGACGATGAGGCGAAAGGCATCGCTGGCGGTGGAAAGAATCTCGCTCATGCTCACGCTCGCTTGTGTTTGGAAAAGCCGGCGCGGCTTTCGTAGAGATCGACCAGAAGGTTGAGAACGACGCAGATGCCGATATAGAGCACGCAACTGACCAGATAGGCCGGCAGGAACTGGTAGGTTTCGTTGCCGACGTCATCGGCGGCCTTGGTGATTTCCAGCACGGCGATGGTGTAGAGCAGGGAGGTATCCTTGATCAGTTGCACGAACTGGCCGGTGACGGCCGGAAGCACCGTCGGCGCGGCCTGCGGCAGCAGCACTTTCGCCAGCAGCAGGCGCTGGTTGAGGCCAAGCGCGAGCGCCGCTTCCGTCTGGCCCTTGGGAATGGCGTTCAATCCGCCCCGCACCATTTCCGAAATATAGGCACCGGAATTGAAGGTCAGCGCCAGGACGCCGGTCCAGAAGGCCGATAGCGTCAACCCCAGCGCCGGCAGGCCGAAATAGATGAAATAGACCTGCACGAGAAGCGGGGTATTGCGCACCAGCGAGACGTAGACCGCCATCGCTTTTCCGAGGCGGCCGCGCGAGGTGAAGCGCACCATCCCGACCAGAAGGCCGACCATAAGCGCGAGCACGAGCCCGAGACCCGCCGCCGTGAGCGCATTGCGCACCCCCGCAAGATAGGTGTCCTGATATTGCCAGAAGAGATCGTAGGCGTCGGAAAGCATGTCGTCACCCGGCCTGATGATGCAGGATCTGCGAAAGGAAGAGGCGCGTTCGTTCTTCGCGCGGATGGGCAAAGAATTCGCCGGGTGGCGCCTTCTCGACCACCTGACCGGATTCGAGAAAGGCGATTTCGCTTGCCAGTTCGCGGGCAAAGCCCATCTCGTGGGTGACGACGATCATGGTCATGCCGGAGGCGGCCAGTTCGCGCATCACCTGCAGAACTTCGCCCA
Source organism: Hyphomicrobiales bacterium (assembly GCA_017305935.1). Lineage (GTDB taxonomy): Bacteria > Pseudomonadota > Alphaproteobacteria > Rhizobiales > Rhizobiaceae > Metarhizobium. The sequence goes on along the minus strand of JAFKJU010000038.1, from coordinate 8,678 downwards.
CCATTTCCGGATCGAGCGCCGATGTCGGCTCGTCGAACAGCAGCATGGCCGGATCCATCGCCAGCGCCCGGCAGATGGCGACGCGCTGTTGCTGGCCGCCGGAGAGCTGCACCGGATAGACGGAGGCCTTTTCCGCCAGCCCGACACGTTCGAGCAGCGCCATTGCCCTTGCCCGCGCTTCGGCCTTGGAGCGCCCCAGCACGCGCCGCTGCGGCAGGGCGATATTGTCGAGCACCGTCAGGTGCTGGAACAGGTTGAAGCGCTGGAACACCATGCCGATCCGGCGATGCAGGTCGCGCGCCGGCATCCTCGCCAGATCGGCGCCGTCGAAGGACATGGCGCCGCCCGACAGGGGCCCGGCCAGCCGGTTTATGGCGCGGATGAAGGTGCTCTTGCCGGACCCGGACGGCCCGCAGATCACCAGAACGTCGGACTTTTCCAGCGACAACGAAACGTCGCGCAGGGCATGGAACGAACTGAAATGCAGATTGACGTTGCGCGCCTCGAAATAGGCCATCGGTTTCTCCCGACCCGGAAGCATCATACAGGCGGCAACGGAGCCGAACGCTCCGTCGCCCGCGCAGGGACGGCTTATTGCAAGCTCATGCGGTTGCCGTTGCTTTCCGGCACGTAGGCGCCGATGCCGAGAAGCTCGACGAGCTTCTTGCGCTCTTCGGAGACGCCGCTGTTCTTCTGCAGAAAATCGGCCTTCCAGGTTTCGCCGTCGACCCAATAGGCCTTGAGGGCATCGAGCTCGCCGCTTTCCTTGATCTTGGCCATGAAGAAATCGAGGAACTGCCACGTATAGGTATCGCCCGGCCGAACCGCGAAGCCCCAGGTATCGGTGGTGATGAGCTGGCGCGGCGCCGTCATCGCCTCGAAACCATATTCGGCCTTGACAACGCCGAGAACCGCAAGGTCGTTCAGCGTCGCGTCAACGCGGTCGGTCTTCAAGGCCTGATAGGTGTCGACGTCATTGGGGTAGGTCTGAAGCTCGGCCTTGGGAAAGAACTGCTTGGCGGCGTCCACGGCATTGGTGCCGGCCTTGACGGCGATGCGCTTGCCTTCCTGGTTCAGCTCCTCCCAGGACTTGTCCTTGTTTTCCGGCTTGACGATGGCGACGACGCCCGTCGAATACCAGCTTCCCTGCGTGAACAGAATCTGCTGCGCGCGCTTGAAGGTGGTCGACATGCTCGTTGCCAGAATATCGGACTTGCGCGCCAGCAAGCCGGGAATGAGGCCGGCCCATTCGACATTGCGCATTTCCAGATCCACATCCAGCTTGGCGGCGATCAGGCGGTTCAGGTCGACCGAGAAGCCGGCGGCATTGCCGTTCGCGTCCCTGAACTGCCACGGCGCCGCCGAAAGGTCATTCATGATGACGATCTTCTTGGCTTTGACGATTTCTCCCAACGTTCCCCGGGAGTCTTCTGCGGCGGAGGCCGCCGAAGCAAAGGCCATCACGAGGCCGAACGCGAGCGCTGCCCATTTTTTCATTTCATCAGCTCCCAATTATAGTTAATTCCGCTATTCGGAATATGATTAGATTGCAAACATATATCTACATAATTTTCGACATCTATCAACCTTGATGTTGACGGATACGGAGAAAATCAATTAGCTTCGCAATACAAGACTTTATGTTCCGCAATTCGGAATAAATCGGGATCCATCAAAAATCGATGGATGCGCTGTCCGAAGGTGGTTTTTGGGAGAGAAGGCATGAACTATCGGGCGGCCGACTGGCCGGTTCTCGGCACACCCGCGCGCATCAACACGATCGAGCTCAACCAGATCTGCGATATCGCCGATCTGGCGCGCGAAGATCCCGATGTCATCAAGCTGTGGATCGGCGAAGGCGATCTGCCGACACCAGGCTTCATCCGCGACGCGGCGGTTGCCGCCCTCGATGCCGGACAGACGCGCTATACCTATGCGCTCGGCGTTCCGGCGCTGCGCGAGGCGCTCAGCCGCTACCACAAGCGCCATTGGAACGTCGATGTCAGTGCCGATCGCTTCAGCGCGACGGCCGGCGGCGTGCAGGCGATCATGCAGGCTTTTCAGGCCGTTCTCAATCCCGGCGACGAGGTGGTGGTTCCGGTTCCGGCCTGGCCGAACCTCGTGGAAATCGTCGGCATTCTCGGCGGCAAGGTCGTTCCGGTCCCCTATCGCACCCGCGAGGCCGGCGGATTCACGCTGGACCTCGACGACCTTTTCGCGGCCGTCACGCCGAAGACCCGGGTCATCGCCATCAATTCGCCGTCCAATCCGACCGGCTGGATCATGCCGCGCGAACAGATGATCGCGGTGCGCGATTTCGCCCGCGAGCGCGGCATCTGGATCGTGTCGGACGAGGTCTATTCGCACTTTACCTATGACGGCAAGCTGGCGCCCTCCTTTCTCGAAATCACCGAGCCGACCGACCGGCTGATCGTCACCAACACCTTTTCCAAGAACTGGTGCATGACCGGCTGGCGCGTCGGCTGGCTGGTCTATCCTGCGGGCATGTCGACGATCTTCGACAATCTCAGCCAGTACAACACCACCAGCGTCTCGACCTTCAGCCAGCATGCGGCCGTCGCCGCGCTCGATCAGGGCGATGATTTCATCAAGTCGCTGGTTGAGCGCTCGGCCAAGGGCCGCGAGATCATCTGCTCGACGCTCGACCGGCTGCCGAACGTGCGCGTCTTCTGGCCGGAAGGGACCTTCTACTTCTTCTTTTCCGTGCATGGCATGAACAGCGGCTATGAGATGGCCCGGCGCATCCTCAAGCAGGCCGGCGTCGGCGTTGCGCCCGGCTCCGCCTTCGGGCAGGGTGGCGAGGCTTTCCTGCGTGTCTGCTTCGCGGTCGATCCCGCGCTGATCGAAGAGGGCGCGCGCCGGCTCGAAACCTTCCTGCGCGACCAGTAACGGAGATCTCATCCATGAAGAAGATCATCAACCGGCCGACCGACGTGGTGCGCGAAATGCTGGAGGGCATCGTCGCCATGACCTCCGGCCTGGCGCTGCTCGATACCGAAAACGTCGTGCTGCGCGCCGATATCCCCGGCCGCGAATCCCGTCCGGTGGCGCTGATTTCCGGCGGCGGCGCCGGGCATGAGCCCGCCCATGCTGGCTATGTCGGCGAGGGCATGCTCACCGCTGCCGTCACCGGCGAGGTGTTTACGTCGCCAAGCGTCGATGCGGTGCTGGCGGCGATCCGCGCCACGGCGGGACCGGCCGGCGCGCTGCTGATCGTCAAGAACTATACCGGCGACCGGTTGAATTTCGGGCTGGCGGGCGAGCTTGCCGCGCTCGAGGGCATTCTGACCGAGCTTGTTGTCGTCGCGGACGATGTGGCACTGTCGGAGGTGGTCCCGCGCGAGCGCCGGCGCGGCATCGCCGGCACGGTTTTGGTCCACAAGGTCGCAGGCGCCGCAGCCGCCGCCGGCAGAACGCTGGCCGAGGTCGCGGCCATCGCCCGCGACACGGCCGCGCGTATCGGCACCATGGGCGTTGCCCTCGGTTCCTGCACCGTACCGGCTGCGGGGAGGCCGAGCTTTTCCCTCGGCGACGACGAGATCGAGCTTGGCCTCGGCATTCACGGCGAGAAGGGCGTCAAACGGGTGGAGCTTCTCTCCGCCGACGCCATCGCCGAGACCCTGGTCGCCACCATCCTGTCCGACATGAACCTGCCCGCCGGGACCGAGGTCGCGCTGCTGGTCAACGGGCTTGGCGCGACGCCGCCGATGGAGCTTGCGATCGTCGCGCGCCGGGCGCTCGCTGTTTTGAAAACACACGGCCTCACCGTCAAGCGCGCCTGGAGCGGAAATTTCCTCACCGCCATCGAAATGCCCGGCTGCTCGCTGTCGGTGATGATGCTGGACGATGGCGCGGCGGCGCTGCTGGATGCGCCAACCTCCGCGTCCGCCTGGCCGAGAGGCGGGCTCGTGCCCGAAAAACCCTTGCTGGTGGCGGCAGGAGGGGAAAAGGCCGACGATACCGTAATCGGCCATGCGGCCAGCTTCGATCCGCAAGGGTTGCGCGCCATCGGCCTTGCCGTCGCCGATGCATTGGAAGCAGCCGAGGCGCAGCTGACCGATCTCGACAGCCGGGCGGGCGACGGCGACCTCGGCGCCAGCATGATGCGCGGCGCGGAGGCCATCCGCGCGCTTCCCGAGACGGCTTGGGCAACGCCCGCCAACGCGCTCGTCACCATCGGCAACACGCTGCGCCGGAATATTGCCGGCAGCTCCGGCCCGTTCTACGCGATCGCCCTGACACGGGCGGGCCGGCATCTGGCGGTTTTCGAGCGCCCCGGCTTTTGCGAATTCCGGGACGCCTTCGCGATTGCCGTGCAGGCCATCCAGGAAATCGGCGGCGCAAAACCCGGCGACCGAACGATGGTGGATGCCCTGCATCCCGCGCTCGAAGCGCTCCGGGCCGGCGGAAGCTGGAAATCCGCCGCCGACGCCGCCACGGCCGGAGCTGCGGCGACCGCCGCCATGACCCCACGCCTCGGGCGCGCCAGCTATCTCGGCGAACGGGCCGTCGGCAGCCCGGACGGCGGCGCCGTCGCCGTCTCGATCTGGATGCGGGCGATCGCCGACAGGCTCTGACGCCGCGCCCGCATCGACACTCTCACCACGAAATTTTCAGGACGCCTCCGGGCGAACGATCCCGCGCGTCCTGGAAACACCCCCCAAACCTTAACATCCAAGGGAATCCGAACATGAATCTCGACAAGGTCAATGGCATCATTCCGCCGATCGTCACCCCGTTTAACGCCAATGGCGATATCGACGAGGCGGCATTCCGCGATATCGTCAAGTTCAACCTGAAAAAGAAGGTACACGGCGTCTGCGTCGGCGGCAGCTCCGGCGAAGGCCACACACTGACCGTCGAGGAATTCGCCCGGCTGATGGAAATCACCGTCGAGGAGGTCAACGGTGCCATCCCGGTTCTGGCCGGGATGATCGCCAATTCCACGCGTGACGCGATCCGTCGCGCCAAGGCGATTTCGCACCTGTCCGTGCAGGGATTGCAGGTGACGCCGGTTCACTATGTCTTCAAGCCCGACGAAGAGGCCACCTATGCGCATTTCAAGGCGCTGACGGAAGCCACGGATGTTCCCGTCATCATCTACAATGTCGTGCCGTGGAACTATCTGAGCCCGGCGCTGCTGGTGCGGCTGATGACCGAGCTTCCCGGCGTCCAGGGCGTCAAGCAGAGCGCCGGCGACCTGAAGCTGATGGCCGACCTGATGTTGAACGTTCCGCAGGGCTGCAAGGTCTATTCGGCGGTCGATGCGCTTCTTTATCCATCCTTCGCCATCGGCTGCCACGGCACGATCGCCGCGAACCCGGCCGCCGTTCCGGGCGTGTGCATCGCACTATGGGACGCCGTCCAGCGTGGCGATCACAAGCTCGCCAAGGATATCCACGAGGCGCTGCTGCGCTTCTGGAACGCGATCTATGCGGACAACCTGCCGGCAAACATCAAGACCTCCATCGCGTTGCAGGGCACGCAAGCCGGCCTGCCGCGTATGCCGATGCCGAACACCACGCCAGCCCAGCTTGAAAACATCAAACGCGAACTGGCGAACGTCCTCCGATACGAGAACGCTTGAGTTGGACGGGAGGGCGCGATTGCCGCGCCCTCCTCCGCCTCTTTCGATCCGTAGCGCTTACAGAAAGTGAACCCATCTATATCACCATCTGGTCTGATACCCGCCGCGTTAAGGCGGATATCCGACAAAGCGCAGGATATCCGCACACTTTAGCTCCACAGAAGCGACGCGTGGGTCTCCTTCCGCGCGACAGAAAAACCGTCGGGTCCGACCTCGCGGAAGAAGCGGCGGCAGACATCGATGAACAGCCGCAGGAAAAGCGGCTTCGAATGGCCATAGAGATCGATGATCGAAATCGACGGCGGTGGCAGTTCGTCGAGGATGGGGCGGCGGACGATCAGGGCGGAATCACCATTGGCTCCGCCCACCGGCCTCATGTTGAGCACCGACATGCCGAAGCCGGAAGCGACGGCGGAGCGCACGGTCTCATAGGAACGGGTATGGAAGCGGACCTGCGGGCGTTCGGCCAGAATGTCGAACAGCGTCAAAAGATAGGTCGATGTCTGCGGCATGTCGAGCAGGACCAGCGGGCGTGTGGCGATGTCGCACAGTGACACGGCCTGATGCTGCGCCAGCGGATCGTCGACATGCAGCACCGCATGCGCCGGCACCTTGCAGATCTTCGTCATACTGCCGACCTCGATATGGCCGATATCATAGATCACGCCGAGGTCGATGAGGCCTTCCGCAAGCCAGCGCTGCACTTCGACCTGATCGCCCTCGATGAGCACGATTTCCACGTCCCCGACGCTATCGACATAGCGGCGCAGTACGGCGGGCATGAACAATGCGCCAAAGGGCTCGAAGCAGCCGATGCGCAGGATCTTCGGCACGCGTTCGGACAGGTCGCCGATCGCGCGGTCGAACTCGTTGGCCGCCGACAGCATGATGCGGGCAGCTTGCACGAAGCGTTCGCCCGCGGGCGTGATCTGCACGCCCCTCGCCGGGCGGCGCTCGAAGATGCGCGCGCCCATCTCGCCCTCGGCAAGGGTGATCGCCGCCAGGATCGAGGACTGCGAGATGTGCAACGCGCTCGACGCCGCCTGCACGCTGCCGAGACGCGCCACCTCGCTGACATAGCGCAGTTGCCGAACCGTCAGATTCATTGCGAGGCCATCCTTACATGAAATGAAAGAAGTTCTGCGAAAGAATACATTTTATCGAAGACAGCGATAGCGGCACACTGACCTCAATGACAGGGTTCGCGCAAAAACAACGCGGACCAGAAAAGGGGAGCATTGCTGATGTCGCCGATCAATCCTCTCATGGGGGCGGGCGAGCTATGCCGTCTATCCGTCGCAGAGCTTTCCGATGTCTATGCCAAGGGCACAGTCTCGCCTGTCGAGGTAGCAGAGGCGACGATCGCGCGGGCCGAGGAAATCAATCCGGGCTGCAACGCCTTTACCTTCCTCGATCGGGAAGGCGCGCTCACGTCGGCCGCCGCCTCCGAACGCCGCTGGCGCGACGGGGCGCCGCTTTCCCCTGTCGACGGCATTCCGACGACATTGAAGGACATCGTCTGGGTCAAGGGCTGGAGCGTGCGCTACGGCAGCACCACGACGCCAGCTGCGCCTTGCGATACCGATGCGCCGTCCGTCGCCCGGCTGCGCCAAGCGGGCGCGGTGTTCATCGGCCAGACGACGACGCCGGAATTCGGCTGGAAAGCCGTGACCGACAGCGCGCTTTGCGGCATCACCCGCAATCCGTGGAACCTGGAAAAGACCGCCGGCGGCTCCTCCGGCGGCGCGGCCGTCGCGGCTGTAACCGGCGCCGGCGTCTTTCATCTCGGCACCGATGGCGGCGGCTCGATCCGCATTCCGGCCTCCTTCTGTGGCATCGTCGGCCACAAGCCGACCTTCGGCCGCGTTCCCGCCTATCCGGCAAGTGCCTTCGGGACGGTCGCCCATATAGGCCCCATGACCCGCAACGCCGCCGATGCGCTCGCCATGCTGCGGGCGATGTCCGGGCGCGACCTTCGCGACTGGGCGCAGGGCGCCGGCGTGTTTCCGCAACTGTCGTCGGATCCCGTTTCGCTGGCCGGCACGAAGATCGGCTACTGGTCGCAGCCGGCAAGCGGCCGGCTGGATCCGCAGATGGGCGCGTTGATCGATGCCGCCGTCAAGAAGCTGGAAGCAGCCGGCGCCATCGTCGAGCATGTGTCCCTGCCCGGTGATCATCTTCTCGATCTCTTCCATCACCATTGGTTCACCGGCGCCGCCGCGCGGCTGTCGGCCATCCCCGCCGACACGCACGGAGAGATCGATCCCGGCTTTCTCGACATTGCCCGGCAGGGCGCGGCCTATTCGTCGACCGATCTCGTCAAGGCGCAGGTGCGCCGGGCAGATTTCGGGGCGGCGATGGACCGGCTGCTTTCAAACTACGATTTCCTGGTCTCGCCGGGCACGGCGCTGCCGGCCTTCGAGGCCGGCCTGGAAGTGCCGGTCGGCGATGAATACGGCCGCTGGACGGAATGGGCGGGCTTCAGCTTTCCGATCAATCTCAGCCAGCAGCCTGCCTGTATCGTTCCCTGCGCCATGACCGAGGCCGGGCTTCCGGTCGGCTTCCAGATCATCGGGGCGCGGGGCGAGGATGCCCGGGTTCTTGCCGCTGCCGCGAGCCTGGAGGTGCTGTTTTCCAACCCGTACCGCATGACGCATGACAACCAAAGCCAGCCATAAAAAAAGCAAAACCCCGCAGCGGGCAAGGCTGCGGGGTTGCAAGTAAAGCTGGTTGCGGGGGCAGGATTTGAACCTGCGGCCTTCAGGTTATGAGCCTGACGAGCTACCGGGCTGCTCCACCCCGCGCCATGGTGTTTTGCCTTGGCAAAACGCCGTTTTATTTGGGCCGGTTTTGCCTTTGGCAAGATACCGTTCTATTTCGAGGTTTTGATCTGCTGGACCGACAGATGAAGGCCGCTTGCGGGGCGGCCTCGATTTGGGCTTTGCCCTTTTTTGTGATTGAGAAGGAAGTTTTGTTTTGCGTTTAGCAGACCTGGCAGCGCCCTACTCTCCCGCGTCTTGAGACGAAGTACCATTGGCGCAGGGGTTTTTCACGGCCGTGTTCGGAAAGG
>JAFKJU010000037.1 GCA_017305935.1 Hyphomicrobiales bacterium | reverse complement strand
CAACCCGCAAACGCTCGAAGTCGAATGGAACGGGCGCAATATCGCCCAGGTGCTCGAACTGACGGTCGACGATGCGTGCGATTTCTTCGCTGGCGAGGCATCTGTGATGCGCTCCCTCGCCGTGTTGCGGGAGATCGGTCTTGGCTATCTGAGGCTCGGTCAGCCGGCGACCGAGCTGTCTGGCGGGGAGGCGCAGCGCATCAAGCTGGCGACTGAACTGCAACGCGCTCAACGCGGCAACACGATCTACATCCTCGACGAGCCAACTTCGGGGCTTCACCCCTCCGATGGCGACCGGCTGATGCAACACCTGCAGGGCCTCGTAGACGCCGGCAATACCGTCTTAGTCGTCGAACATGACATGCGCGCCATCACACAGGCGGACTGGATCATCGACCTGGGACCGGGGGCCGGGGAAGATGGGGGCCGTATCGTTGCCAGCGGCGTCCCTGGCGTCGTTGCGGAAGCGGAAGGCAGTCTCACCGCCCGCTATCTCAAGGCGGCGCTGTAGGTCGTAAATCTGGCCGAACGCACGTTCGATCAGGTGCATCTCAACCACACGTTGGAATGGGTCGTATCTGGAAGCGGGAGCCGGCGTCAGGTGCGCCATGTTCGTGTGGTACGCGGCGTGGCGGACGGCCAATTGCTGGCCATCCGCCACGCTTGCTTTGTGCGGACCTTCTCCAGGGAGAGGGCCCTCACATGCTTCGTCGAAACGCCCCGTCTTAATTCCCTGCTGCGAGCGCTGCGCCGATACCTTCTGCGATTTCCTCAACTAGTTTGGCACAGAAGGCGGGCAAATCATTGGGATCGCGGCTGGTAACAAGGCCGTTGTCGACCACGACTTCCTCGTTGGTCCATGCACCGCCGGCGTTCTCGATATCGACCTTCAGCGTCGGGTAGGACGTCAAAGTGCGACCCTTAAGCACGCCCGCCTCGATCAATGTCCAGGGTGCATGGCATATAGCAGCAACAGGTTTATTCTGATCGAAGAAAGCCCGGATGAAACCAATTGCCTCGACGCTGCCGCGCAGCTTGTCGGCACCGACAGTCCCTCCGGGCACAACAAGTCCGTCGAAATCGTCGGCTTTGACCTCGGAAAACGTCTTGTCGATAGTATAGCTGCCGCCCTCGTCAAGATCGCTATTGACTGTGCGAGCCTTGCCCGGTTCAAAACTGACCACGGTCACTTTGCCACCAGCGTCCTCGACAGCTTGCTTGGGCTTCGAGAATTCTGGTTCTTCCGTCCCGCGGGGTGCGATCAGAATGGCAACTGATTTGCCTTCCAAAGTCATAATTTATCTCCTATTCCGTCGAAGACTAAGGTCAGGTGCCCGGCTTGAGCACGACCTTCGTCCAACCAGCATCGCGCTCGTCGAAATGCTTGTAGGCGTCTGGCGCCTGATCGAGCGACAGTCGGTGTGAGATGATTTGGGCCGGATTGGCCCGGCCATGCTCGATAAGCTTCATCAGTCGCCGGTTGTAGTGCTTTACATTGCACTGGCCGGTGCCGATCTTCTGGCCCTTGAACCAGAAGTTGCCGAAGTCGAACGCCATCTTGCCTTCCTTCTGGAGATCGTCGGGCGCGTTCGGGTCTTCCGCAATGAACACGCCGACGACGCCGATTCCGCCGGTGGCCTTCGTGCTTTTGACGAGGCAGTTCATCGTGTAATTGCTGCGCTCCTTGCCGTGGCGATCGCAACACTGATACCCGACCGCCTCGACCCCCCGGTCGGTCCCGAGGCCGCCGGTCGCGTCAAGGATCTGCTGGGCGGGATCGCCCTTGCGCATGTCGATCGGAATAGCGCCCATCGCCTCGGCCAGTTTCAGGCGGTCATCGTGAGAATCGACCACGAAGATCTGAGCGGCACCGCGGATTTGGGCTGAGTGCGCGGCCATCAAACCGACCGGACCAGCGCCGTAGATGGCGATGCTTTCGCCAGGCAGAAAACCTGACAGTTCGACGCCATGCCAACCCGTCGGGAAGATGTCGGAGAGCATGACATAGTCATCCTCCTTCTCCTCAGCGTCCTCAGGCAGCTTCAGACAATTGAAGTCCGCATAAGGAACGCGCATCAACTCCGCCTGACCACCTTGCCACGGCCCCATCTCGGCAAAGCCATACGCTGCGCCGGCGGTTCCGGGGTTGGTCGTGAGGCAAAACCCAGTCAGACCGCGTTCGCAATTCTCGCAGAAACCGCAACCAACGTTGAACGGCATGCACACGCGATCGCCCTTCTTGATACGATCTACGGCAGCGCCGACCTCGATGACTTCGCCAAGGTTTTCGTGACCAAAGACCCTGCCCTTCTCGAAGCTGGTCCGGCCCTCGTACATGTGAAGGTCAGACCCGCAAATGTTGGTGGTGGTCACCCGAATGATCACATCAGTCGGTTTCTCGATCTTGGGATCATCGATGGTATTGACAGAAACATCTTTGGGCCCGTTGTACACGATAGCTTTCACGGATCTTTTCCTTTCGCAGCTCATCTCAACGTGTCATCAAATCGAGAGCTTGATGATGATCCGGTCCATCGCAACGGCGGAGGACATCGCACCCTTCCAATTGATCTCAGTTTCCTGAACGTTCTGCTACCTGAAGGGTTCCTTCCCGTAGAGCCATCCTGGGATCGCTTCACGGCGGTTTTCTGAATGACTGGGCCAGAACGGCCGAATAACGCGCCAAATTGATGTGCTCAAGAATCTCCCGCGAACCAATGGTGCCGTTACGTCGCGACACATCAACGGCGCCTTATCAGTAAATTCAGAGGTGTGATAAGCGCAAAAGACAAGGCCATCCACTATCGCGGATGACCTGTCGTATTCATTTATTCATTTCCCGATTCGGCCGGGCCATCCATTCCGGATGGAAACACGGGCCTTACTCTGCAGTCAAACGGCAGCTTAGGGTGCCGACCGCTCCGCTATTTCGCGGCCAGCAGGGTGAACTTGTGAATCTGCGGCGGTTCAGAAAACAGTTCTTCTGCCTTGTCCATCAGTGCGGCGGCAACCTTGCCGTCAAGATGGGCCTGCCGATCCTCCTCTGTGTCGAACGTATCGAAGATCGCGTACGCACCGGGACCTTCCTCGATCGCATACCAGGTCAGAGTGCCCGCTTCAGCTTGAACGAGCGGCAATGCCGAGGTCAGAAAATTGGCGACATCGCGCTCTTTTCCGGGCTTGGCCTTCAGTGGTACATACAGGGCAAGTTTGGGCATAAACGACTCCTCAAGTGAAACGGACAGATATCATTCGGCAAAGTAACGCACGAGCGGGCCGGTAGGTTCCCCATGAGACGGAGCACACGCGGCCCCGCCTCGTCGTCCAAATCAGAACTGCTGTGCGGTCGGCCGGATGACGATCGCGTTGACGTCGACGTCATCAGGTTGTTCGACAGCGAACGCGATAGCACGCGCCACCGATGCCGCCGGGATGGCCTGCTTGTAGAAGTCCAGCACCGTCTCGGCAGCCGCGCCAGAGGTCGTGAACTTCAAATCGCTTTCGACAGCTCCAGGCTCAATTGACGTGACCCGGACCTTTTCCCCCACCTCGTGGCGCAAGCCCTCGCTGATCGCGCTGACGGCGAACTTGGTGCCGGAGTAGACCGTGCCGCCCGGTGCGAAGACCTTGATGCCGGCGACGGAGCTGAGGTTGATGATGTGCCCGCTCTCCTGCGCAAGGAAGCGCGGGAGCGCGGCGGCGATGCCGTAGAGAACACCTTTCAGGTTCACGTCGATCATCTGATCCCATTCGTCGGTGTTCACCTCAGACATGGGGCGGATCGGCATCAGACCGGCATTGTTGATTAGGACGTCGAGGCGACCGAAATCGGCCACGACGCTGGCAACTACCGCCTCGACCTGGTCCTTGGCGGTGACGTCCAGCGCATAGGCCTTGGCCGTGCCACCAGCCGCCGCGATTTCCGCCACGACATCGTCCAGCCGGTCCTTGCGGCGGGCCGCGACCGCAACCTTGGCGCCACGACCGGCGAGTAGCCGGGCAGTTTCAGCGCCGAGGCCAGTGCTGCCACCCGTTATCAGGATGACCTTGTTTTCGATTCCTTCGTTCATTTTCATCTCCATTCGTTGAAATTACCGAGCAGCCGTGTCCGGTACCTAGGTCCGATAGGTCAAGTAGTCGGTGAAGCTCTTCGCGGCACCGCCATAGATTGTGGAAACGTCGAGCGCGTTCAGGGGAACGCCGTTGGCTCGGCCGAGCCCGGCATCGCCGTGTCCTGACATGCGAAAGCCAGGAGGTGACCCGTCGACTCTGTTATCGCGATCGAGCAGGCTACGTTCATGGCATCGGCTGCTGCGATCGATCTATCGATCATCTCGCGAGCCTGTTTGAGGGAAAGCGTGGTCATTGCGTATCCGATCTTGCTGGGCACGGCCGCCGACCGCGATGCTGGATTGCTGTTCAGGCGACCCGCGACGGCGTCTGGTTCAGAGCGGCCACGAGCGCTTCAGCGGCCTCAGCCGAGGACGCCGGATTCTGGCCGGTGATGAGTTGGCCATCGACCACGGTGTGAACGCCCCAGTCCTTGACCTTGGAGTACACCGCGCCCAAGCTGATGAGTTCGTCCTCGACCAGGAACGGCACGACCCTGGTCAGGCCAACGGCCTCTTCTTCGGTGTTAGTGAAGCCCGTGACGTAGCGACCCTGGACGAACGGCTTGCCGTCGGGATTGGTCACCCGATGCAGAACGCCCGGAGCGTGGCAGACTAGCGCGATCGTCTTGCCGGCTGCTATGAATGACTCGATGAGTCGGATCGAATTCTCGTCTTCTGCTAAGTCCCACATCGGCCCGTGGCCGCCAGGATAAAAGACCGTGTCAAAATCCTTCTCGTCGACGCCGTCAAGGCGCACAGTCGCAGCAAGCTGAGCATTGGCCTCTGCGTCGGCCTCGAAGCGACGGGTGTCGTCCGTCTGGAAACCAGGCTCGTTGCTCTTGGGGTCAAGCGGCGGCTGGCCACCTTTTGGCGAAGCAAGCGTGATTTCGGCCCCGGCGTCCTTGAAGACATAGTAGGGAGCGGCGAGTTCTTCCAACCAAAAACCAGTCTTCTTGCCGGTATCGCCGAGCTCGTCGTGGGAAGTCAGTACCATAAGAACTTTCATCGTCGTATCCTTTGGTCATGCCGAGGTTTTCACTGGCCGCGGCTGAGTTGGGCCGATTTCGATCAGCCGCATCGGCCTTTCGATGAAACAAAGATGGGACCGAACGAGATATTTAAGAAATTTACTTCTTTGATCTTAGATATTCGTGTGAGAATATATCTCGATGAAGTACGACCTCAACCTTTTGCCGGTCTTCGTTGCACTCATGGAGGAGCGTAGCGTCACGCGTGCCGCCAGCCGACTTGGGATAACCCAGCCGGCACTCTCGAACTCGCTCACTCGCCTGCGCGATCTCCTCCGCGATCCGTTGTTCATCCGCGAGAGGTACGGCATCAAACCGACGCAGCTCGCGGAGGAGATCGGGCCGACGATCGAGGCCGCTCTGGTGCAACTCGACGAGGTGGTGATCCATCAGCAGGATTTCGACCCCGCCGACGCGGAGCGCCATTTTCTAATTGCGCCGAACAGCTACGTGGAACTGGTGCTGATGCCGGCACTGGTCGCGAGGCTGCGGGAGCAGGCTCCTGCCATCAAACTTCGCATGACACCATTCGGTAATGATCTCGCCGAGACCGGCGTGATTTCAGGGACGACCGCGATGGTACTGGGAAGGATCGTCGACCCTCCGGATAATCTCGTCGTTCAGCATCTGATGGACGACGGGCTTGCCTGCATCGTTCGGAGGGATCATCCGGATGTCGGCGACAACCTCTCCCGGGACCAATACGAGAGCCTCAAGCATGTCAACGTGCTTCCGCCCGGTCGAATCCGGGCCGGTGTTTTCCAGGCGTTGGGAAAGCAGAACTTAAAGCGTGAGGTTGCCGTCTCTGTAACGCATTTTCTCGCCGTCCCCGAGATGATTGCCGTCACTGATTATTGCGCGACATTGCCAATGCTAGTCTGCCGCGGACTTGAACGCGACGCCCGCCTCAAGGTGCTTCCTGCTCCTGTCGATCTGGGAACCTTCCCGGTCGAACTGGCATGGCATGTGCGATATCGTCATGATCCCGCGCACAGATGGCTGCGAACAGCCATCATCGACACAGCGCGAGCGCTTGCCGGGTCGTCGGGTCCTTAAACTTTAGGAATGTTTGCTGCCGGTTGATCTCGTGCTCCGAGCCGAAGAACTGGACGCCGGGCAAACGTCGGTTGCCGCGCTACCGCAGCACTACTAGCCGGCTGCTCATTTGTGAGCACGACCGTTCGTTCGCCCACGCTGAAGCGCGTGTCCGCTCCCTCAACCTTTAGGAGGACATGACAGCGCGGATGGGCATGCCGCACAAGAGCACGATCCATATCGAGCAGAGCGACGCGGCCAAACCGCCCACTCGCCAATCGTAGTGCGTTTGAGATGCAATCTAATTATAACGATTAAAGGAAAAAGTTAATCATGCAACGCAGCAAAACTGTACACCTCGACTCAAAATCCAGTCACTTGAGCGGATTCGAACCTTCGACCAGTAATTCGTTACTGCAAAATCAATGAAATTCCGGCTTTTCAGCTTTAGCGTATCGATATGCAGGTCGCGGACGAACATGTCGCGAGCCTGCATGACCGGCTTCGGCTTATCCCGCGCATCCGGCCCACCACCATGGGCAAACTCGTCACCCCTGCCCGTCGGTAGTTTGAACTCGGTATCACGATCTGCGAGACCGGACAGATCCGCCGACAGGTCGAACAGCTGCTGGGCGACGAGATGCACGACCTCCCCTTCCCGCTGGATCCGGCCGTTGATCGCCATCATCGACGCTCCTAGAACGACGCGCCGGCGCCGCTCGAAGAGCTTTGGCCAAACGACGATGTTCGCGGCCCCGTCTCGTCCTCGATGGTGATGAACATCACGCCCTTCGCCGATCCGGGCTTTTGCCGGACGAGGACGAGACCGGCGGTATAGACAGAACGGCCGTCACGCGCGTTCATCGCGTCTGCGCAGGTGATGATGCTTTTCGCTTGGAGATCCTTGCGCAGGAAACTGACCGGATGATCGCGGAGCGTCAGGCCCGTATGGCTGTAGTCGAGCACGACGTTATGGCCGTCGGTCATCTGACGAAGTTCGACCTCCGGCTCTTGCTGTTCGGCGATCGCCTGCATTTCGCGGTCGGCGGCGGCCGCAAAGAGGGGCAGCGGCTCTTCACGCAGTGGCTTGATCGCCCAGAGCGCATCACGGCGCGGTAGCCTGAAGGCCGGGAAAAATGCATCGGCTTCGGCCAACTGATCGAGAGCCTCATGCGGCACCCCCGAGCGGCGCCAGACATCGTCGATCGAGACGAATGCGCTGTCCCTCCGGGCTGCGATAAAGCGGGCGGCATCGACGGCGGCCAGGCCCGCCACAAGCCGCATGCCGAGACGCACGGCATGGCGCCCTGTGTCGCCGATCGGCTCCAGGGTGCAGTCCCATCGAGATCGATTGATACAAACCAGCCGGATTTCGACACCGTGATTGCGGGCACAGCCGACGATCTGCGCGACGGCATAAAAGCCCATCGGCTGCCTGTTGATGAGGGCCGCACAGAAGGCATCGGAATAGTGGCATTTCACGTAGTTGGAGGCATAGGCGATGAGCGCGAACGAAGCTGCGTGAGACTCTGGAAAGCCGTAAGAGCCAAACCCTTCCAGCTCGCTGAACGTCTTTTCGTCAAATTCGGCCGAGTAGCCGTTCTTGACCATGCCGGAGACGAGTTTGTCCTTAAACTTGCTGACACCGCCAGTGAACTTGAAGGTGGCCGTCGATTTTCGGAGTTGATCGGCCTCACCCCGTAAACCCCGCACAAACCATCGCGACCCGCATCGCTAATTCTTGAAAAAGCGGCACACCAAGCGTCTTGCCGAGCACGGCCTCAAGCTCCGGTGTCGGATAGTCGATCTTCTCCTTGCCTCCGCGGCGGCGCAGATAGGGATGGACCATATCGCCCTGGATCCATCCGGGTCGAACGATCACGACCTGGACGACGAGATCGTAAAACGTTTTCGGTTTCAGGCGCGGGAGCATGGCCATCTGGGTGCGGGACTCAATCTGAAACGTGCCCAGCGTATCGGCCTTGCGGATCATTGCATAGGTCGCGTCATCTTCCTGTTTAATCTTTGCGAGGTCGAGGTCGTCGTGCTTGTGCTCGCGGATCAGCTCGAATGCCTTGGCCATGCACGTCAACATTCCCAAGGCCAGAATATCCACCTTCATGAATTTCAGCGCCTCGACATCATCCTTGTCCCATTCGATAATCTGCCGGTCTTTCATGGTGGCTGGCTCAATCGGCACCAGATCGTCGAGCCTGTCATGGGTAAGGGCAAAACCACCCGGATGCTGGCCGAGATGACGTGGTGCGCCCATCAGCTGCTGCGCCAGGCGAAGCGTCTGGATCAGACGATAGTCATCGGTATTGAGGCCGAGCTCGCGAACATTGCGGTCGCAGACTTCTTCCGACCATGACCACATGCCTGACGACAGCGCCTTGATCACATCCTCCGGCAATCCGAACGCCTTGCCGACATCCCGGATCGCACCTCGTGCCCGGTAGCGGGTGACGGTGGCGCAAAGTGCCGCCTTCTCGCGGCCATAGGTTCTTCACGCGGCCTCATGCGCTGTAGAAGACCCGGCATGCACGGGCTTGCCGAAGCGATCGATGTTCGCGTCGCCCCAGTCCTTGAGGGCCAGCAGCACTGGACCCATGCTCCGCCCCAATGGCGACAACGTGTATTCCACCTTGGGCGGAACCTGCGCGTAGACCTTCCGATCGACGAGGCCGTCCTCCTCGAGTTCCCGCAGCTGATTGGTCAGCATTCGCTGCGTGACACCGGGAATCTTACGACGGATCTCGTTGAAGCGGTGCGTCCCGTCCATCAGGTGGAACATCACGACGGACTTCCACTTGCCGTCGATCAGGGCAATCGCCGCTTCCACCGAGCATCCCGGGGTGCAGTCAAAACGAGAATGGCGGACCTTTCCCATCACGGTATCCTTTTTGACACTATGTGCGTTCGTTGTGCGTATTGGCCGAGTGTGAATGTAGGACTACTTCGAGCTTATCGCAACTGGAGACAGCAATCATGAAAGCCATTGGTTACAAGCAAGCGGGGGCGCTGAATCGCACCGAAGCGCTCGTGGACATCGAACTGGATAAGCCGACACCGACTGGTCACGACATCCTGGTCAAAGTCAGCGCCATCTCGGTCAACCCGGTCGACTATAAGATCCGGAAGAACGTCTCACCCACCGACGGGGCCTGGAAGGTCCTTGGTTGGGATGCCGTCGGCAACGTCGAAGCCGTCGGCGACAACGCCAGCGCCTTCAAGGCGGGCGACGAGGTGTTCTACGCGGGATCGCTCATCCGGCAGGGTGCCAATAGCGAGTATCACCTGGTCGATGAGCGGATCGTCGGTCGCAAGCCCAAATCGATCTCGGACACTGAGGCAGCGGCTTTACCGCTCACCGCGATCACCGCATGGGAAATGATGTTTGACCGCCTTGATATACGCAAGCCTGTTCCGGGTGCGGCGAACGCGATCGTGATTATCGGCGGTGCCGGCGGCGTCGGCTCGATTGCCATCCAGCTCGCGCGGGCGCTCACCGACGTCACGGTCATCGCCACCGCTTCGCGGCCGGAAACCCAGGCATGGGTGAAGGAACTGGGCGCGCACCACGTCGTGGATCATACAAAGCCGCTCGCAAAACAGATCGAGGCATTGGGCATCGGTGCTCCGGCCTTCGTATTCTCCACGAACGAGACCCACACGCAGATTGCGGAGATCGTCGAGCTGATCGCACCGCAGGGCAGGTTCGGCCTCATCGACGACCCGGCGGCGCTGGACGTCGTGAGCTTCAAGCGGAAGTCGGTGTCGATCCATTGGGAGTTGATGTTCACTCGTTCCATCTTCGGAACCGCCGACATCGCAGAACAGGGCAAGCTCCTGAATGAAGTGGCCGCTCTCATCGACAGCGGCAAGATCAAGACCACCGTTACCGAAGTCATCCGGCCGATCAACGCCGAAAACCTCACGAAGGCCCATGCCACGCTCGAGAGCGGCAAGGCCAAGGGAAAGATCGTTCTCGAAGGGTTCTGAGAAAACCGGGCGGCCACTTGGGTGGCCGCCTCGCCTTTTAACTGACTTCGCCTATCCGTCGGCCTGTCGCGGCGTTAGGCAGAAAAAGAAAGCGCAGAACAATGGACGCCAGCCAGACCATACACCTCGTCGCGGTACTCAAGGCGAAGCCCGGCAAGGCGGAGGAACTCCGCCGTCGGCTTGAGGAGATAATTCCGGATGTCAGGAAGGAACCGGGATGCCTGGCCTACAACCTGCATGTCGATCGGAGTGACGGTTCTGCCTTCGTCATGCTTGAAGCCTGGGAAAGTGCTGCGGCGCTCGACGCGCACGGCTCAGCGGCCCCGTTCCGCTCGCTGCAGTCCCATTTCGACGAGCTTCTAGCCGAACCGCTGGGTCTGCAACTTCTAAGCCGTCTCGCCTGAGCGGCCTCCTGAAGACAGGCCGAGGGCGTGGTGTCGGTTCTCGCCGAAGCCACGCCCTTTGGTGTGGTCAGAGGACGGTCTTCACGAACGACGCGATCGTGTCAAACCTGTGGCCTTCGACGAGGACACGGAGTGAACTGGCATGAACACGGAAATCTCCCAACTAACCTCAAACGCCGCGGCTTTGCTTGCGGAGACAGACGCGCAGCGTATCAGAGCGATCAGATCACGCCGCTGGCTGGTTTATCCGCGCGCCAGCAGGTGCTCGAACGGCTCAACCAACTGCTCGATCATCCACGCGGCACACACATGCCTTCGCTCGCCATCTACGGTGACAGCGGCATGGGCAAGACGATGATCATGAAGCGTTTCCGTGATCAACATCCACCGAGCTTCAGTTCTCTTACCGGCAAGTTGAAGACACCAGTTCTGGCCAAGGAAATGACCAGCCGCCCCGGCGAACGACGGTTCTACGCAGAACTGCTAACCCTACTCGGCGCACCGCAACGGCCACGCGCCGATATTGCCCAGATGGAGCAGGCGGCGATGCGTATCATGGAGGCGATCGGCGTTCAGGTGTTAGTGATTGACGAGGTGCACAATATCCTCGCCGGAACCTATCGCGAGCAACGCATCGTCCTCAACACCTTGCGCTTCCTCAGCAACCGACTTCAGACCTCCCTCGTCTGCTTTGGCGTCAATGATGCCCGCGAAGCCATCGGTGGTGATGTGCAATTGGCCCTTCGCTTTGAACAATTCACCCTAAGCCGCTGGGCTGCCAACGAGCAGTTCGAGATCCTGATCGCTTTGATCCTGCGCAACACGCCCCTACGCCAGCCGTCGGTGTTGACCGCCAAGTCGCTACGGCGGATGTTTCAGATATCCGAGGGCATCACCGCGAACCTCTTCCATATCTTAAACACACTCGCCATCGAGGCCATCGAAAGCGGCCAAGAGAGAATTACGGACGCAGCTGTCGAGTGATGGGAGCCGGAGATTGATGCGGAAGCCACCTTCGCATGACCTTCAAGCCCCTCGGCAGTTGCCGGTAACACTCACTCCCTGCACCGATGAGCTGCTGTCGTCGTGGATAGCTCGGCATGCCGATTTCTATGGTGTCCCTCCCCTGGCCTTGCTTCCGCATTGCCTCCCAGAGACGCCATCCCTGCGCGCCACCGATCTTAGTCTCAACGACAATCAGATCCTCCGCGTGGCCCATATACTCTGCGTGGATGAGGCAACGATCCGCCGCACCGCCTTCACAGATATCGCCCGGTCGTCGCGGTGCCTGATTGCGAAGGAGGCGATACAGTCATGCTCAACCTGTTATCCCGCAAAGACGGAACCGAGAGCCATTCTTCGAAGTCAGCTGCTCGTCTGGTGTATCACCTGTGCTCTCTGCGGC
The DNA here is from genome assembly GCA_017305935.1 of Hyphomicrobiales bacterium. Lineage (GTDB taxonomy): Bacteria > Pseudomonadota > Alphaproteobacteria > Rhizobiales > Rhizobiaceae > Metarhizobium. The sequence continues at coordinate 41,280 of JAFKJU010000037.1, read as the reverse complement.
GACCTACTACAAAGCCCCTCGGGGGTTAGCTGCGCCTTAACCTTCGGTCACTGGATATTGCCCGTGATCAGCAGCTCGGTGCCGCTCTGGCCCCACACGCGATAGACCCGCTCGTGGGACTCGGTCGCACGGCCGAGATGATCCGCGCACCCCTCAGTCATGGCCGACTTGCCCAGCCGGTTCGGCAGGGTGACACCGCAGGGCAGCGGCAGCGGCGTGTCGAGTCCGATACGTTCCTTTTCCATTGCATTCTCCTCCATTTAGCAATTTAAGGTTGAATTGTGGGCCGTACGGCACCCTTGTCCTGCTTCACGGTCCGGGCGCCGGCAGGCCGATTAGCCGTGCTTGTGGGTCACCAGCATCGTCGAGGTGTAGGACAGGATCGCTTCCGTACCACCCTCCGAACCGAAGCCGCTGTCGAGCACGCCGCCGAACGGCGTTTCCGGCAGAGCGAGCGCGAAATGATTGATGCCGAGCATGCCGGCCTTGATGCCAAGCGAGATTTTCGCTGCGGTCTCGTCCGAGCGGGTAAAGGCATAGGAGCCGAGGCCCACCGGCAGGCGGTTGGCCTCTTCCAGTGCCTCGTCGAGCGACGGCATGCGCGACACCAGGGCAATCGGCCCGAACGGCTCGTCATTCATCGCGCGCATATCCGGCGTCATGCCGGACACGACGGTCGGACTGTAGAAGTTGCCGGCATTGCCGATACGCTGGCCGCCGGTCTCCAGCTTTGCACCCTTGGACACGGCATCCTGCACCATGGCATCCACAGTCTGAAGCTGGCCGAGCGTGGTCAGCGGACCCATTTGCGAGGTGGCGTCGCTGCCGGGACCGACCACAAGCTTCTCCGTCGTGGCGACGAAACGTTCGACGAATTCATCATGCACCTTGTCGGCGACAAGAAAGCGCGTCGGCGACACGCAGACCTGACCGGCATTGCGATACTTCCAGGTGACGGCCAGCGGCACGAGACTTTCGAGATCGGCATCCTCGGCGACGATGACAGGGGCATGACCACCAAGCTCCATCGTCACCTTCTTCAGCTGCTCGCCAGCGGCTGCTGCAACGATGCGGCCGACGCGGGTCGAACCGGTGAGCGAAATCTTGCGGATCTCGGGTGCCTTGATCAGCGTGTCCGAAATCGCCGATGCGCTGCCCCAGATGATGCTGATTGCGCGCGCCGGCACGCCCGCTTCCACCAGGCACTTGCCGATGAGCCAGGCGGTGACTGGCGTGTCCTCGGATGGCTTGACGACGATGGAGCATCCGGCGGCCAGCGCCGGCGCGATCTTCTGCATCGGTCCCCAGGCCGGAAAGTTCCACGGTGCCATGATGGCGACCGGGCCGACCGGGCGCTGCTGCACCGTCAGCGAAATGTTGGGAACGCGTGGTGGCACGAGGCGGCCATAGGTGCGACGCCCCTCTTCGGCCGACCAGTCGAGCAGGTCCGCGCTGGACATCCATTCGAGGCTCGCCTGTGCCAATGGCTTGCCCTGCTCCAGTGTCATGATGCGGGCGGCTTCCTCGGCCTTCGACCGCATGATTTCAGCGGCCTTGCGCAGGATCTTGTAGCGCTCGAAGGCAGACAGGGCCGACCATTCCCTAAAACCGTCGAGCGCCAGCCGCGCGGCTTCCGCCGCCTCCGGCGCACCGGCGCGCGGCAGCGAGGCGATGGTCTCGCCGGTTGCGGGATCGAAGACCTCGACCGTGCCGGCGCTACCGCTGCGGATATCCTCGCCGCCGATAATGAGGGAGACGCTATCGAACATATCATTGATCCTTCAGGTAATTTTCAAGAATGTGCTCGGCGATGGCGAGCGACGAGGTGGCCGCGGGAGACGGCGCGTTGCAAATGTGAACCATTCTGTCGGTCTGCATGACGAGGAAGTCGTGCATGACGGAGCCGTCATCCATGATCACCTGTGCGCGGACACCGGCCTTGCGGCGGCCGAGATCCCTGCGCTGAAGGCTCGGCATGTATTTGCGGCAGGCCTGCAGGTAGACCGAGGTGAACAGCGAATTGCGCAGTTCCGACAGGCCGGAGCCCAAGTTGCCCTTGAGGAACCGCCAGAAGCCGCCGAAAGTCAGGATGTCGAAACAGTCCTTCAGGTTGACCGAGAAGCGCGGCAGGCCCTCGCGCGACAGGCCCAGCACAGCATTCGGCCCGACGCTGAGCCGGTTGCCGACCTCGTGGGTCAGGTGGATGCCGAGAAACGGCAGGTCCGGATCCGGCACCGGATAGATCAGGTGATTGATCTTCGGGCGCAGGCGCGGGTCCACCTCGTAATACTCGCCGCGGAAGGGCACGATCCGGAAGTTGGTCTTGAGCCCCGCAAGCCGCGCGAGCCGGTCGGACTGCGCGCCCGCGCAGGCGATCAGGCGGTCCGCCTGGTAAGTCTGACCGCCCGTCGTAACCGTCACTGAATCCTTCGTCTCACGTATCCCGTCGACGCGAGCACCAAGCAGGATCTCGCCGCCCGCCGCGACGAAACGCTCGGCCATGCGCCGCGCGACTTCCGCATAGTCGACGATGGACGATTCCGGGAAGAACAGCGCCTCGACGCCGCGAATGAGCGGCTCGCGTGTCTTCAGCTCCTCGCCGGACACTTCGCTGAATGGGATGCCGTTTGCCGTTGCCCGCTCGCGAAGGCCCTGCAGCCTCTGGCGCTCGACCTCGTCGGTGGCCACGATCAGCTTGCCGCATTCCTCGAAGCCGATGGCATTGTCGCGGCAGAAGTCCTTGATCATCTGCGCGCCCTTGCGGCAGAGCTGCGCCTTCAGCGAGCCGGGCGCATAATAGACGCCCGCATGGATCACGCCGGAATTGTGGCCCGACTGATGGCGCGCCACCGCGCTCTCCTTTTCGAGCAGCAGAATGCGAAAGTCGGCGTGCCGCGCCTGGAAGCGGAAAGCGGTCGCAATGCCGACAATTCCGCCGCCGACGACAACGAGGTCATATTTCATCAGACACCCTTTATGCGGATCCGGACGCCAACGTGGCGGCCAGAAGCGAATCCCGGTCGAAAGCCGATCGCGGCGCTTCGGCCGCAACCTTGCCGGAATGTACAACCATGATACGCTCGCTCAACGACAGCAACTCATTGAACGAGGTGGAAATGAGAATGATGGCGGCGCCGTTCTCGGCCATCTTGAGCATGATCTCATAGATCTGCCGGATGGCGCCGACATCGACGCCGGAAGTCGGTTCAGAGAAGATGTAGACCTTCTGCTGGCGCTTGAGCCATTTGCCGATCACCGCCTTCTGCTGGTTCCCGCCGGAAAAGTAGCGCATCTTGGTAGCTGGTGCCGCCGGATGGACGCTGAGTTGGTTTACGATCTCGCGACCGTGACCGAGCAGTGCCGATTTCAGCACCAGACCGAAGCGCAGAAGTCGGCCAAGAACCGGAAGCGAGACGTTCTCGGCCATCGACAGGTTCGGAAACAGCGCCTGTTTGCGCCGGTCTTCCGGGATGAGCGCGATGCCCGCAGCCAGCGCATCGGAGGGGCTGGAAAACGTCACCGCCCGCCCATCCATGGAGATCTGGCCCTGATAGGCCACCAGCCCCGACAGCGCCTTCTCGATCTGCTCCATGCCGCCACCGATGGGTCCGGTGATGCCGAGGATCTCACCGCGCTTCACGTAGAGATCGGTGGAGGCGAGCTTCGACGTCGTCAGCCCGCGCACATCGAGCGCAATCCCGTCGGTCGCCAGACCCGGATTGGAGATGACGAGATCGGATGCCGAGCGATTGACCATCAGCCGCGTCACCAGCGCCTCGTCGATTTCCTCGCGCTGCAAGGTCTGGACGACCTTGCCGTCGCGCAGGATGGTGGCGCGGTCGCAAAGCAGCTTCACTTCGTTGAGCCGGTGCGAGATGTAGACGATGGTCAGCCCCTCCGCCTTGAACCGGCGGATCAGCTCGAACAGCAATTCGCTCTCCCGCCCCGAAAGCCGCGCAGTCGGCTCGTCGAGAATGATGAGCTTGAACTTGCGGTGGAACAGCGTGGCCAGCGTCAGCATCTGCATCTGGGCGGCGGTCAGCGAACCCGCCCGCGCAGAAGGATCGATATCGAGGCCGATGCGGGTGAGGATGGCCTTCGCCTCCTTTTCCATGGCGCGGCGGTCGATCCAGCGCCGCTCGCTGCCGAGCAAGAGATTTTCGGCCACGCTCATGTTCCAGGCCAGTTCCGCATCCTGGTAGACCGCGCCGAGACCGGCATCGTTGGCGGCCTTGGGCGAGTGGCCGTGAAAGGCATTGCCCTCGACGATGATCTCGCCGCTGGAGGCCGAGTAGACGCCGGTCAGGATCTTGATCAGCGTTGATTTGCCGGCGCCGTTTTCGCCGAGCAGCGCGTGGATCTCGCCGCGATGAAAGGCGAGATCGATGCCCTTGAGAACCTGCACGCCGGAGAAATCCTTGTGCAGGCCGCGTATTTCGAGAAAGTCCTGTTGAGACATGACGCAGCCTCAGATGAACTTGAGGTGCAGCTCTTCCTTGTTCAGGAAGGCGTTGGCACCCACGGCCACCAGCAGCACGACCCCGTTGAACAGCTTGCGTGCCGAGCTGTCGATCCCGAACTGGGTCATGCCGTTGGAGACCATGTAGAGGAAGAAGACGCCGAGTAGCGTGCCCAGCACATGCGGCTTGCCCTTGCCCAGGATCGTGGCACCCAGGAAGACTGCGGCGAAGGCTTCGAGCAGGTAGCCCGCGCCACCGGTCGGCTGCGCCGAGGACGAGGTCGCGGCGAGGAAGATGCCGGCAATGCCGCAGAAGAATGCGCTCAGCACGAAGCTGACGATCACCCAGCGATAGACCGGAATGCCGGAATAGTAGGCGGCCAGCGGATTGTCGCCGACGGCATTGATGTAATGGCCGGTGCGCAGGCGGTTGGCGATCACATAGGCGATGGCGAAGAAGACGAACAGCAGGATCGACTTGACCGCGATCATGCCGTAGCGGCCCTGGCCGAGCCAGCGGAAGAACGTCTCGTCGTAGCCGACCGCGATCTGATAGCCGCCGGTCAGATATTGGTTCACGCCTTCAAGCAGGAACATCACGCCGATCGTGCCGACGATACCCGAGATCCTGAACCAGGTGACCAGCGCGCCATTGATGAATCCGATCAGCATCGAGACTAGGAGCGCGATCACGATGGCCATCGGCGCGCCGACGACAGGGATACAGAGCGCGCAGACGATGGATGCCGTCGTCACCGTCGTGCCGATCGACAGATCGAAGCTGCCGGCGGCCACGACATAGGTCAGCCCGATCGAGAGCAGCGCACAGGTAAACATCGAGAAGATGATGTTGTTGAGGTTGGAAACCGTCAGGAAATAGGGAGAGGCGATGGAGAAGCCGATCGCTACGGCTGCGATCACAAGGATCGTGCCCCAGACGCGCAGGAACCTGACGAAGGGGTGGGTCTTGTCCTGACCAGCGGCTTCCGACCGGGAAGGCGTGGCGGCATTGGTGACTGTTGTCATGGCAGGTCCTCGGATCGACCGATTGGCGCATGTCTCACCGGCCGGCGCCTGCGGCTCTGGGAGAACGGCACCAGATTGAGTGTGTAAGGCTTGGGTCCGCCGCGCCCTGGAAAGGCGCGGCGGGTCGGCGATTATCAGCCGCCGTAATCCTTGAGGTACGCGATCGCCGCGTCGTCCATTGCCTTGATCTCTTCACGAACCTTGCCCGCATCGGCCGGCAGAATGGTCTGTACCGGTGCAAAATTGGAGTGATTGGGAACGTTCTCGCCGCGGCCGAGCGACAAGGCGAGCTGGCCGACCTTCTCGCCAATCGTGTGATAGGGAACGTCGGTCGAGAATTCGATCGGCAGGTTGCCGGAAGCCATTTCGCCGAGAAGCTGGTCGGACGTGTAGTGGTTGAACAGCTTGACGTCGTTGCGGCCCATCTGCACCAGCGCCTGGCCGGCACCGATCGTCAGCGGCCACCACCACGACGCGAAGGCATTGAGCGAGCCCGGCTCGGGATTGGCCTGGAGCAGAGCGAGCATGTTCTCGCGGCCCTTGGAAATCTGGTCGTCCGTGGAGGTCGAGCCCGAGATGAAGGGCAGCATCTTCATGCGCGGTTCGAACGAGGTCATCATCGTCAACATGTCGGATTCCATGTCGAACGGCGTGTAGAAGCCACGCGATTCCGCCGTCTGGGCGATCGTGCCCTGGCGACCGAGCGCGTTCTGGATGAAGTAGCCCATCGTCATGCCGGTTGCCCAGGTATCCTCGAGCACGGCCGGCGAGTCCTTTGCGGTGACGCAGAAGCCGACGGTCTTGATGTTGCGCTTGCGGGCCTCGTCGACGATGAACGCGGTCTCGGATTCCAGCGAATAGATGCCGAGCACCAGGACGTTGATGTCGCGATCGAGCAGCGCAAGTGCTGCGTCCTGCTCGGACTGCTTGGAGGGCTCGCCGCGCACGGCGACGATTTCGCCACCGCCTTCGACCACGGTCTGTGCGATTTTCCAGCAACCGCGCCGCCAGGGCTGGTTGAACGGTCCATAGTTGAGGCCAATGCCGACGCGCACCTTGGCGCCCTGGGCACGAACGACCGACGGCGTGAACAGGCCGGTGCCGGCCACGGCCGCGGCGCTGGCAACGAGGCCCATGCCGCCGAGGAGTTCACGGCGCGAAACGCCATTGGTCTTGGCAGCCGAAACCGGCTGACCCTTGCTGTCAAAGAGCTCCATAATTCCTCCCAAAGAGTGCGAAATCCCATCGGACACCCCGCCCGACCCTTCACGAAAATAGCCATTACAGATTATCGATATTCTCGTCCATAACTTTTTTCATAACATAAACGATTATCTTATCGTCGGTGTTGACAGGGCCAGGATCTGCCGATATCGCTGGCCATCGTGAGGAGACGATCATGCCGAGCAATCAAGGTGCCAAGCGCCTACCCGAAACATCACCCGACATGGGCAAGGTCCGCGCTGCGGATGCGATCTATCAGGTGCTGCGTCATGACATCGCCTTCGGAAGGCTGATGCCGCGCCAGCGTCTGGTGGAGAGTGATCTCTGCGAGCGTTTCGGCACATCGAACCACAATATCCGGCAGGCTTTCGAGCTTCTCGACCGCGTTGGGCTGATCGAACGCAAGGCCAATCGCGGCGTCGAGGTGAAGGCGCTTTCCACCGAAGAACTCAAGGATCTCTACGACATGCGCGTGATCCTTCAGACCGAGGGCGCCAAGCGCCTGGATCTGTCGCGTTCGACCGAGATCGTGGCAAAGCTGACCGAGATCAACGATGCCTATGAGAAGGCGCTGGACGAGGGCCGGTTCGAAGCTGCGGCGGAGGCCAACGACGCCTTTCACATGACGACATTCGACTACTGTCTGAACGCGGAGCTCGCGAAGCTCCAACGCAGCTACTGGCTCCGCGCTTCGGCAATCATTTCGCGCGCGCTCAGTGACAGCAGTCTGTCGCATGGGTCGCGGCGCGATCATCGGGAGATCATTGCGGCGATAAGAGACGGAAACGTCGAGAGACTGGTTGAGGTGGCGGTGTCCCACATCCGCCCCGCCGTGGACGTTTACAAACGGCTCTACGGGCTGTTCTAGAGAGGTTATTATGACGACGGGAGGCGAGCTCCCCGACTACATCGTGGTCGGGGCGGGGTCGGCTGGTGCCGTTTTGGCGGCCAGACTGACGGAGGACCCTGAGGTCAGGGTGACGCTGGTCGAGGCCGGCGGCGAACAGAACAATCCCTGGATACACATTCCGCTCGGCTACGGAAAGCTGTTCCGCAACCCGACAGTCAACTGGATGTATTCCGGCGTGCCGGAGCCGGGACTGAATGACCGCGTCATCTACCACCCGCGCGGCAAGGTGCTGGGCGGATCGAGCGCCATCAACGGGCTTCTTTATGTCCGCGGGCAGCGCGAGGATTTCGATCACTGGGGCCAGCTGGGTTGCCGGGGTTGGGATTTCGACGGCGTGCTCCCCTATTTTCTGAAGGCCGAGCGGCGCATCGCCGGCGGCAACGCGTTGCGCGGCGGCGAAGGCCCGCAGCCGATTTCTCCGCCGACCATCGGCCACGAGTTGTGCGACGCCTATATAGCCGCCGGCCGGCAGTCCGGCTTGCCGCTCAACGACGATTTCAACGGCGCCTCGCAGGAAGGCACCGGCTACTATGAGTCCACGCATCTCAACGGCATCCGCTACAGCACGGCGACCAGCTATCTCAAGAAGGCGCGCAAGCGGTCGAACCTTCAGGTCCTGACCAAGGCGCTGGTCACGCGCGTCATCTTCGAAGGCAAGCGCGCTGTCGGCATCGCCTATGAACGCGATGGCCAGCGCCATGAGCTGCGTGCGCGCCGCGAGATTATCCTGAGCGCCGGGGCAATCGCCACGCCGCAGCTGCTGGAACTGTCGGGGATCGGCGATGCAGAACGGCTGAAAGGCCTAGGCGTGACGCCGGTGCATCATTCGCCCGCCATCGGCGAACGTTTTCAGGATCATCTGCAAATCCGGACCGTCTTCGAATCGAAGACCGACAACACGCTTAACGCCCGCTACAACAATATTTTCAGGCGTATCGGCATCGGCCTCGAATATCTGTTCAAGCGCCAGGGACCGCTGACCGTGTCGGCCGGCTATGCCGGTGCCTTCTATCGGACAGGCGACCATGTCGAGACGCCGGACATCCAGTCGCTCTTCCTGATTTTCTCGCTGCGCAAGATGGGCGACCGCTTCGATCCGTTCTCGGGCTTCACCGCCTCCTGCTATCAGTTGCGGCCGGAGAGCCGAGGCCATGTCCACGCGGTCTCGCCCGACATCCGCCAGCATCCTGCGATCTTCGCCAACTATCTGGCGACAGAGACCGACAGGCGGGTGAATATCGAGGGCCTGCGGAAGCTGCGCGACATGATGCGCCAACCTGCCATGGCCGCGCATGTCAAGCACGAGGTGGAGCCACCGCCCGGCACCGACAGCGACGAGGAGCTGCTTTCCTACATCCGGTCGACCGCATCCACCGTCTATCACCCGTCTTCAACCTGCGCGATGGGTCCGAACGAAGACGATCCCTGCGATCTGCAGCTCCGGCTGCGCGGTGTCGAGGGCCTCAGGGTCTGCGACGCTTCAGTCATGCCGGCCATGACATCGGGCAATCTCAACGCCGTCGCCATCATGATCGGCGAAAAGGGCGCCGATCTCATCAAACAGAATTCCTGAACTCACCGAGGAGGCTAATCGTGACTGAGGATATCAAGCTCTACTTCTTCCAGACCGGCCGCATTCGCCAGCGGGAGGTCAATATCAAGCTGGGCGGCGGACAGGGCGAATTCTACACGCCCATTCCGTGGTTCCTGATCACGCATCCGCGCGGCAATGTCGTCATCGACGGCGGCATCGCGGTCGAAGCGGCGCTCGATCCGGTCGGCCACTGGGGCGACACGGCCAATGTCTATTTCCCCGTTATGGACCCGGAGGATGGTTGCATCAACCGCCTGACGGAAGCCGGCTTCGACCCCGCCGACGTCAAGTATGTCATCCATTCGCACCTGCATCTCGACCATACCGGCGCTTGCGGAAACTTCCCCAACGCCAAGCACATCGTGCAGAAGCGCGAATATGAATATGCCCATACCGCCGACTGGTTCGCGGCCGGCGGCTATATCATGAAGGACATCAAGAAGCCGGGCATCAAGTGGGAGTTGCTCGACGACGAGGACGCCTTCGATCTCTACGGCGACGGCGTGATTCAGCTGTACCAGTCGCCCGGCCATTCGCCCGGCCACCAGTCGATCATGGTGCGCCTGCCGAATTCCGGCTCGGTGCTGCTCGTCATCGACGCGGCCTACACATTCGACCATTGGGAAGACAAGTGCCTGCCGGGCTTCCTGACCTCCGCCGTCGAGACCGCCGCCTCCGTCAAGAAGCTCCGCCGTCTCGCCGAACGCGAGAACGCCATGGTCGTTACCGGCCATGACCCGGACGCATGGCCAAGCTTCCGCAAGGCGCCGGAGTTTTACGACTGACATCCTACGACTGATCGTCCTCCCAGGACCCGCGGGCGGCGGCGGCCGCCCGCCACTTTTATCCAGTAATTCCGAACCGCCCGAGCCTCGCTCCGGCGCTCCCCTTATGCTGTGCGACGGAACCTTGCCGTGACGACCGACGACTTGCTAATCGCCTTTGCAGAATTCCTGTCCGCGCAAGACATTCTGACTGCCGCCGAGGACATGAAGCCCTTCCTGCAGGACTGGCGTCACATGTTCGAGGGCGCAGCCGTCTGCGTCCTCCTTCCCCGGAGCAGCCAGGACGTTCAGCGCATCGTTCAGATATGCGCCGAAGCGGCCGTGGCAATCGTGCCGCAAGGCGGCAATACCGGACTGGCCGGTGGCGCCACCCCCGATTCCAGCGGCGGAAGCGTCGTGCTGAGCCTCGCACGCATGAACCGTATTATCGACATCGACCGGACCGGACTGACCGTCACCGTCGAGGCCGGCATGGTGCTGGACACCCTGCGCGCCGCCCTCGCGGAGGTCGATCGCGACCTGCCCATCAGTTTTGCGGCCTCGGGCTCGGCGACGCTGGGCGGCATTCTCGCGACCAATGCCGGCGGCGCCAACGTGCTCCGCTCGGGCATGGCGGGACGCATGGTCCTGGGTCTGGAAGTGGTGCTCGCGGACGGGACGATCGTGTCCGAACTGTCAGGCCTTCACAAGGACAATTCCGGACTGAACTGGATGCAGCTCTTCGTCGGCTCCGAGGGGTCGCTGGGGATTATCACACGGGCCGTCATGCGCATCGAGACGCTGCGCCCGCATTCGGCAACCGCCCTGCTCGCTGTTGCCGACGCCGATGCGGCCCTGCAGCTTTATGCCCGCGCGGTCGACCGTATTGGCGACCGACTTGCGGCTTTCGAGATCATGTCCCGCGACGCCATTGGCCGCGTTGAAAGGGCTTTCGGCCTGAAGTGCCCGATCGAGGCCCAACGATGGCTCGTGTTGATCGAGACGTCGAGCACCTCGTCCTATCTCGAGCAGGATTTTGCCGCCTTCATGGAGGAGGCATTCGAAAGCGGCCTCTGTGCCGATGGCGCGATCGCCGCCAGTCAGTCGCAACGGCAGGCCTTCTGGCGCCTGCGGGAAAACCTGACCGAGGCCGAGGCGCTCAGCGGACGTTCGGTCAAGCACGACATCTCGGTTCCCGTCTCCCGCATGGCCGAGTTTCTGCGACGCGGCGAGACCCTGCTGGCGGATGTCAGCAGGCAGACCGGAGCGACGCTGAACCCGCATATCTTCGGCCATATCGGTGACGGTAACCTGCATTACAACATCCTGTGCGACCGACCCGACGCGGCCGGCGCCCTCAATCGCGCGGTCCATGATCTCGTCGTCGACTGCGGCGGCTCCATCACCGCCGAACACGGTGTCGGGCAATATCGCCTCTCGGAGGTCTATCGTCTCGTTTCGCCGGCCCGCCTTGCGCTGCAGGAGCGGATCAAGGCCGCGCTTGACCCAGACATGATCCTCAATCCCGGCAAACTCATTCGCGGAGACCGGCCATGACTGCTGCTTACGACTATATCATCCTCGGCGGCGGCACCGCCGGCTGCGTCCTCGCCAACCGCCTGACGGCCAATGGACGGCACAAGGTGCTGCTGATCGAAGGCGGCGGCGAGCCGCGCAGCATGTGGATCGACATCCCCGCCGGCTTTGCCAAGCTGCTGGTCGACCCCAACTACAACTGGCGCTTCCACTCCGATCCGGAACCGGGCACAGGAAACCGCGCGATCTCGATCCCTCGCGGCAAGGGCCTTGGCGGATCGACGCTGATCAATGGCATGATCTATGTGCGCGGTCAGGCGCGTGACTTCGACGACTGGGCCCAGCGCGGCGCACGCGGCTGGAGTTTTGCGGACGTGCTGCCATATTTCCGCAAGCTGGAAGACTTCGACGGCGCCACTGGCCAGACGCGCCACAAGGGCGGGCCGCTCGCCATCACCGAGGTCGGTCTGCGACCGGAACTTTCCGAAGCCTTCATCCGCGCCGCCGAACAGGCCGGCCATGCACGGAACACGGACTATAATGATGGCCATCAGGAAGGCTTCGGATATTATCAGGTCAACCAGCGGGGCGGCCGCCGGGTTTCCGCCGAGAAGGCCTACCTGGCCCCTGCCCGCAGGCGCGCCAACCTGACCGTCGTCACGGGCGCACATATCCTTCGGCTCGACCTAGAAGGAAGCAAAGTGGTTGGCGCGACCTATCGCAAGGACGGTCGCGACGTGTCCGTCAGGGCAGGTCGAGAGGTGATCGTCTGCACCGGTGCCGTCCAGACGCCGCAATTGCTGGAACTGTCGGGCATCGGCCGGCCGGATGTGCTCGGACGACACGGCATTGCCGTCCGACACGCTCTGGCCGGCGTCGGCGAGAACTATCAGGACCATTACTGCACGCGCATGAACTGGCGGGTGACAAGGCCGATAACCCTGAACGAGCAGACGCGGGGCCTGTCGCTGCCGCGCGCGGTTCTGCAATACTTCACGACCCGCAAAGGCATACTCTCACTCGGCACCGGCCTCGCCTATGGCTTCGTCAAGACGCGGCCCGGGCTGGAGGATGCCGATATCCAGTATTTCTTCATGCATGCGAGCTACGCCGACGCCGCCAAGCGCATTCTCGACCACCAGCCCGGCATGACGATCGGCGTCACACAGCTCCGGCCCGACAGCATCGGCACCATCCATATCCAGTCCGCCGACCCGTTCCAGGGACCATCGATCCGGCCGAATTTCCTCAGCACGCAAAACGATATCGACGTCATGCGGCGGGGCATGCAGATCGCGCGCGAAATTATCGGGCAGCCCGCGATGCAGGGTTACGTCGCGCATGAAATGGCGCCAGGCCAGGCTTGCCAGACAGATGCGGACTGGGAAGCCTTTACCCGCAACAACGGGCAGACGATCTATCACAATGTCGGAACCGCCAAGATGGGCAGCGATGACATGGCCGTCGTCGACCCGGACCTGAAGGTTCGCGGCCTTGGCGGCATTCGCATCGCCGATGCATCAATCATGCCCACCGTCGTCGCCGGGAACACGCAGGCCGCGGTGTTTATGATCGCGGAGAAGGCGGCCGACCTGATCTTGAATTCTTCGCGATGACATAGTCACGTAAGCCTCTGGCACGTTACGGCTGGCCGCTGCCAACTCTATGGAAGCAGTCGTTTAGGACGCCGGCTCGTAAGCGCGGGTGATGGACCAGCGCGTCTCGCCGCCGACGCGCAAGTTATCGCGTCACCACGCTTCGCTACTTGCGCTTCGGCGCCAATGTGCCGGGCACGCTCCTCGGCCGCCATCAAGCACGTCTGACCGCCGACGGGCTATTCTCCGAGGACCAATAACTCGGCTTCCAATTCCATTTTCAATTATCACTTGAATAATTGACGCTCGCACCACAATCTCCAACCGGTGCGGCGAGCTTCATCTTGGAAGTTGGTAATGAGAAGTTTCAGACTACCCAAGGATCTTCGGAACTATATCATTTCGATAATACTCGGCTGCGCCTTATTCGCGATGCCCGCAATTTTGTCCGCAGCCGTCATATTTTTCGCCAGCATTCCCAATGCGGACACGTTCCATGTTCTTGCGCGGGCTGCGGGACTACTTCCTTCCCCGACACTTCCTGTCACATTGGTCCGAATAGACGAGAGCACGTTCAAGACATGGGGTCGTCCATTCCCGATGGAAAAAGCCCGTATAGCCGAGCTGCTCGAAGTGGTCCGGCCTACCAAGCCCGCCGCCATCCTTGTCGATTTCGATCTGTCCGCGACGACGCCCACGGACGATGTCAGCCGTCTGACGAAAGTCCTTAATGAGTGGACAGCCAGCGACCCTCCCCTGCTCATTCCCAAACGGCTCGACATCGGGGCATTCGAAGTGACGATGAAGCCCGATTTCATCGATGATTATGTCGGGAAAGACAAGCCGATCTACCGTGTGAATCTGCTGTTCGAACGCGGCGACGACATCAAGATCCGGAACTGGAACTTGTGGGAAACGCCGAAAGGAGCCTGTGAGGCGCTCCTGTCACCGCAACTCCTCCTCTTCCTGCTGGACAGCGCACGGCAGGATGACCTCAAGGCAATCGCCAGCCACCTTGCTGATCGGGACCGGCTCGGGAACCGGCCCGAGAATTGTTCACCGTCCACGACTGGACACGACCTTTCCTGGGTCAACGGACTGCACAAGAATGCCGCCATTGACTTCGTATTCGGCGCCACGGACGCAACCCATCCGGCCTTTGGCGATGTTTCCTTCCCCAACGGCGTTGGCCCCGTGCCGGCCCTTACCCAGTGGTCCGCCGAGACTTTCCGCGACAAAAAAATCATCCCTGAAGTTTTCGCCGGTCGATATATCATAATTGGAGCGAGCCATCTTGCGAGCGGCGACTTCCACGATACGCCGGCTGGTGAGATGGAAGGCATGAGAATTGTCGCCAATGCCATTGCAATCAGCTCTGTAACCTTGACGGTCGGGCTGCTCGCAACAATTCTGGCCGTCGACAGCTTCGTCGAGCTTTTCAAGGATTTTTTTCCGAGGAAGGGGTGGAGATCCCTGCTTAAAGATAAATGAATTTGGGAGGACCGTTGAAATGAGAAATCTAATACTGTTTTCGATTGTTGCAGGCCTACTGCTTACCATTCCTCATAAAGAGGCCCGCGCCGAATCCGAAAAGGTTGCTCTCACCTGGCTATCAGCGGCAATCACCGATACGGCGGCCGAAGCTGGATGCTTTCGTTTCGACCATCGAGCATTGGCTGGAGGAAGACCTCAAGGTGCCGCGCAAGCAGCGCCATACGGCCAAGCGGGTGTTTGACCGGCTTCGAGACGAGCGCGGGTTCACCGGCGGCTACACGATCATCAAGGATTACATGCGCGAGCGGGATCAGCGTCGTCAGGAGGTGTTCGTGCCCCTGTCGCATCCACCCGGCCATGGGTAGGCGGATTTCGGCGAGGCGATGGTGATCATTGGCGGCGTGGAACGCAAGGCGCATTTCTTCGTGTGGATCTTCCGCACAGTGACGGCTGCTACGTCAGGGCCTATCCGGCGGCGGTGGCCGAGGCCTGGGTCGATGGCCACGTGCATGCGTTTTGCTTCTTCGGGGCCGTGCCGCAATCGATCGTCTACGACAATGATCGCTGCCTGGTGGCGAAGATCCTGGCCGACGGTACACGCAAGCGCGCGACGCTGTTCAGCGGGTTTCTGTCCCACTACCTGATCCGGGATCGTTACGGTCGTCCTGGGAAAGGCAACGACAAGGGGAACGTCGAAGGTCTCGTTGGCTATGCCCGGCGCAACTTCATGGTTCCGATTCCGCAGTTTATGACATGGGATGCGTTCAACGTCTGGCTTGAGGAGCAGTGCCGCAAACGCCAGCGCGACAAGCTGCGGGGCGAGAGCGAGACGATTGGCGAACGGCTGCAGCGCGATCTTGCGGCCATGCGTCCCTTGCCGGCGTCGCCGTTTGATGCCTGCGACCAGGCCAGCGCTGTTGTGACAGCCCAGTCGCTGGTGCGCTACAAGACGAACGACTATTCCGTACCGGTCGCCTACGGCCATCAGGACGTCTGGGTCCGGGGCTATGTCAATGAGGTGGTGATCGGCTGCCGCGGCGAGATCATTGCTCGTCATCCCAGAAGCTGGGAACGAGAAGATGTCGTCTTCGATCCCGTTGTGATTAAGCATGGAATAAGGACCCCGCAAATGGGGTGATCGGCATCGAAATGGGGCTCTGACTCAATCTCGATGATGTTTAGGCTTCAATTGGCGTGGTTTCTTCTGGAGAATCAGCGCCATGCGGACCCGATTTCGACCTTCCGATCTGACCCCCGCCGAATTCAACGTTGAAGCAGTGTACGATGCGGCTGGCGCGATCGTTGTCGTCGCGTCTGGCCGGTCACAAGAATGTAGGTGCCCCCACTGTGGAACCGTCTCCCGGCGCGTTCATAGTCGCTATCCTCGGATGCTTGTCGATCTGCCGTGTGCGGGTCGGCGGCTCGAACTTCATCTGACCGTCAGACGCTTCGTCTGTAGTGCCGGCAACTGCCGCCGAAAAATTTTCGCCGAGCGCTTCGGCGACGATGTAATTCGCCCCATGGCTCGCCGGACAGCACGCCTGGACTGTCTGGTTCGCCATCTCGCTCTCGCATTGGGTGGTCGTCCGGCGGCCCGATTTGCAGATCGTCTCGGATTCCCGGTGAGCAATGATACGCTGCTGCGAACCGTTCGCCGATACGACCGCCCTGCGCCGATACCACCGAACGTCATCGGCATTGATGACTGGGCCTGGCGACGCAATCATCGATACGGCACCATCATTTGCGATCTTGAACGCCGAAGAACAATCGCATTGTTATCCGACAGGGAACAGGCGACCGCCGAGGCCTGGCTGATCCAGCAACCGCAGATCGAGATCGTCGCAAGAGACCGTGGCGGTGGATATGCGCAGGCCGTCGCACGAGCTCTCCCACACGCTGATCAGGTTGCCGACCGTTGGCATCTGATGGAAAACGCCAGCCACGCCTTTCTCGACGCTGTTCGCAAATCGATGCGGCAGGTCCGGATGGCGATCGGCACTGCAACCGTAAATCCGAAACTTCTGACTGCCGCTGAGCGGCTGCAATACGAGGGATATCTGCGGCGCGAAGAGGCAAATGCCGTTATCCGCGGGTTCGTCGCCGATGGTGCCTCCATCAAGGAAATTGTGCGCCGAACTGGGCATAGCCGAAAGCTGGTCCGCAGTGTCGTTCGTGGTCAGCGGACAGACATCTTCCGGGTCCGGCAAACCTCTCTCGAACCGCACCTGCCTTGGCTTGAAGCTCAATGGGATGTTGGATTGCGTAATGGTGCCGAACTGTGGCGGAGGCTTCGGCTGACTGGTTTTGGCGGAGGCCTGCGTGTTGTCACCGAATGGGCAACGAGACGAAGACGGGCAGAAAAGGCTGAAAGCGGACTCGGCTATGCTCCCGCCGCGCGTACCGTCGTTCGCCTGATGACCCTCGAGCGCAACAACCTGACCAAGGCTCAAACGATGACGGTTGCCGCCATCGAAGAGAGGCTGCCGGACCTTGTAGAGGCCAGGGACGTCGTCGAGAGCTTCCATGACATGTTGCGCCGCAAGTCCTCCGGTGATCTGGAGGCCTGGATCGAACGCGCGGCGAAAAGTCTGGTCGCATCATTCGCGAATGGCGTCATCCGAGACCGAGCCGCAATCCAGAATGCGATAATCTCCCAGTGGTCGAACGGCCAGACGGAAGGCCAGATCACAAAGCTCAAGCTCATCAAACGGCATGTGTGGACGGCCTCTGCGTTGCAAGCGGAATCTTTCGTGGCATAGCACCGGTGGGTGCAGTCATGTGTCCGGCCTGTTGACGTGGCTCACATGGCCACTGGCCCTGATGTGATCCGCAAGTCAGGTCCCAATCAAATGTCCGCAGTCTATGCTGCTTTCGCTTGGAACGGGTTCTCCTACTTGGGGTCTACCGGTCATTGTCACGTCATGATCAGCACTTGCAATCGAATTTTACAGCCGGTCTCCTATTCCGTTGTCGGGACTCGATAATCCGCGTTTCTAGCCAGTAAGGCCCAAGCCGTGCGGGCCATTTTGTTGGCAAGAGCCACTGTCACAAGCCGGGCCGGCTTTCTTTCCAGAAGTGCTCGCATCCATCCGATTCCCGATGTTCGACGCCTGTCATGGCGCAGAACTGCGGTGGCCCCGATCACCAGGAGACGGCGAACATATCTATTGCCTTGCCTCGATATTCGACCGAGGCGTTCCTTGCCGCCGCTCGAATTCTGCCTTGGCACAAGCCCAAGCCAAGCGGCGAATTCGCGGCCGCTGCGAAAATGCGCTGGATCAAGCATTGTCGCTGCGATGGCGGATGCGATGATCGGACCGACACCGGGAATCGTCGCCAATCGGCAGCTGATCGAATTGTATCGATGCCAAGTCTCGATTTCTTTCTCGAGTTGCAGAATCTGCGCCTGAATTTGTTTGAGCTGGTGGATTAGGGGGTTAAGTCCACGCCGAAGTAGTTCTGGAAAATCATCATCAACGCCCTCCTCGACGCAGGCGACGAGTTCTGCAAGCCCGGTTCGCTTTTGAGCCGCGACAATGCCGAATTCCGCGAGATGGCATCGCAGTGCATTAATCAGCATCGTCCGCTGCTTTACCAGGAGATCTCGGCTTCTATGGAGCACAAGGACAGCCTGTTGATCAACGGATTTAACGGGCACGAAACGCATAGTCGGCCGGGCGACGGCCTCGCAAATGGCCGCAGCATCGGCGGCATCGTTCTTTCCACGCCGGACATAAGGCTTCACGTACGAAGGCGGAATTAGCCGAACGGAATGTCCCAGGCTCACCAGCTCTCTGGCCCAGTAGTGCGAAGTTGCGCATGCTTCGATTCCTATGAGACAAGGTGTCAGGCGTGAAAAGAAAATTCGGACTTCGCTGCGGCGCAGCTTCCGCCTCAACACCACGTCACCCGCGGCATCCACGCCGTGAAGTTGAAAGACATTCTTCGCGATATCCAAGCCTATCGTAACAATTTGCATCAGAACGACTCCTCTGGGTTGCGCAATCAACGGCAGCAAGTTTAGCACTGCCGGTGAGGGAGCAGAGGCCGTCCATCCCATCAAATGTACGGGCGCGGAAAGCTCGATCTGCTTGAAGCACGCATCGTCGGAGTGCCGTGATGTCATCGAGATTGCGTCAGAGCCCCTTTTGGGAGCCGATACGGGGTCCCGTTACAATGCCGATTGACAACCAAAGTTCCTACTTCCGCAAGCAATGGCGGCTGTCGTCACGCATATCCTGTTTCGTCCATCGTCGAGGCCTTCGCGATCGATGCCCGAAATGCCGCAGCGGCATCGCGTCCTTCGACCAGGGGGAACTTGTTCCCCAGCATTTGTGCGTGCGATGCGAGTTTGACTTGCGGACGGCGGCGGCCCCTAAGGTCAAGACAGCAGCTCGGCAGTTGGAGTCTGTTATCGCGGATATAATGAGGGTGGAGACGGCCACGCGCTCAGCGGCAGCAAAGGGCCTGATTTATCGCGTCTTGCGCGCGCCAGCTATTGCGGAAACCGCCTCGACAAAGATACTTGGAAATCTCTCTACTTCGACGCGAATCCTGCTCTTCGAACAGCTTGCATCGCGCCCTTTCGACTGGCTGGTTCCAGACAACGATGCCAGTGTCGCCTATCGGCGGTATATGATCCTTGCGGCGGGCGGCCACAAGGAGTGGATCCGTCGCAGTGCGGACTTCCTAGAGGGATGCGAGAAGCGGCGAGAAACGAGGCCCACTCTCTCATTGAATGCCAATCACATCGCGTTGTTCGAAGCCTATTTAAGGATCATGGGAGATCGAGACAAAGGGCAGTAATGCTCCCAGCGCGGCGCGTTCACCTCTTACACGTCCATGCCGCGAGGGACGCCGGCGACCGACATAAATGCGGTCATGAGCATGAGCGGACCGGCCTTTGTCCGTTGCTGACTGCCTCCCCTGCGATGCTCCATCGATCATCCACAACCACGCGCCACGGTGGCGTGGCGTCGCCTACCTCTGTCGAAACTGGAAAACGCACAAAAGATTTTCCTTGTGGATACACTTGTGCATCACATATAGAATTATCCATCACTCGAGCGCAAAGTCGCTGTTGACCCCGGAGGAGAGAGATGGAGAAACGAACGCCACTGGTGCTTACCGTACCCCAGCCGGGAGCTCGGCCGGGGGAAACTCCAGACTTTTCCTGGATGGATGTTCCCGCCGCGGGATCTGTTCGGCGCCCGCCGGTCGATGCGGATCAATCGGAGATCCGCGATCTGGCTTTCACCTTGATCCGCGTGCTGGACGACGAGGGCCGCGCGGTCGGCCCGTGGGCACCTGATCTACCCGACGAAGCTCTTCTGACGGGGCTACGTCACATGCTCACATTGCGCGCCTACGACGCGCGGATGCTCACCGCGCAACGCCAGTCGAAAACGTCCTTCTATATGCAGCATGTCGGCGAGGAAGCGATCTCCTGCGCCTTCTCCCAGGTGCTCGATGCCGGTGACATGAACTATCCGTACTACCGACAGGCGGGTCTCCTGATCGGGCGCGACTATCCGCTGATCAAGATGGTCAATCAGATCTATTCGAACACCGGGGATCCGAACAAGGGTCGCCAGGTGCCGGTCTGCTATTCCTCGCTCGAACATGGCTTCTTCTCGCACTCCGCCAATCTCGGCACGCAATGCACCCAGGCGGTGGGCTGGGCCATGGCCTCCGCAATCATGGGCGATACGAAGATCGCCGCTTTCTGGATTGGCGACGGCGCGACCGCGGAGGGCGATTTCCCGACCTCGCTGCTGTTCGCCTCCACCTACAATGCGCCGGTCATCATCAACGTCGTCAATAATCAATGGGCCATCTCGACGTTCCAGGGCATCGCCCGCGGCGGCTCCGATACCTTTGCCGCGCGCGGCCATGGCTACGGAATCCCGTCCTTGCGGGTCGACGGAAACGACTATCTGGCGGTGTTCGCCGCCGGCAAGTGGGCGGCCGAGCGCGCTAGGCTCAATCTCGGTCCGACGCTGATCGAGTATGTGACGTATCGCGGCGGCGCACATTCCACGACCGATGACCCTTCCGCCTATCGACCGGCCTCGGAGGTTTCCGCCTGGCCGCTCGGAGAACCCATTGCCCGCTTCAAGCAATATCTCATTGCCAAGGGCATCTGGTCGGAGGAGCGGCACACCCAGGCGGAAGCGGAAATCCTGGCCGAGGTCATCGCCGTGCAGAAGGAAGCTGAAGCGATCGGCACCCTGCATTCCGGTGATCGGCCGTCGGTCAGCACAATGTTCGAAGACGTTTATGCCGAGATGCCCCCGCATCTTGTTCGGCAGCGCCAGCAAATGGGGTTCTGATATGGTCCAGATGACTATGGTTGAGGCCATCCGCAACGCATTGGACGTGGCGATGGGACGAGACGACCGGGTGGTCGTCTTCGGACAGGATGTCGGCTACTTTGGCGGGGTGTTCCGCTGCACGGTCGGCCTGCAGCAAAAGTATGGCAAGACTCGCTGCTTCGACACGCCAATCAGCGAGCAGGGTATCGTTGGCACGGCCATCGGCATGGCTTCCTACGGCATCAAGCCGGTCGCCGAGATCCAGTTCGCCGACTATGTCTATCCTGCTTATGACCAGATCGTCTCCGAGGCGGCGCGCATGCGTTATCGCTCCGCAGGTGATGCTATCTGCCCCATCGTCGTACGCATGCCGACCGGTGGCGGCATTCTCGGCGGTCTCACCCACAGCCAGAGCCCGGAGGCGCTGTTTACGCATATTCCAGGCTTGAAGGTTGTCATTCCGTCTAATCCGCAGGATGCCAAGGGACTGCTGCTTCAGGCCATCGAGGAACCGGATCCTGTGATCTTTCTCGAGCCGAAGCGCATCTATAACGGGCCTTTCGACGGTCACCACGACCGTCCGGTGAAGCCGTGGAAAGCGCATCCCCTCAGCGAGGTCGATCCCGGCTATTACACGACACCGTTCGGAAAGGCCGCCATTCATCGTGAAGGGTCCGCCGTGACGGTTCTGGCCTATGGCACAATGGTCCATGTCTGCGAGGCCGCGGCGGAGGAAAGTGGCGTGGATGCCGAGGTGATCGACCTCAGGACGCTGTTGCCGCTCGACCTCGACACTATCGTGCAATCGGTGAAAAAGACCGGTCGCTGCGCCGTCGTCCATGAGGCGACCTTGACCTCCGGCTTCGGAGCCGAGCTGGCGGCGCTCGTCCAGGCGGAGTGCTTCTACCATCTCGAAGCGCCTGTCACGCGCATCTGCGGCTGGGACACGCCCTATCCTTACGTCCACGAATGGAGCTACTTCCCCGGCCCCGCGCGCGTCGCCGCTGCTCTTACCGAAATCATGGAGGCCTGAGATGGGCATTTACTCTATCCGCTTGCCGGATATCGGCGAAGGCATTGCCGAGGCCGAACTGGTCGAATGGCTCGTAAATATCGGTGATGAAGTGCGCGAGGACGATCTCCTCGCCGCCGTGATGACCGACAAGGCGACCGTCGAGATCCCGACATCGATTTCCGGCAAAGTGGTCTGGCTCGGCAGCGAGCCCGGTACTCTGATGGCCATCGGGTCGGAACTGATCCGGCTTGAGATCGATGGCGCGGGAAATATGGATGAGGTAGCCCAAGCTTCCACCGAGGAGGCACCGGCTCCAAAGGCGGAAGCGGCCCCGGAGCCGGAAAAGCCGCCAATTGCGGCCAAACCCGCAACCGTGCCTTCATCCGTCGCGCCAGCGCCCGCGCGCCCCGAACAGATCAACGGGCCGCTGCGGCCGGAAGGTGAAAAGCCCCTTGCTTCGCCTGCGGTCAGAACCCGCGCCCGAGCTGCTGGTATCGACTTGCGCCGCGTTCGCGGCACGGCGCCGGGCGGACGGATCACGCATGAGGACCTAGACGGCTATTTCGCAAGCGGCGGGCAGGATTCACCCGTGTCCGGCGGCGGTAAACGCCCCAAGACGGATGTGAGCGAGATCAAGGTGATCGGTCTTCGCCGCAAGATCGCCGAGCGCATGTCGCTTGCCAATCGCAATATTCCGCATATCTCCAGCGTCGAGGAGGTGGATGTCACCGCTCTCGAAGAGTTGCGGGCCAGACTGAACGCCAAGGGTGACCGCACGAAGCTGACGGTCCTGCCCTTCCTCATGCAGGCGATGGTTCGCACGCTCGCCGATCTGCCGGTCTGCAATGCCCATTACGACGACGAAGCGGGCATCGTGCGCCGTTTCGGCGCCGTGCATATCGGCGTCGCCACACAAACGGGCGGCGGCCTGCTCGTTCCGGTCGTCCGGCATGCGGAGGCAAATAGTCTTTGGGGCAATGCGGACGAGGTTCTGCGCGTCTCGAAAGCCGCTCGCGATGGAACGGCCAGCCGGGATGAACTGACCGGCTCGACGATCACCCTCACATCGCTTGGCGCTCTCGGTGGCATCGTGTTCACGCCGATCATCAACCATCCGGAGGTGGCCATCGTCGGTGTCAACAAGATGGCGATCCGCCCTGTCTGGGATGCGACGACATCGACCTTCGTGCCGAGAAAGATGATTAACCTTTCCTGCAGCTTCGATCACCGCATCGTTGATGGCTACGACGCGGCCGTCTTCATCAACCGGATGAAGGAACTTCTGGAAAATCCGGCCCTGCTCTTCCTGGAGACGTAAGCGAATGAACAAGCTCTCCTGCAAACTGCTCGTCATCGGCGCCGGTCCCGGAGGATATGTCTGCGCGATCCGGGCCGGCCAGCTCGGCATCGACACGATCGTCGTCGATCCGCAAAAACCGGGCGGAACGTGCCTGAACGTCGGCTGCATCCCTTCCAAGGCGCTCATCCACGCGGCAGACGAATATTATAAGCTCCGTTCGCTCGAGAACGGTCATTCGATCGGGATTTCCGCTTCAGGCGCGGAAATCGATCTCGGCAAGACCACCGCCTGGAAGGACGGAATCGTTCAAAGGCTCAACACAGGCGTCGCGGGACTGTTCCGGAAGGCGAAGGTCAAGCTCATTGAAGGCGAGGCCAAAATCCTCGACGGAAAGACCGTGGTGGTCGACACTGCCGATGGCCCGGTGCAGATCTCCGCGGAGAATGTCGTGATCGCCACCGGCTCGGCGCCGGTCGAACTGCCATCCCTTCCCTTCGGCGGGGATATCCTGTCTTCCACGGAGGCGCTTTCGTTGAAGACGGTTCCCGATAGCCTCGCCGTTGTTGGCGGTGGCTATATCGGGCTGGAATTGGGAATTGCGTTCCAGAAACTTGGCAGCCAGGTTACCGTCATCGAGGCGGCATCGCAGGTTCTGCCGATCTATGACGCGGAACTTGTTCGCCCGGTCAGCCAGCGGCTTGGACATCTTGGCATTCGCCTCATGACCAACGCCAAGGCCAAAGGCCGGGCACAAGGCGGCGGCCTGGTCGTGGAAGTCGACGGCAAGGAGGAAACGGTTCAGGCTGAGAGAATCCTCGTGACCGTCGGCCGCCGGCCGCGCACGCAAGGCTTCGATCTCGAACGCCTGTCGCTGACGATGGACGGAAAGTTCATCAAGATCGATGGCTCCTGCCGGACTTCGATGCGCGGCGTCTTCGCCATCGGTGACGTCACCGGCGAGCCGATGCTGGCGCATCGCGCGATGGCACAGGGCGAAATGGTTGCCGAAATCGTCGCCGGTCACAAGCGCGACTGGGATAAGCGGTGCATTCCGGCGGTTTGCTTCACGGATCCCGAACTGGTCTCGGTCGGTGCGCTGCCCGAAGATGCTACAGACGTGGAGACGATCGTCAGCACCTTCCCGTTCGAGGCCAATGGTCGCGCGATGACCACCGAGCGCGAGGACGGTTTCGTCAGGATCGTTGCGCGTAAGGACAACCACATCATTCTCGGCATTCAGGCCGTGGGCGCGGGCATATCGGAGATGTCGGCGACATTTGCGCTGGCCATCGAAGCGGGGCTTCGCCTTGAGGATATCGCCGGGACGATCCATGCGCATCCGACCCAGAGCGAAGCCTTCCAGGAAGCGGCGTTGCGCTCACTGGGACAGGCGCTGCATATCTGACGATCGTGCCGGCCGTCCACCGGCCGGCACCCGCGCCGCCTCAGGAAGCTCGAGTTGGCCTTCATGGCCGGCGAATCCGGGCTTGGCATCGATTCTACGTGCCGTTAAAGACAAATCTGGATACAACCGATCCAAATCAAATGCTTCCGTCAAGGCGGCGATCCGAACGAGGCACTTTCCGGCATGCGCTCATCCACTCAAGTAAAGGCACAAAAGCCAGCCCGTCCGGCCGACGTTGTCGATCGTGTCTACGAGGCCATCAAGGAACTTGCGGTCGAATATCGTTTCAAGCCAGGTGAACGTGTGAACGAAGTCGAACTCGCCGCCAGGCTCGGCTGCTCGCGGACGCCGGTGCGCGAAAGCCTCAATCGTCTTGTCCGAGACGGTTTCATGACCTTCGTTCCGAACAAAGGGTTTTACTCCCGCGAACTTGCGCCTGAAAGCGTTCAGGCTCTCTACGAACTGCGGGCATCGATCGAGCGCGGCGCGTTTCGATGGGCGTGCCAACGCGCCAGCGATAAGGAAATCGCGGCAGCCGCGGCGGTTTGGACGAACAGCGCCGGAAAACTCGACGATATGAGTGCGGTCGATTGGACGCAGGTCGCCAAGGCAGACGAGGCCTTTCACCTCGCGATCGTCGAACTGAGCCAGAATTCAGAGATGATCCGTGCCATCGGTGAGATCAATGACCGAATTCGATTTTTCCGGGTGATCGATCTGGAAAGCAAGCGGCGACGCGGCAGCACATATGACGAGCATGCCGCTATCATCGACGCCCTGACGCGACGCGACGAGGACGTTGGCGGCGCGCTCATCGAGAGGCATATCATCATGAGTTCGGCTCATGCCGTTGAGGTGACGAAGGAAGGTCTCGCCCGCATATTTTTCGGACGCACCGGTTGACGGTCGTCTCGATCCGTATGCCTTAAACCGGCCCGGCGCCGCCGCCGGTTTCGGCGAAACCTTGCCGGCCAGTCGCAACTTCGAGGCCGCGCAGAGCGAACTTCTCCGCGAGCGGACCCGCCTCGGACGCATCGTGAGCGGCGGCATTGCCCGCCCGAACACGATCGGCGATGCCAACCCAAATGACCGCAAACC
Organism: Hyphomicrobiales bacterium; assembly: GCA_017305935.1. Taxonomy (GTDB): domain Bacteria; phylum Pseudomonadota; class Alphaproteobacteria; order Rhizobiales; family Rhizobiaceae; genus Metarhizobium. Next base: position 15,543 of record JAFKJU010000037.1, on the reverse strand, counting down.
GGAAAAGCGCGAAGGCAACATGGAAACGCCGCAGCGGCGATGTCGGAATTGCGTGCCGATAATAGTGCTCGATGAATTGTCCTTCAGTCGGCAGGCGAAGAGCTGCGGCATCCAGGCCGAGAATCCCGCCATACTCCGATGGTGCAGTGTGCCAAGGCATGCAGCAAAAACCAAGATCCGCCAGAGGATGCCCCAAAGTCGACAATTCCCAATCGAGGATTGCCACAACGCGCGGCTCGGTCGGATGAAACAGCATGTTCCCCAAACGGAAATCGCCATGCGCTATCGATGTGCCGCCGTCGTCATCCGGGAGGTTTGCCGGAAGCCACCGTGACAGCTCGTCAAGCGCGGGGATACGTTCGCTGGGCGATTCGACCCATTGCTTCGTCCAACGGGCGATCTGCCGGTCGAAATAGTTTCCAGGGCGACCGAAGTCCGAAAGCCCGATCTCCTCTGGCTGAACGGCGTGCAGCCTCGCCATCGCCTCCGCCATTCCAAAGTAGAAGCCCGCCCGCTCTTCGGCGGCAACCTCCGGCAACGCGCAATCGGAAAATACCCTTCCTTCGACACGCTCCATCAGATAGAACGGCGTTCCGAGAAGCTCGCTATCCTCGTGAAGAAGGATAGGCGCCGGCACAGGCACGTCCGTTTGCGACGAAAGAGCCGAGATCACACGATACTCGCGCTCGATCGCATGGGCTCCAGGAAGAAGCTGCCCCGGCGGCTTCTTGCGCAAGACCATCCGCCTGTCGCCGTGCTCGACGAAGAATGTCGGATTGGACTGCCCTCCGCTGACCCGTGTAAGGCTGAAATCCTTGCTCGCGCCAAATGTGGCATCGAGAAACCTGTGCAGCTTATCCCTATCGAACTCGGTTGCCTGGGCGCCAGCCTGCATTTCTGAAACTTGGTTCATCTTTCGCCCCGGTCACTTGATCGCAGTCTGGGTTTCACCAGTGTTCCAGCGCCAGAAATCGCGCCGCTCATCGGCGAGGTGACGATTCAGCACCATCTTATGCACCTCGTCCGCCCCATCGACCAAGCGAGCCTGCCGCGCGTAACGATAGATCCATTCGAGCACAGTGTCCGTCGAGTATCCCCGAGCGCCGTTGATCTGGATCGCGGTGTCGGCCGCCTTGTGAAGCAGGTTTGCGACATGGATCTTGGCCATGGAGACTTCCTTCTTGGCAAAGCTGCCCTGGTCCAATTCCCATGCGGCCTTCATCACCAGCAGTCGTCCGACCTCGATGCCCATCGCCAGATCCCCCAGCATCATCTGGATGCTTTCACGGTTGGCAAGGCGCACGCCGAAGCCTTCGCGCCGCTCGGCATAGTCCACGGCGATCTCCACAGCACGCTTCGACAGGCCCAGCCAGCGCATGCAATGCGTGAGACGCGCCGGTCCGAGCCGGACCTGGGTGACCTTCAGCCCCCTTCCCTCTTCGAGCAGGAGATCCTCTTCGGGAATCTCCAGTCCATCGAACTCGATTTCGCAATGCCCGCCATGCTCCTCAGGCCCCATGATGGGTATCCGCCGGACGATCCGCCAGCCGGGCTGATCCTTGTGGAACATGAGCGCGGACAGCCCCGAACGAGGATCATCCGACGTCCTGGCGATGACGATAAAATGTGCAGCCTCCTGCGCACCGGTGATGAACCACTTCCGGCCATGAAGCACATAGCGATTGCCGACCTTCTTCGCCGTGGTCCGGATCATTGACGGGTCTGAGCCGCCGCCTGGGCTCGGCTCCGTCATGGCGAATGCCGAACGCACTTTCCCCTCGACGATCGGCTGTAGCCATTTCTCGCGCTGGTCGGGTCGGCACAGCTGATGCATGACCATCATGTTGCCGTCGTCGGGAGCAGCCGAGTTGAAGACGACCGGACCGAAGATCGATCGGTTCATCTCTTCGTAGCAAACCGCCATGCCGACACGGCCGATAAAGCTGCCGTCCGGCCGGGGAAGTTGCAGGCACCATAGACCCGCCTGACGGGCCTCTTCGCGCAGAGGTCCCAAATGACGCGTGGAGATATTGCCGTGCTCGTCATAGGCGTCAGGGTTGCTTTCGAGCGGCAGGACGTTGTCGGCTACGAACGCCGCAATGCGGCTGCGCAGGTCATCCAGCTCTTTCGAAATCGTGAAGTCCATAGCATTAATCCTTCAGGGCAATTCGCGGGAAATGGGAGAAAACAGAGTGTTAGTGAAAGTCGGCGATGAAGGGTGGAGACGCCCTAAAGGCTGGAAACCAGATGGCCGCCGTCTACCGCAAGGGTCGCGCCAGTTATGAAGCTGCCAGCCTGCGAGCATAGCAGCAGGAGCGGTGCGTCGAGTTCCTCCAGACGGCCGAGCCGGCGCTGAGGAATACGCTTGATCAGGGCCTGCCCAGCTTCCGAAGAGAAGAATTCCTTGTTCAGCTCGGTCTCGAAGTAGCCGGGGCAAAGTGCGTTTACCCGGATACCGTATCGCGCCCATTCCAGTGCCAGAGCCTGCGAGAGCTGAACGACGGCGGCTTTGGATGCGGTATAGGCGGCGACCTGCCCGGCCACGCGCAGGCCGAGGATAGAAGCGATGTTGACGATACTGCCGCCGTGCTTGTCTTCCCGCATTTTCCTTGCGCCGGCTTGCGCCACGCAGAACACGCCTTTGAGGTTGGTGTCGACAACGGCGTCCCACGTCGATTCCTCGATATCCAGGGCCGAGCCGGCGCCGCTGATCCCTGCATTGTTCACGATGATATCGAAGCGCATCCGGGCGTTCTCGAACGCCTGCCCGACGGAAACCGGATTTGTAACATCCATGGCGATGAACGAAGCTTGGCCTCCGGAGGCGAGAATGGCATCGCACTCATTTTGCAAGGCTGCCTCGTTACGGGCCGCGAGAACGACATGCACCCCGCAGCGGGCAAGGACGCCAGCAAAATGCTTGCCCAATCCGCTCGAAGCTCCGGTGATCAACGCTGTCTTGCCGTTCAGATCATCCCAGGCCATTGGCCACTCCTCTATCAATCGAGCGAGCGCTCGCATTTTCTAAAACGGGCGGTTAGGCGCCGCTCAGTGACTCAGCGGCGTTATCCCTGGACTCGATTGTCCCGCAAAAGCGCCTCCCCGCAGATGTAGCCCCAGGTCAGGTTCGGTCCGATTGTCGTTCCGGGACCGACGGCACGAGTGCCGATCGGGTTCGCCATGGCGAGACCAGCCGCGTACAGACCAGAAATCAGGCTTCCATCCTCACGAAGGACCTGTCCGTGTTCATTGGTGCGGGCGCCGCCTTTGGTTCCGAGGATGGACCGGTTGAAAGGCATTGCGTAGAACGGCCCCTTCTCGACCGTCGCGAGCGCGGCATCCTTGCCTCCTGCCTTGAACTGTTCCCATTCGGATTCGCCGCGCCCGAAGTCCTGGTCCTTACCCGCTGCGCAAAAGCCGTTGTACCGCGCAACGGTCCTTTCGAGTTCGGCGGCTGGCAGACCGATCCGACGGGCGAGCTCACCGAGTGATCTTGCCTTGCGGAGCCAGTTCGGCGCCTTGCGGGAATACCAGAGGAAGGGAAGCGCCTGGCTGAGAAAACGCTTGTCGGCAATCACCCAGGCAGGGAGGTGAACCGCTTCTCCGGTGTTGGGATCGCGCTTGTCGATAGCCTCCCCGATGTTGAAATCATACTCGCTGACGAAGCGGCGTCCGTGTCTGTTCACGACGATCGCATGATGCTCCGCCTGGAAAATCAGCGGGATGCCGTGGGATTTCCCCTCATAGCGTGTGGGCATCGTCGGATAGACGTTCGCCTGGTCCATATGGGCGAGGTGCGCGCCCACGGCAGCCGCCATCTTCTGCCCATCGCCTTCATTCGTGCGCGGACTACCCAGATAATCGAGCGGACCGGCGAAGTACGTTTTCCGCATCTCCTCGTTCCATTCGAAGCCACCGCTTGCAATCACGACCCCGCGCAGCGCCCGATAGCGGCGCAGGCCTGCGGCGGTTTCAGCGACAACGCCTGTCACCGCAAATCCGTCAGAGTTTGTGACGAGCTCGGTGACGCGCGTTCCGGTCTCGATCGTGCATCCCTGATCAAGGCACCCCTTGAGAAGCCCCGTCACCAAGGCGCTGCCTTGCGCGCGCGATTTCGTGAGAAGGCGCCAGGCCAGCTTATGGGCGAACCGGAACCCGGTCCAAATAGGGCGATGATAGAGGTCTCCGATGTAGACTTCCTGGTAGGTGAAGATATGCGGAAGCGTCGACGAGCGGATCTTGTTCTTGAACTTCCCAAGGATGTGTTTGCTGAGTGGTTTCGGCGAGAGCATTCGCCCCACCTTCTTGCCGCCCGGAGCTTCGACGAACACGTCCGGCTCCTCGGTCAGGGCAAATTCCAGCGGTGTGGTGTCCTCGATGAATTTCAGTGCCTTGGGCGCATTGATCGCGAAATTCGTCCAGAGCGCGTCCTCATGCTCGCGCCATCCGCCGGGCGCGGCCGAACGAAGATAGGCAATGGCTTCCTCGACCGAGTCGCCGAACCCGGCGTTGCGGGCGTGATGGTTTGCCGGGATCCACGTCCCGGCCCCCGACATGGCTGTCGTGCCTCCGATGACATCAGCCTTTTCCAAGATGACGACCCGCAGCCCGCCGGCAGAAGCCCGCAAGGCGGCGGAAAGCGCGCCCGATCCCGAACCGATCACCACGACGTCGGTTTCGATATCACTCTGTTCCATTTGCATTCTCGATATTCATACAGTGCTGCGCGGGAAAACTATGATCGTCACTTCAGCGGCTTCCGGAACAGTTCGCCGAGCCCCTCGATCGAGTCGTTCACGCCACTAAGACGAAGCATGTGCCATGCCAGGGCGTGATTGCTCGATGTGACGGGCTTTCCAAGCTTCCTTTCAACCTGTTCGACAATCCGCGCCACACGCAGGCTGGTACAGGAGACGAAAACGGCGTCGCAGTCTTCCGAAGCGCCGACGTCGAGGATGGCTTTTTCGATGGACTGCGGACGAATGCGTGCCACCAGATTGTCGTCCGGCTCATTGAAGGAGCCCATGACGGGGATGTCCATGCCGCGCTCGATCAGCGACGCCCGCAGCGAGTGATTGATATTGGCAAGGTACGGCGTGAGAAGAGCGATCCGTTTCACGCCAAGCGCTTCCAGCGCGGCACGGGCGGCCGTGACGGGGTTGGTGACCTTGACCCCGGGCATGCTTTCCTGAACCCGCGTTTCGATCACGTCCTCTCCGATCACCAGCGACCCTGAGGTGCATGCGAAGCCTATGACGTCGAACTGGACATCAGGCAGCAACCCGACCGTCCGCGGAATTTCGTCATACATCTTGCGCAGGTTGGGCGGCGTGATTTCGACCTCGCTGAACAACCGCGCCTCGTAGAGGGCAACCCCCTGATCGGGGATCGCGTGGCGGAACTCGTCCTCGATCGTCTGGTCGGTGCGCAGAACCAGAAGCCCGAGATTGGCGCGCGTGCCGACGCCTTTGTCGAGCTCAAAGGCGATGTTCTCCATATTGGTGGCGAGAGTGTCCTGATACTTCAAGGCGGCTTCGGACATTGACGAGGTTCCTTCAATTCATTGAATGGGAAAGTGATATGTCAGTGCGGCGCATCGCCGCCGAGATAAAGTGACCGCATTGCCGGGTCTGCTAGTAGATCGGATGCCCTGCCCTGCATCGCGACATCGCCAAGCGACAGGACATAGGCAGTGTCCGAGATGTGGAGCGCTTCAAAGGCGTTTTGCTCCACCATAAGGATGCAGATTCCTTCTCGCGCACGAATCTCGCTGATCGCTTCGAACACCTCATGCATCATCCGCGGCGACAGACCGGCGGAAGGTTCATCGAGCAGGAGAATTCGCGGCTTTGCGATCAGCGCCCTCGCAAGTGAAAGAAGTTGGCGTTCGCCTCCCGAGAGCGCGGACGCCTTGCGGTTCCTTTTTGCTGCGAGCGCCGGGTATTGCGTCAAGAGGGCCTCGAAGCGCTGCTCCCGTTCCGCCCTTGCGACAAAGCGGGCACCAAGCATGATATTCTCGGTTACCGACATCGACGAAAAGACGTTGTCGGTTTGCGGAACGAACCCGACGCCATGGGATCGAACCTTCTCGTGGGCCTTGAGGTTCGTCACCGCCGTGCCGGACATCCTTACATCGCCGGCCCTCGGCCTGACGAAACCGGCGATGCACTTCAGCAAAGTCGACTTTCCGCAACCGTTGGGACCGAGAATCGTCACGATCTTTCCGGCATCGGCAACGAGATTGATTCCGTTCAGGATATCGGGGCCATCCCCATATCCGGCACGCACTCCCTGAACCTCGATCATGCAATAGCCCCCTTGTCTCTGGCGCTCCCAAGGTAGGCCTCGACGACGCGTTCGTTTGAAGTCAGCGAAGCGGGCACGCAGTTCGCAATGACCTCCCCTCGGTCAAGAACAACGCATCGGCTGCAGAGTTCGCGAATGAAGTGCATGTCATGCTCAACGATCAGCAGCGCAATACCCCGCTCGCTCACCCGCCGCAGGAGCTGTACCATGCTGTGCCTGAGGTTCGGATGCACACCGGCCGTCGGCTCGTCGAGGCAGATGAGCTTAGGGTTCGTACGAAGTGCCAAAGCGATCGACAGCAATTTCTTCTGGCCACCGGAAAGGGAGCCGGCCGGCAGATTGCGGACATGCGAGAGCGACAGCCCCTCAAGCAGCGCGTCGACCTCCTGCATTGATGACCGGTCCGGTGCGAACATGGTTTTGAACTGGACGCCGCGCGAATCTGCCGCCCGCAAGACCTCTGCGACGGTCATGCGGTGAGGCATCGACGGTAGCTGGAATGTCCGCACCAGCCCCGCCTGGGCGATCCTCTCAACGCCCCAGGCGGTAATGTCGTGGCCGCCAAAAATGATCGACCCGGCATCTGCGCGAGCGAACCCGCTCGACAGATTGAGGAGAGTGCTCTTCCCACATCCGTTTGGACCAAGCAGACCGACGATCTCCTGGGCGCCAACCTCCAGGTTGATGTCTTTCAAAACCTGATTGGCGCCATAGGATTTTGCGACGCCGGATATTTTCAGGACGGGCTCAGCCATCGGCACGCCCTCCGACCTTTTCCGGGAACAGTCCCGTGCGGCGCCAGAGGATGAAACCGATCAGACCACCGCCGATCAGAACCAGCCGCATGGCGGCGACGAACTCGGTGGGCAATCCGAGCATGTCCTTGACGAAGGGGATGAAGGCAAAGATGAACTGAAGCAGAAACGCCCCGAAGACCGCTCCGAAGTGATTGCCCAATCCACCGATGACGATCATTGCCCAGATCAGAAACGTCTCCGAGCTGAACATCTGATCCGGGCCGACGAACGTGATGTAGTGGGCGAAAATGAAACCTGCTGCGGCAGCGATGAATCCGGAGAATATCATGCACCCACGCTTCAGCGACATGATGTCATAGCCGACAGACTGCGCAAGCTGCGGCTCCTCGCGCATCAGCTTCAGCCCCAGACCGTATCTGCTCCTCGTCAGACGCATGCACGCAAGCAAGGCCACCAGAAGCACGGCACCACAGATCGCGAGATTGCCAAGTTGCTGGCTGCGCCCGGAAAGTTCCGGCAGGAGCGGCTTGATGCCGCTGATCCCTTGCGCACCGCCCGTCAGCCATCCTTCGTTGGTGACAATGATGCGAACGACTTCGGCAAGCGCGAGCGTCGCTATACCCCAGTAATCGGATTGGAGATTGCGGCCGATGCCGGCAAATGCCCAGGACACGAACGCCGACAGGCCGACGGCAATCAGAATACCCGATGCAAAGCCCAGATCATATTTATAGGCAAGGGCTGCACCATAGGCTCCGCAGCCAAACAAGGCGATTTGGCCGAAGTTCATCAGACCGCCAAAGCCGACCTGAAGGTTCAGACTGAGCGCGAGCATGCTGTAAAGGCAGCACATGATCAGGACGTGGATCAGAAAGTCAAACACGCTTCACCTCGCTGATGAAGAGCCCGCGCGGACGCCACAAGAGCGTCAGGACGAGGATCACAAACGAACCGGCGGTCGCATATGCAGCGGGCAGGAACACGAGATCCTGGCCGAGGATCGGGCCAAAGTTGACATTCGTGATGAGGGTCTCCGCCATGGCGATCACAATGGCGCCGCCGACCGCACCGAGCGGATTTCCGAGGCCTCCGAGGATGGCCGCCGAGAACACCGGCAGAAGAAGATCGAGACCCGTCTGAATATTGACCTCACCCTTCATGGTGATGATGATTCCTCCGAGCGCGGCAAGACACGCGCTGATGGCAACAACGGCGGTTTTGGTCTTGCGTGTGTCGATGCCCGTGGCGTCGGCCAGAAGGTTGTTTGTCGCCGTCGCCCGCATACAGCGCCCGAGATCGGTCTTGAAGAGGAGGATGGCAAACACCGAAATGGCGGCTGCCGTAATGCCAAGCGAAAGGACCTGGTGTTCCGTGATCCGCGCGCCGAGAACGCGCAACGGTCGCGTGATTTCAAGATTGAATCGCGCCGGACTTGGGCCGATGATCACCAGGAATATGGCTGAGATGACCATGCTGACCGCGAGAGAGCCGATCATCGCGGTCGATGAGCCGATTGCCAGCATCCTTTCGAAGAGGACGCGGTTGAGAAGAACCGCGACTACCCCGACGATCAAGACCGCGACGATGCTCGAGGGAACCAGCGGAAGGCCGGCTCGCTGCAACACAATTGCCAGGAACGCGCCCATCGCGGCATATTGCGCAAGGGCGATGTTGGGGAACTTCATCAACGAGTAAACCGCGCTCATTCCCACAGCAATCAGCATAAGGTCGCACGCCCTCAGGGCGACATCGACGACAAACTGAAACATGATTTTGCTTTCCAGAAAGATGCAGGCCACGAAAAGAGGGCAGACGACGACCGTCGCCTGCCCTCCGCGAACACTTAGTTCGAGGCGACCTTTCCAGAAGCAATCTTCAGCTTCAGATAGGGCTGCGTCACACGCTGATGCTCGTCATCGAATGCGATTTCACCGGTGACGCCGTCGTACTTTTTGCCGATCTCGGCCAGGGCCGCGGCAATCGCAGCCGGATCATCCGACTGTGCCTTGTTGATGGCTGCCGCCGCCATCATGACCGCGTCGTAGGCGAAGCCGTTGAAGGTCGAGAGGAAGTCGCCATTGTACTGCTTCTTGTAGGCCGCCTGGTAGTCGGCGCCGGAGGGACCGACATAGTTCAGGTCCATGCCGATCTGGCCCTCGATGTACTTCGGGTCGCTGTCGGCGGTGCACATGGTGATATACATGGCATACCAGGGCGTATCCGTGAGGCCCAGTTCGAATGCCTCGCGATTGATGGTCGCCGATTCCTTGCCGTATGCCGTATAGACGTACATGTCGGGTGCGCTTTTCTCGAGCTGCTGCAGTTCGCGCCGGTAGCTGGTCTGGCCTTCCGTGTACATGATCGAGGCCGCCACCTCGCCGCCCAGCTCCTTGAACTTCTTGGCGAACGCATCAGCGATGCCCTGGCCGTAGGCATTGTTCGGGGCGATAACAGCCACCTTCTTGGCGCCCCGGTCGATCGCGTCCTGCGCCGAAAAAGCACCGGAGACATCGTCGAGGCCGATCACGCTGTAGAAATCGCCCTTGATCTTGCGGACGTCGATGCTGGTGCTGGCGACGTTCAGATGCACCTTCTTCTGCTGGGCGATGTATTCCCCGACCGGGATGGTGATCCCCGATGAAAATTCGCCGATCAGCACCGGCACGTTGTCGACGGTGACGAGCTTCTTGGCCGCGTCGAGGGCAGTCGGCGCGCGGCCGGCCGAGTCTTCGGTGATGATCGACAGCTTGCCGCCGAGCACGCCGCCATTCACGTTGATCTTTTCGAGCGCCAGCTCCATCCCGCGACGCTGGTCTTCGCCCTGCGTGGCACTGGCACCCGACAGAGGAATGATCGCACCGATCGTGACGTCCTTGGCATGAGCCGAACCTGCAAGGCCGGCAACGAGGATTGCATAGGTCAGCAGTCTTTTCATCACAGTTCCCCTTTTTTGGTTGATGAAAGTCGTTACTGTCGACAGTACAATAAACAATGATGGATTATGTCAAGCGGCAGAATCCGACTTTCGTTCAACGCATCGTTTTTGCTTGCAAATTCGATGCATGCCCTTTGCGTTAGGCGGTTTGGTTTCCGCCTTCTGCGGTCCCGACAAGGGCAAAATGGCGGACGCATCTCTTTTTCGATTTGACTTTCTGCGATCCTGCGCACTACTGTCGACAGCATCAAAGACACAAGGGGATTCAGATGAGGGCGTTGATATTGGGCGGCGGCGTGGTCGGCGTCACAACCGCATATCAGCTTCAAAAGGACGGCTACGACGTTACGATCGTCGACCGGGAGACCTCGCTGGCTGAAGGCGCAAGCTGGGGCAACGCCGGTATGATCGCGCCGGGCCATTCCTTCGTCTGGTCGTCGCCTGCCGCACCGAAGACACTGATGAAGTCTCTCGTCATGAAGGACCAGGCGCTCCGTTTCCGTCTTTCGGCAGACCCCCACCTCTACACCTGGTCACTGAAATTCCTGATGGAATGCACGGCCGCGAAGGCGAAGAAGAACACGCTGCTCAAACATCGTTTGGCGGTTCATTCCCAGCGCGTGCTTCAGGAGGTCGTACGAGACGAAAGCATCGCCTACGATCGGACCGATCAGGGAATATTGTATTTCCACCGCAGCCAGGCCGCGCTCGAACGCGGCGCGGCAAATATGCGCCTTCTTCAGGAAGACGGTCAGGAAATCCGCGTTATTGACGAAAGCGAGATCATTCGTCGCGAACCCGCCCTTGCATCGTCGCGCGGAAAGATTGCCGGCGGGATTCTTTGCCCGACGGACGAAACAGGCGATTCCGCAAAATTCACGCGCGCGCTTGCCGATATCGTCGCGAAGCGGGGCGGCAAGATCCTGACCGGAACGAACGTCACCGGTTTCGATCGGATCGGTGACACAATTCGTGCCGTGCGCACGACCCGAGGCGATCTGACCGCCGATGTCTATGTTCTTTGCCTCGGTTCGGAGAGCCCGATCCTGGCCCGCAAGATCGGGCTTTCCCTGCCGATCTACCCGATCAAGGGCTATTCGCTGACGATCCCGATCACCGATCAGGACGCAGCGCCGAAACTGCCGGTACTCGATGAGCACAACCTCGTCGGCATCACACCGATGGGAGACCGGATAAGGGTAACCGCGACGGCGGAGTTCGCGGGCTACAATCGCGGCCACAAGCCGGCAGATTTCGCGTTCATGAAGCGTGTCGCCCAGGAGCTGTATCCACGCGGCATTGCCTATGACAGGGCAGAAATGTGGGCCGGTCTCCGTCCCATGACGCCCGACAACCTCCCCGTACTCGGGCGCCGCCACCTCAGCAATCTTTGGCTGAACACCGGGCACGGCCACATCGGCTGGACGATGTCGCACGGCTCGGCGCGCATCATCGCGGACCTTATCGCGGGCCGCGCTCCACCAATTCCACTTGATGGAATCGTTCCGGCGGTTTCCCGCTCCTGGGGACCGACCGCCGGTGAAGTCAGTAAGCTCTATGTTTCACATTGAAAGGAAATAACGTGACCGAGATCAAACGCATCGCGCCCGGCAACCGGATGTCTCAAGCCGTCGTTTACGGCAACCTCGTGTTTCTCGCCGGCCAGGTCGCCCTGCGTGCGCCGGGTGCATCCGTCGCGGATCAGACGAAGGATATCCTGGCAAAGACCGATGAGCTTCTGGCTGAGGCCGGAACCGACAAGTCGAAGATCCTGTCGGCATCGATCTGGCTCACCGATATCGCAACGTTCAACGAAATGAACGAAGTCTGGGATGCCTGGGTCGCGCCCGGCAACACACCGGCACGGGCATGCGTCGAGTCGAAGCTCGCAGCGCCGCAATATACGGTTGAAATCGCTGTTATCGCTGGAATCTGAGTGCTACAAGGGGCGCATTTCGCGCCCCTTTCGCACCAAGGCTTCGAACGGAAATGCCCAAAAACAGGAAGAAGTCACTCTCCGACATGGCTCCGGTAACCGCCCAAAAACGTACTCCGACGGGCGAGCGCGTCTATGAGGAAGTCCGCCGGATGGCTGTGGGTTATGACTTCAGGCCGAACGAGCGGATCAACGAGGTCGAGCTCGCGGCGCGTCTGAATGTCAGCCGCAGTCCGGTTCGGGAGTCTCTCCAGCGCCTGGTAACGGAGGGATTGATCACGTTTCAGCCTAGCCGCGGCTTCTTTTGTCGAGGGCTGGACGTCGACCAGATCGTGCATCTGTCCGATGTGCGCGCATTTCTCGAACAGAAGGCTGTCCAGCTTGCCGCGGAACACGCTCCGCTCGATGAGCTTCTTGGTCTTGCTTCCTGGTGGCATGCCGTCGCGGATCGAGCGGATTCCTATTCGAGCATAGAGCTGACCGACAAGGACGAAGAATTCCATATGCGGATAGCGCAAATGTCCGGCAACCCCGAGCTCTCCCGTATGATCGAGAGCATCAACGCGCGCATCCGGTTCGTCCGGGAAATCGAAATCGAAAAGCGCCGTCGTCGATCGACCACCTATACCGAACACACGGACATTGCGGACGCATTGTCAAACCGCCAGGGCGAAAAAGCCGGTCTTCTGATGTACGAACATATCCGAATGAGCGCCACTGACGCTATGGCGTCTGTAAAGGACGGCCTGGCGCGGATTTTCCTGCGAACCGCCTAACACGGGAAATCGCTTTCGCCCCTCATGCGAAGCCACGTCGAACCCATAAGCACATACCGAGAACCGCCACATTTCAAAAAAGCGAACGCTCGCTTTTTCTTGGAAGGAAAAGATATGACCGATGTCTACATTGCCGGCGCGGCCCGAACAGCCATTGGCTCTTTCGGAGGCTCGCTGAAGGATGTCAGCCTGATAGAGCTTGGCACAGTCGTTGCCCGCGAAGCCCTGAAGCGTGCCGGCATAGATGGCGCGGAGGTGGAGCACTCAGTATTCGGCCAGGTTATCCAGACGGAGACGCGGGACCCCTATATTTCTCGGGTGATCGCCATTGAAGTTGGCGTTCCCCATAGCGCAGGCGCGCTCACCGTGAACCGGCTTTGCGGGTCGGGGCTGCAGGCAATTCTGTCAGCCTCGCAAGGAATTATGCTTGGGGATGCGCAGGTAGCACTTGCTGGCGGCGCAGAGTCGATGAGCCGTGCGCCCTACATCCTCAACCAGGCCCGTTGGGGGATGCGCCTTGGCGATTCGACCTCGACGGATATGCTGGTCGGCTCCCTTACCGACCCCTTCGGCAGAATCCATATGGGCGTGACAGCCGAAAACGTGGCACAGAAATTCAATGTAGCCCGTGCCGAACAGGATGCACTGGCCCTGGAGAGCCACCGCAGGGCATCTCACGCGATAGATGCAGGGTATTTCGACGATCAGATCGCAGATGTCACAATCCGGCAAAAGGGAAAAGAGGTCTCGATCAGGACCGACGAGCATGTTCGTCGCAACGCTGAACTCACGGATTTTGAGAAGCTGAAGCCCGCGTTTCGCGAGGGCGGAAGCGTGACAGCCGGAAACGCATCAGGGATCAATGACGGCGCTGCCGCTCTCGTCCTTGCCAGCGGCAAAGCGGTCGAGCGGCTCGATCTCAAACCGATGGCAAGACTTGTCAGCTACGCATTTACCGGGGTGGACCCCGCCCATATGGGGATAGGACCAGTCAGTGCAACGCGGCTCGCCCTGCAGAAAAGCGGTCTCACATTAGACGACCTCGATGTGATCGAGGCGAACGAAGCTTTTGCAGCTCAGGCCTGCGCTGTCGCGAAGGAACTTCAATTCGATCCGAGAAAGGTCAATCCGAACGGATCCGGCATCGCCCTCGGTCATCCGATCGGCGCTACAGGTGCGATCAATACCGTCAAGCTTGTCTACGAAATGCAGCGGACAGGCGCCAAGTACGGATTGGTCACCATGTGCATTGGCGGCGGACAGGGAATCGCAGCGATTTTCCAACGTGTCTAAACGGCGCCAGCCGGCTACACAAACAATGGGACGGCCGAGCGGCGTCGACGAGATCCGACCGGCCGCCCCATTGCTCTCCGAGTTTTCAGTTGGCTCACAGGAGACCCGAAACGATCTCGAACACCGACTTCGGCGTGTCGAGTTGCGGCATGCGTCCGATGTCAGTAAGCAGATCTAAGCCCACATGCCCCGGCGCCTAAAGCGCATCATTCAACCGAGCGCTTTGTCCTTGCCGGGCGCTGAAGGGCCATGGCAAGGGCGAAGCCTTGCGCTCTATCGGAAAAAAGCGCCTCTCCCAGGCGTCCTGCGCAACACGCAGGCTAGGGTTAGCGCGCGGAAAATGCCAAAGCCAAGATCTTCCGGTCGATCAATTGCTCATCTACGTGGCCCAAGCTCGCCGCCAGGTCGACCAGCGCCTGAAATCCGGCTCGGCCGTTCTGGTCATCAGCCAGGATCTGGACGAGATTTTCGAAGTCGCCACCGAAATCGCCGTCATCAACGAAGGGCGCCTGTCCAATGCCTATCCGGCGCAGGACATGACCCGCGAGAAGATCGGCCTGCTGATGGGCGGGGCGCACGATAAGGCCGGCGCGGAGGCGCAGCATGCGCATTGAACTTGAAAAACGTCCGGGCGGCTCGCGCCTGTTTTCCTTCGTTTCGCCGCTGCTGGCGCTGCTGCGGGCTCAAGCAGGGCGAGGGAAGGCTTGCCCCTGTGAAAAAGAGCCCGATGCCGACGGTGTCGAGCGTCATATCATCGAGCGCAGGAGGAGGCCGTTTCAGCCGTCTAGAATTCTGCCATTTTGAATAGCCGGCCTTCCGGACCACCATCATGAAGACGCAAGACGATCTCGTCGTCGGCAAAGCCAACAACCTGGCCCTTCTCGTTGCGAGGCAGGTCGGAAGCTATGACGGTCATGATGTACTGGAGCTTGCGGCTGCTGATCTGATCGCGAACAACTTCAAGGAAAGCGAGTTTCTTACGGTCGTCGAGCGCCTCCAGAATCCCATCATGGTAGACGAAATGAAAGAACGGAATGTCCTCGTAAACCCGCAACAGGGCAAGATCGAACAGAGCGCAGGTCAGCTTCTTGTAGCTCGTGCCCTCGCCCTGGCTTGATGCCACGCCCTTCTGGCCGGCAAGCCCCAGGCTGATCTTGTAGTCAAGGTTGTTGCTGGAATTTACATGGAAAAAGAAGAGTCCTTCGTGGTTGAGGACCTTCTGGCAATACTCGTTGAATATCCGTGTGAAACGCTCGTAGATCACCGTCGGCTTTGCCAACATGGCCTTGATCTCATCGACTACGCGCCCACGGTCGCGTTCCGCCTCGCGGACCTGCCGCGCTGTTTCGACGACGACCTCGAGCTTTTTGCGCTGCTCTTCCAGATAGACTAGGCAGTGTGGACGGATTTGATCAAGATGAAGCCTGCGGCGATTGCGACGATGGATGCGAAATTTTGCTTGGTCTTCTCGCATCGTAGCGCGACGCGCTTGAAGCGTTTGAGTTTTCCGACTGCTTGCTCGATGCGGGCGCGACCTTT
>JAFKJU010000036.1 GCA_017305935.1 Hyphomicrobiales bacterium | reverse complement strand
GTGCGAGATCGAGCCGGCCGGCATCGGCGGGCGCGATCGCCTCGACGACGGCGGCATTGCGCTCGCCGGCCTCGATCGTATCGATCAGCTTTTCCAGATAGTCGTATTGGGCGGCGATGACCTGGGGATCGGTGATGCCCTGCTTGCGCAGGCCGACATCGACGGCATTGCGGGCCGACCGATAGATGCGGGCGCGCGCATCGGGGTCGCCGCGGTCGCTCTTATCCAAGGCGTTTCTGATTGCCGTTTCGATTCCGTTCACACCCGGTCCTTCATGGCCTGCGCCGTTCCTGCCGTCAGGGACGCCGCGCCAGCCCGTTCTTGCTCCAGCAATGCTGGATCCATCCATTCCATCTGCGCAATTCCCCGAATCGACGGGGCATTGCGTTTTCCCGGCGCGGCCCGCGCCCGACCAAGCTTAACCCGAGGGTTTGGCGCAATTCCGGACGCAAGCCGGTTTTTTCGACAACCCGCCGCTGCCGCTTGGCGCCGCCCTTCAGGATTCGGTAACGATAAGCAAAGGAATTCGCAAGCCCGCCTGATCGTCCGGCGCGCTGCCGGTCTCCACGGCCCACAGCATATCGCCTCCGCCCGGGCCGTCCTTCCCGGATCGAAACATCGGCCTGGCTCCCGCGCCCATCCGCACGCTTCGTCTATCGGCCGGACATTTTTCCAAAAACCGTCTTGCATTCCCCACCCAATCCCTGTATCAGCCCGCTTGCAAACGGGAACGGCGTTCCGCCGCCCCGAAGGGCCGCTTTAGCTCAGTCGGTAGAGCACATCATTCGTAATGATGGGGTCACGTGTTCGAGTCACGTAAGCGGCACCATTTTTCCAAGACAAATAATCTCGTTGGTTGGTCTCCAGAATAGTGCCGGTATATCAGACGGTTAGCGGATATCTCGCCCTCGATTTACGCTGACCAGCTGCTGGAAATCGCCGAGATGTCTCCCGTTCAGGGCTTTGTCTCAAATGGCTTTTCCCACCAGCCCCAAGTTTTTCATTGCTGGCTGCCATTTTCGAGACTTTTTCGCATTGACCGCACCCTGGCTGAGCCGCTGCTTCCATGCTCCCAAGTTCACGCAATGAAAACGGCCGGCTGACGGCAGCCGGCTTGGAAGGTCTGATGGTTATGAGTATGGCTCAGAGTTCGAAAAGCTTGTGCTGCTCTTTCCATGCATTCGGAAGTTCCAGCATCCGGGTCGGGTCTCAGGTCAGTCATTTTGCTTTGTGCAACCCTTGATCGCATCTGCGATCATCGCGACAGGCCTGGCCGTTAGATGAGATTGCAGATCATTCCTGCGGTTCTTGCCGAAAGAATTCACGCCGGCATACTGCCAGACATTGGTTCTACTGCGGCAATGATGAGGTCTTGCACATTCCCGCTTTTGATGCCCTCGGTGGTGGCGACCAGGTTACCGGTGAACATCGACGTAACGCCGCAGGCCACGCTGGGGATCGTCCGTGAGCTCGGACTGCGCGAAATAGCGAACAGGGAGGGTTTCGGGCGCCAGCTAAAGAGAGCAGGCATCTCTTTCCGGGCAGGCGAACTTAACTAGGAGACCGATAATGCATTTCGGCACTGGAGACGTGCGCTGCACCTTCCTGAGCGCCAAACGCAGGCGCGACGCTGCCTATCGTTTTTAGATCTACCGCAACTGAGGGTAACAGGCCCCGGCAGGCGTTATGCTTATGGATACACGCCATGTTGGAAAAGGACTTGTCTCACATGCTTTGGTATGCGGAGCAAGATCGATAGCTAGGGCAGCATTATTTGAGATTTTCCGATCAGGTTCATCATCCGCTAGAAAAGGCACTGGACGCCCAAAAACCTCTCTGGTCCGAATTCCGCGTGGAATACGGAGTGATGGAGGAAGGCTGGACGACGGCACGTGCGTTTTTCGACGACACCACCGCCGTCGACGCCTTCCTGGAATACGAACGCTCGTATAACAGGCATATGGACGACAAGACCTGCGCTGCCTTGATGATAATCGACTATTGTTATGTGTTCATGTTGGCCACGATCCCGCTCGTCGCCGCATCGGGCATCGTGCCCGATCTCGCGCCTGAACACGTTGCCTTGCGGATGTTCGACGACCGTCATGAACACGATGGCGAGGTGCATAATGTTCGTCGTGCGGATATCCGCTACCTTTCCCGTTGTTTCTCCACGGATAGGGCGTCTCTTGGTCATCATCCAGATGCGACGCTGCTTTCCGGCCAAGGAGCGCTTTGCGATGCCTTTCGGGTCGCCATCGAAAATCATTTTTCAGTCTTGGTCGAGGCCTTGGCGAAAAGGTCCGGCCTAGGACGTCCTGCTCTCTGGCGGCTGGTAGCGGACGCTGTCGCGGGCCGATGGTTGGAGGTCGGCCGACATCTCAACTGCCTTGGTCAGGCGCGGCAAGACGCCATGCGCGTGGTCAAACACACCGGTTCGCCGCTCTATAACAAGCAATTACATTTCTTCGACCTGACCTTGCACGATGATAACCGGAAGCCGATTGGTTCCTGGACGTTTCGGGCGAGAGGCGGTTGTTGTCGCTACTACACCGTTGCAGAGGGCGCCTTATGCTCGACCTGCGTTCTGAAATCGCCGGCAATCCGTGACGCCGAGCTGCTCGAGAAAATGCGCAAGCATGTCGCCTTGCTGACGGGCGGGCAATAACCGTGATGATGTTTCAGGGCAACAGCATGTTGGAAAGCTGACGCGACCGACCTTTAAACTTGATTTTTCTATTCCACTTTTTGGCGTTATGTGCATGCTTGACACGTGAATTTGTAGCATGGGCGTTGCATGGTCGACATAGTGACAAGCAGATCCGACGAAATCGAGAGGCTTTATCAGACCGAGCGCCGCCGGCTTGAGCGCATGGTCACGCGCAAGGTCGGCCCGTCGCAGGCGTCCGACGTGGTCCAGGAGGTCTTCGCGCGGATCTGGGAGAAGGCCAAGGAACATGTCGTGCTGACGCCCTCCTATCTGAGCCGCTGCGCAAGCAACTCGGCAATCGATCAGCTGCGCGTCGAGAAGCGTCACAAGGCCCTGGCCGAGAAGATCACCGCCGATCAATATGCCGCGCCAGTCGCAACGCCGCTCCAGATCGTCGAAGCCAAGGATGGCATCCGTCACATTGATGACACCATCCGGCGTCTGCCGGAGCGTACCCGCCACGTTTTCCTGCTGAACCGCGTTCATGGTTGCACCTATCAGGAAATTGCTGCCACGATGGGCCTCAGCTACATCATGGTAGAGCGCGAGATAGCGAAAGCCCTGCTTGCCTGCCGGGAAAGCTTCAAATAACGCTTCCAGCATGAGGGCGGGTCGCCTTTCGCTCCGTTATCATCTTGAACGGGAAGGTCGATCGGGCGCTTGTCTCCTCTATCTAAGGTAAAACGGCCATGGCAGATAACGAAAAGGCGGCCGGAAACCTGTCGGGTGTCGAAGCGGAAGCCGTCGCCTGGTTCACCCGGATGAACGGCAAGCCTTCGCGGGCCGATCGTGCCCACTTCGCGGCCTGGCTGAGCGCCGATCCGGCACACGGACGCATGTATGACGACCTTCAGATGTTGTGGTCCACGGCCGCTGGGCCAGGCGCGGATGTAGCGCGTGAGGAGGAACACACGCTCTCACGTCATCTGGATAATGTCCGGCGCATGCGTGAGAAGAAGACATCAGGTAAGGCCGGAGCCATCATTGGCCTCTGTCTGCTGTCCTGTCTGGCGGGATCGTGGATCTGGCTTGAGAGGCCGAACGTCTTTCAGGATCTTCAGGCTGACTACGTTACGGCCCGCGGCGAGCGACGCTCTGTCGAACTGAAGGATGGCTCGACGATCCTTCTGGATGCGGACACGGCCATCGATGTCGATATGGGGCCGTCGGAAAGACGTGTCCAACTCCTGCGCGGAACCGCATTCTTTACGGTCAAACGGTCCGATGTCCCCTTCGTCGTGAGGGCAGGGGACGGCGAGGCGAGGGTTCTCGGCACGACCTTCGATGTCGCCGTTCAGGATGACGGCGTGTCGGTGACGCTCGAAAGCGGCAGTCTGCAGGTCACCGGCGCTGCGACATCACAGCGTGTGGTCCTTGCGCCGGGAGAAGGCGTCGCCTACAGCGCATCCGGGATCGGTAGGCCGCAGAAGGTAGATCTTGGAGAGCGCACGGCGTGGCACGATGGGCGTTTCGTGTTCAACAATGCCCGCCTTGGGGACGTCCTCAGGCAGATCGAGCGCTACCGTCGGGGCCGAATTGTTCTTCTTTCCGATACGCTCGCCGAAAGAAGGGTAAGCGGAAGTTTCTCGGTCGATGACCCGAATACGGCACTCGCGTCCGTTCAGTCACTGGTCGGATTTACGATGAACGAGGTTGCAGGCCGCCTCGTCATCGTCAGGCCTTGAACGGCTCTTTTGTCGACGGTGCAAAAAATTTGAATTTTTCGCTTTTTTGATGAGGGTAGCCCTCGGTGAGCTCCGTTACCTCAACAGGATGACGGCGGACCGATAGAAGTGGATCTGTCGCCATTCCCGAATGATCTGAGGGAATAGGGGCATTTGATGACGACCGGAAGATTGGGGCGCAACGCGGCGATCCTGCTCGCAACGACAGTGCTTGGCGCAGTAGATGTTGGTCCTCTCGCCGTTGGGAGCGCGACGGCGCAGACCGTGACGCAGCAGGTCTACAGTTTCGATATTCCAGCGAAACCCATTCGCCAGGCCATGAACGATATCGGACGGCTCGCAGGCCTCGCAATTGTATTCGACGAAACGTCCGCGGCGTCGCTTAACGGGCGACCGGTCCGTGGTTCCATGACCGCGGCTGAGGCCGTTTCCGTCCTTTTGTCAGGTACGGATCTTCAATACCGCTTTACCAACGGCAATACAGTTACCATCGCGGCTCCGTCCGCAGTCGTCACGGGCGATACCGCAACCCTGTCTGGCGACACGGTTCTGGCCCCGATCATGATTTATGGTTCGCGCAATGCGACGACCCTCAATGATACCTCGGCGAGTGTCGGAATCCTGACCGCGGATGAGATTGCCGACAGCCAGGTCCGCAGTATCCGCGATGGCTTCCAGCGCATGGCCAACGTCATGGATGGTGACTGGACCGACGCAGGGTTTGTCATTCGCGGCGTCAATTCGGAGGGGCTTGTTCCCGGTGGCGCGCCGCTTGCGACGCTCTATGTCGATGGCGTGCAGCAAACGGTTCGCGGCGCCCGGCGCGGCGCCCGCGGGCTGTTCGACGTCGAACAGCTCGAAGTCTATCGGGGCCCACAGTCGACGCTGTCCGGTCGCGCCGCCATGGCGGGCGCCATCTATGTCAAAACCAAGGATCCTGTATTCGAGCGAGAGGGAGAACTTTCCGGAACGGTCGGCACGGGCAATCTCTATGGCACGGCGTTCATGGTCAACACGCCGCTGATGGAGGACGTGCTCGCCTTGCGTATCGCCGGGGAATTCCAGCGCAACAAGAACGATATCAATTACCCGACATTCGAAAGTTACGACCGCTATAACGAATTCACGCATGACACCTATTACCAGATCCGCGGCAAGGTCCTCTTCGAGCCGGCGGAGATGCCTGAAACGCGCGCTCTGCTGAGCTATTCCTTCTCGCATGATGATCCGTATGTCCGCGACATCGGCGGTCCCGCCGGCGCCATGGGCTTCAGCTTCGATGAAGAGCGCGGCGATTACCAGATTCCGGCCTATACCGAATACCGGCCAACCCGCGTGCATAATGTCGGGCTGGACGTGACCCACGACTTCACCGACGAATTGAAGCTGACGTCGCTTACGGCCTTGAGCTACTCCGACACCGATCGCTTTTCGCCGAACTACGGCACGGCAGGGGAGGTCAACACTTATCACGGCTATTACAAGGAATGGATCGCATCTCAGGAAGTGCGCCTGAACTACTCGGGTGAAAAGTGGAACTGGGTTGGCGGGGCCTACTTCGCCTTTGAAGACGAGAAGAACTTCTACGATCGCACGATCCCGCTGACGCAGACGATCGGCCGCAACCAGGTCCAGCACAATACGCAGAAATCGTTCAACGCCGCCATCTTTGGCGAGGCGACCTACGAGTTCGTTCCCACATGGAAGGTCACCCTTGGCGGCCGTCTCGACTATACCGACCAGGACATCACCCAGCATCTCGTCCGCACCCAGCCATTGGGCGGTACGACGACCGTACTCACCAACTATGGCGCGTCGTTCGATGAGATCAATTTCGTGCCTAAGATCGGCCTTTCGAAGGAGCTAAGCGACACCCAGACGGTCGGTGTCACCTATTCGCAGGGCTTCCGCACCGGCGGCGCGAGCTACAATTCACTCAGCGCGTCCGCGTACAGCTATGAGCCGGAAACGGCTTCGACCTACGAGATCTTCTACAAGGGGAGCTTCCTGGACGAGCGGCTGAAACTGAACTCGAACGTCTTCTTCACCCGATACAGCGACCAGCAGGTCCAGATGCAGTTCGACCCGGCTGACCCACTCACGCGCCGCATCCTCAATGCCGCGTCGTCGGAAGCCTGGGGTTTCGAGATCGAGCCCTCGTTCAAGGTGAACGATAACCTCGAAACCTTCGTCTCGCTCGGCTATGTCCACACCGAGTTCAAGGACTTCAACGATCTGACCTACGGCAACCTCTCCGGTCTGCCTTTCCCGGAGGCGCCGGAATGGACCATCGGGCTGGGCGCGCGCTATACATTCGACAATGGCGTCTTCGTCGGCACAGACGCGAAATACACCTCGCGCTATCTGGCGCGGCTTGGCAGCCTGCCGCACGACTATCTGGACAGCCGCTGGATCGTGAACATGCAGGCCGGCTACAAGGCAGACCGGTGGGAGATCAACGCTTTCGTGCAGAACCTGCTGGACGAGAAATATTTCGTCTACAACGACAACAACATCGCTGCCACGCTGGGGGAACGCCGTCGCGCCGGCTTGAACCTCAAGGTCAAGTTCTGAGCATGCAGGCTGGAGCGATCCTTCGGTATCGCTCCAGCCGCGACTTATGGGATTTCACGGCATGAAGACGGTGTTGTGCCTTATCATTTCCGCTCTGGCGATGTTGATCTCACTGACGCCAGCGGCGGCGCAATGTCAGGGGCGGGTGATATCGGAACACGTCCTCGGCGCGCCGGTTTGCGTCCCCATGGCGCCGTCTCGCATTGTCGTGCTCGATCCGTTCTATAATCTCGGAATGGGGCTCGAACTCGGTTTGCAGATTGTCGGCGCGCCGCTGATGACGGCGCAGGACGCGGACCTGCGTATGGCAGCGGAAAAGGCATCGGTCACGGATATTGGTGACGCGCGGCAGCCTAACCTCGAGCGTATCGTTGCCTTGAAGCCCGATCTGATCATCGGGGACGCCACGCTGCACGCACAGGTCCGCGGCATGTTCGAAAAGATCACGCCGACGGTGCTGATCGATGTCCGGAACTGGAAGGATCATCTGCAGGTACTGGCGGATATGACCGGCCGCAAAGAAATCGCGTCGGAGTTGCTCGAGGGTTATGAAACCCGCGTCGCGGCCATACGCGCGCGCGTCCCGCATTTTCCGGTCTCCGTCCTGCGGATCACGCCGACAGGGTTCCACGTCTACGTCTCCGGCCCGGCCGCCTATGCGCCCTATGCCGTGCTGCGCGAAGCGGGCGTTCAGCGCACGGCTTACGAAACCGTCACCGACGATACCGCATTCAAGCGTCCCGGCTGGGAAGAGATCGGTCTTCTCGATGGAAAGACACTGCTCTACGTCGTCGTGAGCGGATACGATCAGGCGCCCGACGACGCGCTCGAGGCCGCGACCATCAAGAATCCATTCTGGCAGATGTTGCCGGCCGTCCAGGCCGGCCGGGCCTACCGGGTCGATCGCGGCACCTGGATGGGTTTTCACGGGGTCGCCTCCGCTCATCGCGTTCTCGACGACGTCGAGCGCTACATCGTGAATGCGCCGTGACAGGAAGGCACGCAGACCCTCTGCGGGCACTCGGGCTCGCGATCCTGCTTTGCGTCTGCATTCTGGTCGCGGCGCTGGCGATCGGCGCAGGCACATCGCGGCTTTCGCTTGTGACCGTTTGCGAGGCAATCTTCGCCTTCGATGGATCGCGTGATCACCTCGTCGTCACCATGCTCAGGCTTCCGCGTGTGCTGGCCGGTGCCATGGCGGGCGCGGCGCTTGCCGTTGCCGGGGCGGTCATGCAGGCCGCGACAGGCAATCCGCTGGCCTCGCCGGGCCTGCTCGGCATAAATGCCGGCGGCGCCTTCGCCGTGGTCGCCGCCATGGCGCTTCAGATGACCGGCTCGATGAGCGACGGCAATGGCCTCACCTGGTACGCCTTCGGTGGTGCGGCCACTGCCGGATTCGCCGTCCATGCGCTCGGATCACTCGGGCCGGGCGGACCGACATCACTGAAACTCGTTCTGGCAGGGGCGGTGGTCGGCACCTTCCTCACCTCGCTGACAGCGGCCATCCTGATCTTCGATCAGGCGACGCTCGACGCCGTAAGGCTCTGGACCGTGGGGTCGCTGTCGGGGCGAACCATGGGGCAGGTCATGGCTGTCGCCCCCTACATCGCGACGGGTCTTGCGGCCGCGCTTGTGCTGCGCCGGCAGTTCACGACACTCAGCCTTGGCTCCGACATCTCTGGCGCGCTGGGGCAAAGACCTCTATTGTGGCGCACGATTTCAGTGGTCATCGTGGTACTGCTCGCCGGGAGCGCCGTGGCGCTTGCGGGGCCTGTCGGCTTTGTCGGCCTTGTCATACCGCACATCGCGCGCCTTACGGTCGGGGCCGACTATCGCTGGATCGTGCCGTACAGCGCCATCGGAGGAGCATTGCTGCTCGTCACCGCTGATGTGATCGGACGCGGCCTGTTCGCCAATCAGGACTTTCCCGTCGGCGTGACGATGGCGCTGATCGGCGCGCCGTTCTTCCTGTGGCTCGCCCGTTACCGGCTGCGCAGTACATGACGTCCCGGCACGTGGTCCTGGCTGCCGCTCTCCTGAGCGTTCCGGCACTTCTGCTCGCCAGCCTGGCGCTCGGCGACCAGACGGTTTCGCGCGCCGATCTGAGAAGCCTTTTCAATGGCAGTGCGACGGAACAGATCCGCATGATCGTGCTCGATCTGCGTCTCCCGCGCGCGCTGATGGCGCTTGCCGCTGGTGTGGCGCTGGGCATTGCGGGAGCGATCGCCCAGGCGGTGATGCGCAACCCTCTCGCCGAGCCCGGTATTCTCGGGATCAACGCGGGCGCGGCATTGGCGGGCGGACTGGTCATCGTCGGCTTGAAGGGCGCGGGGGCAGCGCTGTTGCCGGTGGCCGGCTTTGCCGGGGCGACATTGATGGCTGCCGCCGTCTTTGCCCTATCCTGGCGAAATGGCACCTCGTCGCTGCGCATCGTCCTGATCGGCATCGCGCTCGGTTCGCTTGCCGGCGCCGGAAGCAGTTTCCTCATCGCCTTTGCTGACGTAGCGGATGTGCAGCGATTGATGATCTGGCTTTCCGGCAGCGTATACGCGGCAAGCTGGGAAACATTGCGCCGCCTGGCCGCATGGCTTGTCCTGCCCGTGGTGCTGGCCTGTCTCGCCGTCCGCCAGCTTGATCTCATGCGCTTCGGCGATGATATCGCGGCAAGTCTCGGGCAGCGCGTCAATCTTGGCCGCGCCTTTCTGATCCTGCTGTGCACGACGATATCGGGTGCGACGGTCGCCGCTTGCGGTCTGATCGGCTTCATCGGCCTGATCGCACCGCATGTCGCCCGCAACATGGTGGGCGAAGGCCATGTACGCCTGATCCCGGGGTCCGCGCTGGTGGGCGGGCTGCTCCTCATGGCGGCCGACCTTGTCGGACGGACCGCTATTGCTCCGGCCCAGTTGCCTGCCGGCATCGTTACGGCGCTGATCGGCGCTCCTTTCCTTGGTTACCTTCTCTGGAGACGACGCCATGTCGGTCAATGAGACCACCGAAGCAGGGTCCGGCCTGCGCCTCGACACGCTGTCGCTCGGCTACGGAAACAGGATGGTCGTCGAGGGGCTGGATCTGAAAATCCCGTCGCGGGCGTTCACCGTTCTGCTCGGCCGCAATGGTTCAGGTAAATCGACGGTGCTGAGAGCCTGTGCCGGCCTGCTCAAGCCAAAGGGAGGCGCTGTTCTGCTCGCTGGCAAGCCGCTCTCCCGGTTTGGCGCGCGCGAATGCGCCAGACGCATCGCCATCCTGCCACAGGGCCCCGCCGCGCCAGAGGGGCTTACGGTATCGGATCTGGTGCGCCAAGGCCGATATCCGCATCGAAGTCTGTTTTCGCGCTGGTCCAGAGCGGACGAGGAAGCGGTCAAGGAAGCACTCGAACTGACAGGTATGGCGGATCTGCGGGAACAGCCGCTTGAAAACCTCTCCGGCGGCCAGAGGCAGCGTGCATGGATTGCGATGTCGCTCGCGCAACAAACGGAGATCCTTCTCCTCGACGAACCGACCACGTTTCTCGACCTTGCGCATCAGGCCGAAGTCATGAGGCTCATAACCACGCTGGTGAAATCCCGCGGCAAGACCGTCATTGCCGTGCTCCATGATGTCAATCAGGCGGCGCGGCACGCCGATCATATCGTCATGTTTAAGGCCGGAAAACTTGTGCAGCAGGGGCCGCCGAACATCATCATGACGAGAGAGCATGTCAGGTGCGTCTTTGATATTGATCCCGAAATCGTTCATGACGCGAAGACGAATGCCAAATTTATCCTGAGTTAAGAGGTTGGGGAACGTCGCCCTGATACGATGGCCTGCTCCAGGCGATCGCGTCGGACAAGCCGGCTCAGCGACAGCCCTGCCGCCTTTGTGAGATTAACCCGGAATCTATCGTGCCTGCGCAGGTACTTGCGGGTCATCTCGGCAGACGCTTGGCCGAGCTGTTTCTGCATATGGCGTTCGTCGACCTCGGCGGGATTACCGATAATCGATCGGTTGTTAACGTCTCTAGAGGCAAATTGTGGGCTGCGCAGAAGTACGACGCGAATTTTCTGAGTTTCGCGACAAATCGCCTGTGCTGATTTGTACCGTTAATCGGTAATTGGCACTGATTATCAGCGCTATGTGGCACCGATGACGGGGACCGATCGCGCTGCCTCCACCACATCGGCAGTGATCGCCTTCAGCCCATTGATGCGCAAGACGCGCTCATCTGGACAAGCAGCCGATGAACGAGGCGGAAGTTGCCGCCGGTGATGCGGGTCATCGTGGCGACGTCCGTGAAGTCGGCGTCATCAAGTTTGAGCCCAAGTCGCCGCCAACGCCGATTGAGGAAGAACGTTAGTTCCTCGTCCTGTAAAGGCTGGCAAGCATGAGCGAAGCCGACCGTCCGCAAACTCAGGATGAATTTCGCGAAGCAGAATGTGGTTCAGCAAAGTGCCCTCGTGTACCAGATCGCTGTTTATCGACATCGGCATGGAGCCGTGTTCGACGCCCGCCAGAAGCCCGCAGTCCAGCGGAACGGAATGGCCGACGTCTTCGTCAGGATCTTCAAGCGCGACGACGTCTCGGTGAACCTGTTGCCGGACGCCGTCACGGTCATTGCCCAACTGCCCCTCATGGTTCGAACGGCAACACCCGTCATCCGCACAAGGCATTTGGATAGAGCCGTTCCCTTTTGATTTGGAAGCATCGCACCCGCCGATTGACAAAAAGCAGGCCCCGAGTTTATAACGTTATAAAAATAGGGGAACCAAAGAAATGACTGAAGACAATACGCGCTCATCCTTGCTTATGAATCGGCGGCAGGTGCTTGCCAGCGCGGCCGGCCTGATGGCGGCCGCTTCGTTTTCCGCTGTTCCGGCGCGCGCTGCGGCCCGGACGCCCGGCGGCCGTTTCCGCCTCGGCATGGTCGAGGGCCAGACCACCGACACGCTGGACCCGCAATTTTCCAACACCACCTGTGCCGCCCATATCAACTTCCAGCTTCGCAACTGCCTGGTCGAGATCGGTCCCGATTTCGAACTCGTGCCGGAACTCGCCGAATCCGTCGAGCCGCGCGAAGGCGCGAAAAAATGGGCGTTCAAGCTGCGCAAGGGCGTCACGTTCCACGACGGTAAGACGTTGCGGCCCGAGGACGTTCTCTATTCCATCAACCTGCATCGGGCCGAAGGCAGCAAGTCGGGCGCCCGGTCGCTGCTGAAGCCGGTCGTCGATATCGCCAAGGACGGCGATACCGTTATCTTCACCCTCGACAGCGCCAATGTGGATTTTCCCTATGTGCTGGCGGACTATCATTTCGTGATCGTGCCGGAGGGGACGACGGATTTTTCGAAGGGCATCGGCACGGGCGGCTATATGCTGCAGGAATTCGATCCAGGCGTGCGCTCCCTCGTGAAGCGGAACCCGAACTACTGGAAGGCCGACCGGGCGCATTTCGACGAGGTCGAGATGATCAATCTCGTCGATCCCACCGCCCGCAGCAGCGCCCTGATCAGCGGCAATGTCGATGCGATCATCCAGGCGAATTTCAAGACGGCCGACCGGCTGAAGCAGCTTCCGAGCATCCAGCTCGTCGAGGTCGTCGGAACCCAGCACATCACCATGCCGATGTTGGTCGACACCGCCCCGTTCGACAATGTCGACGTCCGCCTCGCCATCAAGCATGCGCTAGACCGCGAGCATCTCGTCAGGACGGTGCTGAACGGGCATGGCGTGGTCGGAAACGATCACCCGATCGCGCCCGTCAACCGGTTCTATGCCAAGGATATCCCGCTGCGGGCCTACGATCCGGACAAGGCCCGGTTCCATCTGAAGAAGGCCGGGCATGACCGGCTGAAGGTGCAGTTGCACGCATCCGACACCATCCTCGGGCTCGGCATCGACAGCGCCGTCCTCTACCAGGCGGATGCGGCCAAGGCTGGCATCGACATCGAGGTCAAGCGCGAGCCCTCGGACGGTTATTGGGACAATGTCTGGCTGAACAAGCCCTGGTATCAGGGCTTTTGGGCCGGCCGCCCGACCGAGGACTGGATGTTCACGCAGGCCTATGCGGCCGACAGCTCCTGGAACGAGGCGCATTGGAAGAACGAGCGCTTCAATGCGCTGCTCAAGGAAGCGCGCGGCGAACTCGATACCGACAAGCGCCGCGACATGTATCACGAGATGCAGCTACTTTGCCGCGACGATGGCGGGTCGGTCATTCCCATGTTCACCAACATAGTCGATGCCGCCTCCCGCAAGATCGGCTTCGGCAAGGTGGCGGCAAACCTCGGCGGCGACGGCGCGCGTTGCGCCGAGCGCTGGTGGTTCGCCTAAGACGCGTTACGTCCGAACGGACGCTGCATCTCCTTTTATCCAGAACATCCTGTCTGCGGCCGGGCGATTGCGCCCGACCGCATGGCCTTGGCCGCGCTGCAGGCGCAATCGAACCGGAGGAAGACATGCCGCCCCATTTCGATACCATCGATGCCATCGTGGATTTCGATCGATACCCGATCAAGGATCTCGATTCGGAAGGCGCAAGGCGGGTTCTCGAAACCTGCCATGCCACCATGGCCAGCCGGGGCGCCTGCCGTCTCGAAGGCTTCATTCGGCCGGAGGCGCTGGAGGCCATGGTGCGCGAGGCGGAGGGGCTGTTTCCCCAGGCTTTCCGGCATGACGAGCAATTCCGGGTCTATGTCGCCGAAAACATCCCCGAGGGCCTGTCGGCGGACGATCCCCGGCGTGTCCTGGCCCGGTCGGCGCAGGCCTGCATCGCCTGGGATCTGTTCGGGCCGGGGGCGATCCTGCGCCGTCTCTACGAATGGGACGGGCTGACGGACTTCCTGCAGGCCGTGCTCGGGAAAAGCACGCTTTTCCGCAGCGCCGATCCGATCAACGCCTGCAGCATCTCCTATACCGAGACCGGCGGCGAACTGGGCTGGCATTTCGACTCGGCGGATTTTTCCGTGACCTTGCAGATGCAGGCGCCGGACGCGGGCGGGGAATTCCAGTTCGCGCCCAACACCCGGTCGGACGAGAACGAGAACTACGGAACCGTCCGCAGGATTCTGGACGGCGATCCCGAAGGGGTGATCAGCTCCAAATCGCCTCCGGGAACCCTTTCGGTTTTCAGGGGCCACAAATCCCTGCATCGTGTGACGCCGGTTGCCGGGGCGAAGCCGCGGATCACCGCCATCCTCACCTATGCCGACGAGCCGGGTTTTGTCGGCAAGAGCTATTCCCACAAGGTGTTCTTCGGCCGGGAGACGGCCGGATAAGCCGGACGGCATCCGGGCAGGTGCGCCGTCGCAGCAGGAGTCGAAAGGAAACCGTTTTCCCATGGAAGAACCGAAGACGAGCGATGCGCCGGCGGCGGCTGTGTTCGACCGCCCCCGGCTGGTGACCTATGCGGCCGCGAAGCGCTCGCTCTGGGGCGGCGATGCCGCCGGTCAGGTCGCGGATATCTTCTACGGTCGCAATGCGCGCATCGGCGCGCTGACCTTCCGCTTGAAGCCCGGCGGCTATTTCCGCCTGGCGGATGCGGATGCGCCGGATTTCGATCAGGACCGCTTCTACTTCGTCGTCGCCGGCGAGTTGACGATCCACGATCCCGGCAATGGCCAGATCCAGGTCGCCGGTGCCGGCGAAGCGATCCATTGGCGGCGGGCCAGGGGGCATTCGGCCTATAATTTCACGGCCGCCGAGACCGTGGTGCTCGACTGGTATGCGCCGCAGACGCGACCGTCCCACCTTGGCGATGCGCAGGCCGTCAGCGCCGATGCGACGCCCGGGAAAGCGCCCCAGCCGGGCCGCACCGAGTTGCTGGGCCAATGGCCCGGGGCCTTGCAGCGAACACGCACGCAGACCGAGGAGGAGGGCGGGATCACCCGCATCACGCGGGCGGAGGCGCTGCATTTCATCCACGGCGAACGGTTTCCGGTGCTGGAATCGGTCTATGCCAGCACCCGGGAATTGACGGCGGGCGTGGTCGAGCTGATGCCCGGCGCGCGCAGCGAGGACCGGACGCATCCCGGGGACAAGGTCATCGTCTGCCTGGCGGGCCGCCTGCATGTCCATCTGCCCGGCAGCGGCGAGCTGTTCGAACTCGGCCCGCATGACGTTCTCTACCTGCCGGAGCAAACGCCGCATCAATACTGGAACCATAGCGCGGAGCACATCCGCTTCGCGTTTCTCGTCGTGCCCGACTACGCCGAAATGCCCTGACCTGACGGCGCCCCGGGCACTGGGCCGGTGCTGTCGCGGGCGACGAAATCGATGGGCAGCAGCGCCGTGGAAACGAGCGGCTTGCCCGAGATGGCATCGACCAGAACCTCGACCGCCCGCGCGCCCATGGCGGCGGCGGGTGTGCGCAGGGTGGTCAGCGCCGGGCGGACATAATTTGCGACATCGAGATCGTTGAAGCCGAGGATGGAGAGGTCGCCGGGGATGGTGAGCCTCAGCTCGATCGCCTGCTGCATGAGGGCGACGGCGATCACGTCGTTGACCGCGAAAACCGCCGTCGGCCGGTCCGGGCGGGCAAGCCCCGGCACCGCCAGCCTACGGATCGCCTCGACCGTGTAGGTGTCGGCTTCCCAGACCTCGACGGCAAGGCCGAGTTCGCGGGCGGCGGCCTCGAAGCCGGCGCGCCGGCGCACGGGCCCCGGCCAGCTCGGCTTGACGGTCATCAGCGCGACATGGCGATGGCCGAGGGCGGCCAGATGCCGGGCGGCCTGCTCGCCGCCATCCTCGTCGGCCGCGGCGACGGCGCAGATGAAATCGCGCTTGCGGCTTTCCTGCAGCATGGCGATGGGAACCCGTTCCGTCCCGGCGATCTTTTGCAGGCGTTCCAGTTGCTCTTCCGGCATCAGTTCGGTGCTGCAGATCAGGGCGTCGGCGCGTCCTTCGCCGATCAGGCGCACGGCTTCCGCCTCGGCCCCACCCTGTCGCGTCAGGACGGGTGTCACGTAGAAGCCGAGTTCGCGGGCCTTCTGGGTGGCCCCGTAAAGGAACATCCCGTGCAGAGGCTCCCATCCATGGCGGATGCGCTCCTCGGGCGGATCGGCGTCGTCTTCCAGCAGCATGGCGATAATGCCCGTCTGCTTCAGCCGCAGCGCGCGCGCGGCGGCGCTCGGCCGGTAGCCAAGCTCGCTGATGGCGGCCTGCAGGCGCTGGAGATTTTGTCCGCGTGGCTTGAAACGCCCGGTAAGAAAATTCGAGACGGTCTGCGCGGAAACGCCGGCGAGGGCTGCGACATCCGCGATGGTCGGCGGCTTGCGTTTGTTGTCCACGGATCCTCCCTCGGCATGGTGTGCGAGTCGACAACTCCGTTAGTACACGATGCCACAGCCCACCGGCTACCGTATCGGCTGCACGCATTCGAGGGGGCCAAGGCGCTTTTCGGGATTTTTCGCCGCAAATCACTTGCGCTTTTCGCATTCCTGCGTCATTTTTATATCGTTAAAGTTTTTAGCCGGCGCGGCTCCATTAACCAGCAATCGAACGAGGAGACACAAAATGAGCGCCATGCAAGCCCCCGATGTCAGCCATCTGGTCGATCTCGACCGTTATCCGATCGACGATCTGGAAAGCCCGAAGCGCCGGGCGCTGATCGAGAACGCCAAGGCTTCGCTTCGCGAAAACGGCCTTGCGTTCTTCCCGGGTTTTCTCACCAAAAAGGGCCTTGCGACCTGCGTCGCCGAGGCGGAAAGCCTGAAGGGCAAGGCCTATCCCCGCGATCTCCTGCGTTTCATCTATCCGCAGGAAACGCTCGATCCGTCGCTGCCGGCAGATCATCCGTTCCGCAAGCCCCAGCCGCTGGTCCAGCGCATGTTGCCGGCCGATGTGTTCGATGGCGCGAGCGAATTGCGCAAGATCTACGAATGGGGCGGCCTGCCGCCGTTCTTCGCGGAAATTCTGGGCCAGAGCGTCCACCAGATCGCCGATCCCTTCCTGTCGCTCGCGGTCATCATGATGAACAACGGCCAGACCCACGACTGGCATTTCGACGGCAATGACTGGGTGGTCACCCTGCTGCTGCAGCGCCCGGAAAAGGGCGGCGAGTTCGAATTCGTGCCGCATACCCGCGACAAGGACAATCCCGGTCTCGACCGTGTCGAAGCGGTGCTGCGCGGCACCTCGGACGAAGTGATCTCGGTCTCGCAGGATGCCGGCACGCTGGTGCTGTTCTACGGTGACCAGTCCGTCCATCGCGTCGCCCCCTGCCATGGGGAACGCGACCGCATGGTCGCCACCTTCTCCTATGACAATGCGCCCGGCTTCGTCTTCAACGAAAAGGTCCAGATGAACGCTTCCGGACGCACGACGCCGCTCTACGTCTCGCCGCGCCTCAGCGCGACCGCGTCTACCGCCGGCTGAACCGCATCTAGGTGCAGGCTTCCGAGCGGTCCACTTTCTCCCCGCCCTGTGCATCGTCCGACCCGTCGGGCGGTGCGCAGGGATGTTTCGTCCTGTAAAGAGATAGAGCGTTTTCGCTTTCATGGAGACCGGCAATGCAAACACCGTCGATCCGCGCCGAGGACTGGTACGAGGTCGTGCCTTTCGCCGAAGGCGTCTTCCTCATCCACGAACCCTGGATCCATCCCTTCTTCCGCTGCAACATGTGGCTGGTGCGCGGGGCGGAGCGGGATATGCTGGTCGATACCGGCCTTGGCCATTACAGCCTTCGGAAGCATGTGCCGATGCTGCGCGAACGGCCGGTCGTCTGCGTGTCGAGCCATGCCCATTTCGATCATATCGGCAGCACCCATGAATTCGATGTTCGTCTGGCCCACCCGGCCGAAGCAGCGATCTTCGCCGATCCGCGCCCGGAATGGACGCTCGCCGCCGGCTATGCCAACGAGGAGATGTTCATGGTGCCGCCGCACGGCTGGGACAGCGCCGCCTATCGCGTCAGGCCGTGCCCGGCCACCGCCTTCGTCGAAGACGGCGACGTGGTCGATCTCGGCGACCGGCATTTCGAGGTCATCCACACCCCCGGCCATTCGCCCGGCGGCATCGCGCTGTTCGAGCGCGCCACCGGCACGCTGATCGCCGGCGACATCGTCTATGACGGCGACCTCATCGACGACACGTTCCATTCCGACAAGACGGCCTATCGCACCTCGCTCGCCCGCGTCGCCGCTCTGCCCGCACGCATCGTCCATGGTGGCCATTTCCAGAGTTTTGGGCCGACCCGGCTGACGCAACTGGTCACGGGTTACAAGGGCTGAAGCCCGCGCTGCGCCAGTCACATGACCTCGCGCAGTTCGGTCGACGATTGCTTGAGATGGGCGACGATCCCCGCCCGCGCCGCCTGCCGGTCGCCGGCCAGGATGGCGTCGGCGACTTGCTGGTGGAAATCGCCGTTGGTCGCCTTGGGGCGCAGCCGGTCGCGGCAGTAATACCAGAGCCGCACGCTCAGATTGAGATACTGGTTCAGCGATGCCTCAAGAAAAGGGTTGTGCGCCGCCCGGTAGATGCGGCGATGGAATTCGGTATCGAGCGCGTTGATGCGCAACTGTTGGGACTCGGCCAGCAGCATCTCGACGCATTCCTTGATCGCTCGGCGCTCCTCGACGCTGGCGCGGCTCGCCGCGAGTTCGGCGGCGAGGCCTTCCATTTCCACACGCGCCTCGGTCAGCCAGCGCTCGTCGGCGAGGTTGATTTCGCTGACGAAGGTGCCGCGGCGCGGATAGACGATAATGAGATGTTCGAGCGCCAGCCGCTTGATCGCATCGCGCACCGGCGTCAGCCCGACGCCGAGATGACCGGCAAGCTCTCCTTCGTTGAGCGGCGCACCGGGCGGCAAAACCAGCGAGATGATCCGGTCGCGAATGTTTTCATAGGCCTGGCCGGCGGCCGAGCCCGTGTTGTCGCGCTGGCCTTTGCCTTGCGCTTCAGAAATTTCAGATCGCATCGCTGTTTTCCGTTCCAATCGATTTTCCCAGAAATAGCGTTGACAAGCGCCATAGAAAAGATACGCTGACTGAAATTTCAGTTTTATAGTAATAAAAACTTTAGATGCGGAGGAGTGACGATGTCGCTATCGCAGAAGGGCGTGGAATTGCGCTCTCTGGTCTGTCGCTATGGTCCGGTCGAAGCGGTGCGCTCGATGGATCTCGCCATCGCGCCCGGTGAATTTTTCACGCTTCTCGGCCCGAGCGGCTGCGGCAAATCGACGACGCTGCAGGCGATCGGCGGCTTTGCACCGCCGTCCGGCGGGCAGATCCTGGTCGGCGGGCAGGACATCACGCATCTGCCGCCGGCGCGCCGGCCGACCAACTATGTGTTCCAGAACTATGCGCTGTTTCCGCATATGAGCGTGGCCGAAAACGTCGAATACGGTCTGAAGCGCCGCAAGGTGCCGGCGGCGGAGCGGCGCGAGCGTGTGGCTGGCGAGCTGAAGAGGGTCGGCATGCAGGATTTTGCCGGCCGTCGGCCGGGCCGGCTTTCCGGCGGTCAGCAGCAGCGGGTGGCGCTCGCACGCGCGTTGGTCAACCGGCCGGCCGTGCTACTGCTCGACGAGCCGCTTTCGGCGCTCGACTTCCTGATGCGCAAGCAGCTACGCGAGGAATTGAAGACGATCCAGCGCGATGTCGGCACCACCACCGTTTTCGTCACCCACGACCAGTCGGAAGCGCTCAGCATGTCGGATCGCATTGCGGTGATGAATGCCGGGCGCATCGAACAGATCGGCACGCCGGACGAGATCTACGAGCGGCCGCAGACCCGTTTCGTCGCGGAATTTATCGGCAGCGCCAACCTGTTGCCCGGCACGGTCGTCAGCCAGTCTTTCGTCCTCGATGCCGGCGTAACGGTGCGCCTGGCCACGGCGCCGGAAAGCCGGCGCTGTCTGCTGATGGTGCGGCCGGAGCATATGCGGCTGGCCGAGGCTGGCATCGCCGCGACGCTGACCAAATGCACCTATGTCGGCGACCACCACGAAATCCTGGCCACGCTCGCCGATGGCGGCACGGTCACGCTCAAGCAGCAGGAGCGGCCGGCATTTTCGCGGGGTGCGGCCTGCCGCATCGCCTTCGACGAGACGAAAGCCTACCTCATCCCTGCGAACTAGCAGGCAAACCGAGCCGCCCCGCGGCACCATCATGAAAGAGGACAGCATGCCAAAGGATACCAATCTCGAAACCGCCGCCAAGAGCAGCGTTCAGGTCATCAAGTTCGGCGATCCGGCCAATGACTGGCACGATTACGGCGATATGCCAGGCGATCGCACGCCGGGCAATCCGATCGGCCAGCACGCCTCCGTCTGGAAGTCGAATGATGGCCGGGTGACGGTCGGCCTCTGGCGCCGCGACGCCGATTACGGCGACCTGCTCGGCACCGGCCAGTGCTTCGACTTCGTCATCGAGGGCGACGTGACGGTCGTCGACAAGGAAGGCCGCACGCATGTCGCCAATTCCGGCGACCTGCTGATCTACAACGAAAAGGATGAGGGCAGCTGGGAGCAGCCCGGACCGATCCGCAAGATCTTCATCCACGTCCGCGACTGACCGTATTTCAATAAAAAGGAGAACGTCCATGAACAGGTGCAGTTTTACGGCCAATCGCCGGCAGACCCTCAAGCTCCTCCTCGCCGGAGCGGGCGTCATGGGCGGCCGCCTCGTCCTTCCGTCCTCCGCGGCCCATGCCGCGGAGAACACCATCGTCTGGGCCGCCAATTCCGGCGAATGCGACCCGGCCGACATCGCCCGTTTCAAGGAGCAGACGGGCATCACCGTGGACTACCGTGAGGTCATTTCCGACGCCGACCAGTTTTTTGCCAGCGTCCGCCCGCAATTCACCGCCGGCCTGCCGATCGGCTACGACGTGATCTGCATCAGCAGCCAATATACATCCTTCTACGCGGAAAATGGCTGGCTCGAACCGCTCGATCCCGCCGCCCTGCCGAATGTGCAAAAGAACCTGCTGCCGTCGCTGAAATCGGTCAAGCATGCCGATATCGCCATACCCTTCGACTTCGCGCCGGTTGGCCTTGCCTTCAATCGCGCGTATTTCAAGGGCGGGCTGCAATCCTGGGGACAATTGCTCGACCCGGCGGTAAAGGGCAAGGTCGGGCTCTATGCCACGCCCGTCGTCAACGTCGCCGCCTGGGGGCTTTACCTCAAATCGCAAGGCAAGATCGACCATGTGCCGGCCGAGATGACGCTGGAGGAGGCGATGGAGGTGCTGGCCTTCCTGAAACCGCACATCGAAAGCGGGCAGCTTCTGCCGGCGCAAGGCGAGAATGCCGGCCAGAAACTCTCGAACGGCGATCTGATCGCCTCCATGGCTCCGCCCGTCAACATCTCCCAGCTTGATCCGGTAAAGGTCGGCTTCGCCGTGCCGAAGGAGGGCGCACCCGCCTATGTCGACCGGCTCGGCATTCCCAAGGGTGCCGCCGATCCGAAGGCCGCGCTCGCCTTCATCGACTGGTGGTTCCGGCCGGAAAACGCCGCGAGCTTCTGCCGCTACACGCTGCAATATCCCTATGCCGTCGGCGTCAAGGAGGAGCTTGCAAAGATTGATCCGGCGCTTGCCGCCAATCCGCTGATCTTCCCGCCCGCCGATGTGCTCGACCGGCTGTTTCCCTATCCGGCGCCCTGGGACCAGCGCGAACGCGCCCAGATCGCCCGAACCTGGATGCAGATGATCAGTGGCTAAGGCGATCCCGCTCACGAAACCAGCCCGCCCGCGCTTCCTCAAGGCGCGGGCCGGCTGGCCGGAAATGCTGCCGACGCTGGCCTGGCTCGTCGCCCTCATCGTCGTGCCGCTTGTCTATATCCTGCGCATGTCGTTCAGCGCCGATCCCTTCGCGCTGACGGCAACCGGCTGGTCGCTTGCCAATTACGCGGATTCGATCCCGTTCTATTGGGACAACCTGCTGAATTCGGTGCTGATCGGCCTGTCGGCGACCATCCTCGCCTTCGCCATCGCCATGCCGGTCGCCTACGGCATTTCCTTCTATGGCGGGCGATGGAAGGCCGTGCTGCTCTTCGCCTTCTTCGCACCGTTCCTGACGAGTTATCTGATCCGCATCGTTGCCTGGCAGACCCTGCTCGGCGCTAATGGGCCGCTGTTCGGCCCGCTGCAGCAGATCGCCGGGCTGGAAGTGCGGGTGCTCGGCACACCCTTTGCGGTCGTGGCGGGTCTCACCTACCAGCTCGTGCCCTTCGTGCTGCTGCCGCTCCACGCTGCCTTCAACCGCATCGATCGTACGCTTTGCGCGGCGGCGGACGATCTCTATTCCGGCCGTTGCGGCGGGCGCGGGGCGGCCATCGGCGCGGTTGGCGGCCTTGCCATCGGGCTGCTGCTGGCTGCAGTTTTTTTCGACAGGGGCGGAATTTTTGCCACCTGGCCGATCGCCTTCGTGCTGGCGGCCGCAGGTCTCGGCGCGGCGGTAGGCGGCACGATGACGGAGCGCTTCGCGTTGATCGTCTTTCCGCTCAGTCGCAACGGTTTCATTGCCGCCGCCGTGCTGTCGTTCATCCCGGCGCTTGGCGATTACGTCAATGCCGCGTTGCTCGGCGATATCCGCACGCAGATGCTCGGCAACGTCATCCAGGCGAAATTCCTGGTGGAACTGGACTATGCGGGGGCGGCCGCCCTTTCGGCGACGCTGCTGGTCGCCGCCATGCTGCTGCTGACCCTTCTCCTGCGTCTCATTCGCGGTACGGAGCTTCTCGATGTCGTCTAGCACGCCTGTCAAGCGGGAAGGGCTGGCGGTACGCGCCATGATCGGGTTTGCGCTCGTCTTCATGTTCGCGCCCGTCCTCACCATGATCGTCTTCTCCTTCAACGATCCCGGCGGACGCTTCAATTACGCGCTGGGCAGCTTCTCGCTGGAGGCCTGGCGCCATCCGTTCGCGGTGCCGCAGCTTGGCGTGGCGATCCGCAACAGCCTTGTGGTGGCTGCGGTTTCGGCGCTGCTGGCTGGGTTGCTCGGCACGCCAGTCGGCTTTGCGCTGGGGCGGCGGAAATTCCTCGGGCGCGGCGCGGTTTCGGGCCTCACCTTCATTCCCCTGGCGACCCCGGAAGTGGTGCTTGGCGCCGGCATGCTCATCCTCTTCGTGGCGACGGCGACGATCCCGCTCCTCAAGACCCTGACGGGCGGGCTGTTCTATCCGCTCGGTTTTCCGAGCGTCATTGCCGCTCATACGACGCTGGGCTTGAGCTTCGTCATCATCAACGTGCGCTCGCGCGTCATCGGCGCCGGAGTGACGCTGGAGCAGGCGGCGCGCGATCTCGGCGCCTCCGGCTTCACGGTGTTCCGCACGATCTGGCTACCGATCATCCTGCCGGGCATCCTCTCCGGCGCGCTGCTCACCTTCGCCATCTCGCTCGACGACTTTGTGCTGACCAACTTCACCGCCGGCGGAACGACCATGTTCCCGACCTGGCTTTACGGCCTGATGCGCCGCGAACTGCCGCCGCAGATCGCGGTTGTCGGCACGCTGATCTTCCTCGTGTCAATCGGCCTCGTCGCCCTCGCGGCAAAACTTTTGGGTCGCCGGACGGGCTGATATAGCCGGGGCCTGGGGGCAGGGGGACGTCACGGGCGATTGCGCCGGCCTGGTTATTTCGGGTCTCCGGTCGAAGCCGTGATGCCAGCAAATGTCGCTGTTGTCGGCGAGGTCGGGCTGGATATCCCCGGCATCGGGGATTTCGACATGCGCCTGTATCCGCTGGTCGGCCGGCGCCTCATCCAGGATGCGGCCGAGGGCCGGCAGGCCGGTGATGTCGGTGATGAGCAGAATCCAGTGTGCGTCTGCGGGCGAGGTGTGCCTTTCTGCGCGATCTTCTGCGACGAGCGGCGGGCGGACGCAATTTACCGCAAGCTAAAAACATGAGTAATTTTCTCTTGTTTCTGGCGTCTCTGTGAACTATACCACCGCAGTTCTTAACCTGTTCGGCTCAGGATGCCTCTATCATGCTCAAATCACTTCTCGCTGCTTCCGGCCTCTTCGCCGCGCTCGGTTTCACGGTAATGTCGGCATTCGCCGGCCCGACAAGCTATCCGCTGACAATCGAAAACTGCGGTGCGCAGGTGACGTTCGAGAAGGCGCCGGAGCGCGCGATCGGGCTTGGCCAGAACAGCGCCGAGATCCTGCTGCTGCTCGGACTGGAGGACAAGATGGCCGGCACGGCCTTCTGGCCGAGCAAGGTGCTGCCGCAATTGGCCGAAGCGAACGCCAAGGTCAAGCTGCTAACGGTCGAGTTTCCGACCTTCGAAGCGATCCTGGCCGAAAATCCCGATTTCGTTGCCGCGGCATTGCCCACTCTGCTCGGACCGGACAGCAAGGTCGCCAAGCGCGAGGATTTCGAGAAGGTCGGCATTCCGTCCTATCTTTCGCCCAGCACCTGCCTCAGCACCGAGGAAGTCAAGGACGCTTATGGCAGCCGGA
Organism: Hyphomicrobiales bacterium; assembly: GCA_017305935.1. Classification (GTDB taxonomy): domain Bacteria; phylum Pseudomonadota; class Alphaproteobacteria; order Rhizobiales; family Rhizobiaceae; genus Metarhizobium. Next base: position 32,288 of record JAFKJU010000036.1, on the reverse strand, counting down.
ACGAGCTGTGGAACATGACCCTCCTCTACAGGGAGATCGACGAGCTTTCGCAGATCTTCGACGTGGCCGATCGCGGCCAGGCCCTGATCGCCGATTTCAAGGCGCGGGAGGCGGCGCTTCGCGCCAGCGTGCCGGCGGATGGGAAAAAGCTCTCCTATGTCTTCTGGTTCTCCAGCCCGTCGCCCTCCGCCGATGCCTATGTCGGCGGCAAGAACAGCGCGTCCGGCTTCATCGCCGACATGCTGGGCGGGCACAATGCGATCACGGCGGAAGCCGAATGGCCGACTCTCAGCTGGGAGAGCATCATCGCGGCCGATCCGGACGTGATCGTCGTCGCCAGCCTCGACCGCAACCGCTGGGAACTCGACAAGCCCGAGGCCAAGATGGCGTTTCTCACGACCGATCCCGCCGTCAGCCAGATGAAGGCCGTCGTGAACAAGGCGATGGTGGTGATGGATGGCCAGGCAATGAACCCGACGATCCGCACCATCTACGGCGCCGAACAGGTGGCCGAACAGTTGAAGACGCTCGGCCTGCTGAAGTGATTGCAACGGGCCGTTCTCTTCAGCAGTTTCTCGTCTTCGCAGCTCTGCTGCTGGCTTCCCTGACGGCGATTGCGCTCGCTGTCGGCGTCAGCGTCGGGATCGGCGACCTGCCGATCCCGCTCTCGACGACATTTAAGACGATCACCAACCGGATCGGCTTGACGACGGTCGAGCTCAATCGCATGCATGAGACCGTGATCTGGGATTATCGGCTCAGCCGGGCGCTGGTGGCGGCCTTCTGCGGTGCAGGACTTGCGCTCTGCGGCGCGATCATGCAGTCGCTGCTGCGCAATCCGCTCGCCGAGCCCTATGTGCTCGGCATCTCGGCCGGCGCCTCCACGGGTGCGGTCGCGATCGTTATTCTCGGTATCGGCAGCGGCGCCGTCTCGCTCTCGGCCGGCGCTTTCGCCGGCGCCTTCGCGGCGTTCCTGTTCGTTGCGCTGCTGTCGAACGGCACCCGTGGCGGGGCGGATCGCACCATTCTTGCCGGCGTCGCCGCCTCGCAGCTCTTCAACGCCGCTACCTCCTACATCGTCACCACATCGGGCAACGCCCAGCAGGCGCGCGATGTGATGTTCTGGCTGCTGGGCAGCTTCGGGGGCGTTCGCTGGCCGGAGTTCATGCTGGTCTCGGTCGTTGTCGGGCTGGGGCTCGCCGCCTGTCTCTGCTATGCGCGCGTGCTTGACGCCTTCGCTTTCGGCGACGAGGCGGCTGCCGCGCTCGGGGTCGATGTCGGGCGCACGCGCATCGTGCTCTTCGCTCTGACGGCGATGATGACGGCGACGATCGTCAGTATGGTCGGCTCGATCGGTTTTGTCGGGCTCGTCGTGCCGCATGCGGCGCGCTTCGTCGTCGGCCCATTGCATATCCGCCTGCTGCCGGCCTGCGCCATCGGCGGGGCGATCTTCATGGTGCTGGCGGATATCGCCTCGCGGGCGCTCGTTCCGCAGCAGGTCCTGCCGATCGGCGTGGTGACGGCGCTGGTGGGTGTGCCCTTCTTCTCGTTCATCCTCTATCGGTTTCAGCGGGCGTCATGAGTTTCAGGGCTGAAGACCTCATCTGGAAGATCGGCAGGAAGACCATCATTGACGGGGTCTCCTTCGAAGCGCAGCCGGGCCGTATGCTCGGCCTGCTCGGGCCGAACGGCTCCGGCAAGACCTCGCTGCTGCGGCTCCTCGCGGGGCTGAAGCAGCCGCATTCCGGCCGCATCGCGCTCGACCGGAAGGACATCCGGTCGATTGGCCGCCGCGCGGTCGCGCAACGTGTCGCTTTCGTCGAGCAGCACGCCACGACCAACGCCAACCTGCGGGTCGTCGATGTCGTGAAGCTCGGCCGCTTCCCGCATCGTTCCATGTTTTCCGGATGGACGGAGGCGGACGAACTGGCCGTGGACGCCGCGCTCGAACGCGTCAGCCTGGAGGGCAAGCGCGACGATCGCTGGCAGAGCCTATCGGGGGGCGAAAAACAGCGGGCGCATATCGCAAGGGCGCTGGCCCAGATGCCGAAGGAACTGATCCTCGACGAGCCGACCAACCATCTCGACGTGCAGCACCAGATCGGCCTGCTGAAGCTCGTTTCCAGCCTGCGCGTGACCAGCATCATCGCATTGCACGACCTCAACCACGCCGCGATGTTCTGCGACCGGCTGATCATCCTGCGGCAGGGGAAAATCGTCGCGTCGGGCACGCCCGAAGAGGTGCTGACCGAGAATTTGCTGAAGGATGTGTTTTCAGTCGAGGCTCGGGTCGAGACGTCGGCCTATCACCAGAGGCCGCATATTCACTATTTGCGCTGAGCGCATCTAGAGCCTTTGCGCGAGTGGGGGAATGCCGTTCTCCAGTCAAGCCGACATCGTGCTTATCTTGAGTTTTCGAGATCGCCGCTCCGAAGTGCCGCTGCATCGTGGAACTGATATCCTGGGCCGCGAAGCGATGTGGCGGCGGATACGACCAGAGCGGCGTTCGAGGGTGCGAGGCCGCTGCCGGGCAGATCGAGATTGTTCTCGAATCCGACGCGAACATTTCCGCCGAGGAGTGCGGCAGCGGTAACGCAGGCCGTTTCTTGTCTGCCGAAGGCGCAGACACTCCAATTGGAAAAACGGGGCGCATCCGGGGCGAGAAACGGCAGCAGGTCGATAGGTTGCGACGTTTACGAAACAGTGTAGTTGAAAACAACCCGTTCGGCATGATGGTCAACTCCCCGCAACAATGTGCCCAGAATCGGCCGGATCGTCGTGGCGCGCGTGCGCGACGCGGCCGATGTTCCACATGTCAATTCGTTCGGTCCCCACGTCTTGAAGTCGTTTCGCGTCTCCGGCGAAGCTTCGCGGCACGCGCTGAGGAAGCAACTGGAGCGGTCTTTCGGCCGTTCGCGGAAGCACAAGATGATCTTTGTCCTCCTTCTTCCACGCTACGCCATCCAGGGGCTGCCGCTCATCCTCAGGACGGCATTCCGCCCGATCGGCAGGCTGTTCCGTTCCGGGGAAAGCGATCTGGAGGAATGGGAAAACGAGGGCGGAGCGCAAGTCCCCGTCTGGCGCCACCGGCTTGTCCATTGACCGGGATGTAACCGAAAGCGCCGATCAAATCGCCAGGCCGGCGCGCCCCCGCGCGTCGTTCGATCCTTATCGATCGCCTGGTTGCCATGGTCGAGAGAGCGATGGTGACGCATCGGTTTGCGCGCCTCATTTCATCAACCCGGCCGAACGCAGTGCATTCTCGATGACCGATTGGACATCGATGTCGGCGCTACCGCTCATTGGCGTCGGCGGTGTGATCGATCTTTCCGCAGATGTTGTTGCACGCTCGGGTTCGCGGCGCTCGAAAGACGCAGCAAGGCCCCAGTTTCTGGCAATCTCAACCGTCGAGGAAACACCGACGTCGAGCATGAAGGGGGCGCTTCCGCCATAGCCTGAGGATGCGTCGACGGGTGTTCCATGTCCCATGCCGTCAATCGTGTAAAGTTCGATCGCTTCGATGCCGCAGTTGTCACGCCAGACCGATCGGGAATAACGATCGAAGGTCTCGATCGCGCTTGGACGGTCCGGTACGACATGCACGCCGCGCCATTGGGCAACGGTCGCGGCGGCATTCTTGGGAACCACCGTGTTGTCGCTCGTTCCCTGCCAGATCGAAATCGTCGGCCATATGCCTTTATAATGTGAGGCGTCGCGCAGGCTTGCCTGCAAGGTGCGGGTGTCGGGAAGCCCTTGGCCGCGCATACGATCGAACGCCTCCGGGACGGTCGAGGCGACGGCGTAGGGAAGGCCGGCAATGATGGCGCCGCCGGCAAAGACTGCCGGGTAGCAGGCCAACACGGCATTCGCCATGGCGCCACCGGCGGAAAGGCCGGTCATGTAGATTCGTCGCTCATCGATATTGTGTTCAGCAACCATCGTGGCGACCATCTGCCGGATCGACATCACCTCGCCGTGACCGCGCCGCGTGTCGGCAGCATTGAACCAGTTGAAACACAGGTTGGCGTTGTTCTGCCTTGTTTGTTCGGGGAAGAGAACCACGAAGCCGTAGTCTTCGGCAAGCGCAGACCAGCCGGACCCGATGTCATACCCTGCGGCGGTCTGCGTGCAGCCGTGCAGCACGACGACCAAAGCCGGAGCGGGCGGCAATTGTTTCGGCACATGGTGCCATGCGGTCAATGCGCCAGGATTGCTTCCGAAACGGTCAAGTTTCTTCAGAATGGAAAAGGTCGGAACGGCGGTATTGACCGAGCGCATCCGCGCAAGACGTTCGAGTATATCGGATAAGGATCTCATGGGATCTCCAGATGGCACCGGGCTGGCGCGTAGACTCCAACTCCTCGGCGGCGATATGGTTGCTGCGCTGCACAATAAATCTCTCTTGCCGAACCACAATCAGGCGGAGTTGTCCGATGCATTGACCTCGAAAGCGCCGAAGGGAACCGAGCGTGCGGTGACACAGCTGTGTATTGATCGATGAAGCCGCCTGATCGGGCGCCGTGGTGCTCGATGGCTCCGCAACGGCTCGGTATGATCGGCGGTGGCGCTTGGCTCGATGCTTGTGTGTCGGATAGCCGCCAAAATCGGCGAGGTCTCCGTCACTTTGGCAATGTCTGCCGGGAACTCATGTCGCGGGGATTGGTTCGAGAGCTTCCCTCCGAATCCGACAATCAAACCGAGAGCTACCTGGCAAACAATAGCGCGCAGTCTTTTTCAGGCGGGAGACGGTGCTGGCCGACTTCGGCGATTTGGCCTTGCAAAGCGAAGACCTCGACGACGTGCTCATGGAGGCGTGCCGGCTGGTCGCCGAAGCGTTGAAGTTACCGGCCAGTCCGGTTCATCATTGATAGGCGTCATCTTGGCTAAAGAAGCCTGAGGCGATGGAACAGGCTTTCAAAACGCAAGCTTACGGCAGTTTCAAAACGTCCGACATGGCATATTCGCCGGGCTTCCTGCCGATGACCCAGCGGGCTGCGGTTAGCGCGCCGCGGGCGAACATGTCGAGCCGCAGTGCGGAATGCGAAATGGTGATTACCTCGTCGTCCGCCGCAAATATCACGCTATGCTCCCCGACGACCCCTCCGCCGCGCACGACCGAGAAACCGATCTCTCCCGCCGGCCGCTCGCCGACAAGCCCGTCGCGGCCCCGGCGCTCCACCGACCGGAGGGATGTTCCTCGACCGCCTGCCGCAGCCTCTCCCAGCATGAGAGCAGTTCCGGAGGGGGCATCCACTTTGCGCCTGTGATGCGTTTCGACGATCTCGATATCCCATGTCTCCGGCGGCAGCGTGCGGGAGATATGGGATATTAGTTCTGTCAGGATGTTGAGGCCGATGGAGAAGTTGCCGGAGCGCACAATCGCGATTTTGCGGGCCGCCTCGGAAATTTCCCGCAACTGGCCGGTTTCAAACCCTGTGGCGCCGATGACGAGGGCCGGCCCTCCATGCTCCGCGCATTGCCGGGCAAGAGCCGTCGCAGCCGCTGCCGTGGAAAAATCGACGATCACATCCGCGGTTTGCAGGGCGAGCGGAATATCGATCAACCCCTCATCGCTGCGATCCGGGTGAGCGATGCCGCCGATATAGTGGAATGCCGGAAACGCGCGTGCGGCCGAGACGATGGTCTTGCCCATGCGGCCGCGCGATCCTGCAATCGCGATTTTGATTGTCGATGTCATTCCGGCTTGTCCATTTCTCATCGTGAACCGAACTTAAGCCCTTTGAAATGCTGGGGTCGCCGGCACCGCGCGGGCCTGCCGGCCGCTGGCGGCGTGCCGATGCCAACGGCGAGTGCATATCACGTCCAAACACCCTTATGGAGCTTATCTGTCAACATTAATCTCCGAAAACACGCGTACTACGGCTAGAATCCGACAAAAGAGTTGACACATTTGGGCGCGGTGTTAGGGTTTTACGCAGAGGGGCGCTTGGCCCGGATGGATGGGGAGAACGCAGTGGCATACGAAGAATCGAAGACCTCTTTGAATCGCAGGGAAGCTCTGCGGCTCGGTGCCGCCGGCGTGTTCGCGCTCGCCATGCCGGGGGTCGTCACCTCGGCCAGGGCGGCGTCGCAGGCGGGGGCGGCTGCGGGCAAGGCCGGCGGCCAGCTCATCATCGCCGCCTCGGGCAACAGCGGCGATAGCCTCGATCCCAACACGCTCACCTATTCGTCGACCCGTATCAACCAGATCTGCGAGACGCTGACCCAGCAGTCGACCGATCCGCGCGGTTACGATTTCGTCGTGGCCGAAGAGGTGACGATGGAGAATCCCTCGCGCTGGGTCATTCGCCTGCGCAAGGGGATCACCTTCCATGACGGCAGGCCGGTCACCGTCGATGACCTCATCTATACGATTACGAATGCCTTGAAGTCGCCCGGCAGCACCAACGGCACGCTGCTCAACGCAGTGGATCTGGCCGGCCTCAAGAAGCTCGACGAGCGCACGCTGCAATTCGATCTGAAGCGCCCCGATTCGATGCTCGATCTCGTCCTCTGGCGCCTGTTCATCGTGCCGCAGGATTTCGACAAGACCAACCCGATCGGCACCGGCCCGTTCAAGTTCAAGTCCTTCACGCCGGGATCGCGCAGCGAATTCGTGCGCAACGAAAATTACTGGAAGGAAGGAAAACCCCTTCTCGACTCCCTGGTCACGCTCAGCATTCAGGACCCATCCGCCCAGGTCAACGGATTGCTGGCGGGCCAGGCGGATGTGGTCACCCGCCTCGACACGCGCCTGCTGGCGCTGGTGGAGCGCAAGCCGGGCTTCCAGGTTTCGGAATACACCTCCAGCGTCACGCTGCAGATCAACATGAACACGGCGATCAAGCCGCTCGGTGACGTCCGCGTGCGCCAGGCGCTGAAGATGCTGATGGATCGCGAGGCCATCGCCAAGCAGGCCTTCTCCGGCCATGCCAGTGTTGCCAACGATGTGTTTGCGCCGCTCGATCCTTACCACGACAGCTCGATCAAGCCGCTGCCCTACGACCCGGACAAGGCCAAGGCCCTGCTGAAGGAAGCCGACGCGCTCCGTGCGGAGTTCGTCATCGACACCAACAACGGCTTTCCGAACCAGGTAAACCTCGCCAATGTCATCGGCCAGCAATGGAAGGCGCAGGGGCTCAACGTCACCGTCCGCAATCTCGACGAGGCGACCTTCTACGGTCCCGAATACAAGACGCGGCAATTGTCGTCGAGCTACTGGCCGGGCCACACCATGTCCTCCCTCATCCTGCTCAGCCGGCTGCCGGAATCGCCGTTCAACGCGACGGGCTGGACCGATCCGGATTTCACCCGGATCTTCGAGCAGGCGCGGGCAGAAGCCTCTCGCGAGAAGCGTCAGGAGCTGATGTCGGAACTGCAGCGCATCGAGGTCGAGCGCGGTCCGGAGTTGATCCCCGTCTATCCCAAGGCGATTGACGCTTCGTCCCCGCATGTCGCCGGCATGACGGAGCAGGCCTTTACGCTGCGGCCGGACTATGCCTCCCTCCAGCGCGTCGATTGATCCCGTCGTGACCAGGCAAGCGGAACTGTCATTTCGCACGCGGCTGCGCAACTGGTTGCAGCCGCGGAGCTGGTCCGGGTTCCTCGTGCGGCGGATCGGCGCCGGCGCGGTCACCGTTCTGGTCATCAGTCTGGCCGTGTTTCTGGCCACCGAGATCCTGCCGGGGGATACCGCCCGGGTGATCCTCGGCCAGGAGGCGAGCCCCGAGCGCGTGGAGCAGCTTCGCGCGCTGCTCCATCTCGATCTTCCCGCCTGGGAGCGATACGCTCTCTGGCTGAAGCGGGCGGTTTTCGGCGATTTCGGAACCTCGCTTGTCAACGACATGACGGTCTGGGATTTCGTCGCGCACCGCTTCGCCGTCACCGGCATCCTGGTCCTGTTCGCCAGCATCCTGGCCTATCCGGTCGCGCTGACGCTCGGCGTGCTGTCTGCCGTGCGGCCGGGCTCGTTTCTGGATCGCGCGGTCGCCAGCCTCACGGTCATCTTCGGCGCGGTGCCGAACGTGGTGACGGGGATGGTGCTGACCCTCCTTTTCGCGACCTCCGTCTGGGCGGTGCTGCCGGCGATCTCGTCGATCTCCCCCGACAAGCCGCTCTGGGACCAACTGTCGCTGTTTGTCCTGCCGGCATTGACGCTGGCGCTCGGCGTCGTCTCCGGAGTGGTCTACAATGCACGGGCGGCCATGCGTGACGTGATGCAGATGAGCTACGTCACCAGCGCCCGCCTCAACGGCCTGCCGGAAAGCAATGTCATCTTCCTGCAGGCGCTGCCGAATGCGCTGCCGACCTGCATCCAGGCGATCGGCGTCGCGCTTGCCGATACGCTCGGCGGCGCGGTGGTGGTGGAGATCCTCTTCGGCCTGCCGGGCGTCGGCAGCGCGCTCAACCAGTCGGTCCACAATCGCGATATTCAGGTCGTGCAGGCTTTGACGGTCATCATCGCCGTGGCGGTGGTCTGTGTGTTCATCGTTTCGGACGTGCTCGCGCGTCTTGCGACCCCCAGAGACAGGACGCGCCGCGCATGATGAAAAAGCTCGCAATCCGCAACTGGTATGCCCTTTCGGCGCGGGCCTGCGTCGGCCTCGCCCTGATGCCGGTGATCCTGATCGGTATCTTCGGCAGCCGGTTCAGCGCCTACGGGCCGATCGATTTCGTCGACATGCCCCTGTCGCCGCCGACGCCGGAGGCCATGTTCGGAACGGATTTCGAAGGCCATGACGTGCTGAGCCGCTTCCTGCATGGCGGCTGGCAGTTGCTGGGCGTCGCCGGGCTTGGATCCCTGGGGGCCGTCTTTATCGGCAGCATCCTCGGGCTTGCCGGCGGCGTCTTCAGCGGACATGGCGCCGATCTGCTCTACCGCGTCCTCGATGGGATCATGGTGTTTCCGCCCCTGGTGCTGATTCTCGTGGTCATGACGGGCACGACCGACAGCGAGCTAGCGGTTCTCTTCGTCCTGTGGCTGGTGCTGGCGCCGCCGGTGGCGCGCATCATCCGGGTCGCGGCGGTCGCCATATCGCTGACGGAATATTTCCAGGCCGCGGTGGCGATCGGGACCGGCAAGTTCCGCCTGCTGGTGCAGGAGATCGCGCCGAATGTGGTGCCGCAGATTCTGGCGCTCATTCCCATCTATTTCACGGCATCGCTGTCGCTGGCCACCGCCGTTCATTTCCTCGGCTACGGCGTTTCGCCCTTCACGCCCGACTGGGGCGTCATGCTGGCGGAAAACCAGAGCGGCCTCGAATTGCAGCCCTGGGGCGTGGTGTTGCCGGTGGTGGCGATCGTCGCGATCTGCGTCGGCGTGAACCTCGTCACCGACGGGCTGACGCGCCGCTACCTCGATCAAAGTGTGCATATGTGATGCTTGTACTCAACGAACCAAACAGGCTTGCCGCGACCGAAGGCCACCCCGCAGACGGTCCCGAAAGCGGCTATGTGCTGCGGGCGACCGATCTGACGGTGGCCATGCGCAGTGGTGCGCAGATCATCCAGTCGGCCTCGCTGACTTTGAAGGTCGGCCAGATCCTCGGGCTCGTCGGCGAATCCGGTTCCGGCAAGTCGACGATGGCGCAGGCGCTGCTGGGCTATGCCCCGCCCGGCCTGCAGATCACGGGCGAGGTCGAGGTCGGCGGACGCCAGTTGCTGGAACTGGACGAGGCCGGGCGCCGGGCGTTGCGCGGCCGGGCCATCTCCTATGTGCCGCAGGACGCCAGCACGGCGCTCAATCCCGCCCGTCGCGTCGGGCGTATCATCGAGGAATTGCTGCGCCACCGGTTGCCCTCGGCCTCGTCCGCCGAGATCGCCGCGACGATTTCGAGGCTGCTCGTCGGCGTGGACCTGCCGGCGGACCGGAATTTCCTGCGGCGTTTTCCGCATGAACTGTCGGGCGGCCAGCAGCAGCGCCTGGCGATCGCCTGCGCCTTCGGCGGTGATCCGAGCGTGGTGGTGATGGACGAGCCGACGACCGGTCTCGACGTCATCGTTCAGCGCCGCGTGCTGCAACTGATCACCGCGCTCGCCCGCTCGCAGCGCACGGCCGTGGTCTTCGTCAGCCACGATCTCGATACCGTCGCCGAAATCGCCGATTCCGTCTGTGTGATGTATTCGGGACGGATCATCGAGCAGGGACCGCTGAAGACGGTTCTTCGCGATCCCAGGCATCCCTATTCCAAGGGCCTGATGGAAGCTTCCCCCGACATGTCGCGGCCGAGCCGGCTGCAGGGGATTGCCGGCAAGCCGCCGCGCGTCGACCAGCGGCCGGAGGGCTGCGCCTATCATCCCCGCTGTCCGCTCGCCGCCGATATCTGCACGGCGGCGGTGCCGGAATTGCGTCAGGTCGGCGAAAGCCATCTGGCGCGATGCGTGAAAAGCGGAGAGGTGAAGCCGTTCGACCTGGCGTCGGCGATGCTGGTGAAGCCGCGCGCCGTCGGCCCCGGCCCGATGCTGGAGGCGGTCGACCTGCGGGTCAGCCATGGCGGAACCGAAGTCGTGCATGGCGTCAGCCTCAAGGTCCGGGTCGGTCAATGCGTGGCGCTCGTCGGCCAGTCGGGCAGCGGCAAGTCTTCCTTCGCCCGCGCCGTCATCGGCCTCAACCGCTATACCGGCGGGCAGGTCATGCTCGACGGAAAGGTGCTCGCCGCCGCCGCCGGGGATCGCGACAGCGCGGCACACCGGCGCATCCAGTATATCTTTCAGAGCCCGCATGCCTGCCTCAACCCGAAGCGGCGCGCCCATGGCAGCGTCGCCAACGCCCGCCGCACGGTGATGCCAAGCGAAAGCGCCGCCGCGCGCGCGGAAAACGTCGCCCGCGCCTTTCGCCGCGTCGGCCTGTCCGAGGCGCTGTGGCACCGCTATCCCGGCCAGCTCAGCGGCGGCGAGCGCCAGCGCGTCGCCATCGCCAGAGCCCTCGTCTGCGAGCCGCAATTCCTGCTTTGCGACGAGGTTACCGCATCGCTCGACGTCTCGGTGCAGGCCGGCATCGTCGAGCTGCTGCGCAGCCTGGTGGACTCGGGGGACGTCGGCATCCTGCTGATCACCCACCAGCTTCCGCTGGTGCGCTCCATCGCCGACGAGGTGGCCGTGATGCTGCACGGCGAGCTGGTCGAGCAACGTCCCTGCAAGGACATCTTCGAACGGCCGGAGACGAACTACGTCGTGGACCTGCTGCAAGCGTCCCCGCCGTCCTTGCGAACCTATGTCGCTGCCGACGCTCCTTGCGTGCCGCCGGTTTCCAGCGAGCCCCGTTTCTAAGTCATACAGCCTGTGGAGGATTCCATGTTTCAACCGTCGAGACCCAAATGCGCCGCCGATTTCATCCCGGTCGCCAAGGCGGTGCGCGCCGAAATGCAGAAGACGTCCGCCGAGGTCGACCGCACCGGCGACTATCCGTTCGACAATATCCGTCTCATCGAGGATTCGGGCCTGTTGTCGCTCGGCGTGCCCGCCGGCATCAACAACGGCTCGGCCTCCCATGACCGCATCGACGACGTCTCGGCGCTGACCGAGATCATCGCCGACCTGGCGGCCGGCGAAAGCTCCACCGCCCAGATCTTCCTGGTCACCCGCCAGCACAGCTACGAATATCTGCGCGAGGGCTCGCCGCTGGGGCCGGAAGCCAGGCAAACCCTCATCGAGCGCATGAAGACCGAGCGCGTCCGCTTCTGCGACGCATCGGCCGAGCGCTACAAGGTCCGGCACCTGTTCGAGGTGCCGTGCCGCAAGGTGAAGGGCGGCGTCGTCGTCAGCGGAACCAAGCATTTCGGAACGGGGATCACCGGCTCGACCTATGTCCATTCCACCGTCGCCATGATGGCCGACGACGGCACCCGGATCGGCGACCACGAAGTGCTCATCGACCTGAAGAGCGAAGGCGTCGAGGTTCTCAACGACTGGGACAATATGGGCCAGCGGGCGACCTGCAGCAATTCCGTGACCTATCACGACGTCTTCGTGCCGGACGGGTTCCACTGGACGACCGCCGGAACGAGCGTGCCCTGGGCGGCCCCGGATCGCCAGAACAACCTTGCCGCCATGTCGGTCGGCATCGCCGAGGGCGCGTTGGATGCCCTGTGCGATTTCATGCGCAACCGCTCGTCCTATGCCGGCGCCGCCGAGGATCCGGTGATCCTCTGCGCCATCGGCCGCTATACCGCCGCCGTCACCGCCGCGCGCTCGACGCTGACGCAATCGGCGCGCCTCACCGAAAAATTCCTGCGCGGCCAGGACGGCATCACCGGACCGGAAGCGATGCAGATGGCCGCCGTCGCCAAGCTGATGGCGGTGCGCACGGCGACGGAAGTCAGCGGCGAGATGCAGATCCTCTGCGGCGGCCAGTCCAGCTCGAACGCCTTCAGGCTGGATCGCTTCTGGCGAAATGCCCGCACCCTCAGCGTCCAGGACGTGCTGACGATCCGCGAACGCGACCTCGGGCGCTGGGCGCTGGAAACCAGGGGCGTGGCGCCGAAGGCCACGCTATGAGCGAGGCGGCCGCGACACGGACGGATGCGTGCCTGCTGGAAAGCCTTTTCGCCAGGGGCGAATTGCAGGCGCTGACGGCGACGCTCGCCGATACCGCCGCGCTGATCGGCGAGGCGCTCGGCGCGGTGGCGGTCGATCTCTGGGTCTCGACCGACGGCGGCGTCAGGGCGTTCGAGCCCTGGGGCCTGCCGCGACAGGCCGAGCTCATCTCCGACGCCGATGGCTGGATCGAGGTTCCGGGCAACGCATGGCCGGTGGGCCGGGCCTGCGAGACCGGAACGCGTCTCTGGTCGCCGGCCGAAGAGCCGGGCGGCGTGACAGGCGGAACCGACGAGGCGGGCCGATACGCGGGAACGCTCGTCGTGCCGCTGATTGTTGCCGGCCGCAACCGGGGCACGCTGGAAGTCATCGCAGTCGCCGCCTGCCATCTGGCCGGCCCGGCGCCGGCCGATCCCGAAACGGCGGGCTCCTCCCGCCTCTGGCAGGCGGCCGCCGGCGCGGTCGCCATCGCGCTGTCCATCGAGGCGATGCGCAACGAGGCGGGACAGGCGGGCGACCAGATCCGCAGCCTGCGCGAGCAGGAAAATGCCCGCGCCCGCGTTTCCTTTGCACAGCAGAAGCTGCTGGATGCGGCGATCGGCAAATCGTCGTCGCGCGCGGCCCATCTGGCGGAGGTGGTTTCCTCCGCGCTCAATCGCTCGATCCTCATCGTCGACGCCGAGGGTCATGAACTGGCCTCGGTCGCCGGCGGGGCGGAGCGGGAAATGCTGCGCGCGGCGGCGCAAGCGGTGCTTGCCAAAGCGCCGGCTCCCGGCGACATCACCGGGCGGCTGCTGTCCGTCGACGGGCAGACCGGCCGTGCGGCGGGCGCCATTCTTGTCACCCCGGCGGTGGCGCCGCGCGAGGTCGATGCGACCCGGCTGATCGCTTGCCTCGCCGACCTGCTTTCGACCAAGCTCGGGATGCTCAAGCATGAAGGGCGCATGGTCGATGTCGTGCGTCCGCTGGCGCTTCTCGGTCTGTGCGCGCGCGAATCCAACGATCTCCGGCGCAAGGATCTGGCCGACCTGCTGACGATCTCGGCGCGCACGCCGCTGCGCGTGGCCTCGATCCGCACCCCGACGCCGGAGGCCGCCTTCCGCTGCGCGACCGCCATCGGCCGCGCCTCGGAGGCCGGGCTCGGCGTCATCGCAGCGGCGGCGCTGGGCAACGATGTCGTCGTCCTGCTTCGCGACGATGCGCCGAATGCGGAGGATCGTTTGCGGCGGTTGCGGGCGCTTCTGGCGGTGCAGGTGTCGATCGGCGTCAGCTCCGGCCTCAGCGGCATCGACGCCATCGCCGCCGGCTACAAGGAATCCCAGACCGCCATCGGCCGGGCCGGGGACAAGGCCTCCGTGCCGTTCTACGCCGATGCGCCGCGCCTGCGCCACATCGTCGAGGATCTGGCCGGCGGCGAGGGCGAACGGGGCTTGCGCGGCGTGCTCGGGCCGATCCTCGATCTGGAACGCGCCGAGCGGGAGGATATCCTCGGCGTCCTGCACGCCTTCATCGAACATAACGGGGACCGGGCGGCGCTGTCGGCGGCGCTCGACCGTGACAGCGAGGTGCTGGCCGGCCTTCTCGCCCGCGCTGCCGCCCTGACGCGGCTGGATCTCGCTTTGTATCAGGATGTCGCGACCCTGGCCGCGGCGCTCGAATATCTGGGCGCGCGCGCCCGCCAGAACCGGCGGGAGGCGTGACATGGCGCATGTCGATCCCGTCTCCATCGTCAGCCAGGACGACCTGCGCCAGGCGATGTCGCGCCTGCCCACCGGGGTCGTCGTGGTCACCAGCTTCGATGAAGGCGGCCCGGTTGGGATGACCATCAACTCCTTCACCTCGGTGTCCTTCGCGCCGCCGCGCGTGCTGATCTGCCTCAACCGCAACAGCCGGGGCTATTTCGCCATCGAAAAGTCCGGGGTCTATGCGATCAACATTCTCGGCGGCTCGCAGCAGGAAATCGCAAGGCGCTTCGCCACGCCCGGCCTCGATCAGGCGGCGCGCTTCCAGGGCATCGGGCAACAGACGGGGATCACCGGAAGCCCGCTGATCGAAGGCGCGTCGGCATGGCTGGATTGCTGTGTCACCCATATCTATCCCGCCGGCACGCATGGCGTCTTCTTCGCCGACGTGCTCGGCGCCAATCACGACACCTGGGACGAGACGCCGCTGATCTATTACCGCCGGGACATGCAGCCGCTCGACATGGGCTGACGGCGACAGGAGCTGAAAACAGGAAGGGCGGTCTGGTTGAAACCGGGCCGCCCTTCCTCGTTTCGGGTATCGTGGGGGTTTCAGCCCTGCACGCCGGTTGGAAGATCGTCGCGGACTTCGAGGCCGTCCAGATAATCCTTCACCTCGGCCGAGGGAATGACGTCGGCATATTTGCAGTTGAGGTCGAACAGGTTGATGGCGTGGCTTGCCTGGAAGCGGTCGAAGGCCGTTTCCTCCGGGATGATCACCTTGAAATTGAAGGAATAGGCGTCGACGGCGGTGGCGCGCAGGCAGCCCGAGGTTGTGCAGCCGGTCAGGATCAGCGTGTCGACGTCGAAGAAGTTGAGATGACTCATGAAGATCGTGCCGAAGAAGCAGGACGGCTTGCGCTTGCCGATACGGATATCCTGCGGGCGCGGCGCCAGCGGCGCGACGGTCTGGGTGGCGTGCGTGCCTTCGGTCGAGGTTTTTTCGGCGCCGCGATGGTTCTTGCCGACCTGCACGCCGGAATCGATCATGTCCGGCCGGCGGGCGCTTTCGGTATAGAAGACCGGGATGTTCTTCTCGCGCGCCAGTTCGAGCAGCGGCACGATATGCTCTACCGCCGCCCAGGCTTCCGGGCCGCAATGGGTGCGGTATTGTTTCAGACCTTCGAGGATATCCTCGGGCTTGTCGCCGCAGAAATTATACTGCACGTCGATGATGAACAGGGCCGGGCGCTTGCCAAAGCCGCCGCGCTTGCCATAGCCGGCGGCGGCATAGACCTGCTTGTCGCGCTCGGTCACGAAATCGTCCCATATGCGTTTGGTCATGATGTCTTCAGCCTTCGGTTTTCAGGAGCGGTGCAGATAGCGGCCGGCGGGTGTCGCGCGGGCTTCAGCGTCGACGACCCCGTCTCGGGCGATGGTGCGGCCGCGCAGGATGGTGCGGACCGGCGCGCCCTTGAAGGTCATGCCTTCATAGGGAGAATAGTCGGAGAAGGATTCCTGCGTCGCCGGATCGATGGTGATCTCCCGGTCGGGATCGACGACGACGAGGTCGGCATCCATGCCGACCGCCATGCCGCCCTTGTTCGGGATCGAATAGAGTTTCGCGACATTGGCGCTGGTGACGGCGGCGATGCGCTCGATCGGCAGGCCGCGCCTGTGGACGCCCTCATGGATCAGGACCGGCAGCAGCGTGCCGAGCCCGGGAAAGCCGGCGGTCGCCTTCCAGATGTCCGGCCCCTTGGTCTCGCGCTTGCGCGGAACGTGATCGGAGCCGACGGTGGATATCGTGCCGTCTCGCACGCCCTCCCACAATGCCTCGACATCGTCCGTCGAGCGCAGCGGCGGATTGACCTTGCCCAGAAAGCCGATGGGCGACCGGTCGGTCAGCGCCAGATAATGGCTGCAGGTCTCGACATGGATCGGCGCGCGGCCGGGGCGTTTCGCCCGGCGCACGATCTCCAGGCTTTCGGCGCTCGACATATGCACGATATTGACCGGGCACTCGGCCTTTTCGCCGAAATAGATCACGCGAAACACATTTTCCGCTTCGAGGAAGCCGGGGCTCTGCTCGTTCCAGACGGGCAGGTCGTTGCGGCCGGCCGCCTTCAGCGGCTCGCGGAACACCGGGATGACCTCGACATTCTCGCAATGGACGCCGACGATGCCGCCCTTGATGCGCGCGCCCTGCAGCAGCGCCCGGTAGAGCAGCCCGTCGTCGATCTCGGTAAAGCCCTTGGCCGCGCCGGACGCGCCCTTGTACATCAGGTAGACCTTGATCGAGGTGACGCCGAAGCGTTCGGCGCATTCGGGCAGCGTGTCGATATGCAGCCTGCTGGTGACGCCGAAATGGAAGCCGAAATCGATCAGCGACTGGCTTTCGCCGTGCTCCTTCCACGGCCCGGTCGACTGGCGCAGGTCGTTGGAGCGGTGAAAGGTCATCAGGCCGGTGACGCCGCCGATGGCCGCCGAGCGCGATTCCGTCTCGAAATCTGTGTCGTTCGAGCCGAAGCCGATATGGGTATGCGGATCGATCAGGCCCGGCATCACCCATTTGCCGCGGCAATCCACGACCTCCTTCGCCTGCACCCGCTCGCCGGGCGCCAGCAGGGCGGCGATGCGCCCGTCCTTGACCGCGACCGAGCCGGTGCGCACACCCATATCCGGGAAGACGATCTCGCCCCCCTCCAGCAGCAGATCGAAACTCATGAATGCTCCGTCATCGTGTTCGGCGCGTCGCGCCGGGTAAAGAAAGCCAGGACTTCCGCCATGACGCCGCCATGGCGCAGGCAGGCGCGCTCGCTGCGTGTCGAAACGTCGGCCGTGACCGTGAAGCGGATTGGCCCCGAAGCGCCGGTCGCGGTGACCGTTGCCGGAGCGCTGCCCTCGACCGCATCCGCAAGCCCTTCGATGTCGAAAGTCTCGCTGCCGTCGAGACCGAGCCGGTGCCAGCCTTCCCCCCCGGCGAAGCGCAGCGGCACCACGCCCATACCGATCAGGTTGGAGCGATGGATGCGCTCGTAGCTTTCGGCGATGACGGCGCGCACGCCGAGCAGGGCCGAGCCCTTGGCCGCCCAGTCGCGGCTGGAGCCCATGCCGTAATCCTTGCCGCCGAGCACGATCAGCGGCACGCCTCGCCTGTCGTATTCCGTCGCCGCCTCGTGGACGCTGACGATCTCGCCCTCCGGCAGAAGCCGCGTGAACCCGCCCTCGCGGTCCGGCACCATCCGGTTCCTGATGCGCAGGTTGGCGAAGGTGGCGCGGGCCATTACCTCATGATTGCAGCGGCGGCCGACATAGGTGTTGAACGCCTTCGGCGCGATGCCGAGCCCGATCAGATAACGCCCGGCCGGGCTGTCGACGGGGATCTCGCCGCTCGGCGAGATATGGTCCGTGGTCAGCGAATCGCCATAGGCGCCCAGCACCCGCGCGCCATGCAGCGCCTGCGGCACGCCCTCGCGCGCCCGCTCGCGGGCGAGATCGAGGAAGGGCGGCTCGACCAGGTAGCTCGATTGCCGGTCCCAGCCGAAGCGCAGGCCGGTGGGGGCGGGCAGCTCGTCCCAGAGCAGGCTGGAGGGCCTGTCGCCATAGACCGCGCGAAACAGGTGCGGATCGCCGGCGCGGGTGGTCAGCGCGGCGATTTCCGCGTCGTCGGGCCACAGATCGGCGAGGCGGATCGGGTTTTCCGCATCCGGCCCGTTGAGCGGCTCGCTTTCGAGATCGATGTCGATGCGCCCGGCCAGAGCGAAGGCGACGACGAGCGGCGGCGACATGATGTAGTTGGCGCGCACCTGCCGATGGATGCGGCCTTCGAAATTGCGGTTGCCCGAAAGGGCGGCTGCGGCGACCAGCCTCCCCTCGTCGATCGCCCGCGCCATGGCCGGCAGCAACGGCCCGGATTTGCCGCCGCAGGTGGTGCAGCCATAACCGACCACGCCGAAGCCGAGTTTTTCCAGCGGCGACAGCAGCCCCAATTCGTCGAGATAGCACGTCACCACCCGCGAGCCCGGCGCCAGCGAGGTCTTGACCCAGGCGGGAACGGCAAGCCCCGCCACGACGGCATTGCGCGCCAGCAGGCCGGCGGCGATCATCACGGCCGGATTGGAGGTGTTGGTGCAGGCGGTGATCGCCGCGATTGCCAGCGCCCCGTGCCGCAGCGCCGCCGGGCCGGCGGGAGTCGCGACCGGGACGGATGCATCGGGATCGGCGGCAAAGCCGCCCTCGGCGAGTGGCTGCGACAGGCGGCCGGCAAACTCCGCCGCGACCGTGGCGAGATCCAGCCGGTCCTGCGGGCGGCGCGGGCCGGCGACGCTGCGCCGCACCTCGGCAAGGTCGATCTCGATGACGCGCGAATAGAGCGGATCGGGCAGGCCCGGCGCGCGAAACAGCGCATTCGCCTTTGCGTAGGCCTCGACGAAGGCGGCATGTTCGGCGGAGCGGGTGCGGGCGATATAGGCCACGGTCTGCGCATCGATGGGGAAGAAGCCGGCGGTCGCGCCGTATTCGGGCGCCATGTTGGCGAGCGTCGCCCGCGAGGGGACCGGCAGCGCCTCCGCGCCCGGCCCGAAATATTCGATCACCGTCGAGACGACGCTCTCGCGCCGCAGCCGCTCGGTGACGGTGAGCACGAGATCGGTGGCGGTCGCGCCCGGCGGCAGCGTCCCGGCGAGCCGGACGCCGACGAATTCCGGCACCGGGAAGATATAGGGCTGGCCGAGCATCGCCGCCTGCGCCTCGATGCCGCCGACACCCCAGCCGAGCACGCCGATGCCGTTGATCATCGGCGTGTGGGAATCGCCGCCGATGACGAAATCCGGACAGGAGACTTCGCCGAACGGCGTCGCGACGCGCGTGACAACCGGAGCGATGTGTTCCAGATTGACCTGATGGATGATGCCGGTTCCGGGGGGGTGGACGTGGACGGAACGGAAGGCCTGCTGCGCCCATTTGAGAAAACTGTAGCGCTCGCCGTTGCGCTCGAATTCGCGCGCCATGTTGCGCCCCATGGCGTCGGGAACGGCCGAAACGTCGACCTGCAGCGAATGATCGACGACGATATCGACCGGAATGCGCGGCTCGACGCCGGCTGGATCGCAGCCGGCCTCGGCTACGGCATCGCGGAGCGAGGCGAGGTCGAGCAAGACGGGCAGGCCGCTGGAATCTGGCAGGATCACCCGGCCGATGCTCAGCGGCACGCCGACGCCGCGATGATCGCGCCAATGCAGCATGGCCAGCACGTCGTCATTGCCGATATTAGCGTCGCAGAGCCGGCCCCTTTCGAGGTTCTCCGCGAAAACCCGGCAGGCATAGGGCAATTCGGCCACGGACACGCCGGCCCGCGCCGCGACCGCGGCGAGCGGGACATAGTGCCCCGCGACGGCGTCGGCGGCCAGAACGTCATTGGGATTCAAGGATTGCGACATCGCTCATAACATCTAATAAGGTGTCGACAGGATGGGGACCGCTCCGCGAATTGTCAACACCTTCACTTCTGTCTGCGCCGAAAATTGCGGCAGTTCTGATCCAAAAGCGGTGAAACTGCGACTATAAGTGGTTTTTTGAGACGATAAAGACAAGTTGAATGTTTCGATAGGGATCGAACTGTTGACACATTTATGGTTTCTTGCTAATGAGAGGATATGCAGATGCAGGATGAAGACGTAAGCGATCGACGCTCGGAAACGCTTGGGGACGAGATCTTCGATCGCATTCTCGATCTCATTTACAGTTGCGAACTGGAGCCGGGGATGGTTGTCAACGAGTCGGCCCTGGCGACTCGCTTCGGCGTCAGCCGGGGGCCGGTGCGTGAGGCAATCCGCCGTCTTCAGGGCATTCAGCTGGTTTCACGCGAAGCCTTCATGCGTGCCCGCGTCGTCTCCCTGTCGCCGCAGGCTATTCTCGAACTCTTCCAGATGCGCGAGGCGCTGGAGGGATATGCTTGTCGGCTGGCCACTTTGCACATGACCGACGAGGCGATCGATAAGCTGATCTCCGATCTGGAGACAGCCCATGCCTTAGGGCCGCAGGCGGACAAGACCCATTTCGACTTTCACGAGCGGATCGTCCGGGCGAGCGGGAACAGCCGTATCGTCGATAGTCTCTGCGGCGATCTCTACCATTTGTTGCGGATCTATCGCCGCATTTCCGGTGCGGTTCCCGAGCGCAAGGAGCACGCATTCACAGAGCACTGGCAGATCCTGCGCGCGGTCAAGGCCCGTGACGCGGCGCTCGCCGAATCCCTGATGCGCTCGCATGTCGAGCGCGCCGGCCGCCAGGTGCTCGCTCAGGTTCCCGAAACCCGACATCCAGGCGCCGGCGGCGCGGAGAGATAAGTATTCATGAGTGCCAGACCCAATATATCGGCCCCGTCCGCGTTCCGCGCCCTGTTAAATTCCGGCGAGTTCATCGTCTCTCCCGGCGTTTTCGACGGCTACAGCGCCCGCCTGGTCGAGGCGGCCGGTTTCAAGAGCGCCTGCACCAGCGGCGCGGCCATTGCCAACGCCATCCTCGGTGTCGAAGATCTCGGCATGATGGGCTTGAGCGAAAACGTCAACCATTGCCGGCATCTGGCGCGTGCCATCTCCATCCCGCTCACCTGCGACGCCGACAACGGCTACGGCAATCCGATGAACGTGCATTACACCGTGCAGATGTTCGAGGAGGCCGGCGTCGCCGGCGTCAATCTGGAGGACCAGGTCAGTCCCAAGCGCTGCGGCCACATGCCGGGCAAGGAGGTGGTCTCGCGCGATGAGATGGTGAAGAAGATCGAGGCGGCCTGTCTCGCCCGCCGCGACGACGATTTCGTCATCATCGCCCGCACCGATGCGCTGGCGGTGGAAGGGCTCGACGCGACGCTGGAGCGCATCCGCGCCTATGTCGCGGCTGGCGCCGACGCGATCTTTCCCGACGCCGTCAAGTCCGAGGAGCAGATTGCCCGCATTGTCGAGGCGGCCGGCGGCAGGCCGGTTTCGGTCAATATGGGCTTCGGCATCCGCGCCCGCCCGACGACGCCGCTGATACCGTTGCCGCGCCTCAAGGAACTCGGCGTGCGCCGCGTCAGCCTGCCGCGCATGCTGCCCGCCGCCGCGATCAAAGCGATGCGCGAGGCGCTCGCGGTCATGCGCGAGGTCATGGAGACCGGCGTGCCGGCCGATCGCCCCGATCTGCTGGTGGGCATCGACGACATCTGGACTCTGATGGGTTTCCCCGCCATGCAGGCGCTGGAGAAGCAGTTGCTGACGGTCAATCAATATGCCGTCAAATACAACACCGCGTACACGGCCTGAGATCGCCGCATAGCGCGCCCAGCGCTTCCTGCCATACTGCTCCCGAAGGAAGCCGGACGATCCCGGCGTGCCGATCTGTAAACGGCAACGATACAGATTAGTGTCAGCACTTTTGCGGTTTTTTGCTGTATAAACCGGAAATCCGACAGAAATTAAGTAATTAGCGCAATTTTTCAGAAAAGTGTTGACAGATTTTTCGGATCGCGATTAGCTGGCGTCATTCCGGTTCTGCGTCACCAGGCCGGGCCTGGGAGCGGCCTCCGCTTTACGAGATGTCCAAACAGCTGCATTTTTCACCGGAGTTTCGCCATGACGACCATGCCTGACCGCCCGCAACCGGGCTTCTTTGCGGATGAGATGACGGAGCGTGTCTTTGCCAGCGTGGTGGCGCTGGCCGCCGAAGTGTCCATCCTGCGCGAGCGCGTCGCGCAGCTCGAACAGGCGCAGGGTATTGCCCCGGCGGGCGACGATCCGGCCCGCGCGGCCGAAGATTTCGTCGCCGACGTCTTCGGCCATCTTGCGCGTCCACTTCCTCAAATGTGAGAGCTTTCCATGAACGCACGCACAGGAAACGAACCCGTCGCCGCCGTCACCCTCGATGGGGATACGGCCGCATACCAGCGCTTCATCGGCCAGATGCGCAAGCTCTGGGCCGGCCCGCTTTATCGCCGCTTGCGCGACGAGGCCAAGGAACTCGGCGATGGCGCCGGTTTCGAAACCCGGCTGCAGGCGCTGCCGACGCACCAGTTCTTCGGCTGGTTCGAATATAATCTGCAGAACATGAAATATTCCTCGCGGCGCGGCATCGCGGCCGCTGTGGAAACGCATCGCGAAAAGCTGGAGCAGGAGCTTGCCCGGCCGCTGTCGCAAGGCCGGCTGACCGAGAATCCGGATCTCGCCGCGCCGGATTATTATCAGGAAAACGACTTCCATCAGCATCCCGGCGGTCTCGGCGGCGATGCGATCGCGGCGGTGGTCTACCGGGAAGGCGCGGGCGCGGCGGCCGGCGTCGTCGGCAAGGCCGGTCTGCACAACCGCTTCGCCAAGGCGGCGCTCGGCGACAGGAAACCGAAGCGCGTGCTGGATATCGGTTGCGGCTTCGGGCGCAGCACCCAGGCTTTCGCCGATCTCGGCCCGGATGTGGAGGCGGTCGGCATCGACCTTTCGGCCTCCTGCGTGCGCCTGTCTGCCCAGATCGCCGAGGAGCGGCCGGAAGGCTCGAACACCCGTTACATCCAGGCGGACGGCGCTGAAGTGCCGCTTCCCGATGGCAGCTTCGACGTCGTCACCTCGACGATGCTGCTGCATGAAATGCCGCCAGAAGCCATCCGCCAGCTCATCTCGGAATCCTATCGCCTGCTCGCGCCGGGCGGCGTTGCGGTGCATCTCGATTTCCTGCCGCCGGACGATGCCTTCCTGACCGCGCTCTATCACGGTCATTCGGATCGCAACGCCGAGCCCTTCATGCATACGCTCGCCGGGATGGATCTCGACGGCGATCACCGGGCGGCGGGTTTCAGCGCCGTCGAAATCAGCAGCTTTGCCGAGGACGACGCGCCGCGCGGCGAAACCTGGCGCCTTCCCTGGACGATTATCAAGGCAATCAAATGATCCGACGTGGTTTTCTCGATGTGCCCGGTGGGCAAGTGCATTATCGCGAATGCGGGGAGGGCGGCGTCCGCCCTCTCGTCCTTCTCCATCCCTCGCCGGGCTCCGGCCTGATGCTGGCCCCGCTGCTGCGGGAAATGGGCAAGAGCCGCCGCACCATTGCGCTCGACACGCGCGGCAACGGCGATTCGACGGCGCTGACCGGCACGCCTGAAATCGCCGATTTCGCCGCCGCGACCTGGGAAGCGATCGATGCGCTCGGCATCGAAAGCTGCGATCTCTTCGGCAGCCATAGCGGGGCGAGCATCGCGCTCGAATCCGCGATTCAAAAGCCCGAACGGGTCGCCCATATCATCATCGACAATATGGGCCTGTGGTCGGCGCAACGCCAGCAGAACCAGATCGCCAACAATTCCCCGGTGGTCAGACCCGACGCCATGGGCAGCCAGTTCAACTGGGCATGGAATTATTGCCGCGATCAGTTCCTCTTCGCCCCCTGGTACGACCGTCGCGAAGCGACGCGCCGCAACATCGACATGCCTTCGCCGGAACGGCTGCACGAGTTCGTCGTCGAGGTGCTGAAGGCGCTGAACACCTATCACATCTCCTATTCGGCCGTGGCCCGCTATGCCAAGCGCGACCGTCTGCCGCTGCTGTCGGTGCCGGCGTTGATTTCCTCCTCGCCGTCCGATCCGCTGATGCAATATGTGGAAGAGATTGCAGGTCTCGTCTCCGGATCGCGCATTACCATCTGTGGCGATCCCGAAACCGACGATGGCGCGGTCCTCGCGGCTATGGCCTATGAACCCTTTCTGGATGACAGGCCGGCAACGGCATGATCATGCATGCGTCCGTGACATCGATGCAGATCGAAAGGGCGGCGCGACCTGACGTCCCTCTTGCCGGCGGTCAGTCCCGGTTGAGCCGGCGGCTGACGCGCCAGCGATCCTCACCCCGGTTTTCCAGCAGCCAGGTTTTTTGCGCGATCGCCGTTCCCTTGGCGGTGCTGTGGGCGCGATCGTCAATGCGATCCCGCCGTCGTCGCGGCGGGCGATGCGCCCGCCCGCCACCGTGCCGCCGCTGAATTCCACATGCACAGATCACTCCTGCGGCAGGTCCTCGGCCACGGCCGGGCATCCGGGATAGGCATGACTATCCATGAACCTGATCATTCTCCCGCTCCTTTCCGAAAAGCCGCAGATGGGCACAGTTGCATTCGCAATTGGAGATTTTCATATGTGATTTTGCGATTATACATGGTTGCGTGGCGATCGAGATCGTCCGCTTGATGTCGCCAATTATGTTGCGCTTCGGTTGACGCCGTTAAGCTGCCTTCGTGCCGGCGGACGAAGTGTTGATTTCCGTCACCGCCAGGTTCGTCAGCTTGTTATTCGTCGCCTTCTCCTGATCGAGGATTTCGCTCAACAGTTTATGCGCTTCATCGTGGCCGAGATCCTTCGCCCATTCGCGGAGCGAACCGTAGCGGGCGATTTCATAATGTTCGACGGCTTGGCAGGCGGCGAGGAGCCCCGCGTCCAGCGCCGTACCTTCGGCCTCTTCCATCAGTCCGTCAGCCTCCTTGATCAGGCCTTCAATGGCATCGCACTTTTCGCCGGATGCCTTTTTCCCGATCGACTTGAAGACCTGCTCCAGCTTCTTGATCTGTTCCTTCGTTTCCAAAAGATGCTCCTCGTCCGCTTTCTTCAACTGCGGGCTCCTGGCCGCCTTGGCGACTTTGGGCAACGCCTTGGTGATCGCGTTTTCGGCGTAATAAATGTCTTGAAGAGTGTGCTCGAAAATATCTGACAGCGATTTCATGCTGGTTCTCCACGCGTGCGACAGGCGCTGAAATGCGCCGTCGGTGCGGTCCGGCTGATGGGCCGCAGTGAGCATGAGGCAGCGTTGTGCGAGGCCGTGTTGCTGAAAGCGGCCGGTGACGATCCTGGCCCGGCGGACAGGGAGTTCTTGACCTACAAAAGGTTTCCCGGGCGAAAGCCCGACTTTTCTACGAAAAGCGTGATGGAACTGGTCGATCTGCCTGGCCTCGTCTGGGATAAGCCGCTTGTCGAAGCCGTCGACCATGGTAACAGGGTGCTGTAGGCCGGTCGGCCGGCCCCCTCGCCGCGGTCGAGCTTGTGACGGCAATTTACAGCGACCGCCCGGACGCCGAATCGCTGGCGTGGGCGCTCGCCGATGGGCTGATCACCGTGATGTTGAAATGGGATTTTGCTGTGCTGCTGCTGATGGCCGAGCGCCATGGGCTCGCCTTCAAGACGCTTTGGGGGCAGGGTCCGCCTGCGTCCAGGCGATCCGGTCTTTGCCTAGGCCGTCTGCCTTGCCTTGACCGAGGGGCCGGCGCGATGCTGCGTTCGGCGTTGGAAATCGTCCGCCGGGCGGACGCGCTTGTCGCCGCCGCATCGAAGGTCCGCACCAGGGCACCGGCGCGGTGATCGCGAAAGTGCTCGAAGACGATTCCGTGCCGGCATCCGCTTTGGCAGCGGTTGTCGCGTTGGGCGGGATGCGGCCGTTCGAGCGGCTGGAGGGGGTCGGTGCCGTGCCGGAGTTCTCCGGCCGCACGTCGTTTCGGATCTGTGGGTTGTGACATGAGCGGATCGGACGCAGCCAAAGCACCTCATGTCAAAGGACGCATTGTGCAAGCGTACGTTGGGATGAAGATCCGCTTGAAGCGGGAACTGGCCGATCTGCCGCATCCGGTCCGTCGGCCACATCGGAGAGTGCTTCGCGGCAGCCTGCTTCGGCAACGAAACCGCGTGCTTAGAGAAGAGAACGGCCTTGTTTCATAAGATGGGGATCGGGCTTTACCTTGCGCATGATCAAGCGACGGGCTTCTGATATTTTTCTACCGATTACTCTGTCATGCCCCAATGCTGTTGCGGCAACAAGAACACCATACGCATCGAGGTGATACAATATCTTGGCATCGTTGAGCGTGCAGCTTACAAGTTCGCTGCCGAAATGCGGGATGCCGACGATCTGCATCGAGCGATCGTATTGATCGGACCAGAAGAACGGCACGGTATTGCAGACTGCCGGCCGTCCCAGCAACTGATCAGCGACGACACGCGCGTGGTCCTCCGCGTTGTGCCAGGCTTCCACTCGTACATGACGCTCGAACACGGGATGCCAGAAAGATACGGCGTCGCCGCAGGCAAATACGTTTGGCGCCGACGTTCTCAGAGATGAGTCAGCTCTAATTCCGACCTGAACATCCAGGCCAGCCGCCTTTGCAAGCGCCGTATCGGCTGTCACGCCAACGCCGACGACCGCAAGGTCATAGGGCAGCGTCTCGCCGTTCGATAGCACAGCAGCGTTGGGCTTTCTCGAGCTCGTTGTCACCAACTCCTCAACCATAGATCCGACGCGAAACGAAACACCAGCCTCTTCGTGATACCGCGCCAAGGCGGCGCCAACCTCTTCCGGCACGATGCGCGAAAGAAGGCGGTGAGTCGCCTCGACGACCACGGTTTCCAGCCCTCTGGCGCGAGCGGCGGCCGCGATTTCGAGCCCCACGAAACCGCCGCCGACCACGAGAAGCCTTTTCCCTGTTCGAAACTGCCTGGCGATCCTTTCCGCATCGTCGAAGGTGCGAAGCGTATAAACTCCTTCCGCGCCGGCTCCCGGAACCGAAAGATGGCGCACCCGCGACCCTGTTGCGAGCACGAGCTTATCGTATTCGAGCACTGTGCCGTTATCGAGTTCAACTGACTGTTGTCGCGCATCGAATGACTTGGCCCTGCGGCCCGCATGGAACATGACCCGACTTTCGACACTGCCGTCTTGCGGCCAGACCAGGCAGTCATCCAGTCCGGATTTCCCCAGAAGCACGCCCTTGGAGAGGGGCGGCCGGTTATAGGGCCGGTGAGGCTCCGATCCGATGAGAGTGATGCTCATATTCGTATCGGCATTGCTGGCGAGGATCTGAGCAACTCTTCCCCCAGACTGCCCAGCCCCAATGATCACAATTCGCTCAGACATACGTCAGCTCATCAGACATTGCTCTTGGGCTCAACATGTCACGAATTGCAGAATACTCAAATGGACTCCTGAGGCGCGAAAGGGAGCAAGTTGCGGACAGCGGAGCTCAGGCAATATCTATATAGATTGCCCCATCCTCAACTTTGACGGGGAAGGTCCTGAGATTGACACATACGGGCGGGTTGAGCGCCTGCCCCGTGCGGAAATCGAAACAGCCAGCATGCCTTGGGCATTCGATCGTCGTTCCCTCGACATAGCCATCGGAGATATGGGCGTATTCATGCGTGCAAATATCGTCGGTCGCGTAAAAGGCGTCGCTATCCGTCCTGAAGATCGCATAGCTGCGGCCATCGTGATCCCAACGAGCCACGTCCCCACGTGCTACTTTCGTTGTATCCAGGGCCTTGATCCAATTTTTAGTATCCGACATGTGTCACTCCGGTTCTGTATTTCGAGCATAGTTTTGAGAGGCGGCGCGAAGCCAACTCTCCTGTCAGGCAACTACAGCTTTCGCGAACATTCTGAGGTCGCAATTCGGGTCTTGTAGCGCCTGCCGGGACGGTCGAAGGCCTCGCTCCATCAACATCTGTCCGGCCCGGACCCCGCGTGACACTTCGCGAATCGATCCGAAACCGCTGACCGCCTGGATCTTCTCCGCGTCATCGAGATGGTAGATCAGCAATGTACCGTCCTCGCACTGGCGCTCCACATGGTCGACCGCGCCATCGGCAATGCCGGCGATCTGCATGGTCTGGTCGAACTGATCAGACCACATCCAGGGAAACGGCAAATAGGGTTCGCAGCCACCCATCATATTCCGGGCGACGACGCTTCCTTGGTCTTCGGCATTCTTCCAGCATTCAAGCCGCATGCGCACCCCGGGGCCAAGCGCAAAGGAGGATGCGTCGCCGGCGGCGTAGATGTAAGGATCAGAGGTCTGCAAAAAGCAGTTGACCGCAACACCGTTGTCAAGAGTGAGGCCAGCGCGTTCGGCAAGCTCCGTGCGTGGCAGGACACCGATCGATATGATACTCGCCGAGCAGGTGAGCGTCGTTCCGTCGTTGAGGCTAACCGAATTCAGCCCACCGGCATGCTGACCGAACCCCACGACCCTCCGGCCGAAAAGGAACCGAACGCCCTTGCTCTCATGATGATGCCTGATCTTGCTGGACAGCGGGGCAGGAACGGCGCGCATCATTAAACGCGGTCCCGCCTCAACGACCGTGACGTTGCACCCGCGCGAAATGGCGGCCGATGCTGCTTCGAGCCCGATAAGCCCGCCACCGACAATCACGATATCAACGCCCGGCTGTAGACGCTGCGCGATACTCTCTGCATCGGCGGCATTTCTCAGTGGGTAGATTCCGCTCGCATCCCGTCCCGGCACGCCCAGATCGCGAGGAATGGCGCCCGTCGCAAGAAGAAGACGATGGTAGGGAAGCGTGTTTCCATCTGACAGAGCGAGGCGTTGTCCGGCACGATCGATCGCCGTCGCGCCTATACCAGAGAGAAAATCAATGCCGTTCTCGGCGAGGTAGCCGGCCGGAAATAGCGGCGCGACCTCAGCTGCCCGTTCTCCTTTCAACACCGCCTTGGAGAGCGGTGGGCGCTCGTAAGGGGTGCGTCCCTCTGCATCGATGATTGTGATACGTTCCTGCCACCCGTTGGCGCGAAGCGCCTGGGCTGCTCGGGCACCGGAATGACCGGCGCCGACGATCACCATATTCTCTTGGTGCACGGAGCATCTCCTATCGGTCGGCTTTCATCTGCCGGACAAGGCCCGCACGGGGCCTCGCCGACGAGGCTTTATCCAGTTCGGGGTTTACGGTCAGCGCTTGTACTTCTTTTTCTCGAAGCGCTGGTTCATCCGCTCATGCGCTTCCGCAGAGCCGTTGTGCCAGGTGCCGAACAGGCGATCGAGCGGCACCGAGCCATCGCCGCCATAGTTCACCTCGAAATAACGATGGTGCAGGTAATGCATGTACGTAGCGATATCGACTTGCGGCTTGCCGTTGACGACCAGCTTGGCAAAGCCGCTGTGGTCGGGCGCCGGCAGGAAGGCCAGGTGTTGCAGGTGGTAGATAACGAGCAGCGGATTGGATGGGATTATCCAATGGATCAGCACGCCCGACATGTAGAGCACGTGCTCGACCGGATGCATCGCCATTCCCGACCACGGCGTTGGGTTGGAGTTCTTGTGGTGGATGGAGTGAAACCACTTGTAGAGTGGGCCGATATGCAGAATGCGGTGCACCGTATAGAAGTGAAACTCGCGGAACAGCCCAATCATGAACATGAAGAGCGCGAAGTAATAAGGATGCTCGCCGATATCGAGGTAAGGCAGCCAGCCGTTCGCCATGGCCCAGAGCGTAACCACGAGATAGGCCGTCCAGATCGTCACGCCACTGACGAGCGTCCAGAACATGTTGTCCAGCAGCTGGCTGCCGAACATGAACGTCTCCGTGTTCTTCGGCCACCGCTTGTTGTACTTGTACTCGATGTCCTGCGCCCGCTGGATGTAGAAGCGCGCGTACCAAAGGCTGGTCCAGGCGGCGAGTACGACGAGGTTGACGAGATACACCTGCGCGATCCAGCCGAACTGGAACGTCTTCATCGTCTCCATGTCCGGGATCAAATACCACCAAATCAGCGTGGAGATGATCATGATTGGGATGTTGAAGGGCAGCAAGTAGCCCTCCTTGCCGAACAG
This sequence comes from Hyphomicrobiales bacterium, assembly GCA_017305935.1. Classification (GTDB taxonomy): domain Bacteria; phylum Pseudomonadota; class Alphaproteobacteria; order Rhizobiales; family Rhizobiaceae; genus Metarhizobium. The sequence goes on along the minus strand of JAFKJU010000036.1, from coordinate 2,454 downwards.
CCAGCGAAACAGGGCCATCGGCTTGGGAGGCCATACGAAGAGCGGCGGCGTTTCCACCGGTTTGGGCGGAGCCCATCCGCCCGTATTTGGCCTTTCGGGGTGCTGAATATCGGTCATATGGCGTCCTCCAGTAGTCTCTAGGCTGCCGTCGCGCGGGTCTCATGCTGGAGCTTGCTCCAGCGCTCCCGGACCAGGTCTCTCAGCATCAGCGCCTCGGCCCAGCGATCGGTTGTGTCGTGCCCGTCCCGATCGGTTATCGCATAGGGTCGCGGGCCGAGTTCACAATTGAAAGCGAAAGGTGCGATGTCATGCGCATCGAGAAGATAGGTGCGCATCGCCCTTTCCCACCAGCCGAGGAACTGGTCGACCAGTGGCTTGTGATGCGGAAAGCTTATCTCGATCTGCACCTGTTCCCGGCTAGCGACCCGGCCGTGAAGCGCGCGCGCCCGATCGAGGATGCGATGGATGTAATAATGGTTTTCCTCGCTTACCGGCCAGGAAAACTCCCGCCCAACGAGGAAATGAGAGAGGTCGGCGACCAACTCCATCTGCGGAAACGCATCCAAAAGGTCCAGCGTGAAATAGAGATCCGTCGTCATGCGATCGCGATGCGTCTCAATCCACAGCGGGATTGGGGCCTCCTCGGCCAGTTTTAGCCAGCCCTCCATTAGAGGCAAGGCCTCGCTTAGACCCCTCGGACGAACATCAGGCTGGAGGCAGATGTGGTGCCCCCCCCATCTGGCCGTGAATTCCAGGACAGGCTTGAGGTCGTCGATAGTTTTCGGAAAGCACTGCCACTCGGCATGCTGCGCCAAACCGAAGGATTTCGCAGCCGACGCCAATGCGTCAGCAGTCCCTATATCGATGCACAGGCCACTGATGCCGTCGAAACCTGCCTCTGCGATCTTCTGGAGGCTCTCATCCCGGGTCAATTCCGGCTGATTGATTTCGCGGCGCTCCATCGCCCACATCGACTGGGTAAAAACCATCGCCTTAGTCATTCATGCCTCCCAGTAAGCCGGGCTGAGCTACAGCCACAGATACCGCAACTTCCTTGGCCAACACCTATCAGGTGCCAGGCTCGGTCCCACGGATAAGTTGAGGGATTTCCCTCACCGATCATCACGTGCATTGAATTGCGGACCCTGTTCGCCGCTAGACTTCGACCCGAGCGTCTCTCGCGAAAAGCACTCAGGCGATATTATCGGAAACATGGATCGTGAAGGGTACTGTTGTTTCCTCCGGCAGCGCGCCGGCCAGTCCAAACCGAAGCGCCAGAGTTACCAGCGCCTTGCGCACTTGCAGATCCGGGTTTTGGTCGATGACGAGGGTCATGGTCCCATCGCGTAGCAAGCGTTCCGTTTCACCACTTAGATCATGGCCGATCAAAACGGAGGGGCGCGCAATACTCTTCCTGGCAAGCAGCCGGTGAAGCGTTGGATGGTTGGCGCTAGCACAATAGATACCGGCAATGTTCGTCCCCGACAGCATATCTAGCAGGTGCTGATTGGCTAGGACATCGCGCTCGCTCGCCTCGATCAGCTCGGTCACCAGCCGCCCGCCCGAATATTGGTCGAGACCATCCCTGCAACCGCTGACGCGCTCCGCATGCGCCCTGTAGGAAAGGTCGCTGCACAGCAGAATTGCGGTTCCCTCCGACGCCATCCTGCTAAGAAAAAAAGCCGCACACCGGCCTGCCTTATAGTGATCGATGCCGACATAGCCATATCGCGGAGCGGATGGAACGTCCGACACGATTGTCACCACGGGCTTACCAGCGGAGGTCACCTCGGCGATCGCATCGACGACCAGCTCGTGCTCCTGGCCGTAGACAATCAACGCATTGCTTCGGCTTTTCAGGATAGCCTGGGCGAGTGCCTCCGGCTTTGTGTCATCGACAAAGGTGCGTTCGACGGCGACGATATCTTCGAAAGGTCGACCAGCCCGGACGAACGCGTCGCTCATCCTCGCACAGAGCGGAATTTGTCGTCTTCCAAGCAGAACTTCGAACCGAAGCCCTTGCCGATAGATAGAGGGCAGTTTGCGATCCACACCGAGTTCACGCGCCGCTTCGATGACCTTTTTGGCTGTGGCCGGCTTCACTCCACCGCGCTGGTTGAGAACCCTGTCGACGGTTGCGTGCCCGACGCCGGCGAGCTTTGCAACATCGATTAGCTTCTGCCTCATGCCATGTGCCTCACGGCTGCTTATTCATTCGGCTGCGTTGCGCGAATGTAGGTTCATCAAGAACCCGATCAAGTCAGGTGAAAGACGAGGCAGTGTCAATAGACCACGACGCCGCGAGTGCTCTCGCCCTTGTGCATCAGGTCGAAACCCTTGTTGATGTCGTCGAGCGGCATGGTGTGGGTGATCATCGCGTCGATCTGGATCTTGCCCTCCATGTACCAGTCGACGATCTTCGGCACGTCGGTGCGTCCGCGCGCGCCGCCGAAG